>NZ_AXVD01000014.1 GCF_000482385.1 Nocardia sp. CNY236
CGACTGGCATCTACTCCAACCCCTCGGCGCAGACGGGTTCCAGCACTTGGCCGGCATCACCTGCGACACCGACGGGCCGGAAGTCATTGCACTCGACTGGCTGCTGGTCGGATGGGCAACCACGGTGCTGAAAATCGAGCAGGACCAGTCGTCCACGGCCCTGCCATGGGATATCTGGGACGCCGCCGGCTTCAGCGAGGGGTTCCGGTTCCGGGATCTCATCGAAACCACGATCGAGCACCTGGACCCGACAGTACGCGCACCGGTCACAGAGTGGCTGTCCAGCTATGATCACCGCTACCGCTGCATCACCATCGACGACCAACTCGCGTGGCTGGCACGACAGATACGCAAACCGCACCGAGGCCAGAACTGGTGGTACTACCGAGTGCCGAACAACGGGCCGGTACGTCAACGCTACGACACAGAACTCGCAGCCTTCGAAGAATGGCGACGCGCACGCGAAAAAGAACAGACCACAACCGAATAGCTCATCCACGGCGGCCAAACTATCCCCAGGACCAGGACCAGGACCATGCCGACAGCGACCGACACACCCTCGCCGCTGGCCGTATTGGAGCGCAGCTCGGGCTTTCTCAACTGTGAGCCCGTTTCAACCTCGCGGACTGAAACTCGCTGTCCTGCAGGCTATAGACGGCCGTGGTCAGGGACTGGCCTTGCGCAGGCACCAGCATAGTTGTGCAGGACCTTCCAGTTCTTCAGTTGTGCGTTGTCGCGTTCGCCGTGGCCTCGTAGCCGTGTGTGGGGTTGGCGTTGTTCTGCGATCCCGGTTGCCGCCTCCGTTGTACGGGGTGAGCAGTCAGCCGCACGAGGAAGTGGAGAGCCCGACGTCGCCGCATCAAACACCCACTGCCACAACGTCTTCGATAACAGATCGAAAATGGCTCGCCGTGGCGATGGTTCTGTTCCGTGGTCGAGATCTACTCATAGTGACCAAGGGATATTCTTCGAGAAGCGGCCCGCCAGAGGAGCTCTGGCGGGCCGTCACTGCATCAGGAGCAATCAGGGTCGGTCGAGCTCCCCGTCGGTGACACCGGCGGTGAACGAATCCCACTCGCTGGGAGTGAACACCAGCGCAGGGCCGCTCGGGTTCTTGGAGTCACGCACACCGACCACGCCTTCATGGAACGCGACTTCTACGCATTCCTTGCTGGGGCCGCTGCGGCTGCTCTTGAACCATTTGGCTCCCGACATATCAGCGCTCACGCTCGTACTCCTTTGCTATAGCTCTCAGCAGGGTTCGGCTGCTGACTTCATCCAGCGCGTTCCGCTGAATCGTCTCGTAAGCGTCTGCGTACCGTCGCACAACCCCTTCCTTCTCCGAGTACATGTCTCCGGTGTAGCCCTCGGCGTACACGATGGTCGGCTCGACCGATTTTCCATGGCCGTCAACTCCGAAATCGAGGATCACGAAAGGGCCGATCTGTTCACCGGTGGGCATACCGGCCGCGAAACGCAGCACACGAATGGTGATGTTCCGTCGGCTGCTTTCGTTGGCAAGATGCCTGAGTTGGTTCGACATGACTCGGTGACTGCCAATGATCCGGCGCAGTGCGCCTTCGTGCAGGATAACGGCCATGTCGACTGGGTTGTAGGTTCGGGTCAGCAGAGCCTGCCTTTGCATCTTGATCCGCACGCTAGGGTCGATCTCTGACGGGCTAGCACTCGGATTGGCAGAGTGGGCAAGGACCCGCGTGTAGTCCTCGGTTTGAAGCAGTCCGGGCACGAGATCGGGCTGGTAGCTCCTCAGGCTACGGGCCGATGACTCCAGCCCCATGTAGACGCTGAAGTTCGCTGGAATCACATCCCCGAACTCGTGCCACCACGACTTGACCGCGGCTTGTTTGGCGAGCCCGATGAGAGCGGCGGTACGGTCGGCCGATAGCCCGTATATCCGGCATAGCTCGCGGACATCGAGTTCTCGGACTCGGTCGGCTTGCCCACGCTCGAGCCGGTGCAGCGTGCTCTTGCCCCATTGCATCAGGCTCGCTACTTCCTCGAGCGTCATACCGAGGCTGTCTCGTCCCTCACGGAGATACCGCCCCAGTTGGCGGCGTGGCAATGTACTGCTCCCACTAATCGACATAGTTTTCCACCCCGACATCCCCTACCTTCCCATCCTGGGAAATGGTTGCTGGTCAACATGTTACCGAACCAGGGGATTTGATGTAACTCGACTGGAGACCGGATTTGGTCTCCCGAGTTCGGTCCTTTTGGTGTCCCCTGTACGGGTACCCGGCAGGGGAGCGGAGCGTTCACCCCCTCCACATGATTCGCTCCAACGTCCGGTACCAAGAAAGGGTCGACACCGGGCCGGGTTCGCTTTCTTACCAATCCAATTCGAGCAAAGGTATCTTATGGGAAACGAAGCATTTCGCGCTCTGCCGGTGACGAACTATCCACAGGTTCTGACCCGGCTGGCTTCTGCACTACGGCACATGCCCATCGACTACGGACGGTCTACTCCCGATGAACCCGTTCGTTGGTTGCTCCGCGAGGACGGCACATGGAGCCCAGTGTTTGCCGATGGTCTGGTCGGCCCCGAGTTCTCCTGGGCGCAAATGCTCGCCGTCAGCGGTGAGGACATCGGTGGTGTTCTCGAAGCTTTGATCGAAGCAGGGCTCATCGGCAGTGACGACCGGTCACGGAGCCCGTCCACCGACACCACCACACTGGGCGGGCGACCATGACGAAGCCGAAAGCCCTCGGCTACCTGCGTCGGGATGTGTCCGGCATTTCCCAGGGATGGCATGAAATTCAGATTCGGAGCCTCGCAGCTCGACTCGGCTACAATCTGGCCAAGACAATCGCCTTCGGGCCACGTACCGATTCCCCGATCACTCGATTGATGAACGCCGTCTGGGCGGCCGACGCCGCCGCGGTGATCGTGCCCAGCCTCTGGCACTTCGACTCCCATCTCCCGGTCGAGTTGGTGAAGCTCGCCGACGTGATCACCGTGCACCCAGAGACCACCTACGCACGGCAGGTGGTCCCGGTCACGTCGGACGACAGCGACGATGGTGAGTACATGGCATGAGGATGGAGTCGGCCATCGGGCTGGCTCCTTCTCGCGTAACGCGGCGCTGCACTTCGACCCATAGGCATAGCTTCAATTGCCATAGTGGATAAACGCAAAGGCATTTGCAATCACTCGTCTGGGGGATTCATAGTGTGCGACAACTGGTTAGCCTGCCCGCTATGTGGTGTTTCCTCCGTTCCCGGGTGATCCGATTGTCGCTACTGGCAGCAGCTCTGGCCGCGTCCGCGACCTCTGCTCAGGCGGTCCCAGTTCCCGAGATTCCACACGGGTCGGAAGTTCCGGAGTTCGTCGGTGCACCTGCGACCGCCAACCCGATCACGGGCATCCCACCGATCCCCCAGCACCCGTACCTGGCTCCGAACGGTGACTCCGGCGTGCACAACGACGGGTGGATGAGCGATACCTACACCCGCCCCGGACCGCTGGGGCATACACCGCAAACCAATTCGGTGTTGCTGGGAAACCTGTGTATCTCGGCAGCGTTCGATCGCGCTGGTCGTATCGTTGCCAGTTGCCTCGGGCTCGATCCGAGTCTATATCTCATCGACCCGGCGACCATGACCGTTCTGGGCAAACACCCGCTGGAGGGTAGGAGCGCGAGCGATGTGCTGCAGCCCGGCGCCGCTCTGGACACCGGCGGCGGTGTGTACTTCTACCTCGACAACGAGGATCGCGCAGTGGTGGGCACCAACACCGGCCATATCCAAGTGTTCGCGCAAACCGCCGCTGCCGACGGATTCGTGCTCGAGCGCGACTACGACCTGAGCGGCGTGCTGCGTCCGGAAGAGGCATTGAACTCCGCGCTGCCGGACTCCAACGGCCGCATCTGGTTCGTCGGCGAGACCAACGGCTTGGTGGGCACCCTCGATCCGGATACCGGTGCGGTGCAGGCCACTCGGTTGGGCGAGGGTGCGGAGAACGAGATAGCGAACTCGTTCGCGGTCGGTGCGGACGGCGACGTCTACATCGCCACCAACCGGCAGTTGGTCCGGTTCGATGCCGGTCCCGAGGGTGAGCCGCAGATCACGTGGCAAGCCACCTACGCCAACAGCGGCCAGCACAAGCCCGGCCAAATCAACGATGGCACCGGCACCACACCCACCATCCTGCCCAACGGCTATGTCGCCATCACCGACAATGCCGACCCGATGAACGTCGTCGTCTACCGCACTGCACCCGATGCCGCCGAGCGGCAGGTGTGCTCGGTGCCGGTGTTCGAGCCCGGCCGCAGCGGCACCGAGAACTCGCTGATCGGCGCGGGACGCTCGATCATCGTGGAGAACAACTATGGCTACGTCCCGCGCGATGCCCTGCTCGGCGCACCCAGCGCTCCGGGCTTCGCTCGCGTCGATATCGACGACGACGGCAACGGATGCCATCTGGTGTGGACCAACTCGGTGGAGGGCGCTCCGAGTGTGGTGTCGAAACTGTCGTTGGCCACAGGGCTGATCTACACCTACACCAAAGGCACCCAGATCAGCGGCCCCTGGTACTGGACCGCCCTCGACTATCGCACCGGTGAGACCGTGTGGAAGCAGTTGGCTGGCACCGGCCCCGCGTTCGGCAACCACTACACCGGCATCGTGCTCGGGCCCGACGGAGCCGCATATCTCGGCACGACCGGCGGGTTGTTGTCGTTGCGCGACGGTAGTTGAATCCAGAGGGCGCCGGAGAGTTCGGGTCACGATCCAGCGGTGACGCCGCACAGACTGGCGGTGACTATCTCGCGCACGGTGGTTGCCATACGTTCGAGGCCCTCGAGATCATCGCGAGCAAGACTCGGTCCGGTGGTGAGGGAAACGACCACGGATCTGGAGCCATCGACGGTGCTGGCGAGTACTGTTGAGTAGCCGGCGACACCGCCGTCGTGGCCGATGCTCGTGCAGCCGGGCGCGAGTTCTCGATACAGCAGGCCGAGCCCGTAATCGGCACCTGCTGATCCGAACGAATGCCCCCTGCGCATTTCGGTGAGCAGTGGCGGTGGCAGGAGTCGGCCGGTGAGCAGGGCGGTCAGGAAGGTGTCGAGGTCTTCGGTGGTGGAGATGATTTCACCGGCAGCCCAACTCGAGGTGGCTGGGAAATTGGTGACGTCAGCGGATTTCGGGTCACCAGTGCCGGCGAAATCGGCGTATCCGTGGGCGTGCGGCCCAGGAATCATCGAGGTGGTTCCCGGAACATGGGTGCTCCGCAGTCCCAGTGGCACGATGATGCGGGTATAGACTTGAATGGCATAGGGCAAGCCGGTGAGCTTTTCGATCAGCAGCCCGGCCAGAATGTAGTTGGTGTTGGAATACGACCAACTCTCACCAGGCGCGAACCGCGCTGGTTTGCTCAGCGCGAACCGTACCAGCTCATCGGGATGGTAGGTGCGGTTGAGCGCCGCGGCAGCTTCTGGGCCGGACATCGGCAGAATGCCGAGTTCGGCCGATCCGTCCGAGTCGAACTCGCCGGTGTAGTTGAACAGGCCGCTGGTGTGTTGCAGGATCATGCGTACCGTGATGCGCGGGTCCAGCCCGAACTGTGGCAAGTGGGCGGCGACCGAATCATCCAGTTGCACGCGACCCTCGTCCACCAACTGCAGCACCACCGTGGCCACGAACGTTTTGGTGATGCTCCCGGCCCGAAAACGCCCATTCACCGGCACCGGATCCGCTCGACCCACCTCGGCGACCCCCGCCGAACCGGTCCACACCTCCTGCCCGTCACGCACCCGCACCTGAACCCCTGCCATGCCTGCGGCCACCAACTCGTCCATCGCCTGCTGCAGCGCGGAGTGATCCGGTGCCGCTACCGCGATGCCAGGGGATCCCATCGACCCGGCCAAGACGACCATCGCCGCGACGGCCGCAATTCTCAACCGTTGCAACACCATAGAGTGGCTTCCTTCTTCACCATGTCGTACCTCCCGAGGATTGTGCGCCTTCGAGCATGGCACTCGATCCGACGAAGGTCAGCCGATGCGACACGAAATCGGGGAAAGATCAGGGTTCACCCCGTCAGGGGGCCAAACCTGCGCGAACGGCCTCGGTCCAAGGGATACCGTGCTCGTCAGGGCCGCTCGCCGATCCGAATCCACGATGGGTGAGGTGTTCGGTTCAGCGGGTGGTCGTGGTATCGCATAGGGCCGCGCCCACGATTTCGACGATGATCTTGGATACAGCCGCATCCCACTCGGCGGCAGCCTCGAGATTTTCGGGAGACAGTGTCGGACCGCTCGTCACCGACACCACGACAGTCCTGCGGCCGTCGTCTGTCCCGGCCAATTCGGTGGTGTACCCGGGGACGCCGCCATCGTGACCGACGCTCGTGCAGCCGGGTGCGACGTCTCGATACAGCAGGCCGAGCCCATAGGTTGCCCCCTGCGAGGCGAACGAGTGTGGCGTGCGCATTTCGGCGAGCAATGGCGGCGGCAACAGCCTGCCTTCGAGTAGGGCCGCCAGGAAGGTGTCGAGATCCGCAGCGGAGGAGACGATTTCGCCGGCGGCGCCTGCCCACGTCACGGGCAGCTCTGTGACATCAGCGGATTTCGGGTCGCCGGTGCCGAGATAGTCGGCGTATCCGTGGGCGTGCGGGCCGGGAATCTTGCGGAAGGTGCCCGGCACGAATGTGCTCCACAGCCCCAGTGGAACGACGATGCGGGTGTAGATCTGCACGGCATACGGCAGTCCGGTGAGCTTTTCGATCAGCAGCCCGGCCAGAATGTAGTTGGTGTTGGAATACGACCAGTTCGTTCCTGGGGCGAACCGCGCTGGTTTGCTCAGTGCGAACTGCACCAGCTCATCGGGATGGAAGGGGTGGTTGACTGCCTCGAGCGCTTCGGGGCCGGTGATCGGCAGAATGCCGGGCTCGACCCCGTCCGGCCCGAATTCTCCGGTGTAGTTGAACAGGCCGCTGGTGTGTTGCAGGATCATGCGTACCGTGATGCGCGGGTCCAGCCCATACTGCGGCAAGAATGCGGCGACCGAATCCTCGAGCCCGACTCGACCCTCGTCGACCAGTTGCAACACGACCGTAGCCACGAATGTCTTGGTGATACTACCGATCCGGAATCGACCATCCAGCGGCACCGGATCCGGTCGACCCACCTCGGCGACTCCGGCCGAGTGGGTCCACACCTGCTGCCCGTCGCGCACCCGCACCAGCACCCCGGCTGCGCCGTCGGCGATCAACTCGTCCATGGCTTGCCGTACCTCGGCGTAGTCCCCAGCGGGATCCGGGGAAGCAACCGCCACACCCGAACTCGCCGACCCGGCAGCCAGCACCATCGCCGAGAGGACCGCAATTCCCAACCGCCGCAACCGCATGGCAGAATCTCCCAGATCGTCGATTCGACTGTTCTGACCAACCATACCCGTCGGATGATCGGCCGTTTGCTGGAATCTGCGGTTCCGAAGCATCTTTGCCGCGTTGTGGTTACGGCGGTGTGAATATCTTCGATCAGCGCAATTGCCTGTTCATGCGATTCGCCACCGATATGTGACGGCGTGCACATTTTCTGTAAGGATTCTTGTGATGCTTCGCGATTGGGACGAATTGTCCTCGCGTATCGTCAGAGCGGTTCGACGCCCAGCGCAACATCACGGGGTCGAACAACAATTCGACCAGTATGCAGACGTGGTAGGCGCGATGCTGAAAGACCTTACACATTCCAGCCTCGATCGAGTTGGTTCGGTCGAGGTTCCACATTGCCGCGACACCTGCGAGTTCTGTTTCTTTCCCGGTCGTGCATGCGCAGCCGGATTATGCTCGGATCACTCCGTTGTCCGGCCGGACCTGTGAGGTAACTGTGCGACCAACCGTCTTTGCGGATCCGAACCAGCTCGGTGCGGCGCTTGCTGCCCGGATCACCGCCGAGGTGGCGACTGCGCGATCATCCGACCGGCCGTATGTGCTCGGGTGTCCTACCGGTCGGTCACCCGCGTCGACGTACGCGGCACTGGCGGCCCGCCGACCGTACGTCGAACACGTGGTGATCGTGATGATGGACGAGTTCGTCGTCGGCGGTCGGGAAATCGACCCCCACATGTCGCACAGTTGTCTGCGGTACGCCCGCGAAGTGATCGCCGGTCCGTTGGGGATCCCCGACGAGCGTGTGTGGTTGCCCGATCCGGCCGCTCCTGCGGCCTACGACGACCGGATCGCTGCGGTCGGCGGCATCGACCTATTTCTGTTGGCGTCGGGCGCCACCGATGGCCACGTCGCGTTCAACCCACCGGGAACCCCGGCGGACTCGATCACACGAGTGGTCGAGTTGGCCGAGACCACTCGGCGCGACAATATGTCGACCTTCCCAGCGCTGCGTCGCTTGGACGACGTTCCGCGCCACGGCGTCACGGTCGGTATCGACACGATCCGCCGACACTCCCGCAGCGCGGTCATGATCGCACACGGCACACAGAAGGCGACGACGGTCGAGCATCTCGTCGAAGCACAGTGCTACGACGAATGGTGGCCGGCCTCGATCATCGCCGAGTGTGCCAATGCGGAGCTCTGGATCGACGAGGCAACACTGGAAAGCCCGCTCGGTCGGATCTGATCCATGGGCGGCTCGTGGGTGGACCGAGCCAGCGACGGTAGCGGTCAGAGCCGGTGCAGATAGTTGGCGACCGACGTCGCCGAGGCGGGTCGCCCGTGGCCGAACAGTAGGCGACGTGGTCGATGATCGAGCACGCGGCGCACGCTGTGCCGTAATTGCTCGGTGTTCTCCGCGAAGAACGGACGATTCGGGCGGTTGTCCTGCAGCAGGCCGCCGCTGAGTAGGTCCCCGACGAGGGCATCTCCGGTCGGTTGGTGCAGCAGGGTGATCGAGCCGGGAGTATGTCCAGGAGTGTGCACCACAGTCAGGTCGGCGCCCAACTCGGACATCGAGGCGCCGGTGTCGAGCGTGAGGTCGGGAACGAACGGAGGGAACGTCGGCGCCATGGTGCGGCGCAGGAGGTGGCCGAATGGTCGGACGACGTCGAAGAAGTCGCTGCTGCCGGTACGGGCCCATCCGGTCTCGGCGACGTGCGTGCCGACCGGGACGCCGAGATAGCGCTGCAGGAATGCGGCGCCGCCGGCATGGTCGGGATGACAGTGTGTGAGCACGATGGCCGCGACATCGCGGGTGTGGATTCCTGCCCGCGCCAACTTGTTCAGCAATCGTGTCTCGTGCCCGGCCGGGCCGGCGTCGACCAGCACGGTCCGCCGATCGGTGACCGCGTAGACGGTGGATTGCAGCAGGTCGATTCGGGTGACCGCGCGCGGCCGACGGGTGCTCATCGTGCACCGATCGGGGCGTCGGTGAACATGTCGGTCAGGTAGCCTTCGAGGTCCGCCGAGTCCGGTGGACCGGCGAATCCGATGTGCCGGTCGGGTCGCACGAGATACAGCCGCGGGTGACGGCCATACAACGCACGAGCGTCCCGACCGCGGTCGAGGACGGTGGGCGCCCGGTGTGCGACGGCGTCGCGGGCGATATTCCAGCCGGTGGTCAGGATCAGGCCGGCGACACCGTGGCGCCGCCGCAGCGTGTCGACCACGCCGAGGGCCGGCCGCCACGCAGAATCGCTCTCGTGCCCGGTCACGACCGCGGTGAAGCCAGCGCTGGACAGTAGATCGTGCAGGCGGACGCGGCGATCGGCGAGTCCATCGAACAGTTCGGGATCGGGGATCCGGTCACCGGATCGCAGCGAGTCACGAGTCCAGGGCCGCCGCGGTGTTCGGTAGCTGTGCCCGAGTTGCGACAGTCGCACGCCGATTCGCCTCCGCACGGCCGGGCTGGCTTGCAATGCGGTCAGGAGCCCATCGCGCAAGTGCCGCCGAGGATCGTCGCGCAGGAGCATCGCTTGCGCGCCGAGATGGGTGAAGCGCACCACCTCGGTCGCGACGCCATGCCGTTCTGTCGGGTAGGTGTCCAGCAGAGCCGCCGGCGCGCGGCCGGTCAGCACGGCCGCGAGCTTCCAGCCCACGTCGATGGCATCCGCGACACCCAGATTGAGTCCCTGCCCGCCGAACGGTGTGTGCACATGCCCGGCATCGCCGGCGAGGAACACTCGGCCGTAGCGGTAGCGCGCGGCGTGCCGGTGCGACAGATCGAACGTCCAGAATTGATCGACCGATCGAATCCGGCCTTCGATTCCGGTACGAGACAGGGCGTATTGGGCGTCGGCGAGGTCTGGCTCGACGAGTTCACCAGAGGCCGTGTGATTCTGCGTATACGCCAGGCGATAGCGGTGGGCGCCGGGTAATGGGAACACACCGCAGATCCCCTGCCGGTCGCCGCAGAAGGTCATCTCGTTGCGTGGAAGCGGCCACTCGAGTTCTGCATCACACAACACCCAATCGTCGGGGTAGGCATCGCCGGGGAAGTCGACACCGATCGCCGAACGGACCGTACTGTGGGCACCGTCGCAGCCGACCAGCCAGTCGGTCGAGAGGGTTTCCCTGGTGCCGTCGGGCAAGGTGACCGTGGCGAGCACGCCGTCCGCGGTCTGCTCGATCGCGGTACAGGTGACGTCTCGTTCCACGGGCACGCCGCGCGCGGTCAGGTGTTCGATGAGGATGCGTTCGGTCGATGCTTGTGGTATGTCGATCATGAAGGGATAGGCCACATCGGTCAGCTCCCGGAAGTCGATGCCGATGCGGTCGCGGTATCCGGTACGCAGTCGCAGGATATCGACGCGCTGTCCCTCGTGCAGAATGCGGTCGACGATGCCGAGATCGCGAAAGTGCTCCAGGGTTCTCGCGTGCAGGGCAGCGGCTTTGGTCAGTTCCAGAACATCGTGGTGCTTGTCGATCAGGCGGAACGTGATGCCGAACCGCTGTAGTTGCGCGGCCAGGACCAAGCCGGTAGGGCCCGCTCCGACGATCAGCACGGGGGTGTGCCGCATCTGCGTCTCCTTGACATTGGGGTGAACCGATTTAGAGCGAATGTTCGTTCACAACCACGGTGCGCCCGTTCGAAACCCATTGTCAAGAACGAATATTCGTTCTACAGTTGCGGTGTGCCCAAGGCCGACACGGACTATCGCCTCACCCGTCGGGATCAGATTTTGGCTGCGGCAGCCAGGTGCTTCGCCGCCGACGGCTTTCATCGCACGTCGATGCAGGACGTCATCGCAGCTGCCGGGGTGTCACCCGGCGGCTTCTACCGGTACTTCCGCAGCAAGGACGAGATGATTCGGGCGATCTGTCTCGACGCCATCGGCGTGGTGGAGGAACTGGTGCTCGACGCGCTGCGTACCCACCAGCCGATTCCGGAACTGATGGCGGGATTGCCCAGGGCGCTGGCCGCGCTCGACGAGGCGGATGCCCGGACTCGGCTGGCCGTACAGGCATGGGGCGAGGTGCTACGGAATCCGGCGCTGTCCGAGGCGATGACGGCGGGCGTGACCGGTCTGCGTACCGCGTTGCGCGACCGTATTGCGGCGGGACAACGCGACGGCGAAATCCCCGCGCAGCTCGACCCGGACGCGTGCGCTGGTGTCCTGTTGGCGGTGGTCCAAGGGTTCATCCTGCAACATGCATGGGACCCTTCGGTCTCCGCCGAGGGCTACGGCAAGGCGGCACGCGATGTGGTCGGCGGGTTGCTGGGATCGTCGGCGGTCGGCCTTCCTCGAGCAAGCGTGCGGGATGCAGACCATCGACTACCCCGATGACCGGTTCATACATGCTGTAGCCGATCATGCCGCGAATGTCCTCGGACACGGTGCGTGCGACATCGCGGCTGGTCGACAGCATGAGGTCGATCGACCAGACCGTGGCCGCTGAGAGCGGTTTCCGCCGGCGCGGCAACGGCCAGATGATGTCGTCGTGCGTGGCCCTGATGCTAGGGGATGTCGGTCGGAGCCGGACCGAGTGCGTTCAGCGCGGCGACGATCGACTGCTCCTCGTAGGCGAAGTGGTTTTCGAGTTCCTGTGCGAGGGAATGTAGATGCGCCGCGAGTGTCGCCGGGTCGCCCGTACCCGGCCGATAGTTCTCGACCAGTTGTGCGATGTCTCCTTGGATACGCGCTACGATCCGGTGCTCGTCGGCGAGTTGCCTCAGTACCCGATCGAGTCCGGGAAAACGCTCTGCCAGCAGCGGAAAGGCTCCCGTGGTTTCGCCGGTGTGATGGTGCCACAGTGCGCTACAGAACTCCGAACAGTGCGCACGAATGCCGTGGGTGAGGCTCGGGCACGGCGGCAGCGCTGCGGGCTCATGCGCATCAGCGGTGACGAGCTCGGCTACCTGCTGTTGCAGTTCGGCGAGTTCACCGCGCAGCCAGTCGTGGCTTTCGACAAGAAAGTCGCCGAGCCCACGGATCCCCGCCGCGCCTTCGGCGGGGTTCACTCGATGCAAGGTGACGACCGGGATTACTCGGGTGGTTTCGGCTTGATAGTCGCCGAAACCCGGTTCCATGTCCACGATTCGCTCGAACAGCCGGTCTCGCTCGGGTGTCGGCGCAATAGCGGCGATGGCTGGAAACGTCTCTGCGCCGAGCTCGACGGTGACCATAGGATTTGCCCGGATATTGTGATACCACGCGGGATGGGTGGGCGCGCCGTTGGCCGACGCGACGACAATGGCTTGCTCGTCGACCTCCAGATAGGCCAGCGGACAGGTGTGCTGCCGGCCGGTCCGGGCGCCGATGGTGGTGAGCAGAACCAGAGTGGCCCCTTCGAACATCCCGCCGACTCGGCCTTCGTTGTTTCGGAATTCGGCAATGATCTGCCGTTGGAATGCGTGAAAGTCGAAATCGGTTGTTGCGTTCTCGATGTGTTCGCTCATGTCGATCCTTTCCGACGATTGCTTCGGTCGGAGGATTGGATGCCACAAGTGACCTGATACGCACAGGATTCCGATAGATCGGCGCCGAACCGGAGGTGTGTCTCCTTCCCAGGGTGGGCAGGGACAACAAGAATCGCAGAAGAGTATCGATCTCTTGCGGTGGCTGAAGTAGCCGCATACCTCCGTCGTTCGGCCCATCCGGGGCTCGACGGAAGGCTAGCACCAGCCATAGCCGATGCGCAATCTTCCATGGAAGATGTTGATGTCCAAACGTTTTCGTCGATCCGGCCGGTGGCGGCGGGAATACATCCCCCTAGCGGGATGTTCGGGTGAGTATGCCACTGACAGGTGAATACGAGCCGAGTACGAACGATGTGTCCCGCGAGCAGGCCGAGGAATACGAAAACTCCAGCGGCACGAAGGCCGCGACCTTGCTCGGCGTACCCATCGTCGTGCTGACCAGCAGGGGAGCGAAGACCGGCAAACTACGCAAGACCCCGTTGATTCGTATCGAGCACAACGGCGAGTACGCCGCGGCTGCCTCCGACGGTGGCGCCGAGAGGCACCCGGCGTGGTACTACAACGTCAAGGCCGACCCGCATGTGGAACTGCGCGATGGTGCGGTCACCAAGGACTACGTCGCACGTGAGGTCTTCGGCGAGGAGAAAGCGGCCTGGTGGGCGCGTGCGGTCGAGATATTTCCTCAGGCAACGGAGTTTCAAGCCAGGACCGAGCGCCAGATCCCCGTTTTCATCCTCACCCCGCGGTAGGCGCCCACTCATTCGGGCCTTCGTCCAGCAGTGCGGCGGCGGTGGCGATCAGCAGGTCCTCGGTGCGCGCATCGATCCGGTCGGCGATTCCGGAGCGAAATAGCGAAGCCCCTTCCAGGAGAATGGTCAGAACTTGCGCCCTGCGGCGGCAAAGATCCCGGGGCGCGACCGGATTACGCTCGGTGATCACCGTCGTCACCTGCTGTTGGTAGGAATCGTAGAAGCGGCGGACTGCCGTGGTGACCTGATCGTCGCGTCCGGCCAGCGCCCACAGTTCGGCGTAGATTCGAACCACGTGTGGGTCGTCTTGCTCGGCGAGCAGTCGCCGAATCACATTCGCCGCCGGTCCCGTCACGTCTTCCAGCAAGGGTGCGAGCCGGTCCAGCGAACGGGACAGTGTGCGATCCAACACCGCCCCGACAATGTCGGCCCGCGTCGCGAAGTAGTACTGCACGTGCCCGAGTCGAATGCCCGCGCGCGCCGCCACGGCTCGCAGAGTGAGCGCCTCGTGCCCCGATTCGAAGAGGATGTCTTCAGCGACGTCCAGTAGCGCAGCGCGTCGGCGCGCACCTTTGGCCGTGGCGCCACGCACCGCTGCCTGTGTGTCCGGCTCGGTCATGCGGACGGCATCCGCGTCGAGCCGGGCTCGTCGGTCAATTCGACACCATGCGCGGCCAGCATCGCCCCGACCGCCTTCGGGATCGGCGTGTTCTCGGGGAAACTCAGGCCCCGGTGGGCGGGGGCACCGTCCACGCCGAGTGCCCGCTGCACGCCCAGAACGGCGCCGACCGCAGTCAGGTGCGCTTGTCCGGCCGGGTCGGTGAGCAGAGCGGTCCGGGTCTCGGCCCCGTGTCGCACATCGATGCGCACCTGCGCGACTCCTCCTGCTCCGGGAGCGTAGAGCAGGGCGCGACGGATTCGGGTGAACCGGTCGCCGCGCCCCCAACGGAAGAAGCCGAGCCGCTTGACCGCCATGAGGGCGGAGGTTGTTGCAGCAGAGCTGAATCCGATGCGCGTGGTGGCGGTGGTCGTACCGAGAGTCAGCGGCAGTGTGAATTGCTCCGGGGTGTCGATGCGCGCGACAGAGGTTTCGCTGTCACCGATGCGCACGCGAGCGCTCGCGCTGAGCGGGTCGACGGTGCGGCGTACGCCGTGTTCGACGACTTCGACGTCGTACCCCAGCCGATCCATGAATTCGACCGAGTCGGCGCCCGCTCGGTCCCGGTCATCCCAACGGATCGCGACATCGACCTGGTCGGCGCCACCGAGGTCGGCCGCGAGGTGTGCCACGACCAGGCTCGTCGTGCCGCCCATCCATGCCGACGACAGCAACACCGTCCTGGGTGACCGCCGGTCACGGTCGGCGACGTCGCCGCCAGGTGTAGTAGCGTTCGACACATGTCGACTGCAGCAACCGTGCTCCCTCGTGGGGTGACACGATGAGCACTCTGGTTCGAATCGGTTTGTTGGAGTTGGCATTCGGCGCACTGATGGGGTGGCCGGTCGCCGCCGGTGTGGCCGCACCACAGCTTCTGCAGCGGCTGGGAGTTCGTAGTCCGCGCAGGTTGCTGCAGACTCACCTCGACTTCGTGATCATGGGGGTCATCCTGATCGCGGTCGGCCTCGCCGTACCCGATCTGCCGACCTGGATCGCGGCGACGATCGTCGTCGGTACGTTGCTCAATCCGCTCTTGTTTCTCCCCTTGGCTTTTCGTGAGCAGTGGGCGGACACCGTGGTCTACCGGAGCGTCAGTGTCGGTTCGTTTCTCGCAACGAGCGTTGGACTGACCGCTGCGGCATTCTCCTGAGCGGGTAGGCGGTTGTCACTGGATCAGCGCGCCGATTCCTCGAATGCCGACATGTCGATGACCTTGCCCCGATCGACCGACACCCAGTCACGGCCGCGCAAATAGGGCTTCAGTGCTGCGCCGATGCGCTCGGCATCGGCCACGCTCTTGGGCCGCTGAATTTCGTAGAGGTGCGGGAACTCGAGCATGCCTGTGACCCAATTCCACAGGCGCACCGCGCGATCGCCGGTCGGTGGATCGATCAAGACCGGCCCGAACAGCGGGGATCCATCGGGGAAGAACAGGGTGGGGACACCGAAACCGCCTGCCGCTGTCACTCGGTCGTGGTCGGCGCGCACGTCCGCGTGTGTGGACTCGTCCGCCATCGCCTCATCGAGCACCGAGGCGGAGAAGCCCAGTCGTTCGAGCAGTTGGCGCGCGATGTCCGGGTCGTGTGGTTTGCCGCCGAGCTCGTGTAGCTCGCGCCCGATTGCGGCATACCACCGATCCAGCGCATCCTGACCCCCGCGGCGCAACAGTGCGCCGATCCGCATGAGCGACCACCCGTAGGACCACGGGCGCTCCCACGGATGCTTCTTGCCCTCGACTCGATTGATCTCCTCGAGGCTGAAGAATCGCCACTCGATCCGCAATCCGGTCACGCTCCGGACCTCGCGTATCCACAACGATGTCTGGTAGGCCCACGGGCACATGGGGTCGAAATGAAATTCGACCGAATCGGGCACAGTCATAGACCAACGGTATCGTCACTGCGGCAGCTGTGCCATAGTTCACTTCGTGCACACCGCGCTATAGCTCCTATCGTGGCGGTTCACCGTGCGACGGCTGTGGCAGGAGTCGCGGTGGCCGGCGCTGCCGCCGCGGCGGTGGTGGGGATCTTCGGCAGCGCGTAGGCATGATCGCGAGCCAGCCAGCCGAGCAGCTCCTCGCGGACCGCGCACCGCAGGGTCCAGACCTCGTCGGCATTGCGGGCCGACATCGATGCGCGCACCACGATGCCGGTGGGTGTGCTGTCGGTGACCAGCAGATTCCACGCGCGCCCATCCCAGTCCGCGCGGGTGCGCAGGTACGTGTGCAGATGCGCGCGCAACTGAGCTACCGGGGTGCTGTGATCCAGATAGAGAAAGACGGTACCGGTGATCTGCGGCCCGCCCTTGGACCAGTTCTCATAGGGTTTGCTGTTGAAATAGGACACCGGCATCGTCAACCGACGGTCGTCCCAGACTCGTACCGTGAGGAAGGTGAGGGTGATCTCCTCGACGGTGCCCCACTCTCCCTCCACCACTACGGTGTCACCGATCTTCACCGAATCGCCGAACGCGATCTGCAGCCCGGCCATGAGATTGCCGAGTGTGGACTGCGCTGCCACGCCGGCGATGATGCCGATCACACCGGCGGAGGCCAGCAACGAGGTCCCCAGGGTGCGCAGGTCGGGAAAGAGCACCAGCATCGCGACCGCGGTGGTCGTCACGGCCAGCACCGTCGTGATGATCCGGCGCACCAACGTGAGCTGAGTGTGCAGTCGCCGCACCCGGGCGGTGTCGGCCGTCCGGCTGGCGTACTGGTCGAGCGTGTTCTTCGCGACAGCGTCGGCCGCACGAACGGTGAGCCAGACGGCGGCCAAGATCGCCATGGTGGCGAGCACGTTGAGAATCACCTCGTCATGGCGTGATTCCAGCTGTGCAGCCGGATACGTGAAGTGCAATCCGGCGGTCGCCAGCAAAGCTTGCAGCGGCAGTTGTACGCGGCGCAGCAGACTCGCCAACCGGGTGGTCGGATGTCGCTTCGCGGTGTACCGCAGCAGGCGGTCGATCAGCAGGCCGGTCGCCACGGTGGCTACGAGCGTGCCGCCGAGGACGAGCAGCGGCTGGAGTACCTCCTGCACGGTTTCCAACTCCTTGTGATGGGTGTCGAGAGGGCTATCTCGCCACGTTACATTTCGATAACGGGGGGTGCACGAATGCACTTGGGCACACGGTCCCCGGGGGAGTTCGCTGCGACACACGTGGTGCGTGCGGCGGCGTCGGCCGGTTGCGGCACGGCCTGCAACGGTGCGAGTTCGGCCGGCGCCGGAATGTCGGGTGATGAATTCGGGACTGATGAACTCGCAGGGCCAGTACGCTGGCTTCGCCCGGTACACACATCGAGTACCGCCAGCGGCCAGGGCACCGACTGGTCGCTCCGACGGAGCACGCGACTTCTGGGAGTGGCGCATGAGCAACAGCGAGGGGACTCCGCCCGCGACACGGACCGGCACGGTCGGTGTCCGGGTGCCGGCGGCGTCGGATCAGCTGGCGATGTTGCGTGCCATCGCCGAGACCGTTCTGCTCATGGCCGACTTCGGCATCGACGAGGTGACCGATATTCGGCTGGCCCTCGACGAGGTCGCCAGTGCGTTGGTACTCGATGCGGTGGACGGGTCGGAACTCGACTGCGTGTTCGGCTTCGACGGGCCGACGGTGGACGTGCGGGTGCGTGCGGTCACTGCGTCGGACGCCAGCCCGGATCGGGCCGGCTTCGGCTGGCACGTCGTTGCCACGCTGACCGACTCGGTCAGCGCCTCGCAGGAGGTGTTCGACGCCGCTGTCGCGGGCTACCCGACTGTCGTCGATTTTCGTTGGGTGCGCGGTGGCTCGAATGAGTAGCACGTCGAATCGGGGCGCAGCCAAGCGCGCCTCGAAGCCGGACAGCTACGACAATATCGAGCCGCTGTTCGTGGAGTTGGCCGCATTGTCGCTGGACGATCCACGGCGCGAGGCGGTGCGCACAGAAGTCATCGGCCGCTGCCTTCCGCTGGCCGACCATATCGCGCGCAAGTTTTCCGGCCGCGGGGAGAATTTCGAGGATCTGGTGCAGATCGCCCGAGTGGGCATGCTCGCCGCGGTCGATCGATTCGACCCGACCCGCGGGGCGACCTTCCTGTCGTTCGCGGTACCGACGATCGTCGGGGAGGTGCGCCGGCACTTTCGGGACTACGCATGGTCGGTGCGGGTGCCACGGCGAATCAAGGAGATTCAATCGATGCTCGGCCCTACGGTGGAGACGCTGTCGCAGCGGTTGGGCCGGGTGCCACGAGCGCGGGAAATCGCCGAGGAATTGGGCGTCGATCTGAACGAAGTGACGCAGGCGCTCATCGCGCGCAATGCGTACAAGACCTCCTCGATCGACGCTGTTTCCGATATCGGAGAGTCGGACTCTCCTGGCTTTTCGGTGCTGGACTCACTCGGGGCGGAGGACCCGGATTTCGGCATCGTGGACAATTGCCTGGCGGTCACGCCACTGTTGGCCGCATTGCCGGACCGCGAAAAACAGGTGCTGGCCATGCGTTTTTTCGACTCCATGTCCCAGGAGCAGATTGCCCGGCAGATCGGCTGCTCGCAGATGCAGGTCTCGCGAATTCTTGCCAAGACACTGAAGTCGTTGCGCGAGCAGGCTTTGCGCGACTGACCGCCTGCGAGCGACCGACACAGTGCGGAATCCGCGGTGTGCGCAGGCGTGGAGGCCTACGCTCGACCGTCTGCCCGCCGCAGGCAGGAAGACCCGGCCGAAACCAGGTCTTCCTGGTAGGTGAGCCTATCCAGCCGGGACTGTCGGCGGTGTCAGCAGACCTGTGGCAAGGCCCACCCCTGCACCGACGACCGCGCCCGCTGCAATGGCTGGTGCCGCGACGAACGCATAGCCGATGGCCGCACCGAGGGCGATGGTGGCGATCATGCCGGCGGGGAACATCGGGATACCGGCGATGGCGCCGGAGATTCCGCCGATGATCAAGCCCACCGATGCGATGGGGGAAGCCACCAAACTGCCTACCGATGCCCCGATGGCGGCGGAACCGACGACATCTGACGCCATCCGGTCGGAGCGCGAGGGCTCGAAGCCGGCGGAATCGAACGTCTGGGCGAGACCTGCTTCCGCACCGGCGATCGCATCGTTGATCTGCTCGGCTATGTCGGGAGGTAGGAAATCCGGGCGAGGAACCACAACGGAACCGACCCGCAGGGTGCCCGGAGGCGCCTCGATCGGCGCGACCGGCGGTGCGGGCGCGGTGGGGTCGGGCAAGCGTAAACGTTCTGGAATGACGGGAGCGAGCACATTCGGATCCGGAATCGGCCGATTGACGCGCAAATCGTTGCGGCCGGCCGAGACCGGTGGCGCAGGGGGGTCGGCGACCGGGGTGACGATCCCGATTGTGGGCACCGGTACGACGGGAAGCTCGATGGTGATCTCGGGTACCAGGGGGTTGGCGGCGGCGGTCGCCGCGCCGACCAGCGAGAGCGGGATCGCGCTCGCGACCAGCAGGGTGGCGGCGCGGCGCACGAATAGGTGTGCTGAAGTCGCGGGTTTTTCTATGTCCATGGACCTACCACCTCATTCCGAAGAGGACATATACCTACCTTTCTAGTTCGATCCCGCGCGTCATTCGGATGCGCGAAATTCTGATTTCTATTCGTCCGGTCTGTTCCGTCGACGGACATGCCTATGCATATGGTGATCATGCCCCGGCAGCATGCATGAAAAGCGGTAATTCCGCGGTATGGGGGGCGGGATCTATTTTCGCCGAGGTTTTGTCGACCGGCATGATGAAAGGAGATCCGAAACGGGTGCCACTCCCGCCCCGGCCCGTATCGGCAATCCAACACGGCGCAATTCCCCGGTGTCGCTGGTGATCCTGTGGCGCGCGACGGGTGGCTATTCCTGGGGCTCGGCGGTTTCGTGCGGCTCGATTGTTCCCGGCGGTGCTGGTCGGTCCGGCTGTTTCGGCGGCGCGGTGGTCGCCGCGTCGACTTGTTCACCGATATAGCGCAGCACGACCGCGGCCATCGCGACGACCGGGACGGCCAAGAAAGCGCCGACTATTCCATACAGTGAGCCGCCCGCGATAACCGCCAGCAGCACGATAGCAGCGTGCAGCTTCATACTGCGGCTCTGCAGTACCGGCTGCAGCACGTTGCCCTCCAATTGCTGTACCGCGACGATGACGCCGAGCACGATCAGCGCCGTGACGAAGCCATTACCCACCAGCGCGACCAGCACCGCGAGCGCTCCGGCGACGAAGGCGCCGACCATCGGGACGAAGCCACCCAGGAAGGTGATGACCGCGAGTACCAGCGCCAGCGGAACTCCGAGGATCACCAGTCCCGCGCCGATGAGTACCGCGTCGATCAAGCTGACCAGCGCTTGGGTTCGGATGAACCCACCGAGAACCACCCAGACGCGGCGGAGCACTTCTTCCAGGTGTGTGCCGCCCCGTGGTCCCACGACATCGTGGATCCATGGCAGAAAGCGCGCACCGTCTTTGAGGAAGAAGAACGTGAGCACCAGCACCAGTGACGCGGTGACCAGCATCGAGGTCGCGGTGCTCACGCCGCTGAAGACGCCGGTCGCGATCTGCTCGGAACTGGATTGCAGCCGGGAAATGATGGAATCGACCGCCGAATCCAGTTGTTCTTCACGGATTCTGAGCGGCGGTCCTTGCAGCCAATCGCGCACCTGGTTGATTCCGGTACTGGCCTTGTCGGCGAGTTCCGGCGCTTGGTCCACCACTGAGGGCACGATCAGGGCAATGACCCCACTGAGGACTCCGAGGAAACCGACAACCGCCGTCAATGCCGCCGCCGCGGGTGGCAGGCGGTGCGCTATCAGCCACCGCACCGGAGGCCACAACACGGTGGCCACCACGGTCGCCAACGCTACGGGAAGGATGACCACCCACAACTTTGCGACCAGGAACCCGATTACCCAGGTTCCGGCCGCGATCGCGACGATCGACAGCGCCCACTTGGCCATCCACAGCACGCCCGCGCCCATGACGTCGGCGCGGTCTCGCAGCGCGCGATTGTCCGATCCGTGGTCTTCGCCAGGTTCGCTCACGGGCCAAGTCTGGCATGTGATGACACAACCGCGGCAACCGGCGACACCGGTTCGGCGATCCCTGACTGTCCGAACCGAACGCCGCTCAGCCGATCACGGCGTTCATGATCGTGCCGGCGCTGGTGGCCACGACCCCGCCGATCATGGCTCCCGCCACCATCTTCGGCGATTCGAGTCCGCCGCCGGTCCACTTCTCCCAGGCGAAGCGGCCACCTGCGTAGATGATGCCCGTGATGCCCGAAAGCAGGACGAACCAGGTCAGGTAGCGGATCAGCTGAAGGAACTTGTCGGAGATCGGCGGTGCCTCCGGAGTTGGGTTGCCGATCTGCGCCAGGGTGTCGTAAGCGGCGGCCAGGATCATTGTCGTTCGCTCATTCCGGGTTCGGGACAGGGCAGTCGTGCGCTGCACCGATCGTATCCGTTCGCTCGCGCTCGCGTGGTCGCGTCGATGCAGCACAGTGAAATTCGCGGTCGTCGGCTTGCCGCTGCGGGCAGCTGTCTGGTCGATAGGCATTGGTGACGGTCGAATTCGACTGCCACAACCACGAATCGGTCGTCGAGTGACGACGACAACTGGGGCAGAGTCGGTTTCCGTTTCGGTGCACGGTTCTCCAGCATGCGCCCGCCACAGGTGTGTCCCGGACCGTATCCTCGTCAGTGGCCGATTCCTCGATGGTCGAGCGGTTTTCACGAAGCAACTCAGGCGGGTAGAATTGTTTTCGAGTAGTGGGAGTAGACGGTGAGCAGCATTCTGGCGTCGGTCGGCGATACGTTCGCGATCCTGGCGCAGATCGACGACCCGACCCCGGAGCCGCCGCCGTTGGCGGACAAGCTCCTCCAGTTCGTCCGCTATGCAACGTGGTTCGCGTTGCTGTCGGGCATCATCAGCATCATCTACGCGGGTGGCCGATTCGCCTGGGAGAAGTGGACCGGTGGTGGGTTGCAGTCGCCGAAGATGGTGGCGGGAGCCATGATCGGCGGGGTCGTGGCCACCAGCGCCGGCACGATCATGAACACTGTCCTGGCACTCTGACCGCCGCGTGGCGGCTGTTGCGGCACTTCGACCGCCGTAGGGCGGCTGTTGCCGCACTTCGACCGCCGTACGGCGGCTGTGCTCGCGTTTGCATCGTCGTCGTGCTCCAGCCGTCGCACATCCGTCGGTGACGCCACTGGGCTGGGTGTGGACAGCACCTACCACCCGGCTCGTCGCGGCGATGGTCGGACTGGAGTGACGACCTCCGGGTCGGCGGCGATCGTGGTCCGATTCCGGCCTTCGAGTCGGACGCAGTCCGGTTCCGTCCGGTATCCGGCATATGAGTAAACAACTTTTACTAAAAGGGGTTTACAAATGCTCTTTCTGTGGTTCCATCGGTATCGAGCGTGTTCTCGCACCTCATGCGGGCGACGCTGAACCGAACCGGTAGGAGTGAGCCGTGACCGTTACCAAGCCCTCGATCCCGACAGGATTCGACTTCACCGACCCCGACCTGCTTGCCGCTCGTCTGCCCATCGAGGAGTTCGCCACGCTGCGGCGCACTGCCCCGGTCTGGTGGTGTGCTCGGCCCGGACGGGCCGGTGGCTTCGAGGACGGCGGCTACTGGGTCGTGTCCAAGCTCGACGACATCAAGGAGATCTCCAAGAATCCCGGGCTGTTCTCCTCGCACGAGAACACGGCGATCATTCGCTACAGCGACGACACCACCCGCGAACAGATAGACATGGTCGGCGACATGCTGCTGATCAACCTCGACCCGCCCAAACACACCAAGATCCGCCATATCATCTCCAAGGGCTTCACCCCGCGCGCCATCGAAAGCTTGCGGGCCGCACTCACCGAACGCGCCGCACGGATCGTGCACGAGGCCAAAAAGTCCGGCGGCGGTGATTTCGTCCAGCAAGTGGCCTGTGAGCTGCCACTCCAGGCCATCGCCGAACTGCTCGGCGTACCACAGGAGGACCGGAAGAAGATCTTCGACTGGTCCAACCAGTTGATCTCCTACGACGACCCGGAATTCGAGGGCAACCAATACACCGCGACCGCCGAAGTGATGGGCTACGCGTGGAACATGGCCGAACAGCGGCGTACGTGCCCGGCCAACGACATCGTCACGCAGTTGGTCAATGCCGATGTCGACGGCGAGAGCCTCGGATCCGACGAGTTCGGGTTCTTCGTCATCTTGCTGGCTGTGGCGGGCAACGAGACCACCCGCAACTCGATCACACACGGCATGAAAGCGTTCATCGACAATCCCGAGCAATGGGAGATCTACCGGCAACAACGCCCGCGCACCGCGCCCGACGAGATCGTGCGATGGGCGACCCCGGTGTCGGCGTTCCAGCGCACCGCCACCAGCGACACGATCCTGGGTGGCCAAACGATTCGGCAGGGCCAGCGCGTCGGGCTGTTCTACAGCTCCGCCAACTTCGACGAAGACGCATTCCACGACCCGTTCACCTTCGATGTGTTGCGCGATCCGAACCCGCATGTCGGTTTCGGCGGTACCGGCACCCACTACTGTGTCGGCGCCAACTTGGCCCGGCTACAGATCGACCTGATGTTCAACGCCATTGCCGACGTGATGCCCAATCTGCGGCAGGTATCCGAGCCGGTGCGGCTGCGCTCGGGCTGGCTGAACGGAATCAAGCGTTGGGAAGTCGAATACGATTGAATCACTTCGTGCAACAGTCGAAACCACGGGGTCGTGCGCCGGTCGTCACCGACGCCGCAATCCGACGAGTCGCGGCAACCTTGTTGATCGAGCGGGGGTCCGACGCGGTCACCTTGCGTGCCATCGCGCGGGAGCTGAATGTTACCGCTCCCGCGCTGTATCGCTACTACGACTCGTTGGAATCCCTGCTGGAGCGCCTACGGGAGGACTTCTGCGCCCACTTCGCCGAACAGTTGACCGCCGAGCTCGCCACCGTGCCCGACGACGGCGTCGTGCAGCTCTTCGCCATCTGCCGAGGCTTCCGACGCTGGGCGCTGACCCATTCCAGAGAGTTCACCTTGGTCTTCGCCTCGCCCGGGGCCGGGGATCGGCGGGCGGGGCGGCGCTTCGACGAGCCGTTCGGCCGGATCTTCCTCGCAGCTGCGGGCACGGTGCTGGCGAACTACGACATCGTGACCCCGTCCACCGACGCCATCCCGCCGGAACTGCGCGAGGATCTCGTGCACTTCCAGACCGAACTGTTGGCGGCCCTCGCGGAATCGGGCCAAAAATTCCCCGCCGAGAAGCTGGATCTCGGAGTGACCTATCTGATGATCCAGATCTGGGCGCGGCTCTACGGGCATGTCACGCTCGAGGTTTTCGGCAACTACCCGATTCCGCTGGACAATCCGGAGATCCTGTTCGAGGCCATGCTCACCGATCTGGGGCGGGCGATGGGCTTGCTGGTCGACTGATCCGCGGTGCATTGCGGGCGTCGGCGCGCTAGATGCGTGCGCCTTTGACTCGGTTGCACGTGCGACACAACACCTGAAGGTTGGCGGCGCTGGTCGCACCGCCGCGGCTGAGCGGGATGATGTGATCGAACTCGAGGTAGTGTCCCTCGCCGCATTCCACACATCTACCGCCGTCGCGCTGCCACACTTCGGCTTTCACCTCCTGCGGGATACTGCGCGTGTCGCGCCGGCCGGGAGCCAGGACCAGGCGTTTGGCTACTCGTAGCGCGCCCTCCACTGCGGCGGCGACATAGACGGGATCTGCGACGGCGAATCTCGCGCTTCCTCGAGCGGAGGTGGCTGCGATCACCACCGTGTCCCCGTCCGCATGGACGGAAACAACGCGTGACCATGGCATTTCGGTTCCGGTGCCGGATCCCACGAAGCGGAGCTTCTTGTTACTGGCGATCAGCCTGCCGTCGGTGAGCCGCGGCCCGCGGGCCAGCTGTCGTACATGGGTCGCCGGTAGATCGATGTGCACCTGCTCATCGGGGCCCAGATGCAGCCCCGGCGTGCGCACCACCGGAAGATCGCCCGTGCGTAGTCGGAACAGGAGGTTCTCCCGCTGCATGCGGCGTTGGAGCTCCTCGATCAGTGGTCCTTCGAGCGAGAGTTCGGCGACCGCCTGCTCGAAGGACTCCAGCTCCTCGGTGCGAACCTCGCCATCGGCGAAGGTGAAGGTGGCCAGCCGCTCCACGTAGCTCAGCGCCGCATCGCGCAGTGCGTGGCGGCCCGACTCGGGCTGAATGCGCTGATAGCGCAGCGACGCCCACAACGCTGCCCACTCGGACCCGCGCGGCCCATGGTTGGCCAGGACGCGTTGTGCTCGGTTGTGCCAGTGGACGAGGTACTGGTCGACCTCGCGTGCACACCGCTCGCATGGCACGAGCCCGCCGAACAATTTGCGACGTAGCGGCGCCGCGCAGCGGTTGCAGCGTTGTCCGTCGGCCGGCTGGCGCAGGTAGCGGTCGGTGGTCCACGACGTGCCGTCCCACCAGCGCATGTGCTGGGGGTCTTCGGGGTCCGGGTGCCAGTCGGCCCGTTCGGGTCGTGGCGGCGGCGGTGGAGCGACTGGCCGGTGGCGGTCGAGGTCGACCGCACGGCCGGTCCGCGCTACAGGCATGGCAGCGTGGGCGTGGTCGGGCGCTTGGGCCGGGGTGTCCGAGGTATGCGGACGGGGGGTAGTGGCCGGCCGTGGCGTGCTCGCCGAGGCGTCCGAAGAGCGGTGGGGACGAAACGGGTTCCTCGGATGCCTGGTCCGGCTGGGCTCGGAAGGGTCGTCGACCTGTACTCCGAACTCGGTGACCAGGCCAGCGAGCCCGCGCGACCACCCTTGACCGAGTGCGCGGAACCGCCAGCGAGCCTCCCGGCGATAGAACTCACCGAACATCAGCGCCGACACCGCGGCCGCGTCGTCGATCTCGAATGTCGCCACTACCCCGTCGACGGCGTGCACGGCGACGGTCATCGCGCGGATGTCGGCGAAGGTGCCCGCATCGACCGAGCCGGAGACGACGATGCGTTCGATATCCGGTTCAGTGCGTGGTAGTGACACGCTCAGCCGCGCGGTGCGTGCTCGAGGTTCTTGGTCGAGAGTCACCGCCTGGGAAACATGCCGCGGCGCGTTGTAGAACACCATGTCCCGGTCGGAACGGACGGTGCCCGAGGAGTCCAACAGCAAGGCGTGCGCGTCCACCGCATTGTCCGACTGCCATGAAACGACCACGGCTAGAAGGGATGTCGGTACTACTATGTTTGCGCCCTTGCTGAGTTTCATCGTGATCGAACTATGCCACGTCCATCCGACACGCCGAACTCGCGAGGGACGTTCTTCGGCGGGGCGACCGTGCGCCGGCGGGCAGGCTCACCGGTGTGCGTGGTCGGGGGCAGCGCGCAAGGTAGCGGCGGCCTTGAGTTGGACCTCGCGGTACTCGTCTTCAGGGTCGGAATCCAACACAATGGCGCCGCCCGCTCCGATTCGCCAGTGGCCGTCGTGGCGCACGGCGGTGCGGATCACGATGTTCAGGTCCGCGGTGCCGCCGAGTCCGAGGAAGCCGATGGTTCCCGAATAGACCCCGCGCGCGGAAGTTTCCAGCTCGTCGATGATCTCCAGGGTGCGCAACTTCGGAGCGCCGGTCATCGAGCCGCCAGGGAAACAGGCACGCACGCAGTCGACCGCGTCGACGTCCGGCCGCAGCCTGCCGCGCACCGTGGACACCAATTGGTGCACGGTCGCGTACTGTTCGGTGACCATCAACGTGGGCACGTGGACGCTGCCGATCTCGCACACCCGGCCGAGATCGTTGCGCAATAGGTCGACGATCATCAGGTTTTCCGCCCTGGTCTTCGGATTGTCGGCCAGGTCGCGGCGCAGTCGCTCGTCCTGTTCGGGTGTGGCGCCGCGTGGCGCGGTACCTTTGATCGGCTTGCTCTCCACGACCGAGTGGCGGTCGATCTTGAGAAAGCGCTCCGGCGAGGAACACGCGATGTCCAGGTCGTCGAATCGCAAGTAGGCCGCATACGGAGCGGGGTTGTACCGGCGCAGCGTGCGGTAGAAATCGAGGCCGTCGTCCGGGTGAGCTGGAATCGTCGTGGTATCGGTCAGGCAGATCTCGTACGACTCGCCGGCATGCAGGCGTTGCTGGCATACGGCGATATCCGCGAGGTAGCGCTCGCGGCCGCGAGACAGTGACACGACCGCGTCGTCATGCAGCATGGCTTCGACCGGCTGTGGATTCGTCCAGGTTGCAACAGTTTCCAGGCGCGCGATGGTAGCGCGAAGCCAGTCGGCGCCGGCCCGGTCCCTGTCCGGTGTGTCGCTCAATGCGAGTAGATGTGTTCGGCCGCCGACATGGTCGACCACCACGATCCGGTCGGCGAAGATCCACTGCGCGTCAGGAGTGGGTGCTCGATGAACCGCACGCCCGCCACAGTCGGCTTTGACCTCGTAGCCGAGGTAGCCGACGTATCCTCCGACGAAATCGAAGGGCAGATCGGGCAGTTCGAGTGGGCGTGCGCGCAGTTCGGCGGCGAGGAAGTCGAAGATTCCGCCGGCGACGGTGCGCCGTCGCCCATCCGACGAGGTCACCGTCACGTGATCATCGCCCACCCGATAGCGCACCACCTGCGCCAATGGACCGCTCGCGTCACCCAGGAAGGAGAACCGATCGACCCCGGGCTCGATGAATTCGCTGTCCAGCCAGAACGCGGTGGGCGAATCACCGTACAGGCGAACGAATGCGGTGTCGGTGTCGATCGCCCGGTCGATCACCCTGTGCTGCAGACGAAGGGGCCGCGGTTGTGGCGGGGCTGCGGCTGGCGGCTGCGCAGATCGCAGCGGTGCTCGCCCGGCGAGCGTCGTCGGCGGCGACGAGCAGTCGGCGGCGATCGATGGTGTCGGCAGCGCCTGCTCAGGTTCGCCCGAACGGTGGGGAGGTCCGGCCATGTCGCGACGGCGCTCGTGGGTGAGGCGGGCGAAGTTGCGCAGCAAGGTCGCGCCGAACTCGCTGACGATGGATTCCGGGTGGAATTGCACCCCCCACTGTGGTCGTGTGCGATGCCGCACACCCATAACGACGCCATCAGCGGTCACCGCCGTGATGTCCAGCTCGTCCGGGAGTGGGCGCACGGCGCACAGGGAGTGATATCGCACCGCCGTGAAATGCTGCGGGATGCCGGCGAACAGATCTCGACCGTCGTGCTCGATGTGGTCGAGGTAGCCGTGCCTGGCCGTGGGGGCCTCGGTGACCACGCCACCGGCCGCGACCACGATGCCCTGATGTCCGAGACATACTCCGAGCAGCGGCAGATCGGTCTCACCGATCACCGCCGCGGCAATTCCCATATCGCGTGCCGCGTCTGGACGCCCCGGTCCGGGGGAGATCACCACATTGTCGAAGCGTCCCAGATCGAGGTCGGCCACCGAATGGGCATCGCCATTGCGCACGACCGTTGGCTCGACGCCGTTCACCTCGCTGATCAGCTGATACAGGTTGTAGGTGAACGAGTCGTAGTTGTCGATCAACAGCGTGTGCATGGTGCTGGAAACCCTACGCCGCGCTGGTCGGAGCACACCGCCGTGCTCGGAATTCGGTCGTGGTCGCGCGGTGATGCACAATGTGGGGATGTCTGTTGTCCAGCCGGCCGACGTGGATCCAGCGGCCGTCGACTTCGCCGTCGTCGGAACATGGATGGATGAACAGGGTTTGCCTGCAGGTGAATTCGAGAACGTGACCGCCCTAGGGGGCGGAACGCAGAACATCATGCTCCATTTCCGGCGGGGCGCGCGGGAATACGTCCTGCGCCGTGGGCCGAAGCACCTGCGGTCCAAGAGCAACGAGGTGATTCGGCGCGAGGCCCGTCTGCTCACCGCCCTCGGCGGGGCCGACGTGCGCGCACCCCGGGTGATCGCGGCCTGCCCCGACGAATCGGTGCTGGGTGCGGTCTTCTATCTGATGGAGCCGGTCGACGGTTTCAATCCACAGAACGATCTGCCCGATCTGTATGCGGGCGATCCAGAGGTCCGTCGCCGCATGGGTCTGTCCGCCGTCGAGGCGATCGCGCGGCTGGGCGCACTGGACTACCAGGCGTTGGGCTTGTCCGATTACGGCAAGCCGGAAGGCTTCCTCGAACGTCAGGTGCCGCGGTGGCTCGGTGAGTTGGAGTCCTATTCGATGAACGAAGGCTACCCCGGACCCGACATTCCGGGGGTGGAGCTGGTCGGCGAATGGTTGGACCGCAACCGCCCCGCGCAGTGGACTCCCGGCATCTTGCACGGCGACTGCCATCTGGCGAACATGCTGTTCTCCTATGACAGTCCGCAGGTTGCGGCAATGGTCGACTGGGAGATGTCGACCATCGGTGACCCATTGTTGGACCTCGGTTGGCAAATCGCGACCCGGCCCGAGCCCGGTACGGTCAGTGCGGCATTGCTCGGTGCGCTCGGCCAGGTCGGCGGATTGCCGACGCCGGAGGAGATGGTCGCTCATTACGGGCAGTACTCCGAGCGTGATCTCGATGCCGTGCCGTGGTACACGGTGTTGGCCTGCTTCAAGCTGGGCATCGTCGTGGAGGGTACGCACGCTCGTGCATTCGCCGGCAAGGCATCCAAGCAGGTCGGTGACTTTCTGCATGCGGTCACCCTGGAACTGTTCGAGCGGGCGCGGCGGTTGATGGAATAACTGTCGGCATGTTGCCGTTGATCGGCTGAATATTGGTGGCCAGCGGCATCCTGCCAAATCTAGGTTGGGGACATGTCGATCGTTCCCGATGTCAAAGATTGGACCTGGGTGCTCGAACGCGCCTGTCCCGAATGTGGTTTCGATGCCGCGCACGTCGGCCACGAGGCACTGCCGGAATTGCTCCGCGAGTCGGCCGCGCGGTTCGCGCAGGTGCTGCAGCGGCCGGATTGCCGAATCCGGCCGAACGCATCGACCTGGTCTGTGCTGGAGTACGGCGCTCACATGCGCGACATCTGCCGGCTCTACCACACCCGGTCGGCAGTGATGCTGGCCGGCGACCCCGATGGCGGAATCCCGCGCATCGTGAACTGGGACCAGGACGCGGCCGCGATTGCCGACCGCTACGCCGACCAGGACCCGGCCCGGGTGGCTGTCGAATTGGTCGAGGCCGCCGAACGCGCCGCGCGGTCGTTCGAAACCGTGCCCCCTGCTCAGCGCGGACTATCGGGCGTGCGCACCGACGGAGCGGTATTCACCGTGGAGTCGTTCACTCGCTATGTCGTCCATGATCTGGTACACCACGTCTACGACGTCCGGGGTTGAATGCCTATGGCGTCCGGGGTTGAGGCTACAGTCTGCTCGTCAGCTGAGCAGACTGTAACGTGTTCTTGGTATCGGTTTTGCGATATCGAGGAAATTTCGCTTCCACTCTAGAACGTGTTGCATTCTTCTCGTACTGTGGGTGCAGTCACATATGGGCGATTGCATGCGAGAGGGTCGACAGGTATGAAGACGAAGGGCGCGGTCCTGTGGGGGATCGACCAGCCGTGGTCGGTGGAAGAGATCGAGATCGGCGACCCGGTTGCCGGGGAAGTGAAGATCCGGCTGGAGACCGCCGGGATGTGCCATTCCGACCACCACATCGTGACCGGAGCGACCCCGATGCCAGCCTTCCCCGTGATGGGTGGACACGAGGGCGCCGGCGTGATCACCGAACTCGGGCCGAACTGTCCGCCCGACCTCCAGGTCGGTGATCACGTGATCCTGTCGTTCATCCCGGCTTGTGGACGGTGTCCGGCATGCGTTGCCGGCCACATGGCGCTGTGCGACTTGGGGATGGGGTTGCTGCTGGGCCAGTCGATCAGTGACGGCACCTACCGGATCCAGGCGCGTGGGCAGAACGTCATCCCGATCTGCCTGCTGGGGACCTTCGCGCCCTACATCACGGTGCACCACACTTCCGTGGTGAAGATCGATCCGAGCATTCCCTTCGAAGTGGCTTGCCTGGTCGGCTGCGGTGTACCGACCGGATTCGGCTCGGCCACGCACGTCGCTCAGGTGTCGCCGGGCGAAACCGTGGTGATCGCCGGTATCGGCGGGGTGGGCATGAGTGCGCTGCAAGGCGCGGTCTTGTCCGGCGCATCGAAAGTCGTCGCCATCGACCCGAATCCGTGGAAGCGTGAGCAGGCCCAGAAATTCGGCGCCACGCACGCCTACGAGAGCATGGAAGCCGCGGTGGCGCCACTGATCGACGCCACCGAAGGCCGGATGGCCCAGAAGGTCATCCTCACCATGGGCGAAATGCATGGCGACTACATCGAAGAGGGCTTGATCCTCACCGCCAAGACCGGAACTCTCGTGGTCACTTCGATGGGCCGGATGGACGCGAACGACGTCAAGCTCAACAGCTTCCTGATGTGCATGCTGCAGAAGACGGTCAAAGGATGCATCTTCGGCGGTGGCAACGCCCGTCAGGACGCGCCGATGTTGCTCGAGCTGTACAAGTCCGGCCAGCTCAACCTGGACGACATGGTCACCCGCAGCTACTCGTTGGAAGAGATCAACCAGGGCTACCAGGACATGCTGGACAGCAAGAACATTCGCGGCATCATCAAATACACCGAAGCCGACTGGTAGGCCCGTTGATCACCGGTTCGGCGAATATCGGATGGTAGCCAAAAAGCGCTCAGATCTGGCAGCGCAAAAGCGCTTCGCGCAGGTTGCGGCTGCGTACGTCGTCGAGGACGGCGAGACCGAGCCGGTTCATCGTGTACCCGAAACCGAGACCTGTGGCGGGATCGGCGAATCCGAACGAGCCGCCGAGTCCCGTGGTGCCGTAGGCCCGTTTGTCCGAGCCGAACCGGAATGTTCCTCGGGACTTGCGGAAGCCGAGATGGTAGCGACTTTTGGTGTGCAACACCAGGTCGTCGGCCGGCACGTCGTCGGCGGTGTCGGCCGCTGCCAGCCGGTCCAACATGCCATCGTCGAGCGGTAATGCGCCGGTACGGCCTGCGGCAGCGCCGTAGACCTTGGCCAGTGCGCGGGCGTTACCTACTCCATTCGAGCCCGGCATCTCCACTTCGAGGAACTCCCGGCGAGACGCCCTCGCCGGGGCTCCACAGCGCGGGTTGTTCAGCGCGGCATGGGAGAAGCCGCGTTTGGTGTACATCTCGACGCCCATCCGCAACGGGATATTGCGCTCGTACCGCACGATGTCCAGTCCTCGGGTGGCGGTCAGGGTGGCGATCCGGTCCATCGACTGCTCGGCCGGCAGGCCGATGAAGAAGTCCAGGTCCAGCGGTACGGCGATATCGTCGGAGAAGATTTTCCCCAGCGTGCGACTCTGCGGGTCGACCCGGCGAAGAAGTTCACCCTGGTACAGGCCGAGAGTGATCGCATGGTAGCCGTGTCGGGTGCCGGGTTGCCACGCCGGCTTCTGCGCCGCCAGCACGGTCGCGAGGCCGTCGAGGTCGGCGATCTGGGGTAGGCGAACTATTTCGCTCAAGCCGGACAGTCCGGCCTGGTGGTCGATCAGTTGGCGGACGGTGACCGCGTCTTTGCCGTGCGCGGCGAATTCCGGCCAGTACTGCGCTACTGGCCGTTCGTAGTCCAGCAGTCCCTCGGTGACCGCGGCGGCCAGGGTGAATGCGGCCATCCCCTTCGTCGAGGAGAACACCGGCACGATGGTGTCTCGTTCCCATGGCACCGTACGGCGCCGATCCCGAAAGCCCGCCCACAAATCCACGATCGGGCGCTCGCCTGCATAGATCGCGACAGCCGCGCCGATTTCGCCGTGGTGGGTGAAGTTGCGGCGGAATGCGTCGGCAACAGGTTCGAAGCCGGACGCGACCTCGCCGTGGATGGTGGGCCCGTCAGTCATAGTAGGTCGATCGTACCCGCGCGATACATCTCGGTTCCGCGGTTCTCGTAGGCTCACAGGGTGGGTTCACTCGAACAGATTCGGCATTGGCCGGTACCGCATGCGGCTGCCGCAGTGCTCACCCGTGGCGGTGGCATTGCATACGAGGGCGATACCGAGCGGGTGTTTCCGCTCGCATCGGTGACCAAGCCGTTGGTGGCCTACGCAGTGCTGGTCGCGGTGGAAGAGGGCGCGATCGACCTCGATCAGCCTGCTGGGCCGCCCGGCGCCACGGTGCGTCACCTGCTGGCGCACGCGTCCGGACTCGCCTTCGGTACCGCGCAGGTGCAGGCGCAACCCGGCGCTCGCCGGATCTACTCGAGTGCGGGTTTCGAGGTACTCGCCGCATTCGTTGCCGAACAGAGCAAGATCGCCTTCGACGAATACCTCCGTGACGCGGTGTTCCGGCCGCTGGGTATGACGGCCTCGACGTTGGTCGGTTCGGCCGGGCACGCAGGACGATCCACCGTGGCGGACCTGACTCGATTCGCCGCCGAATTGCTCCACCCCCGATTGGTCTCTGCGCAGACATATGCCGAGGCCACCTCGGTTCAGTTCCCAGGGTTGAACGGGGTGCTGCCGGGCTATGGCCCGCAGCGGCCGAACGACTGGGGACTCGGCTTCGAGATCCGTGGCCGCAAGCAGCCGCACTGGACCGGGTCCACGAACTCGCCACAGACCTATGGCCATTTCGGCCAATCCGGGACCTTTGTGTGGGTCGACCCGCGCGCAGGAGTGGCGTGTCTCGCTTTGAGCGATGAGAATTTCGGGGACTGGGCGCGAGCGGCTTGGCCGCCGCTCAGTGACGCGGTCCTCGCCGAGGCGGCCGCCACGCGCGACACACTTGCCAGGTAACACGTGTCACTTCGAACACTCCAGTACACTCGGGCAACGCAGTTCGACGAGTCGTTGGGGAAGACGTTCCTCGTCGAAGCCGGAGGTGTTGGTGGTGCGCGCATCGAGTCAGTTCGCGGATGCGACGGCGGGTGTGGTCTACATCCACTCGTCGCCTGCCGCGCTGTGCCCACATGTCGAGTGGGCACTGACTTCGGCTCTCGATGCCCCGGCGAAACTACGCTGGACCGCGCAACCAGCCGATGGCAATCTGCGTGCGACCAGTGACTGGATCGGTCCGGTCGGCACGGCCTCGCGGATAGCGTCGACATTGCGCTCTTGGCCGGTATTGCGCTTCGAAGTGACCGAGGACCCCAGCGACGGTGTAGACGGCGAGCGCTACAGCTTCGTGCCCGGCCTGGGATTGTGGCACGGCTCGACGAGCGCCAACGGTGACATCACGCTGGGTGAGATGCGCCTGCGCGCCATGCTGCAGGCGACTCGCGAGCGAGGCAAGCACTCTGCATTCGACCTGGCTGCCGAGATCGAACACGCCCTGGGCACCGCCTGGGACGAGGATCTGGAAATGTACCGGTACGGCACGGAGTCGGGCGCAGAGGTCACCTGGCTGCGCCGCGACGTGGGCTAGGCGGCGCACGAACCGACCCGGACCACAGCGGCCGGGCGGCGAGCAGTCTCGACCCGCCCGCGGCAAATGCGCGAATACGCCTGTTGCCATTGCGCTTTGCCGTGTGCTCGGGCAGTGGTCGGACACTCGCACAGTCGCTGTGCTCTAGACTGCCCTCGGTTCGCTCGGCCCATGCAATGGGCTTCGGAAGGGGGGTATTTCGTGCCGGACGGCGTTGTTTTGGAGGCTGTCGGGGAAGTCTCTTACTCGGTGGAGAAGACCAGTCGGCCGTGGGAGCTGGACGTCGACTCCATCGTGGTGTCGGTGGGATCCAGCCTCGGCTGGCTGGGTGTGGCACTGCGGCAACACTATCCGCGCGCGCCATGGAATTCCGTGCGGTTCGCGGAAGTCCAGGCCGATCGACCAGCCGTCCTGGACCTGTCGGAGGGACGGCCTGCCGATGCGCGGTTGCGCCGCGCGATCCTGGTCACTCCCCGTGATGTCCCCGACGATGTCGGGAACATCACGGATACCTCGTTGGGTCTGGCAGCCACCAGCGCGATCACGGCCGCTGTCGCCGACGGCGCGAAGGCGCTGGCAATTCCGCTGCTGGGTACCGGAGCGCTCGCGCAACCAGTGGATCGGGTCGCGGCCGCTGTCGTGCCGGCCGTGGTCGCCGCGGTCGAGACCTTGTCCGGCGCGCGCCTCGAGCGCCTCGTTTTCCTGTGTCAGGACGCAATGACCGAAGTCGCGATCCGACGGGAATTCGGCACAATCGCTCGGGAGGACACCAGGGAGTTGTCCGGAGGCGTGGCCCGCGACCTGGTAGACCCTACGATCGGTATTCCGCTCACCGACGATCAGCTCGGCTTCGCCCCGTATGTGTCGATGCTGGCGACCGTGGTCGCCGAGCGAACGACGCCGCTGCCACTGTCGGTCGGCGTCTTCGGTGAATGGGGTTCGGGCAAGAGCTACTTCATGGCCATGCTGCGCGATCGAATCCAGGTCCTGGCACAGTCGCAGGACAGCCGCTATTGCGATGAGATCGTCCAGATCGGATTCAATGCCTGGCATTACGCGGACACCAACCTGTGGGCCAGTCTCGCCGACGAGATCTTCGGCCAACTCGCGGGCGCGGACCCGTCCTCGCAGCAGCGCGCGGAAAGTATTCGCGCCGACCTCGCCGATCGGCTGGAACAACGCCACCAGTTGGAAGACGCGACTCGCGAGGCACGTGCTGTGGCCGCGGCCTTGCAGGCAGATGTGGAACGGGCGGTGGCACAGCGCGATTCCACCGCCGAGGATCTGCTCGCCGCGCTCCGAAATTCGAGCTCGTTCCAGGGGCGGGTCGATCGTCTGTGGAAACGACTCGGAATCACCGATGGAATCGAGCAGGCGAAGCTGTTCGCCGCGCAGATGCGCGGCACGCTGACCGAGGCCGATGCCCTGCGCCGCGCCTCGGCCGCGCGCTATGGACGCATCGCGGTGACAGTGGCGATCGGCTTGCTCGGTGTGGGTGCGCTGGTTGCCGTCGCGGCGCCCGCGATACGGGACATGGTCGTTGCCGTGATCGGCATCGTGAGCGCCTGTACAGGGGGCATGGGATTCACTTTGGTGAAGCGCGCGCGGGACGGGCTGCGCACACTCCGGGAGATGACCGATGATCTGCGCTCCGAGATGAGTCGAACGGCGGTCGCGGCAGTGCACGAGGAGGTCGCCGGCACGTTGACCAAGCTACGCGCCGCCGAAGCCGACCAACGGGTTGCCCAAGCTCAACTCGATGACGTCGTCGCGCACGTCGGAGAACTCGGCAGGCAACTGTCGGAGCTGGCACCGGGGCGGCGACTCTATACATTCCTCGCCGAGCGCGCCGACAATGCGTCCTATGCCGGACGCCTCGGGCTCGTCTCGACCATCCGGAAAGACTTCGAGCAACTGATCCAGCTCATGGCCGATTGGCAGGCACACCCGGAGGAATGGGAGACCCGGCGACCAGTCGATCGGATCGTGCTCTACATCGACGATCTCGATCGTTGCCGCCCCGACCAGGTCGTCGACGTGTTGCAAGCTGTGCACCTGCTGTTGGCGTTCGAACTGTTCGTCGTCGTTGTCGGAGTGGATCCGCAATGGTTGTTGCGTTCGCTGCGCAGTTCCTACAGCGAACTGCTGCACGACCACGTCTTCGACGATCGCCTCGATGAGCGGCACACCGCGGAAGACTACTTGGAAAAGATCCTGAACATCCCTTTGGTAGTACCGAGCATGCCGTCGGGCAGCCTCGAGCGCCTTCTCCGCGCGATCGATCGGGGTCGTGACGAAGGTGTAGCAGAGGATACGCCAGCCGTGCGCGCCGGTCGGGAGTCGCGCGGTGTGCCGGACCCGGTGAACGGCGAAACGACCGATACCGCGGCCATCACCGTCGAGCCCGGATCCGAGATCGACGTTCAGCAGTTGCCGGCACGCTCGGTTCTGCGGCCTCGGTCTCTGACGGAGCCGGAGATCACTCTGTTGGCCGCACTGGATGTCTTCGTCGATACACCCCGCCAAGCCAAGCGCCTCATCAACCTCTATCGCATGGTGCGCGCGACTCGCGATCTGTCCGAGGCCTCTCGCTTCCTGGGCGTCGACGGGAGGCCAGGGGAGTACCAAGCCGTGGTGATCTTGCTCGGAGTGCTCACCGCACCCGCTCAGTTGATCAGCAGCGTCTTGGACGCTCGGCCGGCTCCCGACCGTGGAGTCGGTGGTGGTTTGGCGCATCGGCCGTCCTACCAGGCGTGGTCGAGCTTCGTCGATGATGTCGAACCTCGGGCGGAGCCCGGCGGATGGGCCAACCGGATCGTCGGACCGATGCCGCAGACCCACCTGCCGTCCTGGGTTCATCTGCACCGCGGCCTCGTGGCCGCATCGACGGTTGCCGACGTGCTCGATCTATCGGACCTGCATACCTGGATGCCGCGCATTCGCCGCTTCTCCTATGCTCTTGCGGCTGTCCGGCGTGCGGAGAGCCGGACCTGGCGGGTACGTGCCGACATGACCGGCGACCTCGATGACCAGCCGCGTCGGCCGGTCCCGGTGGGTGGGGGATGATTCATTCGGGTGACGTTCGGTGGCCCAGAACGGCGAACATGGTGACCGAGAAGTGGAAGTCGCCACGCGCGATACCGGCCTCCATGCTCGAGACGAGCTCGAGCATTTCGTGTTCGGTGAACGCGCCGGTGGCGAGGGCGTCGGAGGTCAGGTGGGCGAACATCGGGCGGATCGTTTCCGGGTCCCAGATCGCCGCCTCCGATTTCACCTCGTCGATCGCAAACCCGGCGGACGTGAGCAGGCCACGCAACCGTCGGCCCGATCTGGGATTCGGAACGTCAGCGAGTATCGCAGCTGTCATGCGGCCGGTCATCTCGGGATCGCCGGGATGGGCTATGGCAGTCTGCCAATCGCTGTCGACCAGCAGCGCCCGCCCGCCGGGTCGCAACACTCGCGCCATCTCGATGGTGGCGGCCATCGGATCGTCGAGATGTTGGTAGACGCGCTCGCATCGGACCGCGTCCAACGAATCGTCCGGGAACGGCAGTTGGTAGGCAGTGCCCTGGACGAACCGGGCGCGCGAGCCGGCGGCGGCGGCTCGCGCGCGAGCGACATCGAGCATCGCCGGGTTCGGATCGACGCCGACCGCGTCGCCCTCGGGGCCGACCTGGTCGGCGAATGCGAGCACTTCGGTCCCCGTCCCGGCGCCGATGTCCAGCACGCGTTCTCCTGGTCGGGCAGCGAGAGCATCACGCCCCCAGCCACGCAGATGTCGAACGCCGGGTAGCCCTGCCTGCAGATCGAGCAGCTCGACCAGCAGGGCCGTCGAGTCGGCCGCATTCGCATCGTCGGTCGTCCCAGCGGAGAGTTCGCCGGGAATGGCGTCGATGTGGAACGACAGGCCGCGGCGTGACGGCTCACTCGGCATACCCCAACAGTAGGCTCACCATGCTGCGGTGCTGGTCAGTTCGTCGTCGCATAGACCTCGGCGCCACTGATGGGTTGGCTGGGTCGTCCGTGGATGTCGACGGGTACATCGCCGGTGAGGGTCACTCGGTGCATGAGGCGGCGTTGGTCGCCGTAGTCGTCGACCGCACGGTGTTGGGTGGCACGGTTGTCCCAGATGGCGACATCGCCCGGTTCCCAGTTCCAGCGAATGGTGTGCTCGGGTCGAGTGACCCGATCCTGGAGCAGACGGATCACCACCTGGGATTCGTAGCTGTCCATGCCGACCAGGTGTTGTGCGAATTGTCCCAGCAGCAGCACTCGCTCGCCGGATTCGGGGTGCACCCGTACGACCGGGTGGTTGGTGCGGATGTCGGGGGCGGTGAACAGGTCGGCCACGGCTTGGGCTTTGGGTCCTGCGGTAGGGGCCAGGCCGGCGTAGTCGAAGCGGTTGCTGTGCATCGCCCACAGTGATTCGGCGAGGCGTTGGAGCGGTTCGGGCAGCGCGGCGTAGGCGGCGGCAGTGGATGACCACAGCGTGGTGCCGCCGAAAGCGGGCACGATGACCGCGCGTAGGACCGATGCCTTGGGGAAGTTCGGCATGAATGTCATATCGGTGTGCCACCGTGTGGCCTTGGCGTATTCGGAGTCGATTGCGGTGATCGGGTCGCCGGCGCTGGCATGATGCGCTACCGGGGTGCCCAGCAGTTCGGCGAACGCGTACTGCGTGGCGTCGTCGAGGTGATGTTGGCCACGGAAGAAGATCACCTTGTGGGCGAGCAGCGCCCGATGGATCTGCTCGACCACCGCCGGGTCCAATGTGCCACCGAGGCGCACGCCGTCTATCCGCGCTCCGATGTGCACGCCCAGTCTGTGCACGGTCAGTGCAGTCATGATTCCGATCCCTCCATCTGATGTAATCAGTTGCTTACAACCTGTCTGCACCGAGTGTAATCGCTCGATTACACTCGGTGCATGAGAGAACGATGAGAGTTGGTGAGTTCATGGTCGGAACACGCAAAAACGACAAACCGATCGGTCGCGAGCAAGTCGTTGCCGCGATGCTCGAGCACGCGGCCGACTTGTTCGCCGAGCGTGGCCCAGCGGCGACCTCGACCCGCGATATCGCCGCGCGGGCCGGCATCAACCAAGCGTTGATCTTTCGGCACTTCGGCAACAAAGAACAACTCGTCGGCGCGGTACTGGATGATCTTGCCGCCAAAGCGGCCGCCGCACGCCACGCGGCGGGCGTCGACACCACGGAACCGGGCATCACAGATGCCATCGCTGGGGTGCTGCTACCCGGAGATCCGGTCGACACGGCGGTCACTCGGACAGCCGATCGCAGACATTGGCAGGTCTTGGCCCGAGCGCTGCTGGACGGATACCCCGTCGGTCGACTGCAGCATCAGTTCCCCGGCATGAGCGAGTTGATCGATGCAACCCGCGCACGCCTCGAGGACGACACCCAAGCCCGTCTAGCCGCGGCCAATGTGGTTGCACTGGTACTGGGCTGGCACATGTTCGGACCGTTCCTGCATTCGGCGGCCGCCATGGACGAAATCCCTGAACCCTTGATCCGGCACGCGATCGCCGCCGCGGCCACCAACGTTCTCGACACTGCCGCTCGAACCGGTATTGGTGAGTCCGGGTGAACGGTGGCCGCGGGGTAGGTCGGCTTCGATCTGGGTAAGGGTGGCGCTCCCGGTGTTCTGGGCCGAAGATTCCTCACCGAACGACACTAGTTGTACGATAAGTTGTACAACCTTGGGAAGAAGGTGAGACGCTGATGCCCGCGCTACCGATTTCGACCGTGCGCCAAAACCTGTTCGGGCTGGTGCAGCAGGTCAACGACGACCATGATCCGTTGACCGTGGTCACCAAGTCGGGTGAGAACGCTGTGCTGGTAGCCGAGTCCGACTGGAACTCCCTGATGGAAACGCTGTATGTGCTCCAGACTCACGGAGGTGTACACCTGCTGAAATCAGCGCAGGACGCCCGGCGAGGCTGCACAGATCCCCACACCCTCTTCGATCCCGACGCGGAGTCGATCGAGATGACGCGCTCTACGGAAGAGGACATGCAGCGCGATGAACTGTCAGGACTGTCATCGGTAAGACATGTGCAGTCAGGGGAGCCGCAACGACGTGCCTGACCGAAAACTGACATTCACGGCCCAGGGGTGGCGCAGCTATTCGGCATGGATGGCACGAGATCGTGCGGTGCTGAAGGCGGCGAACAAGATGATCAACGCCGCGCTGGGCGACCCATTCGCTGGGATCGGCAAACCAGAGCCATTGCGGCACCACCTAGCGGGGCATTGGTCGCGGCGGATCAGCCAAGAACATCGACTGATCTATTACGTCACCGACACGGAAATAGCAATCGTGCAGGTCGGTGGACACTACGACGACTGACCTCGGCCAACCGGCGTCGCTATCGAGCACCCGGCTCTGCTCGCGGTCGAGAGCACGGCGGAAACGACGAACCCGGGCCGGGGCGAGGGGGAATTCGCGGGCAGCCCCGCGTCGCAGGGTGAACCGGCGACGGTCGAAGTCCCAGAACCGATACAACGGCCACTGCACGGTATGCGCAATCCATGCCATGACGATGAAATATCGGTGCTGAGGACGGGGGAGTAGCCCTGCGCCCTGATCGTACGCAGGCCGCTGAGTTGGAAATGCCACCAGCGGCGCGGGCTGGTGTGGCGCGTCCGCCTGTCGTATTGCTATTCCTACATGGAAGATGCCGATATCAGCGCGCTTCCCGCCGGCCGGCACGGCGTAGCTGCCTCTGTGGCAGCTACCTCGGTACCCAGGTCAGAGGCTGTTTCGTGCTACATCTGCGGTCCGGCCGTCACATCCGGTAGGTGTCGCGGAACGCTGCGCGCACCACGGCCGCGTCCGGCGCGCCCCGGCCCGCTATCCCGGTGACCACTTCGGACACGCGCCAGTAGTTCGACGGGACCAGGCGGCCGGATTCCACCGCCCTCAGCGTTACGTGCGCCGCCTCTTCCGTCTTGCCGGCCGCGACCAGGGCCAGGCCGAGGTCCAGGTTCGCCGATGCGATGCGGCGCGGCCGGACGGTCGGGGAGCGTTTCAGGTCCGACAGCACGTGGCGGGCGTAGGACTCCGCCGCTGGGTCACCGAGCCAGGACAACGTCGTGGCCACGTAGGCGTCCGACTTGGCCGGGTCGTAGCGGAAATGGTGCTCCGGCCGGTCGGGGGCTCTCAGCCCGGAGACGAGGCGCGCGACTGCGCGCAGCGCACCATAGGTTCCCTTGCCGTCCCCGAGCCGGGCCAGTGCGCGGCCCTCTTGGGCAGTGGCTTGGATGAACGCCGAACTGTCTTCGGGCGCGATGGTCTGAGCCGCGCGGGAGAGTTCGGCCGCTTCGGTGAACGCGCCCGCGGTGAGTCGCTGCCAGGCCCGTGTCTCCAGGCACCACGCCTGGATCTCCCGGTGCTCCGCTTCGTCGGCAAGCTTCCACGCCAGGTGTCCGCGTGCGGCTGCGGCGGAGGTCTCGCCCAGGTCGATGTGGCATGTGCTCGCCAGCAGCGAGAGCCAGCCGACCGTGACCAGGAGACGGCGGTGTTGGGCCAGCGTCTTGCGGGAGTCCATGAGCCGCCCGGCGTAGCCGAGATGCCGACGGATGTCCACGAGCAGTTCGCCCGGCGGTGTTGTCGGGTAGCTCGCCGCCAGGTCGTCCACGGCCGATTCCAACCGGTCCAGGGTGTCCCTGCCGATGTCGGATGACGCCGCCCGCGAAAGCCATTCGGCCGCCGCCCGTTCCCCGTCGTCTGGTTCGATGAACAGTGCGGACCCGACCCCCAGCGCATCGGCGTAGGCGCGTACGTGCTCGGGTCCGATCTGGCGCTGCCCGGTCTCCAGCATCCCGAGCAGCGGCTTGCTGTAGTGCGTCCGCGCCGCCATTGCGGACAGGCTCAGCCTGGCCGCCTCCCTCGCGGCGCGCAGTCGCTCACCTGTGATCTTCTCCCCGCCTGAGTCCATGAGTCCCACGGTAACCGTGCTGTGTCTTCGGCTGTAGACGGTTGTGGACAGCAAGGCGGGTACGGGTCGAACAACGCACGCCTAGCGTCCATTTCAGCCAACGGACGAGCAGGGGACGACATGAACGGTGGGCGGTACCTTCAACACAGCGATGGAACCTGGGAGGTGGTCGGCGACGACGGATGGCCCGTCCCGCTGGCCGATTTCGTGGATATCCACGCCGTGGCGGTGGTTGCCCTCGCGGCTGTGGACGAAACGCCGGTAGACGAGCGCTTACTGATCGCGGTCCGGCGTGGCCTGCTATCGATCGGGTGCAACGACAGGGCGAAACGGTGATCGTGCTCGGGTGGGTGTTCGTAGTCGGCTTGCTGCTGGGCGTGATCGTCGCAGCCATCTGGTGGCGGGAACGCCCATCGTGTGAGGCCGAGACTCCTCCGAGCGCGGGCCGGACCGCCGACCGCGCGGCGAGCAAAGACCACTCGTCGCCGTGCACATCCGTCGAGGGCCGGTGTCGGTGGGCAAGAACGTGGAAGAGGGCGACCGAATTTCTACCGGTCACTTCGCAGCCTGCCCCCGCCTCCCGCGGCGCCCCTCGGCGAAGACTCAGCCAAGTGATCGAATCCAGCTCCGACCTCGGCCTCGAGATGGTGGGCGCAGAGGGGATCGAACCCCCGACCGCTGGTGTGTAAAACCAGTACGTGCGCCTCGGTCCGTACAGCGGCGCGGCCTGCGCTATTGACGGGATTAGTCCATGCAGTTCAGGGCGTTTCCAGTTCGCAGCGCAGTGACATACGAAGACACTATGCGACACAAGAAAACACCTGTCTGCCCCATGATTTGCCACACTCCCGCTGGGTCCATGCCCCACGTACTGTTGCTCATGTCAGTGTTTGGTAACCACTGTGCTTAGGCGAGCATCCATCGTGGGAGGCAATGTATGGGATGGGCTGAGAAGCTTCCGAGCGGGCGGTATCGCGGACTCTACCGGGATGCGTATGGAAAGAAGAAGAGTGCCGGCATCTTCACTAGAGGGGACGTCGCGAAGCGCAAAGCTACGGCGAAGGAAGACGAACAACGCGAAAACCCGACGCGCCCGGCGCCGGCGATGACCTGGGGCGAGTGGCTACCGAAGTGGAGGGCTCTCCGAACTGTCGAAGAAGGCACTCAGGCGATCGATGATCAGCGAATCGGCAAGCACCTCACGCCCCGCTGGGGCCGAGTCCTGCTGAAGGACATCGAGCAGCACGACGTACAGGAGTGGGTCGCCGGGCTGCGCGCAATTATGGCTCCGACCAGCGTCGCGAAGTGCTACCACCTACTGAGCGGATCGCTCAAGGCGGCTCGCAAAGCGAAACTCATTCCGGACAACCCGTGCCACGACATCGACCTGCCCAAGGCTGGTCCGTCTCCTGAGCGATTCCTTGAGATCGAGGAGTATGCGGCGCTTCATGAGCCGCTGGAAGAAGCGGATCAGTTGATCATCGATGTTCTGATCGGGACCGGAATGAGGATGGGGGAGGCGCAAGGGTTGCACAAAGAGCACATCGACCTAAAACGAAAGACGATCTCGATCGAGTGGGCTTGGGACAAAGCCGCACGTCGGATGAAGCCGCCGAAGGACCACGAAAAGCGGGTGATCCCGATCGGCGAAACGTTGACGAAGACTCTGGTTCCAATCCTCAAGAAGAGCGGGCTCGGCGAATCGGCGCCAGTTCCGTACGTGGCTGGTCGGTCAGTTCGCAGCGGTCTACTCCTCGCGCACGTCGACGGCCGGCCATTCGATGCCGACAACTTCGGCAAGCGATTTCAGGCCGCAGCCCGCGTGGCATGGGTGGGTGAGGGTGACGAGCGTCGGCGACTCGGAAAGGTCCGACCGCACGATCTGCGGCACACCTATGCCGGCCGACTCGTTCGCGCGGGGGTGCCTATCCAGCAAGTCCAGAAGCTTCTCGGCCATGCATCTCTACGGACGACCCAGCGTTACGCGAGCCTGGCAGACAGCCAATGGGAAAGCGTCCGCGGCGTGCTCGGCTAGCTGTGGTGTCTCAGGACATGAGTTTGGAACAACTAGCAGCTTCATCTACCGAGTCGAGTGAGTTGAGTTGACACCTGCCAGAGATGCGACAGGATCAGTGCTTGATCTGATCGAGCAGCCAATCGCGTTTCGCTGACCGATCCGGGAGCAGATCGAGCTTGGCTTGTACAGCGTCGATGGCCGACTGAATCAGCGCAGTGCTGCGCGGTGGCAGGCGGGTGAGTAACGCGGCGAGGGGGGTGGCAACGACGCCAGCCGCACCAGCACCTATAGACTCTCTCATTCGTCGCGACGAACCGTCCCATATAGTGAACTCGGGTGCGGCACTTCGGATCTCGGAGATATCGGTCAACTGAATCTTGGCGAGCTTACCGCCGGCCGGGAGATGGCCAGCGCTTTTGGCCCATTCCGCCAACTCGGCATTGAATGCGTAGCCGAACATCGGGTGGCTATAGATCGTGGCGCCGCTCGGTAGAGTTCGAAGAAACTGTTGGGCGTCGCCTCGGGTATCAGCCCGTAGTACAGCCATCGGCGTTACGTGACGGTCGGCCGCGGTCACAAGGTCATCGGGGGACCAAGCGCAAGCAAGTAGCCGACTGCCGTCGACGACCTCCAACCAGATATCGAAGATGGCAGCGCGCTCGTCACTAGTCAGCTTGTCGCCCGCCGTGGTTGACCCATTGATCAGGAAGAAGTCGGGCCATCCGGCAGCCGCCTCAGTTACGTGGCGACGTGTAGCGGCCAGGTCGAGTGTGCCGTCTGGATGTACGAGGTGCATCGTGGGTACGACGATGGCGCACCGAGCAGCGTGGACCGCTTCCACGATCTGGTGAGCAGCGCCAGACGGATCAACTGCCGCCGTGTCGATCCGGATGTCGGCGGTGGCGAGGCGGGGGGTTGTGTCCCACGCTGCCAGGCGCTCGGCGGTGTCGCCGGTACCTCGGGCGGCGGCGCGCGCCGCAGCGACGTTACGTGGACACCATAGTTCGACTATGACCCATCGAATTGCCGGGGCCGCGGCGAGTAAAGCGTCTATCGCCTCTGGCTGTCCGACATGTAGAACCGGGATCTCGCCAGCGGCGATGATTCTGGTCAGCTCAGGTCGATCGATGATGTAGGTCGAGCCATACTTGCTGTTCGAGTAGATGATTTGGTCGGCGGCAGCCAGATGCTCGGTGTCGGTGGTGGTGGCCATCCGGTACCCGGTCGTGCGTCCGGCGCCAACTTTCATGCGCTGGTAGTGGCGGAACTCGTTGCCGAGCTTGGCGAGCTCGGCCGTCACGGTATCTTTGCCCGCTGCGGGAGGTCCATACATCACGATCGCGGTGTCCATGTTCAGTCCATCAGCGATTTGATTAGTGCTTGTGCTTGCTCACGCAGTGGCGGCGAGTCGAGATCATTCGTGATGATGGTGTGCTGCCAGGGCGGTTCGAACGTCGTGTCGATGCCGTCTACGTAGTCGTCCCAGTTGGCGAGCTTCCAGGAGTCTCGAGCGGCGCCACGCCGGGTGAGGTACGAGTGCATCGAATCCGGCTGACACTGGATCCATACCACCTCCATATCGGCGCCCATCGTGTCCAGTTCGACAGCTGTTCGGCGAAACCATGCTTCTGACCCGAATTCTTTGACGAATGGTGCGGTCGCAATCACGGATACTCCGCAGCTAACGTTCTCTCGAACCGCCGCGGCAAGGCACTCGTATTCGGCAGGCCGCACAAGATCCAGGTAGATCGGGGATTCGCGGTCCGCGACGCTGCTACCCAGCTGCACAAGGGCGGTGTCGACCACTGTTCTGGTGATGGTGTCCTTGTCGAGCATTGCCCACCCGGTCAGTCTCGCCAGGATGCGCCCGAACTCGGTCTTTCCGCTACCCGCGTAGCCGCCGATATAGATCACCTGGGGTCGACCTCGCCGCGGGCGTGGCGCTCCTGGAGTTGCTGTTTCGCTCACCATCCGCCCGGAACGCGGTCGACTGACAACCAAGCCTTCCTCTTCGAGGATGGCCATCGCGTCGTTGACAGGCGCGACGGAGACGTCGAATTGCTTGGCAAGGGTCCGCGTGCTTGGCAGCTTCTGCCCTGGCCGGAGTCGACCAGCTTCGATCTCGTTGCGGATCTCGCGCGCGATCTGACGATGCCGCGCTTCTCCTGTGGTGGCGTCCACGCAGCCTCCTCCGCCCGTCATGGTTCACCAAACCTATCAGTTGATACCCACACAACCCCGTGTGGGTGGAAGGACTCCGCACTCCTTGCTCATCGGCGACGAAAGTGCGCCAATGTCTAGACATCAGAAGACATCAGAACTAATATCAGAGACATCAGATAGAGAATCTGATGTCTGGAATTGTCGTTAAGGAGTGGCATTCATGAGTAGACGAAGCGGTGCGGTCGGTGTGCGGAAGACGTTGATCAGCCTCCGTGACGCAGCCGAATTGGCGGGTGGGGTCCATCCCCGGACGGTCCGTCGTTGGGTCGAGGACGGTCTTTTGGACGGGTTCCAGGTCGGTCCGCGACTGATCAAAGTCGATCGGGATCAGGTCCTTGCTTTGGTCCGCCCACTGAACCAAAGCGGTGTTGCATGATGCGCGGTCGGACGTTCGGGTTGGCTGTCGCTGCAGTTGCGATCGGTTACCTGGTGTTGACGGCACCGGAGGTTGTTGGGTTCACGGTGATGCTGCTGGGCGCGGTCGCGTTCTGGCTGGCATCGCGGCGGTGGGGGGTTCGGCGATGAGCCTCCATGAGCCATTCCATGATCCGGTCGAGTTGTTGGATGAATTGGACTCGATCGTTCGTGCGCAGGAGTTGTTGCGGCAGCGTGTGTCTGCGTTGCTGGCCTGCTACCGGGCGTTGGGGCCGCACGCCGAGGCTGGGTTGTTCGACCGGCTCGACGAGTACGGGTGGCGTGATGTGTTCGGCAGCCTCAATGTCGAGGCGACGGTCGACAGGTTGGGGGCGGCCGTTGACTACATGCGGTATTCGGTCGAGTGGTTGGCGGCGGCGCGGGGGCTGGCGGTACAGATCCGCGAGTACCCTCGCCCGGAGCCGGAGCAGGCTGCCTGTGACGAGGGTGGGGGGCGGTCGCTGTGAGCGCGCCGTGGCGGCAGGGTCCGCCGGTTCGGGGTTACACGGTCACGCATTTCGATCGCGGCCGTGGTTCGCATAACCCGTTGCATTCGATGGCTGGTCCGGAGTTTTCCAGCCCGTCCGCGGTGTATGCCCCGTTGGGGTTGCTGCCGCCGATGGCGCGGTTGGCGGCTGTTGGGGTGTTGCTGCTGGTTGCGGTGGGTGGCTGCACAGTGGCGTGGGTCGACTACCAGTCGTACACGCCGTCGCCGAACATCTGCCGCCCGCACGATGCCGGGGTGCCGGCGGAGCCGTCGGGCTCGTGTGTTCCACAGCAATCGGCGGGGTGGCAACGATGAGTAGGAACGAGCCACGCGTCGAGGGCGGAATCCCGGTGTATGCCTGGCGTTTCGCGCCATCGCATCTGCGGACGCGGCGCCAGCTGGCGAAGGAGGGTTTACGCCCTAATGGCCAGGACATCGCGGGCAAGGTACAGCGGCGGCGACGGGGCGGGCGTGAGCCGTTGACGGCGTATCTCTATGACATCGCCCTGGCTGCGCCGAAGCGGCCCGCGACGCCCGCGCAGTTGGCGGCGTTGGCGAAGGCGACGCGTGAGCGGCAGATGCGTGCTGCGGAGCGTCATGGTGTCGACCGGTCCGAATTCGAGGTCGACCGGTCGCAGACCGAGGACCAGGAGCCGCAGCGGACCACGCCGATCAGCGCTCTCGCGGACTACCGGCCAGACAGCAGCCTGGCCGACGCCTTCTCGTGGGGTGCCGACTGGGAGGGGGTGGACCGGTGAGGCATCTCGGACCCCGAGACATGCTCGTGCTGACAGTTTTGGCCGAAATGTATGGTGCGCCGCGCGATGTGGTGGCGTACATGCTGGGCGTCAGCCGGTCACGGACGTACCGGATCACGGCGCGGTGGGAAGCGGCCCACATGATCAGCGCCAACCGTGTACGGCCAGTACCTGGATCGGTGTGGGTGTATCCGACTCGGTCGGCGTGTGAGGCCTTGCTGGGTCGGGCGGTGCGTTACTGGGTGCCCACACCGAAGATGGCCGCTCATACCCGTGCGGTGTTGGAGCTGCGGTTGGCGTTGACCGGCCTGGATCTGGACCGATGGATCTCCGAGCGGTCCATGCGCGCCGAGGTCGGTGTGGTCAAAGCGGGGGAGCCTCGCCCGCACATCCACGACGGCCGCTACATCACAACCGCCGGTGATGTGTGGGCGGTCGAGGTAGAGCTGACCGCGAAAAGCGCCGCGGCGGCGCGGGCGTCGGTGGCAGCGGCACTGCAGGTCGCCCGGCGGGCTGATTGTGCCGGCTTGACCTACTACTGCCGTGGTGAAGCGGTGAAGAACACCGTGAACGCGGCTGCGGCCGGTTTGGATCTGTCGGATTCGGTGAAGCTTCGGCTGGCCGATCTGGATGTGCTGCTTGCCAAGAACACCCAGAATCGCTCGCCCGCTTCGCGTCCCGGGTTGCGGGTGATCGCGGGCGGCGCCGCGGGCAACGAAACCCCTCAGGTCGCAGACCCGAATGATGGAAGGGCGGTCTGATCATGACCGAGTGCACTCCGATGATCACCCCGGCCGATTGCACTGAGTCCGTGCCAGCGCCGGTGGTGTCCACCCAGTCGATCCCGACCCCGACTGTGGTCGAGGCGCCGGGGATCGATGTCGAGCCGACGATGCCGCCGGTTGGTGTGGAGCATGACCCGTTGGGGTGGCTACCCGATTTCAGTGGCTGGTCTCTGGAGGGTGTGGCCGATGGTGGGTTGCTGATCGCCGCGTGTGTGGTCGCGATCCTAGTGATGGTCGTGATGATCCTGATTCCGGCGACGGCGTTGGCGTGGAAGCCGACTCGGTTGCGCAACTGGCTGATCGGCAGCGTGTTGGTGATGCCGGGTGCGACCGCGTTGTGGGCGTGGGACGTGTTCGCACCAGCCCGCATAGCCACCGACGCCGGCGGTCGGTTCATCGATGGCCAGTACATGCCGGGTTTGCTGGGGATGACGGTGGTGTTGGTGCCGTTGGCGTGGTTGACCGCGACCATCGCCTACACCAGCCGTCGGGTGCGGGTGGCGACGGTGGGTTTGGAGAGCCCGGCGCGTACCGAGCGGGCATTGTGGGTGCAGGCGCAGCGTGAGCAGCGCGCCGCGGCCCGTTTGTCGCGGCGCCGGTTGCCGTACACGACTGGTGGGCTGAACCCGCAGCTGGTGCTCGGGCGGCTGGCGTTGGAGACCGACCAGGCCCCACCAGTGAGCATGCTGCGGGCGTTGGTGGGTCGTACCGAGACTCGGTTGATCCTGCCGTGGATCAACGTCGCCGAGCACATGACCTCGACCGCCTCCAGCGGGTCGGGCAAGACCACGCTGATGCGGCGGGTGCTGGTGTCATGGTTCGTGACGACCTGGGCTCGGCATCGGCAGTGGTGGCGCTACGACCGGCCCGGTCGCCCGCTGGCGATTGTGGTGGATTGCAATGGTGGTCCGGAATCCCGCAAGGTCGCCGCCGGGATGCGGACATGGTTCGGTGCGTTGGGTGTTCGGCCCGAGCGGATCGGGGTTTTCCCTCACGATGTGTCTTTGGATATGTGGGGCGCGGCGGTGGATGACCTTCGCTCGATCCTGTCGGCGATGGTGTCCGGTGGCAGCACCCCGACCACCGACACCGAGAAGTACTTCCACGAGATCCGCGAGAACCTGATCCACCTGATCGTGGACGCCCCGGCACGAGTCGAGCTAATCGACGGCGTACCGACCCCGATCGGGGAAAACCCGCCACGATCGTGGATGGAGTTCCTGTCACGGTTCGACGTGGAGAAGCTGTCGCGGCTATGGGGCGGCCAAGCTGGGGTGACGCCGTGGGCAGGGGTGATCGGCGTGGACATGGAGATCGCCTCCACCATCAACGGCAAACAACCGGTTTTGCCCTCCGCCCGCGCCGAATTCGCCAACCTCTACCGGTCACTCGGCGAAGCATTCGATGGTGACAAGCAGCTGACCGACTTCGACTTGATCTACATCGTGCTGGAAGGAGTGAAGACCCCGGATCGGGCCCGCGCTCAGTTCGGTGCGTTGGGCACGATGTTCGAACAGCTGGCTGACAAGCAGCACGGCCGCACCTCCCTGATGGTGGTCGACGAGTTCTCCGCGGTGTCGGATGGCAAGACCCGTGCGGTGAAATGGGTCGAGCGGCTACGCAAAGCCGGGATCGGTTCGTGGTGGATCGCGCAGTCCTGGCAGGGCTTGGGCCACGACGACGACAATCGCGCGGCTCTGGTATCGGCAGCGTCGGGTGGTTCGTTGCTGGGGCGCTCCACTGACCCGGAGACTCTGGCCAAGGTGTATGGCACTCGCCCCAAATTCGAGCTGTCACGCAAGCTGATCAGCGGCAACGCCACCGGCGACGAGGGCAACGTCCAGTCCTCGGACCAGTTCCTGGTGCCGCCGAACCGGCTGCGCGCCATGGCCAAAGGCGACATCGTGCACGTGGCCGGCGGCCGCGCCCGCTGGGGCCGGGTCTCACCACTGGATGACACCGAACTCAAACGCCTGCGCCCACTACCAGGGCTCAACAAGCCCGCGCGCTCACCCGAGGCCGACGTCGACGATGACGCCGACACCTTGGCTGCGGTGATCGATCTGACCAACCGGCGTCACGCCTGACCCCAGGTCATCCAATCCACGAAACCAGAAAGGAGCACAGCAGATGTCTGTTCCAAACCCGATAGAACCTGTGGAACCCGAAGATCACGGCGTGGAACTCGGTGGGCGCAGCGCCGCCGAGCACGCACACGAGCAGCAGGTACTCGACGCCCTCACCGCCGATATGCACGGCAGCACCGCGGAAAAGTTGGCTACCCAGCTGTTCGTGCCGCATACCCCGGACGGCGGCACGATCGGCCGCAGCATCACCCCACATGTATCCCGGATCACGAAAACCCGTGACCACCTGCTGATCTGGGGTCCGGGGATCGCGACCACGACCGGCGCGCTCGTCGCGGTATCAATTCTGCCGTTGCCTGGCCCACTAGCGCTGTACGTGCTGGCGCTGGCCGCGTTCGCGTGGTGGCACTGCGCCGGCCGCCCCGGCCCCATCGAGTCCGTTCGCATGGGTGGCTACGCCCTCGCTGACACCGGCGCCCGCGCCCGCCGGCAGATCGAGCAGTTGGCGCACCGTCGCGCCCGCTACGAAACCCGTCGCACCACCACCGAGAAGGAGAACTGAACAGTCATGGAATCCAACCCTTCACCATTCGCGACGAAAGCCGAGGTAGATGCCGCTCGCGGCTACCTGCGGGCTTGTGTCGAGTGGAACCCGAACTGGGAACCTTCCCACAGCAGGCGCATCGATGCCTTGACCGACGAACAAGTCATCGACGCCACGCTGCGGTCATGGCCGCAGGGCTGGGACGACTTCCGCAGCTACTTCGCCGGTGACATCCACGCCGCCGAGGAGGAAGACGCCGCCCGCTGGCATGCCGAAGCCACACAGGCCGCACGCGGGCACCTTTTCGCTTCCCGTCTACCCAGGGCCGCGCTGCGGTGGGGTCGTTGCTCGCTCACCGCCACCGAGGCTGTGGCCACGCTCGGTGCCGATATCGCTGACCTCCGGCAGGGAGGCGAGTCCTGGTCGCGGATGGCTGAAGTCCTCGGCGTCCCGGTGCCGATCGTGAGGGCGTGGGCTGTCGAAGGCCGCGCCCGCCAGCTTGTCGCCACCATCGTCCGATCACTCCGCGCCGCACGGGCGTGCGAGTAACACGAAGGAGAACCGACCGATGTCTGAACACAGCACTGTGGACGAAATCACCGGCGAGGTAAGCCGGTTCAGCGCTGCCATGCAGGCGGCAATACAGCGGCACGCCCAGTCCAGGGGCTGGATGGAACGCCGCCGAGCCCGGAAGGATATCTCGCGTCTGATCCGCCAGGAACGCCATGAGCAGGACCGAGCCCGTACCAACCACCTGGCCTGGACCAATCAGGCGGTCGACCGATACCGCATGCACGCGGTAGCTGTCGCGGCGCGAGCGGGCGATCCGAGTGTGGATCATTACCGCCGGGCGCACGATGCCCGCGCCTTGGCCGAGCATCGCGACACGCTGGCTGGGCAATTCATCGAGGATGAGCATTTGACACGTACCGAGCAGGGTATAGCCCTGGACGGGTTGGACGCCGCGACCGTGTTCCCGGAATACCGTCCCGGCAACCTGTTCTCCCGCGCACACAAGGTCAAAGGCATAGAGGCGCTGCACTACCGGGCACGGGTCGCTCGTGAAACGGTCGGCGCCCGTCAGCACGCGGAACGGGAGCAGGCGGAATGGGAGAAAGGGCTTGATGCCGCACGCCGCGCCAACGCCGAAGCATCGATACTCGCCCGTATCGACGCGGCGCAGGCCCACCGCCACCGCTACACCGCACAGATGACATGGACCGACCCGGATGGCGGTGTGCTAAGCGAGACACGTGCCTTCGCTACCGAACACACCGCGACGGCCTGGGCGAAGCGCAATGTCGACCACACGATGTGGTCGGACGGAACGAGCCTGCAGGTCCGCACCATCGACACCATCAACGGTGCGACGCAACACGCAGATCAGGGCCGTCCGGAGATCGTGGCCCGTCAGCTCGCGCAGCGCGAAGCGATACTGCGTGAACGCACTCTGCGTGGGCAGGTCCACCACGATCAGCAGCGGTTCGGCGCCACCGTCACCTACCTGCCGGATAACGCCAACCAGGTCGTGTATGAGACCGGAAGCCACGCCAGCGAATCCGAGTCCGCGGCCTGGACCGCCCGACAGCTGGGCGTGATCCAGCCCGCGGCCGGCACCACCGTGCACGTCGCCGCCTACCAGCACACCGCTGATGGCGACCACGATCCGGTGTTCCGTGCCGAGGGAGGCCCGCAGATGGTCGCTGATGAGGTGACCCAGTGGCGCGAAGGTGTCGACCGGGGATCTGTGCAGCGTGATCGGGGCGAAACAGAGCAGCGGCCCGCGTGGGTTGAGCAGTTGACACCTGAGCGCGCCGCGGCCGCGCATGTGCTGCGCGAGGCGCAGCGCCAGTGGAACGAGCACGCACTGACAGCTTCTGTTGATCGTCGGATGCAGCTGGGTGAGGCATGCCGCGCGGCGGGTGATGACCTGAGGAAGACGGGTTTGAACTGGGATGACGTTCGATGGGTCACCGACCATCCGGGTGACGTGGATCGGCGGCTCGCCGAGATCGACCGCGACCAGCAGCCGGTGACCGCCACGCCGCGGCAGGTCGTCGAAGGGCATGACCAGCGGGACACGACGATCACGGAGTTGACCCGGCAGTTGGAGCAGGTGACAGGCGAGCGCGACAAATTCCGTGGTGAACGGGATGAGGCGGTACAGAAGCTCGCCGCCCGCACACCAGCGCATCGCCGCTACGGCAGCCCGGAACGTCAAGCCGAGCAAGCCAAACCCGCGGCGATGGCTGGGCGGTCCGCGTTGGCGGACTACCAGCCGGGCAACAGCCTGGCCGATGCCCTCGCCCAGACCGGGGCTGATCGGACCGAGGTCGAGCGATGACCAGCGCGAACACCGATGACGTGGATGATCCGTTCATCGTCCACTACGCCGCCAAGGTCACCGACCCGCAGGAGGTGTTGATGCGCGCGGACTTCGCCCGCGCCGAACAGCTGCGGCGAACCGCGTGGGCGGACCACAACGAGGAACGACGGTATCTGCTGTTGAGGCAGGCCCGAGAGACCAACGAACGGTGGTCGGGTCGAGAAGACGACCTCGGTGAAGCCTGGTGCTACTTGGATCACGCGTTGCACGACTGGTTGTCCGAACCGGGCTATATGCGCAGTTTCTGCGACAAGGCGCAGGGGGTGCACGCTCTCGCCGATATCAACTGGCGCAGCCAGCAACAAGCGCGGGAGATGGCTGGCCACGGCGCCTGGGAGCCGACCATGCCGAGCGAGGCACCGCCCGGCATGGCCCCGACCACACGGCGCAGTCAGTTGCAGGCACGCGACATGACTGGCCACGGCCGATGGCCCGACACCACCACAACATCCAATCGAGAAGGAGCCGAACCAATGAACAACACTACCCACCCCGAACACGACACCGAGTCGAACGAGTCCGCCACCGAGGAATTGTCGCCGATGCAGCGTCGCGGTGAGGATCAGGCCCGATACATCGCCGAACACGGCATCGCCCGCGACGCCTCTGGGCTGCTGACCTCCCACCATGTGACCCGCGTTGAGGAGCGTGCAGTCGGTTCGGCGGCACCATCGCCGCTGGCCGACTACCAGCCAGGGAGCGCCCTTGACCACGGCACCGACCGCGACGGGTTTCAGTGGTGAATACCCAGGCCATGCAAACAACCATGCCCAACCAGGCCCTGGCCGAACTCGGCCAAACAGTGACGCGACCGCTATCGCTACGGGCGCCGGTATGCACTGCGGCACCGGTCTCCGAGACCACGGCATGGATGTCGCCAGAAGGGGTGGGCGGCAGTGATCTTCAGTCTCGGTTGATCGCGGCGAATCAGCGTGCCGCGGAATTGGAGGAGCAGTTGGCCGCGGTCGTGGCGGCCCGCGACGCCGCCGAGCACCACGCCGCCCAGCTGGAACACCGTAACCAGGAGCTAGCCAGCGATCTGGACAACGCCCTGGATCAACTGGCCGGGCATGCCCTGCACGCCGAACAGGAACGCCTGATCCGGACCCCGGTGTGGAGTCCCTGGTCGGCGTGCAGTGATCGAGAAGGGCTCGACCGATGAGCAAGACAATCACTGTCAACCCTGTCAACCGGGCGTCAACTGGGCGTCTGGACCTCGCGGAGCTGACCGCGCTGGCGATGACGATCGTCATCGGCGCCGGCGCGTTCGCGTGGTCGTTCGCAGCCTTGACCGAGCTGGCGGTGATGGCCGGCATCACTCCGCGTCTAGCGTGGGCCGGGCCGATTTTTGTGGACGGCGCGATCGTCCAGTCCGCTGTCGCCCTGGTGTCGTTGCAGCGCCGAGCCCGCCAGGACGTGTCGATCCCGACCGCTACTCGCCGGTTCTTCTGGGGTGAGTTGTTCGCCGCTGAGCTGATTTCCGTGATCGGAAACGGCCTACACGCTGCGGAATCCGGGCAGCGGATCTTGCCAGCGACGATCGCGGCGTGCGTCGCGGGGGCGGCGCCGCTGTTCGGTTTGGCTGCCACGCATGGTCTGACCGCGCTGATCGAGGTTCCCCGTAACCCCGAACCGGCCCCGGAACCGGAGTTGACACCGGTGGAGTCGGAGTTGACGCCGGTTTACGCCGACTCGACACGACTTGACACCGCCCGTCCAGGAGTAGACAGCGACTGTCCAGCGCTTGACACCTCCTTGACAGGGGCCGGTGAGGAGGTGGACAGCGACCCGCTCGCCGACCGCGACGCGGAGATCCTGCGCCGCTCGGCGGCCGGGGAATCGACCCGCAAGATCGGTGTCGCGGTCGGCCTGTCGCATGCCCGTGTCGCCCAGATCATCGACGCTGCCAAGTCCGGCGACGACCAGGGGGAGGTGTTGAGCCTGGTTCGCTGACCGTTCACTACGGGGCAGGCAACCAGCCTGCCCGCCTTCCCTCGCACTTCTCAACTACCTATTCATCCATCACACGAAGGACAGCATCATGACCACCACACTGACCGACCTGGACGCGATCAACGCCGAGCTGATGGGCTCCGGCGCCCGCAACCCGTTCGGCAAGGACGTGCAGCCCGGCGACGGGGTGACCGGCGAGATCGTCTCGGTCGTACGCCGCCACCGCCACAACTCTAAAGGACACCCGTTGTACTGGATCAACCGCAAACCCACCGTCGCTGCGGCCGGTGATCCGGTGATCGATTCGCAGCTCATCGTGGAAACCGACGCTCGGGACGACGAGCAGGACGACGGGCTGCGTGTGGTCACTTTGGACCGTGACGTGCAGCGCACTCTCGGCGCGGGGGTGCGCCGTGCCGGCGCTGGAGGTATCGCGATCGGTGGCCGCATCGAGGGCTTGTTGTACGTCGGGCCGGTCGAGGGCGGTGGCTACGGCCGTATCTATGACCTGGGCGCCTACATTCCACCCAATACATAGGCACACTCACTCACCCGTCAGGACCCCCGGCCCGAAACACATTCGAGCCGGGGGTTTCTCGTGTCCACGACATACCAGCCGACTCGCAATCGCCAGTCGGCCTTCCTTCCCCTGACTGTTCCCTTTGCTCTTCCTCCGAAGGTGATCCGAGCCCGGATACCGGGTAGCTCAAGGGTGGCCGACAGGCCATCGCCGAAGGCGACGCGACGCAGGAGCGCCCTTGAACTACCCGGTATCCGGGCTCACGCTGTCCGGCTGAGGAAGGGCATTCGAGCTGTCGCCCTCGATATCGATTTTGGTACCGGTTCACGGTGATCGGCGGCGCGAAAATCCAGGCATCAAAGTAGCCGATAGGTAGCACACTCGTGTGCTACCTATCGGCACTCTCCTCCTTCATCCCAACCCTGCAGTGAGCTGGGAAAAGAGCGTGATTTCTGCTCACTCCCCACCCCCACCCAGTTCGACATCTCATCGCCCACTTCGTGATCAACGAGATGTCGAACTGGGTGGGGGTGGGGAGCAATCAGAAATCAAAAGATCAAAAGAGAGAAGTGATGTGGTGGAGGAGAGAAGAGAAAGTGGTTGAGTTGGGTGGGCATCGGTGGGTTTGCGAGTGGGTTGCGTTGGGAGACGGTGACGGTGGTGGCTCGTGTGCATCGGCTGCGGTTTACGGCACGCGGCTGTGCGTGATGGTCGTCTGGTGGAGCGCGTGTGACACGAGTGCGTGGGCGTAGGTGTGCTATTTCGTGAGTTTGGTTCCGCCGGCAGGGTTGGCAACTGGCCGATTTCGTGAACGCGCCAGCACACTAACGTGCCTATGTGAGCTTGTGGGGGCCGGCCGGGCTGTTTGCTCTGGGCGGCGGTGGTCACCTTTCGGCGGCGGGTCTTCGGAACGAGACGGAACATCCCCGCGTGCGCGGGGCCGACCAGATCGCCGTTACGGCCCATGCCGCACCCCACGAACCATCCCCGCGGGCGCGGGGCCGACCCGCCCGCAGCGCGGATCTCAGCAACCCGCGCCGGACCATCCCCGCGGGCGCGGGGCCCGACACTTATTGACCAGCAGTGATTCTGTCAAATCTGTTGATTCTCATTCAATACCGGAGGCTGGATGGCGGTGAGGTTCGACTCGGTCGGAGGCGAGGCGATCTCGAATATATTCTCCAGGCGGTCACCGACTGATGACCGGGAGGTGTCGGCGCGGTGCGCCGTGCGCGGCCTCCGGCCGCGTGCCCCTGGCTGGTGGCGCCTGCATTGTGTTCTCGCGCCCCTCCAACCTCAAGGGCGCTCCTGCGTCGCGTCGCCTTCGGCGATGGCCTAGCGGCCACCCTTGACCTTGGAGCCTCTACGCGAGAAGAGCAGGCGCTATGGGGCAGGCCGGTGGCCTGCCCCAGTGGAGGCGCATGCGCCACCACCCAGGGGCAAAAGAACCCGCCGCCGCTGCGGTTGAGCATCGGGCCGTCGTTCAGCGGGTCACGGCACGGTGCCCCACAGGGCCGTTCGCACGGCCTTGCAGCATGCGTGATCCGCTGCGTTCAGCAGTAGACCGATTTGCCCCTCAACGATTCGGTATGGCTTCCCATCCGGCCGAACGGATATGCCACCAGCTTCGGCCAAAAGTAGGGTGCCCGCCGCGTGATCCCACGGCATCGACCGTTGATACAGAACAAAGTCGAGATCACCGTCGAGCATCCGTGTGTAGTTGACCCCAGCACTCGAAGCGCCGGGGCCCAGACGCGCGAAGCGTTCGCCGGCTTTCGACAGATCAGCGCGCTCCCGATGGGTCAGGCGTTTGGTCGGGGCGGCACCCTGCATCTGTTCGGCCGCGGCCGGTGGGGTGAGCCGTCGAATCCGGGCGCCGTCTCGGAAAGCCCCGGATCCGCGTTCGGCCACATAGAGCTGGCCGCTCTCGGGTAGGAGGATCCACCCTGCGGCGGGCTCGCCGTTACGCAGTAGCGCGACCATCACCGCGTATTCCCGACGACCGGATACGAAGTTCGCAGTTCCGTCGATAGGATCCACCAGCCAACATGCCCCCCACCCAACGCCGCGAGACGAGACGGGTCTGTGGCTACGGCTTCCTCGCCGACTACCGGAATATCGAGAATCTCCAACAATCCACAGGAGATCAGACGCTCAGCTTCCACATCGGCGACAGTGACCAAATCGTTCGGTGCCTCCTCCGAGATCTGGCTCTTGGTCAACTGGCGGAACCGGGGCCGGATCGAGGTATCGGCGGCATCGAACAGGACCTGCGTCACCTCATCAATCACGTCGTGAGACTAGCCAAAGCTCGGATAGCGGTGTCGGTGGGCGGCAGCTTGCCCCACGAAAGCCCCACGAGATCTGCGTGGGGCAAAACTCCCTCGCGCGTGAGGCGTGGCTGCCTCGGCTTTTGCTGTGGGCGCAGAGGGGATCGAACCCCCGACCGCTGGTGTGTAAAACCAGTGCTCTACCGCTGAGCTATACGCCCGGACCGTTGCCGACGGTCTATGAATCTAGCGCGGCGAGCGCTTTCTCCCAAGCCGCCTGGTCACGGGCCTCGCCGGGACCGTTCATCTCGGCGAAACGGATATATCCGTCACGGTCGACGGCGAACGTGCCGCGGTTGGGGTAGCCGGCCTTCTCGTTGAACACTCCATAGGCCTCGGCTACCGCGCCATGCGGCCAGAAATCCGACAGCAGCGGGAAGGTGTACCCCTGCTCGGCTGCCCAGATCTTGTGCGTCGGCGGAGGGCCGACGGAGATCGCGAGGATTTCCGCATTGTCGTTCTGGAACTTGGGCAGCTCGTCGCGGACCTTGCACAACTCGCCTTGGCAGATGCCGGTGAAGGCAAGCGGATAGAACACCAGCAAGACGTTCTTCTTGCTGCGGAAACCCGACAGCGCGACATCTTGGTTGTTCTGATCCTTCAGCGTGAAGTCCGGCGCGATCGCGCCCACCTCGAGCGGCATAGCGAAACCTCCATTGAGTAAAGTGCCCACCAGGCGGCGCGTGATGCCGCCTGGTGGAGACATAGCGGGCGCTCAGCGCTGCTTCGAACGCGCCTTCCGTTGTACCAGACGGCTGCCCGTCCACGAGCCGAGGTTGATGGCCGAGGTCTGCGTCAGCCCGGCGACGGCAGCGGACTCGGCAATCTCACTCGGCTCGACATGGTTCGGCTGTCCGGTCTTGGGCGTGAGTACCCAGACGAATCCTTCGTCGGCCAGCGGGCCGATCGCATCCACCAACGAGTCGATCAGGTCGCCATCTCCATCGCGCCACCACAGCAGCACGACATCGATCACCTCGTCGGAGTCTTCATCGACCAGTTCGCTGCCGATCACTTCCTCCACATCGGCTCTCAGATTGTCGTCGGCGTCCTCGTCCCAGCCCAATTCCTGGACAGCCAAGCCGTGCGAAATGCCAAGCTTCTGAGCGTAGTTCTGCGCGTCCGCCGCGGCAACCACGGTGGTGTCCTCCTCAAATCCCGACAGTAGGTATTTGCAAGCGAACATGGTTACGGGCTTCAACGCAAGCCGATCCGACGAAATAGCCGACGAATGTCGCGTGAGATATCGTCGAATGTTCGCTCAACCGGCCGGACAGGCGTCCAGCGCGGCAGTGCGGGCGCTACTCAATCGGTCGATGGCGGCATTCATCGGACCCGGCGGGCTGGTCAGGGCCGTCGTGCGCGCCCGGGTGGCCGTGTCACGCGCTCTGTTCACGTAGTCCGTGAGTGTGCCGACGAGTTCGGTCGGCAGGCGATCCCCGTCGAGGACGAGGCCGGTTTCCACCATGAGCGCTGCGTGTTCGAGGGATTGGACGGCCGTGTCCCGTTTGGTGACGTAGTCGGATGCGTTCGAGCTGTAGGCATCGACGAACTCGTTGAACTCGGCGATCGACTGTCTACTGAGATTCAGAAACCGCCTGCAGGTGTCGGCGACGGCTTCGACCTGGGCCGCGAGGGCCGAGGCGGCCTCCGCCTCGGCCCGGAGTGCGGCCAGGTCGTCGGAATCGTGAACTGCCAGGCCGTCCACGGTGGTGGTGCACCCTGTAACGACCATTCCGGCTGCGATGACGCCGGCGCACACTATCTCGATCCCGCGGAGGCTCAACAGCCGCATCGTCCTCCTACCCCCCTTGGCTCCCACCATAGATTCGCCTGTGCGTGTCGAACGGTACTGGATTTCCGGCCGCAATGGTGACCTGCGACGTGCAATCGGCAAGGATGGATGGTGCGACCGAATCTATCGCGAACGGGCGGTGCGTCAACCACGAGACCGGCCCGGGGATACGACGCCATCAGCATGTCCACCCCCTGTACGAGGAGCAGATTTGACCGACCTCATCCACTCTTCCGCGCCAGCGCAATCCGCTGGTTCCAGCTCTGCCGCCGCTCCTGACGCGAGACGCGATCCCAACACCGCGTCCGCGCCCACGGGTGGACGGGTGCGGGTCATCCGCGAGGGGGTGGCGTCTTACCTACCGGATATCGACCCGGAGGAGACCAGCGAATGGCTCGAGTCGTTCGATGGGATGCTCGATCGGGAAGGTCCCGGCCGGGCGCGGTACCTCATTCTCCGTTTGCTGGAGCGGGCCGGGGAGCGCCACGTCGCCATCCCGTCGCTGACCTCCACCGACTACGTCAACACCATCCCTACCGAGAACGAGCCGTGGTTCCCCGGCGACGAGGAAGTGGAGCGGCGTTACCGTGCCTGGATTCGCTGGAATGCGGCGATCATGGTGCATCGCGCCCAACGCCCCGGTATCGGTGTGGGAGGACACATCTCGACCTATGCGTCGTCGGCGGCGCTGTACGAGGTCGGCTTCAACCACTTCTTCCGTGGCAAGGATCACCCCGGTGGCGGCGACTCGATCTTCATCCAAGGTCATGCCTCGCCCGGTATCTATGCACGTGCCTTCTTGGAGGGCCGGTTGTCCGCCGGTCAACTCGACGGGTTCCGTCAGGAGTACAGCAACGGCGGTCTCGGGCGCGGGTTGCCGTCCTACCCGCATCCGCGGCTGCTGAACACTTTCTGGGAGTTCCCCACGGTGTCTATGGGCCTGGGGCCGATGAATGCCATCTACCAGGCGCGATTCAATCATTACCTGCATGACCGAGGCATCAAGGACACCTCTGAACAGCATGTGTGGGCCTTCCTCGGCGATGGTGAGATGGACGAGCCCGAATCGCGCGGTCTCGCCCACGTTGCGGCCATGGAGGGACTGGACAACCTGACTTTCGTGGTCAACTGCAACCTGCAACGCTTGGACGGTCCGGTACGCGGCAACGGCAAGATCATCCAAGAACTGGAATCCTTCTTCCGCGGTGCAGGCTGGAATGTCATCAAGGTGATCTGGGGACGCGAGTGGGATGCGTTGCTCGGCGCGGACCGCGACGGCGCACTGGTGAACCTGATGAACAGCACTCCCGATGGGGACTACCAGACCTACAAGGCCAACGACGGTGCCTACGTGCGCGATCACTTCTTCGGTCGTGACCCGCGGACCAAAGCACTCGTGCAGAACCTGACCGATCGCGAGATCTGGAACCTCAAGCGTGGTGGCCACGACTACCGCAAGGTATACGCCGCCTACGCGGCCGCTATGGCGCACACGGGACAGCCGACGGTGATCTTGGCCAAGACCATCAAGGGTTACACCCTCGGCAAGCACTTCGAGGGCCGCAATGCCACACACCAGATGAAGAAACTCACGCTGGGGGACCTCAAAGATTTCCGCGACCTGCAGCGGATTCCGATCTCCGATGCGGAGTTGGAACGAGATCCGTACCTGCCGCCGTACTACCACCCGGGCATGCAGGCGCGTGAGATCCAGTACATGCTCGACCGGCGCCGGGCGTTGGGCGGATTCTTGCCCGAGCGGCGCACTGTGGCAAAGCCATTGCAACTCCCCGGCGACGAGGTGTATCGCAGTGTTCGCAAGGGCTCGGGCAAGCAGAGCGTGGCCACCACCATGGCCTTGGTGCGGCTGATGAAGGAGTTGTTGCGGGACAAGGAGATCGGCAAGCGGATCGTCCCGATCATCCCCGACGAAGCACGGACGTTCGGGATGGACTCGTGGTTTCCTTCATTGAAGATCTACAACCGCGATGGCCAGTTGTACACCTCCGTCGACGCAGAGTTGATGCTTGCCTACAAAGAGAGCACCGTTGGGCAGATTCTGCACGAGGGCATCAACGAGGCAGGGTCGACCGCATCGTTCACCGCGGCGGGTACCTCGTATGCCACTCACGGTGAGCCGATGATTCCGCTCTACATCTTCTATTCGATGTTCGGATTTCAGCGCACCGGTGACGGACTGTGGGCGGCGGCGGATCAACTCGCCCGCGGGTTCGTGCTCGGCGCTACTGCCGGGCGAACCACGCTGACCGGTGAGGGTTTGCAGCACAACGACGGGCACTCGGTGTTGCTCGCCTCGACCAATCCTGCTGTCGTGACCTATGATCCGGCGTTCGCGTTCGAGATTGCGCATATCGTGCGTGACGGCTTGCGCCGGATGTATGGCGGCGGCGCACCTGCCCCCAGCGCGGCGCCACTGCCGGGCGCCCGTCCCCCCGGTGGTCACGGCACGTTCGGCGGCGAGGACGTCTTCTACTACATCACCCTGTACAACGAGCCGTATCCGCAGCCGGCCGAACCGGACGAGTTGGACGTTGCCGGGCTGCTCGCGGGCATCTACCTGTACAAGCGTGGAGGTGAGGGCACGGTGCGCGCCCAGATCATGGTGTCGGGTGTCACCATGCCGGATGGGCTGCGCGCACAGGCCATGCTCGAGCAGGAGTGGGGTGTGCAGTCGGATGTGTGGTCGGTCACGTCGTGGGGCGAGCTGCGCAAGCAGGCATTGGACAAGGAGATCGCTGCGCTGCGCAACCCCGCCGTCGAGCCGAGGGTTCCGTATGTGACCGAGGTCCTGTCGCGAGTCGACGGTCCGTATATCGCGGCAACCGACTGGATGCGCGCCGTGCCCGACCAGGTGCGCAAGTGGGTGCCCGGCGACTTCACCACACTCGGTACCGATGGTTTCGGTTTCTCCGACACCCGCCCCGCTGCGCGCCGGGTGTTCAATGTGGATGCACAGTCCATCGTTGTCGCAGCGCTCGCCGGACTGGTACGAGCCGGAAAGCTCGATCCGGCCGTCGTGGTCGAGGCCGCGGCGAAATATCGCATCGATGACGTCGACGCCGCGCCGAAGCCGACGGCAAGCACAGAAGAACACCTCGCATAGCGGAACATTGGACGGATGGTGGACCGTAAACCGCCGCGGCCGCGGCGGATCTCCGACAGCTCTTCCGAGCACGAGGTGTATCTGCCGACGGGAGCGCTGTCTCCGAACCGGCAGACTCGTGACCCGCTTCCGGACACGCTGCTCAAGCGAGTGAAGCAGTTCTCTGGACGGCTCTCCACCGACGCGGTGGGCTCCATGCAGGATCGGTTGCCCTTCTTCGCCGATCTGGACGCCGCCCAGCGGGCCGGCGTCCAGATGCTGGTGCAGACCGCGGTGGTGAACTTCCTGGAATGGTTGCAGGATCCCGACAGCGACATCCGGTTCAGCCTGGACGCCTTCCAGGTGATTCCGCAGGATCTGGCGCGGCGACTGACACTGCGCCAGACCGTGGACATGGTCCGTGTCGCGATGGAGTTCTTCGAGCAGTGGTTGCCCGCGCTCGCACGCAACGATCGGCAGTTGGTGGCGCTCACCGAGGCGGTGCTGCGCTACGGGCGGGAGCTCGGTTTCGCGGCGGCCTCGGTCTATGCCAGCGCCGCCGAGTCGCGCGGGGCGTGGGACACCAGGCTGGAGGCGTTGGTGGTCGATGCGGTGGTCCGGGGCGACACCGGTCCGGACATGCTGTCTCGAGCGGCCACATTGAACTGGGACGCCACCGCGCCGGCGACCGTATTGGTGGGCACGCCGCCTGGCGAGCAAGGCGTCTCCTCGGTGGGGGCGGTGCACTCGATCGCGGCGCGGCACGGTCGCGCTGCGCTGGCGGTGGTGCAGGGCACCCGCCTGGTGATGGTCGTGTCCGGGCATCTGGGCGACGGCTCGTATGCCTCCCCATTGCTGTCGGATCTGCTCGCCGAGGTGTTCTCGGATGGTCCAGTGGTGATCGGACCCACGACCCGCACGCTCGGCGCGGCACATGCGAGCGCGGTGGAGGCATTGGCCGGCATGGAGGCGGTGGTGGGTTGGCGCCGAGCGCCGCGACCTGTGCACGCGGCGGAACTACTGCCCGAACGCGCATTGTTGGGTGATCGCGCCGCCATCGATGCGTTGAACGAGTTCGTCGTGCTTCCGTTGACCACTGCGGGGGCATCGCTCGCGGACACACTCGATGCCTACCTCGATTGCGGCGGGGCAGTGGAGACGTGTGCGCGGCAGCTGTACGTCCATCCAAATACGGTTCGATACCGCCTCAAACGCATTGCCGAGATCACAGGTCGCGATCCGATGAATCCTCGGGATGCGTATGTGCTGCGAATCGCCGCTACAGTAGGCCGTTTGACACGAATGCGTAACGAATCATCTACTCTGGCCCCAGAGGCCGCAGGGGTCGCACTGGGCCAAGACAGCTTGTAACGCTTTTGAAGAATCGGTCGATCCGGCCGGGCCACGTGGACTTTTGTGGGACTCCCACAAAAGCGCCTCCCAACCTTCATTCGCGTCGACATCTCGTAGGGATCGCCCCACAGTGTTTTCTTAGAGACGTGATCGCGTTGCTCGCCCCCGGACAGGGCTCCCAGAAACCCGGCATGCTCGCGCCTTGGCTCGACCTTTCGGGTGCACAGGAGCGCCTCACGCTGTGGTCCAAGGCGTGTGGCCTGGATCTGGTCGGTCTCGGTACCACCGCCACCGCGGAGGAAATCACCGATACCGCTGTGACGCAGCCGCTGGTGGTCGCCGCGGCATTGCTCGCGTTCTCCGAAATCGCACCTGACACGCTGCCCGCCGACACTGTCGTGGCCGGGCACTCCGTCGGTGAACTCGCTGCGGCCGCGATCGCCGGTGTCATCTCTGCCGACGACGCGGTCCGGCTGGCCGCGATCCGCGGTGCGGAGATGGCCAAGGCGTGTGCACTGGAGTCCACCGGCATGTCCGCGGTGCTCGGCGGCGACGAGGATGCGGTGCTCGAGCGGCTGGTCGAACTGGACCTCGTTCCCGCCAATCGCAATGCGGTGGGACAGATCGTGGCCGCCGGGCGACTGGATGCGCTGGCCGAACTCGCCGCGAATCCCCCCGACAAGGCTCGAGTGCGCTCGTTGCCGGTCGCGGGCGCCTTCCACACGGCGTTCATGGCTCCCGCGCAGGATGCCGTGGCCGCGGCCATCGGTGAGATCACACCCGAGGAGCCGACCAAGACCTTGCTGTCGAATGCCGATGGCAAGCCCATCGCGTCCGGGCAGGACGCGATCGATAAGCTCGCTGCGCAGGTTACCCGCCCCGTCCGGTGGGACTTGTGCACCGAGACCGTCCGACAGGCCGGTGTCTCGGCTGTGGCCGAGTTGCCGCCGGCGGGCACGCTCGTCGGTATTGCGAAACGGGAGTTGAAAGGTACACCCACACTGGCCCTGAAGACCCCGCAGGACCTCCCCGCCTTGGCTGAGCTGACCACATCAGGCTAGCTTTCCCTCGCGGCCACGCAGCACTCTGTGCGGTCGCGTGCGAGCGGGCGGTACCTGTCGCCTTGCTCCATCCACCAAAAATCAGTAATCAGTAGAGCCCTACACAGTACCAAGAAGGGAGCCACGAAGTGGCCGCTCTGACCCAGGAACAAATCGTCGAGGAACTCGGCAAGATCATCGAAGAGGTCACCGGTATCGAGCCCTCCGAGGTGACGATCGAGAAGTCCTTCGTCGATGACCTGGATATCGATTCACTGTCCATGGTCGAGATCGCGGTGCAGACCGAGGACAAGTATGGCGTGAAGATCCCCGACGAGGATCTTGCCAGCCTGAAGACGGTCGGTGACGCGGTCGCCTACCTCCAGAAACTCGAAGCTGAGAACGCCGAGGCGGCGGCTGAGCTCAAGGCCAAGTTCGACAACGCCGAGTAGGGCCGAATCCGTGACCACTCCTTCCACCTTGAACGGGAATTTCCCGAACGTCGTCGTCACCAGCTTGGCGGCGACCACGTCGATCGCGGGTGACGTCGATGCGACGTGGAAGGGACTTCTCAATGGCGAGAGCGGCATCGACGTTCTCGAGGATTCCTTCGTCGAGGAATACGATCTTCCAGTCCGCGTCGGCGGCCACTTGAAGGTCCGGCCGGAGACTCTGCTGTCCCGGGTCGAATGTCGGCGCATGGCCTACGTCGAGCAGCTCGCGACCGTACTCGGTCGCGAAGTGTGGCGCAACGCGGGCAGCCCCGATGTCGATCCGGAGCGGCTGGCTGTGGCCATCGGCACCGGAATCGGCGGCGGCGACGCCCTGATCGATTCCGTGGACAAGCTGAAGAACGGCGGCTACCGCAAGGTTTCGCCGTTGGCTGTGCAGATGATCATGCCCAATGGGCCATCGGCCGTTGTCGGCCTCGAACTCAAGGCGAAGGCAGGGGTGGTCACTCCGGTCTCGGCATGCTCGTCCGGCTCCGAGGCCATCGCCAACGCATGGCGGATGATCGCTCTGGGCGATGCCGATGTCGTCGTCACCGGTGGGGTCGAGGGCTTCATCGATGCGGTGCCGATCGCGGCGTTCAGCATGATGCGGGCCATGAGTACCCGCAACGACGACCCGAAGGGCGCCTCGCGCCCGTTCGACAAGGATCGTGACGGTTTCGTCTTCGGTGAGGCGGGCGCACTCATGGTGCTCGAATCCGAGGAGCACGCGAAAGCTCGTGGCGCCACCATCCACGCCCGGCTGCTCGGGGCCGGCATCACCTCGGATGGCTTCCACCTGGTCGCTCCCGACCCCACCGGCGATGGCGCGGCGCGCGCGATGACCCGGGCGATGCAGTCGGCAGGTTTGACCAAGAAGGACATCGGGCATGTCAACGCGCATGCGACCGCCACGCCGATCGGTGATACCGCGGAGGCGAACGCGATCAACAAGTCGGTCGGAAATCATCCGTCGGTGTATGCGCCCAAGTCCGCGCTCGGCCACTCGATCGGAGCGGTGGGTGCGTTGGAATCGGTGTTGACCGTGCTCAGCATCCGGGACGGCATCGTGCCGCCGACGCTGAACCTCGAGCACCAGGATCCGCAAATCGACCTCGATGTCGTGAAGGGTGAAGCCCGCCGGCAAGAGATCGAGTACGCGATCAACAACTCCTTCGGATTCGGCGGCCACAACGTGGCCCTCGCTTTCGGCCGCGCATAGCTGCTATCACGTGTACAACGCTCCTGGGCGGGTCGGCCACCGAATGGCGACCCGCCCAGGCGCTTATGGACGCAACCGTGGCAGGGGCACGTCCATCGAGATGAGGAGACCATTGCGATGACTGTCATCGCTCCCGCGTTGCCGCAACGGACGACGCCCGATCCGCGCGATCCGCTCGGTCGACTGGAGCGTCTGTTCGATCACGGCACGATTCTCGCGCTCCACCCACGCGACAAATCCGGTGTGCTCGCTGCCATCGGCGAGGTGGACGGCGTCCGCACCGTGGCCTACTGCTCGGATGCCACCATCATGGGTGGGGCGATGGGTGTGGCGGGCTGCAAGCACATCGTGGACGCCATCGATACGGCCATCGATTCCCGCACCCCGGTGATCGGGCTGTGGCACTCGGGTGGGGCGCGCCTGGCCGAAGGCGTCGAGGCGTTGCATGCCGTGGGGCAGGTGTTCGAAGCCATGGTCCGCGCATCCGGACTGGTTCCACAGCTCTCCGTCGTACTCGGCTTCGCCGCCGGCGGCGCCGCCTACGGTCCGGCGCTGACCGATCTGGTGATCATGGCTCCAGAAGGCCGGGTCTTCGTGACCGGTCCGGACGTCGTGCGTAGCGTGACCGGCGAGGACGTGGACATGGCCACCCTGGGGGGGCCGCAGACACACGGCAAGAAGTCCGGCGTCACCCACATCGTCGCCCATGACGAGGCCGATGCGATACATCGCGCGCGCCGCCTGGTGTCGATGTTCGTCGAACAGGGTGAATTCGATCCGGTCGCAGCCGAGCACGGAGATGTCGATCTCCAGGCGATGCTGCCCGATTCGCCCAGGCGCGCCTACGACGTGCGACCGATCGTTCACGAGTTGCTCGACAATGTCGACGGCGAATCGACGTTCGAGGAGCTGCAAGGACTCTACGCTCGCAGTATCGTCACCGGCCTCGGTCGCCTCGGCGGCCGCACAGTCGGGGTTCTGGCCAACAATCCGATCCGGCTCGGTGGTTGCCTGCATTCCGAAAGCGCGGAGAAGGCGGCACGATTCGTCCGGTTGTGCGACGCATTCGGTATTCCCTTGGTCGTGCTCACCGACGTTCCTGGGTATCTGCCCGGCGTCGGCCAGGAATGGGACGGGGTGGTCCGTCGCGGCGCGAAACTGTTGCACGCGTTCGCCGAGGCGCGCGTTCCACGGGTGACCCTGGTGACGCGCAAGATCTACGGTGGCGCCTACATCGCGATGAACTCCCGGGCTCTCGGTGCGACCGCGGTCTACGCGTGGCCGAATTCGGAAGTGGCGGTTATGGGCGCCAAGGCCGCGGTCGGCATTCTGCACAAAAAGGCCCTCGCCGCCGCACCGGACGATGAGCGCGAAGCGCTGCATGCACAGTTGACGGCCGAGCACGAGCGCATCGCGGGCGGCGTCGATCGCGCGGTGGAGATCGGCGTCGTGGACCAGGTGATCGATCCAGCGAAGACGCGCAGCATCATTGCCGCGGCACTGTCCGCGGCGCCTGTGCGAGCCAGCCACCACAAGAACATTCCCCTCTGAGTGATCTGCCTGCGGGCGCGGTATCGCTTCGAGGGCGCATACTGGCCGCCCAACGAGGCACAATCGTGCTATGCCCGCCGAGAGGCGATACCGGTCGGCCAAGCAGAGGCGGGATCCGGCGCCTGCCGTCGCCGATCCCGCAGCCGGGGAGTGCAAACGGTTCGGCCGGCACTACACGCCGCCTGCACTGGCCCGGTTCCTCGCGCACCGTGTGGTATCTCAGGCCGCGCCGTCGCAGGCGGGGGTTTTGCGCGTGCTCGATCCGGCGTGCGGCAACGGCGAACTGTTGTTGGCGGCGCACACCGAGGCGACCGCCCGGTTCCCGGGCATGAGACTGGTGCTGACCGGGTACGATCTCGACGCGCAGGCGATTGTGGCGGCACGCGAGCGGGCCGAGGCAGCCGGAGTGGCTGCCCGATGGTATGCGGCAGACTTTCTCGCTGCCGGGACCCGGCTGACGCAGGGCTCGTTCGACGCGGTGATCACGAACCCGCCGTATGTCCGTACCCAGCAGCTCGGCGGGTCGACTGCGCACCTGCTACGCAGGCGATTCGGATTGCATGGACGGATCGACCTGACCCATCCGTTCGTGGCGACACTGCCCCGGTTGTTGGCCGGCGGCGGTGTGCTCGGCTTGTTGTGCGCCAACAGATTTCTCACTACCAAGGCCGGCGCGAACATTCGTGACCTGCTGCTGTCCGATCTGTCGCCGATCGAGCTGTACGACCTGGGGGATACCAAGCTGTTCGCCGCAGCAGTGCTTCCGGCGATCATCATTGCGCGGCGGGCCGACTATCGGGGTGGCTGTCGCTATATCTCGATCTATGAGACCGCTGGACGCCCGACGTGCGCGCTGAGTCTCTTCGACGCACTGGTCACGCAGCATCCTGCGACTGTTGGGCACAAGGGGCGCGTCTTCGCCATCGAGGCCGGCACGCTGCTGACCGGCGCAGAGTCGAGGGCGCGAGGTAGTGCGCCGCCGACGGCCCGAGGGCGACGGTCCACGCGCGACAGGGGCACCGCGCGCAGTGGCGGCGGGGCGTCCCTGCCACAGTGGGGCTGGCGGATGTCCCACGCGGCGGTCGATTCCTGGTTGGCGCGGGTCGAGGCGAGGACGTGGCGCACCTTCGGTGAGGTGGCACGCGTCCGCGTAGGGATCAAGACGACTGCCGACCGCATATTCATCTCCGACCGATGGGCCGACGCCGACCCCTGCCCCGAGCCCGAGTTGTTGCGTGCGTTGCTCACCCACCGCGAACTGGCACCCTGGCGGGCCACGTGTCGCCCCGATCTGCGCGTGCTCTACCCGTACGATCCGGCCCACGCGCGGCCTACACCGATCGATTTCGCCGACTTTCCCGCCGCGGCCGCGTACCTGTCGGCCAACAAGGAGGCGTTGGCCGGGCGCCGCTACCTCATCGACAGTGGTCGAGCCTGGTTCGAGATCTGGGTCCCGCAGCGCCCGCGCTTGTGGCGGGAACCGAAGGTGGTTTTCCCGGACATCAGTGACCGCCCGCGTTTCGCCTTGGACCGCTCGGGTGCGGTGGTCAATGGCGACTGCTACTGGATTTCGCTGCCCGAACTGTCGCGCGTGCCGGTCGATGCTCTGCGGCTGGCCTATCTGCTGATGGGTGTGGCCAATTCGAGCTTCGGCGTGCGGTTCTACGACGTCAGTTGTGGCAATCGACTGTATTCGCACCGGCGGCGATGGACCACCGAGTATGTGTCGCGGATGCCGTTGCCCGACCCGACGCTGCCGCGTTCGGCAGCGGTGATCGACCTGGTTCGCGAGTTGATCGAGCACCACCCGCCCGACCGCGCTGCACTGGGTGAGTTGGACCGGCTCGTCGAGTCCGCGTTCGGCGTGCCCTGACGACGCACTGATCGGGCGGACCGACCACCGCCGCGCATGGTCGCTGCGCCGATCTCGATGGCTGGCGTCGTGGATCGGCGACGAGGTGCGGATCGAGGCTATCGATGCGGCAGATCCAGCTCCGCCATTTCCTTTTCGATGGCATTCGCCGCGAAGTCGACACCGCGGGACCGTAGTTCGTGAACCCTGCGCTGGAGTGCCTCGATTCCGCCTGGCTGAGCCGCGATGTCGGCGACGCTTATTCGGCCCTCGAGTCCGGTCCTGCCCGACTGCGTATACGACACCGTGATACCTCCTGCCTGCGCACCCGACCTCCCATCGACCCGGGTGGGCTCGCTGTGGTACCAGCTGGCGCAGTCGACGTAGACCGCAGAACCCGGGCCGCCGGGCGCGCTCGACGAATGGTATCAGTCATCGTGGTACCGGACTCGAAATAGGTGTTTTGTTTCACATCTTGTTTTCGGTGTGTTTTCCTGCTGTGTTTGATATTGGGCGGTCGCATTCGAGCGAACGGGATCGGGCTCCTCGGCGCGTCGGTCGTGGCGCGGGCGCCGTACGAGGGCCACGATGGCGATATGCGGATAGGAATACCACGGGAGGTCAAGGAGCAAGAGTTCCGAGTGGCCCTCACCCCGGCGGGCTGCGCAGAGCTGACTCGAGGCGGGCACGACGTGCTGGTGCAGACCGGCGCTGGAATCGGATCCGGGTTTCCCGACGCCGATTACGCCGCGGCCGGAGCGCAGTTGGTGCCGGAGGCCACTCAGGTGTGGCAGGACTCGGAGTTGGTGCTGAAAGTGAAGGAACCGATCGCCGAAGAATATCCACGCATGCGCCGCGGACAGGTGCTGTTCACCTTCCTGCATCTGGCGGCCTCGTACGCGTGCACCGACGCCGTACTGCGTTCCGGGGTCACCGCGATCGCCTACGAGATGGTCCGCGCAGTCGACGGATCGCTACCGCTGCTGGCGCCCATGAGTGAAATCGCGGGCAAGCTGAGCGTCCAGGTGGGGGCCTACCACCTGATGGCGCCACTGGGCGGTGCCGGGCTGTTGCCCGGCGGTGTCCCGGGTGTGCGTCCTGCGGAGGTGGTCGTGCTCGGCGGCGGTGTCGCGGGCGCGAATGCCGCCACCGTGGCTGTCGGTCTGGGCGCCCGCGTGAGCGTGCTCGACACCAACCTGCGCCGATTGCGCGAACTCGACGCGCAGTTTCAGGGTGCGGTCACGACCATCGCGTCGAACGCCGCCGAGATCGACCGGTCGGTACGTTCGGCCGATCTCGTGATCGGCTCGGTGTTGATCCCCGGCGCGCGGGCACCGAAGCTGGTGTCCGACGATCTGGTCGCCGACATGCGACCCGGTGCGGTGTTGGTCGATATCTCCATCGACCAAGGAGGATCGTTCGCCGCCTCACGCCCGACGACGCACGCCAACCCGACCTTCCCGGTGGCGAACGCCCTGTTCTATTGCGTCGCCAATATGCCCGGCGCGGTCCCGCACACCTCGACGATCGCACTCACCAACGCCACCCTGCCGTATGTGCGCGCTATTGCCGATCTCGGCTGGCAGGAGGCATGTGCGGCGAATCCGGACCTCGGCCACGGGCTCACTGCGGATGCAGGTCGCCTGCTGTCGACCGAAGTCGCTGCCGCGCACGATCGGTCGCCGCGACTCGTCGCCGGCTGATCGCGGCGCCGAGTCGCGCACGCGGCTGTCGTCGGCTACGGCCGGTCGTGACCCGCACCCAGGTACCAGTCGGGCTGTCCGCTGGTGGGCAGGTCGTGCAGCTTGTCCGGGTTGCGGACCGCGTCGATCGCCACGATCCGGCCGTTGTCGATGGTGAAGGAATAGACGCCGGTGTGCCGGCCGTCGAACAACACCAATCCCGGCTGGCCGTTGACCAAGGCGGCGCGGGCCCACGCGCCGGCGGCGGATGGCGAGTGGTACCACCCGAGCAGCAGCCTGGCCACCAGTTCGGCGCCACGGACCGGATGACGGACCGAGGGCACCTTCCCGCCGCCGTCGGCGGTGAGATTCACATTGGCGTCGAGGACCCCGAGCAGAGCGCGGAAGTCACCGGAACGCAGAGCCAACGCAAACGCCGAGACCACCGACTTCTGCTCATCGTTGGACGCAGGAAAGCGCGGCGTCCCGTCTTCGACATGCTTACGCGCGCGGGAGGCGAGTTGACGCACCGCTGCCGGGGTGCGTCCGACCACCTCGGCGACCTCCCGACCGCTCATACCGAAGATGTCCTGTAGAACGAAGGCGGTGCGCTCGGCCGGAGACAAGGATTCGAGAACGATCAGCAGGGCGGTCGTGACGCGCTCGTCCTGAGCGATTCGGTCGGCCGGGTCGTCCCATGTGGTCACCTCCGGCTCCGGGAGCCATTCCCCCACGTACTGTTCGCGGCGCACCCGGGCGGAGCCGAGGTAGTCGAGCGCCAGCCGACCGGTCACCCGCGACAGCCACGCGCGCAGGTTGTCGATCTCACCTGCCGCGCCTGCCTCGTGCTGCCGCTGCAAACGCAGCCACGCGTCCTGCACGACATCGTCGGCGTCGGCGAGGCTGCCGAGTGTGCTGTAGGCGAGTCGCCGCAGATACGGACGATGCTCCTCGAAACGTCTGGCCAGGTCGGCTCGGTCGAGGGGTTCGGGAGAGAGCTGTTCGGAAGTCACTGGTGTCAGCCGTTCGTTGTTCGGCCTCGGCGGAGCGAGTGCGTGGGTCGTTCGGCATGCCGACGACGCCGGGGGACCCAGTGTGACATTACCGAGCGCAGCTCCCGCTGGCCGGCCGATCCGCGCAGGTCGGCGTGTTCGTCGGTTAACCTAGCCCGGTGCGGAAACAGACCACCATCGCGGTCGGGTTGTTGCTCGGGTTCGCACTCGATCGACTGGCCGGCGACCCTCGGCGATGGCATCCCGTGGCAGGATTCGGCTCCGCGGCGGCCGCGTTGGAGTCGGTCACCTATGCCGACCGGCGTACCGCGGGATTGGTCCACGAGACCGTTGCGGTCGGCACGGTCATCGGACTCGGTGTCGCCGCCGGTCGCGGCATCGCCGCGACCACGATCGCGACCTGGACGGTGCTCGGCGGTCGCAGCCTGGTGCGTACCGGTCGTGCGATGGCCGATCGACTGGCCGTCGGCGATGTAGCCGGCGCTCGGGCGCTGCTACCCGCCTTGTGCGGGCGTGACCCGGAAGTGCTCGATGCGGAGGGGCTCACGCGCGCTGCGATCGAGTCCGTCGCCGAGAACACCTCCGACGCGGCCGTCGCTCCGCTGGTGTGGGGCGCGGTGGCGGGGGTGCCCGGCCTGCTCGGGTATCGCGCGATCAATACGCTGGACGCGATGGTCGGCTATCGGAACGCACGGTACCGACATTTCGGGTGGGCCGCCGCGCGTACCGACGATATCGCCAATCTCGCGCCGGCACGAATCACCGGCCTGCTCACGGTCGTGCTCGCGCCAATAATCGGCGGACACCCCGCCACGGCGTTGCGCGCATGGCGGCGCCAGGGCAGGCACCACCCCAGCCCCAATGCCGGGGTGGTCGAAGCATCGATGGCCGGCGCGCTCGGGGTCGGGTTGGGTGGCCGCACTCGGTACCCGCATGGCGTCGAGCTGCGACCGCGGCTCGGTGACGGTCCTGCTCCCGACGTCGAGGACCTGCGTCGCGCGGTTCACCTCTCCGAAGTCGTGCAGCTCGCCGCAGCATTGCTCGCCGCGGCTGTCGTGGTCGTCGAGCGCTGAGGCTCAGCGACGGCCGTAGCGATCGGCGAGACGATCCGCGGTCGTCGACGGGGCGTTGTTCGACGGCTTCGCGGTCGAGGCATCGACTTCGGCACTCGCCGTATCGGGAGGCGAGGACACCGCGACTTTCCTCTTCTTCCGCTGCCGAATCTCGGCGTAGACGAAGTAGCCCAGGCCCAGGGGAGCCATGATGCCGAAGGCCAGCCACTGCAGGCCGTAGGACAGATATGGGCCAGTGTCGAGCTGCGGCAGTGGAGGCGGGCTGAGTGCACCGGGCTGGTTGTCCCGCAGTTGCAGGTAGCCGCCGCGTTCGCCCGTCGGAACAGGGGTGAGAGGCGCGCCCAAGACCACCGATTCTTGGGCGACGTCGATGAAATACACCTGGCGGTAGCCGTCTTGGACGCTCGGGTCCTTGCCCGGCGCGACGCCCTCCGACTTTCGGACCAGGGCTTCGATGCGTTGCGATCCGGACGGTGGCTGCGGAATCTCGGGCGGGCGTGAGCCGTCGACTGCCGCCACCAACCCACGATCGATGAGCAGCAGGCGCCCGTCTTCCAGCGCGAAGGCTGCCAGTACTGCGTACCCGGGGGCTTTCTCGAGGTGTCGGAAGCGCACCAAGACCGTCGAATCCGGTACATAGCTGCCCGAAGCGACGACACGCCGCCACTCGGTGTCCTCACCCGTGCCGGAGAGCACGGTTGTGACCTCGACCGGATCGGTGCGCATCGAGTCGGTGATCAGTTGATTGCGGTGCACCGTGGCCGAATTCTTGTCGAGTTGCCATGGTGCGAGCACCGTGAAGCACAGATAGGCGAACGCCACGACCACCACCGCCAGAATCACCCAGCTGGGGCGTAACAGGAAGGTGAGTTTGCGCATCGACCTCACCTGGCGCGATCGAGTTCGAGGCGCACCCATTCGAGCAGACCAGGGATGGCCGCCGCGATTTGGTCGTGCACGCGTTCGAAGTCCGCGGTGCCGCCGTAGTAGGGGTCGGCGACCTCCTCGTCGTCGGCGACGGGATCGAAGGTCCGCAGCAGTCGCAGTCGCTGCCGCGCCACTCCGAGGCGGTCCAGCTCGCGCTGGTGAGAGCGATCGAGCGCGACCACCAGATCGGCGCTGCGATGTTCGGTGCCGAACACTGCGGCAACGTGCCCTGTGGGATAGCCGTACTTGCGCAGAGTCCGACTGGTTCGTGGATCGGCCTCGGCGCCGACGTGCCACGACTGGGTTCCGGCGCTGTCGACCCGCACCCGGTCGGCCAGCCCTGCTCGGTACAGGTGTGCCGCGAACATCTTTTCGGCCATCGGGGAGCGGCAAATGTTCCCGGTGCAGACGAACGCGACGTGCAACTGACCCACGCCTGTCATTGTCGCCGGTCCGGTTCGGGGACCGCCACGTAGGGTGGGGTCTCGTGCTCGAGGACCGTATCGACCCCGTGAAACTGCGCCACCATGGCGACGCGGACACGCACCCGGGCATGCTCGATTTCGCCGTGAACGTCCAGGGCATCGCACCGCCGGAGTGGTTGCGGCGGCGTTTGGCCTCGCGGCTGTCGGACCTGGGCCGCTACCCGAGTGTCGCCGACACCACCGCCGCGTGCCGTGCGGTCGCGGTCCGACACCACCGCACCCCCGACGAGGTGCTGCTGTTGGCGGGCGCCGCGGAGGGATTCGCGATGCTGCCTCGTCTGGCGCCTCGTCTGGCCGCAGTGCTGCACCCATCGTTCACCGAGCCCGAGTTCGCCCTGCGTGCGGCCGGAATACCGGTTGCCAGGGTCGTGCTGCGACAACCGTATCGGCTCGATCCATCTGCGGTGCCCGACGAGGCCGACCTGGTGGTACTCGGTAACCCGACCAACCCGACCTCGGTGTTGCACCCGGCCGAGGCCATCCGAGCGCTGCGTCGCCCGGGCCGTACCGTGGTGGTGGACGAAGCCTTCGCCGATGCGGTGGTCGGTGAGCCCGAATCCCTCGCCGCCGATTCCGCGCCCGATGTGCTGGTGCTGCGCAGCCTCACCAAGACCTGGGCATTGGCAGGCCTGCGCTGCGGCTACTTTCTCGGCGCACCCGACCTGCTCGCGCGCCTCGGGCACGGCCGCGCACATTGGCCGCTGGGCACCCTGCAGTTGGAGGCGATCACCGCTACGGCGAGCCCGGCGGCAGTGGCGCACGCGCAACGGCGCGCCGAGGCGCTGGCTTCGTCGCGCGCCGCGATGATCGAGCGCTTGACCGCACTCGGCGTCGAGGTGCACACCCCGGCCCGGGGACCGTTCCTCTTACTGCGCGTTCCGCAGGGCGAACGGCTGCGCGAGCATCTCGCCGACCAGGCCATCGCGGTCCGGCGCGGCGACACGTTCCCGGGTCTGGGCCCGAATCATCTGCGGGTTGCGGTGCGCCGAGTCGAGGAAGTCGACCGCTTGGTCGCGGCGATTCGATCCTCGGATGTATGGGGCTGCCCGGTTCGTGCGGGGGCCGACCCTGCGCGACCGAACGGCCCCCACGACCGAAACGCGGTGCACGACCGAAACCAGTGCACGACCGAAACGAAAGAAGGTGGACGATGACCACGCTCGCGGACCTCATCGCGGTACTCGACGCGGCGTACCCGCCAGCCTTGGCCGAGTCGTGGGATTCGGTCGGCTTGGTCTGTGGTGATCCGGCGCAGGAGTCGACCCGAGTGATGTTCGCAGTCGACGCAACCGAGGCGACGGTGGGCGAGGCGATCGCATGGGGTGCCGAAGCTCTGGTGGTGCACCACCCGCTGCTGTTGCGCGGTGTCGACACCGTCGCGGCGAGCACGCCGAAAGGCGCACTGCTGCATCAGCTCATCCGCTCTGGTTGCGCCTTGTTCACCGCGCACACCAACGCCGACTGTGCGGATCCGGGAGTCTCCGACGCGCTTGCGGCGAGACTCGGGCTCGCCGTGACCGGCCCGCTGGTGGCGAAACCCGAGTCCGTCGTGGACAACTGGGTGATCCACGTGCCGGACTCCCACACCGATGCCGTACTTGCAGCCCTGTTCGCTGCCGGCGCCGGTGGCGCCGGCAACTATCGCGAATGTGCATTGTCGATGAGCGCGACGAGTCAGTTTCGTCCAGTGGCGGCAGCGGTGCCCACCCACGGCGCGCTCGGTGAACTGCATCGCGTCGAGGGGGATCGCGTCGAGGTGGTGGCGCCGCCGTCGGCGCGCTCGAGCGTGCTGGCCGCCTTGCATGCCGCCCACCCCTACGAAGATCCGGCCTATCACCTCACCGAGCGGGCGACGCTGCCCTCGTCGCTCGGTATCGGCCGAATTGCCACCCTGCGACAACCGGAATCGTTTCGCGCCTTCACCGATCGTGTTGCGCGCTCGCTACCGTCCACGGTGTGGGGTGTTCGCGCCGCGGGTGAGGCCGATCGCGTCGTGCGCACCGTGGCGGTCTGTGGCGGTTCGGGTGATTCCTACCTGGACGCGGTGACTCGGCTCGGCGTGGACGTGTACGTCACAGCCGACCTGCGCCACCACCCTGTCGACGAGCACCTGCGCATGGGCGGTCCCGCATTGATCGATGCGGCGCATTGGGCAACCGAATTCCCATGGTGTGCGCAAGCGGAAGCTGTGGTCCGGACTGCGTTGCCGAATGTCCAGACCACCGTCAGCGCGCTGCGCACCGACCCGTGGACGCTGGCCGCAGTGGGCTGACGCCGATCGGACGGTCCGGTAATACGCTGGCGCGTAGTGACATCGGTGCGTGGACGGCGCGTCACGGCAATGGACGCACAACGGCCGCCCGGTGAGTGTGAGTCGAACCGCCCACATGGGTAGAACTACCGCATGAACTTCCCGGTCGATGTCGGTCCACTGCGGATCGGCCTGGTCCTTCTGCTGTTACTCGGAGTAGCGCTGGTGGTATTCGGCCTGCTCGGGCTGCGCCGAACCGGGCTGCGGGCTGCCCTCGTGCGTGGGTCGGGTGGGCTCGCCGTGCTGGTGGTCGCGACGACACTGCTGTGGATTGCGACGCTGCTGCAGACCTACCTGGGACTGACCGGAGAGATCAAGGCGGCGCACGTGGTGGCCGAGCCGGTGCCCGGTCAGGAACATCACCTGGACGTTGCGTTGACCCTCTATGGTGACGACGGCCGTCCCGAACACCGCGAGAACTACCGGGTCGAGGGTGACCTATGGGTGTTGCAAGCGGGGATCGTCGAACTGCATCCGTGGGTCAATGCCCTCGGTTTTCACTCCGGCTATCGGATCAGCCGCCTGTACGGTCAGCGCTTGGACGGGGAGGCGACCACGCAGAGGCAGATCTTTCTGGGGGGCGGTGATCAGGACTTCTTCGCCGACATGCGTGAAGGTCGCTGGTGGACCCAGCCGTTCGTACGCTCCGCCTACGGCAACGCGGTGATCGCGGTACCCGGCGAATACGACGTCTACATCTCCACCGACGCCATCAAAACCCGCCCCGCCGGTAGCTGACACACGGTCGCGGGTCCGGGGGGTACGGTAGAACATCGTCCTATCCACCCCGCCCAGGAGTTTGTCCGCGTTGAATGTCGAACCCCCGCTCCAGGCCGAGCTGCTTCGGCTCGCCGCCGTCGACGCCGAGCTGACTCGGATCGCGCACCGCCGCGGTGTGCTGCCCGAGCAGGAGGAGGTGACCCGACTGGAGGCCGAGCGCAATACCCACAAGGACGCCGCGGTGGCCGTGGAGATCACCCTGGACGACCTCGATCGGGACATCCGTAAGTTGGAAGGTGAGGTCGAGGCGGTACGCAAGCGCGAGGACCGAGACAAGGCGATGCTCACTGCGGGAACGGTGAACGCCAAACAGCTTTCGGAAATCCAACACGAACTGGGCAGTCTGGAGCGCCGCCGCTCGGTGCTGGAAGACGAACTGCTCGAGGTGATGGAGCGGCGTGAGGCCTCGGCCGCCGACTACGACCATGCCGGGGCCAGACTGAGCACATCCGAGGAGGACATGGCCGCCGCGCAACGGCGGCGCGACGAAGCACTGGCGGATCTGGACGTGGCGGCCACTCGCTGCGACGCCGATCGGGCCGGTGTGGTTGCGCAACTGCCCGCGGAGTTGCTCGCGATCTACGATCGGCAGCGGGCGCAACATGGTGTGGGCGCTGCGTTGCTGCAGGCTCGCCGCTGCGGTGCTTGTCGAATCGAACTCGACCGTGGTGAGATCGCGCGTATCGCCAAGACCGCCCCCGAGGTGATCACGCGTTGCCCGGAATGCGGTGCGATCCTGGTGCGGACCAGGGAATCGGGGCTGTGACCGCATCTGGATCGGGTGCGACCACACACAGTGCGCGCGGGGCAGCCCATCGCGAGGTGATCGTCGAAACCGACGGCGGCTCCCGCGGCAATCCTGGTCCCGCTGGATACGGTGCGGTGGTCTACTCCGCCGACCACGGCATGGTACTGGACGAACGGCGCGAATACCTCGGCGTCACCACCAACAACGTGGCCGAATACCACGGACTGATAGCCGGATTGACGGCGGCCGGGGAGCTGGGCGCCGAGTCCGTCCAGGTCCGTACGGACTCCAAACTGGTGGTCGAGCAAATGTCCGGTCGGTGGAAGGTCAAGCATGCGGCACTGATTCCGCTCGCCGACCGCGCACGCGAGGTGGCCGCGGGATTCGCGCGGGTGAGTTATGACTGGATTCCGCGCGCGCGCAACACCCATGCCGACCGGCTGGCGAACGAGGCGATGGACGACGCCGCTTCGGTGGCCGAAACGACCGACGACACCTCCACGGACCTCGCCGACGGTGAGCGTGCTCGGTCACGACGAACGGACGACGGTCCGGAGGCGGGAGCCGGTCGGGCACCGTCGATGTGGCACGGCGGCGGTTGGACCGCAACCACCGGTCGTCCTACGCGACTGCTGTTGCTTCGCCACGGTCAAACCGAGCTGTCGGTGCAACGGCGGTATTCCGGGCGTGGCAATCCGCCGCTCACCGAACAGGGTCGGCACCAGGCCTCCCGCGCCGCCGAGAGGCTGTCCCTCGAGGCCGGAGTTGCCGCGGTCGTCAGTTCTCCGCTCGCACGCGCACGGGAAACCGCGCAGGTGGTGGCTTCCGCCTTGGAGACATCGGTCGAGGTTCACAACGGGCTGATCGAAACCGATTTCGGCGCATGGGAGGGCCTCACCTTCGCCGAAACCGCACGGCGAGATCCCGAGTTGCACACGCGGTGGCTCGGCGACCCGGCGACCGCGGCGCCCGGAGGGGAGAGTTTCGACCAGGTACGCGAGCGGGTGGACGCGGCTCGTCGCGACCTGGTCGACCGGTATCCCGGCACAACCGTGGTGGTGATCAGCCATGTGACTCCGATCAAGACGCTGCTGCAACTGGCGCTCGACGTCGGACCCTCGCTGTTGTATCGGCTGCATCTGGATCTGGCCTCGTTGTCCCTTGCCGAGTTCTATCCGGATGGTGGCTCATCGGTGCGGCTGGTGAACGACACGTCATATCTGTGAGAACTTTTCGAATCCGGGAACGGCAGGGTTACTGCAGTGCAGTGAAACCGAATTGGGTCCTTCCGCAAACATTGTGTATTCATCACCCGCACCGAGCAGCAGACTTAGCGCCTACTGCGTGGTAGCGGTAGGCTTTGGGACGGTCAGGCACAGGTGTCCCACCCTGTCTGTCTGACCGGGGTCGATATCGCCTTCGGTCGGGGCTGTGTAGGGGGGACGAGAAGCTGCGGGCAGTGTTGCTCGTGGCGCCTCGTCACGGCGAGAGCGCCTGTGCCATAGCGTGTTTTGACGAGAGTGCAGGTTCGATGAGCAGTCCGGGCAAGGTTGTTGTCCTCGGAGCGGGGATCGGGGGGCTGACCGCCACGGCAGCGCTCCGGCAAGCAGGTTTCGAGGTCGAATTATACGAGGCGGGGCCCGAGCTTCGCGCCAAAGGTTCCGGTCTTTCGGTGCAGGCCAACGGAATCAATGCGCTACGTACGCTCGATTTGGGACTGGACGAGCAATTACTCGAACGCGGCGGCCGGATAGAATCCTTCCGTTTCTGTCGTTCCGACGGCAGCCCCATTCGGTCGCTGCCGGTACATCGAATCGACGCCCAGGTCGGAGGTCCCTCGGTCGCGCTGCACCGTGCCGATCTGCACGATGTACTGGTCGGCGCAACCGGTGATGCGCCGACTTTTGTTGCCGCGCAGGCCACCCGGTTCATCGACGACGGTGACCACGTGCGCGTCGAATTCGCCGATGGCCGGGTTGCCGAAGGTGATCTGCTCGTCGGCGCCGACGGCATCCACTCCATGGTTCGTGCCCAGTTACATGGCCGTGCGGCGCCCCGTCCGGGCAATTTCCTGTGCTGGCTGGCCTGTATCCCGTTCGAACATCCCTGGGTCGCGCGCGGATCGTCCGCACATTTCTGGGGCGCCGGAATGCGTTTCGGCATCCACGACATCGGGCACGGTCGAGTGTACTGGTGGGGTACCAGGTCGATGTCCATCGACGATGCCCTGAACTGGCAGGGCGGCAAGGACGAGTTGCTGCGCCTGTACGCCGACTGGGCGCCGGAAGTGCGTGCATGTATCGAGCAAACTCCGGACTCGGCTATACTCGCCGTACCGGCCCAGGATCGCCCGCCGTTGACCCAGTGGGGTCGTGGTCGGGTGACGTTGCTCGGCGATGCCGCGCACGCGATGCTGCCGAGTCGCGGTCAGGGTGCCTGCGCCGCTATCGAGGACGGGGTGGTACTCGCGCGTATGCTGCTGGCTGCGAACGATCCCGTTGCGGGTCTTCGCCGCTACGAACAGGTACGTATGGGCCGCACCGCGGCGTTCGTCAACGATTCCGCTCAGGTCGCCAAGGTCGAGCAGGTGGCCCAACCACGCCTGGTGCAGGCACGCAACAGCTACTTTCGGCATGCGCCCACCGGCATCATGATGCGCGAGCTCACCAAGCCGATGGTGTTTCCGCCGTTGGACGGCCCGACCACGCGGCTGCCGCGACCGCTGTCTCCGCTCGAACGCTGGCACTGGATTGCCGATCAGTTGGCGCCGCTGCACATCCTGTCGCGCGTGCGGATCACCGGACCGGTCGACACCGAGCAGATCCGCCACGGACTCGACGCCGTCCAGCAACGACATCCGCTGCTGCGGGTCGCGGTCGCTGCCGAACCCGACGGCACCACACCGCGATTCGTGCCGGTAGAGGCACCCATTCCCTTGCGAGTGATCGAATCCGAAGACAGCACAACATGGCTGACCGAAGTCGACGAGGTCGAGTTGCACGAGCCGTTCGACTGGCGTGCCGGTCCTTTGGCACGAGCGGTGCTGATCAGCGACACCGACGGCAGCACCGAGCTCGTCATCACGCTGCATTTCGCCATCGCCGATGGCCGCAGTGCATTGTCGGTCGCCGAGCAAGTGCTTCGCGCGGCAGCCGGTGAAGCCGACGACCGACCTGTCGCTCCCGTGCGGCCGGGTCCGGAAGAGATGTTCCCGCAGCGCTTTCACGGCGCAATGGGTGCCCTGCGCACGGCAGGCGCTGTGCTCCGCGAACAGAAGTCGCTGCTACGCACGCCGCGCAGGCTGGAACCGACCGTGTCGGCGCCGCCGAGCGAGCGGCGTAGTCGCGTCGTGCATCGTCGCCTGGAGGCCGACCAGCTCGAGGCGCTCACTGCCGGCTGCGCGCGCCGCGGCGTCGGTCTGCAATCGGCGTTGTCCGCGGCGTTGGTCATGGCGGCGGCCAAGGATGCCGGGAGCGAGAAGCCGACCCGCTATACCGTCGGTAGTTCGGTCGACTTCCGAGACCACCTCGAGGGTGCGGCCGCCGACGGTGAGGTCGGTGGCTATCAGAGCATGATCGCCACCCCCGCCACATGCGCGCGGTGGTCCTCGCTGTGGGACATCGCGGCCGAGATCGACCGCGAATACACCACGCGGGTGGATCGGCGCGATCATTTCCACACGTTGAACCTGTTGAAAGCGGCCGCGCCGAAGTCGGTGGCTGCCAGTGGGTCGATGGTGCAATTCATGGACACTCGAGGCGCCGGACATCTCGCCATGACCTACCTGGGTCACTACCCGTTCCCGGAGAAGATCGGTTCCTGGCAGCTGGAAGGCGCGCAGTTCGTCTCCGGAATGTCGGTGAGCGGACATGTCATGGCTACGGCGAACGCTGCCCCCAATGCGTTGTTCCTCAACATCGGTTACGTCGAGCCCGCCGTGTCGCGCGATCGTGCCGAACGGCTCGCAGACGAAAGTGTGCGGGCGTTGCTGTCGGTCTGCTGATCGTCGGCGAGCGTTATTCAACAACCGAGTCGCGCCATTGTGACCTTCGATCGCGCGACTCGTGAACCCGACAACTGCGGTATCTGCTGTGCGTTTCGACGATCAGGGTGGGCTTGGTTGGAGCGTACCGGCCGCTATCGCGGCTGTCGCGATAGGAGTGACTCTGTGACATCCGAACCGAGTTCCGTCCCCGACAGACCCGCCGAGGCATGGCCGGTCAGCGCATATCAGCGAGATCTGTTGTCGGTGGCGTTCCGCTACGCCCCGTCACCCGTGACCAGGCATGCCTGTTGCGCGTACATTGCCGACCCCTTCGACCTGTCCCGGGTGCAAGCCGTGGTCCGCCGAGTGCTGCTCGGCGACGATGCGCTGCGCCTTCGGTTCGAGTTTTCCGGTGGGCGTTTCTGGCAGTGGGTATCCGACGAACTGCCCGATGTCGAATTGGTCGACTTCAGCGGGGCCGCGGACCCTGCTGCAGCGCGCCGAGACTGGGTGAACCACGCCAACATGGCACCGTCGCCGCCGCAGCAGCCGTGCCGAGTCGCGGCGCTGGTCGACAATCCGGACACCTTCCATCTCTACGTGTCGATGCCACACGCGATGGTCGACGCCTGGGGTATGAACGTGCTCTGGGCCTCCCTGATACACAACTATTGCAATCCGGATCTTTCGCTGGAACTGCTCGCAGAGCCGGAACCGGCGACCGAGCATACCGACCGCAGCGTTGTCACCTACCGGTCGATCGCTGCCGAGCACGAGGAATACTTGTCCTCCGCGCAGTGGGTGGCCGACCGTGACGCAATGGTCCAACGGTTCGACGGCGTGGTTCCGGCGTTGTTCTCCGGCCGGGCGGCCACCCCGAATGTCGATCGGGGCCACCGCCGCATTCTGGTGGAATCGGCCTTCCTCGATCGAATCCGAGCAACCGGCTTCTCCGTCTTCGCCTTCACCGTCTCCGGGCTGGCGGCCTATCTGACCGCGATCCATCGCTGTGACGAGGTGGTGATCGGAGTCCCGATGCTCAATCGGCGTACCGAGGCGACATTCCGTACCGCCGGACATCGAACCAATGTGCTGCCGTTGCGCATTCGTGTCGACAAGACGCAGCCCTTGTCGCACGTAGCGTCCGCAGTGGCTGCGCAGATCCGGGAACTCAAGCGCTATGAGAGCTTTCCGTATGGTGATCTGGCGCGGGCGCTCAGCTCCGATCCGACCGCGCCTCCATTGTTCGACGTGTCGTACTCCTATATCAAGATGCCTTCCGCAGATCACGTCGAGAAGCTGCTGGACACCATCGAAGTCGTCAATCCGGGCACTGTGCTGCAAGCAGTGAACATCTTGGCCATCGAACACGCACGCGATGGATTGTTGAACCTGCACATCTATTACGACAAAGACGTTTTCGACGAGAATCTCCCGTTCGATTCGTTCGCACACGGTGTCGGCTCGCTATTGACCGCTGCGCTGGATCGTCCGGGCGCCGCGATCGGAACTTTGCCGCTGGCCTCCAGGCGGGAGTTGGCCACCATTGCCGATTTCGAAGCCGGGCCGCGGGCAGCCTTTCCGTACACGACGATCGATCGCTTGTTCGCCGAGGTGGTTGCCGAACATCCCGACCGGGTCGCGATCCACTCGGCCGAAGGCGGCGCAGCGCCACCGATGCGCTTTGCCGAACTGTCGGACTTGGCAGACGGTTTTGCCGCTCGCCTGCGTAGTCTGGGCGTGACCGGCAACGCCTGTGTTCCGGTGGTCCTGTCCCGTTCGCCGGACATGCTCGTCGCGATCTTCGGCACGCTGCGTGCGGGGTGCGCCTACGTTCCCCTGGACCCGGACTTTCCGTCCGCACGCATCGAAACCGTGCTCGCCGATTGCGGGGCGCGAGTGGTGGCCGCTGGACCGAAGCATCGAGCAGTATTCGACGAGCTCGGCGTCACCCGGGTGGATGTCGCAGACATCGTGCCCAGGCGCGGGATGGAAATCGTCTCGCATCCGGCCGATCTGAGCTACCTCATCTACACGTCGGGCTCCACCGGTGTGCCCAAGGGGGTGATGATCGAACATCGTTCGGTCGTGAACCGGTTGACCTGGATGCAACGCCGCTACCCACTACGGTCCGACGACGTGATCTTGCAGAAGACTCCCGCCACCTTCGACGTATCGGTATGGGAGTTGTTCTGGTGGGCGATCACCGGCGCCGGTGTGGCGTTGCTGGAGCCGGGCGGGGAGCGCGATCCGCGCCGCATCGTCGAAGCGATCGACACACACGCGGTGACCGTGCTGCACTTCGTGCCTTCGATGCTGGCCGCGTTCGTCGACGAGTTGGTCGCCGACACGACGGTCATAGCGCGAATCAGCACGCTGCGGAGGGTGTTCTGCAGCGGTGAGGCACTACCGCCGGCATTGGTGCGTCGGTTCCAGGCGGTGTTCGCCGACGCCGCGGCGACCGCGCCGGAGTTGGTGAATCTCTACGGACCGACCGAGGCCACCGTCGATGTCTCCTATTTCGACTGTCCGCAGGACGAGCCACTCGAGGTCGTACCGATCGGCCGTCCGATCGACAATATCGATCTTCTGGTGCTCGACGATGCGGGTCGGCGGGTGCCGATCGGGGTGCCGGGAGAGTTGAACATCGCTGGTGTCGGCGTGGCCCGGGGATACCGCGGTCGCCCCGAGCTCACGGCGGCTGCTTTCGTGGACGATCGCGCGGTGATCGGACGTCGTCGGTATCGCACCGGAGATCTGGCACGGTGGTTGCCCGATGGCAACCTCGAGTACCTCGGTCGTTTCGATGATCAGGTGAAGATTCGCGGAAACCGGGTCACCCTGGGCGAAGTGAACAATGCGCTCCTCGGTTGCCCAGGCGTGCGAGCGTCCGCGGTGGTGGACGAAGCATCCGAGGTGCACGGCGTTCAACTGGTCGGCTATTTCGTTGGCTCCACAGTGACCGCCGAACAGATCGCGCAGCGTCTCGCGGCCGAGCTCCCCCGCTATATGGTGCCTTCCCGGCTCGTCGAGGTAGACCGAATCCCGCTGACCCGCAATGGAAAACTGGACCGAACTGCGCTCGCCGAACAGGTCGGTTCCATCCCTGGTGGTGAGCGCCGTGCAGGTGGCGAGCCGCGTACTGCCATCGAGGCTCAGCTCGTCCAGGTATGGCGCACAGTGCTCGGTGTCGACTCGATCGGGGTGCACGACAACTTCTTCACCCATGGCGGTGATTCCATCCTGGCGCTTTCCGTACGTACCGCTGCCGAGCGCGTCGGGCTGTCCTTCGAGGTGGACGCCTTTTACCAGGCGCCGACCATTGCCGCGTTGGCGGGTATCGTGCGAGACAGCAGCGGCGGTGATCGCGTGCAGATCACGGCGCCATTGCAGACGGTGCCGCTGGTCGATCGCGCTGCGCTGCACCGCGTCGAGGATGCATTCCCGGCGACTGCTCTGCAGTTGGGCATGCTGTATCACAGCATCGAACGCGCCGACTCGACCACCTACAAGGATGCGTTTCGATATCGCTTGGAAATGCCATGGGACAGTGAGCATTTTCGTGCGGCCGTCGCAAATGCGGTGGCGCGCCAGCCGGCGCTGCGGTCGTCGTTCGAGCTGAGCAAATATTCCATTCCGCTCCAGATCGTGCAGGTGGACCCGTCCTATGACGTGGATATCGTCGACCTCGGCGATACCACGCTCGCTGTCGGCGAGCGCCTGATCGAGGACTACCTTCGGGAACGGACGCACGCCCGCTACGACATCTCGGTCGCTCCGCTGTTCGCGATGCGGGTGTTCGTTCGTCCCGGTTCCTCGAGGTCCGCGACGACAGTGGATCTGGTGTTCAGCTTCCATCACGCCGTGCTGGACGGGTGGAGTGTCGCTACCTCGGTTCTGGAATTGTTGCTGGACTATCTGAGTCGCATCGGCTCGACCGACCAGACCCCGACCACCGTGCATTCGGCTGCCGTGTTGGCCGAATACGCCCAGGCAGAGCAGGACAGCGCGCACGACATCGCGGCCCGTGACCACTGGCGGACCGAGCTCGCCGGGGCCGAAGCCACCGCCCTCGCCGCGCTCGGGGCGCATTCTTCGGATACGGCGCGGGCACGGCACGCACGTGTACTGGTTCCCACCAGCTTGGCGCAGCAGGTGGCGGCGTTTGCCGCCCACCACCGGGTTCCGGAGAAGACAGTCTATTTGGCCGCCCATTGTCTCGCTCTGCGGACACTCACCGGCAGGACGGACGTCACCACCGGTGTGGTCACTCACGGCCGCCCCGACCGGGCAGGCGCCGAGCGAGTGGCGGGGCTGTTCCTCAATACTCTGCCGATCCGACTGGACGGCGACGCGACCACGTGGCTCGCGGCAGTGGAGCAGATCGCTCGGCGCGAACGCGCAGCCTACCCCTACCGGCGCTACCCGCTACGGGCGATTCTCGCCGACGGCGGACCGGTGATCGAGACCGCGTTCAACTTCGTCAACTACCACCTGTTCGCGCCCATGCTCGGGTTGGACGAGGTGCGGCTGCTGGATTTCGACGCTCGGGAGGAGACCAACTTCCAGTTGCTGGTGACCGCGGCGACCGACCCCAGAGACGGTCGAATGTGGTTGCGGGTCAACGGTGATCGCACACTGACCGACGAACAGTGCGAGGCGGTGGCACTCACCGAGCTGTCGATGTTGGCCGGTATTGTCGCCGAGCCCGACATGCCGATCGATCGAGGGGTCGGGCTGCTGGCCGCCGACGATGTCAGCATGCGGGTGGCCAAAGCTGCGGCACTGTACCCCGACCGCGTTGCGGTGGCCGGAGACGATGAATCCATCACCTACGACGCACTGCTCGAGCGTTCGGACCATGTGGCGCGACGACTGATCGAGTCGGGCGTGTCACCTGGTGATCGGGTCGGCATCCTGCTGCGTCGCCGACCCGATTCGGTGGTGCTCGTCCTCGCGCTGGCCAGGATCGGCGCCGCATGTGTGCCGATGGATGTCAGCTATCCGCGCGCTCGGCTGAAGCTGATGATCGCTCGAGCGCGCCCTCGCCGGGTGATCGCCGACGACGCCTATCGAGACCTGGTTGCCGACGGGGTCGTCGTGCTGGACTCCACCGCTGTGCTGGGCGACGCATCGGCCGCCGCGGATGTCGTGTTGCCCGCTCGCGTCGATCCCGACGCGGTGGCCTACGTGCTGTTCACGTCGGGGTCGACCGGTGAACCCAAGGGCGTCGCGATGCCGTATCGCGGCCTGTCCGCAGTGGTGGACTGGCAGAACCGCTCGCGCACCGGCACCGACCTGCGCAGCACGTTGCAGCTGGCGCCGTTGAGTTTCGATGTGTCGTTCCAGGAAATCTTCACCACCCTTGCTGCTGGGTCCACGCTGCGGATCTGTGGGGCGGACTTGCGCTCGGATGTCGAGCAGCTGTTGAGCACGGTGGTGGAGGAGGGTATCGAGCGACTGTTCCTGCCGTACGTGGCGTTGCAGGCGTTTGCCGAGGCCGCTGTGGCACGACAGACATTCCCGACCGGACTGAAGGTGCTGATCTCCTCCGGTGAGCAGCTGCGCATCACCGACGAGATTCGTGCGCTGTGTCGTGCGGTGCCGGGTCTGGTGTTGGAGAACCAGTACGGCCCCACCGAATCCCATGTGGCCACCAAGTTCACTCTCGACGGTCGCGTCGAGGAGTTCCCTCCGCTGCCACCTATCGGTCGCGCCGTGGACGGTCATTCGGTGGAGTTGCTCGATACCGCACTGCGACCAGTGCCCGATGGGGCGATCGGCGAGATCTATCTCGGCGGCCGGAATCTGGCGCGTGGCTACGAGGGCAGACCTGCGTTCACAGCTGCGCGATTCGTGGCCGCCCACGCGGGCGCAATCCGCTATCGCACCGGTGACCTGGGGGTCCGCCTCGCCTCTGGGGACATCGTGTGCCTCGGGCGCAGCGACAGTCAGGTCAAGATCCGCGGCTTCCGGGTGGAACCTGCCGAAGTCGAACTGTGCATCCTCGGTTCGACGGAGAAGTTCCCGGGTATCACCGACGTGGCCGTGGTGGCGCGCGACTTCGGCGGCATCGATGGGTCGTTGACCGCGTTCTTGGTCGGCGCGGCCGACCGTACCGACCTGGCGGCGCTTCGGCACGAACTGCGGGCGCAACTGCCGGCGCACATGGTGCCGTCGAGGTTCCTTTGGCTCGACGAGCTGCCCCGCACGCCCAGCGGCAAACGCGACGATGCGACGTTGCGCGCGTACAGCGCGGACGGCACGGATGCGGCGACGGCGCCTCGGGAACCAGCCGACGAGTACGAGCAGACGACGGTGCAGCTGCTCGCGGAGTACGCGGGGCTGCGCGCGCTCGGTGTCGACGACGACTTCTTCGCAGCGGGCGGGACCTCGATCGGCGCCATGCGTGTCGTGCTGGCATTGTCCCGCCGGTGGGGTGTGGAGGTGCGGTTGGACGAGTTCATCAGCGCGCCCACCGCTGCCGAGCTCGCCGCACTGGTGCGCGCAGGAGGCGTTCGCCGGACGTTCGACCCGCTGGTGCCGATCAGGGAAGGTGGCGCCAAGACCCCGTTGTTCCTGGTACACCCGATCGGCGGAAATGTGCTGTGCTATCTGGCGGTGGCGCGGTATCTGGAGCCGGACCGCCCGGTGTACGGCCTGCAAGCGGCAGGCGCGGACTCCGGTAGTACGCCGGAGCGGACGATGTCGGCGCTCGCGGAGTCCTACCTGGCGGCAATTCGGCGGGTGCAGCCGAGCGGGCCGTACCATCTGGCCGGCTGGTCCTTCGGTGGCTATGTCGCGTTGGAGATGGCTCGGCAGCTACCCGAGCACGATGTAGCCAGTGTGACGTTGCTGGACACCATGGCATTGCGCGACCGAACACGCGTGTCGATCGATGAAGAACAATTGATTCGATGGTTCTTCCTGGAGTTGCTGTGGTATGCGCGCGGTAGCCAGTCCGCCTTGGAAGAATTCGAACCCGATGTGCACGATTCCGAGGAGCTGTTCGCGGCGATCCTCGCCGAGTCGATGCGGTCGGGCATCCTGCCGGCGGACAGTTCGCCACAGGCCGTGCGACGACTCTACGGGGTGTTCCACGCCAACTACTCTGCGATGTTGGCCTATGAACTCCCGCCCTACGAGCGCGATATCACCTTGTTGCGTGCGCAAGAGGGGTTGCCGCCGGGCGTCGACGTGGCGCACGAGACCATCGGCACCATGTTCGACACCGCAGACAACGGATGGACGGCGTACGCGGGTCGCGAATTCACCGTGATCTCGGTGCCCGGCGATCACCTGAGCATGATGTCCGAGCCGAATGTGGGCGACGTAGCACGACGCTTGGACGAGGTGATGTCCACAGTCGACTCCGCCGTGGACCGAGAGTGGAACGAGGCCACGTTGGACGCATGATCGGTCGCGGTTGTTCCGGGCGCCGGTTCGGCGCCCGGAACAACCCGACCGGAGCCGAGTGCGGCGCTGATCAGGGTCGCAGCACCGATACCAAGAATTCCGTCTGGTCGGCTACGGCCTTTTCGAACAAATCATCGAAATAGATGTCGAAGTGCCCCGCGGGATAGCGTTTGACAGTCGCATGTTTCGTGCGCTCCGCGGCCCGCAGCGCGGGCTTCACCGGAGTGATGGAATCGTCGTCGCACAATGCGTAGAGAACGGGCATTTTCAATGCACTCGCGCGGCGGCCAGGAGCGTCGAGCACAATCCAGAACGCCACGCGCGCGGCGACCTTCGGCTCGTAACTTTCGCTTTCTTCGGCCAATCGACCGTAACCGCTCGGTACGTCGGGCGCGCTCATCAATGCGCCGGCATTCTTGCCACCGGCCAGTCGAATGCCGATGGGTTTACGTCGGAGCCAGCCGAACAGCATGTCCGCGGTCGCGATGGCGCTGACCTTGGCCATGCTGATCGGGCCCTTCGCCAGAATGGAGGAGACGCCGCTGGTGAACGGCGCTTGCGCGACCACTGCGGCGACATAGGCGTCGTCCGGCGCGACCGACAAGGCGTGACCGGCGCCGAACGATGTTCCCCACAGGGCGATTCGCGTCGCGTCCACACCGCGGACAGTGCGCGCGTAGGCAATGGCGGCATGCCAGTCCTCGCGTTGTCGCCGGATGTCCAACAGTTGGCGCGGCGTACCCTCGCTGGCGCCGAAATGCCGGTAGTCGAACACCAGGACAGCCATGCCGGCGGCGGCGAAGCGGCGCGCGTAGCGATCCAATCCCATTTCGCGATTGGCGCCCACGCCGTGTCCCATCACCACCAGCGGGCGGGGCTTGGACGGGCCGTCGGGGTAATAGAGCCACGCCGCGCATTGCTCGCCGCCAGATGGGAAGCTGACCTCGACACGTTCCATGACCATTCACCGTACCCCTTATCCTGGTAGGGCGAACGAGTCGGTCGGGCGGCCGCGACGCTGGGTACGGGCATGAATATGTCGCCGCCCGGCGCCGAGGAAAGTCCGGACTCCACAGAGCAAGGCGGTTGCTAACGGCAACCCGGGGCGACCCGCGGGACAGTGCCACAGAAAACAGACCGCCCACGGTCTCCCAGGAGGCTGTGCGGTAAGGGTGAAACGGTGCGGTAAGAGCGCACCAGCGCGCCGGGTGACCGGCGCGGCTGGGTAAACCCCGCCTGGAGCAAGGTCGAAGGTCGCATCGTGCGCGGTGCGGCTGCGCAGGCGCTCGAGGGCTGCTCGCCCGAGCTTGCGGGTGGACCGCTCGAAGCACCCGGCAACGGTGTGCTCAGATGGATGGCCGCCCCCCGGACCAACCGGGGACAGGATCCGGCTTACAGACCGACTCGTTCGCGCCACCACGAGCAGCGACCCGCCGCCACGCCGTAGCGAACGCAGGTCAGAGTTGTCCTGCTCGGATCATTTCCAGGGGGTCGTTGGACCGATAGAGTCCCACTGCGCCCCCGCCGTGCGCGCTCGCGTCGTGGACGCGATACCCGAGCAGCTCTTGTGCACGTTCGGGAAGATCACGGACCGTCTCGATGGGATTGACAAGGTAGTTGTTCTCCTCGGTCCGTAGCCAGCCGACGTTGAAGCTCAGGTGCATTCCCCTTCGCCGCGTGTCCTCGGTGGTGTTCGGGCCTCCCCCATGGATGGTCGATCCCAAGTAGACCACGGCCGATCCCGCGCGCATCTCGGCAGGCACCAGCTCGTCCGGGCTTGCGATGCGCTGTGGGTCCCAACGGTGGCTACCGGGGACCACACGGGTCGCCCCGTTCTGGGCGGTGAAGTCGTTCAAGGCGATCACCGAGGCCAGCTGAATCTCGGGATGCGGTCGCGGCAAGTGGATCCACACGTCCTCGTCGCGATGCGGAAACTGCTGCTCGGAGCCGGGACCGCGGTCGAGCACGTGCGCGACGTTGAGGCGATAGTTGCTGCAGAACGGTAGCAAGATGTCGTCGGCGATGGCCTTGTAGAGCGGATGACACAGAACTTCAGTGGCAAAGATGCGCGAGTAGCCGGCAACACCGGACAGGTGTCTGGTCTGTGCGCCGAAAAACGCCATGTGCAGCGGGTTCGACAGCTCACGCCCTTCGGGAACCGTGTCCAGAACATCGCCGATCTCGGCGTTGAATCTGTTCAGCAGGTCGTCATCGAGGAAATCCTCGATGACGACCGCACCGTTCTCGCGCAGTTGTCCAATGATCGCATCGATCGGATCGGCCGCGTCGAGCGTCTGGATTGTCTCGCTCATGACCATTCTCCTTGTACTCGTGGGGCGGCTGTCGGCCAGCAGAGGCTTCGGCTAGGAGGGAAAAGCAGAACCGATCTCGACGCTCTCCGGGCTGCCGAACTGCATTTGGGCCTTGGCGACGGAAATCGTCATCAGCGGCTTTTTGGGAAGCCCGAGCATGCGGAGCTCGTTTGCCAGCGGGTGTGTGGCGCCGATCTCGGGGACCTGCCCGCCCGGACGGAACGTGACTCCCGAGCCTCTACTGGAGCCGGCGGTCTTCCAGGCTCGGCCATTTCGGATGGCGAGACTCGTAATCGCCTGGTTCTTTTGGACCCGCGTTCCTCCGGTCTTGGTGGTAATCGAATACACCAGCTCGCCGTCGTCGACAAAGGTCCCGGTGGCTGTTTGCGCGCCGAACTCGACGTCGACATGGGTGATCCACTTCGGGAATCCCCAGATGTAGCGCCCGGCATGCGTGGTGAACTCTTGGTCCACCGGCATGCGGTAGATGAAGCTCTTCAGCGTGCCGTTCACGAGGCCGAGCAGCGGGCCCACGACAGGCAGTGGTCTCTTCTCGCCCGGGGTGGTCACGAAAAGGTTGATTGCTCCCTCGTTGTAGTCCCCGAGATCGTTGTCCCGGTAGTCGACGCACGTGAGCATCACGATGGCTTTGCCGGGCAGGAATTTCACGACCCGATAGCCCGACTGCGCGATCATCTGCTGGGCGGCGGCTGCGTCGACGAGAAACGTGCTCGATAGCAGCGATGCATCGCGTACAACAACAGGAAGAGCGATCTCGCGCCCATCGATCAGGTACCGACCGGGCGCGACCTTCGAGCAGACTTCGTCGGTTCGTTTTTCGACGCCACCGACGTCGATTGGGGGTTCGCTGAAGTCGATCCCTGTTTCCTGCATGGGGTTGAACCCTTCTCGGGTAGTTCGTCGGGTCCGCCCGACTCGCTCGGTGAGCCGAAACGCTGGGATATAGCACCCAATCCTCCTCGCCAGGTCATGGTATTGGGAACTTGCGCAGGGAGAGGGAACTTTTGCAGGTACTCGGCCACAGTTATGGGTAGCCGTTTGCCCGCCATGAGGCGCTGGGCGTGCTGCCCATGGCTTTTCGTGACCGAGCGAAGATTGTCCGTAGGCGCCGAGCCGGCTCCGCACGAGGGGAGCCGGCGTGCCGCCGCGCGAGAAATTTCGTCGGATCGATCGGCGCGGAACTGGCCTTTCTCGTGATCGACGTCATAAGGTATTCGCCGTTGGCACAGCCCGGTGCAGGGCGGCTCCGGGCCACTTGTACTCGATCGCGGGAAGCAGGTCTCAATTCATATGCGCGTAGTTCGCTCAATGGTCGCCGGCGCGTTGGTCGCCGGCGCCGCTTCGGTTTTCGGGGTGTTGGGCGCCGGATCGGCCGGCGCGGTGACGGTCACTCCATTGCCAGGCGGGATTCAGGTCGACCTCAACCCAGCCGATACGGCGTGGGTGCACCACAACCGCATCGGTCTCGCCGTCGCAGGGCTGCCCCATCCGTCGGCCGCCTCGTTCGGTCACGCGCTGGACTCGGCTGCCCAGGTGTCGGCTTCGGTCCCGGGTGGTCGGGTCACCTTCACGGTGTACGGGCCGCTCCACCAGCTGAATGGCACAATGCTGGCGCTGCAATAGGGTTGACGCCGCTGGGCACAGGGTCACCCGGCCGACGACCGGCGCCGGCCGACGACCGGCGCCACTGCCTCCCGGCGGCGTTACTCGAGCAAGGCCGCGGCGGTGGCTGGGTAGCGGCTCAGCTCACGACTGGCCGCGGCATTCTCGGCGGCAGCGAGAAGTTCATAGAGATCGGCGCGCTCGCCGTGTGTTGCCGCGTCGGCGGCCCGGCCCAGAATCGTCTCGTGCGACTCCACCGCGTCTCGGTGATCGCCGAGCACGGTTTGCAGCTTCTTCGCGCGCTTGCCGAGATCGGCCGCAGGATCGCCGACCGTTTGCCGCGCCGCCTCGCAGGAATACCGTAAGCGTTTGGCGCTCTTGCGGATGTCGTGCAGCAGCTCGACGCGCTGTGTCTCGGCAACGGTGTGTTCGGCATGCACGAGCGATTCCACCCGACCGAGGTCGTGTCGCAGTACGTCACCGAAAACCTTCGTCGCATGCGCCACGGCGCGGGAGTCGCGCAGTGGGGGATCGGTGCGCCACTCGGTGAGCCGGTCGCGCAGTTGGCGATAGCGCCCGCTTGTCAATGCGGCCAGCACCTCGTCGTGCGCGGCGCGATAGCGATCCAGCTCGGTGTCCACCAGGCGCGCGGTGGTGGCGTCCAGTTCGGCTGGTGCGGCGTGCTCGGCGTGCTCGGCCAGCAGCGTGGCGAACCGGTCGGCGCGTACTTCCGCGTCGCGCGCCTCCCCGAGCAATCCGGCCAACCACTTGAGTTCGCCGCCCAGCGCGGCGGCCGGTTTGCGGGCGAGCAGGCCACGATAGGAGCGCAGCACACTGCGCAGCCTGCGGGTGGCCACCCGCATCTGGTGCACCGAGTCCGGTGCATCCACGCGCACCTGCGGTTCGGTGGCCACGAGTTGGTCGATGTCGTCGCGTAGCGCGGCTACGAGTGCTTCCCCTGCCGTGCTCACAGTGCTCACCTCGGCTTCGCGAATCGGTCGGTGGCTTCGATCAGTTGATGAGTGATACCGGGTTCGGTGGCCGCGTGCCCCGCATCGTCGACGATGTGCAGCACCGAACCGGGCCATGCGCGATGGAGTTCCCACGCGCTCACCGATGGGCAGACGATGTCGTGGCGGCCCTGCACGATCACCGCCGGGATGTGCACGACAGCGCCGATGTCGCGGAGCAGCTGCCCCTCGTCGAGGAAACCCCCGTGGCGAAAGTAGTGGTTCTCGATCCTGGCGAACGCCAGCGCGAACCGTGCTGCCGACATCTCCGCGAGTCGCTCCGGTTGCGGCAGTAACGAACTCGTCGCCGCTTCCCAGCTGGACCAGGCGACCCCGGCCGCCAGCGCGACCTGCTCATCCGGCGAGTGCAGCAGCCGATGGTAGACCTCGACGAGGTCGTGGTCGCGTTCGTCCTCCGGTACCGGCGCGAGAAACTTCGCCCACGCGTCCGGGTAGACGTAGCCGGCGGCGCCGTTGTAGTACCAGTCGATTTCCATGCGTCGCAACAGGAAGATGCCACGCAGCACCAACTCGGTCACCCGGTGGGGATGCTGCTGCGCGTAGGCCAGCGCGAGCGTCGAACCCCACGAGCCGCCGAACACCTGCCAGCGTTCGACGCCCAAGAACTCGCGCAATCTCTCGATATCGGCGACCAAGTGTCGGGTGGTGTTGTGCTCCAGGCTCGGGTCATCGGCGAGGTGCGGGGTGGATCGTCCGCAACCGCGCTGGTCGAACAGCACGATCCGGTAGGCGAGTGGATCGAAGAACCGACGGTGGTGTGGCGCGGTGGCGCCGCCGGGTCCACCGTGCAGGAACACCACCGGTTTGCCGTCCGGGCTGCCGCTGACTTCCCAATACACCGACTGCCCGTCGCCGACCGCCAGCATGCCGGAGTCGTGCGGCTGGATCTCCGGGTAGAGAGTACGCATGCGCTCGCTCCGATCAGAACACCAGACCCGAGGCCAGGTCGGGGATTTTCAGTGCTTCCAGAGCCTGCCGTCGAACGTCCGGACAGTGTTGCGCGGTGACCCGGTCGATGATGGCTTTGTCCGTCGCTATGGTGGGGGCGACCTCGCTATTGCGAAACACCCATTCGGCCAGGAGCGTATGGAGCCCGATCTTGCCCAACGTCGGCCCCTGTATCCGCCAGTTGGACAGCTCGGGCTCGATCAGGTCACAGAGTTGAGTCGCCGCCGTGTCGGAGACTTCCGCGTTGTTCGGGCCGGCGTCGCCGGAGGTGGTGTCGGGCGCGGCGGTCGCCGAGGGCTCGGTGGGCGATACCGTGGTGGTCGAACCCGAACTTCCGGAAGGGGCGGGAAGCGACTCGCTGCCACAGGCGGTGAGCGCCACGGCGACGAGGACGCCTGCCGCCAGCCGGGCATGGCGTGAAATCCAACGGCTGTAGCGCATCGGTACCTCTGCTCGTGTCGGTATTGTCGGCATCGAGTCTGCCATTGATTCCACCGACCGGCGGATACTCGTTCGATTCGGTCGCCGACAGTCCGGGGCAGCCCCCGGCCGACCGGGCGGCGCGCGGCGAGGCGCACCGACCCGATCGGCGTCGGCGTCGTGGGTCAGAAGCTGTGTTCAGGCCCCGGGAAGACGCCGCGACGCACCTCGTCGGCGTATGCGGTCGCCGCGGCGCGTAACTCGTCGCCTACAGCACCGAAGCGCTTGACGAATTTCGCCGTCTTTCCCGTGGTGTAGCCGGCCATGTCCTGCCAGACGAGGACTTGGCCGTCGGTATCGGCGCCCGCGCCGATACCGACGGTGGGAATGGTCAGCTTGCGGGTGACCTGTCCGGCGAGGTCTGCGGGCACCATCTCGATGATCACCGCGAATGCACCCGCCTCCTGCACCGCAATGGCATCGGCGATCAGCTTCTCGGCGCTGTCGCCGCGACCCTGCACGCGGAAGCCGCCCAAACTGTTCACGCTTTGCGGGGTGAAGCCGATGTGCGCCATCACCGGGATACCCGCAGCGGTGATCAGCGCGATCTGTTCGGCGACGCGCTCACCGCCCTCCAGCTTCACCGCTTGGGCCCCGCCTTCCTTCATGAACCGCGTCGCGGTGGCCAATGCCTGGTGCGGCGAGGACTCGTAGCTGCCGAACGGCAGATCACCCACGACCAATGCGTGTGGCGCACCGCGCACGACAGCGCGCACCAAGGGCAGTAGTTCCTCCGCTGTGATGGGCACGGTGGTGTCGTAGCCGTACACGACATTGGCCGCAGAGTCACCGACCAGCAGCACCGGGATGCCGGCTTGTTCGAACAGTCGGGCCGAGGAATAGTCGTAGGCGGTCAACATCCCCCAGCGTGTACCCTCGGTCTTCATCTGTTGCAGGTGGTGCACCCGGGTCTTGCGCATGGGCTTCCCAGGTGCGGTCGACGTCGCGGGAGCAGCGCCATAGGCCGGGATTTCCGAATCGGATTTGGACAACATCGTCCCTTTCGTCTATTCGCCTCGAGGCCCGTACGGGTCCCCGGGATTGTCTGACGAGGTTCAGTCTGCCACCCGGCACCGGACCGGACGAAGAGCAGCTCTGGATGTAATTGGTCACAGCGCGGCGGCCGAATTGTCGGAGTTGGGCGTGATCATCGGTGGAATGGCACTATCAGGACATGTCGATAGTGGGCCGTGGGCGCGGGGCGTTCATGTTGGTGATGCTGATGCTGGTGGTCGCGGCGTGCGCGGACACCGGTACCGAAGCTGAGCAGTCGACGCCGCGACCGGCCGGCCTGGGGAAGTTCTACGACCAAACCGTGCAGTGGGGTGATTGTGGCGAGCTGGGCGAGTCGGCAGAGTTTCTTCCGCCGGTCGTCCAGTGTGCTCGGGTCACGGTGCCGATCGACTATGCGCAGCCGGACGGGCCGACGGCTCGGATCGCACTGTCTCGGCTCGAAGCGACCGGGCAGCGGATCGGTTCGTTGGTGATCAATCCAGGCGGTCCCGGGGTGTCCGGACTGTTCACGGCGGTGACGGGCCTCGACACGCCGGTGGCCGAGCGCTTCGACCGCATCGGTTTCGATCCCCGTGGAGTTGGCGCCTCCACCCCCCTGATCAGCTGTTGGACCGCCGAGCAACGCGATGCCGAGCGCGCCGAGCCGCAGGAAGACAATTCGCCGGAAGGTATTGCGGAGTCCGAGGCGGACATCGGTCGATATGTCGATAGCTGTACCCAGCGTTCGGGCACGGACTTCCTGGCACATGTCGGTACCCGGGAAGTGGTCCAAGATCTCGACGTGATCCGCGCGGTGTTGGGCGATGACGCGCTCACGTATCTGGGGTACTCCTACGGCACCAGGATCGGCGCAGCGTATGCGGAGAAGTTTCCGACTCGTGTGCGTGCACTGGTGCTCGACGGTGCCGTCGATCCCCAACAAGACCCCTTGCAGGAGTCGCTGCGGCAGGCCGCGGGATTCCAAAGTGCCTTCGATGCCTATGCCGCGGACTGCGTCCAGCGGCCGGACTGCCCGCTGGGCACCGATCCTACGCAGGCAGTGCATCAGTTCCGAGAGTTGTTGGACCCACTGTGGGACACCCCGGCGCCGACCGAGGACCAGCGTGGGCTGACGTACGGTGACGCCACCACCGGCGTCGGTCAAGCCCTCTACAGCGACGAACTGTGGCCGACGCTCACCGCAGCGCTGTTGCAGTTGCGTGACGGACGTGGTGACACGTTGCTGGCGCTGGCCGACCTGTATGTCGGCCGTCGCGATGATGGCAGCTACAGCAACAGAGAAGATGCGTTCAATGCGATTCGCTGTGTGGATGATCCGCGCATCACCGACCGCGCTGTCGCCGGCCGACAAGATACCGAATTCCGTGCGATCGCGCCGTTCCTGGACGACGGCCGCGGCACCGGCGCAGCGCCACTGGAGTTGTGTGCGTTCTGGCCCGTACCGAACACCAGTGAACCGCATCGCATCTCGGTGGCCGGGCTACCGAAGACGGTGGTGGTGTCCACCACCGGCGATCCGGCCACGCCATACCAGGCCGGTGTCGACTTGGCCGACCAATTGGATGCGGCGCTGATCACTCACCAAGGAGATCAGCACACGGTCGTATTCGGGGAAGACGTGGGTTCTGCGTGTGTGGACGAGGCGGTCATCGCCTATCTGATCGATCTGACCGAGCCCGCGCCAGGGCTCACCTGCTGACCTCGCCCCACCTACTACGGGGTCGCGAAGTCGGCCGCGGACGAACCGTGGTCCTCGATGTGCCGACTGGACTCGGTTCGGCGATGTGCCGACCGGACTCGGTTCGGCTGCTCGGGCTCGGTCTCCCGCGATCCGCGGGGAAATCTGGAGCGTGTATGTAATACAGATTTAACGCTGTATGCTTACGCTCGCGGGCATGGATCGCCAGAAAGAATTCGTGCTGCGGACGCTCGAAGAGCGGGACATCCGCTTCGTGCGTCTCTGGTTCACAGACGTATTGGGCTTTCTGAAGTCCGTCGCGATCGCACCCGCCGAGCTCGAGGGAGCATTCGAGGAGGGCATCGGCTTCGACGGCTCGGCCATCGAAGGCTTCGCCCGGGTCTCGGAGGCCGACGTGGTCGCTCGGCCTGATCCGTCGACATTCCAGGTGCTGCCATGGGCCACCAGCAAGGGCCACCAACATTCGGCGCGCATGTTCTGCGATATCACCATGCCCGACGGGTCGCCGTCCTGGGCAGATCCGCGCCATGTATTGCGCCGCCAGCTCAACAAGGTCGGTGACGCGGGCTTCAGCTGCTACGTCCACCCCGAGATCGAGTTCTTTCTGCTGAAGAACGGCACGCCGGAAGGCAGCCCGCCGGTACCGGCCGACAGCGGAGGCTTCTTCGATCAGGCGGTGCACGATGCCGCGCCGAACTTTCGTCGCCATGCCATCGACGCGTTGGAATCCATGGGCATCTCGGTGGAGTTCAGCCACCACGAAGGCGCTCCCGGCCAGCAGGAGATCGACCTGCGCTATGCCGACGCGCTGTCCATGGCCGACAACGTGATGACCTTCCGCTATCTGATCAAGGAAGTCGCCATCGACGAGGGCGTGCGCGCGACGTTCATGCCCAAGCCGTTCGCGCAGTGGCCCGGCTCGGCGATGCACACCCACATGAGCATGTTCGAGGGCGAGACGAACGCTTTCCACGACCCCGACGACCCGATCAACCTGTCGGAGACGGCGCGAGCGTTCATCGCCGGCATCCTGGAGCATGCGCACGAGATCAGCGCGGTCACCAATCAGTGGGTGAACTCCTACAAGCGGCTCATCCACGGCGGCGAGGCGCCGACGGCCTCCTCGTGGGGCCGGTCCAATCGTTCCGCTCTGGTGCGGGTGCCGATGTACACGCCGAACAAGGCGTCCTCGCGACGGGTGGAGATCCGCAGTCCAGACTCGGCGTGCAACCCATATCTGACTTTCGCCGTGTTGCTCGCGGCGGGTCTGCGGGGTATCGAGAAGGGCTACACGTTGCCCGCGGAGGCGGAGGACGACGTATGGTCGCTGACCGCTGCCGAGCGGCGCGCGATGGGATTCCGGGAACTTCCCGGCTCGCTCGACGAGGCATTGCAGGCGATGGAACGCTCGGAGTTGGTCGCGGAGACCTTGGGCGAGCACGTGTTCGACTTCTTCCTGCGCAACAAGCGTCGGGAATGGGCGGCCTACCGCAGCCAGGTCACCCCGCTGGAACTGCAGGAGTATCTGGGGCTGTAGCCGAAGCATGTTCGGCGGCGGGCCTACCCGCCGTCGGCCCTGTAGTTTGAGAAACATGGCCCGGTCACCGTCTGCCCGCTCCGCTGTCCCTGGTGTCGGTCGGCTCGGATTGCTCGAGCCGACCGCTGCCGCGTCCCTTCATGAACTCGGCTGGGACAACGTCGAGAGTATTTCGGTCCTGTGGGCGTTGTCGCGCGCACCTGATCCAGATCTTGCGCTGAGCACCCTCGTGCGACTACGCGAACAGATCGCAACAGGCTGGGCCGGACTCGATTCGGCAATCCGCGAAGATACCTCGTTGCGCGGCAAACTATTCGCGCTACTCGGTGCGTCCAGCGCACTGGGCGATCACCTCGTTGCTGTGCCAGCACGCTGGGAAGTTCTGCGCCGCAAGCAGTTACCCAGCCGTGAAGAGCTCGTTGCCGATCTACTGGGCGTTGTCGAAGCACGGCCCGAACAGGGCCCGTGTGCAGGGCCGATGCTGTTTCGCGCCGGGAACGCGAGCCCAGAGGCGCTGGTGCTGTTGCGCAACCGGTACCGCGACCAGGTGATGCTGCTCGCTGCGATGGACCTGGCTGCCACGGTGGAGAACGAGCCGACATTGCCATATCAGGTGGTGGGCAGACACCTCACCGACCTGGCCGACGCTGCCTTGACGGCGGCATTGGCCGTCGCGGTAGCGCGTGTCTGCAAGGACGAACCGGTGCCGGTGCGACTGAGTGTGGTCGCGATGGGCAAGTGCGGCGCGCGTGAGTTGAACTATGTCAGCGACGTCGACGTGGTGTTCGTCGCCGAGCCCGCCGATCCCACAGCCACCCGTTTGGCGGCAGAAATGATGAGCGTGGCGAATCTGGCCTTTTTCGAGGTGGACGCGGCGCTACGACCCGAAGGTAAGGCCGGCGCCCTGGTGCGTACGCTCGATTCGCATCTGGCCTACTACAAGCGGTGGGCGCGCACCTGGGAGTTCCAAGCGCTGCTGAAGAACCGTCCAGCGACCGGCGACCTCACTCTCGGCGCGCAGTATCGGGATGCGGTGATGCGCATGGTGTGGTCGGCGTCGGAGCGGCCCGATTTCGTCACCGATGTCCAGTCGATGCGGCGCAGGGTCGAGGACTTGGTGCCCGCCGATCTGCGCGAACGCGAGCTCAAATTGGGTCAGGGCAGCTTGCGTGACGTCGAATTCGCTGTGCAGCTGTTGCAACTGGTGCACGGGCGGGTGGACGAGACCTTGCACGTGACCAGCACGGTCGACGCGCTCACGGCGTTGGCTGCGGGTGGATACGTCGGGCGTGACGATGCGGCGAATCTCGCCGCATCGTATGAGTTTCTGCGGCTGTTGGAGCATCGGCTGCAACTGCAGCGCATGCGGCGCACGCATACTCTGCCCGCGGCCGACGACGAAGAGGGCATGCGTTGGCTGGCTCGGGCCGCGCATATCCGCCCCGACGGCCGGCAGGACGTGACGGGTGTGCTGGCCGGCGAGATTCGACGAAACGCCGTGCGGGTGCGCCGGTTACACGCGAAACTGTTCTACCGGCCGCTGTTGGAGTCGGTTGCCCGCCTGGATTCCGATGCGCTGCGACTGAGCCAGGCCGCAGCCATCCGGCAGTTGGCCGCTCTCGGTTACGTCGCGCCGGAACACGCATTCTCCCATCTGAAAGCACTGACCGGTGGAGTGTCGCGCAAGGGCCGAATTCAAGCCCTGCTGCTGCCGACGCTGCTCGAATGGCTCGGCGACACACCGAATCCGGACGCGGGATTGTTGGCCTACCGCCGGGTGTCGGAGCGGCTCGACGACCAGATCTGGTTTCTGCGCGAGTTGCGCGACGAGGGCGCGATCGCACAGCGGCTGATGATCGTGCTCGGCTCGTCGGAGTATTTACCGGACCTGTTGATCAACGCGCCGGAAACGATTCGGATGTATGCCGATGGGCCGAACGGTCCGCTTCTGCTGGGTCCGCGGCCCGACGAGGTCGCACGCGGCATTCTCACTGCGTCCGCCCGGTACGAGGACCCCAAACGCGCGGTGATCGCCGCCCGCTCGCTGCGCAGGCACGAACTGGCGCGGGTGGCGTCGGCCGACCTGCTCGGCATGCTCGACGTGCCACAGGTGTGCCGGGCCTTGTCCTCGGTGTGGGTGGCGGTGTTGGAGGCTTCGTTGCGCGCGGTGATTCGGGCCAGCGAAGCCGAGCGAGGCGCTGCGGCGCCGGCGGACATCGCGGTGATCGGAATGGGTCGTCTCGGCGGTATGGAACTCGGCTACGGCTCCGACGCCGATGTGCTGTTCGTCTGTGACCCGCGGAAAGGCGAGGACGAAGCCAAGGCGGTCAAATGGGCCATCGGAGTAGCCGACCGGGTGCAGCAACTGCTCGGGGCGCCCAGCACCGATCCGCCGTTGCACGTCGATGCGGGGTTGCGGCCCGAGGGCCGGCACGGCGCGTTGGTGCGCACGCTGGCCGCCTACGCTGCCTACTACCAACAGTGGGCGCAGCCGTGGGAGGTGCAGGCATTGCTGCGCGCACACCAGGTGGCCGGAGATCAGGAACTCGGCGTGCGTTTCCTGCATGTGATCGATACGGTGCGCTATCCGGAGGGTGGCGTCTCGGCCGACGCGGTCCGCGACATTCGGCGGATCAAGGCCCGGGTGGACGCCGAACGGCTACCGCGCGGCGCCGATCCTGCCACGCACACCAAGCTGGGTCGCGGAGGTCTGGCCGATATCGAGTGGACGGTTCAACTGGTGCAGTTGCGGCACGCGCATCGCATCCGTGGACTGCACAACACCTCCACACTGCAGGCCTTGGACGTGATCGAGGACAAGGAGTTGTTGGACGCGACCGATGTCGCACTGCTCCGCGATGCGTGGATCACCGCGACCAATGCGCGCAATGCGCTTGTTCTGGTGCGGGGTAAACCGACCGATCAGCTCCCGGGGCCGGGTCGTCTGCTGTCCGCGGTCGCCCGGGTGGCGGGGTGGCCGAACGACGACGGCAGCGAGTTCCTCGACCACTACATGCGTGTCACACGACGAGCAAAAGCAGTGGTGGAAAGGGTCTTCGGCCACTGAGATCCGTGGGTGCCGGGGATTGAGGCAAGTCGATTCGTATTCGTGCGCGAGGGCACGTATTCGGCTGCGAGCGAGTCGAGCACTGTAGCACGCGGGCGGGTCCCGTAGGCTCGGGCGTGTGTATGCACTGGTGAACCGAGGTTTGTTCATAGTGGGTTGGTTCGCTGTCGTGCTGGGCGCCATAGGGCTTGTGCTGCATTTCGGGGATTGGCAGCGGCGTGGGTTGGTGCTGCTCGCCTCGGGGGCGTCGTATCTGATGGTGGGCGCCGTCGTTGGGTCGGTGCTGCTGCTGATCGCACGCGGATGGCGCAGTGGCGCGGTCGCCGCGGTGTTGGCTGTGGCAGCGCTGTGGACACTGGTGCCGGCGTTCGTGCCGCACGGACACGCGGCGACCGGGCCGCGGCTGACAGTCATGCAATCGAATCTGCTCCTCGGTGGCGCCGATCCGGCAGCCGTGGTCGGCGCGGTTCGAAGCAACGACGTCGACGTGTTGACCATCAACGAGTTGACCAACCGCGCGGCCGAAAGGCTGGCGGCTTCCGGCCTGCTCGACGAGTTGCCGTACCGCTACCTCGAGCCGGTCGACGGGAGCGCTGGTGGTACCGGCATCTACAGCCGATACCCATTGCGGGACTTCACGAAATTCGATGGCTTCCTGCTGAACAATATGTCGGTGACGATGGAACATCCGGCCGGCGGGCCGATTGCGGTTTTCGCATTTCATCCGGTGCCGCCATTGGACGTTCGCGCCTGGAGCGCGGAAATGCGTTCGATCCGAGGTCTTTTGGATGCGCATCGTGGCCCAGCCGTCGTGGGCGCCGATTTCAATGCGACCCGAGACCACAAGGCGTTCCGCGACTTGCTGGGCGGTGGTTTCGCCGCTGCCGCCGATCACACCGGGACGGGGTTGTTGCCCACCTACCCCACCGACCGGCCTTGGGGTCCGGTCATCGGGATCGACCATGTTCTGCTGTCCGGTGCCACGGCCGAACGTCTGCACAGCCTCACCATCCCTGGCTCCGATCACCGAGCTGTCATCGCCGATGTCCGTCTCAACTGACGGGCTATGGGGTGAGCCCGCAGACGACCTCACGTGTTCTCGAATGCGGCCGGTGGGGTTGTGGCGCATCCTGTGGTATAGCGGCCTGGCCTTCGTGACAGCGAGTTGCTCGAACACTCCATTCGTGTCGCGGCGCGAATCCGAGCACAGGTGGCCTAGGTTTCGGGCCGTGTGCTGGTGGTTGTCTGGCGGCCGAGGGTATCGCTCCGAGCTGGTATCTCTTGGCGTATTTTACCGAAAAACTTCGCGCATAACACCGATGTCACATACTGGTAACGGGTTCTCGGGCCGACCGTGCAAGTATCTCGGCCTAGACGGATACCTTGATAGGAGCGAGTGTTTTGAGTGGTTTCCTCGACACGGTGAAAAACGCCATATGGAGCGATGCGCTGATCTACCTGTGTCTGGCTGCTGGAGTGTACTTCTCTGTACGCTCCAGGTTCGTCCAAGTGCGGCAGTTTGGGGAGATGATCCGACTGATGCTTCGGGGCGAGAAGTCGCCGTCGGGTGTGTCGTCCTTCCAGGCGTTGACTGTTTCATTGTCCGGTAGGGTCGGAACCGGCAATATCGCCGGCGTCGCCACCGCCATCGCCTTCGGTGGGCCGGGGGCGCTGTTCTGGATGTGGATGGTCGCGTTCCTCGGGGCTTCGACGTCGTTCGTCGAGTCCACGCTCGGACAGATCTACAAGACGCGTGACCGGCTCACTGGAGAGTACCGCGGCGGGCCCGCGTACTACTTCAGCCGGGCAATGGCGCATACGCGCGCGGCCCCGCTGTTCCGGATCTATGGATTCTTGTTCGCGGGTGTGACCGTGCTCGCCTGTGGTCTGTTGTTGCCTGGTGTGCAATCCAATACCATGTCCGGCGCCATGAACACGGCGTGGAGCGTTTCGAAATGGTGGGTCGCGATCGGCGCAACCATCGTGTTGGCCTTCGTGATCATCGGTGGCATCAAGCGTATCGCGGCTTTCGCCTCGGTCGCGGTGCCGTTCATGGCTGTCGCCTATATCGCGTTGGCGCTGATCGTCATATTCGTCAATGCAGCGGAACTTCCCGGTGTCTTCAGTCTGATCTTCTCCAGTGCGTTCGGCACCGACGCGGTCTTCGGCGGGATCATCGGCGCAGCGGTCGCATATGGCGTCATGCGTGGGGTCTACTCCAACGAGGCAGGGCAGGGGACTGGGCCGCATGCCGCTGCCGCGGCAGAGGTATCGCACCCGGCCAAACAGGGCTTGGTGCAGGCTTTCGCCGTCTATATCGACACCCTGTTCGTCTGCACCGCGACTGGCTTCCTCATCTTGTCGACCGGTGCCTACCGTGTTTTCGAGGGTAGCGACAAAGACGCGCCGATTCTGGCCGACGGAGGTGCGCTGCCTTCGGATGTCGAGGTGGGGCCAGCGTTCGCTCAGGTCGGTTTCGATACGTTGTGGAGCGGCGCCGGATCGACCTTTGTCGCAGTTTCGCTCGCCTTCTTCTGTACAACCACGATCATCGCGTACTACTACATGGCGGAAACCAATTTGCGGTTCCTGCTCGGCAAGTACGCATCGGTTCCAGTGCCGGTCCTGCGCGGTACCGTCGGGTCGAACTCGACGCTGCTGTTGCAGGCAGTGCTCTTGGTAGCGGTCGTGGTGGGTGCGGTCGCGACGGCTGAAGATGCCTGGACGCTCGGCGACATCGGTGTGGGTTTGATGGCCTGGTTCAATATCGTCGGCATCATCATCTTGCAGCAGCCGGCCTACAAGGCGCTGCGCGACTACGAGCGGCAGAAGAAGGCGGGTCTGGACCCGGTGTTCGACCCGAAGGTGGTGGGCATCGTCGGGGCCACGTTCTGGGAGACCTACGACCCCAAGAGCGGCAAGGAAAAAGCCGACGCCACGGTGTAGCGAATCGATGGCCGCGGTGTGCCCGTGTACGCAGCCGAAAGGCGTGCGCGGGAGCTGCGGCCATCGGATGCCGGCGCTCGGTGTGCGGCCGTGGGGTATCCGCACATCAGCTTCTCCCACGCATCGCCGTCAGCTCTGCTCGTAGTCGTTCCGCATCGCGGTCGACGACCTCCGACGAGCCTGCGCGGCCCTCGCCGAAAAAGATCCAAGAGCGGGACATCAGTACCGCCATGGCTGCCAGAATCGCCACTGGTATCACAACCGCTGCAGCTGTCGGAACGAGGACCTGAATACTCATGGCAGTCAGTTTCGTACAAACAATTTCCGGCCAATAGTGTCGGTAAAGACATTGTCCGCAAATATTCCGCCAGTCGACTAGGGTCGACGCACCGCCGCTATGGGTATTCGAGATGTACGGCGTTCCGGGTTGGCGCGTCGACGGTCTCCGGGCCGGGAATCGGCCCAGCTGATGGCCAGCAGCGCCCCCGCGATGGTGATGAGCGCGCCGATCAGCTGGCCGGGGCCGAAGGACTCACCGAGAAACAGCGTGGAACACGCCGCACCGGACAGCGGGACCGCGAACATCATGGTCGTGGCCGTCGATGGCGTCACCATACTCAGTCCGCGCGCGTAGAGCAGATATGCCACCGCCGTGGGTCCGACTGCCAGGTAGATGACATTGACCCATCCCGCCGCGGTCATGGTGCTCCACTCCACGCTGGATAGATGCGGAGCCGCGGCCACGAGTAGTGCTGCCGCGCCCACGCTGGTCCCATAGGCGGTCGCGCGCAACGGGTCGACCCCGATGAGCACCTTCTTGGACACGATCGTGTATGCGGCCCAACAGACGGCGGCCAAGAGGTAGACGAGATCACCACCCAACCGTGCCCCGGTTACCTGGTTGTCGGCGCTACTGGCGCTCACGAAGAACAGCGATGCTCCACCCACGGCGACGATCAGTCCGAGGGTGCGTGGCGCAGACGTGCGTTCACGGCCGGTGAGGACGAGGAACGTGGTGGTCAACACCGGGCTCAGCACGGGAATGATGAGTGCGCCATCGAGGGAAGGCGCCAACGACAACCCCCAGAACGAGAACGCGTTGTAGGCGAAGACCCCGAGGAGGCCGACCAGCCCGGCACGGATGGCCAAGCCGCGACGGATCGGTGTGCGGTCGCGTCCGACGGCCAAGGGCAGTGCGAGAACCAGCGCGGCTCCGCCGAAGCGCAACGCAGCCGCAAGCTGATGCGGAAGGTGGTCGACAACGACCTTGGAGCTGGCGTACGAGCTGCCGAACAGCACCATTGTCAGCGCCAAGTGCGGGTACCCGGCGGGCACACTCAGCGGGAATTTCGCGGGATCATCGGCCGGGCGCGTGTGCGGTGTCCACATGAGCGATCCTGCTCAGTGCTGGATTGATTGGCCGACGCGAGTGTAATCGCCAACGGATCGCACCGTCGAACAGGACAATACCGCTGAAAAGCGCGTACCCGATGATTTCGGGCCAGCAGATCGGCGCTCGTGCATCACCGTGACTTGACCAGCACGACGCGGTCATCGACGTGTCGAAGCACCACGCTCGACCGCGGTGGGCGACGCGCCCGCGACAGGTTTCGTGGCGCGGGTGCGCGTCCGTGACGGCAGAAGTTGCCCGTGGGTGACAGCGAGCAGCGCCCCCGCCACGGTGACGAGCGAGCCGACCAACTGGCCCGTGGTGAACGACTCACCCAGGAACAGCGCCGAGCACACCGCGCCGGAGACAGGGACCGCGAACATCATGATGGTGGCCGTGGACGGCGCGACCACGCTCAACCCTCGCGCGTAGCACAGTAAGGCCACTGCTGTGGGTCCCACCGCCAGGTAGACGAGATTCGCCCAACCGGCCACCGTCACCGCGCCCCAGTCCGTGCTGGGCAGATGCGGCGCCGCGACGATGAGCAATACGACTGCGCCCACGCTGGTGCCATAGGCGGCCGAACGTAATGGGTCGACGCCGACGAGCACTCTCTTGGACACGATCGTGTACACCGCCCAGCACACTGCGCTGCCCAAATAGATCAGGTCTCCCGCAAGCCGCGATCCGCTCAATTGCCCCCCTGCGCTACCGGCGCCCACGAAGAACAGTGCCGCACCGCACACAGCGATGATCAGCCCGACGATCCGTGGCAGCGACGTGCTCTCTCGACCGGTGACGACCAGGAACGCTGTGGTCAGAACCGGACTTATCACCGGAATGATGATCGCGCCATCGAGTGACGGCGCCAGCGACAGCCCCCAGAAGAAGAACACGTTGTAGGCGAAGACGCCGATCAAGCCGACCAATCCGGCGCGGATCGCCATCGCCCGGCTGATCGGAGTCCGGTTGCGCCCGACTATCAGCAGTAGCAGTGCGAGCACACCCGCACCGCCAGCGAAGCGCAACGCAGCGGCGAGCTGATGCGGCATCTCGCCGACAACGACTTTGGAGCTGGCATACGCACTACCGAAGAGCACCATCGTGGTGAGCAGGTACGGGTAGCCGGACTGCATGATTTGGTCTGGGGAGACTGTCCGGCTGGGTGCGTCGGGTGCGTTCACCCGAGCGATCCTGCCCAGTGTCTGGTGGCATTGTCCACCGCATTCCGCTCGCCCGATCATCCGGTGGACTCCGCGTCACCGCACCTAGCCGTAGTCGACTCGTGATCGCTCGCGCCGGGCTGGGCCGATGCGGATTCGAACCCGATGCGTTCGGGGTCGGCGGAGATCACCCGCGTGACGCTACCCGGCCGCATTCGGTGAACGACGCTGCATCGCGCGGTCGGCACTCGGGGGTCGTCAGGCGCCCCAGTAGGTGCCGAAGCTCCACAGGTTGCCTTCGGGGTCGCGGACGGTGAAGCCGCGCGCGTCGTAGTCCTCGTCGCGCAGCTCCCGGACCACTTCGGCGCCCGCGGCGCAGGCGCGGGCGTAGAGCGCGTCCGGGTTGTCGCACACCAGGTAGACGGAGTCGGTGCCGGTGGGGCGTTTGCCGAATGGACCGTCGTCTTTGCCTGCCGAGCCGAACATGATGCCGCCACCGAGCGGCCAGCGGAATTCGGCGTGTTCGATGATCGACGGGTCGTCTTCGCGGGCGTAGAGCGCGGCTTCCCGGAAGCCGAAGGCCTCGGTGAGGAAGGCAGCCATCGCGCGGGCATCGCGGAAGGTCAGGGTGGGCCACACGGCGGTGCGGGTGCTGGTTTCGGTTGCTTCCATGTTCGTCATGTCGTTCATCGTCGTCCGGCGTGCTCGTCGGTGGCTTGGACGGATGGAACCTGCTCCGACAGCCAGCTCGTGGGGCTGGTTCCTGCCAGTTCGGCGAAGTCGCGATCGAGGTGGGCTTGGTCGTAGTAGCCGCATGCGGCGGCTACCTGGGCGATGGTGTGCGACGAGGTCGTCTGGGCGAGCATCCGTCGTGCCCGGCCGAATCGGGTGATGCGAGCCGCTGGCTTCGGGCTCAGGCCGAATTCGCGACGGAACTGGCGAGTGAGATGTTGCCTGCTCCATCCGATCCGCTCGGCCAACAGACCGGTCGTGATGTTCCCGCCGGTGTCGACCAGGGTGTGCCATGCCCAGGTGAGTTCCGGGCCGACCACGCGATCGTGGTCGGCGAGCGCCGAAAGCACCCGATCGCAGGCAGCGAAGCGTTCCCGCCAGGTCGGTGCTTCTTGTAACCGTTCCCATAGCTGCCGGCCGACGGGGCCGGCCACGTCGGCCAGTTCGATCGACGTATCCCATAGTGCCGCCGCGGGAATGCCGAACAGGGTGCGGCAGCCCAGCGGGGTCAGCGCGATGGCCACGCCTTCCTGGTCGCCTTGTTGTGCGATCAGTGCGGCGCGCGCCTGCAGGCCACTCAGCACACAGCGATAGTTCTGCGGCGACTGGTGCGGATCGGTTTGCTCGACGACATCGATGGTGGGGCCGATGGCGACGACGAACGTCATATGCCGTGAAGGCAACCCGCGATGGATCGCCGGCGCGAGCCCGGACATACGGTAGCCGACGTAGCGGTCGATGAACGCCGCGAGCGCGGGTGCCGGACGCGCCGTCACCGCATGGATGGGCGGCTCCATATCGGTCACGGTACCTCGCGGTTATCCGCGACCGCGACGTTTCTTCCCGCCCCGGCGTGTGGGGGTCGTCGAATCCAGGTCGACGCCGAGCGCGTGCAATGCGTCGAGATGCGCCCGGCCGAGGCGGCCGCGGCGATGCTCGGTGCGGCATCGTGCGAGCCAGGCGCCCAGCCGGAATCCGTCCGACGTCGTGAATCGTTGCGGGGGATTGGCGTGCCCATGTTCGCGGCGATAGGCGGCCAGCGCCTCGAGGTGACGATGCCACACCTGAGCGCTCGAGGATTCGGCCACCAACTCGACGCCTTCGGCGCGTATCCGAGTGGCGAGTTCGTCGGGCAAGGACCCGTCCCGGTACTGGGTGCGGCGTCGTTGCAGCCATCTACCGAGGTATAGACCATCGGCCGTCACATAGGTGACCGGAACGTTCGTGTGTCCGTGCGCGGCTCTGTAGTCGGCCAGCGCGCGGAGCGCGACGGTCCACCGGGCGTTGCGCCGGCTGGCGCTGGGATGCCAATCGATTCCATACGAGGTCAATACGGCCGCATGTTCGGTCGACAAAACGCCCGCCCGGTAGTACTCCCGACGCTTGCGCAGCCATTGGCCCAGTTCGAATCCGGTAGCAGTGACATGATTCAGCGGAACCTCGCCGTGCCCGTGCGCGGCGTGGAATTCGCCTAGTGCCGCGATGCCGTTGTCCCATCGGGCGGGCAGTGGGTTCCATTCCACGCCGAGGTCGTCCAGTTTTTCGGTGAATGGGCGCGGCAGCGTGCCGGCTCGATGGGCGACGCGGCACCTGGTGAGCCATTCACTCAGGTCGCGCCCGTCAGCAGTTCGGTGTCCGGACGGCACGGCCGTGTGCCCGTGCTCGGCGTGAAAGGCCAGCAGTGCGCCATAGTTCTCCCACCAGGTCGAGGTCGTCATCCGCACTGTGCGCAGCAGAATCGACCGGTGGAACTCGGGGCCGATGCGTGGGGGGAGTCCATCGAGGCGCAGCCACGGGGGAGCGTCTTCGACCCCACGGCGTTCGGATGCCCCCGCGTTCCGGCGGGCTCGGTCGAGGTAGTCACCGATGCGTTCGTCATGGGCACGCAAAGCGCGCACCACGCGCCAGACCGTGTCGAACTGCGAACCGTCCAGCGCTGCTATGGGGTTCTCGCCGTCGACGAGGAAGATCGGCACGATGATCGTCGCGGTCTTTCCTCGGTCTCCGCCGTGGCGTAGGGCTCGACCGACGGCTTGGGTGACGTCGGTGGCGGAATCGCGAGGGTCGGCGAACATCACCGCGTCCAGTGCTGGGACGTCGACACCCTCGGCGAGGACGCGCGCATTCGACACCACCACGGTCGCCGCCCCGGGGCGCCGCAGTTCGGCCAGTGTGGCGCGGCGCTGTTGGGATGTCATGTCGCCGCTGACGCTATGGGCACGCACCGGCCATGGCGGTTTCTCCTCGGCAGGCAGCAGGTCGATTGCCGCATCCAGTCCCGCGGCGAAGCGAGCTGCCGCTGCCACTCGCCCGTGGTAGGTGATGACCCGGCGCAACCGATAGTCGCGTACCGCTTTTGCCAAAGCGATCTGCATGGCGAGGGTTCGTGCAGTCACCGCGCGACCTGCGACTCGCACCACCCGGTGCGCGGTGGTGAGTTCGGCGACGTCGGTGTCGGTGACCGTCACCACCGCCACTCGATAGTCGGCCAGCAGCCCGGCTTCGATTGCGGTGGCGAACGGAAGATGGAAGACCCGAGGGCCGAATACCGTCGGATCGTCCATGCTGACGATGTCGTCACCGCCGACGGTCATGATCCGAGGTGTGGCGGTCAGATACAGCCGCCGCCGAGCCGGTATCCGACGATCGTCGTGGACTCGCGTCCACTGTCCTTTCGTTCCGGCCGTGCGATGGGCCTCGTCGGCCACCAGCAAATCCCACTGTGGGAGTCCGTATTCGGCATGTGCAGCCAGGATGACGGGCAGGCTCGCGTAGGTGGCCAATACCGTGGCCCGCCTGCCGTCGCCGAGCACCTGCGCCAGGTCGGCTGGATCGGTGCCCACCCGGGGTGGGCTCCCAGTGGACTCCGCGTGGAGCTTCGTTGCCGCGTCGGCCGCTGTCCGGTCTCCGCAGACCGCGAGGATCGGGCCGGTTGCCGGTCCAAGGTGTGTCGAATAGGTTTGTGCCGCTTGGGACAGCAGTTCGAGCGTCGGTACGAGCACGAGAACAGGCCCGTTGGGCGCCAGCCGTGCCGAGCACTCGGCGCCGATGACCGTCTTGCCGGTGCCGCACGCCGCAACCGCGGTCGCGCGACCGCAATCGTGCAGGGCCGCGCAGATCTTGGTGACCGCATCCAGTTGGTGTGGCCACAACGATCCGGTCATGGCAGCCACAATCGGGCGCAGGGCAGTGGCGGCAGATCCGGGGTCACCAGGTGGTCGATGGTCACCCATGCCAGTCGCTGCGCGTGGGCTGCCGCCGCGAAAGCACGGGCGACGTGTTCTTCGGCGCGATAGTGCAGCGCCGGACCGTTTTCGAATTCGACTGTCAGGTGGCACTCTGTCACGACGGCGTGTCCGGGTGTCGTGGCCAGCAGGTAGGTGGAAGCACGGTCCACACGTCTGCGTTGCGCCGCATCACGTCGAGCCAGCCGGTGACATGCAACACCGAGGGCACCACGAGCGTGACGGTTCCGGATGTGCCGAGCGTGGCCAGCAACAGCCCGAAGTCCGCGTCGGAGTCTCGCACGAAGATTCTGTGTAGATCGAAGTCTTTGTGCCGGGCGAGGGTGCGGATTGCGTGCACGTGTGCGGTGGTGTGTCGGCCGGAGCGATCGCCGCGCACGATCCCGTACGCCTTCACCGGAGTCCCCGCTCGTCGTCGAGGCTTCCGGTGGTGCGAGCGGTCTGGGTCGGCGTCGGTGCCGCGCTACTGTGCTCGTGGGGAACAGTGCGCGCCAAGGGAAGCTCGCACCGCGTGACGGTGCCTCCGGTGATCGACCGAGACCGAGTGACGCCGGCGCAATACCGACGCACGAGGGTATCGACCGGTTCGTCGGCGTGTTCACGTGTCTCGGTGAATTCCATTCGCAACGTATCCGGTCGCCGGATCAGCCGCACGGTCAGCACGTTCGTCGCACCCGACGCCGATGCGACATCCACTGCGGTGCGAACGAACTCGCGGACGATCGCATCGGCCTGCTCGATCACGTCGCTCGATCCGGCGCGGGACAGGTGGATATGGGTGTTCAACCGCGCGATCTCCACCGCCAGGCCGAACGCCTTGACCGTGAATTCCCCGACGACACCCACATCGCCTGGCACCTGGTCCGACCGACGGTGGTCGGGCGAGCGTGACGCGCCGGCGACGGCATCGAGATACAGCACGCCCACCGGCGGATGCATCCGCGACATTCGCCGCACCAGGAGCTCTCTCGGTTCGGCCAGCCCTTCGAGATGCCGCGGCGACGGCACGACGACGTATCCGCCGCTACCGTTCACCGCAGCGAGTAGGGCTCGTAATGCCCTGTCCCGCGGGGGACTTCCGCGTAGTAGCCGGGGTAGGTCGATCGCGTCACGGCGGGCTACCTCGTGTAGCTGAGCCACGAGTCTTCCGCCGGATTCCCGATCCACCTGTTGCACCAGAAACCACAGCAGACTCGCTGGTGGATCGACTTCTTGGAACACTCGGCACAACCGAAATCCATGGTGTGACGCAAAATCCACGAACGTGCGCATGACCGTGTCAAGCCCATCCTCGATGAGCGGCAATCGCATGTAGCCGTGCAGCTGTGGTCTCATCGCCGAACCTCTCGCAGGTAGCTTCCCTGAGGCAACCCGGCATGAAAGCTTTTGCGGGGGTGTGCTTTCCATAGCGTTCGTATGAGTCGCTTTCGGGCGAGTGACCGCGGCCTACCGCACCGGGCTGCTGGTTCGGCATTGGATGGCGAGTGGGCACCCGGGTGGTTACGCCGAGGCGGAACCGCTTTCGTCGTTGCGCTGGGATGGAAGGCGTCGCGACCGTGACTGCCGTCGTTACTCGACTGGAGTCTCTGTCGATCCTCGGGTCTCAAAACACGCACGAACCACACCCCCTGCTGGTCTCGGGCTTTCCAGTACTCGGAGCTGCCGAGTGCTACACGCCCTATATCTAAAGATAAACTAGCGTGTAAATTTACATGGCGCAATACATTCGAAGTTGGTCTCGGTAGACCAACTAGAGTGCTGTCGGACGTCGCGCGGATGGAGGGGTCGATGTGAGTGGTACGGACAGGCGGGCCGACCCGAATGCGCTGCGGTTTCTGATCGGTCGAGAACTGAAGGTCGCTCGTGAGCGAGCTGGGGTTTCGCAAACGCAGGCGGGAAGCCAGCTCGATTGCACAGCGACAAAGATCAACTATCTGGAAAGCGGCAAGTCGACGCAGCAGCAGGCCGAGGTGATGGTGCTTCTGAAGTTCTACGGTGCCGATCCCTCCCAAATCGAGCGGATCTCTTCGCTTGCCTCGCAGGCAGATCGGACAACATGGTGGGCACCGTTCAGTGCTGTGTTCCCAGATTGGTTCAAGACCTTCGTTGGGCTGGAAGGACTAGCAGACAGTCAGTTCTGCTATACGTCGATGCACCTACCTGGGCAGCTTCAGACGGCTGAATACGCTGCGGCGCTTCTGGAGGGTCACCTCCGTGTACCGCCAGCTGATGCGCCCGCAGTGGTACGTGGCCGTATGGCTCGGCAGCGATTGACCGGAGAACGGCCTCTCAGGCTGCGGGTGGTCATCGAAGAGTACGTCCTGGACCGTGTCGCGGGTGGCCCCTCGGTCATGGGTTCTCAGCTGGAGCACCTGCTGCGCGTCATTGAGCTTCCCACAGTGGAGCTACATGTCATGCCAGTCGGCGTGGCTGTTCACGACGGACTCGACGGCGACTTCATCGTCTTGAACTTCGACAGCGCCAGAAGCATCGGGTACGTCGAGTATCCCGCCGGCGCGCTTTACATCCAGGAAGAAGAGCAGGTACAGCTATATAAGATGGCCACAGATCGGCTCTGTGCTGCCGCGCTGTCGGAATCCGACTCTGTTGAAGCCATCAGAAGCCGGTTGGCGAAACTTGGAATAGAGGAGCGCGCATGACTGTCGCAGATCATCGATCTTGGCGGACCTCCAGCTACAGCGGAAATGGCGAGGGCTGCGTGGACGTGGCCCCCTCGGCAGGCAGTGTCTTCGTTCGTCATGCGAAGCACCACGATCACGGAGTCATCGAGTTCACCGTCGATGAGTGGTCAACATTCATCCGTGAGGCCTGTGAAGGTCTGGCCAGCACAAACGGTGCCGCGCAGGTCGAGCGGGACGGCGGCGACACCTTGGTTACTACTTCTGACATCCGACTGCGGTTCAATGAGATCGAATGGTCGGCGTTCATCGCCGGAGCTAATGATGGCGAATTCGACTTCCAGCTCGGTGTGAAATAGCAGCGTGTTCGACTCCCCCCAGGAGTATCGGCGAGTTCCTCCCTTGGTAGAACCCAGCCATAGTGCTTGGTGAGAAGATGGCGGGTCGTGTCTGCAGCGCGCCATCTATCGGGGTCTATTCAGGCGGGAATCGATTGCTCACGTCGTCGACGGTGGGCTACGCTCAGCAGCAACGAGGGCGGAGCAGTCGTGCCTGCTCCAAGGTCACGTCCGAGGCGGCATAGGGGGATCGTACAGTGTTCCGTGGCAATGCTATTCGCACTGGGATGTGGGTGGCTGGTGCGGTGGTCCTGGTCGCTGGGTGCGGGACCGAACGGGGCGTCGCGGCGCCCGCTGCGACATCCTCTCGATCGTCGATCGCCTCGCAGGTGCCCAGTGCCTACGACCCGTGCACGGACATACCGGAGAGCGTGCTCGCATCGGAAGGACTGCATAGCAAGAGAACTGCCACCAGTAGGGCAAGCGGCGGAGTCCGATGGCGGGGTTGTGCGTGGGTTCGCACGAACGGGTACGCGGTGAGTATTCGGGCTACCAATCTGACTGTCGACGTAGTGCGTTCGAAGGGCTTTGCGGAAACGCGGGAGTTCACGATCGATGGGCGTCGGGCAGTGTCGACGCGTCAGTTCGATGGCCCATACATCCAAGAGGCGTGCACGGTGGATGTGGAGATGAACGGCGGCAGCCTCGAATTCAACCTGAACAACCCTCCGTCCAGGCGAGATACGGGGAGTATCGATTCGTGCGAGCTGGCTCGGACACTGGCGGAGAAGGTTGTACCGACCATGCCAGCAACGGCGTGACCACTTGATCGCACGAACTCATCGGGAGGGATGACAGTCATGAGTGAAGACAAGCCACCTCGGCCCTTGGCGAACTTGGTCGATGAGGCGCGGGAGGGACGGCTGCGGGTGCGGATGGAACCGCAACAGTTCGTGAACATCGACCGCGATTGCGAGTTCTTCAAGAACAGGATCCAGGACATCCAGCAGGTTGCGACCGAGATCGCTGGTCAGGAGCTGTGGGGCTTGGGAGAAGGGAATTGTGGTCAAGGGGGCAAGGAGTTGATTTCGGGTCAGACCATGGTAGAGCGCTACCGTGAGAAGGCCCGTGGTTCGCAGAACAGCGTCTACGAGGTGATGGAATCTCACTACCGGGTAGTTGAAGGCATCCAGGATCTGCTGCGCGCGGTTCGGGATCGCTTCATGCAGCAGGACGCCGAATGGGCTGCACGATATCGCGAAGTGGAAGCAACACTACCGGCACGACCACCTGCTCCAGAGCGATCCTTCGGGCCTGTGCAGGTGTGCTATGTGGACAAGCTAGAGATGTGAGGTTGTCGGATGCATCAGAACGAGCCTAAACGGATTCCCGGAGGCGGCGAGAACCCGCACAGCTGGTCACACCAGGAGATCAAAGAATCGTTCGGCGCCCTGGACGACTACGGGGACGCTCAAGACGCCGCGGAAAAGTACGCGCATGTGGCCTCATGGTGGGACCAGGGAGTGGAGACGTTCGCGCGTGCGATGGTCGAGTCCATCGGGCAGGCATGGGAAGGTGCGGCGGCAGATGCGGCCAAAGATGCGATCAAACGCTATACCGATGACGCCCGTACGCTCGAGCCGGCATTGACTCAGCTGGCGTACACGATCACCGAATCCGTTGAAGCGGTGGTCGCTACGCGCAACGCGATCCCGGACTACGCCGACCATTCATGGACGGCGAATGTTTGGCCGCCGCGCGCCGCGGAGGAGGAGCGTTCCCGCAACGAGGCGGAGCAGGGTGCCCGGGAGGCCATGCGGAGCAACTACGTTGCCCGCTTCAGCGGCGTCGATGCGCGGGTGCCCGTGCTGCCGGTTGCCTTGGATCCGACGCAACCGTTGGATATTGCGGGGTCAGGACCAGACGGTACGGGCGGCGGCAACCCTCCGAATACTGTAGGTCCACGAGGTTCGGTTGGTTCTGACGACCTCGATGGAAATGAGGGTGCGTCGGAGCCGGCTGGATCCTCCACACCTGTCGGGACGCAGGATCCGGCCTGGACTTCCTCCGTCCCAGACGAGGTTACTCCGGCAGGGGCCGAACCGGGCACTGCCGTTGCGGGTGATGACCCGACCAGGACGACGGCGGCGGGTGCCGAGCCCGGTGTGTCGAATGCGTTGGCTGGTTCCGAGGATCGTGGATCCACGTCGGGTCGCAACATACCCGGTGGCGCAAGTCCGGCCGGTGGTCCTGGTGCGCTCGGTGGGCCAGGTGGTTCCGGAGTGCTGGGGATGCCTGGTGGGCGTGGGGGGACCGGGGTACCCGGTGGATCTGGGATGTCCGGTAGTTCCGGTGGGCGTGCGGGGGCCGGAGGATTCGGTGGTCCTGGAGCGTCCAGTGGCTCAGGTGTGCGGGGTGCTCCCGGGGGGCCGGGTGGAGCTGGGATGCCGGGTGGGGCTTCTGGAGTGCGTTCCGCCTCCGGTGGCGCGGGTGCTGCGGCTGTGTCGGGTCGTGGTGCGGCGACACCGGGCATGATGGGGCCGGGAATGGGTGCCGGTGGCGGCAAGTCCGATTACGAGTCGAACCGTACGACTCCCGACTACCTTGTCACCCAGGAAAACACCGACGAACTGCTCGGCGAGATGCCGAAGACGGTGCCCGGTGGTGTGATCGGCGGCGACCGCAGAGATAGCTGACCAACTTTCCTCGATCGGATCATCGAATGACGGCATGGACACTCGATCCGGATGATTTCGCTGCCCTCTGGTACGGGGATGCGAATGACCGGTTTCCCAACCCGTTGCACTACCACAGTCGTTTCGGACTACGTGACGAGTTCGACGCGCACCGGATCACGGTGCGCGAACGCTACCCGTTCGACGAACTCGAGCACATCGAGCTGGCCATGCACACGTTGAGCACTTCGACTGTGCGGATCGAGATCCTCGGTGGCACAACAAAGCACAAGGGCAACGACGGCAGTGTTCGGATCTATCGGATCGTCGGGGCCACCAACGTGTATCACTCGGTGACACTGTTTCAATCAGCGTCCGGGGGGAACGATGGTGCGATCAGGATCGAGATATCCAGCCCAGAGGAACTCGCCGCTCGCCTCGTGCGGCTGATCCCGGAGTGCCTGCCGGGTGCACATCCTGCGGCAACGTTCCATCCCGAGGACCTGCGATTCCAGACCAACAGCTATTTCGAGGACGTCGCTCGCAATACCCCGCGCGAGCGGTATCAGCGCTTGCTAGGCCGTCCCGCCGATGGCGGCGGCAGCGCTGGGTTGTTGACCGGGTCCGTCAACTCCGTATCCGCACCCCAGAACGTCCTGCAATGGCGCGACATCACCGATGACGGTCGCTACACCGAAGTGACCGGAGCCCACATCACGGTATCTCCCACCACGCCCGCGGATCTCGTCAATAGATTCACAGCCTGGATCGATGAAGCGACACAGCGTATGGCCGACGACGAAACCTTCACTTGGTAGAATCCGGCGACTACCAGGGCCGGCCATGCGCAACACCCCCCGGGTGGGCAGCTGCGTGGTCGCGATCGATACCGCCCGGTGTGGTGTACGTCCAGCCAGGTAACCGGGTCTTTGAGTCCCTTCTTCTGCGGTGGGCAACACGCTCAGCGGTAGTAGGGGTGTTGGGCCGGAAGGGGCGGGCCGGCCGCAACGGTCGTGTCCGATGCAGCACAGGGAGATCGTACGGTGTTCGGTAGCAGGGCTATTCGTACTGGGCTGTGGGTGACCAGTGCAGTGGTCCTGGTCGCTGGGTGCGGGACCGAACGGGGCGTCGCGGCGCCCGCTGGGACATCCTCTCGATCGTCGATCGCCTCGCAGGTACCCAGTGCCTACGACCCGTGCACGGACATACCCGAGAGCGTGCTCGCATCGGAAAAACTGCATAGCAAGAGAACTCCCACCAACAGAAAAAGCGGCGGAGTCCGATGGCGGGGTTGTGCGTGGGTTCGCACGAACGGGTACGCGGTGAGTATTCGGGCTACCAATCTGACCGTCGACGTAGTGCGTTCGAAGGGCTTTGCGGAAACGCGGGATTTCACGATCGATGGGCGTCGGGCAGTGTCGACGCGTCAGTTCGATGGCCCGTACATCCAAGAGGCGTGCACGGTGAATGTGGAGATGAACGGCGGCAGCCTCGAATTCAACCTGAACAACCCTCCATCGAATCGGGATACGGGGAGTATCGATTCGTGCGAGCTGGCTCGGACACTGGCGGAGAAGGTTGTACCGACCATGCCCGCAACGGCGTGACCACTCGCGCTACCGCCCGGTGCAGTGCGCGTGCAGCCAGGTGATCACGTCGTTGAGCACCTTCTCCTGCTCGGGCTCGTTGAATACCTCGTGATAGAGGCCCTCGTAGCGGATCACGGTGACATCCTTCGATCCCGAGCCCCGCTCGATGAGGTCGGAACTGGACGGCGCGGCGATCGCGTCGGCAGTACCGTGCAGCACCAACAGCGGCGCGGTGAGTTTCGCCAGCCGCTGCTTGACCACGACGGTGGCGTTCATGATCTCGGCGCCGGTACGAACGGGCAGCATGCCGCGATACACCAGTGGATCGTTGTCGTAGGCCGCGACCACGGCAGGATCGCGGCTGATCATCGACGAATCCAGTTTCTTCGCACCGAGATTCGGGGTGAGCTTGCTCAGCACAGGTGCCAGTAGGCGTTGCAGCGGGTTGCCGATCGGAATGTCCAACGGTGGTGCGGACAGCACGATGCCTTCGACATCGATCGGTGCCCGAGTGGCCAGATGCAGAGTGATCAGGCTGCCCATCGAGTGAGCGACCAGGAAGCGCGGCACGCCGGGGTGCTCGCCTGCAGCGTAGGCCAGCATGGCGGCGACATTGTCGGCCGCGCTGTCCATCGAACCGATATTGGCCTTCCCGCCCGCGGACTTGCCGTGGCCGAGGTGATCGGGCGCGTAGACCGCGAACCCCGCGGCGACCAAGTGCTGCCCGACGTGGGTGTAACGACCGGAATGTTCGGCCACGCCGTGTACCAGCACGATCACGCCCTGAGCAGCGTCGTTCGGCAGCCACGCGCGCCAGACGATGCCGCCGCTGCGGGCGAGCGTGCCGGACTGGGTGCGGACCGGGGACGTGGCGGGTGGCTCGGAGGGGGCGCTGTTGCCGGCCGCGGGCTCGCTGCTCATGAATCGGCTCCTGACGTCTGTGGCGTGCCGGTCGTCGCGAAGTACTCGATCAGCCGCCGGTTGAACGTGATGAGTCGAGCGTAGTTGACCCGCGAGAGGCGCTCGTCGGTTCCATGGATCGAGGCGAGGTCACGCTCGTCCAGCACAACCGGGGCAAAATTGCACCGCGTGAGCGCCAGGTCGGCATAGTGCCGGGAGTCGGTCGCGCCCGGAACGAGGCCGGTGGTCACCGCGATGCCCGGGACGACCGCGCGCGCGAGGTCGGCGACCAGGTCGAAAGCAGGACCGGGCGCGGTGACCGTGGAGGGCTCGGTGGCCGTCCCCACCACGTCGAATCGCACCTGCGGGTCGCGCACGACCTTCCGGCAATGCCGCAGTACCGCGGCAACCGAATCTCCTGGCAGGATACGGAAGTTCACCAGGGCCTCTGCCTGGGCCGGTAGTACGTTCGCCCGCACTCCGCCGCGTATCACTGTGGGCGCGGTGGTGGTGCGCACCAGCGCCGCGGTCTGCGGTTGGGTCGCCATCACCCGGGTGATCAGCGAAGGCGCGATACGGGCAAGCCCCAGCAGGTGTCCACGCGGCCCGTGCATCACGGTGCGCAGCCTGTGCAGCATGTCCGCGATCACCGGGGTCAGGCGCAGCGGCATCGGATGTGTCTGAATCCGGTGCACCGCGCGCGCGATCCGGCCGATCGCCGTTTGCGTGCCCGGCATGGACGAATGTCCACCCGTGTCGGTGACCGACAACCGGACCGTGGCGTACCCCTTCTCGCCGAGCATGATCGTCGCCACCGGCTGCCGCACCCCCTCGATCACGTCTGCGGTGATCACCCCACCCTCGTCGAGCAAGAGATCCGCGTACACGCCCGCCTGCCGCAGGTGTTCGGCCATGGGGACGGCGCCGTCGCCGCCGAAGACCTCCTCGTCGTGCCCGAACGCCAGATAGATCGTTCGTCGGGGCCGCAGGCCGTCGGCGAGGGCCGACTCGACCGCTTCCAATGCGGCGAGCACGCGGCTCTTGTCGTCGATCGCGCCGCGACCCCAAATGTATTCGTCGTCGACCACACCGGCGAACGGCGGATGTGTCCACCGTTGCGGATCGTCCACCGGCACCACGTCTTGATGCGCCAGCAGGATGGCTGCGACTCCGGTCGGTTCCGTGCCGGGCCATCGGTAGAGCCTGCTGGGTCCGAACCGCCGCAGTTCGAGTTCGGCGTGCACCAGTGGGAAGGATTGGCGCAGATGGGCATCGAGGCGATCGAATGCCGTGGTATCGAGGCGGTGTGGGTCGTCGGCGGACACGGTCGCGCAGCGCAAGGCGGCGGCCAGACGTTCGGCGGTGGGGTCGTCGACTGGTTGCGTCATCGTCGCGTCGCTGCGGGTCGGCAGGTTCATCGGCATCGTCGCCTCGGTCTGTGCTGGAATCGGAGTGCGCCGCACTCGTTCTCTGGTCTGCACGGGTCACCGCTCAGGGTAGATGTTCGCTCCCTCGTTCGTGGTGCGGACGGCGCGTAATGGCGCGCCGAACCGGGTATGCGGCACCGTGATCCGCCTGCCGCCGCACACGGGCTGGCGTATCATGGGACGAGTGCCGATGCGCGGGGGAACAATGAGTGAGTCGGCGACGGCGGAGTGGGAACGGTTCGTCCAAGCGCTGGCGCACTGTCTGTCGGAGTTGCCCTCCCGCGCGACGCTGATCATCGCCGCATCCGGAAATCGGTATGTCCAGTTCGTTCAGTACGACATCAAGTTGTCCGCCGAGCTGGCTGGAAGCCACTATCTGAGCCATCCCATCCCGGCCGACGCCGCGCGGGAATTGCGTGCACTCGGGTGGCGGGAGCCGGCGCTGCGTCTCGACACCGAGAACTGGACCAAGACATTGTTCTGGCCGATCGGCGCGAACAACATGCGCGAATTCGCGCATTCGGTTGTCGTCGGCCTGCGTGACGCCCTCGGCGTGATCGCTCCAGTGGACCTGCACGCCGCAGGATGGACCGAGGCATCCGGTGATCTGGACCTCACCGTGCTAGGGGCGATTGCCCGCCGTCGTGGGAATTGATCAGGCGAACTCCCAGCACGGAACCGCGACTACCTGGGCACTATTGTGTAGAGACATGGCAGCAGGTAAGCCCTCCAAGGAAGCGAAGGCTGCGGCGAAAGCGGCCCGCAAACAGCAGTCCAAAGAACGCCGCAGGCAACTGTGGCAGGCGTTCCAGATGCAGCGTAAGGAAGACAAGCTGCTGCTGCCGTTGATGATCGGCGCCGTGCTGGCCAGCGTCGCCGTCGCTGTGATCATCGGGCTGATCGTCGGGCTGACCTGGTTTCTGGTACCGCTGGGCGTGGTGCTCGGCGCACTGATCGCCTTCATCATCTTCGGCCGGCGCGTGCAGAAGAACGTCTATCGGAAGGCGGAGGGCCAAGCCGGAGCTGCGGCCTGGGTGCTGGACAACATGCAGGGGAAGTGGCGGGTGAGCAATGGCATCGCTGCGACCACGCAGCTCGACGCGGTGCACCGGGTGATCGGTATGCCTGGCGTGGTACTGGTCGCCGAGGGCTCGCCGCAGCGGGTGAAGTCGTTGTTGGCGCAGGAGAAGAAGCGCACCGCGCGCCTGATCGGCGATACCCCGATCTACGACATCGTCATCGGCAACGACGAGGGGCAGGTTCCGCTCAAAGAGCTGCAGCGTTACCTGACCAAGCTGCCTCGCAACATCAACACCAAACGTATGGATCTCATCGAAGGTCGACTGGCAGCGCTGAGCGCGCGGGGAGGGCCCGCCTTACCGAAGGGTCCGATGCCCACAGGAGCCAAGATGCGCGGCATGCAGCGCACGATCCGGCGTCGCTGAGCTTCTCGAGGGACAGGCGCCACTCAGCGTGCATGCACCAGCGCGGTGCCCGTCGCCCGGTCGTGCATGCCGCGCCCGTCGGCGTCGGTGAACAACGCCGGCACGACGAAGAGCAGCAACACCTGCCTGGCCAGGGCACGGACGAATCCGACCGGCGCCGGCGCGTCGATACGGACCGTTCGCAGCCGCAGGAAGTATTGCCCCGGCGTGAAGCCGAACAACGAGACCGCACCGATGCCGATGACGAACCAGACCAGCAGCGTCAGATTCGACACTGCCGCGCTCCGTGCAATCAGCGCTGCGATGCCCAGTGCGATCATCCAGTCCACGAACAACGCGGCGATCCGACGGCCCATACCGGTCACGGAGCCTGCCCCGCTTTCGGGCAGCCCGAGCAGCTCGCCGCGGAACCGCTGAGACGCCGAGTCCCCAGGATCAGCCGTTGGTCCGGAAAGCCAGGAGCCGGTGATGCGTGCCATGTCTCCAGGATATGTCCGCCCATTCGGGCGTCCGGCGCCGCGTAGCCGCCTATTGCCACTGCGGACACCCGGTTGAGGCAGGACTACGATGCAGTTCGGGCCCCAGCGGGCTCTCACGAGGCCATGGCCAGCTGCTAAGAGGTAGCCGTAACACTGGCGAAACATGGCCTTGACTGCAGGGAAATACGAAATCCATAGCGTCTGCTCGCGACGACCCCAGGCGACGGCACCGGCTGGGAACCGATCCATTAGGAGAACACGTGACGTTCAGCACGGCCGACGAGGTCATCAAGTTCATGGCGGATGAGGATGTCGAATACGTCGACATCCGCTTCTGCGATCTTCCCGGTGTGCAACAGCACTTCTCGATCCCGGCGAAGGCGTTCACCACCGACCTCGCCGAAGATGGCCTGGCGTTCGACGGTTCCTCCGTGCGCGGGTTCCAGTCGATCGACGAGTCGGACATGCTCCTGCTGCCCGATTTCAGCACCGCGCGCGTGGACCCGTTCCGCCTCGCCAAGACGCTGAACCTCAACTTCTTCGTGCACGACCCGTTCACCCGGGAGGCCTACAGCCGCGACCCTCGTAACGTCGCGCGCAAGGCGGAGGAGTACCTGCGCTCCACCGGCATCGCCGACACCGCCTACTTCGGTCCCGAGGCGGAGTTCTACATCTTCGACTCGATCCGCTACGACTCGGCCATGAACGGCGCCTTCTACGAGATCGAGTCGATCTCGGGCTCCTGGAACACCGGCGCGGAATTCAACCCGGACGGTACCCGCAACCGCGGCTACAAGGTGCGCAACAAGGGCGGCTACTTCCCCGTCGCGCCCTACGACCACTACGTGGACCTGCGCGACAAGATCTCGACGAACCTGCAGAACGCCGGCTTCGAGCTGGAGCGCGGCCACCACGAGGTCGGTACCGCCGGCCAGGCCGAGATCAACTACAAGTTCAGCACCCTGCTGCAGGCGGCCGATGATCTGCAGCTGTTCAAGTACATCGTCAAGAACACCGCCTGGGCCGAGGGCAAGACGGTGACCTTCATGCCGAAGCCGCTGTTCGGCGACAACGGCTCGGGCATGCACGTGCACCAGTCGCTGTGGAAGGACGGCAAGCCGCTGTTCCACGACGAGGCCGGCTACGGCGGTCTGTCGGACCTGGCGCGCCACTACATCGGCGGCATCCTGCACCACGCCCCGTCGCTGCTGGCCTTCACCAACCCCACGGTGAACTCCTACCACCGCCTGGTCCCGGGCTTCGAGGCCCCGATCAACCTGGTGTACTCGCAGCGCAACCGCTCCGCCGCCGTCCGTATCCCGGTCACCGGCAACAACCCGAAGGCCAAGCGTCTCGAGTTCCGGGCGCCGGACTCGTCGGGCAACCCGTACCTGGCTTTCGCCGCCATGATGATGGCCGGCCTGGACGGCATCAAGAAGAAGATCGAGCCGATGGCTCCGGTCGACAAGGACCTCTACGAACTCCCGCCGGAAGAGGCCAAGAACATCCCGCAGGCCCCCACCAACCTGTCCTCGGTCATCGACCGTCTCGAGGCCGACCACGACTACCTCACCGAGGGCAATGTCTTCACCGAGGATCTGATCGAGACCTGGATCGGCCTCAAGCGCGACAACGAGATCGCGCCGGTGAACCTGCGTCCGCACCCGTACGAGTTCGAGCTCTACTACGACGTGTAAGCCTGACCTGCGCGAATGGGCCTACTTGGCCCGCTTCGTACGCAGTTCATACGCAGTAGGCGACGTCGAGTCCATCCGTTCCGCGATCACAGACGCGATCACGAGACGGGTGGACTCGTCCGTATCCGGCCACAGGTGCCCATAGGTATCAAGGGCGACGGCGCTGCGCGCCGCCGCCGCACTACGGCCCGCAGCGGCTGGGCTCCGCAGGCTCCGCCCGCCGGCGCGCCGGTGCGGCGGCCACGCGCTGCTCCGTCACCGCCTGAACCGAGATGGCTGATATTCGATAACCGAGAAGTGTGGGCACGATGAGAGCCGTCCCGCAGTCGCACACGAATCCGCCGACGCTCTGCCCGGTTGACTGGCCGTGGTACTGCCCGTCTGCGGAGTTGATGATGTCAATGCCACTGTTCCCACTCCGATATCGCCCGCGAAGCCATGACCGCATACCCAAGTCGAAATGCCTTCGGCCACGGTGGCAATTCGACATGTCCCGACCACGTCGGGTGAATCAAGGCGAACTCGCCGTCAATCAGGCTGACGATGACGTCGTCGGCGGGCCAGTAGCGTGCCTCGATGCGAACAACCTGCCCCGACAGCTCATGGTCGGGGCTCAGCTCCAACTTGATCTCGCGAAGCGCCGCAGGGAAGAAGTCTTCGGGCGAGCTTCCCGAATCGTCGCGGACCTGCCACTCATCCGATAGTTCGAGAACGGTCACGCGCTAATCGTCCCATAGCGACGAACCCTCACCTGCACTTGCTGGTTCGTGACCTGCGCGGATGGATTGCTGAACGAATCCGGCGGCAGACATCCATACGTGGAGTGTGGCAGGTTGCGAAACCCCTGCCTCTGGGTGGCATTGCGCGACCTTCGGCCGCGTGGCCCTGCTCTGGGTTGGCCTGCATTGTGTTCCCGCGCCCCTCCAGCGTTAAGGGCGCCTACGGCGTCACTGCGTGATGGCATTCGCCACCCTTGACCCCGGAGCCTCTACGCGAGAAGGGCAGGCCTTATGGGGCAGGCGGGTAGCCAGCCCCCTGTATGCGCAGGCCAACCCAGAGCAGGGCCAACACGCGTGCAGTCCAGTCAGACGGCTAGAAGAAGATTGCCTCCAACCACTCGTCTGCCACCAGTTTCGACCACATCCCCGCGTCACATGTGCCATCCGCGAGCAGGTCAAGAATCTGGATGTCCCCAGCCGAGTCGATGAGGGCGTTCAATGCCTCTTGATGGACGTAGAAGTTGCCCTGCACGGCACCGCAGCTCGCGCAGTGGGACGCGAGATCCCCACGCGTCCCATCCGCATAGCGGGATGGCACCAGATGCTCGGTGATATCGCCTTTGCCTGCCTTATCCAGGATCTCGCGAGCGATGAGCAACGCGCGATCTCCCACCGGGATCTGGTTGTCGCCGTACCGGTACGGCCCCACAACGCACCGGACGGATTCCCCACATTTCCAACAACCCCAACGGAATCCAACGACTCCGACGTTGATCGCATCCACGCCTCAGCCCCCTTTTTGGTCAACTGCCGACCGTCCCAGGATGCCCGGTCGGCACGCACGAGTGCCACAGCACGGCGCACCTGTGCGGCTCTCACACGCAGTTCACACGCAGTGCCGCCACCGAGGGCCGATGCCAGCCAACGGTACGACGGAGAAACCGCAGTTCAGAGCCACCGCAGTCAGCGATCGCCAACGCTGCAAATGTCCAGCTTTCAGTCCGAGCTCTACTACGACGTGTAAGCCCGAACGGCACGAATGGGTCCGATTGGCCTGCTTCGTCCGCAGTAGACGGTGTCGAGTCCATCCGTTCCGTGGTCGCAGACACGATCACGAGGCGGGTGGACTCGCCCGTATCCAGTTGTGGATGCGCCTACGTGTCGAGCATCGCCTTGCCGCCGCGTATCGCATCCTGGGGCCTGCTCTCAGGCGGTCACGCGCGAATCGTGATTCCGTGGCGGCGGTCGTCTGTCAGGATTTCGAACAAGGCGCGATGAGCAGTGGTGAGGGTGAATTCCCGGCCGTCGGTCTTGTCGGCGACCTGGAGTTCACACCGGCCGATCTTGGTGTTCAGGCAATGCTTGATGCCGCCGGAGGGGTTGTAATAGACGAGCCCCACGAACGCTTCGCGTGGCGCGGAGATCCGCCCCGAGATCCGAGCCCGATCGTTCTCGGCGGTGAATGTCCATTCGAAGTACGAGTACTTCGCTCGGTGGCGGAAGGCGCGCAGCAACGAGGACATGTCGTATTCCCGGCCGTGGGAACGCAACACCAGCATGGTGACCCACGGTGTGTGGACCGGGCCGGCCAGCCGGACCTGAGCGGTTGCGATCTCCAAGAACCCTTCCGGATCCTCATTGAAGCCCGCGACCTGGGCGAACGCATATTTGTCGGTGTGCGCGGAACCCCAGTTGTGGTTTTGGCTACCCACCCAGTCCCGGATGGGGATCTCGCGACCGTCCACCGTCAGCACGCCGTCGAACACCGCTAGCGGGTGCGCGACCAGGCTCTTGGCCTTGGGAAACTCCAGAGAGTACGCCAGCCGTGGTTGCAACAACACCGGTGGGTGCGCCGACTTGTACGACAGATCCCAGGTGGACCGGCCGCCCGCCGCTTCGCCCCCGCCGACCAAACGGCCCGGTGTCAGCACCGCCTCGCCGATTCGCACGTCGAAAGAGTTCGTCGAGAACGAGCACTCGGCGATCGGGAATTCCTCCTTCATCACCGTGTGCTCACCGGTTTCGCCGTCGAAGAACACGAACCAGAGTTCGCCGATCGCGGCTTCGGGCCGCCCTTTCGGAACGAATACGGTGTAGCGGATCCAGAACGCGAGCGGCTTTGTCGGATGATTGGCGCGTTGGTAGAAGCTCTCGTATAGGCCACCGGGCTTGTCCCCGTCGTACTGCGCATGATCGAGAACATCCGGGTCGTGCAGACTGCGTGCTATCTTCACGACTTTCTCCATGATCAGTGGCTTGTGTCCTGCCGATGCGTGAGAACGTCGGATCAGCATAGTTTCGAAGTGGACCAGGTCATCGGCTACAGCGGCGTCCAGCGCCGAGGCCGCCGGGCCAGGAGTGCGACCCGATCACACCGACGAGGTCCGTGGCGCGTGGTACCGCCACTGGCAGCACCACGCTGGACGCACGATCACCGTGGCGGGTCTTAGGCCGCCAGTTCTCGATCGAGGAACCCGACCACGCGAGTGATTCGGTCGTCGTCACCGAGAGTGATCACATCGGTACCCGCGGCCGGGGCACTGCCATCGGCGAGCGAGACCAACTCCCAGGAGAACCGTGCCACGTCGTGGTGGCCGTCGACCGCACCGACCCGACGAAACTCGTAGCCGGGAAGCTGGGCGAGTACTCCTCCAATGGCCGCTGCGAGCTGGTCGTGCCCGCTGGTATCGATCTTCGGGTCGAGGTACACAGCGTCCTCGGTCCACGCCGCAGCGACCGCCTTCGCTCGAATGTCCTCGTCGGATGCGTTCCACGCGGCGAAGAATCGGTCGGCCGCTCGTTCGTAGCGCGACATCGTTCGAACCTCCAGTTTCGTAAGGGTTTTCAGTAGCTGCTGCATGCTTCGCATCAGCCACCTCTTACTGTGCTGGGCGCCGGTTACGACGTCGATTACGCGGGAGGTAGTGGCCGCCGGAACCCTCCCAGCTCGCCCAGAGGTTCAGCAGGCGCTGCCCCTCAGCTCATGCCTCCGCATGGCCCAGGTATCGCCGACGCCAAAGAGATCGATACCAACCCTCAGTTGGGTCAGTTGATATGTCTCGGTTCGGGTGGTGTCGTCTACCGTAAGATCGATGAACGCAGAATGGCGACAGTCGGTATTCTCATCGGATACTACGACGACACACGTGCGGCGATAATTCAACCGTTGGCGAACCTGTTCGGCGTGATCCACTCCGACCGCGGCGTCCCTCTCGTCCCGGATTTCTATTAATCGTGCCGGGCTGCTGCCTAGCGCAGGATGAGTAGCGCGGACTTCTCTATCCGGTCGGCGATCTCGGCATAGGATGCATAGCCCATGCCCGCGCGGACGAGGGCGCCTGCATAGAGCAGCTGCAACGATTCGACCACCTCCGGGTCCGGCTCCGGGCCGAGCGCGTGCACGATGCGCCGGCGGATCTCACTCCCGATCCGATCGCGCAGATGCTCGACATCGGGGTCGCGCCCCAGCAGGGCGCTGGTCACCGCACCGGAGAGTTCGCGCTCGTCGGCCACCAGCAGTGCAATATTCCGAAGTTCGGTGACGACGCGCACCACCGGGTCCGGATTCTGGCTGGCCGGCGACGGCGATGAAACCAGCCGACGCCAGAATATTTCGGCGACCAGATGCTCTTTGGAAGAGAAGTAGGTATATGCGGTGGCAGTGCCGACGCCTGCCGACGCGGCGACCATCCGGATGGTCAGGCCAGCGAACCCTTCCTGCGCGAGCACCTGTACCGCGGCGCGGGTCAGCCTGTCCACGGTGTTGGCTTGTTTGCCGGAGAGCCTGCGCCGAGTTGCCTCGAGCATCATGGAATCGGGTTCGGACATATGTCTAGATGCTACCCTGCACGGGTAGCCGGCGCTTCACGGCTGACGGAGTTGCCGCTGAAAGCCAGACGATGCCGGCGAGGCAGGTGAAATCGCCGTGGGTCAAGGCTCGGTGGGCGCTGGCTGGGCGCGGGCGGCCTCTTTCCTTTGTTGTGCTGCGATCGTGCCCACCAGCAGGTCGAGCTTGGTGCCGTTGGGCCAGCCCACATAGTGACAAAGGAACACTGCGATCTCGTGCAGTTGATCTTCGGTGAGTTCGCCGTTGCGTAGTGCCGCCCCGATCTGGATTCCTGCGGTATCGATGGCTCCTTGGGCAGTGAGCGCGCCGAGTAGCAGCAGCCTGCGGTCACGGATGCTGAGCCCAGGTCGGGACCAGATTTCGGCGAAGAGGTGGTCGGCGGTGACGGCGAAGTGCGCACTGGGGTAGTCCTGGAACTCGGTGCCGTATACCTCGGCCATTTTGGCCAGTCCACGTTGCCGCACGGTCGCGGCGGAGTCGTCGTCGCTCATCTGGAATCCCTTTCCGATGCAGTTTCGCCCGTTCCGACTCCGAGTCCGGGCCCGAGTCGACCCAAGGCGAGTTCGGCCAGCGGTAGTGGGGTGCCGAGCCGTTCACCCAGTTCCAGGGCGAGGCCGAGGTCTTTTTCTCCGAGATCGCGCACATGCCGCAGGATCGACAGCCAGAAGTCGTCCGCTGCGATCGGCGCTGTGGAATCTCGCAGCATGATGGCGCCGGGGCCGCCGGTGACCGAATCGGAATGCCGTACCACTGTGCCGAGCGTAGTGATGTCCAAGCCGGCTGCTTCGGCGAGCCGTTGTGCCTCGGTGGCGGCGGTGAACGAGACGAAGTGCACCAAGTTGCGCGCCAGTTTCATGCGCGTGCCCGCACCGACCGGTCCGGCATGCACGATGAGATCGGCAAAACAGCCGAACGGTGCACGCGACCGCTCGAACGCCGCGATGCTGCCGCCCACCATCACCGCAAGCGTGCCGCGCGTCGCTCCCGGCGCGCCACCACTGACCGGAGCGTCCATGAATTCGACCCCCTGCCGGTCGCAGATCGCAGACAGCTCGGTGGCGGTGCGATCGCCGATCGTCGAATGCACCGCCACCACAGTTCCCGGTACGGCCGCCTGCAGCAGCCCGTCCGGTCCGGTGAGCACTCGGCGGACCTGTTCGTCATCGACGACAGCGACCGAAATGATCGTTGCCTGCGCGGCCAGCTCGGCGGGGGAGCAGGCCACACCGGCGCCGGAGGCGGCGAACGGCTCGACCGCGGTCGCCCGGATATCGCACACCGTGAGTGCGCCTGGCCATTGCAACAGGCGTCGAGCCATCGGCGCACCGATGCTGCCGAGGCCGAGGAATCCGATTCGTTCGTTCATGACCGGATGATCTGACCGCCGTCGATATTGAATATCTGCCCGGTGACCCAGCTCGCCTCGTCCGACAGCAGATACAAGCACGCACCGACGAGATCGGCTGGTGTACCCATGCGTTTGAGGGGTAAGCGCGCGACGATCTCGTCGACGATCGCCGCGGGAGTCACCGCCTTGGTGGCTTCGGTATCGATCGGCCCTGGAGCGATGGCATTGATCCGGATGCCGGATCCGCCGAGTTCGGCAGCCAATTGCTGGGTCAGTCCATTGACACCGGCCTTGGCCAGTCCGTAGAAGCTGGAATACAGCCATGCCGCGGTGGATGATTGGTTGACGATCGACCCGCTGCCGCGTGCGGACATATGCGGCCAGACGGCGCGGGTCATGATCAGCGCCCCATCCATGTTCACGCTCATGAACTTTCGGTAGTAGTCCCAGGGCACGGTCAACAGCAGGTTCAGCTTCATGTCGCCATAGATCGCTGCATTGTTGACCAGATGATCGATTCCGCCGAATTCGGCCACAACGAAATCGGCCAGTGCCGCGGCGGATTCGGGATCGGAGACGTCGACGGGAGAGAATTTCGCTGTGCCGCCATCGGCGACGATCTTCGCAGCGACTGCGGAACCGTCCTCGGTGTTCTGGTCCGCGACGACCACCGCGGCGCCTTCGGCGGCCAAAGCGCGGGCATAGGCCGCGCCGATGCCGCGTGCGGCGCCGGTGACTATTGCGGATCTGCCGGTGAAGCGAGCCATGGTGTGGATCTCCTCTCGGTCATGCGGCGGTGGCGATGAGTTTGGTTTCGAGGTACTCCTCGAAACCCATGACACCCATCTCCCGGCCGATGCCCGATTGTTTGTAGCCGCCGAAGGGGGCGTCGGAGCTGTACCAGATGCCGCCATTGACGCTCAGGGTTCCGGTGCGCACGCCCTCGGTCACCCGCCGGATGCGGTGGCTATCTGTGCCCCACACCGAGCCGGACAACCCATAGGGGGAGTCGTTGGCGATGCGGACGGCATCCTCGTCGCCGTCGTGCGGGACGATCACCAGAACCGGCCCGAAGATCTCCTCCCGCACCGGTGCCGCAGTGCCGGGCAGTCCGGCGATCAGCGTGGGTTCGATGAAGAATCCGCGCTCGAGGTGCGCTGGCCGGCTGCCGCCGACGACGATCCGGCCGCCTTCGGCGCGGGCCATGTCGAGATACCGTTCGACTCTGGCGCGGTGCTCGCCGGAGATGAGCGGTCCGCACACCGTGCGGGGATCGGCAGGATCACCCGGTGTGATCCCACCGAGGGTGGTGGCGGCGGCATGCACGGCTTCGTCGTAGCGGGCGCGCGGCACCAGCAGCCTGGTTGCGAGCGCGCACCCTTGCCCGGCGTGGACGCATACCGAGAAGGCCGCCACCGAGCAGGCGGCGGCGACATCGGCATCGTCGAGAACGATGAACGCGGATTTGCCTCCCAGCTCCAGGAATGTCTTCTTCACGGTGGCCGAGGCAGCCGCCATAACCCTGCGGCCCACGGCAGTCGAACCGGTGAAGCTGATCATATCGACCCGCGGGTCCTCGGTCAGTCTGCTGCCGAGCGTGGCGTCGGCCGAGGTGACGATGTTCACCACGCCGGGTGGTATGTCGGTTTCCGCGGCAATGATCTCCCCGACCGCCGCGGCGCACCACGGAGTGTCCGGGGAGGGTTTGAGCACGACGGTGTTTCCGGCTGCGAGCGCGGGACCGAGCTTCGCGAAGCCGATCTGATGCGGGAAGTTTCCCGGCGTGATCGCGCCGACCACGCCGATCGGCTCGCGCCGGAGCGTGCGGTGTGTTCTGATCCCCATCGGCGTCGCGATGCCGAGATCGGTTTCCCAGGTGTATGTTTCGGCCAGGCCGGCCGCATAGCCGAGATCGGTGATCGGACCTTCCAGTTGCGGGCCTGTGGTGAGCATCGCGGGCGCGCCGGCTTCTGCAATGGTCACCTCGCGCAGTTGCTCGACATGCGTCTGCAGTGCGTCGCGCAGCTGCAACAGACAGCGGGCACGGAAGGCGTGCTCCCGTGACCAGCCGGTCTCGTCGAACGCTGTGCGCGCGGCGTCTATCGCCGCGTCGAGATCGGCTGCGTTCGCGTTCGCAACCTGGCCGAGGACTTCCTCCGTCGCGGGGGTGATGGTCGCGAAGAGACCGCCGCCGCCCTCGGTCATCTTGCCGTCGATCAGCAGGCGGGATCCCTCGGTGGGCACCAGGGTGGTCACCATTCACCCCTTCGTGTCTGGACATCTGTACAGAAATGTAGTCCTGGACGAAGGTTGAAGCAAGAACGCGTTGCAATTTCTTTCGGTTGGGCGAATGGGATCCAGGCAGGCATTTCGTTGTGGACTCGTGCGTTCCGGCGATGGTTTCGACGGCCGTTTCCTGCGGAAACATTGTCAGATTGCGAAGGGGGTGTTACAGTCCAGACACCTGTCCAGGCGTCGGAATCGGGCAGGTGGGCATCGGGGATGCTCCGATGAGAACACGTTATCGAATCCGAGGTGTCGGTGATGACTGTTGCTGCGGGACCTTTGGTGTTCGATCCGTACGACTACACCTTCCACGAGGACCCGTATCCAACCTATCGGCGCCTGCGCGAAGAAGCCCCGGTGTATTACAGCCCGGCGCTGGAATTCTGGGCGCTGTCGCGCCATGCGGATGTAGTCGGAGCGTTCCGTGACAGCAACAGACTGTCGAACGCGAACGGAGTATCCCTGGATCCGGTGGCGTGGGGTCCGCATGCCCACCATGCGATGTCGTTTCTGGCCATGGACGATCCGCAGCATATGCGGTTGCGCCGGCTGGTGTTCAAAGCATTCACGCCCGCGCGGGTGGGGACGATGGAGAACTGGATCCGGGAACTGACGCTGTCGTATCTGGAGCCGTTGCTGGCCGGCGGGGTGTTCGATTGGGTCGAGAACGTCGCGGCCAAACTGCCGATGGATGTGATCTCGGAACTGGTCGGGGTGCCGCAGGCAGACCGTGCGCAGGTGCGCCGATTGGCGGATCTGGTGGTGCATCGCGAGGACGGGGTGCTCGATGTCCCGCCCGCGGCCGTGGAGGCGACCGCCCAACTGTTCGACTACTACACCGAATTGGTGGCCGATCGCAAACGCACGCGACGGGAGGACATGACCTCGGCGCTGCTGGACGCCGACACCGGTGGTGACCGATTGACCGACGCAGAGATCGTCGGTTTCCTGTTCCTGATGGTGGTGGCCGGTAACGAGACCACCGCCAAACTGCTGGGCAATGCGCTGTATTGGAGCGCTAGCAACCCAGGGGAGTATGCGAAAGTGCGCGCCGACCCCGGTCTGGTGCCCGCTTGGGTGGAAGAAACATTGCGATACGACACCTCCACGCAGATTCTTGCGCGCACGGCGACCACCGATCTCGCCTACCACGACGCAACGATTCCGGCCGGGTCGAAGGTACTGCTGCTGGTCGGGTCGGCCAACCGCGATCCACAGGTGTTCGACGACGCAGACAGCTACCGCATCGATCGGTCCGCCACCACGGGCCTGGCGAGCTTCGGTGCGGGCGTGCACTACTGCCTCGGGGCACATCTGGCGCGGATGGAAGCGCGCGTCGCATTGACCGAATTCGTCGCCCGTGTCCACGCCTACGATCTCGTGCCCGAGGGGATTCGCCGGGTGCATTCGACCAACGTGCGTGGCTTCGCGCATCTTCCGGTTGCGGTGGAGACCCGGTGATGGACGGATTCACGCCTCATCAGGACCGGCGCCTCGCACTCGTATCCGGTGGATCATCGGGGATCGGCGCAGCCACAGCCGAGGCGTTGGCCGGCATCGGTCACCCGGTGGCCATCGGAGCGCGTCGAATCGAGCGATGTGCGCCGATAGCAGAGACGATCCGTGCGAAAGGCGGTGAGGTCTTTGCCCATCCCCTCGATGTCACCGAACCGGATTCGATCGAGGAATTCGTCGGCGCCGCGGAACGGGCGCTGGGCCCGGCCGAAATCTTGGTGGCCAGTGCCGGTGAAATCGAGTTCTCCCCGGTGCATGCCATGGATCCGGAACGTTTTCTGCGGCAGGTGCAGCTACATCTCGGTGGCGCCCAGCGCCTCGTGCACCAGGTGCTACCGGGCATGTTGCGCAGGCAACGGGGCGATGTCGTGCTGATCAGCTCGGATAGTGCGCTGGCCCCGCGGCCGTGGATGGGCGCCTATAGCGCGGCCAAAGCGGGGCTGGAGGCCATGGCCCAGGCAATGCGGATGGAACTGGAGGGCACCGGCATTCGCACCTGCGTGGTCCGGCCCGGGCCTACCGCCACCGGGATGGGTACGGATACCGATCCGCAGATCCTCGGCCCGTTGCTGCAGGACTGGACCGCGTGGGGATTCTTCAGGCATATGAACATGGTGCCCGCGAGCGATGTGGCTGCCGCCGTGGTCGCGGTGGTCTCTATGCCCAGGGGTTCGCATCTGGTCCTTGCCGAGGTGCAACCCGAGGCGCCGGTACGGCCGCCCGGTTCCACGGCGTGAGGCAGGGTCGGTCGATGTCGATCAGGTAGTCGGCACCGGGACATCGGGGGCGCGGCGCCGCCCCGAGAAGCGGCGCATGAGCGGGTCATCCACCCAGTGATAGATCACCGCGGCAGCTGCTGTCGCGACGATCAGACTCATCGCCGCGAAGCCGAGCCAGCCCAGCGGGCCGAACTGTCGCCCCCCGATGAACAGGCGTGTGATCAGCACCATCACCGGAAACTGGATCAGGTAGAAGGCGAAGGAGATATTGCCGAGCCAGACCATGCGTGGCGAGGCGTTCAGTCCGCGAATCCCAGCAAGATCCCGGGCTGCGAGTGTGGCCACGACCGCGGTCATCGGCGCCACCATGAGCGCCGACATCTTGTAGTTCACCGGTACCACCCAGGTCAGCCCGAAGCTGACGGTCAGCGCCAGCAGCGGCCACAGCAGGCGGGTCGTGCGCCAGCGTCCCTCGAGCACCAGCCGGGCCGCCAGTACCCCGAGGAAGAATTCGGGCAGCCGCGAGACCGGGAAGGTGTAGCTGAGCCAATAGGACAGGGCCACCGGGATATCGGATTGCGCGAACCAGGCCGGGGAAGCATGCAGCTCGAAGAACGGCGAGACGTCGCCGGGCACCAGTCGAGGCGCGAACGCATTCTCGATTCCTTTCGGCCCTGGCGCCCACAGGTAGTACACGGTGTGCAGCACCAGAATCGCAGCCAGCACAACGGCGATCGCCAGCAGCACTCGATCCCCGCGAATCCGCCGCACCAAGGGTAAGGCGAGTGGAAAACACAGGTAGAAAAGCACTTCCGCGCCGAGTGACCAGGACGGCACATTGAGTCCGCCGACCGTTGTCCACTTCGGGACCCAGGTGTGAACCAGCAAGATGTTCGGCACCCACACCACCAGGCGTGACAATGGCACGCTCGCCACGACGACGAACGCCAGTGCCGCGACCAGATGGGTCGGATAGATCTTCAGTACCCGGCGCCAGTAGAAACGCACCACCGAATTACCGGGCCGGAAAGACCAATAGATGATGAACCCGGACAACACGAAGAAGAACGTGACTCCTGCCGCGCCCAGTTGCATCGGCACAACGTGGTGAATCCAGCGAAACAGCTCGGATTTCTGGAACGGATACACCGGCAGAAACACCAAGGCGTGCAGGAGAAATACCGCGAACGCCGCCCACCAGCGCGCACCGGTCAGTGACGGCAGCGCAGGACGGGCCCGTGCCGGGTCCGGCAAGGTGGCACGGAGATCGACCCCCGTGCTCACCTGCCGAACCGCTCGTACAATCCCTGAGCGACCACCGAATCGCCGTGCGCCGATGGATGGAATGGAATCCCGAACGCGTCCGCCCGCGGGTCGACGAGGCCGTTCAGCCAGGGATCGTCCGTACACAACCCGTGTCCGCGCGTACTCCTTCTGGTGTCGAAGAACTCGATGTCGAGCAGCGCTGCGGCTTCTCGCTGGGCGGCGTCGATGCGATCGAAATACGCGATCAGCCCCTCGCCTCTCGGCTGTACGTAGGCCCCGACGCCGAGCACGGTTACGCAGACGGAATCCTTTTGGGGCGGAAAGAATTCGGGGTAGCCGACCAGTACGATCCGCGCCTGGGGCGCGTAGTAGCGTATGTACTGAACCACCTCGCGGATCCGTTCGGCGTAGTGAGCGCCGGAAACACCGCGGAAGTCGGTGAGGCGGCCTTGTTCGGCTGCTTCGAGTCCGCACCCATCGGTTAGATTGAACACGCAGGGTAGCAGTGAGCCCCACAGGGTCGTGTTGTGAAGGTCGCCCCAGCTGTCGTTGAGTCCGATCTGCACGGCGACCAGTTCGGTGCGTGGCCCGAACGCACCGGCCTTGTCGGCATTGATCGCTTCTCGCACCAATGAGTAGCCGACGGTGGCATTGATCGCCGCGCCCGAGCACGACTCGTCTCGGAAGTCGGCGGTACCGGAGACGCCCATCAATTCGCTCAACTGTGTGGGCCAGGAGGTGGGCCCGTGCAGGCATTCCTCCGCATCCGCCCAGAAGCGGAAACCGTTGGCGGCGAAAGAATCTCCTAGTACGACGAGTTTGCTTCCCTCGGGGTGTACCTGGGTGGGCGTCGCGGTTGCCTGGGGTACTCCGATTGCGGCGGCAACGGTCGCCATTACCGCCACGATCCACGACGAGAAATAGCGAGTGCGTGTGTTGGTCGACATGTTTCTGTCTGTCAGTAGCCGGCGCGCGGTTCGAATCCGGGATCGGTGAGCGTTGGCGCAGGCTCAGGTGGCGTCTCGATCTTTGGTGGCGGCTGTTGTGCCGGCTGTTGCGGTGCGGGGACAGCTGCGGGCGGCGGAGGGTCTTCCGTCAGCGGAGCGGGTTGTTCGGCTCCATCAGGCGCGGGTTGCTCCGCTGGGAGGGGTGCGGGCTCCGGTGCTGGACTCGGCGGCGGGGCTACGCTCGGGGTTGGGGCTTCGGTCTCTACCGCCGGAGCGCTCGACGACACCGGGGTGTTCGTCGTGCTGGGGTCGTTCGGTGATTCGCTTTCGCTACTGCATCCGGCGGTGCCGAGGAGAACCACACCGCAGGCAAACGCGGTGGTGAGCAAGGTCTTCATCAGGTCCTGTTCCAACAGAAAGAAACATGTGTTTTCAGCGGCGACCCTACAGCACACTCGAGGAGTTATCTATGACTCCGGATAGGACTTCGCGAAGCCCTATCCGGATCAGGCACCGAAATGCGGACATCTTTCGACAGTGTTCCGGTCGTGGTCGACGAGCCGACACGGCGTTCGCGGATTGCTACTTCTCGGTTGTGCATAGTTGGCCTCGATGGCTTACCGATTCGAGCGTATGCGCCGTGGGGCTCGGGTTGTCCAGGTGGAATGGTGGCGCGGCTACCGTGTGTGCACGGTGTAGGTCAAGTGAGTTGCCCGCGGCGACGGCTCCGAACGAATCGGCTCCAGGGCGATCCGGGATGCGTCCACGCCGTCGAACAGGCGGGTACCAGCGCCGAAGAGCACTGGTGAAAGCGCGATCGAGAACTCATCGACCAGGCCGGCATTCAGGTACTGCAGGATCGTTTCGCTGCCACCGGCGATACGGACGTCCCGGTGGCCGGCGGCCTCGCGGGCTTGGCTCAGCGCGCTGTGGATTCCGTCATCGACGAAGTAGAAGGTGGTCCCGCCCAGTCGTTTCCAGGGGGCGCGCTGCTGGTGGGTGACGACGAACACCGGGGTGTGGAAGGGTGGTTCCTCTGGCCATGCCTTCTCGCCGAGTTCGAACATGCGTTTGCCCATGATGCTCGCGCCGGTGCGCTCGAACGTCTCTCGCACGATGTCGTTGTCGCGACCTTCTTCGCCGCCTTCGCCGAGGTGGAGGTTCTCCCGGAAGTGCCGCTGTGGGAAGATCCACGCCTGCAGTTGCATCCACTGCGCCACCCAGTGCTCCAGCCTCGGGTCCTGTTTCCGCTGCTCGGGTGTGGCGAGTATGCCTTCCATCGACTCGGGCGCGCTGAAGCCGTCCAGCGACATCGACACGCTGAAGAACACTTTCCCGGCCATCATCGGCCCTCCCTCTCCCGGGCGATCTCGGCGACGTGGGCTGCTAAGTTGCTCAGCGTCTGCTCGCCGCCCTCGATGGCGTGATACTGCTCTGCGGCACGGTCGCGAAGTTGTTTGGTGGGGAAGACCGTGCGCATCACGATCCGGGTTGCGGCGCCGTGCGGCACGAAAGTCAGTGTCGTCTCGAAGGCGTTCGGGTCGTCGCGGGACTCGCCGTGCAGCAACGCGATCCACTCGGGCGGGACGATCTCGGTCCAGGTGATCCACTCGGAGTAGTCGGTCCCGTCCGGCCCGTGCATCACGAAGTCCCAGACTCCGTCTTTGCGGAACTCGAACGACCGCGTCGTGGTGGTGAATCCGTTCGGACCCCACCACTGAGACAGGTGTCGGACGTGGGTGAACGCCTCGAACACCAGCTCCCGTGGAGCGTCGACGACCCGCGAGATCACGATCTCTCGGTCGGTCGTCGCTGGCTCCGTCCCCGTTTTGTACCTTGCCTGTGTCATCGGTCACTCCTCCTGCTGTGTCTGCTCGAGGTTTCGCACGTAGGCGTCCAGCCGATCGAAACTCTCATTCCAAAACTGCTCGAATCCGCCGAGCCACTCGTGGACCGGCCGCAGCCCGCGGGCGTCCAGACGGTAGAGACGCTGCTTGCCCGCCTCGCGGACTCGCACCAGCCCCACCTCCCGGAGCACTCGTAGGTGCTTGGACGCGCGCGGCTGGCTCATACCCAGGTGCTCGGCCAGGTCGGTCACCGGCCGCTCGCCCGCGCGCAGCAGCGCCAAGATGTCTCGACGTTGTGGCTCGGCGATCGCGTTGAACGCATCCGACGTGGTTGCTGCTCGTGCCATGGCAGACATAGTATTCCTATAAAGGAATATGTCAACCATGGTGCCGATCAGAGCACGCTCGTGAGGTGTCTCCAGAGGCAGTACCGGCCGCGGCTTCGCCGCCGACCGCCCGCCGTACGGCGCTGGGATGGGTTGGATCGGCGCTCTCGCTCAGCTGCTGCGATCACAGCCGCGGCCACTGGCAACCGACATGGCTCGAGGTGCAGTTCGACGACGCGCCAGAGGGGACCCCACCATCGGGTGACCCATGGGCCACCCGACTGTTTCAGGAGCCGGTGGGCGCCCCTCGCATCGAGGTGGCGAGTTGATTCGGCATCGGCTCGTGGCGCGCGTACGTGCGAGTGAAATCTCCGGTTCCATGGGACAGCGAGCGCAGGTCGATGGCATAGCGGCTGAGTTCCAACTCGGGAACTTCGGCATGGATCCGGGTTCGACCGAGGCCATGTGGTTCGGTGCCGAGGACGCGCCCGCGTCGGCCGGACAAGTCGCTCAGCACCGGACCGACGTAGTCGTCGGCGATCACCACCCAGACCTCGGCGAGTGGTTCCAACACTTTGGTCCCCGCGGTTGCCGCCGCCGCGCGGAGGGCGAGCGCGCCGGCGGTCTGGAACGCGGCATCGGAAGAGTCGACGGAATGGGCTTTGCCGTCGAACAAGGTGACTCGCACGTCCACGAGCGGATATCCGGCAGTCAGCCCACGCGCTGCCTGCGCGCGAATCCCCTTCTCTACAGACGGAATGAATTGTCGCGGAACCACTCCGCCGACCACCTTGTCCACGAACTCGATCCCGGACCCTTGCGGCAGCGGGTCGACGCCGATCTCGCAGACGGCGAACTGTCCATGGCCGCCGGATTGCTTGACATGTCTGCCGCGTCCAGTCGCCTTCGCCGCGAAGGTTTCTCGCAACGCCACCCTGTGGTCCACCGCATCGACCTGCACACCGAACCGGGTCCGCAGGCGCTCCACGGCGACGTCACGATGCGCTTCACCCAAGCACCACAGAACCAACTGATGGGTTTGCGCATTGTGTTCGAGTCGCAGGGTCGGGTCTTCGGCGGCGAGTCGAGCGAGGCTCTGAGAGAGTTTGTCCTCGTCGGACTTGCTGTGCGCGCGAATAGCGACCGGCAGCAGTGGGTCCGGCATCGGCCATGGGTCGATCCGCAGCGGGTTGTCGGTGGAGGAGACCGTGTCGCCCGTCTCCGCATGACCGAGTTTGGTCACGTAGGCGATATCGCCCGCGATTGCGTGGCCGAGTGGACGCTGCTGCTTGCCGAAGGGGGCGGAGATCGCGCCGATTCGTTCGTCCACTTCGTGACTCGCGTGCCCCCGATCCTCGAGGCCGTGACCGCTGACATGCACGGTCTGGTCAGCGTGCAGCGTGCCGGAGAACACCCGGACCAGTGACACCCGGCCCACGTACGGATCGGACGCCGTGCGAATGACCTCCGCGGCCAACTCGCCGTTCGGATCGCATCGCAGTGGATGCGGTTCGGAATCGTTGCTGGCGAGGACGATGTGTTCGGCGGGCGTGGGGAAGCTGTTGGTGATGAGCTCGAGTAGTTCGACGGTCCCCAAGCCCTGTTTGGCGCCTTCGGGAGCGGGTGCGGCGAACAGTACCGGATGGAAGCTGCCGCGGGCGACGGCCTGCTCGAGGTCGGCGACGAGCGTCGGCAGTTCGACCTCGCCGCCCTCCAAGTAGTGCTCCATCAGGGTCTCGTCCTCGCTCTCGGCGATGATGCCCTCGATCAGCCGATTGCGCGCTTGTTCCAGTGCGGGCATCTGGTCGGGTGTGGGGTCGTTGTGCACCTCTTCGCCCGAGGAATAGTCGCCGATACAGTGCGGCAGCAACTCGACCATTCCGGTGACGAGTCGGTGACCGTCCGGGTTCCTCGGACCGTACACCGGAAGGTGCAGCGGCAAGATGTTGTCGGGCGATGCGCCGCCCAGGACGGCTTGACAGGTCTGGGTCATCACGTCGAACTCGTCGCGCGCGGTGTCCAGGTGGGTGATCACGATCGCGCGCGGCATCCCGACCGCGGCGCACTCTTCCCATAGCGCCCGGGTTGCCCCGGCGATACCGGCAGCTCCTTCGGCCGCCGAGATGACGAACAGTGCCGCATCGGCGGCGCGCAGGCCCGCGCGCAACTCGCCGACGAAGTCGGCATACCCTGGCGTGTCCAGAAGGTTGATCTTCGTTCCCGCCCACTCCACCGGGACCACCGACAGCTGCACCGAGCGGTGCTGGCGTTGCTCGATCTCATCGAAGTCCGACAACGAGGTGCCGTCTTCGACGCGCCCGGCGCGGTTCACCGCCCGTGCGGTGAGCGCCATGGCATCGACCAGCGTGGTCTTGCCCGATCCGCTGTGGCCGACCAGAACGACGTTGCGGATCTGCTCGGGACTGTCCGCTGCTAACGTGCCGCTGCCCGCGGCTGCTCCATTGGCCTTGTCCACCATGTGTCTCGCTTCCTTGCCGACACCTGCGGTATGTCCACCTTCCCACTGGGCGTCACCTCGCGTCCACGAATCGGTGAATCGGAGCAGCACGCTGGAGTCGGCGACCGCGCGGGGCGCATCGGCGCAGGTGTGGCGGTATAGCCGCCCGCGAACGGCTCAGGGGCGGCGAATGGGAACCGGCTATCCAGTGCGAGGCGCGCGTTTGGGCGCGGTGCGCAAGCGTGCATTGTCGGCGCGCAGACCACCCCTTGGTAGGAAGGAGCGGTGCGTGCCGACTCAGACAGCGGCCCAGAAGCGGGCACACGCGCAGGCTGACTACAACGCGTTCTTGGCGGGCTGCCCCAGCCGTCAACTGCTCGACCGGATCTCCGACAAGTGGGTCGCGCTGATCCTGGCCGCGCTCGGCAGCGACGGTCCCCATCCCGGCGGCGACCGTGTCGGCGAGCCGCGGTCGATGCGGTACTCCGAACTATCGCGTCGGCTCGCCGGGGTCAGCCAGAAGATGCTCACACAGACACTGCGCTCCCTCGAACGCGACGGCCTGCTCACCCGGACCGTAACCCCGACCGTGCCGACGACGGTCACCTACGCATTGACCGACCTCGGTCTCTCGCTCCACCACCTGATGCGCGGTATCAAAGACTGGGCCGAGGCACATATGAACGAAGTACTCGCCAATCGCGACAGCTACGACACCCGCATCAGCTGAACACGCCATCTCGGCAAGCGCGGTATACCGACCTTCGACCCGAGGGATCGATGCCATCGACCTCACGGTAGGGCCGGATCACCCCGACCGGAAACTAGCCCAGGCCAAGCCGCGCAAGATTGCGATTGGCCGCAGCAATGGGCACAAGGGGATTCGTGCATGAGTCCGTCGCCTCGATTCGAGGCGACGATATGTATCGACCCCAATGAAACGAGGTGGTGCGGAATCGTCACGGCCGAAGTCGAGGTGAGGCCAGGCGGTACGCCATGGTAAGTGGCGTTTTGGTCGGCCGGCGCGTTGGGTCGAGGATGAGTTGTCCAGTGGGGTGAATACTCCCCGGAGGCGCGCCGGTCGGGTGTGGTTTTCGCGACCGCTCTTGCAGGTCCGGTGCTACACCGCTGTCGCCTCCCTGGCTCCAGAGCAGCCCAACGATCGAACCACCTGGTCAGCTACTCGACGTCGGTGCACTCGTGCCGGTAGTGGGTTCTGTGGCACCGGGCTCTGCGGGTTCGGTCGTGGTCGGTACTGCGGTGGTGGGCGTTGCGGTTTCTGTGGGTTCCGTCGTAGTAGGTGCTGCAGAGCTGGTCGTGGTGGGTGTTGCGGACTCTGCTGTGCTGGGTGTCGTGGACTCCGCTGTGGTGGGTGTCGTGGACTCCGCTGTGCTGGGTGTTGCGGACTCGGTCGTGGTGGGTGTCGCGGATTTCGCGGTGGTGGTGTCCGTAGGTGCGGCGACCGAAGACGGCACCGAAGTCTTCGATGTCCGGGTCGTCGAGGAGTCGCTGACCTCGGTGGGAGCGGTGGTCTTCGAGGACGGGACCACACTGCTGGTCGGTGTGCTCGTCGGCGTCGTCGTGGAAGCCGCCACGGCCTGGTAAACGGCAACGAGGTCCGCCTTTTCGGGCTGGGCGGATGTGTCGACCGGCTCACCCGCCTGTGCCTGCTTCGCCAGGTGAGTGAGCCAAGCGGCCGCGTATTCGGCGGAGGTCAGCGGCTTGCCTTCGTCCGGGTCCGCATCACGCCAGTAATTGAAGTGGTTGCCGGACCCGTCCGGCCCGAGGGTGAGTTGGTAGGGGTCGCTCATGATCACCGGGATCGTGTTCTGGTTCGTAACGATGAGACCGATGACCTCGTTCAACACCTTCTGCGGCAGATAGGCGAGCGGCGACATGTCGTCGGTGGCGATCGACTCCGACTTCACCGGTGTGTTCGGTGTTTCTCCGGGCGTGTATGTCGGATCGGACACTCTGAGCAGCACCTCGAGAAAGGTCTCGTCGCTCTGCATCCAGTTCGGCTGCGACCGAATGTCCGAGAACGCCGACACCGCGATCCGACCCAGGACGACGGCGACGTCTTGTCCTGTTGCCGGGGTGAGTCCTTCGCTTTCGAGCGCGTCGACGTTCAACTGCCTGCCCACATTGACCACCAATTGCAGCAAGGAGATGTTTTCCGGCGCCGCGCACGTGAGATCGCCGTCGGAACAGAACGAAGCGATCTTGCCGTTCAGTGCACCGAAGTCACCACTGGTGTCCGGCAGTGCGCCCTGACCCGGTACCGGATTCGCGCCGTCCTGATACGCCTGGTCGAAGCCGTCTGGATTGCTGAACGGGTCTTGCGCGCCGGGGAACGGCCCTTCTCCCGCGGAACGACCCGCGTCGGCGAGGATGACGACACCGACCACATCGGCGGGGTCGACGATCCCGTATCCACCGCTGTCGTCGGACTCCTGATGTCCGATATTTTGCGCGACACGGCGGACGACATCAGCGCCTTCGCTGTATCCGACGATCGAGAACCTGGTGTCCGGGCATGCCACAGAGATTTCACGCATCACCTGCTCGGCATTGGCCACACCGGTGGTAACGGCGTCTTCGTAGGTGGCCATGTTCGCCGGGTACGCGATGTAGACAGCCGCGTACGCGTCGGGATCGACAGCAGCGGCAGGCGCGTCGACCACTGGGTCGACCCACTCGCTGTGATGGTCATCCGACAGCGCGGCGGGCAGGGCCTCGCCATTGGCTCCGACGAGCAGCTTCGTGGTTTCCGCGGCGGGTGTGTCGCCTCGGCCTGCCACCGAGATGGTGACCATATCGCGGCATTCCGTCACCGACGTTGTGAGCTGTGTCTCATCGGTGCGTGGCGCGGTGGTCACGGCCAGCGAGCCGGCGACGATCGCCGCCACTCCCAGTATGGCCGGCGCGACAAGTGCCGAAGCGAGGCGATGGCGCGCAAAGTACTCGCGAAGTGTCATGTCCCGATTTCCGTTTCTCGCCGACGAGTGGTGGACGGCCCCGGTGAATCGGGGATCGTCAAAGACGTCGTGGATGGAAGGCCAGTCGTTACTTTCGGGCAGACGAGGTGTTTCTGTCACACCGATCGGTGATCGTGATTGCTCCGCTCGTCCTGTTGCTTTTGGCCAGCGGGCACTCGCATATGTAGGTGACACCCACCACAGGGGTACGGCCTGTGTCAACTCATGTATTAGCCGACGCCGCACAGCATTCGCCGCGTTCCGACGTTGCCGCGAAAGTGTAGGGGTGGAGGATTCGGCTCAGGAACCGAAGCGAGCCAGGACGGAACTCGCCTCTTGCGAGGCGGTGCCTTCCTCGCCGAGATGGGCCATCTCGGAAGGTATTTCCCGACCATGGTGCGCCATGGCCTGGGCGTAGAGGCGCCCGGCCCGATACGAGGAACGAACCAGCGGACCCGCCATGACGCCTGCGAAGCCGATGTCCTCCGCCATGCTGGAGTGTTCGACGAACTCCTCCGGTTTCACCCAGCGATCGACGGGGTGATGACGCGGCGAGGGGCGAAGATACTGCGTGATGGTGAGGATGTCGCACCCGGCCTCGTGCAGGTCACGCATGGCCCGAGTGACTTCCTCAGGAGTTTCGCCCATGCCTAGGATGAGGTTGGATTTGGTGACCAAGCCCGCGTCGCGGGCAGCGGTGAGCACCGCCAGGGAGCGCTCGTAGCGGAATGCGGGGCGGATGCGTTTGAACACCCGCGGCACCGTCTCGAGATTGTGCGCCAGCACTTCCGGGCGGGAGGCGAAGACCTCGGCGAGCTGATCGGGGTCGGCGTTGAAGTCCGGGATGAGCAGTTCGACGCCGGTGTTCGGATTGGAACGCTTGATAGCGCGGACCGTTTCGGCGTACAGCCAGGCGCCGCCGTCGGCGAGATCGTCGCGGGCGACACCTGTAATGGTGGAGTAGCGCAAGCCCATGGCCTGCACGCTTTCTGCGACTCGGCGCGGCTCGTCGCGGTCGAGCGCGGCGGGCTTGCCGGTGTCGATCTGGCAGAAATCGCAACGGCGCGTGCACTGCTCGCCGCCGATCAGGAAGGTGGCCTCACGGTCTTCCCAACATTCGAAAATGTTGGGGCAGCCTGCCTCCTCGCAGACGGTGTGCAAGCCTTCGCGTTTCACCAACCCCTTCAGCTCGGAGTATTCGGGCCCCATTGTGGCGCGGGTGCGGATCCACCTCGGCTTGCGCTCGATCGGAGTTTGCGCATTGCGCGCTTCGATGCGGAGGAGTTTGCGGCCGTGGGGTACTGGCGCGTTGTGGGGCGTCGGGGTGTCGACTGAGGTCACGTGCTCGACTCTACGCCGTGGCGGTGGAGCGGACCGTGGCGGTCGAGCGGGGTCGAGCGCTGCCCGTGGCCGCGGGATGTGAGGCGACCCGCTCGGTGACCACGAGATCGCCGTCGAGCGCTCGAACGATGGCATCGGCGACCAGCGGCTTGATCTCGGACACTGTCACGTGGCGTCCGAGTTCGCGAGTCATTGTGGTCACACCCGCATCGTGAATGCCGCACGGGACGATGGCTTGGAAGCCGTCCATCGCGGAATCGCAGTTGATCGAAATGCCGTGTAGGGCGACGCCGCGTTGCACGCGTACGCCGATCGCGGCGATCTTGCGCTCGGGGTCGATGTCGGTCGCGGGTAACCAGACACCCGAACGGCCCTCGACTCGCCCGCAGTCGAGGCCGAGGCCCAAGCACACCGTGATCAGCGCTTCTTCGAGGCGACGCACATAGTCGAGGACGTCGATCGGTTCGGCCAGTCGCACGATCGGATACCCCACCAGCTGCCCCGGGCCGTGCCAGGTGATCTTGCCGCCGCGGTCCACGTGTACTACCGGGCTGCCGTCGACCGGCAGGTCCGCGGCGTCGGTTCGCCGGCCCGCGGTGAACACCGCGGGATGTTCGAGCAGCAGCAGGTGATCGGCTCCATCGCCTTCGGCTCGCGCAGCAGCGATGGTGCGCTGCAGGTTCCACGCCGCGTGGTAGTCGATGAGCCCCAGATCTTCGACTACCACCGGGGCAGTATCGAATCGAGCGGACGAGGTCGTGCGCGTGTTGTTCACAATCACGACGCTACGCCCACCGACACGACCCGATCCATCACCCCGAAATGGCGACCGCCGCCCGCCCGGCTCGTGAGCAGCGGATCACGGGTCGGTCTTCAGCGAGTGGTGCGGGCCACGGCCGCCGTCAGCGCGGCCCCGATGGTTGGGTGCTGGAACCGGTACCCGGCCGCCTCCAGTGCTGTAGGAATCGCCCTGGGGCCCGACAACATCGCCTCTTGCGCGATTTCGCCGGCCAGCACGCGCAACGCGACCGCAGGCACCACGAAGGGTGTGGGGCGATGCAGCGCTCGCCCCAGCGCGCGACTGAACTCGGCGTTGGTCACCGGCGCCGGTCCGACGAGATTGATCGGGCCGGAGATGCTGTCGTGGGTGAGTGCGAACAGTATTGCCCCGATCTCGTCTGCCATCGAAATCCACGGCAAATACTGGCGGCCGTTGCCCAGTCGTCCGCCCAACCCGACCGAATACAACGGCTGCAGGGCGGCGAGCAGGCCACCAGCGCGCGACACGACAGCGGCGCTGCGCAAGAGCACGGTGCGTACCCCTGCCTCGGTCGCGGGCGCGGTCGCAGCCTCCCAATCGCGGCACAGGGTAGCGAGGAAGCTCGAACCCGCCGGCGAGGTTTCGTCGACGACCCGGTCGTCGGTGTCTCCGCCGTAGTAGTGCACGCCGCTGGCATTGAGCAGTACCGGTACGTTCGCTGCAGCGACCGTGCTGGCCAACACGTCGGTGGGAGTGATCCGGCTGTCGCGCAACTCCTGCTTGAAGCTGCCGGTCCACCGGCGGCGCCCGACGTTGGCGCCGCAGAGGTTGACCAGGGCATCGGCACCGTGCAGTGCCCGCTCGTCCACATGGGCGCGGGCGGGATACCAGGCGAATTCGTCAGGCCGGGTCGCCTTTCGACGCACCAGCCGAGTGACTTCGTGCCCGTCGTGGCGCAAAGCCTCGACAAGCGCCGTCCCGATCAACCCGGACGAGCCGGCGATCACGACCTTCATATGCGCCGCGGCACCTTCCTCACAAGCCGAGATCTGCCTCGAATGCCGCCTCTTCGAGCCGGTGGCGGATCGTGGTCAGGAAGCGGCCCGCATCCGCGCCATCGATCAGGCGGTGGTCGTAGGTGAGTGGCAGATAGCACATCGACCGAACGCCGATCGACTCGTTCCCGGTTTCGTCGGTCACCACGACCGGCCGTTTGACGATCGCGCCCGTTCCGAGCATCGCCGCCTGTGGGGGCAGCAGAATCGGGGTGTCCAGGAGGGCGCCTTCGCTGCCGATATTGGTGATCGTGAACGTGCCGCCGGCCAGCTCGTCCGGTTTGAGGCCGCCGTTGCGCGCGCGATCGGCGATATCGGCGATAGCACGCGCCAAGCCGGTGAGCGACAGATCGCTGGCGTTGTGGATCACCGGAGACAGCAATCCCTGCTCGGTGTCCACGGCGATGCCGAGGTGTACCGACGCGTGGTAGGTGATCTCCTTGGTGGCCTCGTCGTAGCTGGCGTTGACGTTCGGGTGCACTCCCAGCGCCTCGACGACCGCCTTCGCGAAGAACGGCAGGAAGGTCAGCTTGACTCCCTCGCGTTCGCTGAACGCCGCCTTGGCCTGACTGCGCAGCGCCGCGATCTTGGTGACGTCGACTTCGTGCACTTGAGTGAGTTGCGCGGTGGTCTGCAACGATTCGTGCGTCTTGGTCGCGGTGATCTGCCGGATTCGGTTGGCCTTCTGGACAGTACCGCGCAGGTGGGCCAAGTGGGGGCGGGCAGCACTGGGTGTGGAGGGCGCTTGGGTCGGCGCTGGCGCCGGTGCAGGAGCCTTCTTGGCTTCGGCAGCAGCGAGCACGTCTTGCTTACGAATGCGTCCGCCGACGCCGGACCCGGTGACCGCAGTCAAATCGACGCCGTTCTCCTCGGCGAGCTTGCGGACCAGCGGAGTGACGTACGGGGTCGCACCATTGGACGACTCGGCCGCGGCAGAAGCAGCGGGGGCGGGAACAGTCGGAGCCGAAGCTGCCGCAGCGGCTGGAGCGGGAGGAGGCGTGGGAACAGCGGCCGGAGCGGGAGGAGGCGCGGGAGTCGGAGCCGGGGGAGGTGTCGGCGCGACAGCTGCAGGGGAAGCGGTACCGACCACGCCGAGTTGCCCGCCAACCGGCACGATGTCGTCTTCCTGCGCGGTGATTCCGAGAAGGGTGCCCGCAACCGGTGACGGGATTTCCGTGTCGACCTTGTCGGTGGAGACCTCGAGCAGTGGCTCGTCGAGTGCGACCGGGTCACCGACCGACTTCAGCCAGCGGGTGACAGTGCCTTCGGTGACCGACTCGCCCAGCTCCGGCATGTTCACCGCAGTGCCCGCCGCCACCGGAGCGGCCTGTGCGGCCGGCGGTGGTGCGGACGCAGCCGGCGCCGCGACGACCTCCGGCTCGGGGGCGGGGACAGCGGCTGCCGGCGCCGGTGCCGGCGCGGAAGCGGCAACCGTTCCGGGCTCGTCGATGACGCCGAGCTCGCCACCGACCTCGATGACATCGTCTTCCGCAGCCACGATCTTCGACAGCACACCCGCCACTGGCGACGGGATTTCGGTGTCGACCTTGTCGGTGGAGACTTCGAGCAGCGGCTCGTCGACCTCTACGATGTCTCCTTCCTGCTTCAGCCACCTGGTCACCGTTCCCTCGGTGACGCTCTCACCAAGAGCGGGCATCTGGACGGAGAAGGCCATGTCCGTTGACTCCTCTGACTGCTCGACGGGTTCTACAACAGTTGATCTCGCTGCGGACGCCCGCCGCGGTCGCGACGCTCGTCCGGAATCCACTGATCATTGTCCGTGGCACCGGAGATCCGTGCGGTTCTTGTACCGTGGTCCATCCTTGCACTCGCCCGGCCGTCGTGTAGCACAGGGCAGTGAACAACGCGGAGCTGGCACTATGGAAAGACCGGTGGTGAACGTTCTCCGGTGTGGGATAAGGAGGTCGGCGTCATTGGGATTGCTGGATCGTTTCCGTGGCGGCGCGACCCGTGGCGTCGGCGCTCTACATGGAGGTTCGCCGGATAAGCAGGTCGCTCGCTATCTGAGCGAGTGGGTGCGTACGCACGTGGGCGTCGAGGGTTATATCGAACCGAAGACTACCGTGACAGATGTCACGGTAGTGTTGATCGCCGCCGACGGGGAATGGACCCGTCGGATCGTTGGCGAACGGGGTGCGCAACGGTTGGCCAAGGACTTGCGTATTCCCGTCTATGACGTGCACAAGACCGGGTACCCGCAGCGGATGCGCGATTACGACGCGCGCAAGCGCATAGAACAGCGTCGCGCATTCGAACAAGACTTGCGCGACTTGTAACCCGGGGCACTGCTCGCCGTGCGGCCCCGGGGATGACGTTGTCGCGGTGGTCGTGCCGCCCCAGGGGCCGTCACTCGGTGGTGGTGGTCGTGCCGCCCGGGGGCGTCACTCGGTGGTGGTGGTCGTGCCGCCCGGGGGCGTCACTCGGTGGTGGTGGTCGTGCCGCCCGGGGGCGTCACTCGGTGGCGATGGCGTCGAGGACGGCGATCAGCGTGCGCACCGGGACACCGGTGCCGCCCTTGCCGATATAGCCGAATGGGCCACCGGTGTTGAATGCCGGGCCCGCGACATCGAGGTGTGCCCACTGCACGTTCTCGGGCACGAATTCTCGCAGGAACAATGCCGCCGAGAGCATGCCGCCCCACCGATGTGGCGCTACGTTGGCCAGGTCGGCGACCTTGGAGTTCAGGTCGGCTCGCAGTTCGCTGGGAAGTGGCATGGCCCAACCGTTCTCGCCGACCTCCCGGGAGATCCGAGCGACCCGGTCGCGGAACTCCTCGGTACCCATCACCCCTGGCGTGCGCGTGCCCAGAGCAGACATCTGTGCGCCGGTCAGCGTGGCCACGTCGATGAGGTAGTCCGGCTCGTCCTCGCCCGCCCGCACCATGGCGTCGGCCAGGATCAGGCGGCCTTCGGCATCGGTGTTGATCACTTCGACGGTGGTGCCGCCGTATTGGGTGAGTACGTCACCGGGGCGCTGAGCGGTGGCCGAGGGCATGTTCTCTGCCATCGGGACCGTGGCGGTGACGGTGAGCGGCAGGCTCAGCCGAGCCGCGAGCAGCGTCGTGGCGATCACCGCCGCGGCTCCTGCCATATCGGAAGTCATGTTCTCCATGTTCTGCGCCGGCTTGATGGAGATGCCGCCGGTGTCGAAGGTGATGCCCTTGCCGACCAGCGCGACCTTCTTCGGCCCGCCCTGATAGCTGATCCGGATCAGCCGGGGCGGGCGGGACGAGCCCTTGCCGACCCCGAGCACGCCGCCGTAGCCGGCGGCCTCGAGCGCCTTTTCATCGAGTACTTCGACGGTGAGACCCGCCGCCTCGGCGAGCTCTTGTGCCCGGGATGCGAACTCGGCGGGGAACAGATGACTGGGCGGGGTATTCACGAAGTCCCGCGCGGTGGCCACCGCTTCGGCGGTCAGCCTCGCCCGGGACAGCGCTTCCTCGCCGAACCCTGGCTCGGGTACCAGTAAATCGACTCGGGCGATGGGGAGTTCGTCGGGTTTGGGTGCGGACTTGCTCGACCGGAACGAGGTGAACGAATAGGCGCCCAGGTAGAAGCCCTCGGCCGTGGCGGCGAGGTCGAGTCCGGACAAGGTGGTGACCACGCGCGCGGCGCCGGTCAATGCGCGCGCAGCCACCCCCGCCGAGCGGCGGATCTGCTCGGCGTCGAGGTCGTCGAGGGTGCCCAGACCCACGGCCAGCACGCTGGACACGTCGTCCAACCCGGCCGGGGCCGGGATTCGCCGCACTTCTTCGGCCTTGCCCCGAGCGCCCACCGCGCCGAGCTGGTCGAGCAGGTCCGTACGGACCTCTGCGGTGAGTACGGTGCCGAACAGGTCCTCGGGCACGAGGGTGGGACCATCCTCGGAGGCGGCCACTCCGACAACGAGCACATCGGTGTCCGCACCGATGGTTTCGGTGCATGCCAGTTCGGGTCCGAGCGAGCGATCTGCAATTGCGGTCATCGGCCCAGGCTATTCGGTCGCATCCGAGGCGTGTACCGCGACGTCGTGCAGCGATTGCGCCGCGATGTTTGCAGATCCCCACCGGCCGGGACGAGGACTCGCCGCCGAACCCTCTGGGTGAACCGTGCCCGCGCACAGAACGAGGCGGCCGACGCGGACCGAGCTGCCGCGGGCGGGTACAGGTCCGGATAAGCTCGATCGGTGACCGAGACGAGTCTGTTGCGAGGACCCATTCATGCCGTGCACGCGGAGCTGGGTGCCGCCTTCGCGCCGTTCAGTGGTTGGGAGATGCCGGTCTCCTACGCGGGGACTCTGGCCGAGCATCGTGCCGTGCGCACAACGGTCGGCCTATTCGACGTCAGTCACCTGGGCAAGGCCACTGTGCGTGGGCCAGGAGCCGCGGCGTTCGTGAACTCGGCGCTCACCAACGATCTCGCCCGTATTCGTCCGGGCAAGGCGCAATACACATTGTGCTGCACGCCCGATGGCGGCGTGCTCGACGACCTCATCGCCTACTATGTGAGCGACGAGGAGATCTTTTTGGTTCCGAACGCCGCCAATACCGCGACGGTCGTCACGGAACTGCGCAAGGTCGCGCCCGAGGGAGTGGTTGTCGCCGACGAACATCGCGACCACGCGGTGTTCGCCGTGCAGGGGCCGCGCTCGACCGAGACACTGACCGCGCTGGGCCTGCCCACGGACCTGGAATACATGGCCTACACCGACGCCGAGTGGCAGGGCAACCCGGTGCGGGTTTGCCGCACCGGCTACACCGGCGAGCATGGCTACGAGCTGCTGCCCCGGTGGGGCGATGCCGAGCCGCTGTTTCGCGCTTTGGTCGAGAGTGTGCAGGCTGCCGACGGTCGAGTCGCCGGGCTGGGTGCTCGCGACACCCTGCGCACCGAGATGGGCTATCCACTCCACGGACACGAATTGTCCGTGGACATCTCGCCGCTACAGGCGCGCTGCGGCTGGGCGGTCGGTTGGAAGAAGCCGAACTTCTGGGGCAAAACCGCGCTGGAACAGGAGAAGTCGACCGGACTCCGCCGAATCCTGCTGGGACTCAAAGCGCTCGATCGTGGCGTGCTCCGTGCCGGGCAAGCAGTGTTCCATGCCGGTGCGCACATCGGTGAAATCACCTCCGGCACCTTCTCGCCGACCCTCGAGGTCGGGATCGCGCTGGCACTGTTGGACACCGCGGCCGGTATCGAGCCGGGTGCCGACGTCGAGGTGGAGGTACGTGGTCGACGACTTCGTTGCGAGGTCTTGCGTCCTCCGTTCGTTCGGCCGAGCACCAAGTAGCCGGGTGCGTCTCGTGGGAGGTCTTCCGCGTTCGCGGACCGCTCGACCGCCCTGCACCCGGTACACCGCCAGCAGCGGCGTCGCGTCCACCGCGGGCGGATGGCCGCAATCGATGTGGATAGGATCGTCGGCATGACCGTTGCCGCTCAGTTCAGCTATATTTCGCACCCCGCGCCCACTTCGGCGCAGCGGCGACACGATGTTCTGGCGGCGCCGGGTTTCGGACGGCACTTCACCGACCATATGGTCTCGATCGACTACGTCGACGGCGCCTGGACGAATGCCACGGTGCAGCCGTACGCGTCGTTGACGTTGGATCCCGCGACGATGGTGTTCCACTATGGCCAGGTTATCTTCGAAGGCCTCAAGGCCTACCGCCAGAACGACGGCAGCGTCTCCTGCTTTCGTATCGACGCCAATGCCGCGCGGTTTCGCCGGTCGGCGCGACGGATGGCGATGCCCGAACTGCCGGACGAATTGTTCATCGAGTCGGTGCGTCGACTGCTCGATGTCGATCGGGACTGGGTGCCTGCGGCGGGTGGGGAGGATTCGCTCTACCTGCGTCCGTTCATGTTCGCTACCGAGGTAGGCCTGGGTGTGCGGCCCGCGATGTCCTACACCTACCTGTTGCTGGGATCTCCTGCGGGTGCGTACTTCCCGCGTGGTGTGAAACCGGTGCGGGTCTGGCTGTCCACCGAATACACCCGCGCTGCGCCCGGCGGTACCGGCGAAGCCAAGGTGGCGGGCAACTACGCGGCCTCGCTGTTGGCGCAGGCCGAGGCCTCCCGCGAGCAGTGTGATCAGGTGGTCTGGCTGGATGCCTGCGAGCGCCGCTACGTCGAGGAGATGGGCACCAACAATCTGTTCTTCGTCTTCGGGTCCGGTTCCGAAGCCCGTCTGGTCACCCCGGAACTGTCCGGGTCCCTGCTGCCGGGCATCACCAGAGATTCGTTGCTTTCCCTTGCCGTCGACTCCGGTTTCCCGGTCGAGGAGCGCAAGATCTCGGTGGAGGAATGGCGTACGGGTGTCGAATCCGGCGAGATCACCGAGGTTTTCGGTTGTGGAACTGCTGCGGTGATCACCCCGGTCGGCTGGGTCCGGTCCGAGGCGGGCGAATTCACCATCGGTGGCGGCGAACCGGGAGAGGTCACCATGGCCCTGCGCGACACGCTCACCGGAATTCAACGCGGCACCTTCGCCGATATCCACGGGTGGATGCGTCGTATGTGAGCCCGCGCAGGCCTCGTCCCCGGCCGATGCCGGGAACGAGGCAGTGTCAGCTCGGCATGAGCATGTGCCACTGCTGCAAGGTTTGTGGGCGCATGACGTAGTTCTGGTCCCGGATGCTCGACAGTGCCGCGCTGGGTTCTTGGGAGTACCAGTGGCCGGGATAGACCACCAGGTCGCCGGGTAGCCCGGCCAGGTAGCGCAGGCTACGGAACATGTCGTCGGAATTGCCGCCGGGGAAGTCGGTGCGCCCGCACCCGTCGACGAACAGGGTGTCGCCGGCGATCAATCGGTTGTCGAACAGGAAACACTGACTGCCCGGGGTGTGTCCGGGGGTATGCAGCAGCTCGATGTCGAACGCGCCGACGGTGACTGTGTCGCCGTGTTCGTGCCCGGTCAGCTCGCTGGCGCCGATCTCGGTGACGCTGGCCACCCAGGGCAGCTCGATGGTGTTGACATGTACCGGGACATCTGTCTTTTCCAACAGTTCGCGTACACCTCGCAGGGTGAAACCGAGCATCGTGCCACCGACGTGGTCGGGGTGATGATGGGTAGCGAGTACGCCACACAGCCGCAGGCCGTCGTGCTGTGCGATCTCCAGCAGTTCGCTCGCGGCGTACGCCGGATCGACCACGACGCATTCGCCGGTCTCCCGATCGCCGATCAGATAGGCGAAGTTGCGCATCTGCGTCGCGATCGGATCGCCCACAGCGTAGTCGCGGCCCGACAACAGTTGACGGAAATACAGGCGCTCAGACATACCGCCCACCCTATTGCGCGACCGGCGCGACTCGCGCGCGGCCACCACGTGCCCGCAACGCAGCAGTGAATCCCGCTACACGTGGTCGCACAGCGACAAGACGACTGCGGTCGTGCCCACCGCGGTTTCCACCGCTGCGCCCAGAACGTCGCCGGTGAGTCCACCGAAACGGCGTGCGCAGTGGCGGACCAGGACCGCCGAGGCGACGAGTGCCGCAGCTATGGCAGCCGGACCCAGCCACGGTCGGTCGAGCACGGCGAGGACCGCCACGGCGGCGGCCGCCATCGACCAGAGTGCCGCACCGCGTGCCGATTGGGTGTTCGCGACCAGAACACCGAACCCGGTATCGGGGGCCGCGGCGATCCCCCGGCAGGCGAGCACAGCGGCGACCCGACCGGTCGTCACGGCGAGCGCCACGGCGAGCCACCGGCCCGAGTCGGCCAAGGAGGCGAACGCCAGGGCCTGCACTCCTACGGCGAATACGATTCCCGTGACACCGAACGGTCCGGCCGCGCCACTCTTCATGATGCGGCGCGCGTGCTCGGGTGGTCCGTAGCTGCCGAGTCCATCGAGTGTGTCGGCCAGGCCATCGAGGTGCATTCCTCTGGTGGCCAACGCCAATGCCCCGACAACCAAGAGCCCGGCCACGCCAGGGCTCGCGCCCGCCCAGGTGAGTAGCCACAGCAGACCCGTCGCCCACGCGCCCAGCAGGGCGCCGACCACCGGTGCCCACTGGATCGCCCGACCTGCGGTCTTCCGGTCGATGCGCGCCGGCCCGTGGACCGGCAGGACCGTCAGCCACGAGAGCGCCAGCCGAATCCCGGTCATCCGGGACCTCGAGGGGTGGCCGTCAGCGCTGCGGCCGGATCGCGGAGGCCGAGCCGGTCAGCGCGCGTCCGGATCACTTGCGCAAATCGGGCACGGGGTCGGCTGTTTCCGGCGCCGGGTCCGCCGGTGTGGCGTCGACGGTACTGACGCCGGCTTCGGCGAAAGTCGACATCTCGGTGAGTGTGGCCACGGCCGAGCGAAGCAAGGGTAGTGCGGCGAGAGCGCCGGAGCCTTCGCCGAGTCGCAGGTCGAGGTCGATCAATGGTTCCAGGCGTAGATGGCGCAGTGCCAGGGCGTGCGCTGGCTCGGTCGACCGGTGACCGGCCAACCACCACGCGCTGGCGCCCTGCGCGAGATCCTCGGCGATCATCGCCGCTGCTGTGACGATCACGCCATCCAAGATGACCGGGGTGCGGCGGGCGGCGGCCTGGGCCAGAAACGCGGCCGCGGCAGCGAAGTCGGCGCCGGCCGCGACTCGGAGAAGTTCGACCGGGTCCTTCACCACCGGGCGGGCGCGATACATCGCGTCTCGAATGGCGGCCACCTTGCGCACCCATCCCGCGTCGTCGATGCCGGTGCCGCGGCCGACGGCGGCGACCGGCTCGGTATTGGTCAGGGTCGCGACGAGCACGGCAGCGGGTGTGGTGTTACCGATCCCCATATCACCGGCGATCAACAGATCGGCGCCGGCGTCGATTTCCTCGTCCGCGATCGCGCGGCCGGCGTCGAGCGCGGCGTGCACCTCCGCGGCGGTCAGCGCGTCTTCGCGATCGATCGCCCCGCTGGAGCGTCGCACCTTGTGCTTGGACACCTGTGGGTCGGTGTCGGCATCGACGGAGATGTCGGCCACGCGCACGGTCGCACCGGCGACAGCGGCAAGCGCGTTCACCGCGGCACCGCCATCGAGAAAGTTGGCGACCATCTGTGCGGTGACCGCGCTCGGGTATGCGGACACTCCGCGGTGTGCGACACCATGGTCCCCGGCGAATACCACCACTCGGGCGCGTTCGAACTGTTTGGGTGGGCATACGCCCTGGCAGGCGGTGACCCAGTTCCCGAGTTGCTCCAATCGACCCAGCGATCCACCAGGTTTGGTCAGTTGCCTCTGCCGCTGCTCGGCCGCAGCGCGAAGCTGTGCGTCCGGCGGCGCCACTGGTCCGAATTCGTGCGTCACTCTCGAGCCTTTCCGGTATCGACGGAACCGACGACGTCGTCGCACGGCGGCTTTCGCTCGTCCCATCGTGCTGCCGCCGCACGGTGCCGCCGTCTCATCTTGCCACCGTTGCGCCCCGCTGTCGGCCCGGCTACTTCAGTCGTTGTGGCAAACCGGCCACAACGAGGATGGCTTCGTCGCAGACTCGAGCCAGCCGCTGATTGAGCAGCCCTATCTCGTCGCGGAACAAGCGGCCCGACCGTGTGGCGGGAACGACGCCCATGCCGACTTCGGACGTCACGATCACCAGCGGGCCGCAGTAGGCGCCGACCGCTGCGACCAGAGCGTCGGTATCCGTGCCGATGGTTCCACGCGGCGCCTGCCATGCCTCGCGCGCGTCGAGACGCGCCGTCAGCCAGGTGCCGATGTCGTCGACCAATGTGAGGGCCGGTTCGTTCGGCGGTTGCGGTGACTCGATGAGAACAGTCGCGAGATCGGCGCTTTCGATGGTCGACCATTCGACCGGTCGGCGGTCGCGGTGCTCGGTGATTCGCGCTGTGAAATCATGGTCGTCCGGGTCGGGTATCGCGGTGGCCACGTATCGCACGGCGCCGCCGTCGCGGGCGGCCAGTTCCTCTGCGAACGCCGACTTGCCGGACCGTGCGCCACCGAGGACGAGAGTGCGGCGGTGGGTGGCGGGCGATGAGCTGTGCGGCACGAATGCACGGTATCAATCGGCCGGTTGACGCTGGCGACGTCGCGCCGGCATACGGTCGCATCGTCGGGCGATGGTCGCCTCGGCGGGGCAGGTGTGCCAGGGGTGGGATACGGACTGCGACGTCCGCGAGTCAGACCGATGTCTGCAGGGTGGCATCCTGTCCGGCGCCGAAGCGGCGACGGTACTCGGTGGGAGCGATGCCCACCAGACGTTGGAAGTGGTGGCGCAGGAGCGCGCCGGAGCCGAAGCCCGAACGTGCGGCGATCGGTTCGAGCCCGAGGTCGGTCTCCTCGAGCAGTTGTTCGGCATACAGAATGCGCTGGTTGGTGAGCCATTTCATCGGGGTGGTTCCGGTTTCGGCAGCGAAGCGGCGCGCGAAGGTCCGGGTGGACATGGTCGCCCGGGCGGCCAGTTCCTCGATGGTGTGCGGGCGATCGAGATGGTCGGTCATCCACTCCAGGATCGGCAGGAGGCTGTCGGAGGCGCAGGCGACCACGGGACGTTCGATGAATTGCCGCTGCCCGCCGTCACGTTGTGGCGGTACCACCATTCGCCGGGCGATCGCGTTGGCGACCGCGGGGCCGAGTTCGCGTCGAACGAAGTGCAGACAGGCGTCGATGCCCGCCGCGGTTCCCGCGCTGGTGATCAGGTCACCTTCGTCGACGAACAAGACGTCCGGATCGACGGTCGCCTCCGGATAGGCGGCGGCGAGTTCGGCCACGTAGCGCCAGTGGGTGGTGCACATGCGCCCGTCGAGTAGCCCCGCCTCGCCGGCGAGGAACGCTCCGGAGCAGACCGTGAGCACAGTGGCGTCCGCCGCGGCGGCACGAACGGCGGCGACGACCCGCGGATCGAATTCGCCGTCGGTCGCGGCCGCGGGAATGGCGACCAGATCTGCCCGGGTCAGCTCGGCGAGCCCATGCTCCGGTGTCACCGTGATTCCCGGGCTGGTGGTCCGCAACGGGACGCCTGGCTCGGCGCCGCACACCCGGAAGTCGAATCCAGGCAGTCCGTCGGCGGTGCGGTCGAGGCCGAAAACCTCACAGACGACCCCGAATTCGAACATGGCCATTCGCTCGGACAGCACCACCGCGACCTTCGACACCATGGAGCCAGTCTACTGGCCGAATTTTTGCGAACACCGGCCTCGATGACATTATTGGCGGCAAATTGCGTGGATGACACTTGCTGCCATGAGTGCTCTCGGCCCGGAGCATTCGCAGCTCACCCCAGGGATTCAGACTGCGTCGCCGGGGCCGACTCGTGGCTTGGGAGCCCGCATCTTCCGGATCTGCGAGGCGCGGACGAAGGCATACCACCCCAGCCGGTACCCCGTGTCGGTGGTGTCGGGGAATCGTTCCCTGACCCGGTTGTTCACGATTCGGCCCAACAGGACGCCCTCGATGATCATGAACACCAGCATCACCAGCATCACCAGCGTGGCGATGATCTGCAGCCCGGGCATGGCGAACGACACCAGGATCACCACCAATGCCATCGGCATGAACAGACCGACCAGATTGCGTCGTGCATCCACGATGTCGCGGACGAAGGCGCGCAACGGCCCCTTGTCGCGCGGCAACAGATACTTGTCTTCACCGGCGAGCATGCGGGCGCGCCGCTCTTGTGCCTCGGCGCGCCGCTCGGCCGCGGCCGTCTTGCGATCCTGTCTGTTGCCACGTGCGGCCCGCCGCCGGGCTCGGGCTTCTTTGGCGGTCATCGGTGCAGGCGCCACCGGTCCGCGGCGTTTGCCTTGCGCGTCACGGCGTTTGGGGGTGGGACGCCCCTTACCTGCGGTGGCGGTCGGCGCCGTGGCGCGGGCGTTTGCGGCCGAGCCACCGTCGGTGGCCACCGTCGATTCGGCGGCCGCGTCGGTGCTACTGGACTCGCCGCGACGGAACAACTTCACACCGACCAGGCTATTCGATGCACCATAGGCCGGGAAACGCGGTCCGGTTCGCCCGCCACGTTGCAGGTCGCGCATGCCGGATACCCACAGAGGTCCGGTGGTGGCAAGATGGGGAATAGCGGCCCACCGAGTGGTGTTGATCGACACGGGCGCGTGCCCGGTTCACGGGTCGACCACGGCTTCCTGGAGGAGAGTTCATGACTGTGCAGAACGAGACCGCCACCCACGGTGTGACTCTGACCGATGCTGCCGCCACGAAGGCGAAGGCCCTGCTGGACCAAGAGGGCCGTGACGACTTGGCCCTGCGCATCGCAGTACAGCCGGGCGGCTGTGCCGGCTTGCGCTACCAGCTGTTCTTCGACGATCGCACGTTGGATGGTGATCTGACCGGTGACTTCGGTGGCGTGACATTGGCCGTCGACCGGATGAGTGCGCCCTACGTGCAGGGCGCCTCGATCGACTTCGTCGACACCATCGAAAAGCAGGGCTTCACCATCGACAACCCGAATGCCACGGGGTCGTGCGCGTGCGGTGATTCCTTCAACTGACTCGAGCTTCCGGCCAACCGACTCGGGCCTTCGGCCGGGGCACGGGGCCGTTGCGGCTGCACACTTCGTAGTGATTCTCGGGCCGAGATTGCTACGGTGAGATCGGGGTCGTGGTCCGGCCCACACCGCCCGCCGCCTACAGTTGAAGGGCTCAGTTACGTGTCTCTCGCCATTTCCGCCTCGATCGCGACCGACCACCTCATGCGTTTCCCTGGCCGGTTCGCCGATGTGCTGTTGGCCGATCAACTCGATCACGTATCCCTGAGCTTCCTCGTCGATGATCTGCAGGTCCGTCGGGGTGGTGTCGGTGGAAACATCAGCTATGCGATGGGTCTGCTCGATCAAGCGCCCCTGTTGATCGGAGCCGTCGGCGCCGATTTCGCCGACTACCGCGCATGGCTGGAGTCGCACGGAGTCGACTGCTCCGCGGTGCTGGTCTCCGAGAGTGCACACACCGCACGGTTCGTCTGCACCACCGATGACGACATGGCACAGATCGCCTCCTTCTATCCGGGCGCGATGGTCGAAGCCCGAGACATTTCGATATGCGAACTGACCGAAACGCACCCGTTCGATCTGGTGCTCATCGGCGCCAACGACCCCGAGGCGATGCTGCGTCATACTGCCGAGTGCCGGGAGTTGGGCATTCCGTTCGCGGCGGACCCTTCACAGCAACTCGTGCGTCTCGACGGTGACCAATGTGTGCAGTTGATCGAGGGTGCCGCCTACCTCTTCACGAACAAGTACGAATGGGCACTGTTGCTACAGAAGACCGGTCTGAGTGAGGAAGAGATCGCCCAGAAGGTCGGCGTTCGGGTCACCACACTGGGTGCGGACGGGGTACAGATCGTCGATGCCGATGGCACGGAGGTGACCGTCGGGGTGGTCCCCGAGACACAGAAGGTGGAACCCACTGGTGTCGGTGACGCTTTTCGCGCAGGCTTCCTCACCGGCCATACCGGCGGATTGAGTTTGACGCGGTCGGCGCAACTCGGTTCGCTGATCGCGGTGCTCGTTCTGGAGACGACAGGCACCCAGGAGTGGACGTTGAACAAGGAAGCGGCGTTGCAGCGGCTGACCGAGGCCTATGGGCCAGAGGCCGCCGCCGAGGTCAAGCTGTTGCTCTGAGCCGATCTGTGCGGCCGACCTGGGGTCGGCCGCACAGCTACAGCGAAACTGGGTATACGGGTTCCTGGATGTCGGGCTTGATCCGATCTTCGACGAAGATGCCGTGCCACACCATGAACATCAGCAGCGTCCACAGCCTGCGGCTGTGGTCGGAGGTACCGGCCCGGTGGGCTACCAGCATCTCGCTGATCGCGGACTTGTCGAGAAGATGATCGGTCCGCGATTCGACGATCTGTTGCTGGGCCCAGTCGTACAGTTCCGTACCGCGCAGCCAATGCCGAAGCGGGACCGGGAAACCCAGCTTGGCACGGTTGAGCACATGCGGAGGGACGATCTGTCCCAAGGCCTGACGGAGAGCGTATTTCGTGGTCTCCTTGGTGATCTTCTGATCGAACGGCAGGCGCTCGGCAACCGCCAACACCTCGGCGTCCAGGAACGGTACGCGCAGCTCCAGTGAGTTGGCCATTGTCATTTTGTCCGCCTTGACCAAGATGTCGCCCCGCAACCAGGTGAACAGGTCCAGGTGCTGCATGCGCGTCACCGGGTCCCAGCCGCGCGAGCGGTCGTACAGCGGTGCCGTGACATCCTGGTGTGTCCACTCCGGCCGGAAATCGCGCAGGACCGCGCGCAGCTGGGCGTCGCTGAAGCTGCGAGCGTTTCCGTAGTAGCGCTGCTCCAAGGTGAGTGAACCGCGATGCAACAAACTCTTGCCCCTGGTGCCCTCCGGAATCCGCTCCGACAGTGCGCCGGCCAGCGCACGCAGTCGCCGGGGCAATTTTTCGAACGGCTTCAACGACAGCGGCTCTCGGTAGATGGTATAGCCGCCGAACAGCTCGTCGGCGCCTTCGCCCGAGAGCACCACTTTGACGTGTTTACGCGCCTCCTTGGCGACGAAGTACAGCGGGACCAGTGCCGGGTCGGCGACCGGGTCGTCGAGATACCAGACGATCTCGGGAATCGCTTGGATGAACTCGGATGGGGAGACCACCTTCACCACATGCCGTGCGCCGATCGCCGCGGCGCTCTCGGCGGCCACGTCGACCTCGGAGTACCCCGCCCGTTCGAACCCGGTGGTGAACGTGATCAGCTTCGGGTTGTGCCGCATGGCCAGCGCTGCGACCGCGGTGGAATCGATCCCGCCGGACAGGAACGAGCCGACCGTCACATCGGCGCGCATGTGTTTGGCGACGGAGTCCTCGAGGGCGGCCGCGATCTCGCGATAGCGGCTCGCCGCCGAGCCTGGAGTGAAGGGACGCACTGGGAACGTCGGGGTGAAGTAGCGGATGGTCGCCGGCTCGGCGCCGGGCCGTACCGTGGCGTAGCTGCCCGATTCGAGCCGGACGATGTCTCGGTGCAGCGTTTCCGGCTCCGGTACGTACTGCAGAACCGTGTAGTGCTCGAGTGCCCGGGGGTCCAACGAATCGTTCAGCCCCACTGCGGGCAGCAGTTCGAGCAGGCTCTTCTTTTCACTGCCGAACGCGGTTCCGCCGGGACCGGTGGCCAGGAACAAAGGCTTGATACCGAAGGGATCGCGAGCGAGGAACAGTTCGCGAGTCTCGGTGTCCCAAATGGCGAAGGCGAACATGCCGCGCAACCGCTGCACGGCTGCTGGCCCCCAGTAGTGGAACGCGGCGACGATCGCTTCGCCGTCACCTTCGGTCCGGAAAATTCGTTGGTCGTCGAACTCGGCGGCGTGCGCCTGCTCGATCTGCGCGCGCAACTCGACATAGTTGTAGATCTCACCGTTGAAGGTGAGGGCGTAGCGCTCGGGGGCCTCGGGTGGACCCCAGCGCAGCGGCTGATGCGAGTGTTCGATATCGATGATCGACAGACGGTTGAAGCCGACGACCAGGTGCTGGTCGTGCCAGGTGCCGCGCTCGTCCGGTCCGCGGTGGCGTACACAATGCAACGCGTTGTAGACCTGGTCCACCGTGTCGGGCGCGGCCTTGTTCGATGCCAGGAATCCGAGCAGTCCACACACGGCGCAGGCAACCTCGTTTCTCATAGGTGGGTACGCGTCCATCGAACGGAGCGCGCGGGGATGAAAACTCGTGTCCGAGTATGCCGTACGCCCGCGCCCGTGTGCCGCGCACACGGGCGCCGCGATCGCCGAGGCGACGGGTCTCCAGTGCAGGATTGGACGCGCTGGTGACGGTGATCTGGGCGCGCCGGGGGCGGGTCGAAGCCGACCCGACGACAACCGAGGCGTTCGTTTGGTCTACGCTGCGTAGTACTCAGGGTAGTACTCAGGTCTCTCTCAGGCGGTTCGTACGCGAACGCGGCGGCCCGGAGGGGTTCTGAAACGAGCTTAGGACGTATCGTCGGGGCCCATCGCAGCCCAGACGGTGCACTGTCGGAATGTGTGGCGACCAGGAAGGCGTGAGCGTGGCGCACAAGGCGAGCGAAGAGATCGGAGCACGACCCGTAGCGGGTCTGCAAGGCCGCATCCTTCGGCGGGCCGGGCTGGCGGTATCGTTGGGGATCACCGCGCTGCTCGTCTCGGGCTGCTCCATCGACAACGAGTGGCTGCGATTCGGATGGCCCTCGGGGGTTACGCCGCAGGCCACGCGCATGCGGGAACTGTGGACCGGATCGGTTATCGCGGCGCTCGCGATCGGCGTGCTGGTGTGGGGCCTGACCTTCTGGACGGTCACCTTCCACCGCAAGAAGCCCGACTCGCCGGAGTTCCCCAAGCAGACCGGCTACAACGTGCCGCTCGAGCTGGTCTATACGTTCATCCCGGTTCTCATCGTCGTGGGTCTGTTCTGGTCGACCGTCCTCGTGCAGAACTATGTGCACGAAAAGGTGGACGATCCCGACGTCACGGTCGATGTAACCGCTTTCCAGTGGAACTGGAAGTTCGGCTACCGCAACGTCGACTTCAAGGACGGCGGCTACCAATACGACGGCATCGATACCGAGCGTGAGGCGCTGAACGAGGAGCAGCTCGAGCAATACAAGGAGCGCCAGAGCGAGGACGGTCACCCGCAGCCGGGTCCGGTCCACGGCAAGCCGGAAAACGACGTGTTGTCCTTCCTGCACTACAACAAGGTCGAAACGGTCGGTTCCAGCAACGAGATCCCGGTGTTGGTGTTGCCGACCGGAAAGGTGATCGAGTTCCAACTCGCCGCGGCGGATGTGGTGCACGCCTTCTGGGTGCCGGAGTTCCTGTTCAAGCGCGATGTGATGCCGAACCCGAAGGAAAATCATTCCGACAACGTCTTCCAGATCACCAAGATCGAGAAAGAAGGCGCGTTCGTCGGCCGATGTGCGGAGATGTGTGGTACGTACCACGCGATGATGAACTTCGAGGTTCGGGCGGTCGCGCCGGAGAAGTTCACCGAGTATCTGGATGCGCGCCGCGATGGCAAGACCAATGCCGAGGCGCTCGCGGCCATCGGGGAATCGCCGGTCGCGACATCCACTACGCCTTTCGAGACCAGGCGCGACATCAAGAGCGCGGCCGCGAGCAAGTGAGGACATGATCTGACATGAAGGTCGAAGCGCGGATTTTCGAACTGCTCACGCTGTTCTTCATCGTTATTTCGATCGTGTACGGCTACTTCACCGCACAGTCGCGCACCGGCGTCGAATGGGCAGGTATCACAGCGTTGGTCCTCACCGCGGGCTTGTCGCTGATCATCGGCACCTACTTCCGTTTCGTCGCGCGTCGACTCGACTTGCGTCCCGAGGACTATGCGGATGCCGAGATCGTCGATGGTGCGGGTGACCTGGGCTTCTTCTCGCCCGGAAGCATCTGGCCCATCTGCCTGGCCGGCGCGGCTTCGGTGGCCGCACTCGGTGCGGCGTTCTTCCAGTTCTGGTTGATCGGGGTCGGCGTGGTGCTCGTGCTGGTCGCCGCCTCCGGTCTGGTGTTCGAGTATCATCTCGGCCCGGAGAAGCACTGACCGTACAGGGTTCGTACCGCAGTTCTCGAGCGCCTCGCCGAATCCGGCGGGGCGCTCGTCTGTCCCAGGTGTGCGAGGTAGCGGCAGGAGAGGCGTCGGGTGACCGAACGCCTCTCCGAGGTGCGCCGGCGAGCTATTCGGCGGTGTAGCGCAGCGCGTTCTCCGAGCGGCAGATCTCCTCGACTCCGGAAACGATGTCGCGCAGCAATTCCGAGGGCAATGCCGTGGGGCGCAGCCGACAGGTGAACGTGATCAGCCCGTGATCTTCGGCAGGTAGCCCACGCGCAGCAGATTCGGCCTGCAGGTAGCGCGATCGTACGCCGTAGGTCATCGCGGTGATGACGGTGAAACAGCCCGTCCGTTCCCGGTGCCCGGCGAACAGATCGTGCAGGCGGTGGAACACCGACGTGTAGCTCGACAACGGCGCGAAAACACCCATCCGGTAGGCCGGGCCACGCTCGGAGGAGCTCAGGGCCGTATCGGCCAAGTATTCGGCGTCACGCAGCGTCTGCACTTTCGGTGTGAACAACACCGCGCCGGCGGCCGCATTGCGCACCGGGGTGCCGGCTTTGCCTCCCGCGGCAGAGGCGATGGCGCCCAGTGACTTGCGCGCGCGCGACCCCACCTCGCGGCGGGCACGTAACGATCGGGTGGGCGAACTGGGAGACAGGCTCGACCATTGGCCGAAACGCACGGTGCCCAGCTGAACGTGACCGGTACCGACCGGCCGGGCGACTTTCAGCGGCGCGGTGTCGACCCACCGACCGACCTGGAGCTCCGCGCTGCCCGGCCGGGCGATCTCGGCATGTGCGTGATCGACGAACAGGTCGAATTCCAGGAACCGGTGGGCTGCGGTGGTCAGCCAGGTATGGTCCTTGTCGACCTCGATCGTGTCGAGGGTCAGTGCGGTGATGATGCCCGCGCGTCCGCCGGCGCCCAGGATGCGATGGAAGCGCTCGGCGTGGTGTGAGCGCCCGCAGGTCCCGATGCGTCCGTCGACATCCACGTACTCCAGGTCGACGACGTGGTCGATGAACAAGCCGTGTTTGTGCGACGCCGTGCTGACCCCGCCCACCGAGGCGAAGCCGCCTGCGGTGATATCGCGGTGATCACCGACGATGGGCAGACCGAGCCCATGCGCACCGAGCGTGCGATCGATGTCGGCGAGTTTGGCGCCCGCTTGTACCCGAACCGTGCGGCGGCCGAGATTGATGTCCAGCACGTGGTTCATTCGGCGCAGTGACACCACTGCCGGCTGCGCCGGTACGGCGAGGCCTTCGTCGACCGGTTCGCCGCCGTGCACTTTCAAATTTTCTGCTCGCCCGCGTGAATCCCTCACTGTACGAACGACATCGGCGGTGTCGCGTGGGACGTATTCCGGGGTGTTGAAGACGGTGTGCGGCGTGCTCATGGCACGAAGCTAACCACAGCCGGGCCTGCGCCGCGCGCTCGAATTCGACGGTTACGTCGGCGCGGGTGCGAGGCGCTTGCTGAACAGCACGGATCCGCTGGCATCGCACAGGTCCACGGTCAATTCGCCGGATGCGCCGTCGATGCGTACCTCGCCGAAATGTTGGAATCCGTCCAGTGGCGAGCTGTTCTTCACCGGCGGAGCGTGGACGAATACCGCTTCCGGGCCGAAGGTGGCATCCAGATCGTTCGGGCCGAAGCCACCCGCGTTCAGGGGACCGGAGACGAACTCCCAGAACTCGTCGAAATCGGTGAACGCCGCACGCTCTGGCGAGTAGTGGTGCGCCGCGGTGTAGTGCACATCCGCGGTGAGCCACACCACATTGGCAATTCGGTTCGCCTTGATCGACGACAGCACCCGGGCGATCTCGTTTTCCCGACCGGACGGCGCGCCGGGGTCGCCGTTGGCGGGCCCTTCGTAGGCCGAGGTGTGCTTCTGCTCCCCGTCCGGGACGACGAGGCCCAGCGGCATACTGTTGGCAATGATCTTCCAGGTGGCCCGCGACGCCCGCAGGCCGTCGATCAGCCAGGCCGTTTGTGCCGGGCCCAAGACGCGGCCGTCGGGGGCGTCGTTGGCGTTGTTGGCGTCCTTGTTCGTACGCATGTCCAGCACGAAGACATCGAGCAGAGGTCCGTATGCGATTGCGCGATGCAGGCGGCCGTCCACTGCCTCGCTGGGCTCCAGGGGCATCCATTCGTGGAAGGCTCGCCAGGACCGTGTCGCGAGCGTGTCCATGCGGCGTTCGGTATAGCCCTTGGACTCGGCGACCATGCCGCCCGAATACCAGTTGTTCACCGTCTCGTGGTCGTCCCACTGCACCACTTGCGCGACCGAGCGGTTGAACCGCAGGTAGTTCTCGTCGGTCAGGTTGTAGGCGTAGTTGCCGCGGAACTGGTCCAATGTCTGTGCAACAACGCTTTTGGCCTCGCTGACTTCGTTGCGCCATATCCGTCCGTCCGGCAGGTCCACCGATTCCTTCAGCGGCCCGTCGGCGTAGATGGAGTCGCCGGAATGCAGGAACAAGTGCGGGTCGCGTGCGGCCATGGTGGAGAAGATCCGCATCCCGCCGACATCGGGATTGATCCCGAAGCCCTGCCCGGCGACATCCCCGGACCACTGCAGCGTGATATCCGCCGCGGTGGCGGGTGCGGTGCGAAAGACGCCACCGATCGGTTCGGAGGACGCGCCGTCCTCACCGAGCAGAGTCACCCGGTAGTGCACCTGCGCTCCGGCAGGTAGACCGTTGACGCGCACTCGGCCGGTACCGTCGTATTCCGGGGTGAGCAACGGACCGGTGAAACGCCTGGCATCGGTGAACGATTCGGTGGCGGCGGTCTCGACGATCAGTGTCGCCGGCCGATCGGCGCGCGCCCAGATCAGGGCGCCATCGGTCCGGGGATCACCCACCGCGACGCCATGGGTGAGGACGGGGCGGGACCGGACCAGGCCCGGACCACCGGCACTGTTGGACGAGCAGGCGACCGATACGGGTGCGGCCACAAGACCGACGGCGGAGGCGCGTAGCACGGCGCGCCGAGAAACTCCTGAGTGCGAGGGGGTCATGGCTCATGAGCCTGACGTAGATTTCTCAACACGGCGTGAACTGGTCGGGTCCGGGTGGCCAACAGCAGGCGGGTCGCAGTGCTGTGCGCCGCAACAGTGTGGGTGTGGTCAGCCCGCCGCGGTGTCGGGAATGCGCAGAGGCGCGCGGCGATCACCGTTCGCCGAACCGTTCTTCAGGCTGGCTGCATAGACATCGACGTACTCCTGGCCGCTGAGCTGCATGAGTTCGTACATGACCTCGTCGGTGACCGAGCGCTCGACGAAGCGATTTCCGCCCATGCCCTCGTAGCGAGAGAAGTCGATGGGTTCGCCGAACTTGACAGTCACCTTCCGGTGGCGCCAGCGAAACCGACCGGGCGGGCTGACTTCGTCGGTGCCGATCACGGCGACGGGAATCACCGGGACGCCGGTCTCCAGGGCGAGGCGGGCCAACCCGGTCTTGCCCTTGTACAGCCGTCCGTCGGGGGAACGGGTGCCTTCTGGATAGAGTCCGACCAAACGCCCACGGTCGAGCAGTGTGCGCGCCGCCTCGAGCGCGTCCTCGGCGGCGTCGGCGCCGCTGCGGTCGATCGGATACTGGCCAGTGGCGCTGAAGAAGAATTTCTGCAAGCGACCCTTGATACCCGGGGTGGTGAAATACTCGGCCTTGGCCAGGTAATTGATCCGCCGCGGACTGAACAATGGCGTGAACAACCAGTCGGCGATGGACAGATGATTACCCGCCATGATGGCCGGTCCGTCCGCTGGAATGTTCTCGACACCCTCGACCGTGGGGCGGTTGTACAGGTGAATGAACGGTCCCAGCAACACGAACTTCAGTAGCCAATAGAACATGAACGTCCTTCCCCCGGGCCTGGGATAGTTGCGGGCACCTGCGTCGATTGCCGACTTTACCGCTGGTGGGAGATCACATCCAATTGCGACGACGAAATCTCGCCGCACGTCGGCGTCGACGGCGACCGACGAGGCCGTTCGGCGTGTCGCGGCACAGCCGTGGCCGAGTCGCCTCAGGGGCTCCTCGGCGCCACCGGCTCGGCTGCGCGCGAGTGGGTGGACTGTGAGTGAGTGGATTGCGACTGGGTGGATTGTGAGTGGGTGGATTGCGACTGGTTGGATTGCGACTGGTTGGACAGAGCCGTCTTGGCCAAGTCGGCGGCGCCGATCATGCCCGCTGCCTCACCGAGCTGGGTGGTACGGATGCGCGCCAGCGGACGGTGTCCGGCGCCGGTGATCGTCCGGGCGTAGGTATCACGCGCCTCGTCCAAGAACAGCGGCGCCGAACTGCTCACCCCGCCTGCGATCACCACGAGGTCCGGATCGAAGATGTCGCTGACGATCGCGAGGCCCAGCCCCAGCCACCGCGCGAACTCCGACATCACCCGTTCGGCGAGCGGATCGCCATCACGTGCGGCGCCTGCGACGCGGCGGCCGGTCAGCGACCCCGGGTCGCGCGCGACGTCTCGGGCCAGCGCCGAGCGCAACGGTTGGGTGGCCAGCATCTCGATCGCCGTGTCGGCCAGCGCCGTCCCGCTGCAGTAGCGTTCCCAGCACCCGTTTTTGCCGCAGGGGCAGGCCCGACCCTCCGGAACCACCTGCAGGTGGCCGAGTTCCGGCGCGACGCCGTGGGATCCTCGGAACAGGCGACCATCGCTCAGCAGGGCGGAGCCGATGCCGGTGCCGATCGTGATGAGTACTGCGTTGTGTCCGCCGGCGGCGGCGCCGAACCGATACTCGGCCCACATCGCAGCATTCGCGTCGTGTTCCAAGATCACCGGCAGTTCGAGGCGGTCGGACAGTAGCTGTGTGACCGGGGCGTCGTGCCAGGGCAGGTGCGGGGCGAACCGCACCGTCGAGCGGTGGCTGTCGATGAATCCAGCGACCGCCAAGCCGACGGCGGAGACCGGATGTCGACGACCCAGATCCCGCACCGCCACCTCCAAGGCATCCTCCAGAGCGCGCGCCGACTGTGGGGTCGGCGCCTGGACGGTGTCCAGGACCTCACCACCGTCATCGATCGCTGCGGCGCGAATGGTGGTGCCGCCGATGTCTATTCCGACGGTCAGGGGTCGGTCCCCGGTCATGCGCGGATCACACCTTGATCGTCACGGGAATGTCGACGTATCGGGCCGACTGGGGCTCCTGCGCCTGCGCGGGGCCGCTGTGTCGATGTGACGCGCCGGAGTCCGGGTCGGTCTCGGTCGGCATCACCGGTTCGACCGGTGAACCGGCCAGCGCCTCACGCAGCACGGTGACGATCGCGGTTCCGTGGTCGGCGACCGCGGACAGCACCTCGTGGTGTTCGCCACGCACGAGTGCCGCGGCCGCGCACACCGGACACCAGTTGCAACTGGACCATTCGACCTGCCCGTCGGCAGCCTGGCGCAACACCGGTTCCACTCGTTCCAGCACCGCTTCGGCCAGCAGCTTCAGTTCTGTCACGAATTCGGCGATATCGTCCGGCGCGCCATCGCCGCCGACTTCGTCGCGACCGGTCTCGCCGCCGGTCCGGCGCGGATCAGTCGTCATATCGGCGGCTTTCGGACGCGTGGGGCCACGGGTGTGCATCGGACCGGAACCGGACGACCAGGTAACCATCGTCGAGTTCGGCGCTGTCGACCGTGCACTGCCGCAACACCGGCGCCAAGCGAACCCGACGCCGGATTCCGTCCGCTCCCACGATCAAATCGTCCTCCACTCGGCCGAGACGCAGCGTGGCGGCGTCGGCCACGGGCAGGTGCATCCGCAGCGCGTACACCGGCTGCGCTCCGATGTCGGATTCTCGATGAACCACCGGTGCGCCGGAGTTCGCATCGACCTCCGCCTGATTCCCGCTCAGCATAGGCTGCGCGTCGGTGCCGCGTGCTGCCGAGTCCACCGCCTGGGACAACGCGGCCAGCAATTGCGGTCCGATCGGTTCCGGGCCGGCATGCGGCGCGACCACTACTGCGATGTCGGGCATTCTGTGACGCAACTCGGCAAGCACCCCGTGCTGTTCTCGGCGCCGGTCCGAATACCAGCGGATCGCGGGATGTTCGGTATCCGTCGGGGCGCTGGGCGCGGTGTCCGTCGGGGCGCTGGGCGCGGTGTCCGTCGGGGCGCTGGGCGCGGTGTCCGTCGGGGCGCTGGGCGCGGTGTCCGTCGGGGCGCCGGGCGGATGGAGGGCCGGCAGGATCTTGTTCACCACGATGGCCTCCAAACGCAGGCCCAACAACGCCGTGGCCGACCGTACTCGTTCGGATTCGGCGACCGCGACCTGCTCGGCGACGGTGACCAGTCGTGCTGCGGTCCGCCGATGGTCGGTCAGCAGATCACGAACCTCGGTGACGGCCTGCACGATTCGCTCGACCGTGGCCGCGAGCACCGCATGCCGTAGGTCGCTGGCCAGCGCCCGGGCCGCCGGAGGCCAGATACGCTCGAGGTAGCCCAGCAGGGTGTCCGGCGCGGTGACGATGCGCAGCATATCCGCCGAGGGTGGGCAGTCGACCACGATCAGGTCCCAGTCGTCCTCCGCGGCGAACTGGGTGATCTCCACCAGCATCAGCAGTTCTTGCACGCCCGGCAGTCCGGTCAACTCCGCTGGGTCCATAGCGGTGATGTCGATACCGTGGGTGTGTCCGCGTCCCAGTGAGATCATCCGGACGAGGTCGCGGAAGCGATCTTCGAGCAACGCGAGTGAGTCCACTTCGATCACGTCCAGTCCCGGCAGGACCGTGGTGACGGCGGTGACGGTGCCGGCATCGTGCGGGAAGTGCACGCCGAGCGCGTCACCCAGAGAATGCGCCTGATCGAGCGAGGCGACCAGTACACGCCGGCCGGAGCTGGCTTCGGAGAGGGCGGTGGCGCACGCGAGCGTGGTCTTGCCGACCCCACCCTTGCCGATGAACAGCTCGACTCGGGTCGTGCGCGCGGTCAGCCTTCGACCCGTTTCTTCAGTTCCTTCAGCGCAGTATCGGTGATCACTTTTTCGGCCTTGCGTTTGAACATGCCGATCATCGGAATGTTCAAATCGACGGTCAGCGTGTAGAGCACCTCGGTGCCGCCGGGTACCTCGAGCAGCTCGTAGGTACCGTTCTGGGCTTTCTGTATTTCACCGCGCAGCAGTGACCAGCTGACCGCTTTTCGGTCGGCTCGCCATGCGTAGGTCAGCACGTAGGTGTCCTTGACCACGCCGGCGTCCAGGACGAACCGGGCGGTTTTGGCCAAGCCGTCACTGTCGCGCTCCAGCACCTCCACCGTCTTCGCCGCCGATACCCATTCGGGATAGGACTCCAGGTCGGCGATGACGGCCATCACCTGGTGTGCCGGGGCCTGGATGACGATCGACCTCTGGGTCCTGTCGGCCATGCGGACAGCGATTCCTTTCAGCGTGCGTGCAGGCTGTCAAACCCGATGCGTGGGCGCGACACCGGCCGGCCGATGCGCTTCCAGTCGGGACTTCAGTTCGAAGGACATGTCCTTGCCCGCGACCCGGCGCGCTCGGTTGGCCGCGGCGAGCTTGCGCGTGGGCAGCGCGGGCACCGGTTCGGCGTGTAAGAAGTAGTGCAGGATCACCCCGTCGAGCGAGGGTTCCAACCACACCTCCATGGTGCCGTCCAATGCGCCGGTCACCGACCAGCGGATACCCTTTTCGCCCCGATCTTCCCGCACCCGCAGGGTCAGGTCCGGCCACCACCGGCGCCACTGGTCCGGTCGCGCCAGCAGGTCGGCGACCGCTGTTCCCGGCACCGCGACGAAGGTCTGATCTGCGACCTGGATACTGCTCACCCCGCTGAGCGTAGTAGATACGACGTGGATCACCCCAGCAACTGCCGCAGCCGCGTGGCCAGGTGGTCCCAGCGCCACTGCTGCTCGACGAATGCGCGCCCCGCAGCGCCCATCCGCACGGCCGCATCCCGATCGGACAGCATCTGCACCAACACATCGGCAATCTGCGGTGTGGAGCGGCCGTCCACGACCCGACCCGTCTCGCCCTCGATGACGGTTTCGGGCGCGCCGCCGGAATTGCCCGCCACCACTGGAACCCCGGATGCGGAGGCTTCCAGATACACGATGCCCAGGCCTTCGACATCCAGGCCGGCACCCCGAGTACGGCATGGCATCGCGAAGACATCCGCGAGTGTGTGGTGTGCGGCCAGTTCGTCGGACCGAACCCGGCCGGTGAACACGACGTCGTCGCCGACGCCTGCGGCCATGGCCAAACTGCGCAGCATCTCTTCGGCAGGGCCGCCCCCCGCGATGACCAAGACCGCGCCGTCGACCTGTCTGCGGATCTCGCGCATCGCGAGAATCAAGGCGTCCTGCCCCTTGCGCGGGACCAAGCGGGACAAGCACAAGATCGTCGGACGGTCGCCGAGGCCGTAGCGTGCCCGCAACTCCGCCCGCGCCGCCGGGTCCGGACGGAACCGGTCCGTGTCCACCCCCGATGGCAGATATTCCAACGCCGCGTTCGGCCCGAACGCGGAGGCGACGCGGCGGCGGGTGTAGCGGCTGACGTAGGTGACCACATCGGTGTGCTCGCCGATGATCCGCAGCGTCCGTCGGGCGCCGGGCACCATCGACCAACCGACCTCGTGGCCGTGGGTGCTGGCCAGGATGCGCTCGGCGCCGGCGCGCCGCAGCGCGTTCGCCATCAGCCCCAGCGGCGCCGAGGCGCCGAACCACACGGTGTCGCACTTCTCGCTGCGCAGCAGGCGTGCGGCGCGGCGCAGGACCAACGGTGTCGGCAGCATCAGCGTGGTCGGGTGCCGTACCACCTGAAACTTCTGTTCGGCATCGAACGTCAGATGGCTGTCGCCCCGCCAGCGTGGCGCATAGACCACCAGGTCGTCGGGCGGGAGCCGACTGGCCAATGCGTGCAGATACGACTGGATACCGCCCGGCCGCGGCGGGAAATCATTGGTAACCAGCAAAGTTCGGGCCATGGGCAACAAAATACTGGGCGCTCAACCGGCCCGGGCAGCGAGCCAGGCATGCCAGTCGGCGAGGAAGCCGGAACGGGTGGTACCGAGGACCTCGCGTAGGACGTGGTCTTCGCTGGTGGGGTCCTGCTCGGCGGAGGCGATCCGCACGTAGAGCTGGACCAGATGGGGTAGGTCGTATTTCTCGGCCACGAAGGCGCAGACGGACCAGGCCGTCTCGTATCCGAGCGCCGCGTCGGGGCCGGCGAATTCGGCGTCGGTGGGCAGCGCGTGCGGGAGGTCGCCGGCGCGGGCGCGGGCGACCAGGGTGGGCACGATATCGCTGAAGCGGTGGCCTCGACCGTGGTGGGCGACATAGTCGGCGAAGCCCTCGAGCATCCAGCGCGGTGCATCGATCACTGTGCGGCTTCGGGCGGCGATGTGGGTGAGTTCGTGCCGCAGCAAGCCCGCCAGCTCCTCGGGGGTGAGGCGTCGGGCGGCCTCGGAGCTGAAGACCACGCGCTGACCGGTGGGTCGGTGGCCGGGGGAGATCGGGTCGGCGACCGAGGCCGCGGCGACCTCGGCCGGTACGAGAGAGGTTGCGCGTAGCAGACCGGCGAATTCCGACGGCGACGACGCCACGACCACCAGTGCCGACTGCGCCCAATCCGGGCCCCATACTGCGGTCACGGCCTCGGTGGCGGCGGCTACTTCACGTTCCAGGGTGTCGATCGCCATCTCCTGGCTCGGATGGCCGACGATCAACGATCGTCGGCCATCGCCGGTCGGCACGTGGCGGGCGATGATCGGTCCGAATGGTTCGACGATGCGCTGTATCTCGGCCAGCCGGGGATCGACGGCCTCCGCCTCGCCGATGGAGTCGGTCGTGCTGGCCGGACCGACCCGCAGTTGCGGCAGCGTCGTGTTCGGCAGCACGAGCGAGGCGATACCCAGACCGGTCAACGCCACGACCACCGTGACGGTGAGGCAGAACTCGAGTCGGCGGCGGGGCCGCGTCGAGGTATCGGTCATCGTCCCTCTCGGTTCGCACAGATGTGACGTGGCCTCGGTTGCTCGATCATGTGATGTGTCCTGCGGTGTCGGTGGTCGACTCGCCTGGGATGTCTAGTATCGCCGAGCCGAGTGGAACGGGGTCGAGCCCATGGGCGCGACCGCAACGGGGACGCCAAAGGTAGAGGCGTGCAACATGAGCCCGTTGCCTGCATAGATACCGACATGCGTGATATCGGGGTAGAAGAAGACGACATCGCCGGGTTGTAGATCGCTCCGGGCGACGGGTACCCCGTGCCGGGCTTGTTGTGAGCTGGTGCGTGGCACTTTCTTGCCGACTTGCGCGAATGCCCACTGGACCAGGCCCGAGCAATCGAACTGGCTCGGGCCGGTGGCGCCCCAGACGTACGGGTCGCCGACACGGGTGAGTCCGGCGGCCAACGCGCTGGTGCCGCTGCCAGGGACCAGTCCCTCCAGCAAGGTGTCGCGGTCGAAGCCGGCAGGAAACGGTGAGCCGGCGAAGCTCGATTTGTCGACAGCGGGCAGCGCGTTCCATGCCTGTATCACCTTGGCAATGGCATCACCGAGTTCGCTGCGCTTGCGGATCAGGTCACTGTGCGTCGCCTCGGCTTGTCGAGCAGCCTGGTGGGCGGTCTCGGCGGCGGCGCGGGCGGTGGATTCGGCTGCCGCGGCAGATTCGGTGGCCTGCTCGTAGCGATCGAGTTGGGCTGAGGTCTGTGCGGTGATCACGTCCAAAGCCGACATCTGGTCGAGAAGTTGTTGCGGTGAGTCGCTGACCAGTACGGCGGCCAGTCGACTGGTCCGCGCACCCTGGTAGGCGGCGATTGCGGTGCGATCGATGACCGGCTGGTATCGACGCACTTCGTCGCGAGCGCGGTTGGCTACGTCGGTGCGGGCGGCCAGGTCGGCCTCGGCGATGCGCTGCTCGGCGAGCTTGGTGTCGAATTCGGCCGCAACGTCGAGCGCCTGCTGATTGAGCTGCTCGGATTCGCGGGACAGTTCGATCATCCGTTGCACGGCCTCGGTCGCCGAACCGGGTAGCGCGGCGGGGTCGGCACCTGCCGAACCGCCGCCGCACAGGCCCGCAGCCATGACTACCGATACCAGAGTGGCACTGGCCAGGCGCCTCGCTCGGTGTTTCCGGTGATGTTCAGCCACGACCCGCAGTGCCCGTCCTCTCGTGAAACGATCTTTCGTGCAGCCGACGTGGCGGTATGCAGAAGCCGAAGGTGCGCAAGGCGCGACACCGAGCTGCTCGGTGAAAGGTCTCGGTCAGGTTACGGAACGGTATAGCGCACTGTCCAGTAGGGCGCACTGTCCAGTAGAGCGTTCAGAAGCGGCGGGCTCCGGCGACCGGCATGGAAGAGATCGGCGCCACGTGCACGAGTGTGCCCGGCGTGGCCGCGTGGACCACATTGCCGTCGCCGGCGTAGAGACCGGAGTGGCTGCCGCCGTAGAACGAGATCACATCGCCTACTCGGAGTGCACCCAGCGACACCGGGGTGCCGGAGGCGAGCTGCGCGCCGCTGGTTCTCGGCAGTTCTCGACCGGCCTGCCGGTAGGACCACTGCACCAGTCCGGAGCAGTCGAAGGAGTTGGGGCCGGCTGCGCCGTAGACGTACGGCGAACCGACTTTGCTCATCGCGGCGTCGAGGGCGAGCTCGCCGACCGACTTTTTCGGGGGAGTGAACGGCAGTGGAGCCGGACCCGGCAGCTCGAGCCCCGGTAGTGGGTGGGGAAGTTGGATCCCGTCGGGAATCTCGAACGTGCCCACGCCCGGGATGGTCACCGGTTGGGCCGACGCCGGGGCGGCGGGCAGCAGGAATGCGCCGATGGTGGCCGCGCCGACGGCCCCGGCGGCGACAGCGCGCCGCGCATGGCGTTTGACGGCGTTGGTCGTCATGATGCGGTACTCCCAATCTGCCTCACGACGCCGCATCCGGTGATGCCGCGGACTTCGTCTGTGCCGCACCTGGTGGCGGACGACTCCGTGAGGTCTCGAAAAGGCTACGAAAACATCACGGTCGTTTGTAAACACCAGAAACGTGCGAGGTCTCCGGATCGAAAAAATCACAAGAGCACCATGTGAGTTTTCTCCCACCAATAACAAAAAGATAACGGCGGTGACATGGGGTGGCGGGACGCGATGCTGCGCCGCGATGTGGGCAGGGGCTCCCGGCCGGCTTCCCGACCTATGCATTTCGGTAATATCAGCAGGTCGCAGACGTTCGTCGACGGGAGACTCCCATGAGGTCGCCCGGCTGGGCGTCCAGCGGTTGCTGCGCCTCGACACGCCCGGCGGTCATTCGTGGCCGGCCCCGGCCCGTTCTCGGTGATTGATGCAAATCATCCAATGATGTGACCTGCATCTCAATATGCTATTTCTAGATCATTTTCTGTATATCACGCCCGAATTTCGATCGTGTAATTCGCGAATTCATGGTGTATGGACCGCACGGTAGGTGTCGGATCATGGCTCTACGCTGCCGGATGTGTCCGAACCCGCACCCCAGACGGTTGCCCCTCGGCAGCTGGCTTTCGACGAACTCGACACCCCCTTGTACGACACGACGTTTGTCGTCGTGGATCTGGAAACCACGGGTACCAGCCCCGGCGTCGACGCCATCACCGAGATCGGCGCAGTGAAAGTGCGCGGTGGCGAGGTGCTCGGCGAGTTCGCGACGTTGATCGACCCAGGGCGCACGCTGCCGCCGCCCGTCGTCCGGGTCACCGGGATCACCACCGAGATGGTGTATGCCGCACCACGGATCGAGGCAGTGCTGCCCGGATTCCTCGAATTCGCCGCAGGTGCGGTGCTCGTTGCACACAACGCCCGATTCGACACCGCGTTTCTGCGAGCCGCCGCGCAACGATGCGCGGTCGACTGGCCTGCGCCACCCGTGCTGTGCACCCTGAAGCTGTCCCGGCGAGTGTTGAGCCGCGACGAGGCGCCGTCACTGCGATTGAGCTCGCTGGCCCGCATCCTGGGTGCGGCAGCTCCACCGACCCACCGCGCGCTACCGGACGCCCGGGCAACCGTCGACGTCCTACATGCGCTGATCGGCAGGGTCGGCAACCAGGGCGTGCACAGCCTCACCGAGCTTCTCGACTACCTGCCCGACATCTCGCCCCAGCAGCGCTCCAAGCGCTCCCTTGCAGCCGACCTCCCGGCGACCCCCGGGGTGTACCTCTTCCGTGGTCCGGCTGGCGAAGTTCTCTACGTCGGTACGGCGGTGAACCTGCGCCGCCGGGTCCGAAACTACTTCACCGGCTCGGAGACCAGGGGGCGGATGAAGGAAATGGTCGCGCTGGCGATCGGCGTAGACCACATCGGGTGTGCGCACGCGCTCGAGGCCGGGGTGCGAGAACTGCGACTATTGGTGGCGCACGCCCCGCCGTACAACCGGCGGTCGAAATTCCCGAAGCGTGGGTGGTGGCTCACTCTGACCGAGGAGCCCTTCCCTCGGTTGTCGATAGTGCGCGATCCCTCCCGAGACGCGCTGGGGCCGTTCACCGCCCGCCACGAAGCTGCCGAGCTGGGCGCAATCATCGCCGAAAGCGCCGGATTGCGCACCTGCACCACTCGGTTGCCTCGGCGTGGAGTCCACGACTGCCCGCCCGCGATCGTCGGCGGGTGTCCGGCCGCCTCCGGCAGTCGGGCCCTGCATCCGCAGAGATACTCCTCCCGACCCGCGCTCGTTCGTTCGCTGTTCGCCGGAGATTCGGACGCGCCGCTGCAGGCCATGCTCGATCGGGTCGAAAGCTACGCGCACACGCACCATTTCGAGGCGGCGGCCCGTCTGCGTGATCGGCTGATCCGTGTGGTGCGCGCACTGTATCGCTCCCAGCGGCTCGTTGCGGTGGCCCGAATCGCCGAGTTGATCGCCGCACATCCCGATGGCCAGGGTGGCTGGGAGATCGCGATCGTTCGGTACGGCCGGCTCGCCGGTGCGGCCGTCGCGCCGCGTGGAACACCCCCGATGCCGGTTGTCGAGCAGCTCGCTACCGCAGCCGAGACGGTGCTTCCCAGCCGACCTGCGGCGCACGCGTCCACAATCGAATCGACCCGCGGCCATCCCGTGTTGCCCGAACAGAACCAGGTATGGAACTCGGACCCGGGCGGTCCGCCGCTGCGCGGTGCCTCTCCGGACGAGGTCGCGCTGATCGCCCGCTGGCTGGCACGCCCAGGCGTTCGGCTCGTGTCGTCCAGCGAAGGGTATCGAGAGCCGATGTACGGTGCGGCGCGTTGGCTGGACTGGGCGCGGCGGGCCGAGGCTGCGGCCATGCCCGGACATTCGGGCGGGTCCAGCTCTACCGCCTAGGCTGAGCGCCATGATTACCGCGATCGTGCTGATCCATGCCGACAACGGCCGTATCCCCGAGACCGCACAATCGGTCGCCGATACCGAAGGCGTCGCCGAGGTCTACTCCTGTGCCGGAGACGTGGATCTGATCGCCATCGTGCGCGTGCGCGACCATCAGCAGATCGCCGAGGTGGTGACCGATCGAATCGACAAGACTCCCGGCGTCGTGCGCACCATCACCCACATCGCCTTCAAGGCGTATTCGCGTGCCGAGGTGGAGGCAGGTTTCGCCCTGGGTGAGTAGCGGTGGGTCGCTGGCGCACAACCCCGGTGTCGGTCAGTCGCTGCCCAGCCGGTGAGTGAGTTGGGCCCAGTGCTCCAGCAACGCCGCCGCCTTGCCGGTATCGATCGCATCCGCCGCGCGGGCCATGGTGGCGGCGAGCGCTCCATGGAGGTCGGCATCGGGATCGCCGTGGCCACGGGACCAGTCGTAGGCCACCAGTGCGGCTGCCGAGTTCAACACGACCGCGTCACGCGCCGCACCGCCGCCGCCGGCGAACACCTCACGGGCTACGGTCGCATTGACCGCGGCGTCGCCGCCGACCAGTGCGTCCGGATCTGCCCGCGGAATCCCGATGCGGGTGGGATCGATCGTCGTCCGTCGCATCCGTCCCCCGGAGACGACCCACGCGTCGGTGGTGTCGGTGGTGGTGATCTCGTCCAGCCCATCGTTGCCTCGCACCACCAGCGCGCTCACGCCGCGCTCGGCGAACACCTCCGCGAGCACCGGGAGCAGATCGCCGAAGGCGCACCCCACCAATCCCGCGCGTGGCTGAGCGGGATTGGTCAATGGTCCCAGCACATTGAACACGGTGGGAACGCCGATTTCGCGACGAGCCGCGCCCGCATAGCGCAAGGCGGGGTGGAACACGGCCGCGAAGCAGAATCCGATACCCGCTTCACGCACGCAGCGCGCCACGGCCTCCGGGCCGAGCGTGAGCCGCACACCCAACTCCTCGAGCACGTCGGCTCCGCCGCTCTTGGACGATTGGGCCCGGTTTCCATGTTTGACGACCGGCGCGCCCGCGGCGGCCACCACGATCGAGGACATTGTCGAGATGTTCACCGAGCCGGAGCGATCGCCACCGGTACCCACGATGTCGACGGCGTCGCCGTCGATCCGAACCCGGCGTGCGTGCTCGAGCATGCCGGTGGCCAAGCCGATCAGCTCGGCACGGGTCGGGCCTTTGATCTTCATGGCCAGACCGAAGGCAGCGATCTGCGCGGTGGTGGCGTTGTCGGACATGATCTCGTCCATCGCCCACGCCGTATCGTCCGCCGCCAAGTCGCCGCCGTCGGCAAGAACTGCCAGTACCTCGGGCCAGCTGCGCACGCTCATTCCTTCACTCCCATCACACTGGTTCGCCGACCAGTTCGTCCCAGGCAGCCTAGGCCGTGGTGGGCGAATGCTCGGTCCGCGGCCGGTCACATCGGGGTGCGCTTCGGTTGCAGTGCATCCCAGCCTTCGGCGTGACCGTCGTGACGCTGCGCCAGACCGGCCATGCGCGCGCGCTCTTGCGCGCAGTGCAGCGCATCCAGCTGTTGGACACGCTGCAGGACGACCGGTTCGAGCGCGTCGCCACTGGCCGCGCCGGCCGGCGCACGCGCATATCCTTCTTGTGCGGCGATCGCGCAGACCGACTCGACGTGCGGGGCCGGGATGCGCAAGTGATGCCGGAGCACCGCGGGTGCCTGTGCGGACAGACCGGTCGCGCGCGCCAATGCGGCGGAGCAGCTCTCGGTGTCGTCGAAACTGGAAGCGACCACCTCGAGGTCCGTCCGATCCAGCTGCAGCGCCGCCGGCCTGCGCCGCACCAACCGCTGCCACAACCGCGCTGCCCTGGTCGTTGCCATCTCAGCATCTCCTTACCTTCACCTGTCATGCTGGCGGTGCGTGCGCCACCGGTGTGGCTGCGCACCATTCCTGCGGGGTTGCGCACCATTCCTGCGAGGCGTACCCGAACCCGGTCGGTGGCCTCATCCGGACTCGTATGTTCCGACGCGAAGGAACGAGTTGCGCACCCGAGTACTGCTGTCGTACTACGGCGAGTCATACTTACCCCGTGACGACCGCAGTAGGGACCCCAGGATCGGCCATTACTCAGCGTGTGCATTCGCTGAACCGGCCCAACATGGTCAGCGTCGGTACCATCATCTGGCTGTCCAGTGAGCTGATGTTCTTTGCCGGCCTGTTCGCGATGTACTTCGTGGCGCGTGCACAGGCGGACGGCCAGTGGCCGCCGGAACCGACCGAGCTGAACCTGAAGCTTGCCGTGCCGGTCACCACCGTATTGATCGCTTCGTCGTTCACCTGCCAGATGGGCGTGTTCGCCGCCGAGAAGGGCGATGTATTCGGCCTGCGTCGCTGGTACCTCATCACTCTGCTGATGGGTACGTTCTTCGTCCTCGGCCAGGGCTACGAGTACTACAGCCTGGTGCAGGAGGGGACGACGACCTCCAGTAGCTCCTACGGCTCGGTGTTCTACATCACCACCGGCTTCCACGGTCTGCACGTGATCGGCGGTCTGATCGCGTTCGTCCTGCTGCTGGTCCGCACCAAGCTCAGCAAGTTCACTCCCGCTCAGGCCACCGCGGCGATCGTCGTCTCCTACTACTGGCACTTCGTCGACATCGTGTGGATCGGACTGTTCGCCACGATCTACTTCGTTCGCTGAGTGTCCTCGCCGTGCTGTTCAGCGGCTGCGGTGAGACCCAAGATCTTTTGCACAAGTCGGTTCCGTCTACTCCAAAGGGACACAGATGAGTTCATCTCCCCCATCAGCGCCAGAGCCCGGAAATCGAGGCAACGGCCAGGCCAGCAAGACGCGTAGGCAGCGCCGCGTCCGCCGTCGTATCGCAGGCGGGCTCGCACTGCTGGTGGCCCTGGTCGGGGCGGGCTTTCTGGCATCGGCGCTGACGCCGAACCCGCAGCGCGCGACCGCGGGCGAGGATCAGTCCGCGCTGATCCGCGAGGGTCGGCAACTCTACGAGACCTCCTGTATCACTTGTCATGGCGCAAACTTGCAAGGTGTGACCGATCGAGGCCCCAGTCTGATCGGCGTCGGCGAATCCGCCGTCTATTTCCAGGTCTCGTCCGGGCGTATGCCGATGACTCGTAACGAGGCCCAGGCGACGCGCAAGCCACCGAAATTCGACGCGCATCAGACGGACGCGCTGGGCGCCTACGTGGCATCCAATGGCGGCGGACCGACTGTGATTCGCGACGCCGACGGTGAGATCGCCCAGGAGTCGTTGCGTGGTTCGGACATCGCTCGTGGATCCGAATTGTTCCGTATGAACTGCGCGTCCTGCCACAACTTCACCGGGCGCGGAGGTGCGCTGTCGTCGGGTAAATTCGCCCCACCGCTGGAACCGGCCAATGAGCAGCAGCTCTACGCGGCAATGCTCACCGGTCCGCAGAACATGCCGAAGTTCTCCGATCGCCAGCTGAGCCCGGAGGAGAAGCGCGACATCATCGCCTACGTCAAGAACGCGAGCGAGGAGCGCAGCCCGGGTGGCTGGGATCTCGGTGGGTTCGGCCCCGCGACCGAGGGCCTGGCCATTTGGGTGGTCGGCATCACGCTCGTGGTCGGCGCCGCCATGTGGATTGGATCGAGGTCATGAGCGATAAGGAGCGAGACGACATGGGTCGGCCCGATGAAGGCCACACGCAGCCGTCGGACGAGCGGGTGGCCAGTGCCACCACTGCGGAGCCGACCGAGGCGCAACTCGATGCGATGTCGCGCGAGGAGTTGGTGGCGCTCGGCACCGCACGCGACGACGTCGATGTCGCCTACCGTCGGGAACGGCACCCGGTTGCGGGTACCCGCGCGGAGAAGCGCGCCGAGCGTGCGGTGACGTTCTGGTTCGCGGTGTCCGGCATCGCTGCGGCGGCGCTGGTCGGGGTGTTCTTGTTCTGGCCGTGGGAGTTCAAGGGCAAGAACGAGGAGGGCCACGGACTCTACTCGCTGTTCACTCCACTGATCGGTCTGACCTTCGGTATCGCCGTATTGGTCATCGGCGTTGCGGTGGTGTTGATCCGCAAGCTGTTCATCCCTGCCGAGCTGTCCATTCAGCAGCGCCACGACGGTCCCTCCCCGGAGATCGAGCGCCGGACGCTGACTGCGCAGCTGCAGGACGCTGTGGAGACCTCGACCCTCGGTCGCCGCAAGATGATCACGCGCACCGCGGGCGCCGGCGTCGGCGTGCTCGGCATCGGATCGTTGTTGGTGTTCGCGGGTGGTTTGATCAAGAATCCGTGGGCCAAGGGCGACAAGTCGCCACTGTGGGTCTCGGGCTGGACGCCGGACTACCCGGGCGAAACGATCTACCTCCGTCGTGACACCGGCCGCCCTCAGGATGTCGTGTTGGTGCGTCCGGAGGATCTGGATGCCGGCGCGATGGAGACCGTCTTTCCCTGGAAGGAGAGCTGGCGCGGGGACGAGCATGCCACGTTCAAGTCCTTGCGCGGTATCCGCAATTCCGTCATGTTGATCCGGCTGCGCACCGAGGACGCACAGAACGCGGTCATGCGCAGGGGCCAGGAAAGCTTCAACTACGGCGACTACTTCGCGTATTCGAAGATCTGCACCCATCTCGGTTGCCCCACCTCGCTGTTCGAACAACAGACCAACCGGATCCTGTGCCCGTGCCATCAGTCGCAGTTCTCGGCGACCGAGTGGGGCCGGCCCGTCTTCGGTCCTGCCGCTCGGGCGTTGCCCCAGCTGCCGATCACCGTCAATGCCGAGGGCTTTCTGGTCGCCAACGGTGACTTCATCGAACCGCTCGGCCCGGCCTTCTGGGAGCGCCGCTCATGAGTCCTTCAGTCGCAGTTCAACTCAACGAGGCGGATGAGCGGTATCGTGCCGCTGCGTTCGTGAAGCGGTCGATCAACAAGGTGTTTCCGACGCATTGGTCGTTCCTGCTGGGCGAGATCGCGTTGTACAGCTTTGTGATCTTGTTGTTGTCGGGTGTGTATCTGACGTTGTTCTTCGATCCGTCGATGAGTGAGGTCGTCTACGACGGGGCATACCAACCGTTGCGTGGCGTGACGATGTCACGGGCGTACGAGACGACGTTGAACATTTCCTTCGAGGTGCGTGGCGGGCTGTTCGTGCGTCAGGTGCATCACTGGGCGGCGTTGCTGTTCGCGGCGTCGATCATCGTGCACTTGCTGCG
>NZ_AXVD01000015.1 GCF_000482385.1 Nocardia sp. CNY236
CATACGGGGGCATGAAGAACACGGAACCAAAAACAATATTTCGGCACTGACATTCATCGACACACTATTGAGTTCTCAAAGAACACACACCACACATCCAACCCAGCTTTGCTGGACCTTCCGTGAGACAGGTCTTCTAGTCTAACCAAAATTTTGGGCAAAGTCAAGCTCGGCCGCATTCTCTGGCTCGTACTATGGTCAGGCGCTCCTCGTCCAACCTCGTTCACCCTAGCCCAGCGCATCATTTCTGCTACGCTCTCCGGCCCCGGGTCGGTGTCCGTGTCGCTCTGACTCGCAATAAGTTACGCGGCGGAGAACGCTACGTCAAATCGCCGTGATTTCACGGAGTTTCCGCAGGTCAACGGCTCCCTGAAGGCCGTGGATTCCGCCCGAATCACAACACTGTGACGCGAGACACCTCGACAATCAGGACCACCCGCGCACCACCCCCGCGACATTCTTCTTTCCGCGCCGCAGCACGAGCCAGCGTCCATGCAGGTAGTCGGCGTCCGCAGGGGTCCATTCGATGTCCGAGATCTTCGCGTTGTTCACCGAGGCCCCGCCTTCGTTCACCGTGCGCCGGGCCGCGCCGCGACTGTCGCACAGGCCCGCCGCGACGAGCAGATCCACGATCGTGTTCGGCTCATCGGTTCGGGTCCGCGCGACCTCACCGTCGATCGCGGCCTCCCGAAGGGCGGCGTCCAACGTCGATTCGTCCAAGTCACGCAGCTCGGCACGGCCGAACAGTGCCTGGCTGGCCAACTGAACGGCGCGGGTCTCGGACTCGCCGTGCACCAGAGTCGTCATCTCGGCGGCGAGCGTGCGCTGCGCCTGCCTGAGGTGCGGACGCTCAGCGGTCGCCTGCTCCAACTCTTCGAGCTCCTCGCGCGACAGGAAAGTGAACCAGCGCAAGTAGCGCATCACGTCGGCATCGGCGGTATTGACGAAGTACTGGTACCACGCGTACGGGCTGGTCATTTCGGGGTCCAGCCACAGGCTGCCGCCACCGGTGGATTTCCCGAACTTCTTGCCGTCGCTGGAGGTCACCAGCGGAACGGTCAATGCGTGCACCGACGCACCGTCGACGCGGCGGGTGAGTTCGACGCCGGCAACGATATTGCCCCACTGGTCGGAACCACCGACCTGGAGAGTGCAGCCGTAGTTGCGGTGTAGTTGGAGATAGTCGTTGGCCTGCAGCAGCATGTAGCTGAATTCGGTGTAGGAGATTCCCTCACCGTCCAGGCGACGCTTGACGGTGTCGCGGGCGAGCATGACATTCACCGAGAAGTGTTTGCCGATGTCACGCAGGAAGTCCACGGTGGTCAACGACCGCGTCCAAGCCATGTTGTCGACCACGACAGCCCCGGTCGGCGTATCGTCCAGGTCCACGAACCGCTCCAGCTGAGACCGGATTCGCCCGACCCAGTCGGCGACCGTATCGGTCGTGTTCATGGTTCGCTCGCCGACGTCGCGCGGATCGCCGATCAGGCCCGTCGCACCTCCCGCCAATACGATCGGACGATGGCCGGCACGTTGGAAACGCTTCAGCGCGAGCAATGGCACCAGATGTCCCGCGTGCAGGCTGGCGGCAGTGGGATCGAAACCGGCATACAGCGTCAGCGGTCCAGCAGCCGCCGCCTCCCGCAAGGCGTCGAGATCGGTGGACTGCGCGATCAGACCGCGCCAGGTCAGTTCGTCGATGATGTCGCCGCTCACGCCGTCCTATCTTTCCGTATGAGGATTCGCTCCCGCTGTATGGGATCCGATCCGCTCCGCATCCCACCGAGTCCGAGAACCAGGGATCCTCCGCGCCCCTCACACCTGGTGTCGCGGGGGTAGCGGCGCGCGCGGGCTACGCCGGTAGTTCGACACTGCCCGAGAACCGGATAGCCAGTACCGCCACGGAACGTCCGCTGCGCTGCTGACACCGATTCGAGGGCCGCTGGCGATCGCGGTCACCGCGACCGGGGCACCCAGCTCCAGTCGGATCGCGGAGGTCGGGTCGAACAACACGGTCCCGTAGTCGTCGAGTGTGATCCCCAGCACGGAACCGAGGTTGCCCGGACCGCGCGCCAGGTCACGATCGGATCGAGCGGCCGGGCGGCGCCGACGTGCGGCGTCCCATCCGTCGATCACCTCGCCGGAACGGATCAGCACGGCGCTGGCGACGCCATCCGGTCCGCTCGTCACGTTCACGCAGGTGTGTATCCCGTAGCTGCGGTAGACGTAGAGCATTCCAGCAGGTCCGAACATCACACTGTTGCGCTCGGTGCGTCCGCGTCCCGAATGCGAAGCCGGGTCCGGCCACGGGCCCGCCGGATCTCCGCCGTAGGCCTCGACCTCGACGATCCGTACTCCGACCGGCCCGGATCGCAGGGTGGCGCCCAGCAGACGCTGGGCAGCTGCAGGCGGTTCGACTGCGAGTTCCTCGACAGACACCACGATCTTCTCGCTCTCCTCACCGGTCGCGATGGCCGTCGGTCACGCCAGGTGACACCAGACTGTCGTCCTTGGCGCAGACTGTCGTCCACGGCGGAGTCCACGGGGGACATCATCCTGGACGGCTGCGGTGGAAAGTCCGCCGGGCATCTGTGACCCCCGACCTGAATGCTCGCGCCGCGCGGTGGTACTCGACGGACATGATCCCGCCACACGCTCCTCGCTCGAGGAGAGCACCGCACACCCGTGCCCAGGTCACTGTCGCCCAGCGTCCGGGTGAACTGCGGCAGTTGTCCCGTCGTGCACTCGCCACCGAGGAATAGAGCCGGTCATGTCACAGTCCACCGCATCACCCGTCGTCGAAGTGCAGAACCTGCGGGTCCGCCGCGGCCGTCGCCGGGTCCTCCACGATGTCTCGCTGACCATCCCGCGTGGCTCGATCACTGGGCTGCTCGGTCCGTCGGGTTGTGGCAAGACCACGCTGATGCGCTGCATCGTCGGTACCCAGATCGTCGAATCGGGCGATGTCCGGGCGCTCGGCCACCCGGCCGGCTCGGCGACATTGCGCCACCGGATCGGGTATGTCACCCAAGCGCCGAGCATCTATTCCGATATCAGTGTCCGAGAGAACGTCGCATATTTCGCCGCGCTCTACGGACGTGATCGGGCCGATGTCGAACAGGCAGTCGCGGCCGTCGGTCTGGGGCCGCAGGCACGACAGCGCGGCGACCAGCTCTCCGGCGGTCAGCAGACCCGTGCGTCACTGGCGTGTGCGCTGGTCGCGCAACCGGAATTGCTGGTGCTGGACGAACCGACGGTCGGCCTCGATCCCGTGCTGCGGGTCGAGCTCTGGCAGCAATTCCATGCCTTGGCCGCAAACGGGACGACTTTGCTGGTGTCCAGTCACGTCATGGACGAAGCAGAGCACTGCGACCAGCTGTTGTTGCTGCGCGAGGGACACCTGCTGGCACAACTCAGTCCTCGGGACCTGCGCGCCCGGACCGGTGAACAGAACCTCGAGACCGCGTTTCTCACCCTGATCACGATCGGATCGGACACATGACCACTGCTCCCGCGGCCGCACCACGGCGGCGCGCATCGGCACTGCGCCCCTACACCGCGACCACCGGTCGGATTCTGCGCCAGCTACGCAACGATCGACGCACCGTCGCCATGATCCTGGTCGTTCCCGCGGTGCTGATGGCACTGCTGTATTTCATCTATCAGAACAGCCCGGTCGACCCGGCGCAGCCGCTGTCGCTGTTCGACCGGGTCGGCATCAGCATGCTCGGCATTCTGCCGTTCATCGTGATGTTTCTGATCACCGCGATCGCCATGCAGCGCGAACGTAGCTCGGGCACCCTGGAGCGACTGCTGTCGACGCCGCTGTCGAAACTCGATCTGCTGGCCGGGTACGGCACCGCCTTCTCCCTCGCTGCCGCCGCCCAAGCGACCGTCGCCTGCCTGGTCGCCTTCGGCCTGCTCGGACTCGACGCCGCGGGCAATCCTGGCTGGATCGTGCTGATTGCGGTGGTCGATGCGGTATGCGGGGTAGCGCTGGGGCTGCTGGCGAGCGCGTTCGCCCGCACCGAATTCCAGGCCGTCCAGTTCATGCCGGTTGTGGTGGCGCCACAAATATTCGTGTGCGGCTTGCTCGTACCACGCAATCAACTGCCGGATTGGCTCGAGGTGCTCAGCAATGTGATGCCACTGAGCTACGCAGTCGACGCGCTGCAACAAGTCTCGACGCATCCAGAGGTCACCAGCCAGATATGGCGCGACCTCGCCCTGGTGGCCGGATTCGCTGTCGTCGCGCTGTGCTTGGGCGCGGCTACGTTGCGACGGCGTACCCCGTAAGGCGACTGCGGGTGGTTTCGGCAGCCTCGATCAGATCAGCAGCCTCGATCAGATCAGGAGCCGTCGGGTTGGGCGGTGAAGGTCGCGTGTTCGGCCTCGGTGACCTCGCTGGCTTCATCGACGAGCAACACCGGGATGCCGTCGTCGACCGGGTAGGCCCGGCGTAGGCGCGGGTTGTAGAGCACCATGCCGCCGTCGGCAGTGTGGACCAATCGCAGCGGTCCCTTGTCCTGCGGGCACGCGAGCAGACTCAGCAGTGTCGGGTCCAGAGTGTGATGGTCGGGCATAGGGAAAATCTACCGTGCGAGCGGGCCGGACCGACAACGCCCGGTTCGAGCCAGAGCGCATCCGGCCCGCCCGATGCAGCGTCACCCGAGCAATGTCACCCGAGCAATGTCACTCCCCGAGCACTGTCGGTGCCAGATCCTCGGTGAGGATCTCGTAAGTATCGGATGTCCGGTTGAACCACCACGTGCTCGGCCCCGGCTTCGGCCGGCCGGCAGCCCGCACGGCCGAAGCCGAGGGACGGAAGGACGGACTGCGACGGATGTCCTCGACCAGGTACACCAGATCGGGACGCCGATCCGGTTCCAGGGCGCGCAACGCCTCGGTGACATCGTGCGGTTCCAGGTGGAATCCCTTGCGCGCGGTCACCGCCGCCGCCGCGAGGCACTGCCCGCCGACCTCGAGCCCGTAGACGACCTCCAGGTCGACCGGGGTGATGTCGTTGAGCACGTCGGCGATGGGCTGGCCATAGACCGGACCTCGGGGGGTGTGCATCACCGTATCGGTGCGGTCGATCAACCAGAAGTCACCGTCGCTGTCGCGCCGGAACAAATTCTCCGTCGGCATCCATGAATCGCCCGCGGCGAAGACACCGCGTAGTCCGCCTGCGGAGACGTCGACACCATCGGAGGCCCTGCCGATGAGTAGCCCGACCTCGTTGTCCCTGCAGCGCCGCGCGAACCCGGAACCATCGACCATGATCCGTTCGGTGAGTGGGTCATAGGCGACCAGTTCGACCTTGGCGGTGCCGGGAACCGGTCGACCTTTGCATCCACGTTTCGTGCCGGTCACATTGGCCAATACCACGTCACCCTCGATCGAGGCATAGAACTCCAACACGCGTGCGGGATCGAACTGCTCGGTGGTGCGGCGCCACAGTCCGGCAGGCATGCCGGAGCCGATGAACAGCCGGATCGGGTGGCGGTGTCCCGCCGGGAAGACCTCGGCGTCGAGGATGTCGCGCAACATGGTCCAGGTGTAGGTCACCACGGTGACACCGAAGCGGTGCACTTCTTCGGCGAAGCGGTCGGGGTGCAACGAACGCGCCAGAGCGATCCGGCTACCGCCGGCCACCGCTCCACCGAGACTGACCAGCAGGCCGGATGAATGATGCAGCGGAGCAAGGCAGTACACCGTGTCGTGGTGGTCGAGGTCGGCCGTGGTCGCGGTGCCGAACGCCGACAATGCCCAACGGTGGTTGGTGATGTACTTGGTTTCCAAACGTTCGCCCGTACCGGTGACGAGTACGAAGGCCAGCTCCCGAGCCCGACCGGGATCCGGCCGATACCATGCCGGCATCGTGACCTGGGACGGATCGATCTGCTCCAAGTCGATCACTCGGTCACCGACGGACACAGCCAGTTCGCGCTCGGCGCCGCCACCCAGCACCAGTACCCTGGCGCCCGCGGCGACCGCCTGGACCAGGTTCTCCGGATCGGCGATCAGCGTCTCCACGCCGGTCAGCTCGATCGCGCGCCCGAGTTCGCTCCCCGGTGCGAGCAGCACCGCGACCGCGCCCAACCGCGACAGCGCCGCGACCGCGGCCAATGCGCTGGGCCGAGTTTCCATCACGACACCCACCCGCATGGCCGGCCGCAGGTCGACCGACACCAGACCCCGTACCACGTTGTCGATCCGGGCGTTGACCGCGGCGTGGGTATGCGCCCGGTCGTCGAACAAGAACAGGTCCTGCTGCGGCGCGCGACGCGTCTGCTCGGCGAGCAACCTGCCGAGCGAAATCCTGGTGTGCGGCTGGATCATGCCGAGCCGGGTCAATCTGGGCAGCGCGCGCGCAGCCTCCCCGGCCAACTCGATCGTGCCGCGCACCGTGTTGTTCGCGATGCCCTCCAACGCCTTTCCCACGCCGGTGCCCGCTTCGGCCAGGGTTGCGGCGGTGTGGACCACCCGGGTCGCAGCCGACCTCGGGCGATTGTTCGGCACGTGCTCGGCCATCGGCGCGATCTGTGGTGGTAGCGACGCGCCGCTGTCCATCCAATCGATCCACTGTTGCACCAGCGGCCAGGTGTGGTTGGTGGCCATACTCCCGGCCACGAGTCCGAAATGACCCGCCACCAAGGTCGCCTCGTAAACTTCTGCGTTCGGCGCCGCGCGCACGATGCCACGCACCGCGGCAGGTTGACCGATATCGTCGACTTCGCCGACGAATGCGAGGATCGGGCATTTGACCTCGGCCAGCGAGATGGGCTGATCCCGGATCACGAACCCGCCGAGCATCATCCGGTTGTGCGCGACGAACTGTTTGAGCAGATCCGCCGCCGCCGGGCCGGCGTAGCCGACCCAGCCATCGCTGTTGAGAAAGCGGCGTTGGCGCTCTTTCGGGAGCAACGCCTCACGGTCGTGCAGCTGACGCAGGAAGTCGATCCGCGACTTGGCGGTCTTGACCGGATCGAGGAGCTGGAAGCCGAGCCGGACCATGAAGTCGGTGATCGGCAGCCGGGTGACCACGTGGTCGGCGAGGAAGTCGGCGACATCGGAGACCATGCCGTAGGGCAGTCCCAACGGGATGCCCGCCACGATGTCGACCGGACTGCCGAAGGTCACGACGCTTGCCACACTCTTGCCGTATCGGTAGGCAGTGGTCTGGTAGGCGAACATGCCGCCCTGGGAATACCCCATCAGATGTACGCCGCTACCGGTGATCTCGGCAACGGTATCCAGGGCGCTGTTGACCGCGAGCACATGGTCGGCGAGGTCACGCTGCCAACCACCTTCCTCACTCGCGGGTGAGCCGAAATCGACCACCCAGCAATCGACTCCGCCGCGGTGCAGTATTCCGACGGCTCCACCGTCGGCATTCACGTCCCAGATATCGGCATTGACCATGAGTGGCGGAACCAGCAGCGCCACCGGCCGACCCGGGGTGGTGTCGTCCGGGAAGTAGCGACGCAGTCGGTAGGTGCGCCTACGCTCCACGACCTCGAAGGGAGACGACGTGACATCATGGCTCAAGCCACCGAAGCGGATGACCTCCAGGCCGTTCTGTGCGGTCGCCATCAACCGTTGCACAGATCCCGCCACACCCTTTGCATTGAACTTCACTATCGCTCCTGCCCCTACCCTTGAAAGTGATCTACATCACATGCTGAAGTGTTCCGATGAGCATCCCGCACCTCATGTCCATTATGTGTCTTCAGCGACACACCGTCGGCCCAGTCGCCGCGATCCGGGCGCCGGCGTGTGCACAACCACACCCACAACCACCTTCGGACACATCGTCGAGGCGGCCGGACCCGGGTGCGTCCGCGCAACCGTGCACGGACCGAGGGCGATCACCGGCGTCGAGGTGAACAGGTGACCGACCCTCTGGTTTCGGACGACGGTGCTCGTGAGACCCTCCCGGTCGAACTGGTCGACGACTCCGGGCGAGCGATCGGTACCGCATCCGTCGCCGCGGCCCACCGCACTCCCGGCCTGCAACATCGCGCATTCTCCGTGGTGCTGTTCGACTCCGCGGGCCGACTACTCCTGCAACAGCGCGCACCGGCGAAGACCAGATTCCCTGCCCTGTGGTCGAACACCTGTTGCGGCCACCCCGCCCCCGGCGAAGCCGTCACCGCCGCGGCGATGCGGCGACTGTCCGAGGAAATGGGTATGCGTGCAACCCTCGCCGAGGCGGGTATCTATCGATACCGAGCCGCGGACACGGGCACCGGTCAGGTGGAGTCCGAATGGGACCATGTGCTGATCGGTCGGCCCGATATCGAATCCCCGCGACCGGACGCGGCCGAGGTCGGCGACTACACGTGGATCCGACCGGACGAGCTGCGCGCCGCGTTGACGACGAACCCACAGGAATACACGCCCTGGCTGGCCGGCGTCCTCGACATCGCCGAGCGCGCACACCGGGACACGGCCTGAGCCCGCCCGGCTTCTTCGGGCGTGACATCTTCGGGCGTGACATCATCGGGCGGGGCATCGGGACGTGATCACCGCATCCCACCGAATTCCAGCGCGGCCACACCGGCGATCACGAGCGCGATACCGCCGACCTGCACCGGACTCAGCCGCTCGTTCAGAAACAGCACACCGATGACCGCGATCGCGGCAACCCCGACCGCCGACCAGATGCCATAGGCCACCCCCACCGGCATACCCCGCTTCAACGCCTGGCCGAGGCAGATGAACGCCGCGCCATAGCCGACCACCACCATGATCGAGGGAACCAACTTGGTGAATCCTTCGGAAAGTTTCAGCGAAACGGTGGCGGTCACCTCGGAAGCGATGGCCGCGACGAGCAGCAGCAGGGTCATTGCCGCAGCGTAGTCAGCAGGATTCAGCCGAGCCAGCCGCGCGAGGCCGCCGCTGCGCGACGTACCTCCTCGAGTTGGGCCGCGACCTGCGGGCTCGCGGTTCCACCACGAGCATTGCGAGACGCGATCGATCCCTGCACCGTGAGGACCTCGCGCACGCGGGCAGTCAGCCTCGGATCGACTGCAGCGAACTCCGCATCGGTGAGTTCATCGAGCCCGACGCCCCGGGATTCGGCAGCGCGCACACACGCGCCGGCCGCCTCGTGCGCGACACGGAACGGAACACCCTGGCGGACCAGCCATTCGGCGATGTCGGTGGCCAATGTGAAACCAGCGGGTGCGAGTTCGGCCATTCGGTCGGTATGGAAGGTCAGCGTGGAGATCAGACCGGCGATGGCCGGCAACAACAGTTCGAGTTGCGCGACCGAGTCGAACAGCGGTTCTTTGTCTTCTTGTAGGTCACGGTTGTAGGCCAGGGGCTGTGCCTTGAGGGTGGCCAGCAGACCGGTGAGGTTGCCGATCAACCGACCCGCCTTGCCGCGGGTGAGCTCGGAAACATCCGGATTCTTCTTCTGCGGCATGATCGAGGAGCCGGTCGACCACGCATCGGCGAGGGTGACATAGCCGAATTCCGGCGTGCTCCAGAGGATCACTTCTTCGGCCATACGGCTCAGGTCGACACCGATCATCGCGAACACGAACGCGGCCTCGGCAGCGAAATCTCGCGCCGAGGTCGCGTCGATCGAGTTGGCTGCGGCAGCGTCGAAGTCCAACTCCTCGGCTATCGCCGTGGGATCGAGCCCGAGCGAAGAGCCTGCCAGTGCCCCGGAACCGTAGGGTGAAACCGCGGCCCGACGATCGAAGTCGCGCAGCCGGTCGAGATCGCGAAGCAGCGGATGAGCGTGTGCGAGCAGGTGGTGCGCCACGAGGACCGGCTGGGCGGCCTGCAGATGCGTCTTGCCCGGCATCACCGCATCGGGGTGGGCCGCGGCCTGGTCGACCAGGGCGTCCACCACGGTGAGCACACCGGCGGCCACCCGGCGGACGCCGTCGCGCAGCCACATGCGAAACAGCGTCGCCACCTGGTCGTTGCGTGAGCGTCCCGCGCGCAGCCGGCCGCCGAGCTCTGCGCCGACCCGGTCGATCAAGCCGCGCTCCAAGGCGCCGTGCACATCCTCGTCCGACTCGGCGGGACCGAACGCACCCGATTCCACATCCGCCGCGAGCCGGTCGAGTCCATCCAGCATGCCGGACAATTCGGTGTCCGACAGCAGCTCCGCCGTGTGCAGCACCCGCGCATGCGCCTTCGACGCGCGGATGTCGTAGGGCGCCAGCACCCAGTCGAACTGTGTCGACTTGCTCAGCGCGGCCATGGCCTCGGCTGGTCCGGAGGCGAATCGCCCGCCCCAGAGCGCGCCCTGATTCGTGCCGCCGCTCTGCGTCATCGTGTGCTGTCTCCTCGAATCACGGTCGTCGGTCGTCGGTGGGTCATGGTCGTCGGCGGCTGTCCCCGTGCAGCTCCACGGCGGCCGGTACGGCCCCGATACACCCCCTGGAGTGGTCCGAGGGCGCACCGCGTGGGCGAGACGAGCGTGGTGAGCCTACTTCTGGTTCAGATCGCGGCGCGCGGCGACTTTGGACGACAGACCGTGAATCTGAACGAACCCTTTGGCCAACGACTGATCGAAGGTGTCGCCCTCGTCGTAGGTCGCCAGGTTGAAGTCGTAGAGCGATTGCTCGGAGCGACGACCGTTCACCACGACCGCGCCACCGTGCAGGACCATGCGGATGTCGCCGGAGACGTGGTGCTGGGTGTCGCCGATGAATGCGTCCAGCGCGCGCTTGAGCGGCGAGAACCACAAGCCGTCGTAGGCCAGTTCGCCCCAGCGCTGCTCGACCTGCCGCTTGTAGCGACCCAGCTCACGTTCGATGGTCACGTGCTCCAGGGCCTGATGGGCGGCGATCAGCGTGAGTGCGCCGGGCGCTTCGTAGATCTCACGGCTCTTGATCCCCACCAGCCGGTCCTCGACCATGTCCAGCCGGCCGACACCCTGACGACCGGCGCGGTGGTTCAACTCGACGATCGCCTCGAGCACGCTGACCGGGCGGCCGTCGATGGCCACGGGTACACCCTTGCTGAACGACACGACGAGTTCGTCAGGGGCTTCGAAGTTGACCGTCGGGTCGGAGGTGTAGTCGTAGACGTCTTTCGTCGGGGCGTTCCACAGGTCCTCGAGGAACCCGGTTTCCACTGCGCGGCCCCAGACGTTCTGGTCGATGGAGAACGGCGACTTCTTGGTGACGTTGATCGGCAGCGCGTTCTCCTCGGCGAAGGCAATGGCCTTCTCTCTGGTCCACGCGTAGTCACGCACCGGCGCGGTCACGGTCAACTCCGGCGCCAGCGCACCGATACCGACCTCGAAGCGCACCTGATCGTTGCCCTTGCCGGTGCAGCCGTGCGCGACCGTGTTCGCGCCGTGAGCCTTGGCGGCCTCGACGAGATGCTTGACGATCAACGGGCGACTGATGGCCGACACCAGCGGGTACTGCCCCATGTACAAGGCGTTGGCCTGGATGGTGGGCAGACAGTACTCGTCGGCGAACTCGTCGCGGGCGTCGACGACGATCGACTCGACCGCCCCGCAGTCCAGTGCGCGCTGGCGAACGACGTTCATGTCCTCGCCGCCCTGACCGAGGTCGACGGCCACGGCCACCACTTCGGCACCGGTCTCCTTGCCGATCCAACTGATCGCGACGGAGGTGTCCAGCCCACCGGAGTAGGCGAGTACGACGCGCTCGGACATGTTCGTGTGCTCCTCGGTTTTCGATGCTCGTCTACATATTGCTCGGCTGCTGCTGCCCAGTGTTCGGCTGCCCAACTCACCGGTGCGCAGTAGGGGTCGGCTTCCCGCCATACCGCCCTGCAAATGATTATGCACGAGAGTGCAAGCTCATTCACCACCGGGTGGGTGTCGTCCCTGCAGGGCGCACATTCGCAGGTGCACGCGGCTGGGTCAGGCGAGTTGTTCGATCTTCGTGGCCAGTTCGGCGCCGGTCAGCGGTTCGCGGGCGATCACGGCGATGGTGTCGTCGCCCGCAATGGTTCCGATGACGAAGGGCAGTGCGGCGCGGTCGAGCGCACTGGCCAAATAGTGGGCGGCGCCGGGCGGCGTGCGCAGGACCGCGATATTGCCACTGGCATCGGTGGAGACGAGGAGGTCACCCAGCAGCTTGGACAGGCGGTCGGTGCCGCCGGTCACTCCGCGAACCGGGCTGCCGTCCTCGGGAACCACGTAGACCCCTGCGCCGCCGTCGGCCGCCCGCAGCTTCACCGCGCCCAGTTCATCGAGGTCCCGGGACAACGTCGCCTGGGTGGTCTCGATACCTTCGGCCGCCAGGAGCGCAGCCAGCTCGGTCTGGCTGCGCACGGCATGCGCAGCCAGCAGTTCGACGATGCGCGATTGCCGGCCGGCACGGGTACGGGCGATCGCCGGGCCAGCACCCTTTCCCGGGTCCGAGTGCACTATGCTCACGCCGCCGACCCATCGGGTCCGGTGCCGCCCACCTGCGCAGCGCCAGCTGCGCGCACACCTGCTGCCCTCACGCCGCACTCCCGTAACGTCGTTCCAACAACCAGACCAGCAACGCCTTCTGCGCATGCAACCGGTTCTCGGCCTCGTCCCAGACCACGCTGCGTGGACCGTCGAGCACCGCATCGGTGATCTCCTCGCCGCGATGCGCAGGTAGGCAATGCAACACCACGGCATCGGGCCGCGCACGCGCCAGCAGGTCGCTGTCGAGCTGGAACGGACGGAACGGCCCAACCCGGTCGAGGCCGTCGTTCTCCTGTCCCATGGACGTCCAGGTATCGGTGACCAACGCATCGACCCCGTCGGCTGCCGCGAGGGGATCGTCGGTCAGCGTGATGCGAGCGCCGGTCTCGGCTGCCCGCTTGCGGGCGGCCTCCACCACCCACGGCGACGGCTCGAACCCGGCAGGCGCCGCGATGGTCACGTTCATCCCCGCGGTGACGCCGCCGAGCAGCAGCGAGTGCGCCATATTATTGGCTCCGTCTCCGAAGTAGGTCAGCGTCCGTCCGGCCACCGCGCCCAGATGCTCGTTCAGAGTCTGCAGGTCCGCCAGTACCTGGCACGGGTGGAACTCGTTGGACAGCGCGTTGATCAGCGGAACCGTGGCGGTGTCGGCCATCTCGTCGAGTCGAGACTGCTCGAAGGTCCGCCACACGATCGCATCGACGTAGCGGGACAGCACCCGACCGGTGTCGCCGAGCGTCTCCTCCCGACCCAATTGGGTGTCGCGGCCGTCGACGACCACCGCGTGCCCGCCGAGTTGGGCGATACCCATCTCGAAAGAGAACCTGGTGCGGGTGGAGTTCTTCTCGAAGATCACGCCGACGCCGCGCGGACCCGCCAATGGTGTGCGCGACCACGGCGCCTGCTTGAGTTGGGCCGCGAGAGCGAGAACCTCGGCCTGTTCGTCCGGACCGAGATCGTCGTCGCGCAGGAAGTGCCGTACGGGCTCGGAGGTCATTGCGCCACAGCTCCTTTCGCATCCTCGAGTGCGCCGTCGAGGATCTCTGGCAGATCGGCAAGGAAGCCGTCCACCTGGTTTTCGGTCACCACCAACGGGGGCGCGAGTCGAATCACGTCGGGTTTGGGTGGATTGACGAGGTATCCCGCCGCCCGTGCCCGAGCCTCGACCCGGGCCGACAACGCCCCGGTGAGCACGATGCCCACGAGCAGGCCCGCGCCGCGCACCCGATCGATCGCAGGGTGCCCCAGCGTGTCGATGCCGTCGCGAAGCCGTTTGCCGACCGACTCGACATGCGAGAGCAGATCGTCGTCGTCGATGGCGCGTAGCACCGCCAATGCGGCTGCGGCGGATACCGGGTTGCCGCCGAAGGTGGTGCCGTGCAGGCCGGGTGTGAACATCTCGGCCGCCCGACCGTTGGCCAGTACCGCGCCGATGGGTAGTCCACCGCCCAGCCCCTTGGCCAGGGTGATCACGTCCGGGACGATGCCGGCGGCCTGGTGGGCGTAGAACTTTCCGGTGCGGCCGATGCCGGTCTGCACTTCGTCGAGCACCAGCAGCGCGCCGTGACGTGTGGTGATCTCCCGCGCCGCGGCCAGATAGTCCAGCGGCGGCACCACGACACCGCTTTCCCCCAGAATCGGTTCCAGGAACACCGCGGCGGTGTCACCGTCGACCGCGGCGTCCAGCGCTGCGGCGTCGCCGTAGGGTATGTGCACGACACCGGGCGGCATCGGCTCGAACGGTGTCCGCTTGGCCGGCTGTCCGGTGAGTGCGAGCGCTCCCATGGTGCGGCCATGGAAGGCATCCTCGGCGGCTACGATCGTGCGCCGCCCGGTCAACCGCGCGATCTTGAACGCTGCCTCGACCGCTTCGGCGCCGGAGTTGCAGAAGAATGCGCGGCCGGTGCCGTCGCCGAAGTGTGCCAGCAATCGCTCGGCCAGCTCGATCACCGGTTCGTTGGCATACAGATTCGAGACGTGTCCCAAGGTGCCGAGTTGCTCGGTGACCGCCTCCAGAATCGCCGGGTGCGCGTGGCCGAGGCTGTTGACCGCGATGCCGCCGACGAGATCGAGGTAGCGATTTCCGTCCGCGTCGTAGACCATCGCGCCCGCTCCGCGCACCAGCGCGACCTCCGGCGTGCCGTAGTTGTTCATCAGTGCGGCGGACCATCGTGTCCGCAGTTGCGCAGTGCTCATCGTGTGGTTCCATCCGGTGTGGGCGAGGTGTCCGCGATCGGCGAGGCTGGCGTCACCATCGTTCCGATCCCTTCTCCGGTGAACAGTTCCAGCAACACCGCGTGCGGGACCCGACCGTCGATCACATGCGCGGTCGGCACCCCGGTACGCACGGCGCGCAGGCAGGCTTCCATCTTCGGCACCATGCCGGCATCCAACGTGGGAAGCAACTGTGCCAATGCGATCTCGTCGATACGGGTGGTCAGCGACGAGCGGTCCGGCCAGTTGGTATACAGGCCCTCGACATCGGTGAGTACCACCAGCTTCTCGGCGCCGATGCCGGCGGCCAATGCCGCGGCGGCGGTGTCGGCATTGATGTTGTGTACCACCCCATCGGCGTCCGGTGCGATGGTCGAAACCACCGGAATCCGGCCGGCGGCGATCAAATCGAGCACCGCCTCGGGATTCACCGTGGTGACATCGCCGACCAGGCCGATATCGGCCGGTTCACCGTCGACGTACACGGTGCGGCGAGTCGCAGTGAACAGCCTGGCGTCCTCACCGGATATCCCGACCGCGTAGGGACCGTGCGCGTTGATCAAACCGACCAATTCTCGGCCGACTTGACCGAACAGCACCATCCGCACCACGTCCATCACCTCCGGTGTGGTCACCCGGAAGCCGCCACGGAATTCCCCGTGCAGACCCAGCCTCTTCAGCATCGCGCTGATCTGTGGGCCGCCGCCGTGGACCACCACCGGATGCACACCGACGGTACGCAGGAACGCCATGTCGGCGGCGAAGGCCCGCTTGAGGTCCTCGTCGATCATGGCGTTGCCGCCGTATTTCACCACGACGACCTTGTCGCGGAATTTCTGCAGCCATGGCAGTGCGTCGGCCAGGACATGCGCTTTGTCCAGTGCGGACAGTGTGTGTACTACGTGGTCGGTCATGAGCTGTAGGCCGAATTCTCCTCGACGTACGCGTGCGAGAGGTCGGTGGTGCGGATCGTCGCGGTCGCGGAGCCGACATCGAGGTCGATCAGTACCTCGATGTCGCTCCCCGATAGATCGACCTCGCGCGCGCCCGGCGCGCCGACGCTGTCGACGCAGACCGGAATTCCGTTGAACGAAACCGAGATGTGCGCGGGGTCGAGTGTGACCGGAGCCATGCCGACGGCGGCCAGCACCCGCCCCCAATTCGGATCGGAGCCGAACAGTGCAGTCTTGACCAGACTGTCGCGCGCGACGCTACGTGCGGTGGCCAGGGCTTCGTCTTCGCTGACCGCCCCGGTGACGGTAATCCGAATCAGCTTGGTGCGACCCTCGGCGTCGGCCATCAACTGTTCGGCCAGATCATCGCAGACCGCGAGCACGGCGGCATCGAACTCCTCGTCATCGGGAGTGATCCCGCTCGCGCCGCTGGCCAGCAGCAACACGGTGTCGTTGGTGGAGCACGAACCGTCCACATCCAGCCGGTCGAAGCTGCGCGCGGTCGCGGTGCGCAACGCGCGATCGAGCTGATCCGCGGTGACCGCGGCGTCGGTGGTGAGTACCACCAGCATGGTCGCCAGCGACGGAGCCAACATGCCGGCACCCTTGGCCATGCCGCCGACATTCCACCGGTCACGGTGATGGAATGCCGCTTCCTTGGGCACGGTGTCGGTGGTCATGATGGCCGACGCCGCGTCCGAGCCGCCACACAGACCGCCGGCCATCTCGTGCACGATCTCGGTGATCGCGGGAATCAGCTTCTGCATCGGGAGTCGATCGCCGATCAGGCCGGTCGAGCAGACCGCGACTTCTCCGGCGCCGGTTTCGGTTCCCCAATTGCTCAGTGCGGTAGCGAGTTCCTCGGCCGTTCTATGTGTGTCCTGGAATCCTCCCGGGCCGGTGCACGCGTTGGCGCCGCCGGAGTTGAGGATCACCGCGCGCAATCGCTCGCCGGTCAGCACCTGCTGCGACCACAGCACCGGCGCCGCCTTCACCTGATTGCGGGTGAACACACCCGCGGCGTGATATTCGGGTCCTTCGTTGAACACCAACGCGAGATCGGACTTACCGTTGGCCTTGATGCCCGCCGCAATGCCCGCCGCCCGAAAACCGAGCGGCGCGGTGACGCCTTGGGTTCGAATCAGTGTCCCGCCCGCCGCGGCCGGGGTCGTCACGGCGCCACTCCTACCGTGGAGAGTCCTGCGGTCTCGTCGAATCCGAGTGCGAGGTTCATCGATTGCACCGCGGCGCCCGCGGTGCCCTTGGTCAGGTTGTCGATCGCGCCGATGACGACGAGCACACCCGCGTCGGCATCGACGGCAACTTGCAGCAGGACCGCATTGGAGCCGAGCACCGCTCCGGTGCGCGGGAGAACACCTTCCGGCAGCAGGTGCACGAACGGCTCATCGGCATAGGCCTTCTCGTAGACCGCGCGCGCGTGCGCGGCATCGCCCCGGATCGGCGCGGTGCAGGTGGCGAGGATGCCACGCGGCATCGGCGCGAGCACCGGGGTGAACGATACTGCGACCTCCGTGCCACCCGCGGCGGAGAGGTTTTGCGCGATCTCCGGGGTGTGGCGGTGCGCGCCGGCGACACTGTAGGCCCGCACCGAGCCCATCACTTCCGACCCCAGCAAAGACGTGTCGAGTTTACGACCCGCTCCTGAGGTGCCGCTCACCGCGACGACATGCACGGAGGGCTCCACGATGCCCGCGGCGAGCGCAGGAGCCAGAGCAAGGCTGGCTACCGTCGGATAGCATCCGGGGACCGCAATCCGTGTCGTGTCGCGCAGCTTCTCGCGCCCACCGGGCAGCTCCGGCAGACCGTAGGGCCAGCTGCCTGCGTGCGAGCTGCCGTAGTACTTCTCCCAGGCCTTCGGGTCGGTGAGCCGGAAGTCGGCGCCGCAATCGATGATCAGTGTGGATGCCGGCAGTTGCTCGGCAATGGCAGCCGACTGGCCATGCGGAAGAGCAAGGACGACTACATCATGACCGGCCAGTTCGGCGCTGGTGGTCGGCGCCAAGATGCGATCGGCCAATGGCAACAGATGCGGATGCGCTTGCCCCAGGGTCGAGCCGGCATTGCCCCCCGCCGTCAGCGCCCCCAGCGTGAGGCGCCCGGTTCGGTAGGCGGGATGCCCCAGCAGCAGACGCAATACTTCGCCGCCGGCGTAACCGCTGGCGCCGGCCACGGCGACCCGCACAGCGGGCCCGGGCGGGGCGGGGACATCCGAGGAATCAACCATGTGATGATTATGCACGGCCATGCAAGCCCATTCACAGTGCGGTTCGATGTCCCCCCGGATGTCAGTGCTTCTGGACCACGCGCTCGCCCTCGCCCGGGGTCCAGATGGTGATATCGAGGTGACCGTCGACCAGTTCGACCGTCGAAGCCCCGGTCAGGTCCGCGACATAGAAGTGGTCGAATTCCTCGCCGCGGAGGTCGAAGCCGCTCTCATCGAACAACTGCTGGGCGAAACGGGCATGCACGTCCCGATCAGGAAGGTCGAGCACGGCACCGAACAGTTTGGCGTCACCGTCGGAGACATGTGTGTCGACTGTGGCAGTGTGCAGACAGAAGCGGGAATCCCGGGCCAAGTCGCGAAACTTGGTCGTCCCCGGCATTCCCGGTATCACGAGGAATTCTTCGAATACCCGCGGCTCGACCGGGCTGATTCGCGGGGAACCATCGGCCCGCAGGGTGCCCAGTAGGCACAGATTGCCTGTGGCGCGGTATCTCCGCAGAAAGATTTCGGTGATGTGCGGCGCTTCGTCGGTGAACCGGCTCCAAGAGGTCATGGCGCCCACGGTAGGACAAAAACTCGCTATATTCTGTCAGGTTTTATGGCTAGGCTGCTGGGATGCGGGCAAGTCGACTGGTGCAGTTGCTGTTGCTGTTGCAAACGCGCGGCAGGATGACCGCGCCGGAACTGGCCCGGAATCTCGAGGTGTCGGTTCGCACGGTGTATCGCGACGTCGAAGCGCTGTCCGGAGCCGGCGTTCCCGTGTACAGCGAGCCGGGCCGAGCGGGCGGCATACAACTGATAGACGGCTACCGCACCCGACTGACCGGCCTGACCAGCGACGAGGCCGACGCAGTACTACTGACCGGATTACCCGCCGCTGCCGCCGACCTCGGGCTCGGCACGGTCCTCGCGACCGCTCAACTCAAAATGCTCGCCGCGCTGCCGCCCGAACTGCGCGGACGCGCGACCCGCATCGCCGAACGCGTCTATGTCGACGCGCCGGGCTGGTTCCGACGGCCGGACGAGACTCCAACCCTCGCCACCGTCGCCGACGCACTCTGGCACGACCGCAGGCTACGCATCCGATACAGCCGCAAAGACAAGGTCGTCGACCGGGTCCTCGATCCGCTCGGTCTGGTTCTCAAAGCAGGCACCTGGTATCTGGTCGCACGTAGTGACTCGGCACCGCGCGCATATCGCGTGAGCCGAATCCTCGTCGCCGAGGCGACCGACGAGACCTTCGTTCGCCCCACCGAATTCGACTTGCAGGCGCACTGGGCCGACTCCGCCGCCGACTTCGCCCGGTCGATGCTGCGGGTGCGGGCGCACTGCCGGATCGCTGTCACCCACGTGTGGCTATTGCGTCAGATGGGCGACCCCGCCGCGATCACGGAGGCGGTGGACTCCGTGGACGAGCCGGACGCCGACGGGTGGGCGAGGGTGGTCATACCTGCCGAATCCTACGAGGTGCTCGCGCAGTACATTCTTGCGATGGGCGAGTTCGTCGAAGTACTGGAACCAGAAAATTTTCGCGCACGGATCGCGCAGTCGGCTGCCGCCATGCACGCACATTATCGCAGCTGAGCACCCGCGTCGGCGGCATTCGGCGGCTCGGTCGACTCGAGACACGGCGCAAAGCCTTCGACCGACGATGTCGAGAACTGCCCAGCAGCTCCGTCCCAGGGGTGGCGATCCACTAGGGTCGCGCGTCCGGACGGGTGAGGTCGCCTGCCCATACGGCAGACGACCAGGACGGACGACAGGAGTGAACGACAGGAGCGGCACGTACATGAGCATCGAATTCAAATCCAGCAGGAACAAGCAGTCCACCTCTGCCGAGGAGGGGTTCTCCGAACTCGAACGCGCCGCCATCAAGGAACGCGCGGCAGAGTTGCGATCGGATTCTCGCCGCGACAAGAGCGCGAAGAAGGCGGCGGCCGACGAGAAGGACGTGCTGGCGAAGATCGCCAAGATGGAGCAACCGGACCGTGCGATTGCCGAGCGCCTGCACGCCATCATCACCGAGACCGCTCCGGACCTGGCGCCCAAACTGTGGTACGGCCAGCCCGCCTACGCGCGCGACGGAAAGGTGGTGTGCTTCTTCCGCAGTGGCCAGAAGGACAAGGAGCGCTACTCGACCTTCGGCTTCACCCCCCAGGCGGCGCTCGACGAGGATCACGGTATGTGGGCGACGTCGTTCGCCTTGACGGAGTTGAGTGACATGGCCGAGACGGTGATCAGAAAGCTCCTCACGATGGTGAGCTGAGCTGCTGGATTGCCGGGCCCGGTCGGCGGCCGGATCCATCCGGCCGGGCCTGCCCGAGGTCGCGACCAGGTTGCGGTGGTCGGACCCGGCGCCGACCGATCGGGCGGTAATCCGCTGGGCGCGTTCAGGACATGCGATGCTGGGCAGACGTACGACAGAGAGTTCCGCAATGACACACCCAGCAGCACAGTTCGTCGATCGCCGCTTCGCACGCCTGGTCGCCGAGTTCGATCGGCTCTTCCGACAGCCCTCCGACGGCGGCGGTGCACTGGCGGTCTACCTGCACGGCGAGCCGGTGGTGGACGTCTGGGCCGGCTTCGCGCACCCCGACCGGCCATGGGGGCGCGATACCGTCGCGATGGCGTATTCCACGAGCAAGGGCATTGCCAGCACTCTCGTGCACCGGTTGGCCGAGCGTGGCCTGATCGACTACGACGAGCCGCTGGCGACCTACTGGCCCGAATTCGCGGCGGCGGGCAAGGGGCGCATCACGGTGCGCGCGATACTCACCCACCGGGCCGGGCTGCACCGGCTGCGTGGGCTGCTGCCGGGGCCGCCGGAACGATTCTTCGATGACGAGGCAGTGACCGCGGCGCTCGCCGCTGCCGCTCCCGACCCGCGGCACAGGGTGACCAGCGGCTACCACGGAATCACCTACGGCCATCTGGTTGCCGAACTGGTCCGGCGGGTCACCGGAGCGGAGTTCACCGATGTCCTACGTACCGAGATCGCGCAACCCCTGGCGGCCGAAGAACTCTGGTTCCGAGTGCCATCCTCCGAACGTGAACGCATCGCCGCCAACTTCCCGCGCCTGACCATCGCGGGAATGAACTGGGAGCGCAGCTCCCGGTTGCTCACCCGTACCCGATTCGCGGCAGCCGCGGAGACCACACCGGAGGGTTTCGCCGATCTGGTCGCCGATCCGCGCCTCCACGATTCGGTGATGCCCGGCCTCAACGGCGTCTTCTCCGCCCGCGCGGTGGCCCGCGTGTACGGTGCGCTCGCCAACGGCGGACAGCTCGACGGATACCAGGTTTTGCGTCCGGACACCATCGAGCAGATGACGCGCCGGCAGGTGTTCACCTCGGACTACGTGCTCGCCTTCCGCATCCCCTGGGCCATGGGCTACCACGGGGTACCGATGAAACCGTCCAAAAACGAACCGATCTCGGCCTTCGGCCATTTCGGCCTCGGTGGTTCGGGTGGCTTCGCCGATCCAGCGACCGGGATGTCACTGGGCTTCGTCACCAATCGCTTGGGGGGCAAACTCACTCCACTCGGGGACGCTCGCCTCGCCCGGCTGGGCGCTCTCGCCCACCACCTCGCTCGTGGCACTCGGCCGCTGGCCGTCACCGAATGACGCGGCCCACGTGGCAGAGCACAACGACACAGACCCGATGGACATCACGCAGATCGAGGCGGCGGCACAATTGCTGGCTCCAGTGATTCGACGAACACCAGTGGTGGCTTCGCGAGTGCTGTCGGAAAAGGTGGGCGCCGAGGTATGGCTGAAGTGTGAGAATTTGCAGCGGACCGGGTCGTTCAAACCGCGCGGCGCCTACAACCGGATCGCGAATCTGCCACCGGAGTCACGCTCGCGCGGTACGGTCGCGGCGAGTGCCGGCAACCATGCACAAGGGGTCGCGTGGGCAGCGACGGCACTCGGGATCGAATCCACGGTGTTCATGCCGATCGGGGCATCGCTGCCGAAACTGATGGCGACCAGGGCATACGGCGCGCAGGTGCATCAGGTGGGCGAGTCCGTCGATGAGTCACTCGACGCCGCCAAGGATTTCGCCGACCGGACCGGGGCGACGCTGATCCACCCATTCGACCATCCCGACATCGTGGCCGGACAGGCGACCGTCGCACTGGAACTGCTGGACCAGCTGCCCGCACTGGGCACGGTGCTGGTTCCCACCGGTGGCGGTGGCTTGCTGGCTGGAATCGCGGTCGCTCTGCAACACGTGGCGCCGGATGTGCGGGTGATCGGGGTCCAGGCGGCAGAAGCGGCTGCATGGCCGGATTCTTTGGCGGCCGGGCGGCCGGTCCGAGTCGACCGGATGTCGACGATGGCCGACGGTATTGCGGTCGGTCAACCGGGTGCGGTGCCGTTCACACAGGTGTCTCGGCATGTTTCGACCATTGTGACCGTCGAGGAAGAGGCACTGTCGAAAGCGCTGCTGCTGTGTCTGGAACGCGCAAAGCTGATCGTGGAACCGGCCGGCGCCGCGGCGGTCGCTGCGTTGATGAGTTGCGCGGCCGAGGAACTCGACCTGCGCGGGCCGGTCTGTGCGATCGTGTCCGGTGGCAACATCGACCCCTTGTTGCTGACCCGAGTCGTCGGCCACGGGATGAGTGCCGCAGGCCGTTATCTTTCTGCGCGCGTGACGATCTCCGATCGCTCCGGCGCGCTGGGCGCGCTTCTGGCCGTCGTCGGCAAGACCGGCGCCAGTGTCGTGGACGTAGCGCATTCACGCACCAGCACCTGGCTGGCGATCGGTGAAGTCGAGGTGAGCCTCACTCTGGAAACGAAGGGTGCCACACATCGGGACGAGGTACTGGCTGCGTTGACCAACGCGGGATACGCCGTCCGCGATACGGATTGATCGAAGCTGCAGTTCGGATTGCGCTCAGAAGGTTGCGAGCAACCGGGGGAACCTCACATTCATCGGCAACAATGCCCATTTCACCGCAGGCACACCCGTCGGTCCGGATTCGGTGATTCGAATCCAATACTGGCGGACCTCCTTGGTGATGGGGTGCATGAGCGCCATAGTCCTCGACAACAGTTCGGATGGCGGTAGGTCGGTGTTCCACAACTGATCCCAGTCGCGCGATTCGGCACAGCGATCGATCAGGGCTCGGCGCTCGTGCGGGTCGATGAGTGCATCACTGGTGGCCTTGAACCACTGCACGACCCGTAGCGCCTCCAGTTCCCATTCGGGTAGAACATGTTTGGCGATGGCGTCGGTGACCAACCACTCCATCATATTGTTCGTCGACTCGATTCCGGGAAAGGCCATCCGGTAGGGCTGGTTGTGAGCAACAACCCCGAAACTCGGTACCGCGAGCATGCTGGCCGGGTACGAGTGAGCGTCGATATCGGTTCGGTCGTGAACCGTCGAGACAGCCTCGATGTCGTCGCCCCGGGTTCGGGACTGGACAATCGCCTGGCGTTCGAGGCTCCCGCGGGTGAATTCGTCGATACCGAGGGCAGCACACACCGCGGTGACGATGCCCGGCGCACGGGCACCGGTACCGAGTTCGAGCTCTTCGACCCCTGCGAGGCAGACACCTACCGCGGCAGCGAGTTCCATCCGGCTCATCCCCACTGCCTCGCGACGGTAGCGGATGAACCGAACAATGGCTTGCTCGCCGACGGTGTCGGGCACGATTGTCGTGTTCGTCGAGCGTGGTCCGAGCCAACTCGGCGGGTCGAAGCTCTCGACATCGGCCTGTTCCGCAGTGACGTCGGCTGCGGTCACCGCAACGCCTTCATGGATCGGTGTTCCTTCCACTCTCGTATGGTCCGCCCGCGAGGGCTCGCCGCGGCCACCATAGCGGCCATCCGGGCGTAAAACCAAACAATTTGACGCCTTTTTATGCCCGAACGTTTGCCAACGCGCCCGTTTGCGCGTCGACCACACCGTGTAGAAGCGACAGTGTCGCGACGCCCGCAACCACCGATCCCGGATCCCGGATCCCGGATCGACCGTCGTCGGGTTCGCGCAGACCGCCTGTGACCGCTGCTCAGTTGGGCGCCGCCGGGCTGAACGGCTGGTTGATGGTGGTGAAGTACTGTACGGCTGCCAGGATCGCGACCGGCGCCGTCACCAGCAGCTGCCCGGCGAAGGTTCCCAGCGCGCCGACGGCGAGTACTCCGCCGATGCAGCCGACCGCCGCCGCAGGAACGAAGGGGCCGAACAAACCGATGATCGTGGCCGAGGCAACCGTGGCGCCGGCGACACCGCCGAGCAGGCAGCCCACAGCGGCGCCACCGATACTGCCGACCAAGCCGCCGACCGTGGCGCCCAGGCCGATAGTGGCGGTCATGCGCCGCCAGGCGGCCTGCTCCCGTTCGTATTCGCTCTTCCACGGCGCCTGGCTTTCATAGGGCAGAGCCGCAGGCTGATACACCGCGTGCGCCAGGTCGAACTGCGGGGTCAATACCGCGGTCCGGTGACGGATCTCCGCAGCGATCGGGAACACGAAATCATCGACGCGGAAGGACAATTTCGTACCGGCGAGCACCGTACCGTCTGCTGCCTTGATCTTGAACACGCCGGCCTCGTCCACCAGCGAGCCGCCATCGGTCTCGATGGTCGTCGACGATTGCGTCACTCTGGCCCAGTAATTCACCGCGCCTTCATCGGCGCCGGTTTCGGCGGTCGCCGTGCCGACGGGCAACGTCATCGCCGCAGCAACCGAGCCCATAGCGATCATCGTTTTCCACTTCATCGTTTCAACTTTCTTTTTCATCTGCCGGGGTCGACGTAGTCGCCTCGTTCGGGCATGAAACGGCCGACACGGAAATTCGAATTCCGATTCGCCGTGTGAGTGATCGAAATGCGTGAACTGCCCGTGGGCCTCTAGGAGTCGGTGCGCGCGATGGGCACGCCGGCCAAGGTCTCGGTTGCCTGCCCGTCGCGGAGTGCGAATTGGCCATTGACCAGCACTTCGACCATGCCGTCCGAGTATCGCTGCGGATCTTCGTAGGTCGCATTGTCACGCAGCTTCGCCAGGTCGATCACATTGATATCGGCATAGAAGCCCTCCTGGATATACCCCCGCTCCCGCAGCCCCAGGAACGTTGCAGCCAGCCCGGTCATGCCTCGGATGACATGGGGCAGCGTCACTCGACGCTCGTCCAAGGCGAGCCGACGGAGCTTGTTGGTGAAGGCGCCGAAACTTCGCGGGTGGGAACGGCCGGGCCCTGGTGGGGCGGAAATACCATCCGTGCAGGTCATCATCCAGTCCTGCGTGGCCAGGTACCTGATGTTGTCGATGTCGTAGAGATCCATGTTCATGACGACGGTCAACTCGAATTGCCTACGCATCATGCGGATCACCACCTCGAACGGGGAGACATCCCACCGATCGGCTACCTGCTGTAGGCTCCGCCCGTTCAGCTCCGGGTCGGGCTCCACGAACACGATCTTCCCGGCACCGCCCCGGATGTCGAGCATCTGCTCGCTGTCACGCTGCATCCGCATGCGTGTGGCCGGATCGCGATACCGGCCGAGCAACGCGTCCTTCCCGCCGGCCAGAGCCCAGCTCGGTAAGGCATACGATTTGAGGTCGGTCATGGTGGCCGTGTAGGGGTGCTGCGCAGCCATCACATCCACGCCTCGGGCGCGAGCGCGTTCGATCAACGCGGCGCCCTCGGGCGCGCGCCCGTAATTGCGCACACTCTGCGGACTGAAGTGACTGAAGATGACCCGATTGCCGCTCTTCTCACCGATCTCGATGGCCTCGGCAATCGAAGCCAGAAATCCGATGCCCTCGTAGACCGCGCCGAGGTCACGGTCGTGGGTGTCGTAGATCCCGTGATAGCGGCCCGAGACCGTGGCCACCTCGATGACCTCGTCGGTCCCGGCATATACCCCGGGCGTGTAGAACAAACCACTCGACATTCCGAATGCACCACCGCGCATGCCGCGCTCGATGTAGTCCTGCATCGCCGCGATCTGTTCCCGCGTCGCCGGCTGGTCGGACATACCCATCACGGCTTTACGGGCAGCGTTGAAGCCGACATACGTGACAAGGTTGGCTCCCATACCGTTCTGGCGGTATCGGGTGAAATCCTCCGACACGGTGTCCCTGCCCCAGCCGTCGACTCCGACGACGACGGTGGTGATTCCCTGGTATCGCTGCGGCAACATCGTGCGGCTGTCGGGCTCATCCGGATCGGCGTGACTGTGCATATCGATGAAGCCGGGTGTCACGACCAGCCCTGTGGCGTCGATCGTCTCTTTGCCCACGACCCCGGCGATATCGGCTCGGCCGACGAAGGTGATCTTGTCACCGATGATGCCGATGTCGCGGCGTACCCAGGGGTTTCCGGCTCCGTCGTACACCTGCCCACCGCTGATCAGAATGTCGACCCGGTGATCGGATGGCGGTGTGGTCTGCTCGGTTCCGGCACAGGCCGCGATCGTCGGCAACAGCGCCGTGCCGAGCGCGGCGAATGCGCTGCCCTGCAGGAGCCGTCGGCGAGACGGTCTCGCCCTGTCGGTCTGTAGCGTGGCGCCACGAATCGGATACGTCATCGGGTCCTCTTCTTCGCGCTGCATCGCGCGCACTCCTTTCGAACAGCGGTCAACCGGCAGTGCCGACCACTGGTGCGGTGCTGAGTGGATAGTCCATGGTCGGGGCGGCTCGCGAGCGTCTGCTGCGACCGTCGCGCGAGCCGAGCCACCGGACGAGGAACGAGATCACCACGTTGGTGGCGACAGAGATCACCGCGACAACGATTGCTGTAGAGCCGAGTAGCGCCATAGTGAGACGGGTGAATGTTCTCGTCACAGAGTTCGTGGAAAGCATTGCGGTGTAGCGATGTTCGATGTTCAGCGCTGCCGCGTCCCGGGCGGACCGATGACCATGGCGACCGCGCAGTCGGCGAGGTCGATGCTACGTAGGGCAGTCGCGGTGCCCGAAACTCGTGCCACGCCATGCATGCCGATCGGCGGGGTGCTGGTGGGCAACGGTGAGAACGCTGCGGCGTCGCCGAGCGATTCGGTCTTCATGAGTGAATCCAGTCCTGATGTGAAGTGTCGTGCGAGGTCGCCGGATGTCGGTTGCCACGGATGGATACAGACACCAGCCCATATCGAGTTACCAGTCAGCTACATACATGCGTGTGGCAGCGAGTGGTGCCGATACGGGGAATCGCTCCGAACTCACATGCGGGACCTGGTTCGGAGCTAGAAAAAGTTGTTCCAGTCATAGTGCGTGCGAGGTACGAGACATGTAACTACAAGTCAGCTCGATATGCAACAACGATTGCGCACAAATCTGTCAACGCAATCATTTTGCTCGCGTAGGCATCATCGAAGCCGATGAGCGCACAGTGGAACGACGGCGATCCTCAGGCGCCGAGATGGCGGCGCATACCGACCAGCGAATGACGAGCGCGGCGCCGAAGAGGAGGTTGAACACGGCATGCGCGGTGGCGCCGACGGCCAACGAGAATCCGGTGTCCACCACGAACCAGGTGGCCAGACAGCTGGCCATGGCGGTCCAGGCCCAGCGTTCGCGGCGCGGCAGAGGACCACGGGCCACCGCCACCAGGCCGCCGCTGGTCGTCGCACTGCTTGCCCAACTCGACGGCCTGCTCGTGCTGCGTGGTATCGGGAACAGCGACGTGGCCGACGCGGCAGCACGCACCCTCGGCTGGCAACCTGATCCCGGACATTCGACCGACCCCGAACTGTCGGCGCCAGATAGCTGAACCACCCGAAACCGCCATACCACGACACCGGAAACCTATGCGGTGGGGTGACCGGCGCAATGGTCAGTCCGTTTTCGACTTGGCGCGGGCGTACGCGCGGGCGGCGCGAGCGCGGTCGCCACAGCGGGTCGAGCACCAGTGGCGGCGACCGTGGCGGATCAGGTACCGATTACACGGGACGGACTCGCAGGTCGTCAGGAAATCGGCACCGGACCCGCTGAGCAGGTCTGCCGCATCTGCGGCGAGCGTCGCCAGCGCGCGGTCGACGTTGGGCGGGCACAGCGCAGTGCGGTAGAAGCCATTCGCCTCGTCCCATTGCAACAGGGCGGCCGTTGGGGTCCTGCTCAGCGCGTCGTTGACGGCGGACAGCGCTGCAGGCAAGACAGGCTGCTGGGCGACGCGGGCGGCGAACAATGCCCTGATGTGTTCTCGCAGCACGCGCAGCTGCGTCGCACACATCTCCTGCACTCCGGCATCGGCGGGCGCAAGGCCCCGTTCGGCGAGCCACCGATTCGCGGATTCGGGAGTGCCGAGTAGGTCGATGAAGTGTCCGCCGGGCAGCACATAGGCGCTGTCGGCGAAATCGACAGCGAGGTACTGCTCGGCCCCGGGCGCCGGCGGTAGCGCAGCGGTCGAGGCCTCCCGCACGACTCTCGTAGCTCTCATAGCTCTCATGTTACGAATTGCATTTGTCCGTGAGAACACCCTACGGTATCTCACGGATATTTGGAGTTTTATTCGTGAGGAGATTGTTCGTGGGTTCCGAAAGCACAACCGACCAGCAGGTCTGCGTCCAGGTACTCGGCGGCCCGACCGCGCTCTTCGAATACGGCGGGCTGAGGTTCCTCACCGACCCGACCTTCGATGCACCCCGCGACTACCAACAATCGGGCGGCGTGCTCACCAAGACCGCGCCGGCTTCGGCTGCGCCAGCCGACCTCGGCCGCATCGACGTGGTTCTGCTCTCGCACGATGAGCACCCCGACAACCTCGACGACTCCGGTCGTGCCCTGCTCTCCGACGTGCCACTCACCCTCACCACGCCCGGTGGTGGACAACGCCTCGGGAACGGAGCCAAAGGCCTGGCCGACTGGGAGTCGATCGAGTTGGATCGCCGAGGCGACGGCACGATCACCGTGACGGGCGTGCCAGCGATCCACGGGCCGGGCACACGCGAGGAGGTCGAACCGATCACCGGCCAGGTTGTCGGATTCGTCCTGACCGGGGAAGGCCTACCCACCGTCTATGTCAGCGGCGACAACGCCTCGCTCACTGCGGTCGAGGAGATCGCCGAGCGATTCGCACCGGTGGATACCGCCATCCTCTTCGCCGGAGCTCCCCGCTTCTCCGTTCTCTTCGACGGTGCGCCGATCGTCCTCGACAGCACCCGGACCGCCGAGGCCGCCGAACTCCTCGGCGCACGTCGGGTCGTTCCCGTTCATTACGAGGGTTGGGCCCACTTCACCGAGGGCCGTGCCGAGTTGGTCGCGGCGTTCACTGCCGCCGGACTCCGCGACCGCCTCGACCTGGGCGAGCTGAGCTGACGCTGTCGTGGTGACTTCGGTATCTGCCAGCATCGATGATCCCCTCGGCTCCAAGGCCCAGCGCCGCACCCTGATCGTCCTGGTTGCCGCTCAGGCACTGAGCGGTGCGGGACTGGCGGCGGGCGTGACCGTCGGTGCGCTGCTCGCGCAGGAGATGCTCAGCTCGACCGGCCTCGCCGGCCTACCCAGTGCGCTCGGGACTGCAGGCTCCGCGCTGGCGGCCGTTGCAGTCGGACGAATTTCGCAAGCCCGCGGCCGCCGCCCCGGCCTGGTTGCCGGGTATCTGACCGGTGCCATCGGCAGTGTCGGAGTCATTGCGGCCGCCGTAGCCGGCAATCCGATCCTGCTGTTCGTAGCGCTGTTCGTCTATGGCGCTGGCACCTCCACCAATCTGCAAGCCCGGTATGCCGGAGCCGATTTGGCCGGCCCGGCGCACCGCGCCCGTGCTGTGTCCATCGTGCTGGTCGCCACCACACTCGGTGGCGTGGTCGGCCCCAACCTCACCGCGCCGACCAGCAACCTCGCACTCGCAATCGGCATCCCCCATCTGGCCGGTCCGTTCCTGCTCGCCGGGGCCGCCTACGCATTGGCCGCCGTGGTGCTGGCCATCTGGCTGCGCCCCGACCCACTACTGCTCGCCCGCACGCTCGAGGCCGGACACATCGCCGCGCAGCCCGACAGCGCCGAGGGCCGACCGCACCATTCGGTCCACAGGCGCGGTTCCGGCGTGCTGGTCGGTGCGGTGGTTATGGTGCTCGCCCAGTTCGTGATGGTCGCGATCATGACGATGACGCCCGTCCACATGAACGACCATGGCCACAGCACCGGCGCCACCGGCCTCGTCATCGCCATCCACATCGGTGCGATGTACCTGCCGTCGCCACTGACCGGCTGGCTCGTGGATCGCTGTGGCCGCTTCACCATCGCCGCCGTATCCGGACTGACCCTGCTCGGCGCCGGAGTCGTCGCCGCCTGCGCCCCCAACGACTCCGTGTTGCTGTTGACGGTGGCACTCACGCTGCTCGGTCTCGGCTGGAACTTCGGCCTCGTCGCAGGTACTGCGATCATCACCGACGCCGTTCCGCTGGCCACCCGCGCCAAAACCCAGGGCCTGGTCGACGTCACCATCGCCATCGCGGGCGCGACCGGTGGCATGATCTCGGGGCCGGTGGTCGCCAATGCCGGCTACCCCACGCTGGCGGTCGGCGGCGGCATCCTGGCACTGATCAGCGTGCCGGTCGTCGCGGCCGCACGCAATTCGCCCCGTTGGCCGTGACCACCGCAGACGCAACTTCGATTGCGTCTGTGCCATGATGTGGTGCATGGCGGCGAAGGAAACCGCGGTGGCCCCGGCACCGGAAACCTATGCGGAGTTGCGCAGCGTTCTGCAAGCTCGGATGGACGCATTCGCCCCAGGGCAACAGCGGGTCGCCAAGGTGTTGCTCACCGATCCCGAAGGCGCCGCGTTCCGGACGATCGCCGAGAATGCGCGGGTGGCCGGCGTGCACCAATCCTCGCTGGTGCGGTTCGCGACAGGACTGGGCCTGTCGGGCTATCCGGCGCTGGTCAAGTTGTGCCGCGAACATCTGGCAGAACAAGCCCAGCTCGTGCGACGCTTCGAAGCCGCGGAACAACACAGCGCCTCCACGCTGTTCGCCGCCGCCGTCGAACACGACCAACAGAATCTCGCACGTACCTACGCCCGTATCGACCCCGCCGAATGGGATCGTGCGGTCACGATGCTGGCCGAAGCACCGCGCGTCCACATCATCGGATTACGCAAGTGCACGGGCGTGGCACAGACGATGGCCTACCTGCTACATATGGTGCGCCCGGGCGTGCGGCATGTGGCGCCTTCCCTGGGCGGGCTGGTGGACGAACTGCGCGATCTCGACAGCAACGATGTCTTCGTCGCCATCTCGATCCGCCGCTACACCGCCGATACCGTTCGCGCCCTGCGATTCGCGCGCCAACGTGGCTTGCGCGCGATCGCGCTCACCGACGACGCAGCCTCGCCGCTGGCGGCAGCAGCGGATGTCACGTTCTTCGTGGACACCAACGGCATCACCATCTTCCGATCGCTGTCGGCCTTCCTGTCACTGGTTCAGACCTTGTCCACGGCCGTAGCATTGCAGCGCGGGAAACATACGCGGGCCGAGTTGCAGCAAGACGAAGCGCTACTGCAGGCCTTCGACATCTATACCGCCTAACGATGCCGAAGGACGATCGCGAAAGGCCGCCTTTCGTATCGGAAGACCCGATCGCGCCCGAACCGTCGAACGCGAAACACTTTCTCCGGTAGAGATTGTCACCGAGACGCGGCTCTGCTACCACCTGTGTGGGCGACGGCGCCCCTGTTCCGCGACATTGCGCGGCGTGCCGAGCGGAAGTATCGCGTCCCAATACTCTGCGCGCACCGCGTCCCACAGCTTCCAGTGCCCAGGGAACCACTCGCGCACGAGCACCAGATCCGGGCGAGCGCCGTCCTCACCGAAATACACGACTCCAGACGCGCCATTGGGAATGTCCACCGCGGTTCCGTCCAGACGCACGCGGTAGGCCGTGACCGGGCTACTGTGGTCGGCGAACGACTCCATCTCGATACGGGGGCCGACTACGCGCCATCTGGCTTCACAATGACCGAACGAGGTGATATGCACCATGTTTCGCCGCCTCACCACGTGGTGCGGCCACCGACCGACAGAGCATCTCGTCCACGTAGAGTGATCTGGTAGCCGTCATGTCCCCCCGGCCCGCCGGCGACCACGAGACCCATACGCTGTAGCCGCTTCACCGCGCGTCGCGCACGGCGACCGGACAGTTCGAGGGTCAGCGCAAGCGCTGCGACAGAGAGAATTCCGCCCGGCTCCAGTGCCAACAGCACTGCGACCTGCGCCCGATCGAATCGAGTTGTTCTAGGCATGCCGACACGATCCGTCGAACACCGACACCGAGTCGTCGAAACAGCACTGCTCGGAAATTCTCGCCGAAAAGCTATAGTCGCGTTGTGCACTGCCACATAGAATCAACGCATCTTGCAACGCATGGGCACTGCAGAATGCAACGATGAGGGGGACGATGTGGCAAGAGATAGCGAGCTGGAAGAAACGGGTAGCACCCTGCCACGCAGGCAGCTCGGCAGGTACCTGCGGGAGGCACGCGAAGGCGCAGGACTCAGCACAGACAAAGCCGCTCAACTCATGGAGTGGCACAAGTCCACCGTCAATCGCCTCGAGCGCGGGCTGACCGAAAGGATAAGAGTCCGAGATATTCTGGGCCTCTGCGAAATATATGGGCTGAGCGACGAAAAGACCGCAGTCGCGAAGGGTCTTGCCGAGCAGACTCCGGCGAAGTCGTGGTGGCACGCCTACGCCGATCTGATTCCCGCCAACGTGAACCTGTTCGTCGGTTTGGAGTCCGGTGCGAATACCCTGACAATGTTTCAGCCGCTCGTCGTCCCCGGCCTGCTGCAGACAGCGAACTACGCGCGTGCACTCGATCGAATCTATTTCCCGGATGAAACGAGCGAAGAGCTGGACCGGCGAGTCGCGCTACGAATCAGACGGCAGAACATCCTCACGCGCAAACGCAGGCCCACCCGCGCCGTGATAGTCCTCCACGAAAACGTACTACGGACCGTGATCGGCGATCGTCGTGTCATGGCTGCACTGTTACGACACATCGCGGACCTGGGCACTCGAGACAATATCGAAGTCCGATTGCTGCCCTTCCGTGCAGGTCTCCCCTTGGGGATGCCACTACCACCATTCACCGTTTTCGAATTCGACCGCGATACCCATGGCAGGTTGGTCGAACCTACTGTTGTGTTCTCGGAAAGCTTTGCGGGAGCGATGTACTTCGAGCGACGAACAGAAGTGGAACTCTACCGACGGTCGTTCGAGATAGTGCAAAGTTCCGCGCTGGACACTCGTCCCAGCCGAGATATGTTGCGACAGATAGCAAGGGAGTACGACAGTGAGCGTTGACCTGACACTGGCTCGGTGGTTCAAGTCCAGCCACAGCTCTGGGGGACAAGACTGCGTCGAGGTCGCCTTCCTCGAAGGTGGGAGAGTCGGAGTACGGGATTCCAAGGACCCTGCAGGCTCGATTCTGATATTTCACCCCGCTGTATGGGATGCCTTCACCGCGACAGTAGCGCACGAGGAGTTCAACCGGTCCCCTGCCTGACTGTTCGGCGACCTCCCGGATGGCAAGGATCGACCGACAGAAGGTTCACGCTACGAGCCTGGACGCACGTCCGAGCCGGGACCTCCTGAGAGTGAAAGCAAGGGAGCACAGCAGTGACCGTTGATCTGGCCGGAGCCGAGTGGTTCAAGTCCAGCCACAGCTCCGGTGGGCAAGAATGCGTCGAGGTTGCTTTCCTCGAAGGAGGGAGCATCGGAGTACGGGATTCCAAGGACCCTGCAGGCTCGATTCTGATATTTCACCCCGCTGTATGGGATGCCTTCACCGCAGCAGTAGCGCACGAGGAGTTCAACCGGTCCCCTGCCTGACTGTTCGGCGATTCCCGGATGGCCCGGAGCGGCAATCGGGCCAGCGCCGGGCCGTTCCGCCCCTGCCTTCGGCTACGGGCTGGTCGTCAGAAGAATGTGTGCAGCACATCGACGACCTTCGGGGCGGGGGCGTCGGCGTCGTCGACCACCGGGATGAGCCGCCACTTGTCGAAAGCGGTACACGGATGAGACAGGCCGAGACGCACGACCGCACCGATCTGCAGCGTCGACGCTGCGCTGGGCGGCAGCCGCAGGAAGGCATGCTGATCGTTGAGCGCGGATACCGTCGCGCCGACGAGTGGCTCGGAGCCCTCCCCCACGACCAGCTGCGGAACCGGGAGGCCGGCGTCGAACGGGAGGTCACGTCTGCCCGCGTCCAATAGGGCGAGACCTGGCTCCGGGCAGGACAATACGCGAGCCCAGCCGTGCATCGCCGCACGCAGTGGTGTGACAGCGTTCGGCAGGGCCAACGGCGACACCGCCGCGTAGAAACCGTCGTCATGGATGACGTAGGCCCCGGAACGCAGCACGACAGTCGTCGCGACACCGCGAGCGCCGTGCTCGTCGGCCAACGGTGCCAGGTGTTCCACCACCAGGTCCGGATAGGTGCTGCCGCCCGCGGTGAGAATCGCCGCGCCTCGGTACACCCCCGCGTCGGCCAGTTCGCGGTGTAGGCGAGCGAGCTGGCCGAGGTAGTCCTCGACCGCTGCGACGCCTTTCGGAGAGCGTTCGTAGGCCAGTACGCCCTCATAGCCACCCACGCCTGCCAGTGTCAACCGCGAGGCGCCGGCGATCGCCCGCGCAACGGCAGCCGCCTCGTCGACGGTGCGCGCGCCGGTACGGCCACCCGGCGCACCCAGTTCCACCAGCACCGGGATGCGCGCCGAGCCCGGCGCGCCGTGCAGGTGCGCATCCATCAGTGCGACCGTCTCGACACTGTCTGCCCAGCAGAAGAACTCGAAGGACGAGTCGTGCATGATTTCCGCCACGACCCAGCGCAATCCGACCGGATCGACGAGTGTATTGGCCAGCAGTACCCGCGCGACACCGAAAGCACGCGCCACCTGCGCCTGCCAGACAGTGGCCACCGTGATCCCCCACGACCCCGCGGCCAGTTGGTCGGCCCACAATCGAGGGGCCATGGTCGTTTTGCCGTGTGGCGCCAGACGCACCCCGGCCGCGTGCGCCCAGTCGGCCATGACGGAGATATTCGTTGCCACTGCACCGCGGTCGACGGTGAACATCGGTGTCTGCAACTGCCCGAGTGTCGGTGCAGTGGACAAGAACTCTCTCACCGTGGAACCCCACGACGCAGGCGGCATGCCTTTGTGCTCGGGACCGATCGTGCGGTCCCCGAGCGCCGCAACCGCGGCATCGTCGATCGACATCACATTCCTTCCGTCGAGCGCGGCCCTGGTGCGCACCGGTCAGCCCGAATTGCGCAGTGCGGTAGCCAGGCCGTTCATGGTCAGCAGAATGCCGCGCTTCACCAGTTCGGAGTCGTCGCCGGCGCGTAGGCGACGCAGCAACTGCACCTGCATCTGATTGAGCGGCTCCAGGTAGGGGAATCGGTTGTGAATGGACTCGGCCAGCGACGGGTTGTCGGCCAGGAGGTGATCGTTGCCGGTGATCGCGGCGTGCATGCGCATGGTACGTGCATGCTCGTCGCAGATCATGCCGAAAATCTCTTCCCGCAACGACACGTCGTCGACCAGTTCGGCATACCGGGCTGCGATGTCCAAATCGCTCTTGGCCATCACCTGGGCCAAATTCGACAAGACGGTGCGGAAGAACGGCCACCGCCGATACAGATCCGTCAGAACTGCCAGACGGTGCGGATCGCCACCGATCCACTGCTCGAGCGCCGCGCCGGTGCCATACCACCCCGGCAGCATCACCCGTGCCTGACTCCACGACATCACCCAGGGGATGGCCCGCAGGTCCGCGACCGAATTCGTCGGTTTGCGCGAGGCGGGTCTGCTGCCGATATTCAGGTCACCGACCTCGGCGACCGGCGTGGACTGGCGGAAATACTGGACGAACCCTGGGGTTTCGTGCACCAACTGGGTGTATGCCGCGCGGGCCCGCGCCGCCAGGTCGTCCATGATCGCGTAGGACGGCTCCGCGTCCGTGCCGAGTCCTTCCACATCCAACAATGTCGACTCGAGCGTACCGGCCAGCAGTGACTCCAAGTTGCGGTGCGCCGCACCGGGTTCGGCGTATTTGGCGGCGATCACCTCGCCCTGCTCGGTGAGCCGCAGCGAACCACGAACGGCGCCGGCTGGCTGAGCAAGGATCGCGTCGTAGCTGCGGCCACCGCCGCGACCCACGGTCCCGCCGCGACCGTGGAACAGCCGCAAGCGGATTCCGGTCTTGCGCGCCACATCGACCAAATCCAACTCTGCGCGATACAGTGCCCAGTTCGCGGCCAGGTACCCGCCGTCTTTGTTGGAATCGGAATAGCCGAGCATGACTTCCTGACGCATTCCCTGCGCTGCCACCAGCTCGCGATACACCGGAACCTCCAGCGCGGCGGACAAAGTCGTGGCGCCAGCGCCCAAGTCTTCGATGGTCTCGAACAGCGGCACGATACCCACCGGGCAGCTCGGTGGCCCGTCCGTCTCCCCCGGATCGAGCAGCCCACCCTCCTTCAACAGCAGGGCGGCCTCGAGCAAGTCGCTAACCGAGGTGCACATGCTGATGATGTAATTCGGCACCGCCCCTGCGCCGAGAGCGGCCACGACGTCCCGTGCGGCGCGAATGATGCCCAACTCCTTGACGGCCTGCTCGCTCAGCCGCGCCCGCGGACCGAGCAGAGGACGCCGGGTGCACAACTCCGCTGCCAACACCTCCACGCGCCGCGCCTCCGGTAGACCGGCATAGTCGCGGTGCACCCCGGCCCAGGCCAGTAGCTCCGCCACCACCTGCTCGTGCACCTCGGAGTTCTGCCGCATGTCCAGTCCCTGGAGGTGGAAGCCGAACGTTTCCACCGCATGTCGCAATGCGGCCAGACGATCGTCGGCGAGCAGACCGTCGCCACCGCGCCGCAGCGAGGCGTCCACCGCGTCGAGATCGTCCAATACCGCTGCCGGAGTCGGGTAGGGCTGCGCCACGTCCTCGGGGCCACCTGGCGACATCTCCCCGAGTGCGGTCCATGCGGTGGCGGTCAGTCGCGCCCGAATATGGTGTAGCGCGCGGCGATACGGCTCGTCGGCATGAATGGCCGGATCGGGGTAGCCGGTCTCGGCGAGAGCCGCCACCGCGGGGGTCACCGTGACCAGCCGGGCCGACAACGCCAGCGTCTTCTCCAACTCCACCAATTCGCTCAGGTAGCGCTCGAAGGCCACACCAGCGGCGCGATAGGCGGCCTGGCGCACCACATCGGCGGTCACGTAGGGGTTTCCGTCCCGGTCGCCCCCGATCCACGAGCCGGGACGCAGAATCGGGCGGCGCAGCAACTCCACCCCGGGCCAGCGGGTGCGCAACGCGGCGCGCACCTCGGCATTGATCGCTGGGATGACATCGAACAATGTGAGGTCGTAGTAGCGCAGACCCACCGAGATCTCGTCCTGAATCCGCAGGCGGGCCAGGCGGATCAACGCTGTGCGCCAGAGGCTGAGCACCTGGCGACGAATGCCGCGGTCGAGCTCGGCGCGCTCGGAGTCGGCATAGCGTTGACGCAGACGCAACAGTTCGGTGATCCGGGCCTGTGCGTCGAAGACGGTGCGTCGCCGGGTCTCGGTCGGGTGTGCGGTGATCACTGGCGACACCAACGCATCGGCCAGCAGCTCCCCGACCCGAGTCGCGTCCAGCGCGGCGGCGTCGAGCTTGCGGTAGGTCGCCGCCAACGACGAGTCCTGCGGCGGTTCACCGGCTGCTTCGTGGGCAGCGCGGCGTCGGTCGCGCTGAATGTCCTCGGCCAGATTGGCCAGCAAGACGAAGTAACTGAACGCGCGGATGAGCGGAAGCGCCCTCGTGATGTCCACGTCGTCCAGCATCTGCGCGACGGCGCTGCGCCCGACCTCCTCGCGGCGCACGCGGAACGCCTCGATACGCACCCGCTCGACCAGGTCGAAGACTTCTGGTCCCTCATGGTCCCGGATGATGTCGCCGAGCACGCCACCGAGGAATCGGATGTCGTCGCGCAGCGGCCGCGTTGCGTCGTGTGGGGTGCCGATCATCGATTCGCCCATGCTCAGACAGTATTGTCCGTAACCGACAGCGGCGCGCAACGTGGGCCAGAGTAGACGGTGGTCCGCGGTCACGCGGCTGCAACCGCTCGGCGATCCGACCCGCCGTCCCCGGTCTACTTCCCCGCGAGGATGTCGAGCACCGTGTCAGAGGTATAGAAGGGGGTCAGGCGCTGAGCGATCAGCGTCGCCAGCACCCCGTCACGCTTTGCCCCCTCGATGACGGCCGGACCGTACCGCAAGATCTCGGTGACGATGTCGTCACCGGTGAGTCCGAGTTCGGGCAGCATCGTTGCCAGGGTGTAGTCACCGTATTTGCTGAAGAACACCTCTACGCACTGGTCCACCAGCAGGCCGACATAGCCCTTCTCGCGGGTGGTGACCGCGACCTCGTAGACCAGTAGCGCGAGCTCGGCGAGGTCTTTGCTGCTGAGGTAGGCGCGCAGCTCACCGACCGGTTCGCCGGCATGCAGGTCCCAGAACTCCATGGCTGCCGCGTGCACCGGCGCATCGCGCAGCATCTCGCGCACGGCGTTGGTGGTGCGCTTGAGCGCGAACAGCGTGCCCTTGCCCGCCAGGTCGCCGACGAACGTGCCGTCGGCGACCTTCTTGGCTTTGTTGGCCGCGGATTGCCCCAACGACACCAGCGAGGACACACCCGGGATCTTCTCGGCGAATTCCCGGTTGGCCTGCACGAAATCCTCGAGCAGCTTGTCCACGAACTTCGAAGCGACCGTCGCGACCAGAGGACTTTCGGCGAGCCGGTCCAGCGTGCGCTCCTGCGCGCGACGCATGTCCAAGATCTTCGCCAGCAACGCCTCCATGGGCTCGCGGTCGACCACGTCGCCGAGTGTGTGCTCGCGTTCCGCGGCAATGTGAGCGTAGATGGCGTCGGCGAACACACCGACCGTATCGGCGATGACCGGGCTGCCACCGATCAACTCGATGACGGTGCGGACGGTCTTCTTGGCCTGCTCGACCTCGATGACATCACGGACGACGAGCGTGTCGGCGACCTCGAGCGCTGCCTCGGTGTCGCGCACGATCACCTCGGTGAAGCGCTCACCGGTGACCTCGGCGAGCAAGAACTCCACCTGAGCGTCCAGAAGCCGTGCCGCGATCTCCTTCGGCTCGCTCATCGAGTTCCCCTCTCGCCGTCGCGCCAGCGCGCGACATCCTCACGTGCTCGCAGTGCTCGTCCACGCCCCGGCGCCTGTGTCGTGCGGTCACCGAAAGGCTGCTCGACCCTATCGCGCCGGGACGAAAACCGCAGCGCGCGAGCGGAACCAACCTCCAGCGACTGCAGGCGCGAACCTACCTCGGCGACGTCGGCGCGGCGAGCGCAGCACCGGAGGCCGTCGCCGGCACCGCTCACTGCCGAACGAGAGCACCCGCCCAGTCGCGCACGAGGCCGTACCACTCCGAACCACCGACGGTGGCCACCTCTCCGTGCCCCGCGCCCGGAAAGACGACGAGACGCTTCGGCTCCGGCGCTGCCGCGTACAGCGCGTGCGCGTGCGGCAGCGGCAGCAGTTCGTCCTGGTCGCCGTGCATGATCAGCACCGGGGCGCGGACCCGGCCGATCCGTTGCAGATTCGGATACGCGTTCGGAATCAATGCAGCCGGCAGCAGCGGGTACACCCCGTGCGCGGCATCGCGAAGACCGGTGAACGTGGACATCACCATCAATCCGGCCGGTGGATACCGTTGCGCCAGTTCGAGCACGATCCCGCCGCCGAGCGATTCGCCCAGGTAGAGCACCCGGTCCGCATGCACCCCCGGCTGCGCCAGCAACGTCTCGCGCGCGGCGCGAGCATCCAGATAGGTCCCGTGCTCGGAGGGTTTTCCCGTGCTGCGTCCATAGCCGCGGTAGTCGAAGACCAATGCATCGAAACCAGCCTCGACGAGCATCGCCATCAACGAGACCTGGTCACCGATATTGCCCGCATTGCCGTGTGCGAACAGCACGTGCCCGATCGGATCGCGCGCCGGTACCCACCAGCCGTGCAGGGTTTCCCCGTCGGCGGTCACCGAGGACACGTCGGTGTACTGCAGCCCGAGCTGGTCGGGGGTCTGCAGCAGGGTCCGCTCCGGCCGATAGGTCAATGCGTTGAGGATCGGTGTGGCTGGGTGACGCATGTCTTCATTTCTACCGGACGGGTGGGCGACCGCCACGGGGCGCGCAGGAACGGCGCTCGCGTTCAGCCGCGTAGCCTCGCGTTCAGCCACGTAGCCTCGCGTTCAGCCACGTAGCACAGCGCCCACGGCCTCGGCTGCGGCGGCGACGGCCGCGTCACGCGCCGCACTGGCCTCCTCTTCGGTCAGCGTCCGATCGGCGGCGCGGAAGCGCAAGGCGTAAGCCAGTGATTTACGCCCTTCGCCCGCTTGAGCTCCCTCGTACACGTCGAACAGTGCGATGTCCTCCAACAGTTCGCCGCCGCCGGAGCGCAACGCCGACTCCACCGCTGCCGCCGCAACCATCTTGTCGACGCTCACCGCGACATCCTGCAGCACCGCGGGGAACGGTGACACCGTCGGCGCCGGCCGGGCCTCGTGCAACGGCAGCGCATCCAGGTCGAGTTCGACAGCACAGGTCCGTGGCGGCAGACCCGCACGTTCCAGCACCGCCGGGTGCAGTTCCCCCGCATGCCCGACGACGGTCCCATCGACCACCAGCTCGGCACACCGACCGGGGTGCCACGGTAGGGGGGTGGCGGCGTTGCGGGTCATGTGCACGCCCGCCGCGTCGGCGACCACTTCGGCCAAAGCGAAAACGTCGGCGGCCTCGACCGGGCGGCCGGACCCCCATGGCCCACGCGGGTCGCGGCGCCCGGTCAACACCGCCGCCACGTGCACCGGCTGGGCTGGTAGCGAATCGAACAGCTCGGCCACCTGGGCATCGGTCGGACGTCGATCCACCGGCAGCGCCGGCACCGATCGGGTGGTCGAGTCCGGCAGCACAACCTGGGCGATGCCGTAGATGGCGAGGTCACGCGCACCCCGCGAGATATTGCGGGCGGCCACTTCGAGCAGACCGGGCAACAAGGTGGTGGCCAACTCGGCCCGCTCCACGTCGAGCGGGTTCAGCACTCGGGTCGTAGCCCGGCGCGGGTCGTCGGCGCTCAGCCCCCAGGTGTCGAACACGCCGGCGGGCAGGAAGACCGGCGGTGGAACTTCCACACACCCGGCGAAGGCCAAGGCACGGCTGACCGCTCGCCGGCGGCGCTGCGCCGAGGTGAGTCCTCGGCCTGCCGGTGCGACGGGCAGCACGGACGGAATCCGCTCGAGCCCCTCGAGCCGCAGCACCTCTTCCACCAGATCGGCCGGCCCACTCAGATCCGGGCGCCAACTGGGCGGGGTCACCACCAACTGGCCGTGTCCCGTGGGACTGACACCGACCTCGACGGTGCAGCCGATCTGAGCCAGCCGGCGCGCCGCAGTCCCGGTCGGGTAGGTGACGCCGGCGACGCGATCGGGCAAGTCGATGTCCATGTGAATGGGTTCGGCCGCCGCGACCGCGGCCTGGATGTCGCTGAGCACCGGCTCGACAGTGCCGCCGGCGATCTCGGCGAGCAGCGTGGCCGCGCGGTCGAGCGCGGCAATATTGATCATCGGATCGACAATGCGCTCATACCGTTTGCCTGCCTCGGATACCAGCTTGTGCCGCCGGGCGGTCCGATAGATCGACAGTGGGTTCCAGGTGGCCGCTTCCAACAGAATGTCGGTGCTGTCCGCACTGACCTCGGTACTGGCCCCGCCCATCACTCCAGCCAGCGAGACGACGCCGGAATCGTCGGCGATCACCACGTCCTCCGCGGCGAGAACCCGCTCGACGCCATCCAAGGTCCGCAATGTCTCACCGGCGTTCGCGGTGCGCACCACCAGGGCGCCGGAAATTTTCGCGGCGTCGAAGGCGTGCAGCGGCTGACCCAGCTCGAGCATGACGTAGTTGGTGACATCGACCGCCGGCGAGATCGGGCGCACGCCGGAGAGCAACAATCTGCGCTGCAACCACCACGGGCTGACCGCTGTCGGGTCGATACCGGTGACGCGACGGGCCCCGAAACGGGTACACCGCGAGTCCGGCTCGACCCGAATCGACCAGGCTTCGGTTTCGTGGTCGGGCAGCAACCGCACCGCGGGATCGGCGTATTCGAGATCGAATCCACAAGCCAGTTCCCGGGCCAATCCGCGTACCGAGAAGCAATAGCCGCGATCGGGGGTGATGTTCAACTCGACGACCGTGTCGTGGAGGCCGAGGACCTCGTTGGCGTCGGTGCCCGGCTCGGCGGTGCCCTTCTCCAACACCAGGATGCCGGAATGATCTTTGCCGATGCCGAGTTCGGCAACCGAACAGATCATCCCATGCGAGACATGTCCGTAGGTCTTGCGCGCGGTGATCTGGAATCCGCCGGGCAACACCCCACCCGGCAATACCACCACCACGAGGTCGTCGACCACGAAGTTGCTCGCACCACAGATGATCTGCTGCAACTCGGGTTTGCCGATATCCACCTTGCACAAGCGGATCGGCTTTTTGAACTCGGTCAACTCGGTGATCTCGGCAACTCGACCGACGACCAGCGGCGGCGCGCCATCCGAGGCCGAGCCGCCCTCGCCCGAACCGGCCACCCGGTGCAGCGTATCGAGCTCTTCGACCTCCAGCCCGACCCGGACGAATCCCGCGTCGAGCTCTTGCGGTGTCACCGACCATTCGGGACTGGCGTGCTGGATGATGTCGGTCAGCCAGGACTGTGCTACTCGCACTTGACGTGTCGCTCTCTCGATCGAAGGGAAGGTCAGGACCGGATACCGAAGGGCAGCGTGAAACGCACGTCGCCTTCGACGATGTCACGCATGTCCGGGATGCCGTTGCGGAACTGCAAGGTCCGCTCCAGGCCCATGCCGAACGCGAACCCGCTGTACACCTCGGGATCTATTCCGTTGGCGATCAGCACCTTCGGGTTCACCATGCCGCAGCCGCCCCACTCGACCCAGCCGGCGCCGCCCTTCTTGTCCGGGAACCACACATCGACCTCGGCGGACGGCTCGGTGAACGGAAAGTAGTTGGGGCGCATACGGGTCCGGGTCTGCGGGCCGAACAACGCGCGCCCCAGGGCATCCAGGGTTCCGCGCAAATGGGCCATGGTCAGCCCCTTGTCCACGGCCAAACCCTCGACCTGGGAGAACACCGGGGTGTGGGTGGCGTCCAGTTCGTCGGTGCGGAAGGTGCGTCCCGGGCAGGCCACGTAGATCGGCAGGTCGCGTTCGAGCATCGAGCGCACCTGTACCGGTGAGGTGTGGGTGCGCAGGACCTGACGCGACCCCTCGGGCGCGATGTGGAAGGTGTCCTGCATGGTGCGCGCGGGGTGGTCGGGCAAGAAGTTCAGCGCATCGAAGTTGAAGTGCTCGGTCTCCACCTCGGGGCCTTCGGCGATCTCCCAACCCATCGCGACGAACACGTCGGCGATCTCCTCGGAGATGACCGTGATCGGGTGCCGAGCGCCGAGCGCCGAGCGCCGAGCCGGCAGCGTCACGTCGATGGCTTCGGCGCTCAACACGGCCGCGTCTCGCTCGGCCGACAAGATGGCGCGGCGGGCCTGGTATGCCTCCGACACCCGGGTCCGGGCCACGTTGACCCGTTTGCCGGCGTCGGCCTTCTCCGACTTCGGCAGGCCGCCCAGCGCGCGCTGAGCCAGCGCCAGCGGCGCCTTGCCACCGAGATGCTCGGTCTTCGCGACCGCGAGCGCATCCAGATCCGCGGCAGCGGCGAACGCCTTCTCGGCGGCCGCCGCCGCAGCGGCCAGTGCCTCCTCGGTCAGCGCCGCGTTCGGCTCGCCTGCGTCGATGTCGTCGGCCACGATGCTCAGTCTCTCCCCTGGGAATCGGTTCGCGGGACCGGCTGGGAGCCCGCCCGCATTGCTGCTGGTCGCATCGTATTCGATGCGTCATGAGCGGTTCACGTGGATTACCCTCCACAGTGGACCGAGCGGTCTGTTACCAGCACTCGATACTAGATGTCACGCGGCACCGGTCTACGAGGGCCTGTCGGATCGATAGCGGATGCGGGAATTCGCATATAGGCAGATCGCGGCAGCGGCGGCCAGATTCAGGCTCTCGGCCCGGCCGCGAATAGGAATGCGAATGCGATGGTCGGCACGACGCGCAATCGCCGGGTCGAGGCCATGCGCCTCGTTGCCGAACAACCAGGCAACCGGTCCGGTGAACAGCTCATCGGCATCATCGAGGTCGACCTCACCGTTCGCCGCCGTCGCCAGCACTGCGATCCCCGCCGCCGCCAATGTATCGAGCGTGTCACCGATATCACGATGCCGCGCGATCGGCACATGAAAGATGCTGCCCGCACTGGCGCGCACACACTTGCCGTTGTGCGGGTCGACCGTGTCACCTGCCAATATCACCCCATCCGCGCCCACAGAATCAGCAATCCGGATCACGGTTCCGGCGTTTCCCGGATCGGACAGCTCGACCGGGACCGCCAGCATTCGCGGGGACGCGTCGAGTATCCGCGCGACCGGCACGTCCACCAGGTCGCAGACTGCCACCAGCCCCGGAGCGGTGACGGTTTCACTGAGGTTGCGGGCGGCACGATCGCTGACCAGGGTGCACCGCACCCCGGCCGCCACCGCACCGGCGATCAGTGCACGGTCACGCTCCGCTGCGCTGTGCGCGTAGAACACCTCGCGCACCCGCCCGGTGTCCAACGCCGCAGCAACTGCGTTGGCGCCTTCGGCGAGGAACCGGCCCGCGTGTCGGCGCTGTGAGCCACGGTGCAGCTTGACAGCGGAAACGACCCGCGGATTGCGCCAGTCGACCAAATTCTGATGTGCCATTCTCGAACAATAACGCCCAGCTAGATCGGGCATTTCATGCATGCGGCACCACGCTCTGGGATGAATCTGCTCCGCTCGGCGCTCAGTCGCGCGGCGCAGCTCATCCTCGCGAGGGCCGCTGAATCCGTAGCTGAGGTGTATCCCTCCAGTGGGGTGCAATCGGCCATCCTGCGGCACGCACAGCACCGACCGAAAGTCATCCGCCCCCCATCCAGCGACGCATGGGCGACTGCAGCCCTGATGGCGCGGATCACTCCTGGAGTCCCACCAGTAATCAGGCTCGGAATGGGCTCGGTAGCACTCGCTGATAGGTGTGCGGTGGCGCCACGGTGATCACGTCAGCGAGCTGCACCAACTCGACAGGAACCTCCACACCGAAATGCTCGACGCTGGGCACGATCACAGCAGCAGCATCCACGCGCCACACCACGGTCATCAACCGCACCGTCGCAGAAGTCGTATTCGCGGTGAACACCACTGTCTTCGCCAAGTCATAGCCGAAGAGCTTCGCCAGACTCCGCATCTGAATTTCGTGCCAGTCCTGACGAATACCGGACACATCGCGACGCAGGTAACCGATCGCGGTCGGTTTGATCATCGCCGACCGCCCATCCTGGTGGTTGCATTGTGGGTGAGGAATTCGCGGTAGGCGCGGGATCTGGCCAGTAGCTTGCCCCGGTCGGTGATCCACCATCGCGCCGGTCTGTAATGCGAACTGGCCAGGCAGAGTTACCGATGCAGGTAACCAACTTTGTTGTGTTCGACCAGCGGCTAGTACTGGTGGAAGCAGTATCGGCTGAGCTGACCATTACACAGCCGCGAGAGATAGCGCTATATGGCCGCGCATTCGATATGCTGACCAGGCGATCTGTCACGGGCGATGCAGCACGGGCGCTGATCCAGAAAGAGATAGGCGCTCGGACCCAACCCCAAAGATGGTACTGCTGAGCGGTTTCCAGCTGATGAAGGATCTGCGGCAGCTTTAAGGCTCGCCGGGCGCAGAACCAACAGCAGGACGACTCAGTGTCGATTCCCGAGGCCCTTGTTCCTTTTACCGGCTTCCGCTGCATAAATCCGGATGGAGCGACAGAATTGGCTCTGGCAGCTCACACCTGAACACACCTAGCCTTCAACAACCCGCCCGGTAGCAGGAGGCATCCCATCAGCACCCACGAAATGCTGAACGCCACCGACCAAGACCATTGGCAGCGCAGTAATGGATGAGCTGCTGGATCGGGCACGCGCGGATGCTGATCGGTCACCGACTTGGCATCGGCCTTGATCCGCCAGCCCTCGCGCGGTGGGATCGACGACTAAGGGTCGGTATTGGCCGTTGCCGAGAAATGGCTCACAGACCACGACCTGTCGTGCCGACGGCTGTACGGACCTGATCACGACGTCGTTGGCGTGGTGTGCGAGGTGGGTGGGGCAGTTCGAGGTTCGACATGGGTGTTGGATGCCTGCCTGGATACGGCACCGTTCGGGGACGAGAGCGCCTGGTCGTTTCCACCGACGGCCGGTGACGTGGTCGGGGGCTGGTTGCGTGGTCGGGGCTCCGCCGATTCCAAGAGCGGCGCATCGCTGTTCTGCCATATCGCCGCAGCGGTGGCTCCCCATGCCGACCGTCTCGAGGGGACGTTGGCTGTGCTGCTCGACGTCGATGAACACACTGGCGAGTTCGGGGGCGTCCGGGCGTTTCTCTCCGTTGCGGCGCAGCGCCGATCGGAGGGGTTCTGATCGGACACCCCGGAGCCGATGAGGTTGTCGTCGGCGGCAGGGGTGTCCTTCGTGCCCGCCTGCATGTGTTCGGTGTGGCCGAACATTCAGGTGCGTCCCAGCCTTCCGCGGCCAATGCGGTAGGTCGGGCTGCGTTCCTGATCCGGGCCTTGGATGGGGTGGACCTTCTTGCGGGCGAGACAGGCGCGTTTCCGCTGCCGCCGAGCTCGATCGCGTCCTTCCTGCGCCCAGACCGACCATAGTGGAGACGATCCTGGCCTGGCCACCGTTTCTCCTGGGTGAGCACGACCAGCCCGCGGCGGCGCTGTTGGCCGGGGCCCGGGAGGCCGGGTTGAACCCTAGGCCGAAGGTAGCCGTCCCGTCGAATATCGGAAATCTATTGAGCACACTCGGTATTCGCGCCACGGCGGGATTCGGTTTGCGCTACCGGGGCCTGCACGGCACCGACGAATGTGTAGACCTGGACACGCTGCCAGCTGTTCATGCCGCCTACCACCGCTGCGTGAGGTCACTTCTGAAAATCGATTTGTAAATGCAGGTCGGTCAGCAGCGCCTCAGCAGTGGGGATCAGGTACGGTTCCTGGTCCGCTAGCGTCGTACGGACCGATTGTTGCCCACGGCACTTCCGAATGTCCGACATAACAAAGGTGACTGCGCATCGGTGCCACCTTGCACCAGCCGACCTACATCGACAGCGAACTCCGACACCGTCCACCCTACGAGCCAAGACCACACGAACCCGGCTCCTGGGTGGCTGCTCGGTCTTGCATACGGAGGATACGATCAACCACGCGAGCTCTTGCGCCGCTCCGCCGATGTCGGCAAGCATCATCTTGCCGACCGAACGCTGTCGACACAGCAGGCGGTCTGCCCCGCCGAAATCGGCGACACGCCCGACGAGGCCGCGACAAGAGGCCGAATTTCAACCGAATCGGAGCTACCAATGAATAGCGCTGCCGGACCGAGGAACGCGCCCACAGGAAACGTTGACACTACCCCGGGCAATTCCCCGCTGACCGATCCGCCGGCGGACTACTGCCCGCCCGGAGCGGCCAAGTGGTTCACCTTGCCCGACGGAGAGAATGCCGGCGCGAAGATCTTCTTCGCCGACTACCAGATCGGCGACGGCGAGCCCGAGGCGACGGTTGTTCTGGTTCACGGTAATCCGGAGTGCTCGTACTCGTATCGACATGTCGTCAACGAGCTCGGGTCCCTTGCTACGAAGCCCCTTCGAATAGTCGTGATGGACCACATCGGATTCGGGCTATCCGACCAGGCCACGTTCGAGATGATCGATATGCACCAAGCGCACAACCTCAGGCGCCTCGTGGAGCATCTGGACCTTCGAGGCATCACCCTTGTCGTTCACGACTGGGGCGGCCCGATAGGTATCGGTGCTCTTCTGCTCGAGAATCACACACGCGTCAAGAACTTGGTCGTGCTGAACACCACGGTGTTCCCATTGCCGAAGGATGGATTGAATTTCACCAACTTCCCGGTCCCCTGGCGGCGACTGTCCTGGCATGCCAGCCCAGATCTGTTCCCGTCGTCCATCTGGGGAACGTGGGCCGCGATTGCCGTTCACGCGACACCGGGATCAACGCCGAAATTGTTCTACAACACGCTGAAGAATTTCGCCCGGGCAGTACTGGGTCTGGCTCCCGATTCTTGGAATGTCTACAAGACGATGCTCAGCACGAAGGCCAACGCCAACAGCAGCAAACGCTTCGTTCGACACACCAAGTCCTGGGGCCATGGATACACCTACAAGACCTCGATTGGAACCGTCGACAATCGGGCTTTCTACCAGCGCATCCAAAGCGAAATCGGCGAGAAGTGGGGCCCGAAGGGCGGAAACATCCCGATCCGGATGCTCTTCGGTTCCTGGGACCCGCTTGCACAGCCCAGTGTGATCGAGCAGTGGACCGAGGCGCTGCCACAGCTGCGCGGCAACATCCAGGTGTTCGCGGACACCTCGCACTTTGTGGCAGAGCACAAAGGCCCAGAAATCGCCCAAGCCATCATCGACGTCAACGGTCTATAGATAGAGGGGATCGTGACCCCAGACACGTTCTCACGGAGAGTCATTCATCGATCTCATGCGCTCCAAGACCGTGTCACCCATCCCGCCACGGCCTCGGTCCGGGCGAGATGGGTGACGTCGGCGACGCGCTCGCTCAAGCGGCCGGCGCGTTGACGTCCTGCGGCAGAGCGGCCTTGGCAATCGCGACCAGGCCGGCGAAAGCCTCGGCATCCGACACCGCGAGCTCGGCGAGCATCTTGCGGTCCACCTCGACGCCAGCGGCCTTCAGGCCCTGCATGAAGCGGTTGTAGGTGATGTCGTTGATCCGCGCCGCGGCGTTGATGCGGGTGATCCACAACTTACGGAAATCGCCTTTGCGCGCGCGGCGGTCGCGGTAGGCGTAGGTGAGCGAGTGCAGCTGCTGCTCTTTGGCCTTGCGGTACAGCCGCGAGCGCTGGCCGCGGTATCCCTTGGAGGCCTCGAGAATGGAGCGGCGCTTCTTGTGAGCGTTGACAGCCCTCTTGACGCGTGCCACTGGTCAGTCCTGTTCGATCTGGGGCGCACTCTGCGCCCGGGAATGGGTCGGGGGTGGCGCCGGAGACACTCCGGTCACGGGGTGCCGGCTCGTGCGCTGCGGCGCGGTCAGATACCCAGTAGCTTCTTCACGCGACGAACGTCGGCGGCGGCCACGGCCTCCGTGCCTTCCAGACGACGAGTCCGACGGGTGGGCTTGTGCTCGAACAGGTGGCGGCGGTTGGCCTGCTGGCGACGCAGTTTGCCGCTGCCGGACACCTTGAATCGCTTCGAGGCGCCGCTGTGACTCTTCATCTTCGGCATGGGTTCCTCTATCTGTCGTCCTGGCGATCGACGAGATCGCCGATGTGTGATCGGTGTTACCGCGGACCTGTTGTCCCGGCCTGACCCGCGGGAGGCCGTGCGCCGGTCGTAGGGCGGGGCGCTTGGCGCGGGGCCGACTCCTGCTGCGCCTTCGCCCGCGTCTTCGCGCCCTTGTGTGGGGCGAGAACCATGGTCATGTTGCGACCATCCTGCTTGGCGGACGTTTCCACGAAACCGAGGTCGGCAACATCGGAGGCCAACCGCTGCAACAATCGGAAGCCGAGTTCGGGGCGGGACTGCTCTCGTCCCCGGAACATGATCGTCACCTTGACCTTGGACCCGGCCTCGAGAAACCGAACGACATTGCGCTTTTTGGTCTCGTAGTCGTGGTCGTCGATCTTCGGTCGGAGCTTCTGCTCCTTGATCACGGTCTGCTGCTGATTCTTGCGAGACTCGCGCGCCTTCTGCGCCGTCTCGTACTTGAATTTGCCGTAGTCCATGATCTTGCAGACCGGTGGACGGGCATCGGGCGCCACCTCGACCAGATCGAGGTCGGCTTCGAGGGCGACGCGTAGGGCATCTTCCACACGCACGATCCCAACCTGCTCGCCGCCGGGTCCGATAAGTCGGACCTCGGGAACCCGGATGCGATCGTTGATGCGGGTCTCAGTGCTGATAGGGGGGCCTCCTAGGTCAAGCGGTGTCGTCGGACGACCGCACGCAACAAGTGCAACCCCTATCCAACACAAAGGCCCGGTACGTGTATTCCACGTACAGGGCCCGATGTCGACCGATCGCCGATCGCGAGTTCCCTCGGATCGCCTCTCGCGTGCCGGTCCTCATTCGAGAACCGTGGAACGAGAAACCCGCCTCGCCAGGCGGGCGACCGGACCGCTGACCGAACGTGTACTCGCCGGCAACGGTGGGAGTCGGGCTCCACTTGTCGACCCCGATCGAAATCGGGGCGGTCGTCAGGGGCAGTTTAACATTCTGTTCCGCTATCGCCGAATCGGGACGAAAGCCGCGCGCAAGCCGACCGCGTGTCCCGCATGGACAGGCAGGGTCCGGGAGCGCCTGCGCGTACACCGTCCCCCATCGCTCGGGCCGCTCGAGCGGTGCTGCGCGGCGCCGCTAGCCTGAAGCGCATGACCGACGAGCTCGACGCTGCTGTACGCGACCTGGCCGACATCCCCGCGGTGGAGGTGATCAGCCGCGCGTGCGTGATGCTGATGAGCTCGGCAGCAGAGAAACTCGGCTTGGCCGACGAGAATCCCGACGCCAGCCCGCGCCGCGACCTCGACGAGGCGCGGCGCGTGATCACCGCGCTCGCCGGCCTGGTTTCTGCATCGGTGGAGTACCTGGGACCGCACGCCGGACCGATCCGTGAGGGCCTGCAGTCACTCCAGCGCGCCTTCCGTGAAGCATCCGCCCACCCCGACGAACCCGGCAAAGGTCCCGGCGAGAAGTACACCGGCCCGGTCTACTGATCTCCGATACCCGAACCGCTGCCGGCTATCCGGCCTTCGACCGCGCGCCGGCCGCGGCCTTCTTCGCTCCACGCCTGGCGGCGACCCGCGCGCCGGCTGTCTTCTTCACCGAACTCCGCTGCCCGCCCACCGACGAAGCCGGCGGGCGGTTCAGTGCCGCACGCAGGAACTGTCCCGTATAGCTGCAGTCCACGGCCGCGACGTCTTCGGGCGTGCCCTGAGCGACCACGGTGCCGCCGCCGGACCCACCTTCGGGACCCATGTCGATGATCCAATCGGAGGTCTTGATGACATCCAGATTGTGCTCGATGACGATCACCGTGTTGCCCTTGTCCACAAGGCCGTTGATCACCGACAGCAGCTTGCGGATGTCCTCGAAGTGCAGTCCGGTGGTCGGCTCGTCGAGGATGTACACCGTGCGACCGGTCGACCGCTTCTGCAACTCGGCGGCCAGTTTCACCCGCTGGGCCTCACCGCCGGACAAGGTGGGGGCACTCTGGCCCAAGCGCACGTACCCGAGCCCGACATCTACCAGCGTCTTGAGATAGCGGTGGATCGAGGTGACCGGTTCGAAGAATTCGGCCGCCTCCTCGATCGGCATGTCCAACACCTCGGAGATGGTCTTGCCCTTGTAGTGCACCTCCAGTGTTTCCCGGTTGTAGCGGGCGCCATGGCACACCTCACACGGGACGTAGACATCGGGCAGAAAGTTCATCTCGATCTTCAACGTGCCGTCGCCGGAGCAGGCCTCGCAGCGGCCGCCTTTGACATTGAACGAGAACCGGCCCGGCTGATAACCCCGCACCTTCGCCTCGGTGGTCGCCGCGAACAGCGTACGGATCTTGTCGAAAACTCCGGTGTACGTGGCCGGATTCGACCGCGGAGTACGACCGATCGGTGACTGGTCGACCTGCACCAGTTTGTCCAGCTGGTCCAGACCCTTGACTCGGGTGTGCCGACCGGGCACCTGCCGGGCGCCATTGAGCCGGTTGGCCAGCACCATCGCCAGAATGTCGTTCACCAGCGTCGACTTCCCGGATCCGGAGACACCGGTCACCGAGGTGAGCACACCGAGCGGGAAGCTGACGTCGATGCCCGCGAGGTTGTGTTCGATGGCTCCGACAACGGTGATCTGTCGCTTCTTCGCGACCGGGCGACGCATCAGCGGCACCTCGATCTGCTCCCGACCGGAGAGATAGGCGCCGGTCAGCGACTTCGGCTCGGCCAGCAACTGCTCGTAGGGCCCGCTGTGCACCACGGCGCCGCCGTGCTCGCCGGCGAACGGCCCGATATCGACCACCCAGTCCGAGGCTCGGATGGTGTCCTCGTCGTGTTCGACGACGATCAAGGTGTTGCCGAGATTACGCAGCCGGGTCAGGGTCTCGATCAGCCTGCGGTTGTCGCGTTGATGTAGACCGATGGACGGCTCGTCGAGCACGTAGAGCACACCGACCAGACCGGAGCCGATCTGGGTGGCGAGCCGGATGCGCTGGGCCTCACCACCGGAGAGCGTGGCGGCCGCACGCGACAGCGTCAAGTACTCCAGGCCGACGTCGAGCAGAAAGCCCAATCGCGCCTGCACTTCTTTGAGCACCTGCCCGGCGATGGCGGTCTCGCGCTCCCCCAGGGTCAACGAGTTCAAGAACGTGGAGCATTCGCCGATGGACAGGTCGCATACCGCGGCGATGGACTTCTTGTCACCGTTCGCGGCGATGGTGACTGCGAGAACTTCCGGGCGCAATCGCGCACCGTCGCATACCGGGCACGGAGTGTCGCGCATGTACCCGTCGTAGTGCTCTTTCATCTGCTCGGATTCGGTATTCGCCAAACGCCGCTGCAGAAATGGCATCACTCCCTCGAAATCCGCGTAGTACGAGCGGGTGCGGCCGTAGCGGTTGGTGTAGGACACGTGTACTTGGTCGGCGCTGCCTTCCAGCACGGCCTTGCGGGCTTTGGACGACAGCTCCCGCCACGGGGTGTCCATGGAGAAGCCCACGGAATCGGCCAAGCCGGACAGCAGCCGCGCGAAGTACTCGGAGGTCTGGCCGCGCGACCACGGAGCGATCGCGCCGTCGTTCAGACTCAACGCCGGATCGGGCACCACCAGGTCCGGGTCGACTTCCTTGCGGATACCCAAGCCGGTGCAATCCGGACACGCCCCGTAAGGAGAGTTGAACGAGAAAGACCGCGGCTCCAGATCCTCGATATCCAGCGAGTGGGCATTCGGACAGGCGAGCCGTTCGGAGAAACGACGCTCCCGGTCGTGCGCGTGTTCGTCGCGATCGACGAAATCGAGCACGACGATGCCATCGGCCAGCCGCAGCGCGGTCTCGATCGAATCCGTCAGACGCTGCTTGGAGCTCGGCTTCACCGCCAAGCGATCGATGACGACCTCCACATCGTGCTTCTCCTGCTTCTTCAGCTTCGGCGGCTCGGTGAGCGGATACACCACGCCATCGACCCGGACGCGGGAGTAACCCTGGCCGTTGAGCTGGTCGAACAAGTCGACGAACTCGCCCTTGCGCGTACGGACGACCGGGGCCAGCACCTGAAAGCGGACACCGGCCGGCATGGCGAGCACCTGGTCGACAATCTGCTGCGGCGTCTGCTTGGCGATCAACTCGCCACACACCGGACAGTGTGGGGTACCGGCTCTGGCGTACAGCAGCCGCAGGTAGTCGTATACCTCGGTGATGGTGCCGACGGTGGAGCGCGGATTGCGGTTGGTCGACTTCTGGTCGATGGACACCGCGGGCGAGAGCCCCTCGATGAAGTCCACGTCCGGCTTGTCCATCTGGCCCAGGAACTGCCGCGCATACGCCGACAACGACTCGACATAGCGTCGCTGCCCTTCGGCGAAGATGGTGTCGAAGGCCAAACTCGACTTCCCGGAGCCGGACAGACCCGTGAACACGATCAAGCTATCCCGGGGGAGATCCAAGTCGACTCCCTTCAGGTTGTGCTCCCGAGCTCCACGCACAGTGAGGCGTTCCGCCACCAGCCGTCCCTTCTTCGTCGTCTCCAGCATCCAACTCCCCCGTCCGCCATGCTAGGCATCGACGCCGACAACTTTCGCCGAGCACCCTGCACCTGGAACAATGGCCGGCATCCGGCAGCCGGACCCACAGCGAGCGTCAGGAGACCGCACTGGCGCCGCGCCCGGACGGACGGCCCGGATGCGCCGGTATCGACCCGACGCCTGGGAAATGCAGCATGCATCACGATCGCCGGATCGAATCGAGTGCCGTGCCAGTACTGTGATCGACAGAACAACGTGGGCGGTGGGCTCGCGACCGCTTCCACAGCAGTCCGTGTCTCCGGGCAGCCGGGGCGGCTCCGGCATTCGGGGCGCCATCCGGCCGTCGGGGTCGACGATCGGGGTTCGAAGTGGGTGATGACAAGCCAGCCGACGGCATCGACGGTGCCGCCCAGGCAGACGCATGCTATCGCTCTCTCGTAGAGCGGCTGCCGGACGGAATCTGGGTGCACGACGGGACCGCGGTCGTCTACGCCAATCCCGCGACGCTGCGGCTACTCGCCGCCGACAGCGCCGACCAGGTGGTCGGTCGCCCGCTGACCGACTTCGTCCACCCCACGTCTATTTCGGCGCTGCTCGATCGGGCCCGCACCCTGACCCTTGCGGGCCCAGCCGGCGCACCGGCGGAGACGACGCTACTGCGACTGGACGGCGTCGGAATTTCGGTCGAGACGGTCTCGGTGCTGACCACATGGCACGGCCACCCGGCCTACCAAGTGGTCATCCACGATCTCACTGCGCAGCACCATGCCGAGGCCGCCCGGCGGCGGGCCGAGCACTACTTCACCACGGTCGTCTCCCAACTGGAGGAGGGTGTCGTGGTGATCGATCCGGAGGGTCGGATCGAAGCGATGAATCCCGCCGCCGAGCGCATCTTCGGCACCGAGCGCTCCGACGAGCAGGTGATCGGCCACACGATCCAGTCGCTGCCCCTGGTTCTGCTGGATGCGAATGCCCAGCCACTGCCCCCGAGCCGCCACCCCATCGCACGCACGCTCGCTACCGGCGAGACCATCACAGGCTACGTTTTCGGCGTCGACCGCGACGATGGGCAACGCCGTTGGCTATCGGGCAGCAGCCGGCTACTCAATCCCGACGACGCGCGCTCCTCGGCGGTGTCCTCCTTCGCGGACATCACCGAGTTCCGAGCCAGCCGCAGGCAACTCGAATACCAGGCGACACACGATTCGCTCACCGGCCTGGGCAACCGGTCGTTGATCTTGTCGCGATTGGCGACCGCGCTGGCCAGCACCGCAGAAGAACAGCCGGTGTCGACCGTGCTGTTCATCGACCTGGACGGATTCAAAGCGATCAACGACACGCTGGGACATGCCATCGGCGATACCGTCCTGCAGATCGTGGCCCAGCGTCTGCAACGCGCGCTGCGCAGCGACGACATCGTCGGCCGGCTCGGCGGCGACGAATTTCTCGTGCTGTTGTTCGGCATCACTCGTCCGCAGGACACCGAGGCACTGGTCGCTCGACTGCGCAAAACGACGGCCGAACCGATCGTCGCACGGGGGCACCGCATCGAGGTGAACGCCTCGATCGGCGTCACCGAACTGCGCAGCTGTGATCCACGCACCCCTGAAGGCGTCCTCCACGACGCGGATCTGGCGATGTATCGCGCGAAGCCGGCCCGACGCCACCAGGGCACCATCACCCCGGGCCGGCCCGGCACCTCCCAGGTTTCCTGACCTGGTGGCGTCGAGCGCCGAACCGATAGGCGCATCGTCCACCGGGCACCGGACCCTCCCCACGCGCGGGCGCAGCGATTCGACCGCACGCCCCCGATCGCGCTCACGACACCTGCACCGACCACGAACGTGCGACAACCCCAGTACACTCGGCAGCCCTGCCTTCCCAGCGTCGACTCGCCGGCCTGGGTGGCGTGTGCCCGGCCTTCGCGGTGACAAGGAGTTCAGCTTGCCCGACCTCACTCAGGACCGTGCCGCTCACGTGAGCGCCGCCGAGCGGACCCGCGAGACGGAACTGGAACAGTCCTATCTTTCGGTGCTGTACGACCGATTGGACGAGATGCGCACATATGCACGCACTCGGCTGCGCACCGTGTTGTTGGAGACCGGCGGCACCCCGCAGGCCCGCAGCGAGCGCGAGTCCTTCACCCAGCTCTACACCGAAGACCTGGCGAAATACGATGCCGCAGAACACGGTTTGTGCTTCGGCCGGATCGATCTCGACGGCGAGCACGCGGAACACCACTACATCGGTCGAATCGGCATCCTCGACGAGAAGAACGACTACGACAGCCTGCTGCTGGACTGGCGGGCCCCGCTGGCGCGGCCGTTCTATCTGGCGACCACCGCGGCTCCGCAGGGAGTGACCCGGCGCCGACACATCCGCTCACGCAACCGCACGGTCACCGCGATCACCGACGAGTACCTCGACCTGGAGGCCGCGCACCGCGCCGGCGTCACCGCCTCCGACGGCGGTGTCGGCAGCGAGAGCGCGCTGCTGACCGCCCTCGACGCCGCCCGGACCGGCCACATGAGCGACATCGTCGAGACCATCCAGCACGAGCAGGACGCCATCATCCGGTCCGAGCACAAGAGCATACTGGTCGTACAAGGCGGGCCGGGTACGGGCAAGACCGCCGTCGCGCTGCACCGGGCCGCGTACCTGCTGTACACCTACCGCCAGCAACTGGCCAAGAGCGGTGTGCTCATCATCGGGCCGAACGCCACCTTCCTGGACTACATCGGCCAGGTGCTGCCCTCACTCGGCGAAACCGGCGTCCTGCTGTCGACCATCGGCAACCTCTATCCCGGGGTGCGCGCGACCCGCACGGATTCCCTGCGCGCAGGTGAGATCAAAGGTTCGCTGGCGATACTCCCGGTGCTCAAACAGGCGGTCCGAGACCGCGCGGAGGTTCCCACCGAACCGATCCGATTGACCTTCGACAGCTATCCGGTGGTCCTGGACCGCAAACTCGCCAGCAAGGCCCGCGGCCGCGCACGGTCCTCACGCCGTCCACACAATCTGGCCCGGCCGATCTTCGCCACTGCGGTGATCGATGCGCTGACCGAGCAACTCGCCCACACCATGGGCGCCGACCCCGCCGGCGGTCCCAGCCTGCTGGATTCGACCGATCTCGCCGACATTCGGGACGAGATGCGCACCGACCCGCAGATTCAGGCCGCCATCGGCAGTCTGTGGCCGATACTGTCTCCGCAGCAGGTGCTGACCGATCTGCTGTCGGATCCGGAACGACTCGACCGGGCCGCGAGGTCGCTGCCCGCGGTCGATCGTGCCGAACTGCTCCGCCCGGACGACGGACAGTTCAGCGCCGCCGACGCGCCGCTGTTGGACGAACTGGCCGAACTACTCGGCGTGGACGACGCCGCGGAGCGCGAGCGCGCACGTCGCCGGTGGCGCGCGCAGATCGCCGAAGCGCAAGATGCGCTGGACATTCTGACCGGATCTGCGCCGCAGGATCTCGAAGACGAACTCGACCCGGAAATCCTCATGGCCTACGACCTGATCGACGCCCGACAACTGGCCGAACGTCACGACATGCGTACCCGGCAGACGACCGCGGAACGCGCCGCCGGGGACCGCACCTGGACCTACGGGCACGTCATCATCGACGAGGCGCAAGAACTGTCGGAGATGGCCTGGCGCATGGTGATGAGACGCATCCCGAATCGGTGGGTCACCGTGGTCGGTGACATCGCGCAGACCGGCGACCCTGCCGGCACGTCGTCGTGGCAGCGCCGACTGGAAACCTACGTCGCCGCTCGATGGAAATTGACCGAATTGACCGTCAACTACCGCACGCCCACCGAGATCATGGATGTCGCCGCGGACGTGCTCGCTGCCATCGACCCTGCGGCGGCCGCACCACGCTCGATCCGCCGGACAGGCGTCGCACCTCGCGCCTATCGCGTCGATTCCCGTGATGTGGCCGCGCAGGTCGCCCGACTGGTCGCCTCCGAGACCGGCGCGGGCATCGTTGCGGTCATCGCACCCCAAGCGCTGGTGGCACCGCTACACCACGTGGCGAGAGACTCCGTGCAGGTACTGACGGTGCACGAGGCGAAGGGCCTCGAGTTCGACACGGTCTACGTGGTCGAGCCGCAAGACATCATCGATGCATCTCCACGTGGCCTCAACGATCTCTACGTGGCCCTCACTCGTGCCACCCAACGGCTCGGCGTTGTGCACAGCGCCGAGCTGCCGGACGTGCTCGGCCGACTCGCCCACGCGGCCGCGGCCGCTGCCGAACAATGAAGACTGCACCGTTACACCACCGTCGACCGCGGCTCGACATGTACCTGTCGGCGGGAATTCGACGCTCGGCGGTGATTCAGCATACGGCGGGGGCTCAGCGTACGGTGTGCACGATCAACACATCCGAGCGCGACTTGCGCGCTACATCGGAGGGCACCGAACCCAGCAAGCGTCCGGCCAGGGTGTTGAGCCCTCGGTTGCCGACCACGAGCAGGTCGGCCTCGACTTCTTTGACCAAGGACAGCAAAGACTCGACCGGCTCACCGACAACGGCTCGCTCGACGATGTCGGCCGCCCCCGCCGCCGTCGCTTTTTCCCGTGCGATGCGCAGAATCTCGGTAGTCGGTGCCGAACCGTGCACCTGGTATGCCTCCTCCTTGAGCACATCGGAGGCAGCTGCCAGATCACGATCGTCGGTCGGGAAGTACGCGCAGGCCACAACCAGCGTCGCCTCGGATACGCCGGCCAACGCGCCGGCCTTCTCGACGGCGACGTACGACGAGTCCGAGCCATCGGTACCGACGACAATGGTTCGGTAGACGGTCATGCTGTCCTCCAACTGTGCAATAGGTCAGATGCTGGGGCGGCGGCGCCTCGGTGGGAATTCCCGAGACGACAGCGCAGCACTGTGCTCGACCCTAGCGGCTGACGGTACGGTGATTTTGCAGAACCGACCGACATCACATTCGATGTGATCGATTGCTTCCCGGCGCCGATTCGACCGGAACGGTAGGAAATGCACGGCCATCCAGCACCGCCGCCATTTTTTCGATCTCACCCATCGTATGACGAATCGAACCGCGTTGAGACCCTAGGATATTCATCACAGAGCATTTCGGCGGGAGAATACCGAATCCTACGAGTGGCACAGGATCACTATGGCCTATCCCCGAACCTCGCCAACCGAATCGCGGGATCTTTTGGCGTACTCTCCTGGGGCGACACCGACTTCCGCGGTGAACTCACGAGTGAAGTGGGCCTGGTCGAAGTAGCCGAGTTCGGTAGCCAGCACGGCGAGAGCGTCGGTACAGCCCCTGGCGAGCAATTCGGCACCGTCCTGTAGGCGGTAGCGCCGCAACACCCATTTCGGCCCTGCGCCGACGTATCGCCGAAACATGCGTTGCAGCGTGCGCAGGGGCATGTCGAAGCGTTCGGCGACCTGATCGACTCTGGTCAGCCGGGGGTCGGTGGCCATGGCATCGACTATCCGCAGCACTCGGTGATAGGTCGGATCGTGGCCCACCCGGAGGGCCGCGAGATACTCTTGCACCACTGCGCGGCGCTGCTCGTCGGTGGGCGCCGCGAGCACCCGCTCGGTCACGCCCGCGGCATTCGGCATCACATCGATGATGTCTACGGCACGGTCGCGAAACACTCCGACATCGAGTCCGGTGAACGCGCCGAAACCACCCGCCCGAAATCGAACACCGAACGTATCCCCGAGTCCACTCAGTTCCCGAACGAATGTGGCGGTATACACGCCGTTGACGAATCCGCCGGTACCACTGTCGGAGCGTTCGAAGGTGAGGTTCACGCTCGGATACGACAGTACCCGTGCACGATACGGCGACCTGTCGCGCAGATCCCAGCGCACCGCCCAGTACCACTCGACGTAGCGATCCATCACGCCAGTCGGCGACAAACGAGTCAGCGTGCGATGCGCGGCCTGCTCCCCAGGATAGAGAATGCCCTTGGTATCGGCGGGCACCACGGGATTTCTGGCCGGCATCGGCCTCACGGTCGATGGTTCGCCACGGTGCGACACGATGGCGCTTTCCTACAAGACCTGTCGACCGTCGGCTGCCAGGCTCGTGCCATGACCAACACCGTGAATCCCATCGCCGACGGGTACCACTCGATCACCTGCTTCCTCCCGGTCGAGGACGGGAACGCCGCCATCGAGTTCTACGACGCGGTCTTCGGTGCGGAAGTGCTCGGACGCAACGACCTGCCCAATGGTAGGCCCGCGCATGCGGAACTGAAGATCGGGGACTCTACAGTGCAGGTGGGGATGCCAGTCCCGGACCGAGGAGTGCTGGCCCCGAACGGGGAATGGGTCCACACCTCGATCGTGCACTACTGTCCCGATGTCGACGCCGTCGTGCGACGCGCCAGGAAGCACGGCGCTCGTGTCGTGGAACAGCCACAGACGTTCGTGACCGGCGACCGCTACGGCGCGATCATCGATCCGTTCGGCCACCGGTGGGTGATCCTCACCCGGGTCGAGCAGGTCTCCCGTGAGGAGGCCAAGCGTCGCGTCGAGGAATGGATGGCCACCCAGACATAGCATTGCGCCTGCCTCGCCGGTCGGCGTGCCCTTGGCCTGCCGCACCGGTGCGGTCAACTCAACCCTGCGGCGTCCATACCGCGCAATTCCTTTTTCAGGTCGGCGATCTCGTCGCGCAATCGCCCGGCGAGTTCGAACTGCAGCTCGCGGGCCGCGTTCATCATCTGATCAGTGAGTTCTTTGACCAGGTCGGCGAGCTCGGCACGCGGCATCGCCTTCACATCACGGCCCTCGTAGACGCCCGAGCTCACCGCACGACCGGGCTCGCCTTGCGCGCGACGACCGCGGCTCGCATTGCGGCCCGAACCGCCGACCTCCACCTCGGTCTCGTCGGCTTCCTGGTAGACCTGATCGAGGATGTCGGCGATCTTCTTGCGCAACGGCATCGGATCGATGCCCATCGCCTCGTTGTAGGCGATCTGTTTCGCGCGGCGCCGCTCGGTCTCGTCGATGGCGTACTGCATCGAATCGGTGATCTTGTCCGCGTACATGTGCACTTCGCCCGAGACATTGCGCGCCGCGCGCCCGATCGTTTGGATGAGCGCGGTGGTACTGCGCAGAAACCCTTCCTTGTCGGCGTCGAGAATCGCCACCAAGGACACCTCGGGTAGGTCGAGGCCCTCGCGCAGCAGGTTGATACCGACCAGGACGTCGTATTCGCCGAGCCGCAGCTGTCGCAGCAACTCGACGCGGCGCAGCGTGTCGATCTCCGAGTGCAGATAGCGCACCCGGACTCCCAGTCCGAGGAGGTAGTCGGTGAGGTCCTCGGCCATCTTCTTGGTCAGCGTGGTGACCAGCACCCGCTCATCGCGTTCGGTGCGGTCCCTGATCTCGTGGATCAAATCGTCGATCTGCCCCTTCGTCGGCTTGACCACCACCTGGGGGTCGACCAGGCCGGTCGGACGAATCACCTGCTCGACCACCTCGCCGCCGGTTCGCCCCAGTTCATAGGGGCCCGGCGTCGCCGACAGGTAGATCGTCTGGCCGATGCGATCGGCGAATTCCTCCCAGGTCAGCGGCCGGTTGTCCACCGCAGAGGGGAGGCGGAACCCGTATTCGACGAGGTTGCGCTTGCGGGACATGTCACCTTCGAACATCCCGCCGATCTGCGGCACGGTGTTGTGCGACTCGTCGATGACGAGCAAGAAGTCTTCCGGGAAGTAGTCCAGCAAGGTCGCAGGCGCCGATCCGGCCGCACGCCCATCGATGTGGCGCGAGTAGTTCTCGATACCGGAACAGAATCCGACCTGTCGGATCATTTCCACGTCGTACTGGGTGCGCATCCGCAACCGCTGCGCCTCGAGCAATTTGCCCTTGCGCTCCAACAGCGCGAGTTGCTCCTCCAACTCTGCCTCGATATCGCGCACCGCGCGCTCCATCCGCTCCGGTCCGGCCACGTAGTGGGTAGCCGGAAATATCCGCAGCATGTCGACGCGACGCACAACATCACCGGTGAGCGGGTGCAAATAGTAGAGCGCTTCGATCTCGTCGCCGAAGAACTCGATGCGAACCGCGAGTTCCTCATAGGAGGGAATGATCTCCACGGTGTCCCCCCGCACCCGGAAGGACCCCCGGGTGAAGGCCATGTCGTTGCGGGTGTACTGCACATCGACCAGCAACCGCAGCAGTCGATCCCGATCGACATCGCCGCCCACCTGCAACGACACCGACCGGTCGAGATACGACTGTGGGGTGCCCAGTCCGTAGATACACGACACCGATGCGACGACCACGACGTCGCGACGAGACAACAGGCTGGAGGTCGCCGAGTGGCGCAGACGCTCGACGTCGTCGTTGATCGAGCTGTCCTTCTCGATGTAGGTATCCGTCTGGGCGATGTACGCCTCGGGTTGGTAGTAGTCGTAGTAGGAGACGAAGTACTCCACGGCATTGTTCGGGAGCATCTCGCGAAGCTCATTGGCCAACTGGGCGGCGAGTGTCTTGTTCGGCGCCATTACCAGTGTCGGCCGCTGCACGCGCTCGATCAGCCAGGCGGTGGTGGCCGACTTGCCGGTACCGGTGGCGCCGAGCAGCACCACGTCGCGTTCCCCGGCCCTGAGCCTGCGCTCCAATTCATCGATCGCGCCCGGCTGGTCTCCAGCCGGCTGATGCTCGCTGACCACATCGAACCGGCCGCCGACGCGCTCGATCTCGCCGACCGGACGGAACTCCGAGTGCGCGAGAGGCTGGGCGCCGGCCCTGTTCTGGAAGCCCTCCGCTGGTATCTCGGTTGCGAATGCCATACCGACCAGCCTAGGCCCAGCCGCCGACAGATACCGAGGGCGTCGGCGGCCTCGGCTGCGAGGTGGTCCTACCAGGGCGCCGACGGTGCCCCGAGCATGCACCCACACCGACCTACCGATTGCCGCACTCGGCTCGACGTGTACGGCGCGGCGGTGGATTCTTGATGCATGACGCAGGCACCCATCGTCGATGTACACCGACCCAAAGTCGAGTACTTCAACATCGCGGATCTGACCAATACGGATCCGAAGGGCTACGTACGCTCGGTCGAGCGATACCACGTCGAACCGTGGGGTCTCTACATGGCGCGCACCTCGGACCATCCCCAGTTCCACTATATGGAGTCCTGGTTGCTGCCCGAGCTGTTCATTCGCACAACCGTATTCCACTTTCACCCGGCCCATCGCCGCGATCAGGACTACTACCTCGACGTGGGTGAATTCACCAAGATCGCACCGAAGAAGTGGAAGGCCGTCGACCACTACCTCGACCTCGTCGTGCGCTCATCGCGCGAAACCCAGCTGCTCGACGTCGATGAACTCCTCGCCGCGCACGCCGCTGGGCTGCTCACCCCGGCCGAGGCCGAAGCTGCCGTCCAACACGCGACTGCCGCCATCGACGGCATCGCCGCGCACGGACACAGCTTCGAAGGCTGGATGGAGTCCATGGACATCACCCTGACGTGGTTGTAGCCCTTGCAACGGTCACGACGGCCATCGCCGATCCGACGCGGACGACGTCAGCGGTCACGCCAGGCCAGAGCCCGTGGATACGCGGCGGAAAACCACGGCCGCTTGACAGTGAGGTACGCCTCCAACGCGTCCGCCCCGGCCGCAGCCCCTGCCTCGGCTTCACCGGCGCGCTTGACTGCGAGGTATTCCGCACAAACGGCCGGTTCCGCCCGCAACCAGTCTCGAAACAGCAGCGCGTACTGCTGACCGGGTGAGTCCGCGACACGAACGTGCACATTCGCCAACCGGCCGGGGTCGGCACTCTGATGAAAACGCTTGGACCACACCGTGGTATCGATCCCGGTCGACCCCGGCAGTGGTACCGGATCATCATGGGTCACGTCGGGTCGGCACGGAAATCCCGCCGCGCCGAGGGCGTCTCGCAGGCAGTCGGCGGCATCTAGATCGGAAACCGTTATCTGCAGGTCGATTACGTCTTTGGCAGGCAGGCCCGGCACCGACGTCGAGCCGATGTGGTCGATGCGGGACGCGGCTGACCCGCAGGCGGCCCAGAGCCGGGCGATCAGTCGCTGCGCCTGTGCGGGCCACTCGAGATCAGGAGGCACGACCCGGATTTCGCCGTGAAGTCGGGCCGGCGTCCCGGTACGCAGGTTGTGCTCGAACGCAGTCAGTCGTCGCTCCCAGAGTCGGCCGACCGCGGCTTCGACCTCTCCGGGGGCGCCGCTGTTGTCGAGCAGCACGTCGGCCACCGCACGGCGCTGGTCGTCGGTGGCTTGCTTCGCGATACGCGCTCGCGCATCGGCTTCGGCGACTCCGCGGAATTCGACCAGCCGACGAATTCTGGTTTCGCTGTCGACCTCGACGACCACGACCAGATTCATCAACGGCGCGAGTCCGTTTTCCACGAGCAGGGGAATATCTTGTACCACAATCGCGTCCGAGGGCGCGGCGGCGATCAACTCCGCAGTGCGCTTTCCGACCAGCGGGTGCGTGATCGCGTTGAGTTTCGCCCGCGCCTGGTCATCCCCGAATGCTCTGGCTGCCAGTGCGGGCCGATCGAGCGCGCCGTCCGCGCCCACGATATCGGCGCCGAATGCCGCGACGAGCGCCGCGAGACCTTCGGTACCCGGCGCGACCACCTCCCGTGCGATCAGATCGGAATCGATGACCACCGCGCCGAGGTCGGCCAATGCCCGCGCCACGGTCGACTTGCCCGCACCCATGCCTCCGGTGAGGCCGATTCGTAACATCCGATCAGTTTCGCATCCCGAAGCAGCCGCCGTTCACTGCCCTACGTTCAGGGCGGACACCACTGTCGGAGCGATCCGCCACGACGACGTCGTCCGCCCCGAGACCGACATTCCCACAGCGGCCGATACCAGTACCCACTGCAGCTACACAATTCACCATTTGCTCCACCATTTACTCGATCCGTGACTACCCCGAGACCGATTCGCAATATTCCGGGTCCACTCCGATTCGCGTCAGCACCATTCCGACACGCCGAAGGCGAATATCAGCGCAAAATGCACTACTCGACAGTTTTCTTCGACTAATCTTCGCCGTGGCGATCCAGGCCGATACCAGCTAGCGAAGGAACTCCATTGGGCATCAGAATCAACCAGTCGGGTCGCCACCGCCTGGGCGCGGGGCGAGTGCATTGCATTCATATCCCTGCTGTGGCGGCGATGCTCGCCGAGCGCCGCCGCTCATGGTTCACCACGTTCGTCAGTCCCGCGCGCCACAGTGCCACAGCGACACGAAAACGTTCGACCGTCCCCGCGGTCCGCTGGGTACCTGTCACCGCAAGCTGACCATACGTGTCGTGTCCCGGCCTCGCGACGAGGCCGGGACACGTGTGTTGTTCACCGTCGAACCGGATCATCTGGTGGAGCGCTGTATGTGAGCGCCGCTGAATCGCTCGCCCGCAGCGGAGAACCAACCGAGACCCGCACATACGACTGCGCCCCCACCGGAGAAATCCGATGAGGGCGCAGATCTTCTGCTGAGGTCGATCAGGCGTTGCCGGACAGCTTCTCTCGCAGTGCGGCCAGTTGGGCGTCGCTTGCCAGCGAACCGCCCGCCGTCTCCGCCTGGCTGGCGACAGACTGCGCATTGGTCTCCGAGGAGTAATTCGACGCCGCATTGTTGTTCGCGGCCTCGGCCGCGGCATCGGCGGACATCTTCTCCATTTGCGCGGTGTGCATCTTGTGCCGGCGCTCCGCCTCGGCGTAGCGACCTTCCCATTCCTCACGCTGCTTGTCGAAGCCCTCGAGCCACTCGTTGGTCTCGGGATCGAAGCCCTCGGGGAAGATGTAGTTACCCTGTTCGTCGTAGCTGTCGGCCATGCCGTACTTCGACGGGTCGAACTCGGCGTGGTAGTCCTCGTTGGCCTGCTTCAGACTCAGCGAGATCCGACGACGCTCCAGGTCGATATCGATGACCTTGACCATTGCGTCGTCGCCGACGGCAACCACCTGGTCGGGAACTTCGACATGACGCTCGGCCAGTTCGGAGATGTGTACCAGGCCCTCGATGCCCTCCTCGACCCGCACGAACGCGCCGAACGGAACGAGTTTGGTGACCTTGCCCGGCACGATCTGACCGATCGCGTGGGTGCGGGCGAACTGCCGCCAGGGGTCCTCCTGGGTCGCTTTGAGCGACAGCGAGACGCGCTCACGATCCAGGTCGACGTCCAGCACCTCGACCGTGACCTCGTTGCCGACCTCGACGACCTCGGACGGATGGTCGATGTGCTTCCAGGACAGCTCGGAAACGTGGACCAGACCGTCGACGCCACCCAGATCGACGAAGGCGCCGAAGTTGACGATCGAGGAGACCACACCCTTGCGGACCTGGCCCTTCTGCAACTGATGCAAGAATTCGCTGCGGACCTCGGATTGCGTCTGCTCGAGCCAGGCGCGGCGAGACAGAACCACGTTGTTGCGATTCTTGTCCAGCTCGATGATCTTGGCTTCGATCTCCTTGCCGACATACGGCTGCAGATCGCGCACCCGGCGCATTTCGACGAGCGAGGCGGGCAGGAAGCCGCGCAGTCCGATATCGAGAATCAGGCCGCCCTTGACGACCTCGATGACCGTGCCCCGGACGGCTTCGTCCTTCTCTTTGAGGTCCTCGATGGTACCCCACGCACGTTCGTATTGTGCCCGCTTCTTCGACAGAATCAGGCGGCCTTCCTTGTCCTCCTTTGTGAGCACAAGCGCTTCCACCTCATCGCCCACGGCAACGACCTCATTGGGGTCGACATCGTGTTTGATGGACAGTTCGCGAGAAGGAATGACGCCTTCGGTTTTGTAACCGATGTCGAGCAGAACCTCGTCGCGGTCGACCTTGACGATGGTTCCTTCGACGATGTCGCCGTCGTTGAAGTACTTGATCGTAGCGTCGATGGCGGCGAGGAAATCCTCGGCGGAGCCGATGTCGTTGACGGCTACCTGCGGCGAGGTGACGGTGGTGGGCATGTGTCGGTGTGCTCCGGACGGATTGTGGTCGGTTGCGGACATTGGAACTTTCGGTACGCTGCGATCTCACGCACTGTGTGAGGACGGACACCAGGAACGTACCGCACTGCAATGCAAATCAAACGTACCGCGAGCCGAACTCCTCACGGAGGTACGCAAGGCACTCGCGGGTTCAGCGTACGCGACCCCTGTCCGGCCGGGCAAACCGATCCACCTGGCTCACCAGTAGTCTGGCCGGCGTGCCGGACGATTGCCATACGCCAGCAAACGCGCTGCTCTCGACAGAAAGCGCAACACGCACCCCGCTCGGACCGGCGGCCAGTCGACTCGCCAGCCAACGCTGGTGGGATGCCGATGCCGCTCAATACCACGACGCGCACGCGGAGTTCCTCGGCGTCGACTCCGCTGACGGCGAGTTCGTGTGGTGTCCAGAAGGCCTGCACGAAGGCGACATGCAATTTCTCGGCGACGTGGCGGGCAAGCGAGTGTTGGAAGTCGGCTGCGGTTCGGCGCCGTGTGCGCGCTGGCTGGCTGGGCAGGGCGCACATGCGGTTGGACTCGACCTCTCTCGTGGCATGTTGGAGCGCGGGGTGGCGGCTATGGCGCGCGGTGGTCCGCAGGTTCCCCTGGTGCAGGCGGGCGCCGAGGCCCTGCCGTTCACCGACGCTTCGTTCGATCTGGCGTGCTCTGCGTTCGGCGCCGTGCCTTTCGTTGCCGATTCGGCAGCGGTGATGCGGGAAGTCGCCCGCATACTGCGGCCCGGCGGACGCTGGGTGTTCTCGGTGAATCACCCTCTGCGCTGGATCTTCCCGGACGATCCTGGTACGCCCGGATTGACCGCCACCATCCCGTATTTCGACCGCACGCCGTATGTCGAGGTGGACGACACGGGCGCGGCCATCTACGTCGAACACCACAGGACCATCGGCGACCGCGTGCGCGAGATCGTCGCAGCGGGATTGGTGGTAGAGGACATCATCGAACCAGAATGGCCGGAAATGCTCGACCGCGAATGGGGCCAATGGAGTCCACTACGAGGCGAATTGTTTCCTGGCACCGCCATCTTCATCACACGGAAACCCTGATTGCCGGTTGTGGATGCGCGATCTCGGCGCGCCGGAGGAGGTGCCGGTTCGGATCATCGACAGTATATAACCGGATCGAAATCGGTTTAATACCGAAGGTTTCTTTTCATTTGCCATGCGAAACGGCTTTGAACAGCAAAGACGGGGATAGTGTAGGTACCCATGGATTCCTTTTGGGATTACGTGTGGTACATGATCCTCATCTTCGCGTTCGTGGCCTACCTGATCGTGTTGTTCCAGATACTGGTGGATCTGTTCCGGGACCACGAAGTATCTGGAATCGCCAAGGCCGGATGGGTGATCGCGCTGGTGGTGTTCCCCTATGTGACCGCGCTCGTCTACCTGGTCGCCCGCGGCAGAGGCATGGCGCTGCGAACTCAACAAGCACGGGTAGAAGCCGAACATGATGCCGAGCAATACATTCGGCGGATCGCTGGCAAATCACCCGCGCAAAACATCGCCGATGCCAAGGCGTTGCACGATTCCGGCGTGATCACCACGGAAGAATTCGAGCGACTCAAAGCCATGGCATTGGGGCAAACCGTCCCAACGGCCAACTCGACATCTGCCTGACGAGTCCGGACCCGCTCGATCCGACATCGAATCGCATACGCAGGACGAACAGGTCCAGTACGCCGGCACCGGACCTGCTTCGCTCTGCATCTATGCTGCCGGTCAGCCAATGCTGAACGGCTGCCCCCACAATGTCATGACCGACTGGACGTTCTCGGTCTCGACCTTGACTTTGACAAAGGCACGCGCTTGCGCGTACCCGCCGCAACCGCTGAGACCGATGGTCGAGTCGGCCCAGGTGACCGAACCGCTCTGCCCCTTGAATTTGTTCCGCTTCTGGTGCGATTCGTTGCCGTAGTCGTCGGCTTCCTCGAGATCGAGCACATAGAACGACTTCGCTTCACCGGGTCCGAGCGACAAGGCAGCACCGCCGGAGCCACCGACTTCCGGGCTCTCACCTTCCCAGTCACTACCGGCCGAGACTCCGCCATCGACACCGCCGCCGTCGATGTTGACTTGACATCCCACGACGTATCCGGGATATATTTTGCCGCCCATGGCGTTCGAGCCGGACAGTTCGACGTACGCAGTGCCGGAAACCCATGCGTTGCGGTGCACCGGAGTGGCGCCCATGGACGGGTTGATGTTGGCGGACTCGTTGAGTAGCCGGACCGTCACAACGGTACCGTCCGACAGCGATTTACTGATTTCGCCACCTGGCAGCGGCACATAGGTATCCGCGTTCGCCGGGCCGGACGCGAGCATGCCCACGGCGACGGAAGTGGCGGCGCCGACGGCGGCCAGCCGCGCGGCGTTCTTTCGGTTGATCATGATTTGGTCCCTCAGAGATTGAATTCGCCGCAGCGATAAGGTGTTTCGTTGTCCGACAGAGGTCAGCCGATGCTGAACGGCATCCCGTAGAGGGTGGTCTTCGAGTAGTGGTCGCCGATGATCTCGACAACGGTGTAGGCACGGGCCTGGGCGTAACCCGCGCAGCCCTGGATCGCGATCTCGGAATCCTCGTACTCCACCGAATACACGCCTGGCTCAGGGATTTCCTTCCCCTCGACCTCGACGAACGCCACCTCACCGGGACCGAGATTCAGTCCTACCGAACCACCGACGCTGAAGCCGTCGACATCGATGCCACCCGACATTCCGGCGCTGATTGCATCGTCGCCGATGCTGACCTGGCAACCGACGATGTATCCGGTGCTCAACTGCGAGACGCCATGGGTCGAGGAGTTGTTGGTACCGGGCGCACCCGCTGCCCCATTGTTCGGGCCGGCAGTACCTTCGGGGGTAACGGAAACCTCGGCCGTGGCAGTGCCGGACACCCAGACGACACGACCAGCACCGTTGGCGGCGAGAGACGGAGAAACCACCGCGCGCTCGTGTGTGCGGGTGATCTTCACTCCCGGGCCGAGCTTCTCGCCGTCCGGCAACGGCACAAACGCATCGGCATCGGCAACGCCGGTCGAGAACAATCCCATGGCCAGGGTCGCGGCAGCACCAATACCCGCGACACGGCCACCACGACGCAAACCACTGCTGTGGTAGTAGCTCATACTTCCCTCATCAGATTCTAGCGACTCGCCTCGTCCGTCGAGGCGATCGGCCTCAGTGAGGCTGGGATGAAGCATTCCCGGCTGTGCTATCGGCTGGATGAACCGTTACCGACCCAGTTGATGAACGATCTAGGACCCGTACATGTCCAGTTCTTTGCGATTGTGTGACAGCGCTTTTCAGATGAGTCGTCGGTCGAATCGAACCGCAGCCGGTGACGCGGCGCCGGTGTTCACCGAAAACACGGGCGAGGTGCACGAGATCGCGCAGAAACTGCCCGCAGGAGCGTCGAATACGATTGACTTCGACAACGATGGTGCAGTCGGTGGAATTCCTCCTCGATGACGCTGCCGACGGCGAGATTCGCCGTCAGTGGCGGATGCTCGCGGCAGTGGGGGTGTCGAGTCCGGCCACGCACACCGACGACACGCACCGTCCACACATCACCGCTGGCGTGGCCCGGCAGATCTGGCCACGCATCGAGCATGCGTTGAACACGCAGGCCTTCTCGCCGATCTCCGTGCGACTCGGTGGGCTGGTGATCTTCGGCGCGCGCCGCCCCGTTTTGGTGAGACTGGTGGTGCCCAGCGAACCACTGCTCGCACTGCATCGGAGGATCTTCCACACGATCTCCCCATGCCCCGGCATTCCGGCCACCATGTATCCGGATTCATGGACACCGCACGTCACGCTGGCGAGAAGAGTGTCGACTGGGCAACTCGGTGCGGCATTCGACGCCGTCGCCCGCGACCGGGATTTCTCGGCGAAAGTGGTGGGCATCCGGCGATGGGATAGCGATCGGCGCCGCGAGTGGCGCGTCGGCCGGATCGACGATGGAAGATAGGCGGGGCGGCCCGCGTTACATCTGGCACACCCGATACGAGAGGACGCCATGGCCACCCAGACATTGACGCAGCACAACTTCGACGAGGTAGTGACGAAAAACGACGTGGTCCTCGTTGATTTCTGGGCCGATTGGTGCGGCCCGTGTAAGGCTTTCGCACCGACATACGAGACCTCCTCCATCAAGCACCCGGACGTGGTACACGGAAGTGTGGACACCGAGGCCGAACAGGGTCTCGCCCAGGCGGCAAATATTCGTTCGATCCCGACCATCATGGCGTTTCGAGAGGGAGTGCTGGTGTTCGCTCAACCCGGTGCACTGCCGCCGGCTGCGCTCGAGGACTTGGTGACACAAGTCAAAGCGCTGGACATGGACGAGGTGCGCGCACAGCTCGCCCAACAGCAGGCGGCCGAATAGCAATTGTCACGTGACGCGCCAACATTGCGTCCACGGTCCCGCGGGCGCAGTGGAATCTGGTGTGGCCCGGACGAGCACGCCAGCATCCGGGCCACATCCGCTGCCGCGGAACCGCCACCGACGCCACTGCGCCATCCGGACGCAGAGTCATGGCAGGGAAAATAGCGGAAGCTATCCGGACTTGCCGAGTCGATTGACTCCAGCGATCATGGCGCGGACTGTCGACTCGTCGTTGCCATCGGCGATTGCGGCGCCCCAACCCCGCCGCCCATTGCATTCGCACTGCACGAACGTGGCGGTTCCATCTGCTGTGCGCCGCTGATGGAACTGCAGGATCTCCACGGGATATCCCTCGTCGTACAAAGCCGAGGTCATCGCCGCGACCGGGCTTCCGGTGGCGACGACGGTCCGGACGTGGTCGGTGAATTCGAGCGTGGCGGTGCACTCGACGCTGTACATATCCGCCGGTGACCACTCGTCGAGGCGAATCGGACCGCTACGCTCGCAGTAGCGGTTGCGGAACTCCGCTGAGGTCAGCCCAGCGCTTTCGGCACGCAAGCCTCGCGGAGCGGCGGCGTAGAAGGTGTCCATATCGAGAATCAGGGGGGTCATCGAAAGTATGTCTTCCCGGCAAAGGTCGTAGCTCAGTTGACGGCGGAACCGGCACAAAACAAATGGAAAACCCGCAGCGAGGGGCCGGTCGGCGTATCAGACCCCGCTGCGGCGGGCTACTACGCGGAGTCGATGATGCTGCGCCACCATTGCGGTAAGCGGGATCGAGGCGCCGTGAACCCCGGGCTCGGAAGCGGTGGCCTGCACGACCACGGAGGTCCCGGTGAGCGACGCCAGCGACTCGACGCGGTCTGCGACGTTGGGCGCTGTGGCGTAGCGGTCGGCGGGATTCGGCACGCTCCTGACAATAGAGACATCACGGCGCAATAGCAACTGCCCTCCAGAAGGCGTTCCTCGCTGGTCGAGGAGTATTCGCACGGTTCAAGACCCCGCGCCGTCAGCTGGATGGACCTCGTCCAACTTGCCGGAGGCGACGTCGAAGACGAAGCCGCGGATGGCGTCCTTGCGCGGCAAGAACGGGCTGGCGACAAGACGCTCGATCGATTGACGCACATCGGATTCCACATCGGAGAATGCTTCGGTCGACCACTCCGGTGTCATTCCGGTGTCCTGCTGAACTGCGGCCTCGAATTCCTCGTCGGTGAAGGTGAGCATGCCGCAATCGGTGTGGTGGATCAAGATGATCTCCGTGGTGCCGAGCATCCGCTGACTGATGGCCAATGACCGAACCACGTCCGCAGTGACGACACCACCAGCGTTGCGGATGACATGTGCCTCGCCGTCACCCAAGCCGAGTACGCCATAGACGTTGAGTCGAGCGTCCATACACGCGACGACGGCAACGCCCTTCGAAGGAGTCAGTGGACGGGACCCTCGGAAGGTGCTCGCATACTCCGCATTGTTCTTCACGTACTCATCGGTGACAGTCATGGTCATACCCCTGCGCTCGGTGGTGTGCGAATCCTGTACGCGACCGACCCACGGCAGACGTCCGTATTCGGCGCGCCACCAGCCTGTTGCTGTGGTTCGCTACTGGCGCGGCGCTGCGATGATAGCCCCCATCGCCGGCACGCAGGAGCATATCGGACATTTCCGGACCGGCGGGCGTGGTTCGTCAGTGCGCCGCCGCGTCCCAGCTGCGACCGACGCCGACCGACACCTCCAGCGGCACCGACAGCGTGATCGCCGAGGACATCCGTTCACGTGCCAGCGTCTCGAGCGCCTCTCGTTCCCCTTCTGCCACCTCGAAGACCAACTCGTCGTGGATTTGCAACAGCATCCTCGAACGTAGCCCCGCAGCCCGCATCGCCCGGTGCACATCGATCATCGCAACCTTGATGATGTCGGCCGCTGTTCCTTGAATGGGAGCGTTGAGCGCCATTCGTTCGGCCGCCTCACGTCGTTGCCGGTTACCCGAGTCCAGATCCGGCAGGTAGCGGCGCCGGCCGAACAGGGTCTCGGTATACCCGACCTTACGTGCGTGTTCCACCACCTCGTACAGGTAGTCCCGGATGCGACCGAAGCGGGCGAAATAGATCTCCATCTGTTCCTTCGCCTCGGCCGTGCTGATCTTCAACTGTGCCGACAATCCATAGGAGCTCAACCCGTAGGCGAGGCCGTAGGACATGGCCTTGATCCGCCGGCGCACCTCCGAGGTCACCTCGGCGATCGGTATGTCGAATGCTTTCGATGCGACGAAGCTGTGCAGATCCTCACCGGAGTTGAATGCCTCGATCAACCCTTCGTCCCCAGACAGATGTGCCATGATCCGCATCTCGATCTGGCTGTAGTCTGCGGTCATCAGTGACCGGTAGCCGGAACCGACCACGAAGGTGTCGCGAATCCGTCTGCCGGTGTCGGTACGGATCGGGATGTTCTGCAAGTTCGGTTCGGTCGACGACAGCCTGCCCGTGGCAGCAATCGTCTGATTGAAGGTGGTGTGGATGCGACCGTCCTCGGCGACGGATTTGAGCAGACCATCGACGGTGACCTTCAGCCGAGTGGCGTCGCGATGCGCAAGCAGGTGCTCCAGAAAAGGATGTTCGGTCTTCTCGAACAACGATTCCAGCGCGTCCGCGTCGGTGGTGTAGCCGGTCTTGGTGCGCTTCGTCTTCGGCATGTCCAGCTCGTCGAACAGCACCACCTGCAATTGCTTCGGTGAGCCGAGGTTGATCTGCTTGCCGATCACCTCATAGGCCGCGGCTGCCGCGGCGGCAACCCGGTCGGCGAACTGCTGCTGCAGCAGGGAGAGTTGCTCGGTATCGACTGCGATGCCCGCATCCTCCACGGTGGCCAGCACGCCGAGCAAGGGCAACTCCATGTCGGCCAGCAACGCAGTGGATTCGATCGCGCCCAACTCCTCGTCGAGCGCATCGGCCAAGTCGGCCACACCACGGGCCCGCAGCATCTGTGCCCGCGCCAGTTCGGCGTCGACGGTGTCCTCGTCATCGAGCAGCGACAACTGCTGAGTATCGTCGGATTCGGCGCGAAGCTCACGGCGCAGGTAGCGCAGCGAAAGATCATCGAGGTTGAAGGTGCGTTGACCGGGGCGGACCAGATACGCCGCGAGCGCAGTATCGCTGGTCAATCCACCGAGGGTCCAGCCCCGCCCGCGCAGAGCATGCACGGCCGGCTTGGCCTCGTGCAGCGCCTTGGGCACCTCCGGGTCCGCCAACCAGGTGCCCAAGGCAGCGTCATCGGCGGGGGTGAGCGTGGTGGCGTCGATGTATGCACTCTCGCCATCGGCCGCCGCGATGGCCACTGCACGGACGTCGCCACAGCTCGGAGTACCCGTGCCGAGGATTGCGACGCCATGGCGCACGCCCGCGGCAGCATGCTGGCCGAGCCACTCGGCCACAGCACCGACCTCCAGCGCGGCGCCACTGATCTCGAAACCCGCCTCCGCCTCCGGCGCCGCAGGGGCCAGCGTCTCGAACAAGCGATCGCGCAGCACACGGAACTCGAGGTCGTCGAACAATCGGTGGATCCGGTCGCGGTCCCACGGTTGCTGTGCCAGTTGGTCCGGGGTATAGGGCAGCGGCACATCGCGCACCATTTCGGTGAGTTGCCGATTGAGCACCACACTGCTGAGGTTGGCGCGCAGCGCGTCACCGACCTTGCCGCGCACGTCATCGACTTTGTCGACCAAAGTGTTCAGGTCACCGTACTGCCGGATCCATTTGGCGGCGGTCTTCTCCCCGACGCCTGGAATGCCGGGCAAGTTGTCGCTGGGGTCGCCGCGCAGCGCCGCATAGTCCGGGTACTGATTCGGTGTGAGGCCGTATTTGGCCACGACCTCCTCCACGGTGAATCTGGTCAGATCGGAGACACCCTTGCGGGGATACAACACCGTGACGTTGTCATCGACCAGTTGCAAGGAGTCACGGTCCCCGGTGACGATGAGCACGCGAAAGCCCTCGGCAGTCGCTCGCGTGGTGAGCGTAGCGATGATGTCGTCGGCTTCGAACCCCTCGATCGCCATCACGGGAATGCCCAGAGCGCCCAGCACGTCCTTGGTGAGTTCGACCTGACTGCGGAATTCGTCCGGAGTCGTGGCTCGGTTGGCCTTGTATTCGGGGTACGCCTCGGTGCGGAACGTTCGGCGCGACACGTCGAAGGCCGCCGCCACATGGGTCGGCTTCTCGTCCCGCAGCAAGTTGATCAGCATTGCGGTGAAGCCGTACACCGCATTGGTGGTCTGGCCGGTGACGGTCTTGAAATTCTCGGCCGGTAGCGCGAAGAACGCGCGGTAGGCGATCGAATGCCCGTCCAGCAGCAGCAGCGTCGGCCGGTCACCGGACCCGGAATCACCGGCAGCGGGCGTGGTGGCAGGTTGCGAAGCAGTCGACGGTGAACTCACGCCCCAAGAGTCTAGGGACCGGCACCGACAGGCGGTTGCGCCGACTCCCCTACCGTTCACCCCACGACAGGTTCTCCACGCACGTCCGACGCCACCGCCCCGTCAGAGCGCGGCAACCACCTCGCGCAGTACGGGCAGGCTCACCGACCCCGAGCCGAGCACCGCGTCATGGAACGCCGTGATGTCGAAGTCCGTGCCGAGCCGCTCGCTGGCCGACCTACGCTGACGCTGGATCTCCAGCTGACCCACCTTGTAACCCACCGCTTGTCCCGGCATGGCAATGTAACGATCCACTTCCACTGTGATCTCGGCCAGCCCAACCGGAGCGTTGGCCACCATGAAGTCGATCGCCCGCTGCCTGCTCCACCCCTTGGCGTGCAGACCGGTGTCGACGACCAAACGGCAAGATCGCCACGAGTCCCCGGCCAGCATGCCGAGACGGCCGAGATCGTCGTCGTAGAGACCCATCTCGTCGGCAAGCCGCTCTGTGTAGAGCGCCCACCCCTCGACGAATGCGGTATTGGCGAAGGACTGACGCTGGAAACGCGGCAGGTGATCGAGTTCTGTGGCGATGGTGAGCTGCAGATGATGTCCGGGAATCGCTTCGTGGTAGGCCACCGCCGCCGTCTCGTAGCGACCGCGGCCAGTGGGTTCGTGCAGGTTGACGTAGTAGGTGCCCGGTCGCGACCCGTCGGCTGCGGGCGGGAAGTAATATGCGGCAGGCGCATCCGCAGCCAGGAATTCCGGCACCGGTGCGATGTCGCAGGATTCTCGTGGCAGCCGACCGAACCACTTCCCCATCTCGGCGGTAGCCAGCGACAGGGCTCGCCGCGCATCGCTCATGATCTGCTCGGCGTCCGCATAGTACAGCGCGGGATCTTCACGCAGCCGGGTGAATATCTCACCGAGATCGTCGGTGCCGAACAAGCGCGCCCCGACCGTGGCGTACTCCGCGCGCAGTTTCGCGAGCTCGTCCAAACCGAGTCGATGGATCTCATCGGCGCCGAGATCGGACAATGTGGTGTGTCGGCGCAGCAGTCGCTGGTAGATGTCCTCACCGTCGGCGCCGAGCCAGCACAACCCGGGCTCGTCGTCGGGACGGCCGACCGGTAGCAGCTCGGTGTGCAGTACGTCACGGTAGGCCCGGAAAGCCGGTCGAACGACCTCGCGCGTCACCTCGGCCAGTTCGGCCCGCCACGCGGCCTCCCCATCCCACCCCTGCGGTCCACCGATCGTGGCGAACGGATCGGTGACGGCGGCGGAGCTCAGGTAGCTGTCGAGCTGATTGAGCGAGCGGCGGACCGTGATACGGGCGGGCGTGCGGCCGGCGGACAAACCGGCGCGGAATCGTTGCACCGCCTTACCGAGCAGGTCGCCGTACTGTCGGTAGCGCTGCACGAGCGCGTGCGCGTTCTCCGGTTGTGGCGCGGTGATCTGTGGCGCCATCATCAACATTCCCGCGTGCACGCCGTCCATATGGTCGGAGGCCATCTCCGCTGGACGCCACTGGCGGTGTTCGATGGCGCCGCGCAACTCGGTGCCCAGCAGGCTGCGCGTAATCCGGTCGGTCGGAGTCAGCTCTTCGACCGCAAGGGCGTCCACCCCACGAAGCAGTTCCCGCCACCTGGCGAGCAACCGCTCGTCGGCCTCCGCGGAGAGGTCTTCGATGCGGTCGTCGAATCGATGATCGCCCAACAAGGTCGCCGAACTCGGCGCCCCCTCGAGCACGCTGTCCCAGTATTCGTCCGCCAGGCGCAACAGTTCGGTGTGACCGTCCATGATCCTGATCATGCCTCGAGCTCGCGGGATCGACACCGCGCACACGGCTGGAGGATATCGGGCCGCGGAGCTGCGAACCGGCCGCAGCCCGATCCAGTAGCGTCAGACGTAGGTGTAGGACACGCCGTTGCTGATGTCGTCGCCCACCGTCACGGTGACCAAGACCGTCCCCGTACCCGCCGGACTATCCGCAGTGATCTGCGTGTCCGAGTCCACGGTGAACGAGAGCGCGGCAACCACCCCGAACGTCACCGCCGCCGCACCCATGAAGTTCGACCCCGTCAATACCACTGTCTGCCCGCCGATCTCGGGACCGGTGTCGGGCACCACCGTTGCAATGATCGGCGCCACATAGGTGTAGGGCACGCCATTGCTGACCTCGTCACCCACCGTGACGGTCACCGAGACCGTCCCCGTGCCCGCCGGAGTCACCGCCGAGATCTGCGTCGCCGAATCCACGGTGAACGAGGCCGCCGCGACCGCACCGAAGCGCACCGCCGTCGTTCCGGCGAAGTTCGACCCGGTCAGCAGCGCGGCCTGCCCACCGACCGCCGGACCGGAATCCGGCACGATCGCGGCTATGTTCGGCGACAGGTAGGCGTACGACACGCCATTGCTGACCTCGTCACCCACCGTGACGGTCACCGAGACCGTCCCCGTGCCCGCCGGAGTCACCGCCGAGATCTGCGTCGTCGAATCCACGGTGAACGAGATCGCCGCGACCGCCCCGAATGTCACCGCTGTCGCCCCGGCGAAGTTCGTCCCGGTCAATACCACTGCCTGCCCGCCGAGCGGCGAACCGGAGCTGGGCACGACGCTGGCCAGAACCGGGGTCCCGGCATAAGAGTAGGAAACGCCCTTGCCCGTTCCCCCGGTCCCGGTGACGGTGACGGTGACGATCCCGGACCCGGGCGGAGCGATTGCGGTGATCTCGGTCGTGGAGTCGATGGTGAAGACTGTTGCGATGGCACCGAACCGCACGGTGAGCGGACCGACGAAGTCAGCGCCGGTGAGGGTGACGGCGTTGCCACCCGCAACGGGACCCGAGATCGGCGAGATGTCGGTAACACTGGGGAGGATGACATAGACGAAGGTCACCGGGTTGCTCGTGCCGCCAGGTGCGGTGACCGTGATGGTCACGATTCCCGTGCCGGCCGGAGAGGTCGCAGTGATCTCGGTATCGGAGACGATCGCGAACCCGGCCGCGGGCGTCGCGCCGAACGAAACTGCGGTGACCCCGGCCAGGCCCGATCCGGTCAGTGTGACCACGGTACGCCCGATGGTCGGCCCCTGGTTGGGAGCAACACTGCTCAATACCGGCACCACGAGATAGGTGTAGTCGGCCGAATTGCTCGTCCCCTCGGGCGTGGTGACGGTCACCGATACGACACCGACCGTCCCGGGTGGCGCGCTCGCGGTGATCCGAGTGGCGGAATCGATCGTGAACACAGTTGCGATGGTGCCGAACCGGACGGTCGCGGCACCGGTGAAGTCGGTACCGGTGATGACGACACCGGTGCCCCCGGTGGCGGGTCCCGAGGTCGGGGAGATCGAGGATATGGTTGGCGCGGCCATGATGTCGGCTCCTTGATGCTGTGGCGATGGGTTCTCCGCACCGGGGGGTGCCCGATTCCATTGGTGGCCCGGCTGTTTCCATTAACGCGCGCACAACGAAGCCCGGACAAGGTCCTCTCTACTCCGATTTCGTCCGTTTTCACATCATGACCCTGATAGCCCAGTGGCGCAGCCGCGCTTCACCGTTCACGGTTACCGAGCGGCGACATCAGCCCACACCGAGGTAGGCGGACTTCACCGCGGGATCGATGAGCAGTTCGCTTCCGCGACCGGTCTTGGTAACCTTTCCGGTCTCCAAGATGTAGGCGCGACCGCTGCGAGCCAATGCTTGCTGGGCATTCTGCTCGACCAGCAGGACCGTGGTGCCTTCCCGATTGATCTCGGTGATGATCCGAAATATCTGCTGGATCACCATGGGCGCCAATCCCATCGACGGTTCATCGAGCAACAGCAGCCGAGGCCGCGCCATGAGTGCCCGAGCAATCGCCAGCATCTGTTGCTCTCCACCGGAGAGGGTGCCCCCGACCTGTTTGCCCCGTTCATGCAGCCTCGGAAAGAGCTCGAACACCCACTCCAATGTGCGATGATAGTCGGCTTTTCGGCGAAAACTCCGTCCATAGCAACCCATTTCGAGGTTCTCCTGCACCGTCATTCCGGGGAACACACCCCGCCCTTCCGGCGCCTGGATCAGGCCGTGAGCCACCCGCTCGTGCGCCTGCATCCGAGTGATGTCACGACCATCGAAAACGATGCGACCGCGAGTCAACGGCAACAGCCCGGACATTGCACGCATGGTTGTCGTCTTCCCAGCACCATTGGCGCCGAGCAGCGTGATCAGCTCGCCCTCGGCCACCGTGAGGGAAATCCCGTGCAGGGCACGGATTCTGCCGTAATCGACGACCATGTCCTCGATTTCGAGCAACGCCGCCGCCGAGCCGGGACCGGACCCGGCGGTGGGTGGGGACTGGGTGAGCGGCTCGGTCACCGCAGGCTCGGCGCGCCACATCGCCTCCGGTGTGGACTGCGCAGAATCGTCCGTTGATCGGTCCTCCCGGCCACTGTCGTCGACACCAGCGTCCCCGGCGCCGTGACCGGGCGCCTCGTCTGCGTCGGCGTCCGGTGCACCCAGATACGCCGCGATCACCGCCGGGTCTTCTCGGATGTCCGCAGGGCGCCCATCCGCGATCTTGCGGCCGAACTCCAGCACCACGATGCGGTCGGTGACACCCATGACCATCCGCATGTCGTGCTCGATCAACAGCACCGTGAAGCCATCGTCGCGGATCTTCCGGATCAGATCCATGAGCGCGGACTTCTCGCTGGGGTTGAAGCCGGCCGCAGGCTCGTCCAGACACAACAGCTTCGGATCGGTGGCCAATGCGCGGGCGATCTCCAAGCGACGTTGGTCGCCATAGGGCAGATTGCGTGCTTTCTCCGCCGCACGCGGCGCAATGCCGACGAACGTCAACATCGCCATGCCGCGATCGATGGCGTCGCGTTCCTCCCGCCGGTGCCGCGGCGTCCGAAACACCGCACCCGGCACCGAGGTCTTGTGGCGTGCATCGGTGCCGACCACCACGTTCTCCAACGCGGTCATCTCGCCGAACAGGCGCACATTCTGGAACGTGCGTGCGATACCGAGCCGAGTGATGGCATTGCGCTTGGTTTTCACCAGCGGCTTGCCGTCGAAGGACACCAGACCGGACGCAGGCTGGTAGACGCCGGTGATCGCATTGAAGCAGGTGGTCTTTCCTGCTCCGTTGGGTCCGATCAGCCCCAGGATCTCACCGCGGCGGATTTCGAAACTGACGTCGTCCAATGCGGTCAGGCCGCCGAACTTCACCGTGAGCCCCTCGGTGCGCAACAGGGGCGCGCTGGTCGCGTTCACCGCCCCGCTCCGATCGACTCCTGGGTATCTGGTTTGCGCACGGCCAGATACACGTGCCTGCCATAGGCGAGCAACTTCTGTCGCGCTGGGAACAGCCCTTGCGGACGAAGAATCATTACCACCACCAACGCGATACCGAAATACAGGTACTTGAGGTCTCCCAACGATTGCGCGCCGCCCATGCGGAACAGCAACACGCTGCCGAGCAAGAGCAATGCCAGCACCGCCGTGACCACCAGTCCCGTGACCACCCCGCGGCGCGGCCAAGCGCCCCACCGGTCGGCCCACAGCCGCCAGGCGACGAGCAGCGCCAGGAACACCGCAACGCAGATCGCCAGCCAGACGTAGCCGGTCGACTCGTCACTCACCAGGTTCACCGACTGCAACCGAGCAGGTAGGTAGGCGATGAGGAACGCCCCGACGACAACCCCCAACTTGTTGCCCTGGCCCCCGATCACCACCGCGCACAAGAACAGAACCGAGTTGACGATGTTGAAACCGGACGGATTGATGAACTGCACCTGCCCGGCGTACATCGCTCCGGACACTCCGCCCACCGCAGCGCCCATCACGAATGCCCACAGCTTGAACTTGAACGTCGGAACACCCATGATCTCTGCCGCGTCCTCGTCCTCACGGATGGCCACCCAGGCGCGACCGACTCGACTGCGCTCCATGTTGCCGACCATCAGCAACACGATGATCACCAGCGCCAGACCGAACCAGTACCAATAGGTGCCGTAGCTGGCACGGTCCAGAATGTTCGCGCTGTCGGCGTCGCCGATGTTGCCGCCGGAGAACACACCGTCCGGCCTGCTCTCCGACTCGCCGACCCGTGGGTAGGCCACCTCGGTGAGACCGAGGCTGCCGTTGGTGACGTCGGTGAGATTGTCGGCCAGCAACCGGACGATCTCACCGAAGCCGAGGGTGACGATGGCGAGGTAGTCGCCACGCAGGCGCAGTGTCGGCGAGCCGAGAATCAAACCGGAGACAGCGGTCACCGCGACCGCGATCGGCAGGCAGGCCAGCCATGCCCATCGGAGATCCAGCCAACCATCGTCGACCTGATTCCATGGACTGCTGGGGCTGGTGAGCAAGCCCACCGTGTACGCGCCCACAGCGTAGAAGCCGACATAGCCGAGGTCGAGCAAGCCTGCTTGCCCCACCACCACATTGAGGCCGATTGCCACCAGGGCATACATCGCGACCTGCGCCATCACCAGGCCGAAGTTGTAGGACGGGGTATCCAGCAACGGTGGCGGATACAGCGGTAGCAGCGCGAGCAGGAAGACGATCGGAACCCCGAAGCCCCATTGTGCGGGTCTGCTCAGACCATCCCACCAGTGTCGGATGCTGTCGCCGAGGCCATGTCGCGGGACGTCGGACGCGGGTGGCAGCGTGGTCGTTTCGGTCATACGCGCGCCCTTCCGAGACTCTCGCCGAGGATGCCGGTCGGACGGAACATCAAGACCAGAACCAACACGACGAACGCGACCACATCGCGCCACTCGGTACCGAACAGCATTTGACCGTATTGCTCTGCTACTCCGAGCAAAAGGCCCCCGAGCAGCGCGCCGCGCAAGTTGCCGATGCCGCCGAGCACCGCGGCGCTGAATGCCTTGATGCCGAGAATGAATCCACCGGAGTAGATGATCCCGTTCGGGTACTTGAGCGTGTACAACATCGCCGCCGCACCGGCAAGGACGCCGCCGATGAGAAACGTCAGCATGATGACCCGCTCTCGCGATACGCCCATCAGCGTGGCCGTATCGGGATCTTGAGCCACGGCCCGAATTCCGCGGCCGAACTTGGTCCGATTGATCACGAGCTCGGTGAGAATCGCCAGCACCATCATCGCCGAGACGATGAGCAGCGCAATGTTGGTCACGCTCGCTCCGCCGACAGTGAACTGCACGGTCGGTTCGACGAGCCGAATCGGCTGCTGCGCATTGGTGCCACCGAGATCTGGCCGGATCTTCGGCAGTACGAAGTGCACGAGTTCCTGGAGTATGAACGAAATCCCGATAGCGGTGATCAAAAAACTCAGGCGGGATGCGCCTTGCTTGCGCAACGGGCGATACGCCGCCCGTTCCAATCCGACAGCAGCGCCGCCCGAGACCGCCATGCCCACGATCATCGCCAAACCCAGGTAGATGATGGTGAACAGGACACCTTGGTCGTAGATGGTCGGGCTGGCAACGAACCCGAAGAGCATCAACCCGATCAGTTGCCCGAACATGCCGAGCATGAAGATTTCCGAATGAGCGAAATTGATCAGCCGCAAGACGCCATACACCAAGGTATAGCCCACCGCGACCAGCGCGTAGATCGCGCCATAGGTCACGCCGTCGACGGTCAGACGCCAGAAATTGTCGACCAACCCCACATAGTCGAAGTCGATCGAACCACTGGCGAATGGCACCCCCTCGGCCACCGCCGTTCTATTCATGAATAAGTCCCTCATCAGTGTGTCCATCGCACAGCGGCACGCACCGGGTAGTCACCCCAGCACGTGCCGCGTCCGAAGTAGGTCTACTCGACCTCGTACACCCAGATCAGGGCGTCCGACAGCTCACCGCTGGCATCCCAGCTGTAGTTCCGCCCGAGGCCGGCGCCGTCATACGCGCGGACGAAGTCGAGCAGGTCCGGGCGTGTGAGTTTCCCGGCGCCGATACCCTTGGCCAGAATCGTGGCGAGGTCGTAGGCCTCGACCGAATAGATGCCCGGTGCTTGTCCGGTGAGCTCTTGGTAGGCGCTCGCGAACTCCGCCGGCGCGGGCCCACACGGACACGACAGCGTCGCCCCTTCGGCCGAAGTGCCGGCCTGCTTGACGAATTCTGGGTCGTTGGACCCGTCCCCCGACACGAAGTCGCCCTCGAAACCACCGGATTTCAGCTGCTCGATCAGCGGCGCGCTCTGCGCATAGAAACCGGCGAAGAAGACAGCGTCCGGCTTCGCACTGGTCACCTTGGTAACCACTGCAGAGTAGTCCTTGTTGTCGTCGTTCTTGACCGATGCCGCACACCCCGGATCGGCTACGCCGCCGAGTCCCTCGTTGATCGCCTGGGCCAGCCCTTCGCCGTACGCGTCGTCCAGCTTGACGACACAGACCTTCTCATAGCCAGCGGTGTTGATCATGTAGTTTGCGACGGCTCCGCCTTGCACCTTGTCATGCGGCAAACCGCGGAAGAAACTGGTCCATCCTTTCTGGGTCAGTTCCACCTTGGTCGCAGACGGGGTCATCGTCACCAGGCCCGCGTCGCTGAGGATCTTGCCGGTCGCCTCGGTCTCCCCGGAGAAAAAGGGCCCGACCATGCCGACGACCGACTCGTCGCCGACGATCTGCGGGATCACCTGCGTGGCCTTCTGCTCGTCGCCCTCGGTGTCCCATGTCCTCAACACGATCTGACAACCGGAGTTGGCCTCGTTGTGTTGCTCGATCGCGAGCTTGGCACCGTTGACGATATTGATGCCCAGAGCGGAATTCTTACCGGTGAGCGCGCCCGCCATCGCGATCGTGGTACCAGGCGGGCAGTTCGCTCCACCGTCACCAGCAGGACTTGCCGCCAGGGTGCCTTCGGCGAACGGTATCTCCTTGCCGTCCTGATCGACCTGCATCACCGGCTGGATGGACAAGTCCACGGCATCGCCGGTGTCCTTGCCGCTGCAACCGGCCAATACCAGCGCTGCAGAAGCGCAGGCGACCACGACACCGCGTGTGGAACGACTGTGCCACGTAGAACCAAGCACGATTCACCTCTACGTTCTGTGCTCCCCTGAGGGTCTCTCCGGGAAGGCTGACCTCATCAACTTGGACAGAACATAGCGGTAATTCGCCATCCGCGCATAGCATTCGAGTGACGCAGGTTACACATATTCGTGAATCCGCAGCCTCGAGGGCGCACACTCATGCGGGAACCCAACCGCCGTCACTTGGGAGTCAGATTCTCCAACACGACCTCCGCGACCGCCTTCATTGTGGTTCGCCGATCCATTGCTGTGCGCTGAATCCACTTGAACGCCTGCGGCTCCGACAATCCCTGAGTCTGCATCAGAACCCCTTTGGCCCGCTCCACCAACTTGCGGGTCTCCAGCCGCTCGGCGAGGTTTGCCACCTCGCTCTCGAGCGCGGCGATCTCGTGGAAGCGACTGGCCGCCAATTCGATTGCCGGCACCAGGTCCGACTTCGTGAACGGCTTCACCAGATAGGCCATCGCGCCGGCGTCACGCGCCCGCTCCACGAGATCACGCTGACTGAAGGCCGTCAGAATAACCACGGGGGCAACCCGTTTGGATGCGATCTCCGCGGCCGCGTCGATACCGTCTCGGCGCGGCATCTTGACGTCCATGATGACCAGATCCGGCCGGTGCTCGACTGCGAGGTCCACCGCCTGCTGACCATCGCCCGCCTCGCCTACCACCCGATAGCCCTCTTCGGTCAACATCTCGACCAGATCCATGCGAATGAGCGCTTCGTCCTCGGCGACGACGACCCGCTTCGCTCCGGCCTCCCGCGTGGTGCCGGCGCCCCCAGCTGCTGTGCTCATAGATAGACCCCTCTGGTTTCGATGCCCTGTCCCTCGGCACACCGAAGCGCCGCGATCGAACCGCGCGACCGTCGGCCGATCCTCGGCTGCCGAGTGATGTAAAGAGTACCTTTCAGTTCGAGACAGAACGCATATACCCTGCGCAAACGGCGCGCCCACAGCGCTACGGCCAACGCATTCGCTTCTCCCGGACATACCCGCTATAGTTGCCTCCCGGTGCGCCGAGTTGGCGGAACTGGCAGACGCGACGGTCTCAAAAACCGTTGTCCGAAAGGACGTGTGGGTTCGAGTCCCACACTCGGCACCATCATGATCGGCCTCCTTTCCCGAGCCGCCATTCCCGTATCCCGATACCCATCCTGCCTTGCCATGCTTGGCCGCGCGATAGGGTGGGTGCCACCTGAGCCGATACCCCCTGAGCCGGCGGCAGCGGGCAGCCGGCAGCGGCTACCATCCCCCTTCCAGTGCACCTGACCAGTGACCGCAAGACTCGCCGTAGACACCCGCGGCGCCGGTGTCACACTTCCTCGTCCCCACCCACATGCGGTAGCCTGCCCGGGCGCGGCCGAATACACCTATTCGTCTGCCGTTGCCGGATGTGCCCCATGGGGTCCAGACGGTGTGGACTCCCGCGGACAACACTCTGCGCCGTTGCTGGTTCGACACGACAGGACTCAGACATGCCGAAGCGAACTTCGGATGTTTCGCTCCATGTTCATGTGACACCGGAAACCCTCGAGCAGGTCGTGGCCACCGTGCGCGCGGTGGTCGACGATCACCTCATCGATCACGATGTATTCGCCTGGCGGTTCACGGTACCGGTCGACACCGACAATCCAACCCACCTCGCGCTCGAAAATCACCACCGTGCGAGTCACCTCGACGATACGGCGCACAACCGGCAAACCTACGAGATCGTGCTCGGCCTGGTCGGCTCGCCCGACCAGCTGGCCGACCGTGATATGGCGATATTGGAACGCGAACTGCTGCAGAATATCTCCATGCTCGGGCGCAGCAAACCGGGAGAGTCGATCCCGCTCTCGATTCGATCCTCGCCCTGCACCGACGTCGATCTCGACATCGACCGCACCCGCGAATTGCTGTGAGCCCGTCCGCCTACCTTCGTGCGGGGAAGTGACGGATGAGTCCCTCCTGGACAGTGGTCGCCAACAGCTCGCCACAACGAGAGTAGAAGCGCCCGGTCGCCAAGCCACGAGAACCGGCGGCCACCGGCGATTCGGTGGCGTACAGCACCCATTCGTCGAAACGGAAGCGGCGGTGGAACCAGATCGAATGGTTGACCGTCGCCGCGACGATCCGGTCCAGGCCCCACGACAGCCCGTGGGTGGTGATGATCGAATCCATCACCGTGGTGTCGGACGAATAACCGAGCAGGGCAACGTGCAGCATCGGGTCATCGGGTAGAGCTCCGTCGGCGCGCATCCACACCCGATTGTGGTTGAGTCGCTCACCGGTGCCTTTGAGAATCCATGCTGGGTCGTTGATGTAGCGCATATCGATCGGATGCGGCGCGTTGATGAACATCTGCAGCTTGTCTTCCAAGCCTTCGAAGCTCTCCTCCACCCGCGGCAGCGTCTCCGGATCCGGAACCTCCGGCTGCTCGTGCGCATGTTCCAGTCCAGTACCCCAGTCCTGGAAGGCCGCGAGCATCACGAACAGCGCCCGACCGTTCTGGCTGGCGGTCACGGTTCGATTGGCGAACGCACGGCCGTCGCGATGTCGGTCCACCCGATACTCGATCGGCTGTTTCACATCACCGCCCCGGACGAAATGCGCGTTCACCGCATGCACCGAACGGCCCCCGACCGTCCGGCCGGCCGCCACGATCGCTTGTGAGACGAGCTGGCCGCCGAAGGTCCGGCTCCATACCTTGTCCGGATGCCGGCCGACGAACACGTCCCGATCGGTCTGCTCCAGATCGAGCAGGCCCACCAGGACATCCAGGTCGGACCGCTGAGCAGGCGGCTGGTCGACGCCGAGAGCGCGACTGGAAGCTGCTGTCACAAATGGTCCTCCTCGCCGATACGGTGCACGTGGATCAGGTTGGTCGAACCGACCGTACCGGGTGGCGATCCGGCCACGATGACCACGAGGTCGCCCTTGCGATATCGTCCCATCGACAACAACGCGACGTCGACCTGGTGGATCATCGCATCGGTGCTCTCCACGGTCGGCACGATGAAGGTCTCTGTGCCCCAGGTCAGCGCCAGACGGCTGCGCACTTCCGGCAATGGCGTGAACGCCAGCAGAGGCAGGGGCGTATGGAGCCGGGCCAAACGGCGCACGGTGTCGCCCGACTGAGTGAACGCCACCAATGCCCTGGCATTGAGCCGTTCGCCGATGTCTCGAGCGGCATAGGAGATCACGCCGCGCTTGGTCCGCGGGACGTGGGTCAGTGGAGGTACACGAGTCGACTCGATCTCTACTGCGTGCACGATTCGCGCCATAGTGCGCACCGTCTCGATGGGATACTTGCCGACCGAGGTCTCCCCGGACAGCATGACTGCATCGGCGCCGTCGAGCACTGCGTTCGCCACGTCGGAAGCCTCGGCACGAGTAGGACGAGAATTGTCGATCATCGATTCCAGCATCTGCGTGGCGACGATGACCGGTTTGGCGTTCTCGCGGGCCACCTGAATGGCCCGCTTCTGTACGAGCGGCACCTGCTCCAGCGGCAGCTCGACTCCCAGATCGCCGCGCGCCACCATCACCGCATCGAAGGCCAGCACAACGGCCTCGAGGTTGTCGATCGCTTCGGGCTTCTCGAGTTTGGCGATCACCGGCACGCGGCGGCCGACCCGATCCATCACGTCGTGCACCAGCTCGACGTCGGACGGTGATCGCACGAACGACAACGCGATGAAGTCGACCCCCAGTTTCAACGCGAATTCCAGGTCCTCGATGTCCTTGTCCGACAACGCGGGCACCGACACATCCATGCCCGGCAACGAGACACCCTTGTTGTTGGAGACCGGGCCACCTTCGGTCACCCTGCAGACCACGTCGCTACCGTCGACACCGACGACGACCAGCCCGACCTTGCCATCATCGACCAGCAATCGGTCGCCGGGCTTGGCGTCACCGACGAGCTGCTTGTACGTGGTGGATACTCGGTCGTGGGTTCCGTCGATGTCATCGATGGTGATGCGAACCTGTTCGCCGGTTGCCCACACCGTTTTGCCGTCCAGGAATCGTCCGAGCCGGATCTTCGGTCCCTGCAAGTCCGCCAACACGCCGACAGCTCGGCCGAGGTGGTCGGAGGCCTGACGCACCTTCTTGTAGTTCTCGGCATGATCGGCGTGCTCGCCGTGGCTGAAGTTGAGTCGAGCCACGTCCATGCCACTCTCGACGAGTTCGCGGATTCGATCCTCGGTGGCAGTGGCCGGGCCCAGGGTGCACACAATCTTCGTCCGTCGCATCACGGGTAGAGCCTAGACCCGTCGGATGGGTCGGTCCCGGCGCGGCCACGGTGAAACCTTGGTGACGAAACGCGAACGAAAACCTGCATCCGCTTCGGCCTGCTCAATGCCTCGATGACTCCGGCTGCTCCGGCGAGATCGCGCCGGCGTCGACCTCCTGATCCATATGCTCGGCCTCCCCAGCGTCCCCGGATTCACTGCCGCGGGATTCTGCCGGCCCTCCCTCTGGGTGCCGGTTCGGCCCCGCTGCGGCGCGTTCGGCGTCGGACGAGCGCGACTCGGCTACTGCAATTTCGGAATCTTTGGCTCGGGCACCCTCCGGTCCGTCGAGACCGGCCGAGTTCACCGCGGCCGTCGCCGAGGCGGTGCGCAGCGCGCCGATCTGCCATGGCCAGGGACGGGGACTCGCACCCGGCTGAAGCTGCGCTGGCGACTCGCGACCCTTGGTGGCGAAAACCGCGTACGCGATCGCCACCGCGAACACCACCGCCGAAGTGAACGAATTGATTCGAATGCCCGCAATGCGTGTCGCCTCGTCCGCGCGCATCAACTCGACGAAGAACCGCCCGAAACAATAGCCGGCTACATAGAGCGCGAACAATCGCCCATGGCCGATGCGCCACCGCTTGTCGACATACACCAACGCGATGACGACGAACAGACTCCACAGCATCTCGTAGAGGAAAGTGGGGTGCACGATCTTGTCGACCACGCCGGTGGAGGTGCCGTTCATCATGTCGAGTCGACCGTCGTCGCCGACTCGTCGAAAGATCTGCAGCCCCCAGGGCAGGTCGGTCTCGCGTCCGTACAGCTCCTGGTTGAAATAGTTGCCGAGTCGTCCGATGGCCTGGGCGAGCAGGATCGGCGCAGCCACCGCGTCACCCAAGGCGGGCAACGGAATCCGATAGACCCGGCACCCGATCCACGCGCCGACGCCACCCAACAGCACCGCACCCCAGATACCGAGTCCGCCTTGGTAGACCTTCAGCGCGTCGACCGGGTTCCCACCATCACCGAAGTACTTCTGCCAGTCGGTGGCCACGTGATAGAGCCGGCCACCGATCAAGCCGAACGGCACCGCGAACATCGCGACATCCAAGATCGCGCCCGGGTGCCCGCCGCGTTCTCGCCACCGCCGCTCGCCCCACCAGATCGCGACGACGATTCCGAGGACGATACACAGCGCGTAGGCTCGCACCGGGAACGGGCCGACCTGCCACACACCCTGAGGCGGACTGGGGAGGTAGGCCAGCGCCACCCCGCCATCGACGAGGACACTGTCTGCCAGGGCTCGAAAGGTCACCTGGCCACCGTAGCGGAGTCCCTCGCCAACCTTGCCACAGGCAAGGCCGATCGGCTCGTGAACGGATCCGGGCCGGGCCTGGAACCCCGTGTCCGGCTAAAGGTCGGGCAGCAATGATCCGCTCAGCCGGAGACGGTCGCCGACCGCACGCCACGGGCGAGTTCCGCGGTGAGCGCGTGGACCGCCTCCAGTCCCCGACTCGCGGCGGTCACGAGCGCCGAGCCGACGACGACACCGTCTGCGTACGAGGCGATCTCGGCGGCTTGCTCCCCGGTGTACACACCGAGCCCGACGCCGATGGGGATATCGGAGTGTGCCCGGATCCGCTCACACAGAATGGACGCTGCCGCGGACACCGTGTTGCGGGCGCCGGTGACACCCATGGTCGAGGACGCATAGACGAACCCTCGGGTGGCCTCGACCGTCTTCACCAGGCGTTCCTCGGTCGATGACGGCGCAACCAGGAAGATCCGGTCCAGGTTGTGCGTGGACGACGCGACGAACCAGTCGTCGGCCTCTTCGGGGATCAGGTTCGGGGTGATGATGCCGCAGCCGCCCGCACCGGCCAGGTCGCGCGCAAAACGATCGACGCCGTACCGGAGCACCGGATTCCAGTAGGTCATCACGACGGCCTGGCCGCCCGCGTCTGTGACCGCCTCGACGAGGGAGAACACATCACGCACGCGTACCCCGCCACGCAGCGCGTGCTCGGAGGCGGCCTGGATGGTCGGCCCGTCCATCACCGGATCGGAATAGGCGACGCCGACTTCGATGATGTCGCACCCGGATTCGACCATGGCGCGCACCGCCGCGATCGAACCGGGGAGGTCCGGGAAGCCGGCGGGCAAATAGCCGATCAGCGCCGCGCGCCCGTCGGCGCGGCAGGTGGCGAAGGTGCTCGCCAGATTGGACTGCTGGCTCACGACGTGGCTCCGCTCGACGCTGCAGCCGTGGCGGGCATCGCGCTCACCCGTAGGCCCTCCTCGCTCGGTTTCGGTGTCGACTCGACGTCGGTGTCGAGCAGCCCGAACCACCGCGCTGCCGTTTCCATGTCCTTGTCGCCGCGACCGGACATGTTCACCAGGATGATTGCGCCGGGACCGAGGTCCTTGCCCAACCGCAGCGCACCGGCCACCGCGTGCGCCGACTCGATCGCCGGAATGATGCCCTCGCTACGGCTGAGCAGCAAGAGCGCGTCCATTGCCTCGGCATCGGTGACCGGCTGGTATTCCGCCCGACCGATGTCTTTGAGATACGCATGCTCGGGACCGACGCCCGGGTAGTCCAACCCCGCCGAGATCGAGTGCGACTCGATGGTCTGGCCGTCCTCGTCCTGCAAAAGATACGAATAGGCACCCTGGAACGCACCCGGGGTACCCCCGGTGAACGTCGCCGCGTGTCGTCCGGTTTCGATACCGTCACCGCCCGCCTCGTACCCGATCAAACGCACGTCGGTGTCGTCGAGGAAACTGTGGAAGATACCGATCGCGTTGGAGCCTCCGCCGACACAGGCGACAACCGCGTCGGGGAGCCGACCCGTGGCGGCCAGGACCTGTTCGCGGGCCTCCATACCGATGATCCGCTGGAAGTCGCGCACCAACAATGGGTACGGGTGCGGCCCGGCAGCTGTGCCGAAGCAATAGTAGGTGTCGTAGGCATTGGTCACCCAGTCGCGCATCGCTTCGTTGATGGCGTCCTTGAGGGTCCGCGAACCGGTGGACACCGAAATCACTTGCGCGCCCAGCAGCCGCATGCGCGCCACGTTCAATGCTTGGCGTGCGGTATCGACCGCGCCCATATAGATGTGACAGTCCAGGCCGAGCAACGCGCATGCGGTCGCGGTGGCCACGCCATGCTGGCCGGCCCCGGTCTCCGCGATCACCCTCGTCTTGCCCATCCGCTTGGCCAGCAGGGCTTGGCCGAGCACATTGTTGATCTTGTGCGATCCGGTGTGGTTCAGGTCCTCGCGCTTGAGCAGAATGCGGGCGCCGCCGGCATGCTCGGCCAGCCGGGTGCATTCGAACACCGGCGACGGGCGGCCGGCATATTCGCGTTGCAGCCGGTCGAGTTCGTCGTGGAAGGACGTATCGGACCGGGCCTTCTCGTACTCGGCAGTGACCTCCTCGATCACAGCCATCAGCGCCTCGGGCAAATGCCTGCCACCATAGACGCCGAAATGTCCACCTGAATCCGGATCGTAGGCACTGCGTTGGGAAACGCCCTCACTGGCTCGAGGTGTCGGCCCCATTGCGCTCACCGTCCTCTCCGTGCTGGCTTCGGGCACGACGGGTGCGTGCCTGCGGTCACCAATTCCGACACCGCCGCACGCGGGTCACCGCTGGTGACGAGTCCCTCGCCCACCAGAACGGCGTCGGCACCGGCGCCGGCATAGGCCAGCAGGTCTGCGGTGCCGCGGATACCGGACTCGGCGATTCGAATGACGTCGGTGGGCAGGCCGGGGGCAATGCGAGCGAATACGTCTCGGTCGACCCGCAGTGTCTTGAGGTTGCGGGCGTTCACCCCGATCACGGATGCACCGGCCTCGAGCGCGCGATCTGCCTCCTCTTCGGTATGGACTTCGACCAACGCGGTCATACCCAACGATTCGGTGCGGTCGATCAGCGAGGCCAGGACATCCTGCTCCAGCGCGGCCACGATCAGCAGGATCACGTCTGCGCCGTGCGCGCGGGCCTCATGGATCTGGTAGGGCCCGACAACGAAATCCTTGCGCAGGATCGGAATGTTCACCGTGGCCCGGACGGCGTCCAAGTCGTCGAGCGAACCATTGAATCTACGCGCCTCGGTGAGCACGCTGATGACGCGCGCGCCACCGTCCTCGTAGGCCTTGGCCAGACTCGCGGGGTCGGGTATGTTCGCCAATTCGCCCTTGGACGGGCTGGCCCGCTTGACCTCGGCGATGACGCCGATGCCGTCTTCGAGCAGCGCGGCGCGCGCGTTTAGCGGAGCCGGCGCGGCAGCGGCGGCCACCTTGACCGCTGCGAAGTCGACCAGGGCTTCCCGAGCGGCTACATCCTCGCGGACCCCGTCGAGAATCGAGTCGAGTACCGTCATCTGGCTCGAATCCTTTCTGGGGAGACGGACTTGCTACCTGAGAATCCCCCCAGGTGCTGTCTCACCGATGCTGACCAAGCATAAATGGACCTACCGGACGCGTTGCCGCCGGGGCTCGAGTTGGAACATCGAGAAGGACGCGATGCAAGGTGGGACCCGCCACAACCGGACAGGGACGATTCAGCGCCCACGCCAGCCCGCCGAACCGTGGTCGGAGTCATCGGGCGGCAAGTGAGCACCACCGGACGCCTCCGGCAATCGAGCACCATCGGCGTCATCGGTCGGATCGGCGCCCGCGTCCAAGGCGTCCCACAGTACACGCTCCGACGGCGACGATGACGCGTCTCGGTGCGTGGCTCGACCGTGCTGCTGTGTGATCCGCGCCGCAGCTGTGGCACGCCGCACGGCCGGATTGTCGTATTTGCCCGAAAGCCGTGCGGTGTCCCCGGGCATGCGGGCAATCAGCACTGCCGCCCCCAGTGCGGCACTTGCGCCGAGGATCGTGAGCGCAGCTGAGAACGCCGAGGTATCGACCTGCGCCACCTCGGCGCGGGCCGGAAGTTCGGCAAGTGTCGCTGCCCGTTCGGCAATCGCCCCGGAGTCGGTCAGCAGCGCGAACCCCGGCACGGCCGCGACCGCGGCGAGCACAGCGATCAGCACACCGACCACCCGACGCAACCACCCTCTGGTCGCCAATACCGCGGCCGTCGAGGCCAGTAGCACCAGAGCCAACGGTGTCAGCGCACCGAACCACGTTCCGCCGTCGAGGTGATCGGTGCGTGGGTGGGTGAGACCATCGGAAGAAGTGATCGTCACCCATGTCATTCGGGACGACGCCCACAGCACGGCGGCGGCGACCGCGAGCAGAGCAATTGCACCCGCCGGAGTGCGGCCACGACCGGGCGTCATCGTGGTCCACCGGTATCGGCGCCCGGTGGGGCGGTGTCCTCGGCCGACCGAGCGGTGTCGGCGGCCGCGCCGGCCTGGTCCACGCCGGCCTGGGCGTGATACGCGCGAACGGTCTCGGCCGCCGCGATCGCTTTGAGCACCGCCATCGCTTTGTTGCGCGATTCCACGTCCTCGTACTCCGGCTCGGAGTCGGCGACGACGCCCGCCCCCGCTTGTACGTAGGCCGTAGCGTCCTTGAGCAGTGCCGTGCGAATGACGATCGCGGTATCGGCGTCGCCGGCGAAGTCCAGGTAGCCGATAACCCCTCCGTAGATACCGCGGCGGGTCGGCTCGAGCTCTTCGATCAACTCCATCGCGCGCACTTTGGGCGCCCCGGACAGGGTGCCCGCCGGGAAACAGGCGCGCACCGCGTCCAACGCCATCCGCCCCGGCGCCAGCCGGCCGGACACGGTCGACACCAGGTGCATGACATGGCTGTACCGCTCGATGTGTCGGTAGTCGGTGACCCGTACGGTTCCCGGCTCGCAGACCCGGCCGAGATCGTTGCGTCCGAGATCGACGAGCATGAGATGTTCGGCATTCTCCTTCTCGTCGGCGAGCAGGCCCTTCTCCAGCAGGAGGTCTTCTTCGTCGGTGGCGCCCCGCCACCGAGTGCCCGCAATGGGATGCGTCGTCGCCACACCCTCTTTGACGGTCACCAGCGCTTCCGGGCTGGAACCGACAATGGAAAACGCGGTACCGCCGTCGCTGTCCGGAATGTGCAGCAGATACATGTAGGGGCTCGGATTCGATGCGCGCAACATCCGATACAGGTCCAGCGGTGTGCCGTCGTAGTCCATCTCGAATCGCTGTGACAACACGACCTGGAACGCTTCACCCGCCTCGATCTCCTTGACCAGCCGCCGGACACCGGCGCCGAACTCCTCGGACGTACGCCGGCGGCGATAGCGTGGCTCGGGACGGTCGAACACCGACACCGTGGAATCGGCGGGCGCGGCGAGCGCGGCGGTCATCCGATCGAGTCTGGCTACCGCATCGTCGTAGGCTTCGTCGGCTCGTTCGGCGGTGCCGTTCCAATTGACCGCGTTCGCGATCAGCGTGATCGCACCTTCGTGATGGTCGAACGCAGCCAGGTCGGTGGCCAGCAGCAACACCATCTCCGGCACCTGGAGATCGTCCAGCGCCACGTTCGGCAGTCGCTCCATACCGCGCACCGCGTCGTAGCCGAGATAGCCCACCATTCCTCCGGTCAACGGTGGCAACCCGGGCAACCGCTCGGTACGCAGAAGTCGCAGGGTTTCACCCAACGCGAGCAAAGGATCACCGCCGGAGGGTGCATGCGCCGGGACGTGCCCCAGCCACGCCGCTTCGCCGTCGACGACCGTCAGCGCCGAAGGACTACCTGCCCCGATGAACGACCACCGCGACCACGACCGTCCGTTCTCCGCGGACTCGAACAAGAACGTGCCGGCGCGGTCGTCGGCCAGCTTGCGGTAGGCCGACAGCGGAGTTTCGGAGTCCGCCAACACTTTCCGGGTCACCGGAACCACCCGATGCTCCGCGGCGAGCTGGTGGAACTGTTCGCGGGTCGTGGTGGTGGGAGGGGGCGAAGCTGGCATGGACCCATCATTCCAGGCGGGTACGACCCGTCGGTGGTCGGTGCCGTCGACGCTCGCCCCGGTCGTACTCGGCGCAGGCGCCGACGGCTACGACATCGACGACAGTATCCGGTATGTTCTCCGACATGCAGCCAGGACAGCTCGCGCCGCGCTTCGAGCTCCCGGACCAATCCGGCGACCTCCGCTCACTCGACACCCTCCTCGCGGACGGCCCCCTGGTCCTGTTCTTCTACCCCGCGGCCAACACACCGATCTGCACGGCAGAGGCCTGCCATTTCCGTGACCTGGCCGCCGAATTCGCCGCGGTCGGCGCCACGTGCGCCGGCATCAGCACCGACGACGTGCACACTCAAGCCGGGTTCGCCGAAAAACAGCGCCTCGGGTACCCCTTGCTCTCCGACGCCGACGGCCAGGTAGCCGCACGCTTCGGGGTGAAGCGCGGACTGCTGGGAGCCCTGGCGCCGGTGAAGCGTCGAACGTTCATCATCGACACCGACCGCACCATCCGCACGGTCATCGCCGGCGAACTGCGCGCCGCGGTACACGCAGACTCCGCGCTGCAACATCTGCGCGCGAAGTAGACCGGACGACGCGCCGCGCGCACGCATCGGGTTCGCGCCGCAGCCGCCTAGGCTGGATTCATGACGTCGACCGAGGCTGGGGCAGGCGCGGGCAAGTCCACGGCAGCGGTCTGGCGCACTCGACTGATCGCCGGCGCTGCAGTCCTCGCCATCCTGGTCGGGTGCTACTTCGCCCTGTCGGCGTTCATCCCGCGCTGGTGGGCCCAGCGAGTCGGGGCGATGGTCGACGGGAGTTTCGCCAAGGGCATCGGCTGGGGCTTGTTCTTCGGCGGAGTGTGCACCGCTACGACCTTGTTCCTCGCGCTGTTCGCGGTATTGGTCTGGCGCCGCAGAGCCGGCAGATTCCTGTCCGGTGCCGCTGTCGTGGTGTCGGTCCTGTTCGCGATCCCCAATGTGATGACGTTGACCATCGTGCTCGGCACCAGTGGCGCCGCACACGCCGGCGAACGAACGCTCGATGTCGATGCACCGGCATTCCGTGGCGCCTGCCTGGTCGGAGCGATCCTCGCCGCGGTGCTGTTCTTGGGAGTCATCGGCCTCGTGCTGCTGCGGAAGTGGCGTTCCACGCACCCACACGCCGCGGCAGCCGACGACGCCACATCCTCCGGAAACGCCTGAACGGAATCGGGATCGGCACCGGGAAGACAGGTGATACGTCACCTCTATGACGATCGCGTGAAATCGTGGCAAACTAATTGAAGCGGGTACCCGCGGACCGACCGTACAACCATGACCGCGAACAAACCACGTCACTTGGCTTGGAAGAAGGCGCATGGTGACGAAGTGGCTCGACCCCGTCGAACAACGAGCGTGGCGCGCGATCGTAGCGTTGCTGACGCGCCTTCCCGGCGCCTTGGACACCGAGTTGCAACGCGAGTCCGGTGTGACCCATTTCGAGTACTGGGTACTGACCCTGCTGTCGGAGGAGCCAGGTCACCGGCTACAGATGAGCGACCTCGCACACAAGGCCAATGCCTCACTGTCACGGCTGTCGCATGTGGTGTCCAAGCTGGAGCGGATGGGCTGGGCACAGCGATCGGCGACCGCTGGTCGACGTGGCGTCCACGCCGTGCTCACCGACGACGGGTACCTCAAAGTGGTCGAGACCGCGCCAGGATATCTGGCTGCCGTCCGGCACTTGGTCTTCGACGGATTGGATACCGGGCACACGAACCAGCTCGCCGACCTGGGCGAACTGCTTGCCACCCACCTGTCACGCGCTCTCGACTCCACCGACGCGCGCCCCACCACGACACCGGAGGTCGACCCCGACGACTAGGGATCCGCTGATCCACAGCAGATCGGCCCATTCCAGAAGCTAGAACTCGAACTGGCACATCGTTCAGGGTTGCGCGGCCAAGAGGACATCGGCGTCGAAACACGCATGCGCACCGGTGTGGCAGGCCGCACCCTGCTGATCGACGACGAGCAGGATCGTGTCGCCGTCACAATCGAGGCGCACTTCGTGCACGTGCTGGGTGTGGCCGGAGGTCTCTCCCTTCACCCAATACTGCTGGCGTGAACGTGAATAGTATGTCGCCGTACGGGTTTCCAGTGTCCGCGCCAGCGCTTCGTCGTCCATCCACGCAACCATCAGCACCGCGCCGGTGGAGCGTTCCTGCGCGACCGCCGACACCAGCCCGGCGTCGTTGCGCTTGAGGCGGGCGGCGATGGCGGGATCGAGGCTCATTGCACTGTTATAACAGGCTCGAATTCGGACTCGAGCGCCCGGACCCCGGGACGGGACACTGCCATGGGCACGAAATCACTTCCCGGCCACGTGGCACGGGTTCGACGACGCACACTCCGGCACCTCGGCCGCGGGCTACCGGACGATGATCTTCTCCGCCCGCATCGAGTTCTTCACCTCGCCGATGGTCAGCTCTGCGAAGTGGAACACGCTGGCCGCCAACACCGCGTCCGCGCCGGCGTGCACAGCCGGAGCGAAGTGTTCCACCGCACCTGCGCCCCCACTGGCGATCACAGGTACCGTGACCGCGGCACGCACCGAACGAATCATCGGCAGATCGAAACCCGCCTTCGTTCCGTCGGTGTCCATGGAACTGAGCAGGATCTCGCCGACGCCGAGTTCGGCTCCGCGAACAGCCCATTCGATGGCATCGATGCCCGTTCCGCGCCGACCCCCGTGCGTGGTCACCTCCCAGCCGGATGCAGTACCCGGCCGGCCCGCCGGCGTCGTGCGTGCATCCACCGACAGCACGATGCATTGTGACCCGAAACGCTGCGACATTTCCCGCAATACCTCGGGCCGTGCGATGGCGGCGGTGTTCACCGAGACCTTGTCGGCGCCCGCCCTCAGCAACCGGTCCACATCCTCTACGGTGCGCACCCCGCCGCCGACGGTGAGCGGAATGAAGATCTGCTCGGCGGTACGGGTCACCACGTCGATCATGGTGCCGCGGTCACCGGTAGAGGCGGTCACGTCGAGGAAGGTCAATTCATCGGCGCCCTGCTCATCGTAGAGCGCGGCCAACTCGACCGGGTCACCGGCATCCCGTAGGTTTTCGAAGTTGACTCCTTTGACGACCCGGCCGGCGTCGACATCCAGGCACGGAATCACACGTACTGCCAACGTCATGGCCTCACCCATTCTCCATCGCCACCGGCTCGGCAACCGAGCCGATCAGGTCGAGCAGTTCGTCGTGGACGCCCGGCGCGGCCGCCACCACGGACCCGGAGGTGATGGTCCACGGCCGGCCGTCCAGGTCGGTGGCGACCCCACCGGCGGCACGCACCAGAGCGACGCCGGCCGCATTGTCCCACGGATGATGCCCGAACACGACCGCGCCACCGAGCACTCCGGACGCGGTGAAAGCCAGATCGACACCGGTGGAGCCGTGGATACGGACCCGCGAGGACACTGCGCTCAGCGCGCCGAGCAGATCGAATCGAAACCGTCCGGGGATCCGGCCGCGCGCGTCCACGTTGAATGTCCCGAAGCCGATCGTCGCCTCGGTCAGGGTGCCGTGCGGCAATGGCGGCATCGCACGACCGTTCAGCAACAGAGGACCGCCGGCCGCCGCCGCATAACGACGGTCGAGCAGCGGTAGCCAGGTGAGTCCGAGCACCGGCTCGCCATCACGCACCAATGCGAGCAACATCCCCGACAGCGGGTGTCCGGACGAATAGTTGCAGGTGCCGTCGATCGGATCGAGCACCCATGTGGTTCCCGAGGTGAGTTGTGGACCGCCGAACTCTTCTCCGTGCACCTCGATCCCGGTGCGTCGGCGCAGTTCGGCGGCTATGGTGCGCTCCAACTCCAGGTCGAGCTCGGTGGCGAAGTCGTCATGCCCTTTGACGACCGCGCTCGGCGCGCCGACCCCCTCGATGAACCGCTGTTGCCTCGAATCCAGAATTTCGCTCGCCACCGCGAGCAGTGCCGACAGCTCTCGCGTCATTTCACCGCGGCCAACGCTTCGGCCAATGTGAAACGACCCGCATACAACGCCTTGCCGACGATCGAGCCTTCGACGCCGTCCGGCACCAGATCGGCGATCGCAACCAGGTCCGCGATCGTGGATACCCCGCCGGAGGCGACGACCGGGGCGTCGGTGGCCGCGCAGACCTCGCGCAGCAGGCTCAGGTTGGGGCCGGTGAGCGTGCCGTCCTTGGTCACGTCGGTCACCACGTAGCGGGAGCAGCCATCGCGCTCCAAACGCTCGAGCACCTCCCACAGATCGCCGCCGTCACTGACCCACCCACGGCCGCGCAATCGGTGCTCACCGTCGATGATGCGGACATCCAGCCCGACGGCCACCCGCTCGCCGTATCGGGCAATGGCCTGCGCGCACCACGCCGGATCTTCCAGCGCCGCGGTACCGAGGTTCACCCGGGCGCAGCCGGTGGCCAGCGCGGCGGACAAGCTCGCGTCGTCACGAATACCGCCCGACAGTTCCACATCGACATCGAGTTCACCGACGACCCGTGCGAGGAGCTCATGATTCGAGCCACGCCCGAACGCGGCATCCAGGTCCACCAGATGTACCCACTGTGCCCCGGCTTCTTGCCACGCCAACGCCGCGTCGCGGGGCGAACCGTAGCTGGTCTCGCTGCCCGCCTCCCCCTGCACCAGGCGCACGGCCTCTCCATTGGCGACATCGACAGCGGGCAACAGCACAAGACTCACGCAAGCAGCCTAATGGTTGGCGAGCGACGTCCGAGCGACGGGCCTGACCGGATGGGATCGTGATCACCCGAGATGCTCCGGCGGCGCTGTGGAGCTACAGCGACGTCACCCAGTTGCGTAGCAGGTGCGCTCCCGCGTCGCCCGACTTCTCCGGATGGAATTGGGTTGCCGACAACGGGCCGTTCTCCACCGCGGCAAGAAACGGCCCACCATGGTGTGCCCAGGTCAACCGAGGCGACGCAATGTGCTCGCTGGGCGGCAGTTCCCACTTCTGCGTGGCATAGGAATGGACGAAGTAGAACCGGGTGTCGACATCGAGGCCGGCGAACAACTCGCTGTCGTCCGGCGCGGACACGGTATTCCAGCCCATGTGTGGCAGCACCGGCGCGGACAAGCGCTCGACGGTACCCGGCCATTCGGCGCACCCGGTGGTTTCGACCCCGAACTCGACACCGCGGTCGAACAGGATCTGCATGCCGACGCAGATGCCGAGCACCGGGCGGCCGCCGGCCAAGCGCCGACCGATCAGGCGCTCGCCTCGGATTGCGCGCAAACCTGCCATACAGGCGGCGAACGCGCCCACTCCGGGCACGACCAGACCGTCGGCCGCCAGCACGGTCTGCGGATCTGCGGTCACCTCGACCCGGGCTCCCGCACGAACCAAGGCGCGTTCGGCCGAGTGTAGGTTGCCAGAACCATAGTCGAGCAGGACAACGGTTCGAGTGCTCACAGAGTCCCTTTCGTCGATGGAACACCGCCGACCCGCGGGTCCGGCTCCACGGCGGCGCGCAACGCCCGTGCGACCGCCTTGAATTCCGCTTCGGTGACGTGGTGCTGGTCGCGACCGTAGAGCACGCGCACGTGCAGTGCGAGCCGCGCGTTGAACGCGATCGACTCGAACACGTGCCGATTCAGTACCGTGGAATAGGGAGCGCCGGGACCGGATCCGGGAATCACCGCATGCAGCAGATGCTCCGGCTCACCGGTGTGCACGCAGTAGGGACGGCCGGATACGTCGACCACGGCGTGAGCGAGCGTCTCGTCCATCGGGATGTACGCATCGCCGAATCGGCGGATACCGGCCTTGCTGCCCAGCGCCTGTCCCAGCGCCCGGCCGATCACGATCGCGGTGTCCTCCACGGTATGGTGCGCCTCGATCTCGACATCGCCTTCGGCACGAACGGTCAAGTCGAAACTCGCATGCGCGCCCAAGGCGGTCAGCATGTGGTCGTAGAAGGGGACACCGGTAGCGATATCGGTGACGCCGGTGCCGTCCAGGTCCAGCTCGACGACGATCGTGGATTCCTTGGTGACCCGCTCCACCCGGGCGGTCCTGCTCATGCTCACGTCCAATCGGGTTGTCGCCGGGCAGCTCCGGCGTGGGCTCATCGCAGTGTGAGGTCGGTGCCCGCCAGTGCGCCGCTGACCTTCAGCAGTTCGTCGTTCTCCACGGCCAATCCGATCGTGCTGCGCAAGTAGCCAGGGATACCGACGTCGCGGATCAACACACCATGGTCCAGGTAACGCTGCCAGGTCGCGGCGGCGTCGGCGAACCGACCGAACAGCAGGAAGTTGGCGTCGCTGGGGACGACGTCGAAACCCATCTCCTGTAATGCCACCGCCACACGATCGCGCTCCGCAGCCAATGCGGCGACGCTCCGTAGCGTCTCCTCGGCGTGTCGCAGGGCGGCGCGTGCAGCGGCCTGAGTGACCACCGACAGGTGGTAGGGCAGCCGTACCAGCAGAATCGCGTCGATCACCGCGGGCGCGGCGATGAGGTAGCCGAGACGCCCACCGGCGAAGGCGAAGGCCTTGCTCATCGTCCTGGTCACCACCAGCTTGGCCGGAAATCGGTCGATCAGTGCAATCGCACTGGGCCGGGCGGAGAACTCGCCGTAGGCTTCGTCGACCACCACGATGCCGGGAGCTGCGGTAAGGATCCGAGCCAGCTCCTGCTGCGAAATACTGTGCCCGGTGGGGTTGTTCGGGCTGGTCACGAAGACCACGTCCGGCTGGAGTTCGGCGATGACAGCCACCGCGTGGTCGATGTCGAGCGAAAAATCGCTGTCGCGCGCCGCTGTGGTCCACTCGGTGTTGCTGCCCTCGGAGATGATCGGGTGCATCGAATACGAGGGCGCGAAACCCAGTGCGCGGCGACCGGGGCCACCGAAGGCGTGCAAGAGCTGCTGCAGGATCTCGTTGGAGCCGTTGGCTGCCCAGACATTGCTGCTGTCCACCGGGGTACCGATCTGGGCGCTGAGGTATCGCGCCAAATCGGTACGCAGTGCGACCGCGTCGCGGTCCGGGTAGCGGTGCAGGTGCGCAGCCACCGCACGAACGGACTCCGCGACGTCGTCGATCAACGCTCGACTCGGCGGATGCGGATTCTCATTGGTGTTCAGTCGCACCGGAACCGTCAGTTGCGGCGCGCCGTAGGGCTTCGCGCCGCGAAGAGTCGCTCGCAACGGCAGCTCGTCGATGGATACCCCGGCGCCGGGCACATGCGGCGGCCGGGTCATGCCAGCGCTCCGAATCGCGCCTGCACGGCCTGCCCGTGCGCAGGCAGGTCCTCGGCATTCGCCAGTGCCACCACGTGCCCGGCGACATCCTTCAGCGCGGCTTCGGTGTATTCCACCACGTGGATCCCGCGCAGGAAAGTCTGCACACTCAAGCCCGAGGAGTGGCGCGCACAGCCCGCGGTCGGCAGGACGTGGTTCGAGCCTGCGCAGTAGTCGCCGAGGCTGACCGGTGTATAGGCGCCGACGAAGACCGCGCCGGCACTACGGACCTTGGCAGCGACCGTCGGGGCATGAGCGGTCTGAATTTCCACGTGCTCGGCGGCGTATGCGTTCACGACGCGCAAGCCCTGCTCGATATCGTCGACCAAGACGGTGCCGGACTGTTTTCCACGCAGCGCTTCGCTCACCCGATGGGCATGCTTGACCGTGGTCAGCTGCGCGGTCAGCGTGGCATCGACCGCGTCTGCCAAATGCTCGCTGTCGGTGATCAGCACGCTGGCCGCCAAGACATCGTGTTCGGCCTGGCTGATCAGGTCGGCGGCGACGTGCACCGGGTCGGCGGTCGCATCGGCGAGAATCGCGATCTCGGTAGGACCGGCCTCGGCGTCGATACCCACCGAGCCGCGACACAACCGCTTGGCAGCAGTGACATAGATGTTGCCGGGTCCGGTGATCAGGTCGACCGGTTCCAGATCGGCACCGTCGGTATCCACGCCCCCGTAGGACAGCAACGCAATACTCTGAGCGCCGCCGACCGCCCAGACCTCGTCGACGCCCAGCAGGTGCGCCGCGGCGAGGACGGTCGGATGTGGCAGGCCGCCGAACTGTGCTTGCGGCGGCGAGGCCACGACGAGCGAACCGACGCCCGCAGTCTGTGCCGGTACCACGTTCATCACGACGCTGGAGGGGTAGACGGCATTACCGCCCGGAACGTACAAGCCGACCCGTTCGATCGGCACCCAGCGTTCGACCACGGTGCCGCCGGGAACCACTGCGGTGGAGGTGTCGGTGCGACGTTGATCGGCATGCACTGCGCGAACCCTGGCGATGGCTTCCTCCAGGGCGGCGCGCACCGTCGGATCCAGCGCATCCAGTGCAGCCACCAATTCGGTGACCGGCACCCGCACCGTCGCCGGGATCACGCCATCGAAACGCTCGCTGTACTCCAGCGCCGCAGACACGCCCTGATCGCGGATCGCCTCCACCACCGGCCGCACCCGATCCAGCACCGAATCCACGTCGACTCCCCCGCGCGGCAGCGCCGCGCGCAGCTGGGCCACGGAAGGAGTACGACCGCGCAGATCGACGCGAGCGAGCTCGAGGCGGGTTGTCATGGGGTATGAGTCCTTGTCTCCAGCTGATTACACAACAGGAATGTTGCCGTCACCAGCCTAATGGGCGACTATCGACGGTTATCGGTGTGGTCGGCCCCGATCGACCGGGGAGGCCACGGCGAGATCGAGCGCACAGTCGGATCCGCTCCGCGGCTCATGGCACTACGCACCACCCTCACCGGTCGATCTCAATAGGTGTCGCTGTCGATCAGCGGAGACCCGCTGCCAGGATTGATCAAACGCAATGTCACCGACCTGCTCTGTCCCGCATAGGTCACACTGGCTACATTGATGTCCACCGATCCGTCCGGGTTGGTGCCGGCACCGCCACCGGCCGCGTCGACCGTATTGAAACCGGTGACGCGATTTCGGGTCCAGTGGTCGTGAAAGGCCTGTCGACTTCCGTAGACCTGCTGGGCGGCGGGGGTCAGCTGCTCCCACGCCGAGGTGAGTCGTAGGTAGACCAGGTTGTTGTAGAAGTCGACCACTTGATCGATGGACTGCCGTAGATCGGCCTTGCCGACGCTCCTGGTCTGTCCCACCGAAGGAGCAACCGACGCCATCTCGGTCGTACTGGCACCTTGCGGCGATGCGATCGTCACCGAGGAGCCGGCTCGGGTGGCTGGGGGGTTCGAGTCCGACGAGTTCAACAGGACCGCCCCGGAAACCACTGCGACGATGCTGACGGCCGCCGCGCCGATCCACAGCGCGCGGAGGGCGCCACCGGATCGCGTCGCCGGTTCGGGGCGCGGCTGCGCCATGGTGCGTGGATGGGCCGCGCCGTCGGATCTGGGCGGTGCGGCAACTGCGCGCTGGCTCCGTTCGGTCGGTGTGGTGGGCGCCGAAGAACGGGTCGTGGGCCACAACGCCTGGGTCTCCGAGTCGGACCCTTCCGCCTGGGGACGGGGGAAAGCCTGGCTGGCGGGAACGAAGCCCACCCCGATCGGCGCAGGACCCGCGGCAGCCAAGGCGGCCAGCTGCTCCTGCGCGGCCGGCATACTCGGCCGCTGCGCTGGATCGGGACCGAGCAGGTCGAGCAACAGTCCCGTAGCCGGACCGGCGTTGCGCGGCTCGCGCAACTGACCGTTGGCCGCGGCGTAGAGCACTGCGAGTGGATTGGCGCCCGCGCCATAGGGCGGTTCGCCTTCCAACGCATGGAACAGCGTGGCGCCCAGCGCGAAGACATCGGCCGCCGGTGTCGGATCGGAACCGCGTGCCACCTCCGGTGCGAGATAGGCAGCGGTGCCGCAGATCAGCCCGGTCTCGGTGAGCGTCACGTCTCCTGTTGCGCGAGAGATACCGAAGTCGGTGATCTTCACCGTGCCGTGATCATCGAGCAGGATATTGCCGGGCTTCACGTCACGGTGCACGATCCCAGCCTGATGCGCGGCAATCAGCGCCGAGGCGACCTGCTCCCCGATCCGGGCAACCTCGGCCAGGGGCAGGGTGCCTCGAGCGGAGATCACAGCGGCCAGGCTCTTGGACTTCAGATACTCCATCACCAGACACGGATCACCCTGGTGTTCTGTGATATCGAACACCACGATCGCATTCGGATGCTGGAATCGAGCAGCGTTTCGCGCCTCTCGGATCGCGCGTTGCCGCACCACGTCCCGCTCGGCTTCGGGCAAGCTCGGCTTGATGTGGATCTGTTTGACAGCCACCGAGCGATGGAGGCGTTCATCGACGGCACGCCACACCACACCCGTGCCGCCGCTACCAATCCGCTCGACCAGGCGGTAGTGTTCCGCGATCAACTGACCGGTATCGATGGCGCCTACTCCGAACCTTCTCGAAATCGTGACATACCGCATAGTGATCTCTCACGCGGTCCCGGGGACGAGTGTAGCGGGCACGAGAATGCTCGCACGCGTCAGCCGGACGTTGTTCGGGGCACGGTTCGCCCGAACGGCACAGCATAGCGCACCCGACTCACGCGGCCTGCGCGATCCCGCTGCCGCACCGCCGCGGCATCCTGGCGTCGCTCGGTCCCCAGCGACCCACCACACCGCTGCCCGGGTCGTGTCCGACGCCGGGGCAGTACACGGGTGGGGCGGGCCGGGGCTACATGTCCAAGCCGAGATCGAGGACGCGGACCGAATGGGTGAGCGCGCCCACCGCGAGGTAGTCGACGCCGGTTCGGGCATAGTCCACGGCGACCTCGAGGCCGAGCCCGCCGGAGGATTCCAACTTCGTTCGGGGCGAGACCGCATTGCGCCGCTGCACCGCCGCCTGCGTCTGCCACAACGGGAAGTTGTCCAGCAATACGAGTTCCACCTGCTGCCCGAGTACTGCGTCGAGTTGTTCGAGGCTGTCGACCTCGACCTCGCAAGCGACATCGGGGGCCGCGGACCTGACCGCACGCAACGCCTCGACCACCGATCCAGCCGCGACCACATGGTTGTCCTTGATCAGCGCAGCGTCACCCAGACCCATACGGTGGTTCACGCCGCCGCCGACCCGCACAGCGTACTTCTGCACGGCGCGTAACCCCGGCAGCGTCTTGCGACTGTCTCGGATCCGGCAGTCGGTGCCGGCAACCGCGTCGACCCAGGCGGCGGTCGTGGTTGCGATACCCGACAGGTGGCAGACGAGGTTGAGCATGGTGCGCTCGGCGGTGAGCAGGCCGCGAGCGGGCGCTGTCATGGTCAACACCCGCTGACCCGGACCCACACGAGCGCCATCGGCGACGCGATCGGTGATCTCGTAGCCGTGCGCACCGATCACCTCGTCCAGGACCAGCAATCCGATGTCCAGTCCCGCGACGATGCCCGGCTGGCGTGACACCACCGATGCCGTCGCCACCGCGTCGTGAGGCACGGTGGCCGCCGTGGTCACGTCCGGGCCGTAGCGCAGGTCCTCGTCGAGTGCCGTGCGTACGATCCGCAGCACGTCGTCGCGGTCCAGACCGGCGTCCAGCGCCATGGAAGCCTTCCTCTCTCCGTCACGGCGGAAGCCACAGCCCGCGCTGCGGTCGGACGTCCCGCGTGAGCATGGTGGTCAGGGAATCGGTGGGGTGAATTCGAGAACACCGTCGCCGTCGAGGCGAAACGGGAGGCTCCTGCGAAACTCTGGCCGCGTATTCGGATGGTCGGACCGGACATGACACCCACGGCTTTCGGTGCGTGCCTCCGCCGCCGACAGCAATGCGCGCGCCGCCAGGGTGAGTGCGGCATCCTCCATCTGCGCCAGCGACGCGGCTGCGCCGCGGAGCGGGTCGCGCCGAGAGGTGGCGTCGTCCAACTGTTTACGGGCTCCGGCGAGGTTCGCGCCGTCGCGAAGCACCGAGGCGTGCGCGGTCATCAGCCCCTGCACCACAGCGCGCCCGGCATGCTCGACCAGACGAGCGGGTATGTCGGTCACCTCGGCCACCTCGCCGCGGCGTTCGACCGCGGCAGCCCCGGCACGTTCGCCGACCACGAGTCCCTCGAGCAAGCTGTTGGACGCCAGTCGATTCGCCCCATGCAGACCGGTCCGTGCGACTTCGCCTGCCGCGTACAAGCCGGCCAGCGAGGTGCGACCATGGGTGTCGGTGACGATCCCGCCGCATTGGTAGTGCGCCGCGGGCGCGACGGGAATCGGGTCCGTGCGCGGATCGATACCGGCGGCCAGGCACGACGCGGTGATCGTCGGAAACCGTTGCGCGAAACCGTGGAGTGAACGCGCGTCGAGATAGACGTGCTCGACACCGAGCGCCAGCATGCGCGCTGCGATGGCCCGCGAGACCACATCACGCGGCGCGAGATCACCGCGGGGGTGCACACCTGCGGTGAGCGCCTCGCCGTTCGTATCGATCAGCGTCGCGCCCTCGCCGCGAACTGCCTCGCTGATCAGCGGCCTGCGTCCCACTGCGCCCGGGGTGTACAACACGGTCGGGTGAAACTGCACGAATTCGAGATCCGCGACCGTCGCGCCGGCCCACAACCCGAGCGCGATGCCGTCGGCGGTGGCTCCGGGCGGGTTGGTGCTCAGGGCATACAGCTGACCGAGCCCGCCGGTGGCCAGAACCACTGCGGGTGTGTGGACGATGCCCACACCTCGGTCCGAAACCAATACCACACCGCGCACGCCGGTGGGGCCGGTAACGATCCGCGCGACCGCGGCGCCGAACAGCACGGGCAGTCCGGCCTTGTTCAGCGCCCGCTGCACCTCCGCGCCGGTGGCATCACCGCCGGCGTGAATGATTCGCCGGGTGCTGTGCCCGCCCTCGCGGGTTCGTGAAATCCGACCGTCATGGCCGAGATCGAACACCGCACCCAGATCCGTCAGGGTGGCCACCGCCGCTCGCCCGCCCGCGACGATGGAACGCACCGCGCCCACGTCACACAGCCCGGCTCCGGCCTCCACGGTGTCGTACACGTGCGCGGCGACCGAATCCCCCTCGGGCGCGACGACCGCGATACCGCCCTGCGCGTACTGGGTGGAGGTGTCGGTCGGCCCGCCCTTGCTCACCGTGAGTACCCGCAGACCGCGCACGGAGGCGGCGCGCGCCGCGGTCAGCCCGGCAACGCCGCCACCGACGACAACCAGGTCCGTCGTGGTCTCCCAGTCGATCGACACTGCGGTACTCATCGGCGTGCGCCGGGACTCATTCACCGCCGCCGGACGTGCCGATCGCGATCATTCGCTGTACCGAATTGCGACCCAGCGCAGCCGTTTCCGGATCGACATGGACTTCGTCGCGGCCCTCGACCAGGCAGCGCAGCAGTGCGGCGGGCGTGATCATCTTCATATAGCGGCACGAGGCTCGATCGTTCACAGCCTGGAAGTCGATACCTGGAGCAGCCTTGCGCAACTGGTGGAGCATGCCGACCTCGGTCGCCACCAGTACCTGGTTCGACCTGGCCGCCTTGGCTGCGTCGATCATGCCGCCGGTGGACAGGATGTGCACCCGGTCGGCTGGGAACGCGCCCTCCCCTGCCAGATACAGCGCCGAGGTGGCACAACCGCATTCGGGGTGCACGAACAGTTCCGCGTCGGGATGGGTTCGCGCCTGCTCGGTCAGTTCGGCGCCGTTGATCCCCGCGTGCACGTGGCACTCACCCGCCCAGATATGCATGTTCGCGCGACCGGTGACCCGCTTGACGTGTGCGCCGAGGAACTGGTCGGGCAGGAACAGTACCTCACGGTCCGGGTCGATCGAGTCGACCACGTCGACCGCGTTGGACGACGTGCAGCAGATGTCGGTGAGCGCCTTGACCTCGGCGGTGGTGTTCACATACGACACGACCACCGCGCTGGGATGCTCGCCTTTCCAGGCACGCAGTTCGTCGGGGGTGATGGAATCCGCCAGCGAACATCCGGCGCGGTGGTCCGGGATGAGCACCGTCTTCGTCGGACTGAGAATTTTGGCCGTCTCGGCCATGAAGTGCACTCCGCAGAACACGATCGTGTCCTCCGGGGCCTCGGCCGCGATACGCGACAACGCGAGTGAATCACCGACGTGGTCGGCCACGTCCTGGATCGCGGGGATTTGATAGTTGTGCGCGAGAATAGTCGCATTGCGCTCGGCGGCCAGTCGCTTGACCTCCTGCGCCCATTCTGGTGTCGCCTCCACTCCAGCGAACCCGGAGGGACCGTCGAACACCTGCCCCATCAGCCGGGGCGCCAGTTTCGCACCCGTCGTCGCCATGGATGGCTCCCTTCCTCGTGCTGATCGGCCACCTCGCCGAGTAGCACCAAATCTGGTTTTCGACTTATAATCGAAAACTATGTCTCATGGTATCACCATCCACGAGTCGCTGACCGCGGTGTTCCAAGTTCGCCGGTTCCCTTTCGACATCGTCGCAGGTAGAACCACGAGCCGTGGGATTGGAGGCGCGCGCGGCCGCGCTCCGGCCGAGCGGACGGAACTGGCGGTGCTGCTATGGGAGCGCGCACTGGATCCGCAGAAGGGCACGTGGTCGTTGCCCGGCGGCCGATTGCGCGACGACGAGGATCTCGACACGTCCGCACGACGCCAACTCGCCGAGAAGGTGGATGTCCGCGAGCTCGCGCATCTCGAGCAACTCTCGGTGTTCAGCGCACCGGACCGAGTGCCCACCCCCCGCCGGATCGCCTCGGCCTACCTCGGCCTGGTGCCGTTGACCGCCGATCCGAAGCTCCCGGCGGACACCGGCTGGCATCCGGTGTCGACCCTGCCGCAGATGTCTTTCGATCACGGCACCGTAGTCGACCATGCACGCACCCGACTGGCCTCGAAGCTCTCCTACACCAATATCGCCTTCGCGCTCGCGCCAGAACGATTCACCATGTCGACCTTGCGCGAAATATATTGCGTCGCACTCGGATACGAGGTGGACACCACCAATCTGCAACGGGTGCTGACCCGGCGCAAGGTGATCACACCCACCGGCGCCGTCGCCGCGCCCGGCCGCGCCGGCGGCCGGCCCGCGGCGGTCTATCGCTTCACCGACTCCGGCTTGCGGGTGACAGACGAATTCGCAGCGCTGCGCCCACCGCTGTGAGTGGCCGTCGACCACGACGCCACATCGAGATCGTCCGACGTGTTCAGTGTCGCGAGCAGCAGCACCACGAACGACGCGAGCAGTGGTTGTGCGATCAGCGCGACCTGACTGCCCACCTCGGTGGGTAGCCTCACGAGTTGGCCGACCACCGCGTCGTGCGGACGCGGATGCAGCAACCCGGCGACGCCTTCACCGACCCGCGCCATCGCCAGCGCACCCAGCCCCGAACCGATCAGCAGACCGATCTGCATCATCGGCCCGCGCGCCGTCCGCCATCGCCAGGCCACCACTGCCGAGAGCAGACCGAGCACCGCACCGGTCATTACGAACAACGCCAGCGCATCGAATCGGTGCGCACTTTCACCGATCATCGAGGCAGCGCGATCAGGTGCGATCAGGAGCATCTGCTCGGTGGGTGCCAACACGCCCCAGCCGACGCCGACGAGTGCGCTGATCGCCACCACGGCCGCCGCGACCACCATGGCCTCGCGCACCGCGCGTCGGAGAGGCGCGCCCGACGGTGCCGCCACCGATCCCACTAGCGATGTTCCAACCGCGTCGAGTCGATGACACCGTGGCGGGAGCATCGCGCCCACCAACCGTCCGGGCTGACCTGCACGATCATCCGTCGACCACACCGTGCGCAAAACCGTGGCGGCTCCAACCCCAGCGCAGCGGCGGTCGGGGTGGGGTCGTCGAACCCCGGCTCGATCCGTTGACCTGTGAACGCGTTGTAACGCTCGTCCATATCCATGACAGTACTCACGATCCGGCGGCAGCTCGAGGCATACCGAGCCGGGTCACAGAGTTTCGTTGAGCGCCTTGATCGGCATCCGCAACTCGCCGAGTAGGTCCACATCCTGCTCCGCGGGCCGGCCGAGCGTGGTCAGGTAGTTGCCCACGATCACAGCATTGATTCCGCCCAGGATGCCCCTTTCGGCGCCGAGGTCACCCAAGGTGATCTCCCGGCCGCCCGCGAAGCGCAGCATCGTGCGCGGCAGCGCAAGCCGAAATGCGGCGACCGCACGCAGCGCGTCGGCGGCGGGCATCACTTCGAGTTCTCCGAACGGGGTACCCGGTCGGGGGTTGAGGAAGTTCAGCGGCACCTCGTCGGGTTCGAGTTCGGCCAGGTTCGCCGCGAACTCGGCCCGCTGCTCGAGCGTTTCGCCCATACCGAGAATGCCGCCACAACACACTTCCATTCCCGCATCACGCACCATGCTCAGCGTTTCCCACCGCTCTTCCCAGGAATGTGTGGTGACCACGTGTGGAAAGAACGAGCGGGCGGTCTCCAAGTTGTGGTTGTACCGATGGACGCCCATGGCCGCGAGCTGGTCGACCTGCTCCTGCGAGAGCATGCCCAATGAACAGGCGACCTGGATATCGACTTCGTTTCGGATCGCCTCGACACCAGCGGCCACTTGAGCCATCAAGCGCTCGTCCGGGCCCCTTACCGCGGCCACGATGCAGAATTCGGTGGCTCCGGTCTTTGCAGTCTGCTTCGCGGCTTCGACCAGACTGGGGATGTCCAGCCAGGCCGCGCGCACCGGCGACTGGAACAAGCCCGACTGCGAACAGAAGTGACAGTCTTCGGGGCAGCCGCCGGTCTTGAGGCTGATAATGCCCTCTACCTCGACTTCCGGGCCGCACCACCGCATGCGCACCTCATGGGCCAGCGCGAGCAGTTCGTCCAGGTGCTCGTCGCCCAGCCGAAGCACTTCGAGCGTTTGCTCGCGGTTGAGCCCCTCCCCGCACTCGAGCACCTGATCCCGGGCAACCGCCAGGATGGGCGGCGTCGGAACTGCAGAGGTCGCAACTGCAGAGGTCGCAACAGGAGAGGTCGGGACCTCGGTCTGCGACGCGCTGAGGTCGTCACGTGTCTGGGTCACTGCACGAATCCCTTCGTCCGGCCGAGGTGGCCGTGCAACTTGAACGGTGTTCAGGCTAGGGTAGAGACCGGAGTGAGTCAAAACACGGGGAAGGAAGTGCCAGTGCAGCTGCACCGGACGGACGTGATCGACGGCGCCATCACGATTCTGGATCGGTATGGCCTGGCCGATCTCACGATGCGCCGCCTGGCCGGATCCCTTCGAGTCCAGCCCGGAGCATTGTATTGGCACTTCCCCAACAAACAAGCGCTGCTCGGCGCGGTCGCGGACACGATTCTGGCGCCGATGGCCGACCCGGTCGAGGCCGACGACTGGTCCGGGCAGATCAGCGAATTGGCGCATCGGCTACGCACCTGCCTGCTGACCTATCGGGACGGCGCGGAACTGGTCTCGTCGACCTACGCATCCCGACTGACCACGAGCAAGGGCCGCGAACGCATGGCAAGTGCCGTGATTCGCGCGGGCATGCCCCGAACCGAGGCAGAGCTGGCTGCATCCACACTGCTGTACTACGTCCTCGGTCAAACGGTCGACGAGCAGTCCCGAATGCAGATGGACTCGGCGGGTGCGCTCGCCGACGACGCGACGCCATGGGAGGAAACCGTCGATGCCACAGCACGTTTCGACTTCGGTCTACGCTTGTTCGTGGCGGGCGTGCGTCACCTGCTCGGCGCCCGCATCCGCTGACCAGGGCTCCGGTCAGCGCGCTGCCACCATGACCGATTCTCGAACGTGCTGCTGATAACGCTGGACGAACGGTAGAATCCGCTGTTCGATCAGCGCGTTGTACTCTACGGGTCGTTGCCGCGGATTGGCGTGCTCGGTGTGTCGCGACAGCACGACCAGCAGCGTGCCGTCCTCGCCTCCGGATCGCTCGATCAGCACACTGTGTGAGTACTCCACGTCGACCACGTGATCGCGATGCGGATCCCGAGGCCGGATGAAGACGATGGCCGGCCGCGGTTTGTCACCGACCTTCTCGGCCAGGGTACGCAGATCTCCGGCTGTACCGCCGGCGGCGATAGCGGTGAACTGAGACTCGATCAGGCCATTGCTCGCTGCGTCGCGCGAGACGATCTTCTCGCGCATCACCTGAACCAATACCTCGCCCAAGTCACCGAAACGGATACCGGGCACCGCGCCGGAGCGATCGACGAACCGATCACGACGGACATAGGTCTCCACGGCCAGGCGCAGGGCACGACTCTCCCTGGCGCCGGGTAGCCATCCCATCCAGCGCAGCATGTCCTCGCCATGACTGCGGCTCTCCGGACGAACGGCGTCGAGGTCCATCGGCGTGCAGTCCAAGATCACTGCAACCATCCTGCGGTCGCTGTCGGCGTGGACGTGCGCGGCGACCTCCAAGGCGATGACGCCGCCCATGCTGTGGCCGACCAGTATGACGTTGGTCAACCCGGATGCTTCGGCTGCCCCGACGATCAAGTCGGCGATCACCTTGGTATCGATGCCTCCATTGTCGTAGCGGATCGCCCACACCATGCCCATCGTGCGCAGTGCCGGCAGTGCCGCGGCAGTGTCACTGGCATCCAAACCGCCGAGTCCGACCAGGTCCACGACCACGGTGTCCCAGTTCTTCGGATCCAGCGGCGGCGCCACCGGAAGGATGGCCGGAATCGTGTGCGCCAACCGTTCCCGTTCGGGCGCAACATCATACGCCCAGTACTGCGTGAATATCACGAGCCCGGCCAACAGCACTGCGGCGACCCACACCACCGTCGTTCTGGTGCGCCGCAACGTCTTCCACCCGTGCCCCGGGCGCGTGTCCCGCAGCCGAGCTCGCCGTCGCGCAGCGTCCCAGTCGGAGACGGTGGACGGATGCCTCTCGTCCAACGGCGACATCGATTTCCACAGTATGTGCCCACGCCGAGGGTTGTCATGCTCGGCGCGAGTCGCACACCACGACCGTCACGGGGTCATCTGTGAGGTGACAACGTCCGGAATCCATCGCGAGGTGCTGCGACCGGGCGGGGTCGGTCGAATGGCGACCAGTCGCGGGCGAACCACCCTGGAGCGGCGACGGTGAACCGTTCCAGATCCCAGCTCCCCACTCCCGCCGGCACGGAGCCCACCAGGCGCACGCCGGTCTGTCGCGGCAGGTCGATCCGATTGCACTCGGCGGCCAGATCGGGTTCGGCCGGCCACGCGCCGATCACCAGTCCGGCGCAAGGCACGCCCGCCGTATGTAATGTGCGAGTGGTCAGTTCGGTGTGGTTGAGCGTGCCCAGTCCGGCGGCGGTGACCAGGAGGACCGGCGCGTGCAGAGCGTGCGCCAGATCCAGCAGCGTGAAGTCACCCAAACGCACCAGCAATCCACCCGCGCCCTCGACCAGGACCAGATCCGCATCGGTCAGGGCATCGACCGCGGCGGCGGTCTCGGCGAGGGTCAGTTCCGGCAGACCGGCGCGCCGGGCGGCGGTCTCGGGAGCCAGTGGATCGGGATAGCGCGCGAGTTCGACCGTCCGTGCCACGCCGGACAACCGCTGGATCTCGGCGAGGTCGCCGGGTTCACCCGGCGCGACACCGGTCTGTCCGGGCTTGCACACCGCGACCGATCGCCCACTGGCCAGGGCGGCGGCGGCGATCGCGGCGACGACGACGGTCTTCCCGACATCTGTGGAGGTCCCGGAGATCAGCAGAACGCTCATACGACCGCGACGTCCCGCGCCGCGGCGAGCACATCGCCGAGCACTGTTGCGACGGTGTCGAGTTCCGTCGCGCCGAGGTCGGCACGCGCGGTCAACCGTAGGCGTGAGGTACCTTCCGGGACCGACGGCGGACGGAAGCAACCCACCTCGAGCCCACGCGCACGACAGGCTTCGGCAGCGTCCATGGCAACGTGCGCGGGGCCGAGAACGATCGGCACCACCGCCGAGTCCGGGGTGGGCACGCCGGCGATTCGGGCGAGATCGGCGCCACGCTCGAGCACCCGCGCGGCCAGCTCGGGCTGCGCGCGCAGCACACGGAGCGCCGCGCGCGCCGCCCCGACGGCCGCAGGCGCGAGTCCGGTGTCGAATATGAAGGTGCGAGCGGTGTCGACCAGATGCGCGCGCACCCGAGCGCTCGCCAGCACGACGCCCCCCTGGGCGGCGAGGGATTTCGACAATGTCGCGGTGATCACGATGTCCGGCACGCCAGCCAGTCCGAGCTCGTGGACCAATCCACGCCCCCCGATACCGCGCACGCCGAGTCCGTGTGCTTCGTCCACCACCAATACCGCGCCATTGGCCCTGGCCACTCGATGAAGTTCGGCCAGCGGCGCGAGATCGCCGTCGGCGCTGAACACCGAGTCGGTGAGTACCACCGCGCGTTCCTCGGTGCGCTGCGACAACAACCGCTCCACCGCGGCGACATCGCGGTGCGGCGCGATTGCCACCCGCGCTCGCGACAGCCGGCAGGCATCCACCAACGATGCGTGACTGCCGGCATCGGAGACCACGAGGCAACCGCGCCCGGCAAGGGCGGTGACCGCGCCGAGGTTGGCCGCATACCCGGACGCGAACACGAGTCCGGACTCGGTACCACAGAATTGCGCCAGTTCGGCTTCCAGGTGTTCGTGCTCGACAGTGGTACCGGTGACCAGGCGTGACCCGGTCGATCCTGCACCCCAGCGGCGCACCGCTTCGATGGCGCCGGCGATCACCTCCGGATGGCGAACCAATCCGAGATAGTCGTTGGAGGCGAGGTCGATCGAGGTCGCCTCGGCAGCGCGCGGCCGCAACTCGCGGCGCAGTCCCGCCGCGACTCGTGCGCCGGCGCGCTCGTCCAACCAGGTCAGCGGATCGGTGGTCACGTGTGCGGAGCATACTTGAACACCGTTCAGGTCAGCTACCCGCCGTGGTCGGATCGCTCCGAATCGCTCGCGCACGGGAGCTATCCCTGGTGCACGGATGCCGCCGCGCGCATTCCCGCAGTGATCGTCGCGATGTCATCGGAGGTGCTGACGAACGGTGGCATGGTGTAGATCAGGTTACCGAACGGACGCAGCCACGCTCCGGCGGCAGTCGCGGCATCGGTCGCGGCACCCATGTCCACCGGACGGTCCAGTTCGATCACTCCGATCGCGCCCAGGACCCGCACGTCGACCACGCCGGGCCACCCGCGCACGGGGGCGAGGCCTGCCTCGAGCTCGCGCTCGATCCGAGCCACGTCACCGCGCCAATCGCGAGCGCGCAACAACTCGATCGACGCGACTGCCACCGCGCATGCCAGCGGGTTGCCCATGAACGTGGGGCCGTGCATGAGAGCGCCGTGCGCGGCGCTGATCGTCCGCGCCATGCGCGCGGTGCACAATGTCGCGGCCAACGTGAGGTACCCGCCGGTCAGCGCCTTACCCACACACATCACATCCGGACTCACCGCAGCCTGGTCGGCGGCGAACATGGTTCCGGTGCGTCCGAATCCGGTCGCGATCTCGTCGAAGATCAGCAGTACGCCGAATTCGTCGCACAGCGCACGCAGGTCGACCAGGTAGTCCGGATGATGCCAGCGCATTCCACCCGTCCCCTGGACGACCGGCTCCACAATGACCGCCGCGAGTTCCTCGGCATGGGTCGCGATCAGGTGTCGCAGCTGCGCAACGTACTGCGACCGGTAGGTGCTCGGTGGCCGTGGTGCGAATACCTGATCCGCCACGACGTCGGTCCACAGGGTGTGCATCCCACCTTCGGGGTCGCACACGCTCATCGCAGTGAAGGTATCGCCGTGGTAGCCGCCTCGCCAGGTGAGCAGCCGCCTCTTCTGCGCCTCACCCAGCGAGCGCCAATACTGCAAACACATCTTCACTGCGACTTCCACCGACACCGAACCGGAGTCACACAAGAACACCTTGTCCAATCCTGGCGGTGTCGAATCGACCAGCAGTTCGGCCAATCGAACCGCAGGCTCGTGAGTGAGTCCACCGAACATCACATGACTCATCCGGCCCGCCTGATCGGCCAGCGCAGCATCGAGTACCGGATGCCGATAGCCGTGGATGGCGGACCACCAGGAACTCATCCCGTCCACCACCTCGCGCCCGTCTGCCAGTGTCAGGCGGGTGCCCGCAGCGCTCGCCACCACCAGCGGCTCGATCGCCGCGGGGAAGCCCCCGTAGGGATGCCAGACATACTCGGCATCACGGGAGATGATCTCATCACGAGTCAGTGCCATGAGAATCCTCACATCCTTGCCCCAGTCAACGGAGCGACTTGAACACTGTTCAAGTTAGCATGCGCTCCACCGCGGAGCGTTCGGAATCGCCTCGCCCACGCCGACTCGATCCACCGCAGCCACCGAGGCCGGCAGACCACGCCGCCCGCTACTGTCGTTGCCATGGCTCAGCTCGACGCAGCGCCCGGTAGTGCAACGCCTCTGGGCACCCGACCCGGCGGCACCGGTGACCGTGTTGTCCGCGGACCGCTCGCCTGACCTCGATGCCGATGACAGCGCTCGATTCCGCCGAGATGCTCGCAACCGATCCGGTATCTCTGCGACGCCAGCCCGCGCGGTACACCCCGGTCCGAAGTACCTACCGGCTGCAGCTACGGCCGGACGCGGTGACCTTCACCGAAGCTCGCGCGATTGCGGAATATTTGCAACAACTCGGAATCTCGCACCTCTACCTGTCGCCGATCCTGACCGCAGCACGCGGGTCCACCCATGGCTACGACATCACGGACCCGACGAAGGTCTCCGCCGCGCTCGGCGGACCGGCGGGCCTCAAAGCCCTCGCCACCGAGGTACGCAGCCGCGGCATGGGGCTGATCGTCGACCTGGTGCCGAATCACGTGGCCGTCGCCGATCCACAGCAGAACCCCTGGTGGTGGGATGTCTTGCGCACGGGCCGAGAGTCCCGGTTCGCGCCGTACTTCGATATCGACTGGAGCCCGAGCAATGGGGCCGGCGGGCGGCTGGCGCTGCCGGTTCTACAAACCGAGAACGACCCTGCCGCACTGACCGTGGACCGTACCGGCGCCGAACCCATGCTGGCCCTGCACGATCTGCGATTCCCGATTGCACCGGGAACCGACGGCGACAACGCCCTGCGTATCCATGACAAGCAGCACTACCGCCTGGTCAGCTGGAAAGCCGGATTGTGCACCTACCGTAGGTACTTCGCCGTCAGCGGCCTGGCCGCGATCCGCCAGGAGAACCCGGATGTCTTCGACATCACCCACCGCGAACTCGCCGCGTGGTGTGAGCACGATCTGATCGACGGCGTGCGGGTCGATCATCCCGACGGGTTGTCCGATCCCGCCGGCTACCTCACCCGGCTACGCGGACTCATCGGCCCACACCGGCTGTTGCTGGTGGAAAAGATCCTCGCCAACCGCGAACCGTTGGATGCCACCCTGTCGGTCGACGGTACGACGGGCTACGAGGCGCTGGCGGACTTCTCCAACGTGCTGGTCGATCCTCGAGGCGAGCAAGCGCTCACGCAACTCTCGCATCGTGTCGCTGGACACGGAAGCGACCGGGCCTGGATCGGGGAGACCGAGCACCGGATCAAGCGCGCGGTCGCGGAGAGCGTTCTGGCTCCGGAAGTCCGGCGGCTGATCGCGGCGATCAAGCAGGACGCGAGGGCCGAGAGCTTCGATACGTTGGCTTTGACCAATGCCGCGATCGAAGTGTTGGCGTTCATGCCGGTGTATCGGGCCGACTACGCGCCACTGGCCGGAATGGCCGGTGCCGTGATCGCGGAGGTGGAGAAGCGCAGCAGCGAACTCACCGCGCCGCTGGCGGTGCTGGTCGCTGCGCTGGCCGCCGATGGCGAGGCGGCGGTGCGCTTCAGCCAGGTGTGCAGCGCCATGACGGCCAAAGCAGTCGAGGACACCATGTTCTATCAGGCCGTGCGACTGGTATCGCTGCAAGAAGTGGGCGGCAACCCGGCGCGGTTCGGCCACTCGGTCAACGAATTCCATTTGTCCAACAGCCAACGTGCGCAGCGGTGGCCGGCAACCATGACGACGTTGTCGACGCACGACACCAAACGCGGCGAGGACGTGCGCGCCCGCATCGGCGTGTTGTCCCAGGTGGCCGATATCTGGGCGCGCTGCGTGGACTCCTGGTTGGAGATCACCCCGGCTCCGGATGGCGCGACGGCACTGTTTCTGCTGCAGAACATGTTCGGCGTATGGCCTGCCGATGGCCGACCCGCCGGCTCGGTGCCCGGCCTGCGCGAACGCCTACACGTGTTCGCCGAAAAGGCAATCCGGGAAGCGAATACGAAGACCTCATGGGAGGAGCCGGACGCAGAATTCGAAGCTGCGGTCCACGGATGGCTCGATGCGGTGATCGACGGACCGGTCGGCTCGGAGCTCGGTGACCTGGTCCACGAACTGGCTCCGCACGCCTGGTCGGACGCACTGTCGCAGAAGCTGCTACAACTGTGTGGCCCAGGCGTCCCGGACCTGTATCAAGGCTGCGAACTGTGGGAAGACTCCCTCGTCGACCCGGACAATCGCCGCCCAGTGGACTTCGTCGCCCGCGCGGCCATGCTCCAATCGCTCACCGGCACACCCGCACTGGACACCACTGGCGCCGCGAAGATGTGGGTGGTCGCCTACGCGCTGTGGCTGCGCCGTGAGCGTCCCGAATGCTTCGTCGGCGGCAGTTATCGACCACTGTTCGCCACTGGAGAACATGCGAGCAAGGTCGTGTCCTACGCTCGCGGCCGGTCGGGCGACGCACCCGAAGTCATCGTCGTCGCCACCCGCCACAGTGTCGCCCTGGCCGACAGCGGTTGGAGCGATACATTTCTCGACCTGCCGGCGGGCACATGGACCGATCGGCTGACCGGTCAGACTTTCCAAGGGCGCGCCCGGCTGGAGGTGGTATTCACCCGGCTGCCGGTCGCGTTGCTGGTCCGTTGATCGTTCGACGGCGCGCCCGTGGCAACATCGACCCGCTCGATGATGTCCGAAGGAAACCTGCCACCGACCTGCGCCCGCCACCGACGTAGGTTCACCGGATGGTGGTTGCGTACGCCCGGGATACCCGAGGCCAGCCGAACGGATCGATCGCTCGGCATACCCATTCTCCGCCAGGAATCCCAATGGAAGCGGCGGCTGCGCGGGCGGCGCAACATCCGAAACACGTTCAGTACGCGGTAGCCGGCACCGAGCGAATCGTGCACCTGGAGATGGTTCCTCGCATCGGCACATCGCTGGACCAACTGGGCGAGCCGGTCACGATCGAACGCCAGTCCACACGATTCCGCCTCCCGAACCATCCAATGCAGTGTTGCATCGGATAGTCCGCATTCGGCGTAGCCGCCGCCGATGTCGCTGTGCACACCCGGAAACCACACCTGCTTGACCCGCTCGATCCCGCGCAGGTCCAGCGCGGTCGGTTCCCCCGCAACCTTCCACAGACAGGGTTCGAAGGTGCGCCGCCTCTCATCGATAGCCAGTGCCTGGCGAGCGCACCGCACATTTCCGGAGAGCTCGACATCGTGAAAACGATGTCGCAGGGCAGTGAGCCCGGGCACCCCTAGCGCGCCGACGGTGTCGAATACGCCGAGAAAGGTGATCTCCGCACGCCGACAGTGCCTGCGGCGGAACGCCCGCCAATGCTGGGGTTCTCCCGGATCGTGGTTGTCCGGTGTCTTCGGCGGCGGCTGCCGATAGATCCGCAACCCCTCTGGGTATCGGCCGGCGATCATCGCATCCGGCGTCATGATCCCGATGCGGCCGATCAGTCCTGCCAAGCTGCGCGCGGTGAACGCGCCACGGCTGAAACCGAAGATGTAGATCTCGTCGCCCTCCTCCCAATTGAGGGCCAGATGCCAGTACACCGACGAGAGGTTCGCCTCGAGGCCGAGACCGAATGCCCCACCCATCAGCCGATCGGCGAGAAAGCCACGGGCACCGGGTCCGGCCGCGTAGATGACCCATTGCCGAACCGCCGTTCCGGGCGGATTCGGTGCATCGAACCGAACTGTTTGCGCGATCTTGACAATGTTCGACACCGTAGTGCTGGACTCGGCCTTCCATGTACCGTCGCAACATACAACCAAACGCTTCACCGTGCAGAGCCCCCCGCGATGCCGTTCCGCCTTCGGGAGCAAGCTACTACGTGGAGGGCGCCGTCGCCAGTGCCATCGGATGTCCGCCATCGAAATCCGGCTCAGTGCACGGCATCACGAGGGAATGTATGAACTCGATCACGCGTTTGAGGCAGTATGCCGCTCACAGGTGAATACGAACCGAGTACCTCCGACTGGGCCCGCAAGCACGCCGAAGAGTACGAGAACTCCGGCGGGACTCGGGCCACCACCATGCACGACAGGCCGATTGTCCTGCTGACGAGCAAGGGCGCACGAACCGGAAAGCTACGCAAGACGCCGTTGATCCGAGTGGAGCACGCCGGCGAGTACGCCGTGGTCGCCTCCATGGCCGGCGCGCCGAAACACCCGGTGTGGTACTACAACGTCAAAGCCGAGCCGCACGTCGAATTGCGTGACGGTCCGGTCAACAAGGACTACACCGCACGCGAGGTCTTCGGCGAGGAGAAGACACTGTGGTGGACCCGCGCGGTCGCCGTCTTGCCGGACTATGCGGACTACCAGACCAAAACCGATCGTCAGATCCCGGTCTTCGTCCTGACCCCGAAGTAGCCAGCGCCCGAGCAGCCGCCGGAGCCCGACCGTTGCCGAAGGCGGCCACCGAGCCACCGCGCAGTAGCGAGCCCGGCCGCGGTCAGGACCGCGGCCGGCAACGACCCGACGATCAACAGCACAACGGCGCAACTCCCCAACCCGATGACCAGCGCGTCGAAGGAGTGTGTCGGCCACGCGCTCCCAGCGATGTCGATCGTCGTGCCGCGAGCCGAAGGTACGACTGCCATAACTTCAGGGTAGTCGGAGACGGAAGTTCGGACCATCGAACTCCTTCCTTCTCCGGGCCGTGTTCCACAGGAGGGTTCCACAGGAGGTGCTGAAGGAGCCCATTTCACCGAACAGCCCGGGTACACCGCCCCATGAGGAATGCGTGCAACCAACATCTGGTTTCAGTCGGCATGCCTCTGACAGGTGAATACGAACCGAGTACCTCCGAGCGGGCCCGCAAACATGCCGAAGAGTACGAGAACTCCGGCGGAACCGAGGGCGCCATCATGCAGGGCGTGCCCATCGTTCTACTGACCAGCAAAGGCGCCAAGACCGGCAAACTTCGTAGGACCCCGCTGGTTCGAGTGGAACATGGCGGCGAGTACGCCGTGGTCGCCGGCATGGCCGGTGTACCGAAACGCCCGGTGTGGTACTACAACGTCAAAGCCGAGCCGCACGTCGAATTGCGCGACGGTCCGATCAACAAGGACTACACCGCACGCGAGGTCTTTGCCGAGGAGAAGGCACTGTGGTGGGCCCGCGCGGTCGCAGTATGGCCGGACTATGGAAACGATGAGACCGAAACCGATCGTCGGATCCCGGTCTTCGTCCTCACCCCACAGGAGTGACGCCCAACGCCCACATTCCAGATCGCTGGTAACCGCCGAGTAGCTGCCACCCGCCGCGGCACATCGGGGCGCCGGGTGGCAGCATAATTGGGTGCCCAATCCGCTGAATGCTTTCGACGTGCCCACTGAATCCCGTCCTGCGCTCACCGCGGACGAGATCGATGCCGCCGCCAAGCGAATTGCCGACGTCATCGACCCGACGCCGCTCCAGCGAAGTGCACGGTTGTCTACGCTGACCGGCGCGAATGTCTACCTCAAGCGCGAAGATCTCGGTGCGGTCCGCTCCTACAAACTGCGCGGGGCCTACAACCTGGTGATGCAGCTGACCGAGCAGGAGCGCGCCGCCGGCGTGGTCGCGGCCAGCGCGGGCAACCACGCACAGGGCGTCGCGTTCGCCTGCCAAGCGCTGGGAATCACCGCGCGCATCTATGTGCCGGCAACGACGCCGAAGCAGAAACGCGACCGAATCCGGGCTCACGGTGGACAGTTCGTCGACCTGATCGCCCTCGGGGAAACCTACGACGCGGCAGCCATGGCCGCAACCGACGACGTGGCCCGCACCGGAGCCACCATGGTGCCGCCGTTCGACGATGCCCGCACCGCCGCCGGCCAGGGCACCATTGCCGCAGAGATCCTCGAACAGCTCGGTACCGCCCCGGACCTGGTGGTCGTCCCCGTAGGCGGCGGCGGCTGCCTGGCGGGCATCGGCACCTACCTGCGGGCGCGGTCGCCACACACCGGGATTCTCGGTGTGGAGCCGGCAGGCGCGCCCTCGATGACCGCTGCCCTGGTGGCAGGCGGTCCGGTGACGCTGCCCGACATCGACCCATTCGTCGACGGCGCCGCGGTACGCCGGATCGGCGCCGTGCCGTTCGCCGCGGTGTCCGGATTCGGCGGCCGGGTGGTGTCACATGCCTCGCTGCCGCTACTCACCAGCACCGAATCCCCCCGAGGGGAGGGCGCCTTTCAGATCATGCAGGTCGATGAAGGCGCAATCTGCACCACCATGCTCGAGCTGTACCAGATGGAGGGCATCATCGCCGAGCCGGCCGGCGCGCTCACCGTGACAGCGCTCACGGAGATCACCCCGCAACCGAATGCGACGGTGGTGTGCCTGGTATCCGGAGGCAACAACGATGTCTCACGGTACGGCGAAGTCATCGAGCGTTCCCTGGTGCATCGCGGCCTCAAACACTATTTTCTGGTGGACTTTCCTCAGGAGCCCGGCGCCCTGCGGCGCTTCCTCGACGAGGTGCTCGGGCCCAACGACGACATCACGCTGTTCGAGTACGTCAAGCGAAACAATCGCGAGACCGGTGCAGCACTGGTCGGCATCGAACTCGGCGCACCGGACGGGCTCGGGCCGTTGTTGGAGCGGATGCGGCGGTCCCCGATCCAATGCGAGCGCCTCGAGCCGGATTCTCCGGCCTATCGCTACCTCACCTGACCGGCGCGCAAGCGACGCGACCAGGCCGCTTCGGTCACGCCGCCTTCGACGGGGCGCTCGACGGTACCCGGCCGGGTCCAGCGCGCAGGCAGCGCATCATGAGCGGCAACAACCAGAAGGCCGCCGGCTGATCGTAGCCCAGCTGAGCGGCGGACAGCCGGTTGTGTACGAACCCGACCGACAGCCCCAGCCGCGGCTCGACCCACCCGAACGAACCACCCAGACCCAGGTGACCGAACCCGGCGTGGGCGCCTGGCATCGGCAGTGAGTGGTAGCCGAGGCGCCACAGCATGGGCAGGTAGAACAACGCATGGTCGGGCTGATAGGTCTCGACACGACGCAACGCCTTCATGGTGTGGTCGCCGAGGTACCTGCGGCCGGCCCCGATGCCGTCATTGGCGAGCGCGCTGTACATCGCCGCCAATGCCGGGGCGGTGCACACACCATTGGCCGCACCCAATTCGGTGTCCAGGATCGCCGGATTCCGGCCCTCCACAATGGTTTCCAGACCAGGCAGGAAAAGGCCGCGGGTCACGGCACCTAGTGCGCCCGGGATCCGATGGCCACGACCGAGAACCGCGGCGCCGAGTGGTCTCGCGAGCATGCCGAGCTGGGAATCGGCCAGCGGAGCGAAGCTGGTCGCCGAATCCGCGGGGGGTCGGCCCAGATGCAGACCCTCGATACCGAGCGGCTCGACGACCTCGGTCCGGATCAGCTCGCCCAGGCTGGCGCCCGTGATCGCACGCGTCAGGCCGGCAACCAACCAGCCGAAGGTGAGTGCGTGATAGGCAGGCCGACCGAGCAGGCGATCGGGCTTCGCCGCGGCGAGGCGCTGCTCCATGAGCCGATGGTCGAGCACGTCGGTCGGGCCGGACGCGATCGGCGCCAATCCGGACAGACCCGCACGGTGTGACAGCATCTGGCGGACGGTGATCTTGTGCTTGCCGTTGGCTGCGAACTCCGGCCAATACTCGGCCACCGGGGCCGAATAATCGAGCAATCCGCGGTCGGCGAGGCGATGTACCACCATGGCGGTAATCCCCTTCGTGGCGGAGAACACGATCGTGCCGGTATCTCTCGTCCACGGAACGTCACCACCGGAGCCGATCCAGATGTCCACCAGCGGCTCTTCGTTCCGGTAGAGCGCGAATGCCGCGCCGGCACCCCGGCGGTTGCCGAATGCCCGTGCAAAAGCGCGCACGAACGGTGCGAATTCGGCGGCTGCGCTGCCACCCATCCCCGGGGGAAGAACCGCGAGGTCCCCGGAAGCGACGTTGCTCATACTTCCACGGTAGTGGCGTGGATCATATCCGGCAAAGTTCGTATCTGCGACGCACCGGTGCGTGCCAGAGTTGAGGAGTGGGTATCTATGACACGCAGGTGGTCCCCCGGCTCGTCGACCTGGCCTGCGGGCGGCGTGCTCACGACGAGCTACGCGAGCGGGTGTGTCGCGAGCTGCACGGCCACGTGGTGGAGATCGGATTCGGATCGGGACTGAATGTGCCGTTCTACCCGGCTGCGGTTCGCTCGGTCGGCGCGGTGGAACCCTCCGATGCCGGCTGGCGACTCGCGCGTGGGCGAGTCGCCGCGGCCACGGTGCCGATCGAACGGATCGGACGCGACGGGCAAGCACTCGCCGCGGCGGACAACACGTTCGACTGCGCACTGTCGACCTGGACGATGTGCACCATCCCGGACGTCACCGCTGCGCTGTTGCAGGTACGCCGAGCACTCGTCCCGGGCGGAACCCTGCACTTCGTCGAGCACGGGCGGGCTCCGGACCGTGCAGTGCGGGTCTGGCAACACCGCCTGAATCCGATCCAGCAGAAACTCTGCGGCGGCTGTCACCTGAACCGTGATATCCGCGGCCTGGTGACCCAAGCCGGCTTCGAGATCCGCAACGCGGACTCGTTCTACGGCGCCGGCGCCCCGCGATTCGAGGCCGCCTTCACCCTCGGCGTCGCCGTGGCGCCGTAACAGCTCCGCCGAAGTCACGTGAGGGCCGAAACCGGCATTACCGCAGCGCTCTTCGCGGGCGCGCGGACAACGCGTCAGTTGGTGAGACAGCCCGGACCCAGTAGCGCCTTCAGGTCACCCATCAGCGCCGACGATGGCGAAACCCGCAATCGGTCGTCGAGTTTCAACAGCGTGGCCTGATCGCCGGCGCCGACCAAACGCACGTGGACATCCGAAGTGCCCGGGTGACTGTGCAGCACTCGCTTGAGCGCGCCGACCTTGTCCGGGGTGCACATCCGTGTCGGAATGGTGACCGACAGTGGTTTGGCCACACCGAGTGCGGAAAGATCGGGCACAGCGAGGTCGTTGGCGATCAACGAGATCCGGTCGTCGCGAACCGACACCCGAGCGCGTACCAACACCACGGCGTCCTCGACGACGTCCATGCCGTACACCGAGTACGCCTGCGGGAAGAACAGCACCTCGATGCCGCCGGTGAGATCCTCCAACTGCGCCGACGCCCAGGCCAGTCCATTCTTGTTGATGCGTCGGTTCACCGAGGCCAGAATGCCGCCCACCGTGACCTGTGACCCGTCTTTGACATCGCCTGCCAGGATCGCGGGCAGCTGCGCATCCACTTGGGCCGCGAGTACATGCTCGATGCCGTTGAGAGGATGGCCGGACACATACAGCCCGAGCATCTCCCGCTCGAGCGCCAGCCGATGCTTGGACTCCCACTCCTCGTCGGGCACTTTCACAGTGAATACCGATGTGACCGACTCGTCCGCCTCGGCGCCACCGAACAGGTCGAACTGTCCGATCGCCTCGGCCTTCTTGGTGGCCATCACGGCGTCGATCGCATCGGAGTGAATCAGCATCAAACCCTTGCGGGGGTGGCCGAGCGAGTCGAAACCGCCTGCCTTGATCAGCGATTCGGTGACCTTCTTGCTCGCGGCGATCGCGTCGATCTTGTCGAGGTAGTCGGAGAAGTCGGTGTACTTCGACTTCTCCGTGCGCGCTTGAATGATCGAGGCCACCACATTGGTACCGACATTGCGGACCGCACCGAGGCCGAAGCGGATGTCCTTGCCCACCGAGGCGAAGTTCTGCTCGGATTCGTTGACATCCGGCGGTAGCACGGTGATGCCGAGGCGACGGCAGTCCGACAGGTACACCGCGGCCTTGTCCTTGTCGTCACCGACCGACGTGAGCAGACCGGCCATGTACTCGGCGGGATAGTTGGCCTTGAGGTAGGCGGTCCAGAACGACACCAAACCGTAGCCCGCGGCGTGCGATTTGTTGAACGCATAGCCAGCGAACGGGAGGATGGTGTCCCACAGTGCCTTCACCGCGCCCTCGGAGAATCCATTGGCGGTCATACCCGCATGGAAGTCCTTGTATTCGGCTTCGAGGACTTCGAGCTTCTTCTTGCCCATCGCCTTGCGCAGTGCGTCGGCCTTACCCATCGAGTAGGAGGCGACCTTCTGCGCGATCATCATGATCTGCTCTTGGTAGACGATCAGACCATAGGTCTCGGCGAGAACCTCTTCGAGCGCATCGGCCAGTTCGGGATGGATCGGCGTGATCGGTTGCCGCCCGTTCTTGCGGTCGGCATAGTCGTTGTGCGCATTCATCCCCATCGGACCGGGGCGATACAACGCGAGCACAGCCACGATGTCGTTGAAACCGGTGGGTTGCATGCGGCGCAGCAAGTCGCGCATCGGTCCACCATCGAGCTGGAAAACACCGAGAGTATCTCCGCGCGAGAGCAATTCGTAGGTCGCGGAGTCCTCCAGCGGCAGGTTGTCCATGTCCAGGTCGACGCCCCGGTTGGACTTGATGTTGTCCAGTGCGTCGCCGATGACGGTGAGGTTGCGCAGACCGAGGAAGTCCATCTTCAGCAAGCCGATGGCCTCGCACGACGGGTAGTCCCACCCGGTGATGATCGCCCCGTCCTGCGGCCGCTTCCATACCGGAATGGCGTCCTGCAAAGGCTCCGAGGACATGATCACCGCGCACGCGTGCACCCCGGCGTTACGAATCAAGCCCTCGAGTCCGCGGGCGGTTTCGTAGATCTTGGCGACATCGGCATTGGTGCCGATGAGTTCACGGACCTCGGCAGCCTCCTTGTACCGCTCGTGGTCGGGGTCCATGATGCCCGACAGCGGGATGTCCTTCGCCATGATCGGCGGCGGCAACGCCTTGGAGATCTGGTCTGCGATGGCGAAGCCGGGCTGGCCGAACTGGACGCGCGCGGAGTCCTTGATCGCGGCCTTGGTCTTGATGGTGCCGAATGTGATCACCTGAGCGACCCGATCGCTACCCCATTTGTCGGTCGCGTAGCGCACCATCTCACCGCGGCGGCGGTCGTCGAAGTCGATATCGATATCGGGCGCCGACGGGCGCTCCGGGTTGAGGAACCGTTCGAACAGCAATCCATGCGGCAACGGGTCGATATTGGTGATACCCAGCGCGTAGGCCACCAACGAACCGGCCGCGGACCCGCGGCCGGGCCCGACCCGGATGCCGACCTCCCGCGCGTGCGCGACGAGATCGCCGACGACGAGGAAATACGCGGGAAAGCCCTTCTGCTCGATGACGTCCAGCTCGTAGTGGGCGCGCGCGAAGTACTCCTGCGCAACCCCGGCCGGAAACCGGCGCGCCAAGCCGCGGTCGACTTCTTTGCGCAACCACGAGTTCTGATCCTCCCCATCGGGCACGGGGAAGACCGGCATCCGGTCCTTGAAGGCCCACACCTCGTCGTAGGATCGGACACGTTCACCGATCAGCACCGTGTTGTCGCACGCGCCGGGGACCTCGCTGTCCCAGAGTGCGCGCATCTCCTCGGCAGACTTCAGGTAATACCCATCGCCGTCGAACTTGAAGCGAGTGGGGTCCGACAGCGTCTTACCGGTTTGGACGCACAGCAGTGCTTCGTGGTTTCGGGACTGATCCTTGGTGACGTAGTGGCAGTCGTTGGTGGCCAACGGCCGAATGCCCAATTGCTTGCCGACGCGAAGCAACCCTTCGCGGACCCGGCGCTCGATCGACAGACCATGGTCCATGACCTCCAGGAAGAAGTTTTCCGGTCCGAAAATCTCCTGCCATTTGGCCGCGGCCTCCAGCGCTTCGCGCTCATGACCGAGGCGCAGTCGGGTCTGCACCTCACCGGAGGGGCACCCGGTGGTGGCGATGATGCCCTCGGCATGCTCGGCGATGATCTCCGCGTCCATGCGTGCCCACTTGCCGAGTTGGCCTTCGATCGACGCCAGGGACGACAGCTTGAACAGATTGCGCAGACCCGTGGCGTTCTCTGCGACCATGGTCATATGGGTGTAGGCACCCGAGCCGGAGACATCGTCGCCCTTCTGGCTCGGATCTCCCCACCGCACGCGTTTGTTGTCGAACCGGGACGCGGGTGCGACGTAGGCCTCGATCCCGATGATCGGCTTGATGCCGTGGCGGGTGGCGGAGTTGTAGAACTCCGCTGCCCCGTACATATTGCCGTGGTCGGTCATCCCGACCGCAGTCATCCCGAGTCGCTCGGCCTCGGCGAACAGTGGCGAGATCTTGGCCGCCCCATCGAGCATCGAATACTCGGTGTGATTGTGCAGATGGACGAATGATCCGGACGAAGCGGCCAAGACGGTCCTTCCTCCCAAGGTCTCGGCGGGGGTTGGCTGGACCGATTCTAGGGGGGGCCACCGACGGGCGCGCGATCGCTGTCGGCGGCGCACAGGCGCTCGGCGTGTCCCGCAAAGCGCCACTCGGCGCGTCCTGGTGCTGCGCCGAGAAGTGTCCGGCTATTCCGCCCGCTCCGGGGGCCTGCCGCGCAGCGGCCCCCGTCGCGATCACATCCGATCGCGACGGGCGTCCATAGGTCGGTCGCTGCCGGGGCCGACGCGGAGGTGTTCGAACCGCTCGCCGTGGGTATTCATTCGAAGCGGCGGACCCGGCCACACGCAGATGAGGGGCCCGGGTCCGCCGACCACTGTGCTCGCGCTACCCATACGAGCGAAATCCGTCTGAACCATCGCGTCGCACTCTCCGTGGACAAGGTGTGACCGGCGTGCTGCCGGCCGCACCTTCGAGGAGATCAGATGAAACGATCAGGGCCATGGCTCACCCTGGCGGCGGTAGCAGCGCTCGGCGCAGTGCTGTTGGTCGTCAACATGTCCAAAGAGGCCGAGCCGGCCGCAGGGTCACCGACATCCGCGGCCAACGCCGCCAGCGCGGTGACACCGAACACCGAAACGCCACCGAACACCGAAACGCCACAGTCGACAACCGAGGCCTTTCCCACGCAGGCCGACTATGTGGGGACCATCCCGGTGTCCACCGGTGCGCCGATCACCCTGGCGATCGCCGTCGAGGGCGACAAGGCGATCGCATATGCCTGTGACGGTGACGCCGTCGAGTCCTGGCTGCGCGGCGCCGCACTCGGTGCCACGCTGCAACTCGACGGCAAGAGCGAGGCCAGGCTCGACGGCCGCTACGACGGCACGACGGTCACCGGGACGCTGTCGCTCGGCGGCACGCAATGGGACTTCACGGCCACGCCCGTCGATGAACCCGCCGGTCTCTATGTCTACCGCAGCGGCGGCGTCCGGCAGAGTTGGATCGTCGATGCGAACGGTGTCGTGACCGGCGTGCAGCGTGGTGCCGATGGGACACGGTCACCGGCTCCGGTTCTGTCGCCGGATGCGACGGCAACAGTCGATGGCGAGACGGTGACTGCACGCAGGGTCAGTGGTGGCGACGATGCCCACTGAACCAGAAACCACACCGATGGTTCCGATCCGACCCGCTGTGGCCATCACCATCCCCGTGATGGTCGGCGCCGCGGTCGCCGTGGTTCTGGGCGTCTACGGCCAGGTTCACGAGCCGCGGTTCTTCTCCGTCAATGTGGCGGGCTTTTCCAGCCCGACAGCGGTGAAGTCGTGGCTGGCCACACTCGCCGTGGTCTTGGGCCTCGGGCAGGTGGCCTCCGCCATGGTGATGTACGGTCGGCTGCCCCGACTGGGATCGCCCCGGTGGATCGGTGCGGCCCATGTGTGGTCGGGCAGGCTGGCCGTGCTGGCCAGCGTCCCGGTCGCGGTGCACTGCCTGTACGCGCTGGGCTTCCAACATTCCCAGTCCCGTGTCCTGCTGCATTCACTACTGGGCTGCTTCTTCTACGGCGCCTTCGTCGCCAAGATGCTGTTGCTCACCCGAAAGGGCCTGCCCGGTTGGATCGTCCCAGTCGCCGGTGGCATGGTGTTCACCGGCCTCACCGGCGTCTGGTTGACGTCCGCGCTGTGGTTCTTCCAGCACAACGGCCTCGTCTTCTGATTGGAACTCGACCCATGACCTTCGAACGAACCCATACCCGTCGCGGCGTCGTCATTGCCGGCACGAGCGCTGTCACAGCGGCGGCGCTCACCGCGTGCGCCACCTACGGCAAGGACACCGCAGCACCGGCAGATGCCGCGCCCGGCTCCGACGGTGATCGGGCAGCCGGCGGCGCTCCGACGGCGACCACGCTCGCCAAGACCACCGACATCCCGGTCGGTGGGGGCGTGATCATCGGTAACACCGTGGTCACCCAACCCAGCGCCGGCACGTTTGTCGGTCTGTCCTCCACGTGTACCCATGCGGGATGCACAGTGGCCACCGTGTCCGACGGCACCATCAACTGCCCGTGTCACAACAGCCAATTCGGTTTGGACGGCTCGGTCGCGAAGGGACCGGCCACCAAACCCCTCGCCGAGAAGCGCATTCGAGTGCAAGGCGATGCGATCATCGCCGAATGATCGCATCCGTCGAGCCGGCGCTGCCTGGACCGACCGGCGCCTCGGCGCGCCGGTCGAGCGCGGCCCATCATTCCGTCCAGGACACCTGGGTATCGATCGTCTGCTGCAATACGCTGGACGCACGCGGATCGCGGTAGACCTGATGCCCACCGACGGTGATGGACCCGGAGACCGGCAACGGAAGACCCAGATCGACGGTGATGGTGCCCGCCCCTTGCATGACGTAGTCCCGGATATCCAGAGTGCCCGCACGATTGGGAAGATTCCAGACCGGCGACTTCGGTGTCTGAGTTACCTGCAGGTCGATGGTGAGTCGGTGCCCTTCGCGTTCGATCAACGTCGCAGTAGTCACTTGATCGAGGAGCATTCCGCTGGAGACTTCCTGGTGCACCATCCATACGGCACCCTCACCGACGGGCTCGTTCGGGAACACAATCGAGCGGTACACGGCCTGGTAGAACGCCTGCTCGACAGCAGCGCGCGCCGTGTGCGGCGCCTCCGGCGCAGGTTCGAGCCGCAACGCGGTGATCGCGCCCAGCTCACTGAGATCGAAACTCGCGTGCGAACCGCCGATCTTGGTCAGCGCCTTGGCCAGGACCGGATCCGGCGAGGTGACGGTGCCCAAGATCAGGTCGATGCCGTCGGCGGTGGTGCGCGCGGTCATCGGGATGGTCAGTGCTGGAGTGGAATAGTCATGGGTCGGCTGCTCGTCGAGCTGCTGTTCGATGCGATAGGCGGTATACAGCGTCACCCGCTGGGCCGTGCCCGCCGGGTAGGCGGGCCGCAGCAGCGAACGCGGCTGCTCACCGGTGGAAACGACCGTGGTCACCGACTCCGGAATCGGCATGGTCACTTCCTTGCCGATTCCCAGCGGCTCCGCGCTGTCGCCGTCGCCGGACGATTGCGCGCGGTCACTGCAACCGACACCGAAAGCGGACAACCCGAGCGCGAGCACCATGAGCAGCACACCCGAACGCGCGCTCCGAGGAGGGTGGGGGGAAGGCAACACCGTCACGTGCAACAGGGTACGGGCGCTACCTGAGTGCTGGCTGGGACATCGGAGTGTTCGTCGGTCCGCGCGGCGCGTCGAGCGCCCCATATGCGCGGCGCGTCGAGCGCCCCATGTGCAGGGCGCGTCGAGCGCCCCGCACACGGCCAGCCGCGCAACCGGACGCGCGCACAGCCCATGATCCAGCTCGAGAGATGATGGTCGGCGTGAGTGACGATCAGCCGCCCGAGGCAAACCCAGCGAATATCGCTGATCCGACGAGCCCGGCGAGCGCCCCGCCACGCCTGGCGATGCTACTGGTCATCGCAGCGGTGATATTCGGTCTGGATCTGCTCACCAAGATCCTCGCGGTCGCGAACCTGACTCCCGGCGATCCGGTACCGATCATCGGTGATTTCGCGCGGTTGACTCTGGTGCGCAACCCGGGCGCGGCGTTTTCCATGGCCACCGGGATGACCTGGCTGTTGACTCTGATCGCGGTCGCCGTCGTGATCGGCGTGGTCCGCATCGGCCGTACCCTGCGTTCGCCGTGGTGGGCGATCGGCCTGGGCCTGGTGCTCGGTGGCGCACTCGGCAACTTGGTCGACCGGCTGTTCCGTGCACCCGGCCCACTCCAAGGTCATGTCGTGGACTTCGTCGCGATCGGCTGGTGGCCGGTGTTCAATGTCGCGGACTCTTCCATCGTGTGCGGCGCGATCACGCTCGTGGCGCTCACCGTATTCGGTTTCGAACCGAACGGCACCCGTATCGGCCGCAGTGCTCGCAACAGCGTGAGCAAGCGCCACGCAAACGAAGACAACAGCACACGCGAAGACAACACCGCAGACGAAGACCGCGCCGCAGACGAAGACCGCAGCGCAGACGAAGACCGCAGCGCAGACGAAGACCGCGGACACGGAGACACCGCAGACAGAAGCACCGCACAGAAGGACGCCGCACGCAAGGGCAGGACGGCATGAGAGAGACCAGGACGATGCCGGTTCCCGACGGGCTCGACGGAATGCGCGTCGACGCCGGCCTGTCCCGGTTGCTCGGCCTGTCCCGCACGGTGGTCGCCGCGCTCGCCGAAGAAGGCGCGGTACTGCTCGACAGCATCGCCGCGGGCAAATCCGATCGGCTTACTGCCGGCGCGTGGCTCGAAGTGGAGTTCCCCGAACCCCGACGAGAGCTCGACATCGTGGCCGAACCGGTGGAAGGCATGAAGATCCTCTACGCCGACGACGACATCGTCGCGGTGGACAAGCCGGTCGGCGTGGCGGCGCACACCGGCATCGGCTGGAGTGGCCCCACCGTGGTGGGTGGATTGGCCGCGCTGGGCTATCGCATCTCCACTTCCGGAGCCCACGAGCGGCAGGGCATCGTGCACCGCCTCGACGTCGGCACCTCCGGAGTGATGGTGGTCGCACAGTCCGAGCAGGCGTACACCGTGCTCAAACGTGCGTTCAAGCAACGCACCGTCGACAAGCGCTACCACGCTCTGGTCCAGGGACATCCAGATCCCAGCAGCGGCACCATCGACGCCCCGATCGGCCGAGCGCGAGGCAACGACTGGAAGTTCACTGTCGCCGCCGATGGCCGACCGAGTATCACGCACTACGACACGCTCGAGGCTTTCCGGTCGGCCAGCCTGCTGGACATCCATCTGGAAACCGGCCGCACGCATCAGATCCGGGTGCACTTCTCCGCGGTCCGCCACCCGTGCTGCGGCGACCTGACCTATGGTGCGGACCCCCGTCTGGCGCAGCGCCTCGGGTTGCAGCGCCAGTGGCTGCATGCCCGTGCGCTGGGGTTCCAGCATCCTGCCGACGGCCGCTCCCTGGAAATCACCAGCGAGTATCCGGACGATCTGAACCATGCCCTGGACATCCTGCGCACCAGCTGACCGTCTGGCTCGGTCGTGGCGGTCGGTCGTCACCGTCGGGATCGTCGCGCTGGTCATCGTGCTCGGTGCGCTCGGCATACTTGCCGAACCCTATCGACCTGCGGTGGCCACCGATCGACTCGGACCCGACCACGGTGAACTGGTCGTGGACTACCTGGCGCGGGCACGGGATTCACTCGACGGCACCGACCGGGATCGGCACTGGGGGTTGGTGTCGTTCACCGCACCCGTGGCGCCGGCACAGATTTCGGCGCACAGCGGCGGCACGCACATCGCTCAGGTGCTGTACCAGGTGACCCTGCCGCGGGTACACACTCCCCTGGTCGCGGTACCGGTGCTCCACGACCTCGCGACGGTGGCCGATTCGGCGCGCGACGCAGCATGGCTACTACCCTCCCCCACCGACGACCGCTCCGCCCGAGCCGTGTCCGTCGCCGCGGCACGGCTGCGGGCCGACTGTGCGTGCGCGGTCGGACTCGTCGTCTATGGATCGCTGACCGAATTGCGCAGCCTCGCCACGCGCGATGGCGTTCGCAGCGTGCAAGCACTGCCCGCCGACGCAGTGGCGGGCAGCTTCGCAGTCGCTCCACTGTTGCCCACCCATCGCGGCATCGTGCTACCCGGCCCCGACGACGGTCCGATCCCGCAACCGTAGGCCGCCAGCAGCACTCGAGACCCACTCGTCGGCCGTCAGGCCGCTCCACCCGGAGAACTGGGCAACAATCGCCGCGTGTCGCCGTGTACCGCCGCGCTCACCCACCATGCGAGTTCCACGAGCACGATGCCGACCGCGCCGCAGGCCACAGCGGCGCCGGTCAGCGTGAGATCGGAGGGGTCGAGTTTGAAGAACTCCCGGGTGAACGGAATCATGAACAGGGCGACGTACGCCGCCACAGACGTCACGATCAATACGACTTTCCACCACACATACGGTCGCGCGACAATGGCCAACACCCAGACCGCGATCATGATCAGGGTGATGAGCGCGGTCGTGCCGGCCTGTACGCGCTGCTCCTCGCTGGCCTGCGGACCTGCGTAGGCGATCAAGTAGGAGACGAAGGTGGACAGGCCGATCACGACGCCGGAGGGAACCGCCAACCGCATCACGCGCCCCACGAATCCGGGGCGCGCACGTTCGTTGCTGGGTGCGAGAGAGAGTATGAACGCCGGGATGCCGATGGTGAACCACGCGACGATCGTGACGTGGCGCGGCAGGAACGGGTAGCCGATGGGTTCGTAGTCGAAGATCTGCGAACCGATCCCGGCGGCTCCGACCAGGAAGGCGAGCAACACCGAATACACGGTCTTGGTCAGAAACAGATTCGACACTCGTTCGATGTTGGCGATCACCCGACGCCCCTCACCGACCACTGCCGGCAATGTCGCGAACTTGTTGTCCAACAACACGATCTGGGCAACCGCGCGGGTAGCCGGACTTCCCGACCCCATCGCCACACCGATGTCCGCGTCCTTCAGTGCGAGGACATCGTTCACCCCGTCGCCGGTCATCGCCACGGTATGGCCTCGAGACTGCAGAGCAGCGACCATGGCGCGCTTCTGGTCCGGCCGGACTCGACCGAAGGTCGTTTTGCGCTCCACGATCTCGGCCAGCGGCTCGGCGTCGTCGGGCAACTCTCGGGCATCCAGGGCTCGGTCACCACCCGCCAAGCCCAGCGAGGATGCCACCGCGCCGACCGATACGGCATTGTCGCCGGAGATGACCTTGACCGACACATTCTGCGCGGCGAAGTATTCCAGGGTGTCACGCGCGTCGGATCGAATCTTCTGCTCGAGTACCACCAATGCAGCGGGTCGGATCACACCGGGGGCGTCCGGCGCATCCACCGGACGATCGCTACGCGCCAGCAGCAGTACGCGCAGTCCGGAGGAACCGAGTTCCTCGGCGACACCGGCATATTCGGAGTCCGGGTCGAGCAGCACGTCCGGCGCGCCGAGCAACCAGTCACCGGACGCACCATAGGAGCCGCCGCTCCATTTCTTCGCCGAAGAAAACGGGGCGACGGCGGTACGCTGCCACCCAGGTCCGTGCGGTAGCGCCTCGGCGATCGCCTGCACACTGGCATTCGGATGGGAGTCGTCGGCGGCCAGCGCGGCCAGCGCGGCGCGGACTTCGGTGTCCTCGAAGTCCTCCAGCGTCCGGATGTCCGATAGTCGCATTCCGTTCTCGGTCAGTGTTCCGGTCTTGTCGGCACACACCACATCGACCCGGGCCAGCCCTTCGATGGCGGGCAACTCCTGCACCAGACACTTGCGGCGCCCCAGACGCACCACACCGACCGCGAACGCGATCGATGTCATCAACACCAGCCCCTCGGGCACCATCGGCACGAGTGCGGCGACCATCCCGGTGACCGCCGGTCGCCACGACTCGCCGCTGGAGACCAACTGGTTGTAGATACTCAGCAGGCCCGCTGGGACGAGCAGATAGGTGATGAAGGTCAAGATCTTGTCGATGCCGCTGCGCAATTCGGAATGCACCAGGGTGAACTTGCTCGCCTCTTCCGCCAGCCGCGCCGCGTAGGCGTCCCGACCCACCTTGGTGGCACGGTAGGCGCCGGAACCGGATACGACGAAACTGCCGGACATCACCGTGGCACCGACCGCTTTGTCGATCGGGTCCGCCTCCCCGGTGAGCAGCGATTCGTCCACCTCGAGCAGCGTGGATTCCTCGACTACTCCGTCCACGACGATTTGGTCGCCGGGACCGAGTTCGATCAGATCGTCGAGCACGACCTCACCCGGCGCGATCTCGACGGCCGTCTCGCCGCGGCGCACCGTCGGCTTGGCCTGACCGACAATGGCCAGGCGATCGAGGGTGCGCTTGGCGCGAATCTCCTGGACGATGCCGACAGCGCTGTTCGCGACGATCAGCAGGCCGAACATGCCGTCGATGATGGATCCAGCGGCCATCACCAGCAGAAACAGCACGCCGAGAATGGCATTGATCCTGGTGAAGACATTGGCGCGGACAATGTCGCGGACCGACCGGCTCGCGCGAGCCGGCACGTCGTTGGTCAAACCGTCACGACGCCGTTGCTCGACCTCCGCGGCGGTGAGTCCGGTCGCACGTGGAGCCTGCGCGATTATCGACATGATCGCAAGGCTACGTGACGGCGGTGGGCACCCCTCGTGCTGCTGGTGCCGGCCCGTCTCATCGGCCGCGAACAGCGCATGGTCGGGGGGCATACAGCGAAAACGAGTCGGTCACCGAGGTATCCGGCGACCGACTCGGGTGATACCGCGAACTAGGCGCAGGCCACCGACTCCTCACCGAGGTTGGCCAGCATATTGCACGCCCATGTCTTCTGAATCTTCCATTTACCGTTGTCCACGACGAATGGCACGCCGACCTCCGGCTGTGGCTCACCGTTGAGGGTGAAGATGGCCTTGGCCTCCACAGCTTCGCCGAACGAGGACACGTCGACGACCTGGATCTCTACATTGTTTTCCGCCGCAGCCTGGGCCAGACGGTCGGGCAACGTCGGGTCGACCTCGGCGCCCTGAATCTTCTCCAGCTTCTCCGCAGCCGGCACCGACGGGTCGAGCGCGCGGGCCAGGTCGGCGTTGAGTTCCTCGACCGTGGGTACCGGCGGCAAAGTGACGGTATCCGTTGCCGACGCTGCGGCGCTGGTCGAGGTCTCGGCGGCAGATGTGTTGTCGCTGTCGTCGTCACCGCAAGCCGTCATGCCGAGCGCGGCGACCATGGCCAGGCCGGCTATCGCGATACGTCCAGTCTTACGAAGCTTCAACTGCTCGTCCTTTGCGTTCGAGGAGGTCCGTGTCGTGTTCCACCTTGGCAACCGTCGCCCGAATCGGCGCCCGCTGCACGAGGCCTCAGACTACCGGCACCCGCAACACCGGTGAATTCCACCGGACGCCGGTGGCTGCGTCGGCAGCGACCGTACGCGGACGAACCACTGCTGTCGAGCCGCTGTCTCCGTTACCCCGCTGTCACTGCAGACTGCCGAGCGGATCTGCCCGGGTGAGTTCGGTGTTGTCCAAGGCGAAGGTGTGCGCCGGACCCGGACCGGTCGAACGGGTTTCGAACCGAACGGTCATCACACTCGATCCCGCGCCCTGCACCCAGCCGTGACCATACCGTGGATGTGTCACATCCATTCCGCGGCGCCACGAGGTGCGGGTGTCGAGCGTCCCGGCAGGCCGCGCGAGATCGTTTGCGGCGCCAGCCCCCTCGGCCGAGGGTTCTTCCTCCGAAGCGCGGAGCCCGGCCGCGGCGACCTCCTCGTCGGATACGCCGTGATCGAGTTCGGGGAACAGCGAATCCTGACGAACCGCGGACAGGCCCCCGTAGCCGACGCCGACGAGGCGGACCGGTCCGAGCTCTCGGGGATCGAGAGCCGAGCGCTGCGCCGCGGCGGCCAGCGTCGCCAAGTCCTCGGTCGCAAAAGGCAGCGTGCTCGAGCGGGTTACCACGCTCAGGTCCGACTTCCGCAGCTTGAGTACCACTGTTCTTGCCGCACGCCCATCGTCGGCCAGGCGCCGATGCGCTGCCGCCGCCATGTCCGCGACGGCCTTTCGGAGCTGGGCGAGGGTGACGATATCGGTTTCGTATGTGGTCTCCGCGCTGATCTGCTTGGCTTCGGCACGCTCGGCGACCGGTCGGTCGTCGATCCCTCTGGCCAGACGATGCAGCGCGGCGCCGGAGCTGTTGCCGAGAATCGACATCGCCTCCGACTCCGCGAGCGCAGCAAGCGCCCCCACAGTCTCGATGCCCAGCGCGCGCAACCTGCTCTCCGCGACCGGTCCGATGCCCCACAGGCTCCGCACCGGCAACCCGGCCAGCAGCTTCGGCTGCTCGGCCGGCGAAACGACCCGAACCCCGTCGGGCTTCGCCAGCCCGGAGGCGATCTTGGCCAGCTGCTTTCCGGTTCCCGCGCCCACCGACGCGGTCAACCCGGTGCGTGCGCGCACCTGTGTGCGCACGTCCTCGCAGAACGCCCGCACCTTCGCCGTGCTCGCACCCGCAAGTTCGGCGGGCTCACCGAATGCCTCGTCCAGCGACAACGTCTCCAACACCGGAATCCGCTCGCGAATCGCATCGAAGACCTGTTCACTCACCGCCGTGTACACCGCGCCCCGCGGCGGCACCACCACGCCGGTGACGCCGATCAGCCGACGCGCATGGTGCATCGGCATCGCCGAACGCGCGCCGAAAACCCGCGCCTCGTAGCTGGCTCCGGCCACCACCCCCCGGGCGCCGGTTCCTCCGACCAATACCGGTCGACCACGCAATGTAGGCCGGGTCAGCTGTTCGACCGAGGCGAAGAACGCGTCCATGTCCACATGCAGAACCCAACGGCGAGCGGCATCGACGGCCCCGGCCGACTCGCCCCTGTGGTTCGGGACCTCGCCGTCCGCAGTCCCGGCCTGGACCGCGGAGGCGACCGGACTCTCGGCGTTCGACTGTGGGGGGCACACAGCCGCAATGTACGCCGCGACGCCGACACGCCCGGGCGGTCGGAACCCCGGATCAGCAGCGTAGCCGCAGGTGCAGGGAGATGTACCAACCAGTACCGAACGCTCGCCGACCTGCCGCGCCGTCGCCGCCGACGATGTGCTCGGGTGTGTGATGATCGGATATATGAGTATCCGCAAGGCCGTCATCCCGGCCGCCGGTATCGGCTCCCGGCTGCTCCCGCTGACCAAAGCCATCCCCAAGGAAATGCTGCCGGTCGGCGACAAGCCGGTCATCGAGCACACGGTCCGCGAGTTGGTCGCTTCGGGCATCACCGACATCACCATCGTGGTCAGCGGCGGAAAGTCGCTGATCCAAGATCACTTCCGCCCCAACCCCGCGCTCGCGGCTGCGCTGCGCACAGACGGCAAGACCGCCTTCGCCGACGCCGTGGACGAAGTCGGTGAACTGTCCCGTCTCGGCCACATCACCTATCTCGACCAGCACGGGCCATACGGCAACGGCACTCCGGTGCTCAATGCCGCCCGCAATCTCGGCGACGAGCCGATGCTGGTGCTGTGGCCGGACGACGTATTCGTCGCCGAAATACCGCGGGCCCAGCAACTCATCAATGCGTACGCGACCACCGGCGCGCCCGTCCTGGCGCTGATGCCGATGGACTCTGCCGAGTCGCACCGATACGGCGTTCCCGTGGTGGCCGGTGACCACGGCAACGGCCTGTTGCGAATCACAGGATTGCGGGAGAAGCCCAAGCCCGAGGATGCCCCCTCCTCCTTTGCGGCGATCGGCGGCTATGTGGTCACGCCCGGAATCATCGAGGAACTGCGGGCTCAGACCGAGGCGTGGTACGAACATCGCACCGGCGAGGTCTATCTTACCGACGCAATCAACATCTACGCGGCGCAGAGTCCGGTATTCGGTCAGGTGATTCGCGGTCGGTGGTACGACACCGGGAACCCGGCGGACTATCTGGTCGCTCAGTTCGCCTCGGCGCTCGCCCATCCCCGATACGGACCGGTGCTGCGTACGCTCGCCAGCGACCTCGACAGCTGAGGCGCCCTCAGCGTCGCGCGATGTGGCCTCGACCCGGTCGGTCGGGGCCACATTGCCCGAGCCGCAGGCGATCCTGCGCGTCGTGGTCGATGCCAGGCTTCCAACCCGGTGGCACTCAGAAACGGCGTATGGCGTAGATGTCGAACTCGCGCAACGGGGTGAATCCGACCGGCACGCCCCAACCGTAAGCGTTGAGAACCTCTCCGAAGCCCGCGTAGATCCCGACATGTGAGCCGTCTCGATTCAGTACCACGACATCACCGGGAGACAGAGCGGCCCGGGGAACCGGTGCACCCGCGCTCGCCTGCTGCCAGGTCGTGCGCGGAATTCGCACGCCGACTTGGCGGAACGCCCACTGCACCAGACCCGAACAGTCCCAGCTGGACGGCCCGGTCCCGCCCCACTCGTAGGGTTTGCCGAGCTGAGTGGTGGCTACTGCGAGTGCAGCAAGGCCACGCACGCTGGGAACCGGCAGCATAGCCGAGCCGGTGCTGCTGAGGCCGGACGCGCTGCCCGAACCGCTACCCGATGACGAACCGGATGACGAACTCCCCGGCCCACTCAGGGATGAGCTCCCGGTATCCGACCATGCGGGTCCGGCACATACGACAGCCGCGATGAGGGATAGCAAGAATCCGAATGTGATGTGACGCAAAAATTTTGTCGGCACGTGCTCGCCCTTTCCGTGCATTCGATCAACGGGCAATTTTTCAGCAAATATGGCTGACACATTGCACCCCGGCGCCATCGAGACAGAGCCGTGGATACCGCGTCCAACGCAGGCAGGTGCCGCGCCCGACGCAGCCGCATTCAACACGCACGACGCAGAGCGTTGTGCGCGCACAGTTCGGAGAGAACAGACCACGAAATACAGACCGCCGCCCCCGGGGGGACCGTCCACCACAGGAGCAGCATCGCGATTGTGCCGCGAGCAACTGGCAGCGCGCGGGCTAATAGCAAACATTCAGCATGTGATACATATCACATGCTGAATGTTGCATACCGGTCTCGGAGCGATTACGGATCGCACCCGGTTTTTCCATGCACGATTCGATCCGCGGCCGAGCGCACAGTCAGGCCTTGGTGAGCTCGACCCGGATACCACTGGCCAGGTCGATCGCCTCTGGGCCGGCCTTGCCGATGGTCAAACGGGTAGCGAGAATCTCGCCGGCAATCAGGTCACGATGGACTTCGGCCCACACTGCCCGATCCTGCGGCACCTGCAAAACGACCACGACACGATCGGAAACATCGAGCCCCGCGGCCTTGCGGGTCTGCTGCAAGTCCCGGATGAGATCGCGGGCCCAGCCTTCGGCCGCCAACTCTTCGGTGACCACCGAATTCAACACCACCAGGCCGGTATTGCCCGGCAGCGCCGCAGTCGACTCGGGTTCGGCGGCGACCAGACGCTGGGTGTATTCCTCTGGCAACAGGGCGATCCCAGCCGCAGTGACCACGCCATCGGAGTTCTCCGACCACTGCCCGGCCTTGACCGCCTTGATCACCATCTGTACCTGTTTGCCGAGACGCGGACCTGCGGCACGGGCGTTGACCACCAGCTCGAACCGACCGTGGATGTCCACATCGGTGGTCAGATCCACCTTCTTGACATTGACCTCATCGGCGATGATGTCGGTGAACGGCGCCAGCCGTTCGGCATCCACCGCGGCGATGGTGACCTCGGCCAGCGGTAGCCGCACGCGCAGATTCTGGGCCTTCCGCACGCTGAGCACCGTCGAACACACCATGCGCACCTCGTCCATGGCAGCAACCAGTTCCGGGTCGTGCGGCAGTTCGTCCTTCGCGGGCCACGACGTCGTATGCACCGATTCTCCACCGGTCAGCCCGCGCCAGATCACCTCGGTGAGCAGCGGCAACAATGGCGCGGCCAATCTGGCAACCACGTCGAGCACAGTGTGCAGAGTGTCCACCGCATCCTGGTCTTCGTTCCAGAATCGCGAGCGTGACCGACGTACATACCAATTGGTCAGCGCGTCGGCAAACGACCGCAGTTGCTCACAGGCTCCTGCGATATCGTAGGCCTGAAGTGCCTCGGTCATGACGTCCCTGGTCAAGGCCAACTTCGCCAGGATGTACCGGTCCAGGACATGGGGTGAATCCGTCCGCCACGTGCCGGGGCCGGCGGCGTACAGCTGCAGGAACGACCACGCATTCCACAACGGCCGCAACGCATGACCGATCCCTTCACGAATACCGCGTTCGGTCACGATGAGGTTCCCACCCCGTAGCACGGGTGAACTCATGAGAAACCATCGCATGGCGTCGGAACCGTCCCGGTCGAACACCTCGTTCACATCCGGATAGTTTCCCTTGGATTTGCTCATCTTCAGACCGTCTTCACCGAGGACGATCCCGTGCGCGGCAACCGTTTTGAACGCCGGACTGTCGAACAGAGCGGTTGCCAGCACATGCAGTGTGTAGAACCAGCCACGAGTCTGCCCGTTGTATTCGACGATGAAATCACCGGGAAAGTGGTCGTCGAACCGCTGCTTGTTCTCGAACGGATAGTGCACCTGGGCGAAGGGCATCGAACCGGACTCGAACCAACAGTCGAGCACCTCCGGCACCCTGCGCATAACCGACTTACCCGTCGGGTCATCGGGATTCGGCCGAGTGAGTTCATCGATCATCGGTCGATGCAGATCGGTCGGACGTACGCCGAAGTCACGCTGCAGCTCGTCCAGCGAGCCGTAGACGTCGACCCGCGGGTAGGCCGGATCATCGGACACCCACACCGGAATCGGGCTGCCCCAATAGCGATTTCGGCTGATGTTCCAGTCTCTGGCTCCTTCCAGCCACTTTCCGAACTGACCATCGCGGATGTGTTCGGGAACCCAGGTGACCTGTTTGTTCAACTCCACCATCCGATCGCGGAAGGTGGAGACCGCGACGAACCAGGAGGGCACTGCGAGGTAGATCAGCGGCTGTCCGGAACGCCAACTGTGCGGGTAGGAGTGCTCGATCGTCTCGTGCCGCAACAACTTTCCCGCGGTCTTGAGGTCCTTGATGATCACCGGATTGGCGTCGAACACCATCAGACCTTCGTACGGCGGAACCATCGAGGTGAACTTTCCGCCGGCATCCAGCGGCTGCACCAGTTCGATGCCGTGACTCGCGGCCACCTCCATGTCCTCTTCACCGAAAGCCGGTGCCAGATGCACGATCCCAGTGCCGGAGTCGGTGGTGACATAGTCCGCGGTGAGTACCCGATGCGCGTTTGCATTGCCCAGGAAGAAGTCGAACGGCGGAGCGTAGGACAGACCGGACAGTTCGGAACCGGTGAATTCGCCGAGTACCTCCATCTCGGAACCGAACTCCCGCAGGTAGTGCGAGACACGTTCGGCAGCAAGAAGATACCGCTGTCCGCTGGTCACGCGTAGGTGTACATAGCGAATATCGGGATGCACCGCGATCGCCAAGTTGGATGGCAGCGTCCACGGTGTCGTGGTCCAGATCAGCGCGTTGGCGCCATCGAGTTCGTGCAAGCGATGATCGACAGGAATCCGCAATGGCATATCGACGGTTACCGCCGGGTCCTGCCGCATCTTATAGGCGTCGTCGAGGCGAGTCTCTTGATTCGACAACGGCGTCTGCTCGGACCAACTGTAGGGCAGTACTCGAAAACCTTGGTAGATCAAGCCTTTGTCATAGAGCGACTTGAATGCCCACATCACCGATTCCATGAAATCGATGTCCAACGTCTTGTAGTCGTTGTCGAAGTCGACCCATCGGGCTTGGCGCGTCACATAGTCGCGCCATTCTCCGGTGTAACGCAGCACAGACGACTTGCAGGCCGCATTGAATTCTGCCAACCCCATCGAATCGATCTGTGATTTGTCCGTGATTCCGAGTTGTTTCTCGGCCTCGATTTCTGCCGGCAACCCATGACAGTCCCACCCGAATCGTCTTTCGACCCGCTTTCCCCGCATAGTTTGGAAACGCGGCACGACATCCTTGACATATCCGGTGAGCAAATGGCCGTAGTGCGGCAGACCATTGGCAAAAGGCGGGCCGTCGTAGAAGACGAACTCCGATGCGCTGGACCGATTTTCGATGCTCGCACGAAATGTGTCGGCGACCGCCCACGCGTCGAGCACCCGGCGCTCCATCTCCGGGAACGAAGTTCCGTTCCCGCCGCTCAGATCGACGCGCGGATACGCGCTATTGCTGGAGGTCTTGTCCATCGTGGGTACGTCTCCTCGTGCCGTGTCCGTCCTGACACGGGGACGACGACGACGCCGGTGCGCCGAAACCGCGGTACCACCCCGCTTGTCCGGCGTAGCGAAACGACACCGGACCACTCGTTGTTCGAGCTGTGACGGGCTCATCCCGTTCGGTTCTACTGAGCGCGCCGCGCCGTTCTTCCGAAGGCTCCCCGGTGATAGCCGGATCCACACCGCTTTCACTCCGATTCTAGCCAGAGCGGTCAACGGGGATTACACGGCCGGCCCCGCGTTCGACCGGCATCGTCACCGGCGGGGGTTATCCGTGGATTGTCGTCAACGGGGCTTGTGCCCGGACGGCGGGGATTCGTTGTCGGGTCTGCGTACAGATAGGGCACTCACCAGCAACAGCGCCGCTCCGACGCTGCAGACCACGATGCACCCCCAGGCCCAGATCATGGCTCCCGTTACCAACGCAGCAATGAGCAGCGCACAACCGATCGCTGCAAGAACAAGTGTCACGACGAGCACATTGGCCCCCAAGACATGCCATACGGCTCGACATTTCCTCTACGTGGACTACGTACTCCTTGCGCAACGACCGGCGCTACTTACCGCCCTTCGCGAACGAGGCGGGCGCCAAGTTGTCTGCTGTGGTGGTGGAGTCGGCAAACGCCTCGCCACCATCGACCGGCACCGCCGAGCCGCGATTCTCCAGCTCCTCCAACTGGGATTCCAAGTAGGACTTCAATCGCACCCGATATTCCCGCTCGAACGTTTTGAGCTGCTCGATCCGGCCTTCCAGCACACCACGCTGCTGGGTGATGGTGGCCATGATCTCGGTGTGCTTGCGCTCAGCGTCGGCCTGCAACGCATCGGCCTTTTCCTTGGCCTGACGCAACTGAGTGTCCGAGCGGGTCTGCGCGTCCGACAGCATCGCATCCGACTTCTGCCGCGCATCGGCGATCATCGCCTCCGACCGGGTACGCGCATCACCGACCAGCCGCTCGGAGTTCGACCGAGCATTCGACAGCAGACTCTCCGCCTCGGCCTTCGCGTCGCTGGTCAGCCGATCGGCCATCTCCTGAGCGAGGCTGAGCACCTTCGTCGCGTGCAGATTGGCATCTGCCGTGGGACCATCGATGGCTGCCGGCGCCGATGGAGGCGGGACAGGCGGCGAGACCGGGACCGGGGGTTTGACCGGCTCCGGTGGCGGAGCCTGCGGAGCCGGCGCCTTCGCAGTGCTCACCGCTGCCGCCCCACGGCTGCTCTTCGCATCGGCCAATTCGGTGTCGAGCTCGGCAACCCGCTGACGCAGATCAGCGTTCTCCTCGATCAGACGCGAGAGCTCCTGCTCCACGAGATCCAGGAAGGCGTCCACTTCGTCCTCGTTATAGCCGCGCTTCCCGATCGGCGGTTTGCTGAACGCGACGTTGTGCACATCGGCTGGGGTCAGCGGCATGGAAGGATCCCTTCACGCGTCTTTTGGAGATCTAGCGAGCTGTCTTCTCGGCCCATTCTGTCACACCACGGCGACGGGTTGCCCGAGTCTCTGTACAACCGACATCAGGATGAAGACGATGAAAAGCAGGACCATTATCGACAGATCCAGCCGAATTCCTCCCAGCGACACCGGAGGTATCAACCGCCTCAAGAGTTTCACCGGAGGATCGGTGATCGTGAAGATCACCTCCAAGATGATCACCAGAACGCCCCGAGGACGCCAGTCTCGGGCAAAGCTACGGATGAACTCGACAAACACCCGGCTGATCAGCAACAGCCAGAAGATGAACAGTACGAAGTACAGCACCGCGAACAAGGCCACGACTTCACTCTGCCGGAAAAATCGCGGTGTGCAAAATGATCGTGTCACACCAGCGGCCGCCGGTCTGCCCCACCCCCCAGATCACGACTCTATTTCTGGTTATAGAAGCCGGTTTCCGCGATGCGTCTGCGTTCCTCGGCCGATACATCGACATCGGCCGGTGAGAGGAGGAACACCTTCGTTGCAACCTTGTCGAACGACCCACGCAGGGCGAACGCGAGCCCCGCAGCGAAGTCGACCAGTCGCTTGGCATCGGCGTTGCTCAGATCGACCAGGTCCATGATCACCGGGTTGCCCTCACGGAAGCGTTCGCCGATGATTCGAGCCTCGCTGTAGTCCCGCGGGCGCAGCGTGGTGATCTTGGACAAGGGGCCTCCGTCCTCGAAGATCCCGGGCCGCCGCACCGGTGCGGGCTCGGGACGCATGCGCTCCTCCAGCCTGCGCTCCTCGGCGTCGGGATCGACGGCGAGCGCACCGCGGGTAGCGCCACGCAGCGTCGGCGCACTCCCGCTGGCGCGGAACCGCCCCGACGGAGCGGAGTCGATCCGTGTGGGTCGGCGCGAGGTCTCGTAGCGGTCGGCGCCATAGTGCGTGTCGGCGTACTCGTCGCGCCGCGACACCGAATAACCCGCCTTGTACGGCGACGTGTAGGCCGGCTCGGAATAGTCGGCATCGAAGCGGTCCGAAGTGTACCGCTCCTCCCCGTAGCGGTCGACATATCCGTCTCGGTCGGAGTAGTCACGGGGCCGGCGGGCGCCGCGCTCGTCCATACCCCGAGGGGCGCGATCGTCGACATAGTCGTCCTCGTAGTCATCGAGCGGAACCATGCCGAAGTACGCCTTGAACTTGTGCAGCGTGCTCATTGGTCGACCTTCCTTCGGCCCCGGTGGCGGCCGGGTGTTGAAGTCTTGCTCAGCCCTCGTCAGCCCCCAGCATATGTGTCGAATGTGACTGATGAGGTTCTTTGCTACTCCGAGGTTATCGGCCGAGCGCCCATCAGGGCGGTACCGACACGCACAAGCGTGGAACCGTGCGTGATCGCTGCCTCCAGATCTGCAGACATTCCAGTAGACAGCTCCGCCGCGCCCGGATACTCGGCACGCAGCCGAGTGTGGATCGCTGCGAGACGGGCGAAGGCGGCCTCGGCATGCGACTGCAGCGGCGGAATCGCCATCAGCCCCGACAGGCGCAATCCGGGCGCCCGGGCCGTCCGGTCGGCCAGAACAGCGAGGTCATCTGCAGCAACGCCCCCACGAGCAGGATCTCCATCCACACTCACCTGCAGCAGTACCCGGATCGGTTCGGTACGTTCTCCGGCGTCCAGTGCGGCCCGCGCGCCGGTGTCGAGGGCAGCTACCAGACGCTCGCTGTCGACCGAGTGCACCGCATGCGCCCAGCGAGCTACACTCCGTGCTTTGTTGCGCTGCAGTCGTCCGATCATGTGCCATCCGATACCCGGGTACGCGGCGGCGTGCAGTGTCGCCACCTTGTCAGCGGCCTCTTGCGCCCGCGATTCGCCGAACTGCCGCCGCCCGAGTCGATACAACGCCGCCACGTCGGAGGCAGGAAAGAACTTCGTCACCGGCAGTAGCCGCACCGATTCCGGCGCTCGGCCCGCAACGCGACATGCCGCATCGATCCGCGCGAGCAGGCTTGCCAAGTTGCCGGACAACTCGGCCGTTCTCGCCGGGGCGGACTCGCGCTGCTCGTTCATCGCGAGACCGCCTTCCAGATCACCCCACCGAGCCGGCCCGTCGGCGCTGCACGGCGGTGGCTGAACAATGCACGGTCCTCGATGGTGCAGCGCGGGTCCACGGCAACCGCGGCAACGCCCGCTTCGGTGAGTTGCCGGGCGATGCCCGCACGCAGGTCCAGTCCGGGAGTCCCTCGAATCGTCACGGTCGCGCTGCCGGGCAGATCCGCCTCGACCTCGTCGCGCATCGCGGCTGGTACCTCGTATTGCCGGCCGGACGCGGCCGGCCCGAGGAAAGCGCCGATTCGGCCGAGGCTCGCCCCGACCGAGACCATGGCCGTCAGTACGCGCGGCACGATCCCGATGCGCGCGCCCACCCGTCCCGCATGGACCGCGGCGATCACGCCCGCTTGGTCATCGGACAGCAGAATCGGCACACAATCGGCGGTGAGCACGACGAGCGCGAGGTCGGAGACGGTTGTCACGACCGCGTCGGTGGCGGGGACCGGGTGCGAGCGAGGGCCGTCGACGATCTCCACGGTGCGGCCGTGGATCTGCTCCATCCACACCAAGCGCTCGGCCGGCAAGCCGATCTTCTCGGCCAGCCGCCGACGGTTTCGCCGCACCTTCGCCGGATCGTCACCGACGTGGTCGGCGAGATTGAAACTTTCGTAGGGCGGCTGCGAGTAACCCCCGGATCTGGTCGTGACAACCCGTCGAACGGTCGTGGCCGGCGCGCTGGTCATGACAACGAGCCTAACGGCGCTCGATCCAGGCCGGCGAACTGTCCCGGCCCACGTCGACCTCGCCGGCGACGCGGCGGAACTCGATCGAGCCGCTACCCCCTGCGCATGAACGAGGGAACATCCACGTCGTCGTCGTCATCGCCCTCCGACGAGCCGAGGGACGCCCTGGGATTCGGCGCCGGCGGCTCGACCGGTGTGCGCTGCCGCTCGGTGGGCCGATAGCCGGGCAACGCGCTGCGTCCAGACGCGCTCGGTGCACTGTCACCGGCACGCGCCGGCATCTCGCCGACCCGGCCCTGCCCGATCTCGCCAACTCGGCCGTGCCCGATCTCCCCAACTCGGCCGTGCCCGATCTCGCCGACCCGACCCTGCCCGATCTCGCCGACCCGACCCTGCCCGATCTCCCCGGCACGCGCCGAGCCGATGTTCACCCGCCCAGTGGTGTCGAACGTGCGCCGGGCCGGCCCGCCTCCATCGAAGCCCGCGGCGATCACGGTGACGCGCACCTCGTCGCCGAGGGAGTCGTCGATCACGGTGCCGAAGATGATGTTGGCCTCGATATGCGCGGCCTCTTGTACCAGTGAGGCCGCCTCGTTGATCTCGAACAGACCCAGGTCCGACCCACCCGCAATCGACAACAACACCCCGTGCGCGCCGTCCATGGACGCCTCGAGCAGCGGTGAATTGATCGCCGCCTCGGCCGCTTTCACCGAGCGCCCCTCACCGCGCGAAGAACCGATGCCCATCAGCGCGCTACCTGCCCCGGACATCACGCTCTTGACATCTGCAAAGTCGACATTGATCAAACCGGGGGTCGTGATCAGGTCCGTGATGCCCTGGACACCGTTGAGTAGCACCTCGTCCGCCGACCGGAACGCATCCATCAAGCTCACCGCGGCATCACCGAGTTGCAGCAGTCGGTCGTTAGGGATCACGATGAGCGTGTCGCACGACTCTCGAAGCAGATTGATGCCGACTTCGGCCTGATTGCCGCGACGCTTGCCTTCGAACGAGAACGGGCGCGTGACCACGCCGATCGTGAGCGCGCCGAGCTTGCGGGCGATCTGCGCGACAACCGGAGCGCCACCCGTACCGGTGCCGCCACCCTCGCCGGCGGTCACGAAGACCATGTCGGCGCCCTTGAGCACTTCTTCGATTTCGTCTTTGTGATCCTCGGCGGCCTTGCGACCGACCTCGGGGTCCGCACCCGCTCCCAGACCACGGGTCAGCTCACGGCCGACGTCGAGTTTGACGTCGGCATCACTCATCAACAGCGCCTGTGCGTCGGTGTTGACTGCGATGAACTCGACACCTTTGAGTCCTTGCTCGATCATCCGGTTGACGGCATTCACACCGCCGCCGCCGATACCGACGACCTTGATCACCGCAAGGTAGTTGTGCGGGGGCGTCATGGGCTCTCGCCTTCCTTCGATCTAAGCGTGTCGTTTCCGGATCCTCGACACACCGTGCGTCGACCCGTTCCGGGGTCGGGTCGCTGCCGAAAGCGAACCACGGCCCGGGTCCAAACCCTAAAGCTCAACCATAGGGTCAGCGATATGTCAAGTATCCGACTGGTGCGGAACGGTATTCGCAGCCGCCGCGATACGCGCGCAGGCGCGCCGAAGCCAGGGTCAGAAACTTGCCCAACCCCGCCTGCCTCGCCACTCCACACGTCATACGGTGAACGGTTGCCCCGACCCCTACTCGACGACGGACCTACTGCCGGACCGACGAGAATTTCTTGGGCGTACCGGGTCGGAATCACTTTACCGTGACCAGATTTGGGCTCGAAACATCGAATACTGTTCCCGGGCGCGTCAACAACGGCAACACGACCGCCGACTTGCGCTCGGTGTCGTCGGCCCCGCCCCACAATACCGTACGACCATCTTTCAGGCTCAAGGACACGTCCGAAATGGACCGCGCCACAACTTCGTCCACCTGGAGGGCCAGCGCGGCCGGCATGGCTGCGACGATCGAGACCGCGGCCCGGGTCACCGGATCCGCGCTGTGCGGGTGCTCGGTGATCAACTTCGGCACCCCGATCGGCGCCTGCTCGACGGCAAATTCCACGCTCTGCGCATCCAGCAGATGCGCGCCGTGCCGACTGTCGTAGAACAGTACCGGGACACGCTCGACGAGCGTCACACGAACAGTGAACGGAAACACCCGCTGTACTCGCACCGTGTGCACCTTGGGGAGGCCGGCCACCCGCCGCTCGGCAGCCGCGGTGTCGATGCGCAGCATCGAACGTCCCGAAGGGATGGCCAACAACTCCCGGATCTGCTGTTCGGATACCGTTGCCGCACCATCGATCTGCACCGAGCGCACCGACACCACCGGGGTGAACCATGCCAGGGCACCGGCTCCGAGCAGCGCGGCGACGACGAGCAGCACCCCGAGCCGAATTCGGCTCCGTCCCAGCCCACCGGACCGACCGTTCGCACGGCGCCGGTCCCCGCGCACCCCTGCCACCCCGCGCACGGCGGATCACCGTCCGTGCTGGGGCCGCGCGCGAAGTCCGTCCAGAATCTGAGGGCAGAGCATGGTCACGTCGCCGGCACCCATGGTGATCACCACATCGCCCGGCAGCGCCAGCCCCGCGACCTGACGACCCACTCGAGACATGTCCGGCTGATAGTGCACCGGAACCGTGACCGACTGGGCCACCAGCGCGCCGTTCACACCGGGCAGCGGCTTTTCCCGTGCACCGTAGACGTCGAGGACGACAACCTCGTCGGCCAGACTCAACGCGTCGCCGAATTCCTGCGCCATGGTTGCGGTGCGACTGTAGAGATGCGGCTGAAAGACCACGATCACTCGTCCCTGGCGCGACCGAGCACCATCACGCGCCTCTTGTCGCACCAGTTCGGCAGCGGCGCCGAGCACCGCGCGAACCTCGGTCGGATGGTGGGCGTAATCATCGAAGACTCGCACACCGTTTTCGCGTCCAGCGAACTGGAACCGACGGTGCACACCACCGAATCCCTCCAATCCTTGCACGATTTCGCCCACGTCGGCGCCGGCGGCACGAGCAGCGAGCAGAGCGCCCAGCGCATTGAGCGCCATATGCCTGCCGGGTACCGACAGCCGCAGCGTGCGCTCGGCGGGTTCGTCGGCGAGTTGGAACTGCACGATCCCGCCGACATCACGCGGCTCCCAACTGTGCAACCGGGCGCCTACGGTGACCGGCGCGTCGGCGAGATCTCCGGAGCCGTAGCCGAGAATCTGGACGTCCTTGCGCGCCAATCGGTCGGCGACCCGCTGCGCCAACGCGCGGGATCCGGGATCGTCCAGACACACCACCAACAGACCACCGGGTGCGAGACGGTCGACGAAGTCGTCGAACACCTGCACGTAGGCCTCGTCCGAACCGAAGAAGTCCAGATGATCGGACTCGATATTGGTGACCACGGTGACATCCGAGTCGTACTGCAGTAACGAGCCGTCGCTCTCGTCGGCCTCGGCGACGAAGATGTCTCCACTTCCGTGGTGGGCGTTGGTGCCGGCCTCGTTCAGTTCGCCGCCCACTGCGAACGAGGGGTCGAGCCCGCAATGCTGCAACGAGACGATGAGCATCGAGGTGGTCGACGTCTTGCCATGAGTACCGGACACGAGCAGTGAGCGATGTCCCCGCATCAGCGCGGCGAGGACGGTTGGACGCAGCAGCACGGGAATGTCGCGGTCGGCGGCTTCGACCAACTCCGGATTGGTCTTCGGAATGGCCGCGTATGTCGTGACGACCGCGGTCGGGCCACCGGGAAGCAGGTCGAGTGCGGTCGCATCGTGACCGATCCGCACCTGCGCGCCCCGCGCTCGCAATGCGAGCACACCGCGGCTCTCCTTGGCATCCGACCCCGACACCGCGCCACCGCGCGCGAGCAGAATCCGGGCGATTCCCGACATTCCGGCCCCCCCGATACCGACCATGTGCACGCGCGTCAATTCTTCCGGCAGCCCGATGCGGTCGGCGGGGTGTGGTGCGGCCTCGCGTGCGACGATATCGCTCATCGCAGCGCCACCTCCTGGGCAATCCGCGCCACCTCATCGGCGGCGTCGCGGTGCCCGGCGCCTGCAGCGGCCCGGCCCATCTCGATAAGCTGTGCGGGGTCCCTGAGCAGTGGAATCACCTCATCGATCACATACTTCGACGTCAGCTCGGAATCGTGGACGATTCTCCCACCACCCTGACGCACCACCGGACGGGCATTGAGTTCCTGCTCCCCGTTGCCGTGTGGTAGCGGGACGTAGAACGCGGGCAATCCGACTGCGGAGACCTCGGCGACGGTCATCGCGCCCGACCGACAGACCACTGCGTCGGCGGCAGCATAGGCAAGGTCCATCCGCGACAGATACGGTACAGCCGCATATCGAGCGCCCTGTCGCCCGGAGCTGACCCAACCAGCCAGTTCGAGCGTGTTCTTGGGGCCGTGCGCGTGCAGCACCGATACTCCCGCGCCGGTGAGTTCCGCCGCGGCAGCGGCCACGGCCTCGTTCACGGTACGGGCTCCCTGAGAACCGCCGAACACCAGTAGTACCGGGCCCTCGGCGGGCAGGCCGAAGTGGGCGCGGGCACTGCTCCGCAGCGCGGCACGGTCCAATGCAGTGATCGATTCGCGCACCGGGATTCCCACCACGCGAGCGTTCGGCAAACCCGAGTCCGGAACGGCGGCGAGCACATGCGCCGCACGACGAGCCCCGATTCTATTGGCGATGCCGGCCTTCGCGTTCGCCTCGTGCACGAGAACCGGGACAGGGCGCCGACGCCGCAACGGACTGGCACCCGCCGCGAGGTAGGCCGGTAGCGCCACATATCCGCCGAATCCGATGATCACATCGGCCTCGACCGACTCGATCACCGCTCTGGTCGCCGCGACCGACGACCACACACGTCCGGGCAGTCGCAGCAGGTCGATCGTCGGCTTTCGCGGCAACGGAACCGGAGGAATCAATTCGAGCGGATATCCTCTATCGGGAACCAGCCGAGTCTCGAGTCCGCGTTCGGTGCCCAACGCGGTGACCCGGATCGACTCGTCCAACCGCCGCAACGAGTCCGCCACCGCCAGCGCCGGTTCGATGTGGCCCGCCGTGCCGCCGCCCGCGACGATAACCGAGATCACTTGGATCTTCCCCGTTCTCTTGCGTGATTCACTGGATAGCTCGGCTCCCACGCGCGGGTGGCACGCGCCGACCTGGTGCCACGGCTCTCCGATGATCGGCGCGGTGCCCGGTCCACACCGTCGCGCGCGCGGCCACCCGCGGATGGTGGCGAGGCCGCGCGGACGGCCTTTCCGGGCGCCCGACCACGTCGGGCCATCTGCGCGCGAGCCGGCACGTACCGTTCCGGCGTGGGCAACCGCAACAGCCTACTCACACGACCATCGTGGCCGGCCCGCAGCGCCGACACCGCCTCGGGCTCATGTCGTGCCGCATTCGCGATGAGACCGAACATGAACAATGTGATCGCCAGAGATGACCCGCCGGCAGAGACCAACGGCAGCTGCAGACCCGTCACCGGGAGCAATCCGACCACATAGCCGGTGTTGATCAGTGCCTGTGACGTGATCCAGACGGTTGCGGTCGCGGTGAGCAAGCGTAGAAACGGGTCCACCGAGCGCGACGCGATCCGCAAACCGACGTAGACGAACAGTGCGAACAGACCGATAACCAGTGCACAACCGAGAAAGCCCAATTCTTCGCCGATGATCGCGAAGATGAAGTCGTTGTGCGCGTTGGGCAGATAGTTCCATTTGGCGCGACTCTGGCCGAGTCCACGACCCCAGATACCACCGTCGGCCAAGGAATACATGGCTTGCCGTGCCTGATAGTTGATGCCCTGCGGATCGTCGCCGGGATTGAAATACGCGCGCATACGATCGGAGCGATAGCCCGCCGTCAGTGCGAGCACCCCGGCGGCGATCGCGCCGGACAATACGGTCGTCACGAACAGCCGCATCGGCAGACCACCGAACCACAGCAATGCCGCGAGCACGATGCCCAGCGCGACAGTCGTGGACAAGTTCGGTTGCAACACCACCAGCAGGCATACCAGCAGGCTGGCGGGTACCAGTGGGACCAGCAGGTCCTTGAGGCTCGCACGCTGGGCGCGGCGGGAAGCCAACAAGTGCGCGCCCCAGACCACGAGCGTCACTTTCACGACCTCCGACGGCTGCACCGAGGCCGGCCCGAGTACCAACCACCGGCGGGCGCCTTGCACCTGCGAGCCGATGCCGGGAACGAGCACCAAGACCAATGCCAGCACCGAGAGGGCGAACAAGGGGAACGACCAATGTCGCAATACGCGTATCGGGATGCGCAGTGCCAGGTAGAACAGCACGACACCGATCACCGCGAAGACTGCTTGCCGGACGAACAACGAGTAGGCCGACCCACCGTCGGCGTAGGCCTCGACACTCGAGGCCGACAACACCATGACCAACCCGAGCACGGTCAACAGTGCGGCGATGGCGACCACCAAATGGAACGACGCGAGCGGGCGCGCCAGCCAAGCTCCGAATCTCGTTGCCGACTCGCGAGTGCGCCGCGTCGATCCCGTCATAATCGCCGTCCGATGTCACCGTCTTCCAGTGTGCGCACCGCCGCAGCGAAGCTGCGTCCTCGGTGTGTGTAGTCGGCGAACATATCCAGCGACGCCGCTGCCGGCGCCAGCAGCACGGTGTCGCCACCACGAGCGATCCCGGCTGCGGTGCGTACCGCACGCGCCATCACCGCCTCGGCCGCCGCCGTCCTTTCTCCCGCGCCCGCGCTGTCACCCATGCCGGCATCGTCCCCCGTGACCAGCTCGACGACCAAGACTTCGGGTGCGTGTCGCGCCAGGGCTGCCGCGATCACCGGGGCATCGGCGCCGATCAATACCGCCGCCACCAGCCGATCGGCCACTTCTTCGATCAAGTCCTCGACGTGTGCACCCTTCAACTGGCCACCGGCCACCCAGATCACGTGTGGGTGCGCCAGGATCGACGACCGGGCCGCGTGCGGATTGGTGGCCTTGGAATCGTCGACGAAGTCGACCCCGGCCACTGCTCGCACGAAAGCGGAACGATGCGGACCGACCTTGTGCTCGGTCAAACCCTCCCGGACGAATTGCGGGACCACCTCGATCGCCCGCGCCAGCGCCGCCGCGGCGAGCGCATCGGCGACGCCCGCCGGACCGGGCGGACTGATATCGCCGACTTCGGCGAGGATCGCCGCCTTGGTGAACGCGCGGTCGAGCAGCTTGCCGTCGACCACGCCGAGTTCACCGTCCGCGGGAACACCGACCCGGAAGCCCACGGTACGGCGAGCCTTGGATTTGCGGGCGAGCGCGGCCGCAACGGGATCGTCCAATCCGACCACACCGACCCGACCGCTCAGCGCGCGCGCCTTGGCTGCAGCGTAGGCGTCCAAACCGCCGTGCCAGTCCAAGTGATCCTCGGCGACATTGAGTACCACGCCCGCCTCCGGGCGTACCGAGGGCGCCCAATGCAATTGGAACGACGACAGCTCGACTGCCAGGACTTGAGGACCTGGGTTGCGCCGCAATGCGTCCAGTATCGGGAGGCCGATATTGCCGCAGGCGATGCTGGCGATACCGGCGGCCCGCAAGATCGCATGAGTCATCTGGGTCGTGGTGGTCTTGCCATTGGTGCCGGTCACCACCAGCCACTTGCGGACCGGTCCGTAGATCCTGGCCTGATCGACCCACCATGCGAATTCGACATCACCCCACACCGGGGTGCCTTCGGCAACCGCCGAGGCGAGCACCGGCGAATCCGGCCGCCAGCCCGGACTGGTGATCACCAACGCAAATCGGCTCCAGTCGGCGGTTTCCAGCTCGGTACTGGCCGCCACATCCACGCCCAACCCGGCGGCCTCGGACAGTGCTGCGGCAGAGCCGTCGGTGACCACTGGTCGCGCGCCGATTTCGTGCAGCGGCTCGATCAGCGAGCGACCGGACACCCCCCAGCCAGCAACCAAGACCTCCCGCCCACGGAGGAATTCCAGCATGGGTCCTAGCGAACGCAACGCTCGCGAAGAATGTTCAACCATCTCGTTCACCCGACCGCAGAGAGATATTCGCTGTAGAACAGACCGAGCCCAACCGCGGAGGCGATTGCGGCCAGCAGCCAGAACCGGATGATCACGGTGGTCTCGGCCCACTTGCTGAGCTCGAAGTGATGGTGGAACGGCGCCATTTTGAACAACCGGTTTCGTGTCGTGCGGAAGACTGCCACCTGCAACATCACCGACGCCGCCTCGGCCACGAACAACGCACCGATCACGACCATCAGCAATTCGGTCCGGGTGGTGATGGACAGCCCGGCCAGCAGACCGCCCAGGGCCAGTGATCCGGTATCGCCCATGAAGATCTTGGCGGGGGCGGCGTTCCACCACAGGAAGCCTATGCACGCCGCAGTACCCGCCGCGCAGACCAAGGCAAGGTCCAGCGGATCGCGCACGTTGTAGCAACCGGTTTCGGGCTTGGTCTCACAGGCATGGTAGTACTGCCAGAACGTGATGACGACGTACCCGCCCAAGACCAGGCTCATCGATCCGGCGGCCAGTCCGTCCAGCCCGTCGGTGAGATTCACCGCATTGGACCATGCGATGACCAAGAAACAGGCGAGGAGCAGAAACCAAACGACACCCATGGTCAGTGTGCTGATATCACGCACATAGGACAGGTGCCTACTCGCGGGGGTCAATCCACTCGCACCGGGAAACTGCAGAGCGAGAATGCCGAAGGTCACTCCAGCAGTGCCCTGCCCGAGGTATTTGCCCGCCGCGGTGAGCCCCAGATTGCGTTGCTTGCGAATCTTGATGAAGTCGTCGATGAAGCCCACCGCACCCAGCGCGGTGGCCAAGCCGAGTACCAGCAGCGCCGACGCAGACGGCCCGTCGGCGTCGTAGCCGATGCCGATCAGATGGGATCCCAGGTAGCCCGCCCACATGCCGACCAGGATCGCGACGCCTCCCATGGTCGGCGTGCCGCGTTTGGCTTGATGGCTGGCCGGCCCGTCGACCCGAATCTCCTGGCCGAAGCCCTGCTTGGCGAACAGCCTGATCAACAAGGGAGTGAGCAGGATCGACACCGCCATGGCGATCGCCGCGGCGAAGAGAATCTGTCTCATTCGGCCGCCTCCGTGTCGTGTCCTACTGTGTTCGCTCGGGCCGTGCGACGCTCCGCGACGACCTCCGGATCGGTCAGATGTTCGGCAACCTGCCACAAGCCGACCGACTTCGATGCTTTGACCAGCACGACGTCACCGGGCACGACCTCGGTGTCCAACAGCGCGAGCGCCGCATCGATATCCGCAACGCGAACCGATTCCTCGCCCCACGACCCTTCCATCACAGCTCCTTGGTGCAAGGCCCGCGCCGGTCGTCCGGTGCCCACGGCGACCACCCGACCGACATCCAGTCGCACGGCGAGGCGCCCGATGGCATCGTGCTCGGCAACCGATGCCTCCCCGAGTTCGGCCATCTCGCCGAGCACTGCCCAACTGCGGCGCGGCGTCCGGCCTGCGCGTGCCATGCTGACCAGCGCTTTGAGCGCAGCGCGGACCGAATCCGGGTTGGCGTTGTACGAATCGTTGACGACGGTGATCCCATCGGCGGTGGTTCGCACGTCCATACGGCGAGCCGACACCGCGCGTGCACCGGACAGGGCCGTGGCCACGCTGCCGAGGTCTGCGCCGCATTCCAGCGCGACCGCAATCGCCGCCAGCGCATTGCCCACCTGGTGCTCACCATGGACCGCCAATCGCACCTCGGCGCTGGCCGTGGCGGCATGCACGGTGAACGTGGCCCGGGCCTGGTCGTCCAGACGAATATCGGTGGCGCGGACATCGGCAGTCCGTGCCTGTCCGACCGTCACCACCCGGGCCGATGTGCGCGCGGCCATGGCCGCGACGCGGGGATCGTCGGCATTGAGCACCGCGAGCCCGGAGGAGGGCAAGGCATCCACCAACTCGCCCTTGGCCTGTGCGATGACGTCTCGACTGCCGAACTCACCGATATGCGCGGTGCCGACATTGAGCACGACACCGATACTCGGCGGCGCCACCTCGGTCAGCGCTGCAATATGCCCCGGACCCCGCGCCGAGAGCTCGAGCACGAGGAACCGCGTGTCGGCGTCGGCGCGCAGCGCGGTCCAGGGATGGCCGAGCTCGTTGTTGAACGAACCCGGCGGAGCGACCACCGAACCCAGCGGAGTGAGTGCAGCGGCCAAGAGGTCCTTGGTCGACGTCTTGCCGGACGAGCCGGTGACGCCGACAACGGTGAGGCCACCACTGTGCGCCAAGCGCACCGTGCTGGCGCGGGCGAGTGCTCCGAGCGCAGCGAGCACGGCAGCGCCGGAGCCGTCCGAATCGTGACTCACGACAACTGAATTCGACGGCACTCCACCGTGGTCGGGTGGGACCACGATGGCCGGCACACCGAGAGGCCGCGCGGCCAGCACCGCAACCGCGCCCGCCTCGATCGCCGCGCCTGCATAGTCGTGGCCGTCGGCGTTGCGGCCCGGCAGCGCCAGGAACAGATCACCGAAACCAATGCGGCGCGAATCGAATTCGACCGTTCCGGTCACTCGCACCTCCGGGTCTGCGACATCGCGCAGCGTGCCGCCGACGATGTCGGCGACCTCCCGCAGTGTCATCTCGATCATGAAACCGTCAAGTCCTCCGCCTGATTGCCGTGTGGACTCAGTCTCTCCAATGCGGCCGCCAGTACCTCGCGGTCGTCGAACGGATGCTTCACCCCGTGGATCTCCTGCCCTGCCTCATGTCCTTTTCCTGCGATCAGCAGCGCATCACCGGGGCGTGCCCACGCCACGGCGGCCGCGATCGCTTCGGCTCGGTCGCCGATGACCCGCACCTCACCGCGTTCGGCCTCCGGCACTGCCAGCGCACCCGACCGCAGAGCGGCCCGGATGGCCGCTGGATCCTCGGTGCGAGGATTGTCGTCGGTGATGATCAACAAATCGGCGCCGCGGGCGCCTGCGGCGCCCATCAGCGCCCGCTTGGCCGCATCGCGGTCTCCTCCGGCGCCGACCACCACCGCAAGCCGTCCCCTGGTGTCTGCCGCGAGATGACCTCGCAGTGTGGCGATCACGGACTCCAACGCCGCGGGCTTGTGCGCGTAGTCGACCATCGCCAGGAAGTCCTGCCCACGGTCCACCCGCTGCATCCGGCCCGGCACATCCACGGTTGCCAACGCGGGCGCGGCGACCGAAGCCTCGACCCCGTCCGCAGCGCATACGGCAAGCGCGAGCAAGCCATTCGCGACATTATAGTGACCGGGCAGACGCAACCGCACCGCAACCTCACCCTGTGGCGCGGAGACCATGAAATCTTGTTCACCGCTATGGGTCGACACCGTGCCCGTGACGGTCCACGTGGCATCCCGAACAGTCGAGACGGTGACCGGGCCGGCCAACCCGGAAGCGAGTCGTTGGCCCCACTCGTCATCCACACAGACCACAGCGGTGCGCGCCGCCACCGGCGAATCCGGTTCGAACAACTTGCGTTTGGCAGCGAAGTAGTCACCGAAGTCGGCATGAAAGTCCAGATGATCCTGTGACAGATTGGTGAACGCCCCGACTGCGAATCGGACCCCGTCGACACGCCCCAACGCCAAGGCGTGACTGGACACCTCCATCACCACCGCATCCACGCCTTGCTCGACCATGAGAGCGAACATCGCGTGCAATTGCGGCGCCTCGGGAGTGGTCAGCGCGCTGGGCACCCGCCGGCCACCCATTCTGGTCTCGATGGTGCCGATGAGGGCGGTGGCGCGGCCGGCAGCCGCCAGACCTGCCTCGACCAAGTACGAAGTCGTCGTCTTGCCCGAAGTACCGGTGATCCCGATGATCCGCAACCGGTCGGACGGGTATCCGTAGACCGCCGCGGACAGTTCCCCGAGCACCGCTCTCGGGTGGTCGTGCGTCAACACCGGCACCGAGAGATCGCCAGCGGCCGCGGCGCCGGCAGCGTCGGTCAGAATCGCGACCGCGCCCCGAGCGATCGCATCACGCGCGAAACGGGCACCGTGGGCACGTGCGCCCGGCAATGCCGCGAAAAGGTCGCCGGGAAGTATCGCCTGCGATCGCTGCTCTATCCCGGTGACCGACACACCGGACACATCCCACGCCTGGCTCACCGTAGCCCCCACGACGGCGGCCAGCGACGACAGCGACGTCGACGGCGGATACTCTGGCCGCAAGGCGTGCGGTTGACCGGACTGCACAGAAACCAGGCTCCTTTCGGGGGCGGCGATCGACGTGTCAGGTTACCGGCGACCCATCACCGTGGGACCATGCGCCCCACCGCACAGTCACCGAGGTCGCCCACCGCACCCTACGGCCTCGTCTTCCAGCCACGACCACGCCACGCGGCACTCGGCACGCCACGGGTCGAAACCTGGAGCCGACCTACCGGCTCGCGAATCACGAGCGCTCCCGATCAATGCGCCGAGCTGCGAGTTCGGCCATGGCCACCCGATACTCTCCGTCCCGATCGGCGCGCTCGATCCGAAGCAGGCTGGGGTGGGATCACCCCGCCTGCAGCACGAATCGCTGTGGAGGCTGCGCCGACGGCGGAACACGGTCGCGTTGCAGCGCCCAGGAGGCGATGTTGTGGAACAACGGAGCGGCCGAACCACCCCCGCTGCCGTCGGAACTTCGAACCGGTGCGTCGAGCATCAGGCCGATCACATACCGCGGGTTTTCCGCGGGCACCATGCCCGCAAACGTGATCCAGAACGACGAGGTGGAATAGCATCGGCAGCTGGGGTCCACCTTCTGCGCGGTTCCGGTCTTGCCCGCTACCTGATAGCCGGAAATCGCTGCGGGCCACCCGGTGCCGTTCTGGTTGGCATTGAGGGGGTCACGCTGGACAACCGCTTGGAACATGGTCCGAATCGTCGCCGCGGTCTGTGGGCTCACCACACGTACACCATCGGGCTGCGGGTGCTCGGTGCGGGTGCCGTCGGGAGCGATTTCGGCCCGCACGATCCGGGGTGGGATGCGGACACCGTCATTGGCGATGGCCTGGTACATAGCGGCCATTTGCAACGTGGTCAACGAAAGCCCCTGCCCGATGGGCAGGTTCGCGAAGGTACCGCCCGACCACTGCGCTCGGTCGGGCATGAGTCCCGAACTCTCCCCGGGCAATCCGATCCCGGTACGCTGGCCGATCCCGAACCGCTGGGTCATCTCCGCGAAGCGATCCTCACCCACCCGCTGGGCGAGCATGAGCGTACCGACGTTCGAGGATCGACCGAAAACACCGGTCGTGGTGTATTGCTCGGTACCGTGCGACCATGCGTCGTTCACCGTGACTCCGGCCATCCGAATCGCGCCGGGAACCCGATGCACCTCATCGGGATCGGTCACGCCGTATTCGAGGGCTGCCGCCGCGGTAACGATCTTGTGCACGGAACCGGGTTCGAAGGTGTCGGTCACCGACGGGTTGCTCAGGTCGGCGTCGACCCATCGCTCGGGTCCGAGGGACGGGTTGAAGGTGTTGTCGTTGCTCATGGCCAGGACCTGCCCGGTCTTGGCGTCCAGGACGACCGCGGAGGCCGCACCCGCACCGGAGAGCTCTCTGGCCTGCTGCACCTGTTGCTGTACGTAGTACTGCAGATCCGAATCCATGGTCAACTCGACCGCGGACCCATCGACTGCGGGGTGTTCGTCTCGCCAGCTGCCCGGGATGACGGTGCCATCGGAGCCGCGATCGTAGGTGGAGGACCCATCGGTTCCGGCCAGCACCGAATCCATCGCCGCTTCCAGCCCGACTTGTCCGTGACCGTCCCAGCCGGTAGCGCCGATCACATTCGCCGCCAGCGAACCGCCCGGGTACACCCGGATACTCTGCTGCTCGGAGCCGACATGGGCGAATTTGTCGGTGATCTCACTCGCGACCCGCGAATCGACATTGCGAGCCAGATACACGAACGGCTCGTCGCTGCGCAGCTTCGCCAAGAGATCCGCCTCCGAGGGAGCGTCACTGCCCACCTTCTCGTGGATGGTACGGGCGATGGCGCGCAGGCGGGCGTCCGGATCGGGTGCGGCATCGTCGGCAGCCTTGGCTTCGACCAGCTGCCGCCGCACTCGAACCGGTTGGAAGGTCAAGGCTTTCGCGGAGACGGTGAACGCCAGCGGTTTACCGTGGCGATCGGTGATCGACCCGCGGGTGGCCGGGTCCAGGTGGTGTGTGGTTCGCTGGCTCGCTGCCTGTGCCGACAGTCGAGGAGCAGCGACACTCTGCACCCACAACAGCTGCAGCGCAACCACGGCGAGCGCGATCAACATGACCACGCGGCCGACGCCGAGACGCAGCCGATACGGGCGGGCCGCGACCGTTGCGCTGGACCGGCGCGGCGGGTGCACCGCCCGCGACCCAGACGGCTGGCGGCGCCGACGCGGCGCCGACCGCGCGGGGGTCATTGCGATGCTCCGTCCGACCCCGACCCCGACCCCGACCCCGGTGCTGGGGCCGGTGCAGTGGGCACCGGAGCCGGCTCTGTGGGCACAGGACCTGCCGCCGCTGGCGCCGAATGTGCGCGATCGTCGTTGTGTGCCGTGTCCTCCGGCTGGCCCGGCGCTGCGTCGCTCGGCGGCATCGTGACCGGCACCGGCCGCTCTCCCTGGGCCGTCGAGGCGCCCGAACGCTCCGACGGGGCGTTCAGCAGCGGCGCCGGAGCGCCTTGCGCGGGAGTGGGCGTACCGATCACGGTGACCGAGCCGTCGGGTTCGATCACGAGGCGAGCGGGGTCCTCGGCCGGAATCATGCCGAGTTCCCGGGCCCGCGCAGCCAGTTCCGGTGCCGAATCAGCAGCTTCCACCTCACGTTGCAGTGCAGCCCGTTCATCGGCCAGCCGCCGGTTGTTCGCTCGCGCGTCACCGAGTTGGTAGCTGTCCTCGGCCGCTCGCGTGGTCAGCAACAGCGTCGCCGCCAGACCACACCCCAACAGCGCGATGACCGCCGTGACGAACGGAATGCGCGCGGCCGTCGCCGAACGCCGAGCCGCGCCCGCGGTCGCAGGCTCCGACCGACTCCGAGCGCGTACCCGTCGTCGCTCGTAGGCACGCTGCGCAGCACCGGATTTCACCCGCTCGGCATCATGGACCCGACGGGCGACCCGACCCGGCGTTTCAGCGGTCCGCGTCCGCACACTCATTCAGTTCCCCTCCTCATGTCCTCACACGTGACCTCGGCGTGACCTCGGCGTGACGCAGCACACGCGTCGAGTCCGCGCGGCCCGCCCCGGCACGGCGCCTCACCGTGGCGCCTGGACCCGCTCGGCAGCGCGCATGCGTACCGGCGCAGCCCGCGTGTTCTCCGCGATCTCGCGCTCGGTCGCTTTCTCCGCGCCGCGGGTCAGCATGCGAAATTCCGGTCCCATGCCGGGCAGCTCGACCGGCAGTCCTACCGGTGTCCGTGAGGTCGTGTGCGCGACGAGCTCCCGCTTGACCAGCTTGTCCTCCAACGACTGGTAGGACATCACCACGATGCGACCGCCGACACGGAGTGCGGCCAGCGCAGCTGGTAGTGCGACGCGCAGTGACTCGAGTTCCTGGTTCACCTCCACCCGTAGTGCCTGGAAAGTGCGCTTGGCCGGATGCCCGCCGGTGCGTCGACTCGCAGCGGGTATGACGGCATACAGCAGCTCCACCAGCTCAGCACTGGTGGTGAATGGTCTGATCCGACGGCGACGAACCACCTCCGCAGCGATACGGCTCGCAAAGCGTTCCTCCCCGTAGGTTTTCAGCACACGAGCGAGGTCGCCGTGACCATAGGTGTTGAGCACATCGGCGGCGGTGGGTCCACGGGTCGGGTCCATCCGCATGTCCAGTGGCGCGTCGACCGAGTAGGCGAACCCACGGTCGACCTCGTCCACCTGCATCGATGACAGACCCAGGTCCATCAGGACAGCCGAAACCGAGCCGACCGGCGACAGCTCGGCCCGGCTCAGCGCATCGGCGATGCCGTCGTACCGAGTGTGGACCACGGTGACTCGATCGCCGAACGGCTCCAGCCGCTCGCTGGCCAGGCGCAAGGCATGGGCGTCCCGGTCGAGTCCGACCACCCGGACGTTCGGATAGGTGCGCAGGAAATGCTCGGCATGTCCACCGAGGCCGAGTGTCGCATCGACATAGACCGCACCCGGATCGGACAATGCGGGCCCGAGCACAGCGTCGGCTCGCTCCAGCAGAACCGGAACATGACGGGGACCGCGCTGTTCACGGTTCACCTCGACCTCCCGGAATCTGCCTCTCGTCGTCGCGCACCGCACACGGGTCGCTTTGACACACAGTGTCTTCGATATAGATACGGTCTTCGATATAGATACGTTCGATGTAGCTACGAATGCCCCGTGGTCTCTGACCGAACGTCGGCACCTGGCGTCGGGGAAGTACGTCAGGGTCCTGGTCCGGGCAGAGACCGCGCGGCACTCGTTCGCCCGCGGCTAGACGATGCCGCCGAGTGATTCCGCTCGGGCTTGTGAGAAGTCCTCCTCGTGCTCGGCGAGGTAGGACTCCCACGCCTGCTTGTCCCATATCTCCAAGAAGTCGACCGACCCGACCACCGCACAGTCCCTGGTGAGATTGGCGTAGCGACGATGGTCGGGCGACACCACGATCCGGCCCTGTGCGTCGGGACGCTGCTCATCGGTCCCGGCCGCGAGTGCCCGGACGAATGCGCGCGCCTGCGGATCACTTCGAGACGCGGTCGCGGCGCGGCGAGCGAGCGCGGTGAACTCTTCCTTCGGATACACCGCGAGGCTGTGGTCCTGCCCCTTCGTGACCATCAACCCTCCCGCCAGATCGTCTCGAAACTTCGCAGGCAACGTGAGTCGCCCCTTGTCGTCCAAGCGAGGCGTGTAGGTACCGAGAAACACCTCGATACCTCCCTAGTCGATCACCTCGTGGTCGGCCATTCGGTACTGCGCACCCCACATTACCCCACATCCCCCCACTTTCAATCGAAACCTGCGGTGATCTGCCTCCCCCTGCAGACGATTTCGCAGGTCATCCCAGCTATCATCGCAGCAGAGATCTTTCGCGAGTTCCGCCGACACGCACTACACCACCGGACAAATACCCGAAAACACCCAGCAAACGCCTTGCCGGGTCCCACTGCACGCCGGGGAACACCACTCGACGGGGACACTGTGGGGCAGAGTGGGGGCGCGAGGGCAGGTCCGACACTTTCTCCACAGCGCCGCTCCATGGAACGCAGAAAACGACGCCGCACCCTGACGGTGCGGCGTCGCCCTGCCGACGTCGTCGGCCTCGAAAGTTCGTCAGGTCACCAGCGCGCTACTCCTGCTCGAACCGTCGCCGGAAGCGGTCCTCCATGCGGTCGGAGAACCCACCGGACTTGCGCTGACGGCCCCGACCACCGGAACCGCCCTCGGAGGCGCCGCCAGCCGGTCGATCGTTTCCGTTGACGTTCTTGGAGGCGCCGAGTAGCAACAACACGCCGGCGCCGAACATGACGATGAATCCGATCAGACTGATGATCGGAAAACCACCAGGCTTCACCGGCGCCGCGATGCCAGCGACGAGCAGCGAAAGACCCAGGACGAACAGCGCTGCAGCCTGGAATCTGCGACGACTCGAGGTCGAACGAAGCCTTCCGCCACGGACGGACGAGGCGAACTTGGGATCCTCAGCATAGAGAGCGCTCTCGATCTGTTCGAGCATGCGCTGCTCGTGCTCGGAGAGTGGCACGGTACCTCCCCCGGCACTAGGACGTGGCTGCCGCCTCCGGGTAGGCGACAAATAGCCGACCTTGGCGGCTATCTGTCACCAATGATACGAGTTCGAGCAGGCCCAGACCACCTACTCACCCATAACTAAGCGGTCATGCCGCCATTCCATGGTGACGCCGGTCGCAACCGGGCCGACGCCGAGAGGAGATCTTCCACGTCATGAAGGAATGCCCCGACCCGCGAAGAGAACTCGTCGGCTTCATGATCATGGATGTTGCGGTCGAGCCCCGCCTCCAGCGCAGCCCTGGTCTCCGAGTGGGCGCTGAAGTAGTCCGCCCACATCACGAACTCGGGCGCGGCGCGCTGTAGAAGTACCCATGCATTGCGCGAGCGCGCCCGAGGCGCGGTGTCGGCGCCGGTGAGCGCGAGCACGACGCCCGCACCACGCAGCGCGGCCAGGTATGCCGTGCGGAAACGCTCGCGCGGATCACTCTCCCCCATCGCTTCCATCAGCAAGCCGTCCGCTCGCTCCAGCAGCCGACCAGCGCGGCCCGGCCGGCCCGAATGCTCCATTCGACCAGACATAACCGTCCCTCCGCCATCACGCACCCCGGCCGGACACCTACGCTGGAGACCGCGTGCCACACCGTTTTCCAGCACCGCCCACACCGAACAGGTATTCGAACGTTTGAATTGAGCTTCAATATAGAGACGCCCCCCGACAAATTTCCGCGTGCGCGCGCAACCGACGAGAGCCATGACCGCCGTCAAGCCCCACCACACCCCCGCACCCGCCGTCGTCGTCGACCTCTCGGTCGCAGATCTACGCTGCCGGCTACACGACGCGCTGGCAGTCTATGTCGCGGCCATGGACTATCCACGCGGGACCGAGCGTCATCGCGCCCCGATGTGGACCGAGCACACCACGCGCCCCGGCTGGCGCGCAGTCGCGGCCATGACGCCCGACAGTTCCGGCCGGATCGATGTTCGAAAGGCGCCACTCACCGCCGTCGCCTACGGCTATCGCGGCGACACGCGCCAATGGTGGCATCAGCAGGTGGACAGCGGCATGCGACGCTCGGGCTGGCCGGAACACTCCGCCCGCGAACTGCTCTCGGACTATTTCGAGCTCACCGAGCTCCACGTGCACCCCACCACCCAGGGCCGCGGCATCGGCGCCACCCTGCTGGAGCGGCTGCTGCGCGACCGAACCGAGCGAGCCGTGCTGTTGTCGACGCCAGAGGTGGACCGCGAGGACAATCGCGCCTGGCGGCTGTATCGTCGCCGGGGCTTCTCCGATGTGATCCGCAATTTCGTATTCGCCGGCGACAACCGCCCGTTCGCCATCCTCGGCCGGCGGCTGCCACTATAAGGGTCACATGAGGACAATCGTGGTGGGCTCCGGCCACAACGGCCTGATCGCCGCATGCTATCTGGCACGCGCGGGGCATCAGGTGGAGGTACTCGAGCGCGACGGTGTGCTCGGCGGCGCCGTGTCGACGGTCGAGCGATTCCCCGGACATCGGGTCGATCGCGGCTCGTCGGCGCACATCATGATCCGGCATACCGGCATCATCGAAGACCTGGAACTCGACCGTTTCGGGCTGCGGTACATCGACTGCGATCCGTGGGGGTTCACGCCCGCACACGCAGGCCGCCCGGCGATCGTGTTCCACCGTGACCTGGACGCGACGGTCACATCCATTGCTGCCGCCTGCGGCTCGGCAGACGCCGCGGCCTACCGCCGCTTCGTCGGCGTCTGGGGACCGCGCAGCGCCCGCGTGATGCGGGCTTTCGGCGGCCGGCCCACCCCGAGCAACCTGGTGCGGTCGTTCTGGGGTCTCGACGCGCCGTCCGGCGGTAGTGCCCTGTCGCAAGAATTTCTTCGGTCCGGAGATGCATTGCTGGACGGCTTCTTCGAAGACGAACGATTGAAAGCATCGTTGGCCTGGTTCGCAGCACAGTCCGGTCCGCCGATGTCGGAACCGGGAACTGCACCGATGGTGGGGTTCGCCGCGCTCATGCACACGCTGCCGCCGGGCCGCGCCGTGGGCGGCAGTGGAGCGCTGACCTCCGCTCTGGTGGCCCGGCTTCGATCCGATGGCGCCGTGGTGACTGCTGGTGATGCAGTGTCGAGCCTGCGCCGCGATACAGACCACTGGCGAGTGGTTACCGCGTCGGGACGAGACCTACGCGCCGATGTCGTCGTCGCTGGCACTCACATACTGACGACTTTGGATCTCCTGCACGCCGGCGGGTTCGACGACGCCGTGCTGCGCGACTGGCGACGGCGCATTCGCCTGGGACCCGGAATCGGCATGGTGGTCCGCGTCGCCACTCGAGCGCTACCGCAGTACCCGGACAGCCCGAGCGAGCATTCCGCCCGCGGCCTGCAATTGCTGGTGTCGGATCGGGCTCGGTTGCGGCAGGCCCACGGTGCGGCGCTGGCCGGGCAGCTGCCACCGCGGCCAGTGGTGCTGGCGATGAGCTTCAGCGCACTGGACCCGACGGTCGCGCCGCCGGGCGAGCACCAACTGTCGCTGTGGGCGCAATGGCATCCGTATCACTTGGCTCGCGGCGATTGGGGCGAGTATGCACAGCAGGAGGGCACCCGGATCATCGACGAAGTCGATTCCTACGCGCCCGGATTCGCGGCTTCGGTACTACGCCGGCACGTGCAGACTCCGCTGGACCTGGAACGTGAACTCGGGCTGGTCGGCGGCAATGTCATGCACGTGGAGATGTCGCTGGACCAGATGATGCTCTGGCGCCCCCTCCCGGAACTGTCCGGGCAACGCGTGCCCGGCGCGCCGGGACTGTATCTGACCGGCGCATCCACCCATCCTGGCGGCGGGGTCTGCGGAACCAGCGGACGCAATGCCGCCGCCCTGGTACTGCGCGACCTTCGCCGCCACCGATTCTCCCGTCGGCGTGGTCGATGACCGATCCCCGCGACCCGACGCCAGCCGATGAGACCCGGACCCCACAGCCCCTTCCCGCGCACGGCATCCGTCCCGCGCCACGGCTTCGGTCACCCCACGTTCTGCTACCGCTGGCCTTCGTCGCGCTGACCATCGTCGCCCAGATCGGCTATCCACTGACCACCGGCGCCACGCGCGACCGAATCACGGTCACGATCGTGCTTTCGACCGTCTGCGCGGCACTGGCGCATGCCACCGCGACCAGGGGCGTTCGCTATGCTGTCGGTTTTGCAGTGCTCGTCTCCGGGGTCGGCCTCCTGGCCGAGGTGATCGGAACGACAACGGGTATCCCTTTCGGCTGCTACGCCTATGCAGCGGATCGTCTCGGCCCGGCACTGCTCGACGTGCCCTTGGTCATCGCGTTGGCGTGGACCGGCGGGGTGTATCCGGTGTACGTGGTGGCGGGGATACTGTCGCGGCGATCCATGGTGCGGATCGCCCTCACCGCGACCGGCGCGGTCGGCTGGGATCTGTTCCTGGATCCGCAGATGGTTGCCGACGGGCAGTGGACCTGGTGCACCGTGGGTTCCGGACTACCCGGGGTGGACTCGATCCCCTATACCAACTACCTGGGTTGGTTCGGCGTCGCGCTCGTGATCGCCGGATTGCTCGCTGTCTGGGAACGCGCCGCGCCCGACCCGGGACCGGAGCCGGGCAGCACCACGCTCGCGGCCCCGGTCACGTTGTTCCTGTGGACCTGGCTGGGATCGGCATTGGCCCACGCCGCATTCCTCGGCCTGCCTGCTTCCGCCGGCTACGGGCTCGCTGGCATGGGCGTACTCGGTGTTCCACTTCTGCTGGTTGCTGCCCGCAGATTCCGGTCCCCACCGCCCGCGCCCGCGCGAGACCCGGATTCGCCCGCTCCGACCCGATAGTGCGCCACCGGCACGTTTCATGTCGGAGGTGTGGCCTGGCACGATGTCATCCGTGCAGCCGAGTCCCGTCACCACGATGCCCGATGCCCCGCATCTCCCATGGCGCCGCGCCCGACGCGGCGTCGTCCGTGCCGGGGCGGTCGTCCTACTCGCGGCCCTGGCGGTCCCGATGCTGGCAGGCTGCCTACGCGTCCAGGTGGCCATGGGCGTCTCGTCCAACGACCGCGTGTCCGGACAGATCGTCGTCGCAGTCGTACCCGCAGATGCCAACGACAAAGGCCCGCAACTGAAGGCGCCACCGACACTCGCCACGAAGTTGCGTGTGACGCCCTACGCCCGAGACGGCTACGTGGGTAGCAAAGTGTTCTTCGACGATTTGTCCTTCGGCGAAGTACAGCAGCTCGGACAATTGTCCGAGCACGCCCAGGGCATGTTCCAGCTGCAGTTCCAGCGGGTCGGCGACCTGGTCGGTCTCACCGGACGAGTCGATTTGAAATCTGTTCCGCCACACGGCTCCGATGTGCAACTGAACATCGCGTTCCCGGCTCGCGTGGCGAAGACCAACGGCACCCGTGAAGGCGGCGACACGGTGTCCTGGAAGCTACCGCCCGGCGACGTCTCCACGATCCATGCCGAAGTCGGCTATGCGGACCCGAATACTCGTTCCTTCGTGGGCTGGGCGGGCATCGTCGGTGGAATCACCCTCGCCGTGTCGGCCATCGTCGCCGGCCTGGCGTATATGAACCGCAACCCCGCCCCGGCGGGTACTCCGGAAACCCGGTTCTCGCTGGGGCGGCGGCCCTCGGCACGACAGCGCCGCTGACTCTCGGTCGACGGTCCGGGATAGCGTGGCACGCATGGTAGGTGCCGGTCGGCCGAAGGCCTCGTCCGCGAATTCGTTCCTGCCGGCATGCGCCACTGGGCTCGCCCTGCTCGGGGCGACCACTGCGCTGTACAACCGCATGACCGTCCGACAGTTGGCGAACACACCGGCGACGGTCATCGAGCCGGTCACCGTCTGCATTCCCGCGCGCAACGAAGCCGACCGGCTGCCCGATCTGATCGCCGACCTGCGCGCCCAAGTCGGCATACCACGCCTGTCGGTGCGCATCCTCGACGATGCGTCCACCGACGACACCTCTGCCGCCGCCCGGGCAGCGATCGGTGACGACCCGCGTTTCACCGTGCTGCGCACGACAGGCGACCCACTCCCCGGGTGGACCGGTAAGACCAGCGCGTGTGCACGGTTGGCCGAGGAGGTCTCCACACCGGTGCTGATCTTCCTCGACGCCGACGTGCGCATGGCCCCGACCGCGCTCGCCGCCGCGGTGACCGTCCTGCGCAGGAATACCCTCGCTCTGGTCTCACCCTGGCCGCTGCAGGTGGCCGGTTCGGCCGCGGAGGCTCTGGTCCAACCACTGCTGTGCTGGTCGTGGATGTCGACGCTGCCGATCGCCGCGGCCGAACGGAGCCTGCGGCCGTCCACATCGGTGGCCTGCGGCCAGTTTCTCGTGTTCGACACCGCGCGATACCACGCGATCGGCGGCCACACAGCAGTGGCGAGCAGCGTCACCGAAGATCTCGAGATCGCCCGTGCGCTGCGCCGGGCCGGCGCCCGCACCACCGTAGTGGCCGCAGGCCGGTTGGCACGCACCAGGATGTACCGCGATATAGCCGAAGTCGATGCGGGCTATACCCGCTGGCTGTGGTCGGCGTACGGCGGCTCCGCGGCCGGCGGCACCACAGTGGCACTGCTCTGCGCTTGTACCTATTGGATCCCACCCGCGACCGCGCTGTTCGGGGCCGGCGCACTGCGCCGAACGGGTGCGCTCGGCTATCTGGCTGCGGTGGGCGGCAGGTTACTGGCGCGGTCCACCGAGACCGGTGGACCGCTCACCCGCATCGACGTCCTGAGCGCCGTGGCGCACCCGGTGTCGATCGGGGCCTACCTGGTGCTGTGGACACGTTCGCGTCGTGCCCACCGCCGGGGCACGACGCGCTGGAAGAACCGCCGACTCGACTGAATCCGCAGACCACCATGACCGACAGAGGCCGAGCGCCGAACGGTCGATGAACGTGGTTTCGTGCGGCATGATGCCGAGCGTGTCGAGCGCACCACTCATGGCACAGCGGTGATTCCGACCGTGGGCAGGAAATGGCACGTGCGCTCGCCATTGCGCACCGAACCGAACACCGCGGCGAGCACCATGCCGCTGCCGGTCTCCACCGGCACCGCCCGCACTCCACCCATCGGAAGGGTCGCGGCGAGAAAGTCTCGGATCCGTTGTTCGGCCTGTGGCCGCAGTTGCGGCGGAACCGCGGGCGGGATCATCTCGCGGGCTGTCTCCGGCAACGATCCCATGGCGGTCGTACCACTACGGCCGGTGTTCGGATTGAGCCATGCGACGTGCATGCCCGCGGTGTTCGGGCCGTCGGCATCGAGTCCGTAGGGCACGAAAGTGAACAGGGCATGCCCCGCCTTGACAGCGCTGAGGTCGAGGCCGGGAATCTCCACGGTGTTCTTCGGCCACGGACCGGGAATGACGCCGGCCACCGCGGGCGCCAGGCCGAGAGGGCTGTCCTCCAGGCAAAACGCCGCCGCAGCCGGATATGAGAACGGCTCGATACCCAAGGCGCGTAGCGCGTCGAGCGCAGAGCGGTATGCATCCGATAGATCAGCCGGTGTGGCGGCCAGCGCTGCCGAATCGGTGTCCACGGCAACCACCGTATCCGCGGTCGCGGGCGAGGCTGTCGGTCCGACGAGCGCCACCGCGAGCGCGCTGGACGCGATGGCAGACAACAGAGGCAGACGGCGCAATACGATCACGAAACCTCCTCATCGGTGGAACGATCGAGGGGCACAGTACTCCGGCAGCTGCCACCGACAGGTGATATTGCCGACAGCAATCTGCGTGCGATTCCCAGTTTCCGACATCGCCCCCGGTCGCGATCGCTATCGCAGGCGCGAGGCACTCAGGCGCTGATCGATGCGTCCGCGACGCCATAACCGAGGTTACCGAGAACCTCACTGGTCGCCTTCGCGAAATTGAGGGTGATGAAATGCAGGCAGGGCGCGCCCTCTTCGATCAGCCGCTGCGCAATCTCGGTCGCGATCTCGATGCCGGCCGCGCGTACGGCCGCGACGTTCTCCTCACCGCTGCCTGCCGCTGTGCGCAACCTGTCCAGCACCGCGGCGGGCAACGACCTGCCGCACAGCTGTTCGGCGCGCTGCACGGTGCGTAGCGAGGTGATCGGCATCAACTCCGGGATGATCGGCTTGGCGCCCTCCACCGGATCCATCGCCACGACGCGATCGCGCAAACGCAAATAGTGCTCGACGTCGAAAAACATCTGGGTGATCGAATATTCCGCTCCCGCACGCAGTTTCGCGACCAGAAACGCGGTATCGGTCTCGAGGTCCGGGGAGTGATGGTGGCCTTGTGGGAACGAGGCGACACCGAGATGGAAGTCGCCGAGACCACGCACGATACGCACCAGCTCCTCGGCATACGAGACCCCGTCGGGATGCTTGTGCCACTCGCCGAGAGGATCGCCGGGCGGGTCGCCGCGCAGCGCCAGGATATTGTGAATTCCCGAGTCCGCGTATGCGCCGACCAGCGAACGCAGCTCGGCGACGCTGTGCCCTACGGCGGTCAGGTGAGCGACCGGCAGCAGCGTGGTCTCACGCGCCAACTCGCCGGTGACGCGCACGGTACGGTCCCGGGTGGACCCGCCCGCGCCGTAGGTCATCGACACGAACGCGGGATGCATACGCTCGAACTGGCGCACTGCCCGCCACAGGCGCGCTTCGGCGGCTTCGTCACGGGGCGGGTTGAACTCCACCGAGAAGGGCACCCCTCGCCCCGCGTGCGCCCGCAGGCTCTGGACAACCGAAGGCGTCCCAGAGACATTCGCGTGCGCTCGAGCGGGCGGGCCAGGTGTCGAGCGTGCCCGCGAGTCGTCGAAAGTCACCGGTTCAGTCTAGAGGTGACCCACCGCGGCATTATCGAGTTGCTCCCGGCCCCGCGTATTCTTCGGACCAGACGACACAGTCGACATGGTCGACATGGTCGACATGGTCGACACAGTCGACATGGTCGACACAGTCGACATGGTCGCCGTGACGAGACGACACGCGCGACCGCGCGACCGCAGGACCGAATCACAACAGACACCATGCCGGCAAACCGTCGGTCCACGACCCACGATCCGCACGACCTTGGAGGCCGCCCTGTCCACCGGAACCGGTACTCAGACGTCGGATGCCCCGGTACCGCAGCCGGGCACCCCCGCCTTCGCCAACGCGATAGAGCAGGCCCTGGCCACGTTCTTCGCAACCCGCCGCCCCACGGTCGAACGACTCGGCCCGATCTTCGTCGAAGCCGCGGACACGCTCGAGCAATTCGTCCTGCGTGGTGGAAAGCGCACCAGACCGGCGTTCGCATGGACCGGGTGGCTCGGCGCCGGCGGTGATCCGCAGGGACCGGAGGCCGCGACGGTGCTGTCGGCGTGCGCGTCTTTGGAGCTGGTGCAGGCGTGCGCGCTGATCCACGACGACATCATCGACTCCTCTCACACGCGCCGGCGTTTCCCCACGGTGCACGTGGACTTCGGGCAGCGCCATCGAGATCGTGGATGGGGAGGCGACGCGGCGCATTTCGGTACCAGTGTCGCCATCCTGCTCGGAGACCTTGCGTTGGCGTGGGCGGACGATGTGGTTCACGCCGCCGGTCTGAGTCCCGCGGCACTCGGCAGGTTTGCGCCGGTGTGGGCCGAGATGCGTACCGAGGTGCTCGGCGGCCAATTGCTCGATGTCAGCGGCGAGGCGGGTGCCGACGAATCGGTCGAGTCGGCGCTGCGGATCAGCCGGTACAAGACCGCTGCCTACACGGTCGAACGTCCGCTGCACCTGGGCGCCGCCATCGCCGCAGGGAGCCCTGAGCTGATCGAGGCATATCGGACGTTCGGCGCGGCGATCGGCATCGCCTTCCAGCTCCGCGACGATCTGCTCGGTGTCTTCGGTGACCCGGTGGTGACCGGCAAACCTTCGGGCGACGATCTTCGCGAGGGCAAACGCACCGTGCTGCTGGCAGAGGCGTTGCGCCTGGCCGACGCGAGCGACCCGACCGCCGCAACCCTGCTGCGGCGCAGTATCGGCAGCGACCTGGACGCCGAGGCACTACGCAGGCTGCGCGTGCTGTTGACCGAACTCGGCGCGGTCGACAGTGTGGAACGCCGCATCGCCGAGCTCACCGACGTCGGGCTCTCCGCCATCGAGGCCAGCTCCGCGACCCCCATGGCCAAGGAACGGCTGCGTGCAATGGCACTGTCCGCGACCGAACGCAGCGCGTGACCTTCGGCATTCGGGCCGGCCGACGTTCAGGCAAGGAGAAGACCGCGTGAAAACCGTTGCGGGACCCACCGATCGCGTAGTCGTCGTCGGCGCGGGGTTGGCCGGCTTGTCCGCCGCGTTGTACCTGACCGGCGCCGGCCACACGGTCACGCTGCTCGAGCGAGCCGACCACCCGGGTGGTCGAGTAGGGCGCTATCGGGGCGTGGACTACGACATCGACTCCGGCGCCACCGTATTGACCCTGCCCGAACTGATCACCGACGCGCTCGCCACGGTCGGCCGTACCCCGGAAAGCTGCCTCCCCCCGCTACGGATCCATCGACTGACCCCCAGCTACCACGCGCGGTTCGCCGATGGCGTCGATATCGAGGTGTTCGCCGACGCCGACACAATGGCCGCGGAGATCGAGCGGATCTTCGGTCCGGCCGAGGCGCGTGGGTATCGACGTCTGCGCAACTGGTTGGCGCGCGTCTACGCTGCAGAGTTCGACGAGTTCGTCGACACCAATTTCGACTCCCCGCTGGATCTGGTATTCGTGCCGGCCAAACGTCGCGCGCTGATCGAGCTGACACGCCTGGGCGGGTTCGGCCGATTGGGCACCAAGGTGCGGCGGTTCCTGCGTGATCCACGCCTGGCCCGCGTGTTCACCTTCCAAGCGCTCTACGCCGGCATGTCACCCGAACAGGCACTCGCCGTATACGGCGCGATCCCGCACATGGACACCTCACTCGGGGTCTACTTTCCCGAGGGCGGGATGCGCGCGATCGCCGAGGCACTCGCGCACGCGTTCACCGACGCGGGCGGCACCCTGGAACTCGGCGCCGAGGTGGTCGGCGTCGACTATGCCGATCGCAGAGCTCGGCGCGCCCGCACCGCCGATGGTCGGTCGTTCGAGTGTGACGCACTGGTCGTGACCGCCGATCTCGGTACACTCGCCCGCTTCGGCGTGCGGCCCCGGCGTGGGCTGCGTGCGGCGCCATCGGCGGTCGTCGCCCACGGCACCATCCCTGCCGCTGTCGCCGCGCACTGGCCGGTACAGGCGCACCACGTGATCGAATTCGGGCGTGCCTGGAAGACCACGTTCGCCGAGATCGCTGCACGACCCGGTCGCGGCGCACTGATGAGCGACCCTTCGCTGCTGTTGACTCGGCCCGCACACACCGATCCGAGTCTGCTCATCGAACGTCCCGACCAGCGACACGAGCCGTTCTCGCTGCTGGCGCCCTGCCCGAACCTGGTAGCTGCACCATTGGACTGGCCGCGGCTGGGTCCGGCGTACCTGCGCGAGCTGTTGTTGATTTTGGAAGCGCGCGGCTACCACGGTATCGCCCAGCACTTCATCGTCGATCGGCTCGACACTCCGCAGACATGGCTCGACCACGGCATGCTTGCCGGTTCGCCCTTCTCCGCCGCACATCTGTTCCGGCAGACCGGTCCCTTCCGACCGAACAACTTCCCCCGCTCCAGCGATAATGTCGTTATTGCTGGCTGCGGTACAACACCCGGCGTGGGAGTACCCACTGCACTGCTATCGGGGAAGCTCGCCGCAACCCGCATTACCGGTGCGGTCCGCCCGCACGTTGCGAAACGTGGCGTACCAACCGGATAGTGCTCGGTGCTACACCGTAAACTTGGCGACCGTAAACTGGGCGCCGACCGTAAACTAGGCGCCGACCTATTCGCCCGCGGTTGCGACCGCCGACCACTCGGGGGGACCGACTTCCAGATGGCATCCCCTGACACGCGCATTGCCGACACCACGCATCCCGACACCTCCGGCCGAACGTCCCTGCTCGTGCGCCCTCCATCGGATGGCCTTCGCGGTTTCCGGCGGCGGATGCGCATCGGGGCCGAGTTCGCCAGAAGCCCAGAGGGTCACGCGGCGTTGCTCGGATTCTTCGGCGCGGTCCTGATCACGTTCGGCGGGTTCGGGGCAGGCAGCGTGCGTGCGCGCGACCCGCTGTTGGAGGCCATGCACCTGTCCTGGCTCCGGTTCGGGCACGGCTTCGCATTGTCGACCATCTTCGTCTGGATCGGTGTGCTGCTGATGATCGTCGCCTGGGTTCGGCTCGGACGAGCAACGATCAAGCCACGTGACGAGTCCGGCGTGGGCGTGACGCCGAACGAACTGCGTGCCATCGTCGGCATCTGGATCACCCCATTGATGTTCGCTGTGCCCATGTTCAGCCGCGACGCCTACTCCTACCTCGCCCAAGGTGCACTGCTCCGTGACGGGTTCGACCCCTACCAAGTCGGTCCGGTAGCGAATCCAGGTGTCCTACTGGACAATGTGAGCCCGGTCTGGACCACGACCACAGCGCCGTACGGGCCGGTGTTCCTTCTACTCGGACAGATGGTCACCACGATTACCGGTGACAACATCGTCGCCGGCACCATCGCCATGCGCTTGGTCATGCTGCCCGGCCTGGCGTTGATGATGTGGGCAGTGCCCTATCTCACCAAGCACCTCGGTGGCAGGCCCACCGTCGCGCTGTGGCTCGCAGTGCTCAACCCGCTGGTGCTCATCCATCTGATCGGCGGCGTCCACAACGAGATGCTCATGGTCGGACTGATGTGCGCGGGCATCGCGCTGGTATTGGAGCGCCACCACGTGGCGGGGATCGTGGTCGTCGCGATCGGCGTGGCGATCAAAGCGACCGCCGGTGTGGCCCTACCCTTCCTGGTATGGATCTGGATGTTGCACGAGCGTGAGCGCCGCGCGGCGCAGCGGGTCGGCCGTGATCCGGGGCAGCTACCGGCGGACGAGCATCCCGACGATGCCGCACGGCCGACCGAGGACATGCCCGATCCCGCGCGGATGTTCGCCAAGATCGCGGGCCTGGGCCTGAGTGTCTTCGTGGTGGTCTTCGTGGCCGCGTCCGCGGTCGCGGGCGTCGGAATCGGCTGGCTGACCGCGCTGTCCGGGTCACAGAAGATCATCAACTGGTTGTCGCTGCCGACCGTGCTGGCGCACGCGACCGCCTGGGTGACCCCACTACAGTGGGAAGGGCTGGTCCTCGACGTGACCCGCACGGTGGGGGTGCTCGCGCTCATCGCGGTATTGATCTGGACCTGGTGGCAGTTTCGGCACAGCGAACGCGAAGCCGTGCTGGGCATTCTGATCGCCTTCGTCGCGATCGTCATTCTCTCGCCCGCGGCGCTTCCGTGGTACTACTCGTGGCCATTGGCCTTGGCCGCCGGACTCGCCCTGTCCACCACGACGCTGATGATGCTGGTCGGGGTATGCACGTGGCTCATGCTGCTCTTTCAGCCCGATGGTTCGCACGGTATGTACAACTTCTGGCATGTCGCCGCCGCGACCGTCGCCGCCGTTGTGGCGGCGCTGTCGCTACGCACCAGGAATCCGCTGCGCCCGCGCTCCGCGTCGACAACCGCCGTCGTCGATACCCCGGTCCGATGACCGCCGACGATCCGACGACACCCGCCCTGCTCCCTTCTGCCTACCGAGAATGCAAGCGAGTCGCCGCCGCACACGGTCGCACCTACTTTCTGGCGACTCGGCTCTTGGCGCCCGAGCAGCGACCCGCAATCCATGCGCTGTACGCGTTCGCTCGTCTGGTGGACGACATCGTCGACCGCGCCGGTCACGCCGGAGTCCCGGCGGTGAGCGATGGCGCCGGAGTCCCGGCGGTGAGCGATGGCGCCGGAGTCCCGGCGGTGAGCGATGGCGCCGGAGTCCCGGCGGTGGCCGGACCGACCGAAGAAATCGACCTGATCGAGCGTGCGCTCCGAGGCGCGCTCGTGCCCTGTGGCGGTCGAGTACCGCCAGACAGGCCACCTCACCCACCGCAACCGGACCCGCCCACGACCGGAATGCTCGTCTTGTCCGCTGTGGTCGACACCATCCAGCGCTACGACATCGACGCCCGGCACTTCTGGACATTCCTGGATTCCATGCGAATGGACGTACCCGGCGCCCCGACCTTCCGCAACAGGTACGCCACCATGGACGAGTTGGGCGAATACATGCGCGGGTCCGCAGCCGCGATCGGCTTGCAACTGCTGCCCGTCCTCGGCACCGTCGTCCCGGTCCGCGAGGCCGAACCAGGGGCAGCCGCCCTTGGCGAAGCGTTCCAGCTCACCAACTTCCTGCGGGATGTCGCAGAGGACCTCGATCGTGATCGGGTCTATCTTCCTGCCGATATCCTCGCCGCATTCGGCGTCTCGGAGGCGTTGCTGTTCGAGTGTCGCCGCACTGGACACACCGACCGCCACGTGCGCCACGCGCTGGCGCACCTGATCGCGCTGAACCGCGATATCTACCGTCGTGCCATACCCGCCATCGACTTGCTCGCGCCACGCGTGCGACCGGGCATCCGCACCGCTGCCGCCCTCTACGCCGATATCCTCTACCGCATCGAGCGCAACGACTATGCGGTCTTCGACCGGCGTGCCCTGGTCCCACGTCGGCACCGCCTACGCGTGGCCGCCACCGAATTCGCCACCGCTGCCCTGCGCGGCGAACTCGTACGCTGAGCAGAGTCGGTATCCATCGCGATCCGCGGGCGGCTCAGAACGGGTCGGCCGCGGCCCGACAGCTCAGAACGGGTCGGCCGCGGCCCGACGGAGTACTTCACGCGCAAGGGGTCCGTGCAATGCATCGACCGGTCTGCCGGGCAGACTGTCGTCTTCGGTGAAGATCCACTCCAGGATCTCCTCGTCGGTGTACTTCGCGTCCCGCATGACCGTGATCAGGCCGGGCAACGACTTCACCACCGCGCCGGCGTCATCGAAGAATCGCTCCGGGATGCCCGCCACGCCACCTCTGCGCACCGCGATCAACTGGTGGTCGCGCAGCAGTTGATGCACCCGGGTCACCACCAGGCCGAGCCGGCTGGCAACCTCCGGCAGCGGCACCAGCGTCACCGACTGCGGAAGGACATCGTCACTGCAGGGAAATGCACTCACCCGAACAACCGTAGACGGTCATGCCGTGCACGTCCTCGAACACCCGAGGCAGTTCGCTCGCTACCATCGGGGGGCCGCACCGAGCGGCCGCTCGGTGGTCACAGATACCGTGCAGGGTGAGAACGTGGGCAAGCCGGAGGACATCATTTGATCGGCCAGATGCTGGAAGGGCGCTATCGGATCGACGCGCCGATTGCCCGCGGGGGGATGTCAATGGTCTTCCGCGGAGTCGATACCCGCCTGGACCGGCCGGTCGCCATCAAGGTGATGGACCCGAAGTTCGCCGGCGATCCCCAGTTCCTGTCCCGATTCGAGTTCGAGGCCCGAGCGGTGGCCAAACTCAAGCATCCGTCTCTGGTCGCGGTATACGACCAGGGTATCGATGGTGACCACCCATTCCTGATCATGGAGTTGGTCGAAGGCGGCACACTCCGCGAACTACTGCGCGAACGTGGACCTATGCCGCCGCACGCGGTCCACGCCGTCGCCGGTCCGGTCCTCGCCGCGGTCGGCGTCGCGCACTCCGCCGGACTGGTTCATCGCGACATCAAGCCGGAGAACGTGTTGATCTCCGATGCGGGCGAGGTGAAAATCGCGGACTTCGGCCTGGTGCGCGCCGTCGCGGCGGCGAACACCACCTCGGCGAGCGTCATCCTCGGCACGGCCGCCTACCTGTCACCCGAGCAGGTCACCAGCGGCACGGCCGATTCACGCAGCGATGTCTATTCGTTCGGTGTGCTGATCTTCGAAATGCTGACCAACCAGGTACCGTTTTCCGGAGACACCGCCTTGTCGGTGGCCTTTCAACGCATCGACAACGACGTGCCGAGTCCGAGCGGTGTCATTGCGGGAGTACCCCAGGAGTTCGATCAGTTGGTCACGACGGCGACCGCGCGTGAACCTGCGCATCGATTCGCCGACGCGAACGAGATGGCCGCACAGCTTCGCCACGTCGCTACTACCTTGCACATTCCCGACTATCGGGTGCCCGCACCCCTCGAATCAGCCGAACATCTCAGCGCCAGCTACCAGGCCACGCCCGAGCACGAGGGGCGAGCACCGCGTGCCGGGGCGGCGCTGCCGGGCTCGGCGCAACCCACGCGGCACCCCCCGCGGCCCGCGGCGCACACCAAGGTGATGACAGCGCAACACGGACTGCCGGAATTCGGCCCGCCCATCCATCCCGAACAGCCACAACTGCCACAGCCTGGGCGGTCGTGGTCGCATACGACCCCACCGCGAAATTCCCGTCGCACGGTGTGGGTATGGGTCGCCATCGTCGCGCTCCTGACACTGCTGGTCGGCGCCGGCGGATGGTGGCTCGGTTTCGGTAGGTACACCGCGGTGCCACCGATCGCCGGACTGGACACCGACCAAGCGATCGCCGCCCTCGAGCGCGTGGGGTTCGAGACACAGCTGCGACAACGCGCATCGGAAACGATTCCTCCCGGCGGCGTGGTCGGCACCGATCCATCGGCCGGATCCAAGATCACCAAAGGATCGACGGTCTCGGTGCTGGTCTCCAACGGCAGGCCCCGCGTGCCGGACATCACACCGGGTGACACCGTCTCGACAGTGAACACGGTGATCCGCGACAACGGCCTGCAGCCGGTCGACGCCGGAGCAGTGCACAGCACCGCACCCGAAGGCACCGTCGCCCGAGTGGAACCCGCGTCGGGAACCGTATTGCCCATGGGTGCCCAGGTGAAGGTGTTCCGCAGCAAGGGCTCACAGCCGGTACAGGTGCCCGATGTGCGCGGACTGACCACCGCTGAAGCCACCAGGACACTCACCGACGCTGGCATCGAGGTGCGCGAGACCGAGATGCAATTCGACCGCAGCATCGACGCGGACCTGGCCATCGGCACCAGCCCGCCGGCGGGCGTCACTGTTCAATCCGGCGACAGTGTGGGGCTGCTGGTCTCCAACGCGATCGACATGCCCGACGTACGCGGGTGGTCGGTGGCCAACGCCCGCGAGAAGCTGCAATCGCTCGGACTGAAGGTCGTGGTCAAGCAGCTCGCCCAGATCGACAGCTCCCTCGTGATCTCACAGACACCCGCCATCGGAGTGAATGTCGAGGCAGGTAGCACGGTCACCGTGATCGCGCTCCCCTGACGAGGCAAGTCGCGGGCTCGATACCGCCGAATCAGCCAGGACCGGATCAGCCAGGACCGGATCAGCGCAGCATTTCGGCGACGAGAAAAGCCAGCTCCAACGACTGTTGCGTGTTCAACCGTGGATCGCAGGCGGTCTCGTACCGGCCGGACAGATCGACATCGGAGATATCTTGCGCACCGCCGAGGCATTCGGTGACGTCCTCACCGGTGAGCTCGATGTGCAGACCACCAGGATGAGTGCCGAGTGCGCGATGCACCTCGAAGAACCCTTGCACCTCGTCGACGATGCGGTCGAAATGGCGGGTTTTGAAGCCGGTGGAGGACTCGTGGGTATTGCCGTGCATCGGATCGCACTGCCAGATCACTTGATGACCAGTGGCCTGCACTTTTTCGATGATGGGCGGCAACACCTCGCGAACCTTGGTGTGCCCCATGCGGGACACGATCGTCAGCCTGCCCGGCTCGTTGTTGGGGTCCAGCCGCTCGACATATTCCACGGCTTGGTCGGGTGTGGTCGACGGGCCGAGCTTCAGACCGATCGGGTTGGCGATCAGCTCCGCGAACGCGATGTGCGCGCTGTCGAGTTGGCGGGTGCGCTCGCCGATCCACAGAAAGTGTGCCGACAAGTCGTAGAGCACGGGCTCACCGATCGCGTTCTCGCTCAGGCGCAACATGGCGCGCTCGTAGTCGAGCACCAGCGCCTCATGGCTTGCGTAGATGCGGGCGGACTTGAGACTCGGGTCGTCGACCCGGCATGCAGCCATGAACGCGAGACCGCGGTCGATCTCCTCGGCCAACGCCTCGTAGCGCGCGCCCGCGGGTGACTGGGCCACGAAATCACGGTTCCAGTCGTGAACTTTGTTCAGGTCGGCCATGCCCGCACCGGTGAGCGCGCGCACGAGGTTCATCGCGGCACTCGCATTGGCGTAGGCCCGAACCAAGCGTGACGGGTCGTGTTCGCGCAGGGCCGCGTCCGCGATCAGCGAGTTCACCATGTCCCCGCGGTAGGACTTCAAGCCGAGTGAGTCGATGTCCAATGAACGCGGTTTGGCGTACTGTCCCGCGATCCGCGCCACCTTCACCACGGGCAGACTCGCGCCGTAGGTGAGTACGACCGCCATTTGGAGCAGGGTCCTGATGTTACCGCGAATGTGCGGCTCGGTATTGTCGGCGAACGTCTCGGCACAATCGCCGCCCTGCATGAGGAATGCCTCGCCGCGGGCGACCTCGGCCAATTGCCCGCGCAACTCCTCGACCTCGGCCGGCATACAAATCGGCGGCACGCTCTCCAGTACGGTACGCATCATGGCCGCCTGCTCTGGATCCCATGAAGGCTGTTGCCGTGCCGGGAGTGCCAACGCTCTGTCCAGTCGTCTGCGCAGCTCGTCAGGCAGCGGAGGCAGCTCCGGCAGGCGATCGATCGGTACGTCCACGGTCCAATTCACCAGTTCAGAATACGGGTCGCTCACTGCCGCGAAACACCCAGTATCAGCGCTGCGAGGACGTTACCGGCGTGGCGCAAATCTCCACCCCATGGCCCCTTGTCCAGCCAGAGCCGACGGTCACCATACAGTTGCCGCAGAACCTGTCACCTGCCACACCGGCACCAAGCCGAGGAGAGACCGATCTCGCTGAGATACTTCTACGATTGTGAATTCATCGAAGACGGCGCCACCATCGACCTGATCTCCATCGGCGTCGTGTGCGAGGACGGCCGAGAGTACTACGCGGTGTCCACCGAATTCGATGCCGACCGCGCGGGTCCGTGGGTACGCAAACACGTCCTGCCGCAGTTACCTGCACCGTCCTCCCCCTTGTGGCGCAGCCGGGCGCGAATCCGGGACGAACTGTATGCCTTCTTGGTGCCGAGACCGACCGTACAGCCGCAGCTGTGGGCATGGGTCTCCGCCTACGACCATGTCTCGCTGTGCCAACTCTGGGGCTCGATGGTCGATCTGCCCACCGCGCTCCCGCGCTATACCAACGAACTGCGCCAACACTGGGAAGCGCACGGTCGACCCGAACTCCCGCGGATACCGCCGGACGCCCACGATGCATTGGCCGACGCCCGTCACAATCGAGCCAAGTTCGACGCGATCGAAGCCGCTCGCCGCTTGCGTCTGTGACAACCCGAGAGGCCCGACGCACGAGGACCCCGAGTCGATATCGACTCGGGGCCCTCGTGCGTGACGGGCGACGTCAGTCGCTGTGCTCGCTGTGGGCTGTTTGTTGTACTTTTTGTAGCGCTTTCAGTTGTTTGTGTTCTTCGGCGTGTTCGATTTCGAAGTGTCGGTCGCTTTCGTGTTGGGGGTCCGGGCGCAGGAAGCTACCGGTGCCGGGTTTGCCGGCGGCGCCGAGTTTGCTCATCTTCTTCGGTACCGGTGCGCCTTGGTATTCCAGCGGGATGGGGTGTCCGTGGTCGTCGACCGGGCCCAGTGGCTGGTGGACCTCGATGTATTCCCCGTGGGGTAGGCGTTTGATCACGCCGGTCTCGATACCGTGTTCCAGGACGGCGCGGTCGCTGCGTTGCAGGCCCAGACACAGCCGGTAGGTCAGGAAGTACGCGATCGGTGGACCCAGGAGCAGGCCGATACGCCCGATCCAGGTGGTGGCGTTCAACGAGATGTCGAACTTGAACGCGATGATGTCGTTGACACACGACAGGGTCAACACCACATAGAACGTGATCGCCATCGCGCCGATCGCGGTGCGCACCGGCACATCGCGGGGCCGCTGCAGCAGGTTGTGGTGTGCGTTGCCGTCACCGGTGAGGCGTTTCTCGATCCAGGGGTAGGCGATCAACACCACGAACACCAACCCCATGACCAG
>NZ_AXVD01000016.1 GCF_000482385.1 Nocardia sp. CNY236
GTCGCGCTCGGTATGCGTCGTTCGGTCGATCTGGTGGTCGGTATGTATGCGGTGCATGCGGCGGGTGGGGCGTATGTTCCGTTGGATCTGGACCATCCCGCCGACCGCACCCAGTACGTGCTCGATACCGCAGCACCGGTGTGTGTGTTGACTTCTGGTACCGATTTGGAGGTCACCGGACCACGGCAGGTGCGTATCGATCGGCTCGATCTGTCGCAGTTGTCCGACGCGCCGCTATCGGATGCGGATCGACACAAACCGTTGCGGTCGGCGAACACCGCGTATGTGATCTTCACCTCCGGGTCGACCGGCCGGCCCAAGGGCGTCGCGGTCTCGCACGCAGCGATCGTGAATCGTTTGGTGTGGATGCATGCCGCGTATGGTTTGGCCGCTGATGATGTGGTGTTGCAGAAGACACCAGCGACGTTCGATGTGTCGGTGTGGGAGTTCTTCTGGCCATTGCAGGTCGGCGCCCGTTTGGTGCTCGCACACCCGGATGGTCATCGCGATCCGGCCTACCTGGCGCAGGTCATCGCGCAGGAACGAGTGACCACGGTACATTTCGTGCCGTCGATGTTGTCGGCGTTCATCACCCAGGAGCGGGCAGCCGAATGCAGCGGACTACGCAATGTCTTCGCCTCCGGCGAGGCGTTGCCCGCCGCGACCGCGCAACAGTTGCGTGCGGTGACCGGAGCACGGTTGCACAACCTCTACGGCCCGACCGAGGCAGCGGTCGATGTGACCTTCCACGAGGTCACCGACGAGGACACGGTATCGGTACCCATCGGCGCCCCGGTGTTCAACACCGAGGTGTATGTCCTGGATACCCGGCTACAACCGGTCCCGGTGGGAGTTGCCGGCGAGTTGTACCTGGCGGGCACGCAGTTGGCCCACGGATATGTCGGTCGCCCTGATCTGACCACCGAGCGGTTCGTGGCCAACCCCTTCGGGGATGCCGGGCGCATGTATCGCACCGGTGACCTGGTGGCATGGACCTCACGCGGTGAGCTGGAATACCTGGGTCGCACCGATTTCCAGGTGAAGGTGCGTGGACTACGCATCGAGTTGGGCGAGATCGAGTCGGCGCTGACCGCGGTGGAGTCGATCGCGCAGGCGGTGGTCGTGCTGCGCTCGGACCAGCACCTCGGTGACCAGTTGGTCGCCTACCTGATCGCGGCCCCACACCACACGGTGGACATCGAGGCCGTGCGCGCCGATCTGACCCACCGGCTACCGGGATACATGGCGCCCGCAGCGTTCGTCGTGCTCGACCAGTTCCCCCTCAACCCCTCGGGCAAGCTGGATCGACGCGCGCTTCCCGAGCCAGTGTTCGAAACCAAGACATTCCGGGCGCCGGTGGAACCGGTGCAAGAAATCGTGGCCGGCGCCTTCGCCGAAGCCCTGGGCGCCGACCGTGTCGGCCTCGACGACGACTTCTTCGCACTGGGCGGCAACTCCCTGATCGCCACCCAAGTAGTCGCCCGACTCGGCGCCGCACTCGACACCACCCTCGTGGTGCGGGATTTGTTCGAGGCATCGACGGTTGTGGGTCTGGCGGATCGGGTCGCGCGTGGTGTGGGTTCGGGTCGGGGTCGGCCGGGTTTGGTGGCGCGGCCTCGTCCGGATCGGGTTCCGTTGTCGCCTGCTCAGCAACGGTATTGGTTCTTGAATCAGTTCGATAGTGCGACCTCGGCGGTGGACAATATCCCGCTGGCGGTGCGGCTGACGGGTGCGCTGGATGTGGCGGCGTTGCACGCCGCGATCACCGATGTCATCGCTCGCCACGAGATCTTGCATACCGTGTATCCACGGTCGGTCGATGGCCCGCATCAGGTTATTGTTCCGGCGTCGCCCTCGGGCGTTGCGTTGACTGTGGTGGATGTGTCCGAGGCCGATGTTCTCGATGCCGTGATCGGGTTCGCTGCGACCACGTTCGATGTGACGGTGCAGGTGCCGTTGGCGGTCGCGTTGTTCCGGATCGCCGTTGACGAATATGTGTTGGCGTTCACGGTGCATCACGTCGCTGCTGACGGGGCATCGATGGGTCCGTTGGCGCGGGATGTGATGATCGCCTATGCCGCGCGGGTGCGAGGAGAGGCTCCGCAGTGGCAGCCGTTGGCGGTGCAGTACGCCGATTACGCGTTGTGGCAGCGCGAGGTGTTGGGTGCGGAGGACGACCCCGAGTCGGTGGCCGCGCGGCAGGTGGCGTATTGGAGCACGGTGCTGGCGGGACTGCCCGATCAGTTGGAGTTGCCCACCGATCGGCCTCGACCAGCACGCCAGTCGTTCCGCGGTAGCGCGATTCGTTTCCACATCGACCCGCGTCGGCATGCACGGTTGCAGGAGTTGGCGCGTGCGCAGCATGCGTCGTTGTTCATGGTGGTGCACGCGGCGCTGGCGGTGTTGTTGGCTCGGTTGTCGGGGACAGAGGACATCGCGGTCGGCACCCCGATCGCGGGTCGGGGTGAACGCGAACTCGATGATCTGATCGGCATGTTCGTCAACACCCTGGTCCTGCGCACCCGCATCGATGCCGGTGAATCGTTCACCGACCTGCTGGCTCGTCAACGAGAAACCGACCTACAAGCCTTCGCCCACGCCGATGTCCCATTCGAACAGCTCGTCGAAGTCCTCAACCCGGTCCGCTCGACTGCCCGTAACCCATTGTTCCAGGTCGGGCTGTCGTTCCAGAACTTGGCCGAGACCAGCTTCGAGTTGCCGGGGTTGAGCGTGAGTGCGGTCGACTTCGATTCCCAGCTGGCCAAGACCGACTTGCACATCACCCTGTACGACCGCTACACCCCCGACGGTGCACCGGCGGAAATCATCGCCGAATTCGGTTACGCCACAGATCTGTTCGACGCGTCCACGGTGCAGGGTTTCGTCGACCGGTTCGAGCGTGTCCTCGATGCGGTTGTCGCTGATCCTGCTGTGGTGGTGGGGGATATCGATCTGTTGACCGTTGAGGAAACTCGACGTGTTGTGCACACGTGGAATGGTGCGGGTAGCGACCTGGATGTGGCGGCGTCGGAGTCGGTGACGTTGGCGTCGTTGATGGATGCTGCGGTTGTGGGAGGGGCGGGGGATGTGGCGGTGGTTGTCGATGAGGTTTCGGGTCGATTCGAGGTGACCTATGCGCAGTTGGATGCGCGGGTGAATCGGTTGGCTCGGTATTTGATCGGGCGTGGGGTGGGTCCGGAGGATCGAGTGGTGTTGGCGATGCGCCGCTCACTCGATTTGGTGGTGGCCATGTATGCCGTGGTCAAGGCAGGTGGGGTGTATGTGCCGGTCGATCCCGAGCAGCCGGCTGAGCGCGTGGGCTACATTCTGGCTTCGTCGGGAGCGGTCTGCGTGTTGTCGACCCGGCGTGAGGATTTCCATCCGGTGTCGGCGGATGGTGCGGTGATCGATGTGGTGTGGCTGGATGAGGTGGAGGTGTCGGGGTTCGCCGATACGCCGGTCACCGATGGTGAGCGGGTGGCGCCGGTGCGGGCGGCCAATACTGCGTATGTGATTTTCACTTCCGGGTCCACCGGCCGTCCGAAAGGAGTCGCGATCACTCATGGCGCGATCGTGAATCAGTTGCTGTGGAAACGCGCCGAGTTCGGGATGGACGCTGCGGATGCGGTATTGGTGAAAACGACCGCGACGTTCGATTTGTCGGTGTGGGAGTACTGGTCGGCGCTCGCGTGTGGCGGCCGGATGGTGCTCGCGACCCCGCAGGGGCATCGTGACCTGCAGTATGTAATGGAGTTGATCACTCGGGAATGGGTGACCACGTTGCATCTGGTGCCATCGATGCTGGAGGCGTTGACCACGCTCGGATTGCCGGAATCGGTGTGGCGGATCCTGGCGATCGGGGAGGCCTTACCGGCGAGGTTGGCGCAGCGGGTGCGTCACAACCGCCCGCGTACGGAGTTGTTCAATCTGTATGGCCCGACCGAGGCCGCGGTGTCGATCACTCATCATCGGGTCAGCGATACCGATCGGCTGGTGGTACCGATCGGTGTGTCGGTGGCGGGTAGCCACACGCTGGTGTTGGACGCGCGCCTGCATCCGGTGCCGGTTGGGGTGGTAGGCGAGTTGTATCTGGCGGGTGTGCAGTTGGCGCGTGGCTACCATGGACGCGCCGACCTGACGACCGAGCGTTTCGTAGCCGATCCGTTCGGTGCACCGAGTGAACGCATGTACCGCACCGGTGATCTGGTGCGGTGGAGTGCGGGTGGGGAGTTGGAGTACGTCGGGCGCGTGGATTTCCAGGTCAAGATCCGTGGGTTCCGGATCGAGCTGGGGGAGATCGAAACCGTGCTGGCGGCCCAGCCCGGTGTGACCGCGGCGGTGGTCGTCGCCCACCACGACTCCCACACCGGTGACCGGTTGGTCGCCTATGTCGTGGTCGCCGACCCCGACCGGTTCGATACCCACACTCTGCGGACTGCGGTGTCGGGTCGGTTGCCGTCCTATATGGTGCCCACACTGGTGATCGCGCTACCAGAATTGCCGGTGACGGTCAACGGCAAACTCGACCGTAAAGCCCTACCCGAGCCGGTGTTCGAAACCCACACCTACCGTCCTCCCTCGACCCCGATCGAGGAAATCATCGCCGCGGTATTCACCGACGTCCTCGGTGTCACTCGGGTCGGTGTCGACGACCACTTCTTCACCCTCGGCGGTGACAGCATCCTGTCCATCCAGCTGGTCTCGCAGGCCAGACTGCGCGGGGTGATATTCACTCCACGTGATGTCTTCGAGCGGTCGACAGTGGCTGCGCTTGCCGAGATCGCCACGCTCGTTGGCGAGGACGGAAACATCCCGCTCGTTGAACTGGCCGGCAGGGGCGTCGGCGAGATCCCGTTGACTGCGAACATGCATCGATTCCTTGCGAGCGGTCACTCTCGCCAACGCCTTGCAAAGACCATGGTGTTGCGTCTGCCCGAGGCCGTCGATCGGGGAAGTCTGGTTGCCACGATCGGGACCGTGCTCGACCATCACGACGTGCTTCGGTCGCGTCTGGGGCGAATCGGTCCGGATTGGCGGTGGGAGACGCTGGAACGAGGCTCGGTCGACGCTGATGCTCTGATTCAACGGATCCAGCTCACTGCCGAACTGGGTGATGCCGCACTGGCCGAGGTCGGCGCCAAGGCATTGGAAGCAGCGCAGAGCAGGCTCGATCCCCCGAACGCCGTGATGGTCCAGTTCGTTTGGTTCGCTTTCGGGGAGACACCGAGTTCCGAGGCCGTCCATGCGGCGGCGGGGGGAATGGACGCCACCAGAGGTATCGACCAGCGCCACGACATGCTGTTGATCGTCGCGCACCACTTCGTGGTCGACAGCGTCTCCTGGGGCATTCTGATCTCTGATCTCGCTGTCGCGTGGTCGCAGGTGGCCGCTGGGCAGCCGGTGACGTTGCCGGTCAACGGCACGTCGATGCGGCGTTGGTCGCACAGCTTGGTCGATGCAGCGCATATGCCGGAACGGGTCGCGGAACTACCGTTTTGGCAGGAGGTCTTGGCTACGCCCGATCCACTACTCGGTGTGCGGCCGTTCGACCCGCAGCTCGACACAGTGGCGAGTGTCGATCGGATCGAAGTGACGGTGCCCACCGAGGTTACCGAGGCCGTGCTCGACACGCTTCCCACGCTCTACCACGGTGACGTGAACGATGGGTTGCTTTCGGCGTTGGCCATGGCGGTTCTCCGCTGGCGTGGCGATGGTTCGGACACCATATTGGTCGAGTTGGAAGGCCACGGCCGCGAAGAGAACGTCGTGCCAGGTGCGGATCTTTCACGCACTGTGGGCTGGTTCTCCACCTCGTACCCGGTTCGACTCGACCTGACCGACGCCGATCTCATCGACGCTTACACAGGCGGCGCTGCGCTGGGCGAGATTGTCCAGTCGATCAAGGAGCAGCTACGTGCGGTGCCCGACACGGGTCTCGGATACGGACTGCTGCGGCAGTTGAACACGGAGACCGCGCAACTGCTCGGCAACGGGGAGGATTCCTTCGATGCCGTCCAGATCGGTTTCAAATACCTGGGTCGGGTTTCAGCTGAGGGGGTCCTCGGACAGCGTGCCGAGATCGGCTGGGCGCCGGTGGACGACCTCGGTCGGCTCGATGCCGACCTGGACCTGGACATGCCGGCCAACGCGACGATCGACATCGACGCAATCGTGACCGACACAGCCGACGGACCACAGTTGGGCGCTTCATTTGCGTTCCCACGCGGTCTGCTCGGCACGCAGCAGGTGCAGGAGTTCGCCGACGGATGGGTCGAGGCGCTCACGGCACTGGCCGAGCATGTGCGCCGGCCAGGCGTAGGTGGTTTCACGCCGTCGGATATGCCGTTGGTGCGGGTACGGCAACACGACCTCGAGCTGTGGGAACGCACCTACCCCGGGCTCGTCGAGGTGTGGCCGCTGTCTCCGCTGCAGTCGGGCCTGTTGTTCCATGCGTTGATGACCCAGTCGACCACGGACGTCTACACCATGCAGGCCGTGGTGGACTTGAGCGGTGCTCTGGACGTGGCTCGGTTGCGGACGGCCGTACAGGGCATCATCGACCGATACCAGAACTTGCGTACCGCATTCGTTTCCGATGTCGAGGGACGCGCCGTCCAGGTAGCACTCGATCGGGTCGAGCTCCCGTGGCGGGAAGTGGATCTCACCGAATTGGCCGTGGAACAGCGGATCGTCGAACTGCGCAAGCAGGTCGCGGCCGATCGGGCGACCCGCTTCGACATGTCCGTCCCGCCATTGCTTCGCTTCACGCTGTTGCGTAGCGCCGACGCGCAATGGCATCTGGCCATCACCATCCACCACATCCTGCTGGATGGCTGGTCGATGCCGCTGCTCATGCGGGATCTGCTGGTGCTCTACGCGGTACGTGGCGATCAGAGTGCATTGCCTCGGGTGCCCTCCTACCGCACTTTCCTGAGTTGGCTGGCCGGGCGCGACCGAGACGCTTCGTTGCGCGCCTGGGCAGACGCGTTGGACGGTGTCACCGAACCCACCCAGTTGGCTGCGCAACCCCGGTCCGCGGAGACCTATGAAGTCGGCAAGCTGGTCACCGAGATCGATGCCGACCACACGCGCCGGATCACCAAGCACGCAGCCGAACTCGGAATCACGGTGAACACACTGGTGCAGGCGGCCTGGGGCATCTTGCTCGGCCGCCTCACCGGTCGTGGTGATGTGATATTCGGTGCGACAGTGTCCGGTCGCCCAGCTGATCTGCCCGACGTCGAATCCATGGTGGGTCTGTTCATCAATACGCTGCCGGTCCGGCTACGGATCGACGATGGTCAGACCATCGGAAGGCTGTTGCAGCGGCTGCAACGGGAGCAGGCGGAGCTCCTCGATCATCACTACGTGGGGCTGACAGATATCCAGAGGGCGTGGCACGCACAGGCCGGAATCTCGGGATCGGCGCCCATGTTCGACACGTTGGTCGTGTTCGAGTCGTATCCGATGGACAAGGACGCTATTGCGGCGGCCAGCTCGATCGACGGCATGTCGGTGACCGGCGTCGGCGTCGATGACGCCACCCACTACCCGCTGACCCTTCTCGTGGTCGCCGAGTCGACGATCCAGCTCACCCTGAAGTACTTGGACAGCCGGTTCACTGCCGACGAGGTGCAAACCCTCGCGCAGCGACTGGTGCGGGTACTCGAAGCACTGCACGGCGATCCGGATGTTGCGGTGGGCGAGATCGATATCCTGGATGCGGCCGAACGTGACCGACTACTGGCCGATTCCGCAGGGGCAGCAGCTTCGGTGTCCGAGCCGGTCGGCCGAGTGGGAGCGCGCACCGTAGCGTCGGTGCTCTCCGAGATGGTCGAGGAGGATCCGGCGGCGCCCGCCGTGCTGGAGGGGGACGAAGAGGTCGCCTACCAGGTGCTGGATCGGCGTTCTTCACAGCTGGCCAGGGTACTCATCGAGATTGGCGCAGGCCCGGGCGACATTGTCGCGGTGGCGCTTCCACACACGGTGGAGTCGATCGTCGCGGTGTGGGCGGTACAGAAGGCCGGTGCGGCGTGCCTGCTCGGGGAAGGGCTCGCAGCGGACGAGCTCTCCGTTGCGGGAGCCGGGTTCGGGATCGCGCTGGAGCCGTTGGCCGACAGTGAGATTCGCTGGGTGGAACTGGGTGACCAGCGCACGCAAGCAGAACTCGCCTCGGCGCCGGCGCACCCGGTGTCGTACGCCGATCGAGTCCGCCCGCTCAGTGCACAGCACCCGGCGTTCGTCGTCGTGACGGAGGGAGAGGTTGTGGTGCTCTCCCAGAGCGAGGCGCTCGCCCAGGCCGAACGGGTGCGTGAGCAGTACGAGATCGATTACGAGTCGACCACGTTTACCACCGCCGCGTCCGGGCGCGTGGCGCTGCTCGAATTCCTTGCCGCTGCCACCGCCGGGGCGCTGTCGGTCCTGCCGACCGGCGATCTCACCGCAGACCTGAGCGAAGGGGAAGTAACCCACTGGTTCGTTGCCCCCGGTGACTCGACCGCAGCGAGTGCCGATGAGGTCCAGATCGTGATCGTGGAGTAGGACTCGCAGAGTGTGTCGAGCGTTCTACCGGGTAGGAGGTGCGATCTGCCAGTGTTCCTGCAGAGCGTTCGCGATCTGAGGGAGCACGGTCACCGGAATCCGCTTGGTCCGCAGGGCCGCGCGGATTTCGGTGACTTGGTTGCGTTTACGCAGATCATAGGCGCCGGAGACGGGTCCGACCACCGGCGGTATGGACAACAGGACGAGTTCGTCGTATGGGTCTTCGGTACCGGACAGATCCAAGGTCAACGACCAACGCGAGTGTTCATCGAGCGTGAAGCGACCCGCCGCCACTCGGTCCCAGGACATGCGGTCTACCGCCCACGGCGTCCGGAGGTAGATGGCGTGCTCGGTGAGCAGGACGACGTCTCTGCTGAACAGCGCCACTGTGGTGGCGATGCCGAAGAGTCCACCGACGAGTAGTCCGGTGAATATGCGGTTCACACCGAACGCAGCTACGACTCCGCCGCAGATCGCGGTGACCACGACGATGCCCAGCGTGCTGTAGAGCGCTGCCCGCCACGCCGGTACCACGCCCGCTCGCACCGATGTCATCCCCGTTGTCTCCAGCCCATGGACGGATCGCTACCTCCCGACCCAGGCACGCTCACACGGTCAGTGCGACGGCAGCCTCTGCGGAGTTCACCAGAAACGTCGAGCTCTGCTGGAAGTAGAGCTGGACCGACGATGCATCGTGCGACAGGTACCCGATGGACAGATCCTGGCCGATGTGCAGATCGAAGTCGCCGCCGCGAGTAGTGAGCACGATCGCTCCGGTTATGGCCGGGGCCCAGATGATCTCACCTTCGGGGATCAGTCGCTCGAGATGCGTGCGGATCGGGTGACCGTGGTCGGCAGTCTCGCTGACGGCGGTGTACAGTTCGGCGCTCAGCAGCACGGAGTACGGCCCGTCGATGCCGGCCAACCGCAAGGCGCTCAATGCTTGCGCGATCACTTCCGGGACCAGTCGGGGGTCGCTGGGCAAGGTGATCGGTCGGTTGGTACTGCTGGCTCGGATGCCGGCGATGTGTGCGGCCGGATATCCTTCGAAAATTGCCCGATCCTCGGCGAATGCGATCTTCTTCGCGGCGCTTTTCACCGGGTCGAGGTCGATGTCCTGGGCGCCCCGTTCGACGTTGTCGAGGTCCTCGCGCGCAAGGGTGAACGGCACTCGCATCTCGACCAGCGGCACGGCCACCCGCTGCCGGGCGAACACTCCGTCACTGGGCGCGTCGATGACCGTGGTATGGCCAGTGCCCACCGCGGAGTAGTCCGTACCGTGCGGGCCGGACATGTCCACGACGCGGCGGCCTGCGATATGCCGCTTGAACGTGCGCGTCGCCTCCTGCTCGATGGCTGTCCACGCTGCGGGAGTGACCGGTGCGAGGTCGCGATGGAGGTTGTTCATGACCGGGAGCTCCTTTTCAATGTGCCGATACCGAGCGCGCCCGTGGTCGAATTCGGGGGTGTGCCCGACGGACTCGGGGGATCGGCCTCGCCGCCGGGTGGTGCGAGTTGCGTCGGCTCCCATGGAGCCGACGGTAAATTGTCGAGAAAATCGATGGTCGGGGTGAAGAACGAGGTACCGGTGACCGCCACGGAGAAATCCAGGATGCGGTCGTAGGCGGCGCGGTCCGTGCCCAGGAACATCCGCGAGAGCATGCGTTCGGTCACGCTCGGTGTGGCGGCGTAGGCGATGTAGTAGGTGCCGAACTCGCCGTCGGCCACGCTGCCGAATGGCATATTGGCTCGCAGGATCTGCAGTTGACTCCCATCTGGATCGATGAGTGTGTTGATCGCGACGTGTGAGTTCGCGGGCTTGTCGTCGTCGGAGAGTTCGACATCGGCCAGTTTGGTGCGGCCGATCACCTGTTGCTGCTCCTCGACCGGGAGCGCGCGCCAATCCGCCAGCCGGTGGGTGTACTTCTGCACGATCACATAGCTCCCGCCGGCGAAGTTCGGGTCTTCGTCGCCGATCAATGCGGCCGCGGTGGCTGCGCGTCCCTCTGGGTTCTCCGTGCCGTCCACGAACCCCAGCAGATCGCGTTGTTCGAAGTAGCGAAATCCGACGGTCTCGTCCACGATTGTCGCTGCCCCAGCCAAGCGGTCGGCGATGGTCATGGCCAATTCGAAGCAGGCATCGTGCGACTCGGCCTTGAGGTGGAACAGCACGTCGCCTGGGGTCGCAGGTGCGGTGTGCCGGGCGCCGGTGAATCCAGGGAAATCGTGGAGTTCTGCGGGCTTGTGTCCGGCGAAGAGTCGGTCCCAGGCTGCCGATCCGATCGAGGTGATGCAGGTGAGGCCGGCGCCCGGTACACGGAAGCCGATCGAGCGGCGCAGCCCATTGATGTCGGCGAGCAGGTTACGTACCGTTTCCTCGCCGCCCTCGTCGATCGTGACGACCACGAAGATCGCTGCTGGCGTGAGCGGTTCGAGGATCGGTTGCGGCTCACCCATGGGCGATACATTACTGGCCGGTTGTGTTGCTCCGTGCGGCCGGTCGGGGTGATGTGTCGCCGCCGTTCGGCGTGATGCGGTCGACGCGAGGTCTACCGCGGCCGACTACTTCGAAACAGTCAGGAGAAAGGTCACATCGTCGATGGCCTTCACACTGTGGCGGGCTCGGGGCACGACGAGCAGATCGCCAGCCGACCCCTTCCATTCGTTGGCCCCACTGGTCAGCGTCAGTGTGCCACTGAGGACCAGCACGGTGGCTTCGCCGGCGTTGTCGTGCTCGGCCAAACTTCGTCCGGCGGCCAGGCCGACCACAGTCTGCCGCAGAGCGTGCGTATGGCCACCATAGACGGTCTGTGAGCTGCGCCCGCTCGTTGCGGTGGCAGCCAGCTTCAGTTGTTGGCGCGCGAGTGCGGTCAGCGACTTCTTGTCCATACACCGCCCCTTTCGCTAATCCCACAGCCGACGCCGGAGTGGTGGCAACGGCTCGAGGCCTCCAGGCGGAACCGGCGCTCGACCGCCACGCTCGAGGCCGAGTGGGACCGACCTGTTGCGAGGCTTCGCCGGTTGGCGCGGGTTTTCCCGCACTTGCCGAACAGCATATCTGGCCGGCTCGACAAGACCACCCTGCTACGGGGATCGGTTGCGGTGATAATGCCGGATGCGGAAGCGCAGCCCGGTGGTGGACGTCCGCCACGGCCCTGGGTCCTCTGGCCGCCATTCCGGTCGGATCGGCGGCGCGAAAGTATCGCCATCGATCGTCGCGTCGATCTCGGTGACATACAGATCGGTCGCGAGATCTACTGCAGTGCAATAGATCTCACTACCGCCGACTACCCATACGGTATCCGGGGCGGTGCGGTCGAAAGCCTCGATCACCGAACCGACACGTTCGGCTCCTTCCGCCGACCAGTCCGGTTGTCGGCTCACCACGATATTGCGGCGACCGGGGAGTGGCCGGAATTTCGCCGGCAGCGAATCCCAGGTGCGTCTGCCCATCACCACCGAATGCCCCCACGTGACGTCCTTGAAATGCGCCATGTCTTCGGGAAGCCGCCAGGGGATGGTGTTGCGCGATCCGATCACGCCGTCCACGGTTTGCGCCCAGATCAGCCCAATCGTACGATTCACACGGCCACCGGAGCCTTGATGGCGGGGTGATGTCGGTACCCGGTCACCGCCACGTCTTCGTAGCGGTAGTCGAACAGTGTGGTCGCCCGGTTCAGCCGCAGCTGCGGGAATGGGTACGGCGTTCTGGCCAGTTGCTCGGTGACTTGGTCGACATGGTTGTCGTAGATGTGGCAATCGCCGCCGGTCCAGATGAACTCGCCCGGCGTCAGTTCGGTCTGTTGCGCGATCATGTGGGTCAGCAAGGCGTAGCTGGCGATATTGAACGGCACACCGAGGAACAGGTCGGCGCTGCGTTGGTAGAGCTGGCACGACAGGGTGCCGTCGGCGACATAGAATTGAAAGAACGCGTGGCACGGCGCCAATGCCATCTTGTCCAGGTCGGCGACATTCCACGCGGACACGATGATGCGTCGGGAGTCGGGGTCGCTACGCAGGGTCCGCAACACCTGGGAGATCTGATCGACGTGCTCGCCGTTCGGTGTTGGCCAGGACCGCCATTGCACGCCGTAGACCGGGCCGAGCTCGCCATGGGGATCGGCCCATTCGTCCCAGATGGTGACCCCGTGGTCGCGCAGCCAGCCGACATTGGAGTCTCCGCGTAGGAACCACAGCAATTCGTAGACGATCGACTTCAGATGGACTTTCTTGGTGGTGACCAGGGGGAAGCCCGATGCGAGGTCGTAGCGTAGTTGGTGGCCGAACAGGCTGCGGGTTCCGGTTCCGGTGCGGTCGGATTTGCTCGCCCCGGATTCCAGTACCAGCCGCAGCAGGTCTTCGTACTGGGTGTCGGGCGATTGCGCCGAATCGAGAGCGTCGTGGGCCACGCCTGGCAACTCTAGTCGTGCGCTGCTCTGGCAAGCTCGGCCGCATGCGGAAGCTTTTCGTGATCGGGATCGGCGCCGGCGATCCCGATCAGGTCACGGTGCAGGCCATCAAGGCGATGCGGCAAGTCGAGACGTTCTTCGTCATCGGCAAGGGGGAGACGAAACACGGGCTGGTCGCTGTGCGGACGGCCATCTTGGACCAGCACATGGACCGGCCGTATCGCATCGTCTCGATCACCGACCCGCCACGCGATCGGACACCCGCGGACTATGTGGACACCGTCGCAGGCTGGCACGATCGCCGGTCGGCGGTCTTGGAGTCCGCCTTCGCCGGCGTCACGGGTGTGGGCGGAATCTTGGTGTGGGGTGATCCGGCGTTGTACGACAGCACACTGCGGATGATCCAGCGGGTGCTCGACCGGCGTGCGATGCACTTCGACTACGAGGTGATTCCGGGTGTTACCAGTGCGCAAGCATTGGCTGCCCGACATCGCGTGGTGTTGCACGGTGTCGGTGAACCGGTGCATGTCACCACCGGTCGGCGGTTGCGTGCGGAGGGGCTCGGCGCCCACAGCACCGTGGTGATGCTGGACGGCGAGTGCTCCTTCACCGCAATATCGGGCGATGACGTGCATATCTGGTGGGGTGCGTACTTGGGGATGCCGGATGAGACATTGATCGAGGGTCCGCTGCCAGCCGTGTGCGACCAGATCGTGCGTCGCCGCGCCGAACTGCGCGACCGCAACGGCTGGATCATGGACATCTACCTGCTGCGTCGTCGGGGGTGAGTCGTCGGGGGTGAGTCGTCGGGGGTGAGCACACGCCAAGCCAGGAGAACCAACCGATCGTCGGGGTGGCTCGGTAGTCTGAGTGGGTGCCAGAGCTACCCGAGGTGGAGGCGTTGGCGCAGTTCCTGCGGGAGCATGCGGTCGGCGCGGTGGTCGGGCGGATCGACGTGGCTGCGCTCAGCGTGGTCAAGACCTTCGCGCCGCCGGTGAGCGTGTTGTCCGGGTGCGATGTGACCGAGGCGGGCCGTTGGGGCAAATTCCTGGGCCTTCGATGCGATGGGCTCTGGCTGGTTACGCACCTGTCGCGGGGTGGGTGGCTGCGCTGGGTCGACGAACCCAACCCGACTCCGCCGAAACCGGGTGGTAAGAGTCCGCTCGCGCTGCGCGTACATTTGTTCACACCCGCCGCAGCCACACCCGCGTTCGATTTGACCGAAGCCGGGACGAAGAAGCGAATGGCGGTCTATGTCGTGGCGCAGCCGGAGGAGGTGCCCGGCATCGCCCGGCTCGGGCCGGACGCATCGACCGTGACCGAAGGTCAGTTCGCCGACATCCTGGCCGGCACCGCGCAGCGGGTCAAAACCGTGCTCGTCGACCAGACGCTGGTGGCGGGGATAGGCAACGCCTACTCCGACGAGATCTTGCATATGGCGCGAATCTCGCCGTTCGCCAGGACGAACACCTTGGACGCCGAGAAAGTGGCCGAGTTGTACACCGCTATGCGGGCCATACTCACCGATGCTGTGCAGCGGTCGGTAGGCCAGGATGCGGCCCGCCTCAAAGGCGAGAAGCGCTCCGGCATGCGGGTCCACGCACGCACCGGACTGCCATGCCCGGTGTGCGGAGCCACCGTGCGCGAGGTCTCCTATTCCGAGCGGTCCTTCCAATACTGTCCGACCTGTCAGACCGGCGGCAAGGTGCTCGCCGACCGCAGGCTGTCCCGGTTGCTGAAGTAGTCGCTGGACTCACACCAGCGACGGGACGCGCACACCCTGCCAGGCGAGTCTCTTTTCCTGATTCGGGTCGTGTTCCACGCGGGTGGGGTAGTCGATGACCAAGGTCGATCTGCGGGCTTCGGTATAGGCCGGCCAGGAAGGCAGTGGAGAACCGGTGTGCGCGAAGGCGAGCCAGTTTCCTTGGAACTGCTCGGTAACCGCTCGTAGGCCACGGCGGCCGCCGGCTACGGTCAGCGCCCGCCCGGCGGTGGTGTCGGCGCCGCCGAAGACCGGGATGAGATCGGTCGCGTGCGTGGCGCCGAGCCCTGCCAGATGTAGCGCGCGTGGGGCGAAGTCGTAACGGTAGGCGTAGGTCGGCGCGTGCCGGCTGTGCCCCTCCATGATCCTCACCGAAGGGCGCCAGAACGTGAAATCGCCCCCAGCCGCGATCGCGGCACTGGGCCGAGGGTAGTCGGGGTACACAGCGGCGATGCGAGATTCGGCGTCGGTGGAACGAGCGAGCGCCGCGCGGAGCCGATCCGGTGTGGTGGGCAGCTTGTCGGTGAACTTGGGGAACAGTGCGCCTTCATCTCGAGTCGTACCGATGATCAGCGGAACTCGATGTGCGGAACCATCAACTATGGCATCGATCGGCGCGCTCGGGAGGAACTCGCCGTCCACGACCGGGCAGGCGGGGAACAGGCCTGGATGTTCGCCCAGCACCCGACCGATGGTGTGATCGACCGCGCGGCGAATGTCGTTGGCGGTCTGCGTGCGTAGTGCGATGTGTGCGGTGTCCGGCGTTGCCCCCAGCGCTGTGACACATCGGCGGGCGAAGGCACGAGCCTCGGCGCCGGTCATTGCCCAGTCGGCGGGCGCGCTTTGCGCGATAGCCCGGTGGAACAGGCCTTTCGCCGCCGGGGTGGCCAGGAGACTGAGCACCGCGTGTGCGCCGGCGGATTCACCGAAGATCGTCACATTGTCGGGATCGCCGCCGAAGGCCGCGATATTGGTGCGCACCCACCGCAGCGCGGCGACCTGGTCGCGCAGCCCCAGGTTGGTTTCGAACGGGTGGCGCGTCGTGCCGAACTCACCGAAATCGACATACCCGAAGGCGCCCAGTCGGTAGTTCAGCGACACGACGACCACATCACCGCGCGCCGCCAAGTGGGCGCCGGAATACAGTTCCAGTGCCGAAGTGCCGAAGACGTACCCGCCGCCGTGGATGAACACCAGCACTGGCCGCGCAGTCGCGACCGGTATCGCGGGAGCAGTGACATTCAATGTCAGCGCATCTTCGCTGGTCGGCTGGTGAGTGCGCAACCCGATCCGTGCCCCTGCACGGTGCTGCATCGCAGCGTTGGCGTACTGCGTGGCCGACCGGATACCAGACCAGGGCTCGACCGGCTGGGGAGCGCGAAACCGTAAGTCCCCCAGTGGAGCAGCCGCATACGGAATGGATCGCCAGCGAAGTACGTGGCGGCCACAGCGGCCGCGTACTACTCCGTCGGCGGTTGCGGTATCTACTGTTGCCGGCATTTCCAATCACACTTGCATCGTGTCGGGGTGGGCATGTCTACCATCTACCGTGCCATACGGCGCAGCGGGGCCGCACGGTTCACGGCGTGATCTCATGGCGACCTGCCCCGCAGTGGCGTGACCCGCACGTCCGGGTGCCGCGACCCCTCCGGGGCGGTCGCGTGCTGCCATTCACCACGCGCGCGGATGCAACCCTGCAGCCGTTGCCGTGTCCAGTGCCAGCTTGCGCAGGGCGGACGCGGACTCGACCCGGGCCGGATCCAGGCTCACCAGGCTCAGCACGTAGTCGTCCCCGATGCGGCACAGGTAGCCTGCGAGTCTCTTGCGCGGCAGCTGTGCGGGGGTGAGGCCGGGGTTGATGCCGCGAGCGGCGATACCCGTGCAGCGGTGTGGCCCCAACGCTCGCAACGAGGCGGGCAGCGTTCCGATGTTGGAACACAGGATGTCCAGGTCGCCCACCCCTTTGGACAGCGCATGAGCCCAGCGGTCCGGGACCACCTGGAGTAGTTCTTCGGGCATACCGCCCGGTGCGGATATGCGACGCTGGTAGGCGGAACGGGCCGAGGCGCGGATCGTGCCGGGCGTATCGGTCCGCACGATCGAGATCTGTGTCGTCGCGATGTCGTTGTCGACGCTCGGTGTGGCGCGGGTCTCGACGGGCAAGGTGGCCCCGATCGTCTCGCCGGGGAATCCGCTGGTCCACAGCACCGTCGCGACAAGGTAGATGAACAGGCTGTTGGTGGTGCCGTGGTGGTTGTCGGCGACCTGATTCCATTCCGCCACCGAGCATTGCAGGATCGCGCCATGTGTCGACCTGTCGTCGGCCGCCCCGAGTTCTCGGCTTCGGGTCGGTGCGGCAGGTATGCGCGGTATCCCGTGCCGCAGCGCCGTGATCGTTCCGCGTAGGACCGCCCACCATTGTCGTCGGGCGTCGGACCAATCCGATTCTCGCGCACGCGGATCGGAGGGTGGTACCACACCACCCGACAGCGCGTCGTCGGCGGCGAATGCCAGGGCACGTCCATCGGCCAGCGTGTGGGAACAGGTCAGACAGACGACCGAGCCACCGTCGTCGAGCGGGGCGGTCGAAAGCCGCCATCCAGGACCGTATTCCGGATCGAGTCCCTCGCCTTGGGCATCGGCCCAGTCGAGTAGTTCGGTGACCCGGAGGACGCCTGGCGCCTGAGTGATCGGGTATGCGCGAACGTTCGGTTGCCAGGATCGGCGAGCGCCCGGCACTCGCGGCCGAACGACTCTGCGTGCCAGCGGCCCGGTCCGCAGGGCGTCGTATAGGCCCTCGAGCACCTGGGCGTCGACCCGATCGGCTGTTCGCCACAGACCTTGCAGGACAATCGGCGCACCCAGTCCGCGGTGGGAACGCAGGAACATGTCATCGAGGACGCTGAGCCGACCGGTCGAGTTCACGCGCGAACGCCGTGTCTGCCTGCGCCGGCAGCGAACCGCCCGGCGCCTTCGAGCGCGCCGTTGGCCAGCGCGACCCTGCCATGGCGCAATTCGTTGCGCAGTGCGTCCTGTTCGTTCATCCCATCCTGCTCGAGCAGCGACAATCGGTCGGTGCGCAGGCAGGTCTGCGGTAATGCGGCCAGTTCGACAGCGAGCTCTTCCGCGGCGGTACGGGACGTACCGGGGGGCACCACTCGGTTCACCAATCCCATGTGTAGCGCTTCGTCGGCGTCGACGGCACGCCCGGTGAGGATCAGATCCATTGCGCGGCCGGCGCCCACGATGCGCGGCAGTCGGACGGTGCCGCCATCGATGAGCGGAACGCCCCAGCGGCGACAGAATACGCCAAAGGTACTGTCGCGCTCGGCAATCCGTAGATCGCACCACAGCGCGAGTTCGAGTCCGCCGGCCACCGCGTATCCGGAGATGGCGGCGATCACCGGTTTGGACAGCCGCATCCGGGTTGGTCCCATCGGGCCGTCGCCGTCATCGGTGACCGGGTTGGCGCGTTCGGTACCGAGCGCCTTCAGGTCGGCGCCGGCGCAGAATGTGCCTCCGTCGCCCCACAAGACGGCGACTGCCGCGTTGGGGTCGGCATCGAACTCGTCGAAAGCGGAGGCGAGTGCGGCGGCGGTGGGTCCGTCGACGGCGTTGCGCGCTTCCGGCCGGTGCAAGATCACGGTGGTCACGGGTCCGTTGCGTTCGGTCGATACGCTCATCTGCTCGACCATACGGTGTGAGAGCACCATTGCGTGAAGAAATGAATTCATGCTTCACTTCTTGTGTGGCGTATCGAAGAACTGCCGCCGTGCAGGCCCGTCTGGATGCGCAGGCGGGAGCCATCGTGCAGGCTGCGGTCACGGTGCTGTCCCGCGGGGGATATGCGGCGCTCTCCATGGCCGCGGTCGCAGCGGAAGCCAGCTTGGCCACCGGAACCGTCTACAAGAACTTCGACGGCAAGGCCGATCTGGTGCGCGCGGTCTTTCGCAGTGTCGTCGCACGGGAGGTCGCCGTCGTAGCAGCGGCCGGTGCCAATGGCACCGGCATCGAACGCGTGAGCGCAGCGGTGGAAACCTTTGCCGGTCGGGCGTTGAAGAATCCCCAATTGGCGTATGTGTTGCTCGTCGAACCAGTCGACGCCATCGTCGATGCCGAACGGTTGCGTTTTCGACAAGCGTTCGCCGACAAGTTGGCGTCGGCGGTCGCGGAGGGGGTTGCGCGCAGCGAACTCCCTGCGCAAGATCCGCGTATCAGCGCGGCCGCGTTGGTCGGCGGGATTGCCGAAGTGCTGGTCGGTCCGCTCGCCGAAGCTCCACATGAAGAATTCGTCGTCCCCGAACTCGTCGCTTTCGCGATACGTGCGCTGGGTGTGCGTGAAGATCCGGGCGCCGCCAGCGCTCGGCTGGAATCAGGAGGATCAGATGCAGACGCATGAAGTCTTCAATCAGGTGCCCGACATCGTGCCGTACGACGTCGCGCGCAACCCGGCGCTGATCGAAGGTTTGCACCGCGAGGGCGCGGGCTGGGCCGAATCCGAGTTACACGCACTCGGCGCTCTCGCCGGGGGCGCCGAGGCGCAGGAGTGGGGCAGGCTGGCCAATCGATACCCGCCGGTGTTGCAGACCCACGACCGGTTCGGACACCGCATCGACGAGGTGGAATTCCATCCGCACTACCACGACTTGATGCGGGTCGCCGTCGAACACGGACTCCACGCCGCGCCCTGGCTGGACGAACGTCCGGGGGCACACGTGGCGCGTGCGGCGAAGTTCTACACCTGGGGCGCTGCCGACGCCGGCCACCTGTGTCCGATCTCGATGACCTATGCGGTGGTGCCCGCGCTGCGGCGCCACCCGGAACTGGCCGCGAAATACGAGCCTCTGCTCGCTTCCCGGAGTTACGAATTCGGACTGCGCGAGCCTTCGACCAAGGCTGGACTCATCGCGGGCATGTCGATGACCGAGAAGCAGGGCGGCTCGGACGTGCGCGCCAACACCACCACCGCAACACCTCGGCCGGATGGCTCGTATCACATCGTCGGTCACAAGTGGTTCACTTCCGCACCCATGTCGGATCTGTTCCTCACCCTGGCCCAGGCTCCCGGCGGACTGTCCTGTTTCCTCCTGCCCCGGATACTGCCGGACGGCTCCCGCAACCGGCTGCGCATCCAACGGCTCAAGGACAAGCTCGGCAACCATTCGAACGCATCCTCGGAACTCGAATACGAGAACGCGGTCGGCTGGCTGGTAGGTGCAGAGGGCGCCGGGATCAAGACGGTCATCGAGATGGTGAACATGACGAGGCTGGACTGCGTGATCGGCTCCTCGACCGTCATGCGGACCGGAACGGTAGCCGCCGTGCACCACGCTCGACATCGTGACGCGTTCGGCGCCAAGCTGATCGATCAGCCTGCCATGCGCAATGTATTGGCCGATCTGGTGATCGAATCGGACGCGGCGACCACGGTGATGATGCGCTTGGCCGGGGCCGTCGATCGAGCGTCTACGGACCCGGCCGAAGCGGCGGTGCGGCGCATTGCCCTGGCGGTCACCAAATACTGGGTCTGCAAGCGAGCGCCGGCACATTCGGCCGAGGCGCTGGAATGCCTGGGCGGGAACGGGTACGCCGAGGAATCCGGTATGCCGCGGGTGTATCGGGAGGCGCCGTTGATGTCCATTTGGGAGGGGTCGGGCAATGTCGCGGCGCTGGACGCATTACGGGCGATGGGGCGCCAGCCCGAGACCGTCGAGGCGTACTTCGATGAAGTATCGCTGGCGAAAGGCCAGGATCCCCGGCTCGACGACGCGATCACGCGGGTTGGCAAGGAGTTGTCGGACTTCACCGACGTCGAATACCGTGCCCGGCGAGTCGTCGAGTTGATGGCGTTGGTGCTTCAGGGCGCGCAACTGGTTCGGCATGGTCACCCGGCCGTTGCCGACGCATTCTGCGCTACCCGGCTCGGTGACGACTGGGGTATCGCCTTCGGCACGTTGCCGACCGGCGTCGACACCCGCGCGATCATCGAGCGCGCATTCACCTGACCCGGACGGTTGCGCAGCTCGCGGGCGTTTTGTGGGCGAGCCGGACCGCCCCCACAGGGCGGTCATCGGTTTGCGCGATACCAGCGAATCAGCGCATCGGTCGATGAATCGCTCTGCGGCTCGGGCTCTTCGGCGGCAGCCAGGAGCGGGGCCAGGGCGAGGGCCTGCTGTTTGCCGAGTTCGACGCCCCATTGATCGAAACTGTCGATGCCCCAGATCGCGCCTTCGACGAAGACCTGATGCTCGTAGAGCGCAATGAGCTGGCCGAGGACCGAGGGGGTGAGCTGCGGCGCGAGAATGGTGGTGCTCGGACGGTTGCCCGGCATCACCTTGTGCGGCACCAGTGCCTGCTGCGCACTCGTCGCGGCGCCCTGTTCGGCGCGGATCTCCGCAGCGGTCGTGCCGAAGGCGAGAACCTGGGTCTGCGCGAACAGATTGCTCATCAGGATGTCGTGCATGCTGCCGGTGCCGTCGCTGGTCGGCAGGTCGTCGGTGGGGCGGGCGAAGCCGATGAAGTCGGCCGGAACGAGCCGGGTGCCCTGATGCAGCAGCTGATAGAAAGCATGCTGGCCGTTGGTTCCCGGTTCGCCCCAGAAGATTTCGCCAGTGGATGTGGTGACCGCAGTGCCGTCCGAGCGGACCGATTTGCCGTTGGACTCCATGGTCAGCTGTTGCAGGTACGCGGGGAATCGCGCCAGATCGTTCGAATACGGCAGCACCGCGCGGGACTGCGCATCGAAGAAGTTCGAATACCAGACGCCGAGCAGGCCCAGCAGTACCGGTGCATTCCGCTCCAGTGGTGAAGTCGCAAAATGTCTGTCCACGGAATGCATTCCGGCGAGAAGCTGCGCGAACCGATCCCTCCCGATGGTCGCCATCACCGACAGTCCGATCGCCGAGTCCACCGAGTAGCGGCCGCCGACCCAGTCCCAGAAACCGAACATGTTCTCGGTATCGATGCCGAAATCCGCGACTCGCTGTGCATTCGTGGAGACGGCGACAAAATGCTTGGCGACCGCGTCTTCGCCGAGTGCAGCGACCAGCCAGCGCCGTGCCGCTGTCGCATTGGTCAGCGTCTCCAGCGTGGAGAAGGTCTTGGAGGCGACGACGAACAGCGTTGTGGCGGGGTCGAGCCCGACCAGTTTCGCGACCAGGTCCGCGGGGTCGACATTGGATACGAACCGCGCACCGATACCGGTGTCCGACCCGGCGGTGGCCTCTCCCGCGTAGTGACGCAGCGCCCGGTGCACCATCGCCGGACCCAGATCCGATCCGCCGATGCCGATATTGACCACGGTCGTGATCGGTTTACCGGTGGCGCCGCGCCAACGGCCCGACCGCAGCGCATCGGTGAACTCACCCATGCGGCTCAGCACCGCACGCACCTGTTCCCCGGCGTCGACGCCGTCGATGGTCATCGATTCCCCGTCGGGTAGTCGCAACGCTACGTGGCCGACTGCACGGTCTTCGGAGGTGTTGATGTGCTCGCCGCGATACATCGCGTCCCTGCGCTCGCTCACACCCGCTGCGCGTGCCAGCTCCACCAGCAGCAGCAGCGTCTCCCTGGTGACCAGATGCTTGCTGTAGTCGATGTGCAGGTCTCCTACCTGGACGGTCAATTCGACGCCGCGGGCCGGATCCTCGGCGAAGAGCTCCCTGAGGTGCCTACCGCCGACGGTGTGGTGGTGTTCGTGCAGTTTCCCCCAGGCCGCCGTCGCGGTGATGTCGCTGCTCACGTTCGCCGAGAGTACAAGCAGGCACGGCTACATGCACGGCAGGTCACCGGTGTTGCGCGGTCACCGCATAGGCTGGCTCCATGGTGTCCGAACGTGAAGTTCTGCAATCCGTGCCGAAACAGCTGTGGATCGGCGGGCCCGTCGATGCCACCGGAGCGCGAACGTTCCCAGTGCACAACCCGGCGACCGGTGAGGTGTTGACCCAGGTCGCGGATGCGACGCCGGACGACGCGATGCGTGCGCTGGAGGCCGCGGTCGCGGCGCAGGCGGACTGGGCGGCCACGCCCGCGCGGACCCGCGCGGAAATTCTGCGGGCAATGTTCGAGCAGCTCGATGCCCGTGCGGAGGAGTTCGCGCTGCTGATGACTCTGGAAATGGGCAAGGCATTGCCCGAGAGCCGCAACGAAGTGCGTTACGGCGCCGAGTTCTTCCGCTGGTTCAGCGAGGAGGCCGCTCGGATACAGGGGCGCTACCTGCAGGCGCCGACGGGCACCGGCCGGATCATGGTGCACAAACACCCGGTCGGCCCGTGCCTGGCGATCACGCCGTGGAACTTCCCCCTGGCCATGGGCACGCGCAAGATCGGCCCCGCATTGGCCGCGGGATGCACCATGATCGTCAAGCCGGCGTCCGCGACTCCGCTGACCATGCTGCTGCTGGCTTCGATATGCAGCGAGGCCGGTCTTCCCGACGGCGTGCTGTCGGTGGTGACCTCCAGCCGATCCAGTGCAGTGACCCAGCCGTTGCTGGACGATCCGCGTCTGCGCAAGCTGACGTTCACCGGCTCCACCGAAGTCGGCAAGACACTGGTGGCGAAGTCTGCCGATCAGCTGCTGCGTACCTCGATGGAACTCGGCGGAAACGCGCCCTTCGTCGTGTTCGACGACGCCGACGTGGACGCGGCGGTACAGGGGGCCATGCTGGCGAAGCTGCGCAACGGTGGTGAAGCGTGCACGGCAGCGAACCGTTTCCACGTGCAGAACGGCGTCCTCGATGAGTTCACGACCAAGCTGGTCGATGCCATGGCCGGCAGCGTTCGGATGGGACCGGGCACGGATCCGGGCACCACACTCGGCCCACTGGTCAACGAGGAGCAACTCCGGATCGTTCGTGAACTGGTCGATGACGCCGTGGTGGCCGGCGCTCGGGTGTTGCTGGGCGGCAAGGAGCCCGAGGGACCCGGATGGTTCTATCCGGCCACCATTCTCGGTGATGTCCCGCCACATGCCAGGATTCTGCGTGAGGAGGTGTTCGGGCCGGTAGCGCCGATCATCGGCTTCGAGACCGAACAGGAGGGGCTCGCCGCCGCCAACGACACCGAGTTCGGTTTGGTTAGCTATGTCTATACACGCGATCTCGATCGCGCGCTCCGAATAGCCGAGGGCATGGAATCGGGCATGGTGGGCGTCAACCGAGGAGCCATTTCCGATCCCGCTGCGCCGTTCGGCGGTATCAAACAGTCCGGGTTCGGTCGTGAGGGTGGCATCGAAGGAATCGAGGAATACTTGTCGACCAAGTACATCGCCCTTACGTAGCGGTACTCCCCTTACACGGTGATACTCGGACCTTACACGGTGATACTCGGAGCCCGATCAGCAGAGGTGGTCGGGTTCCGAGTGACCGGGCGCCGAGCGACCGGGATGGCCCCAGGGTGACAGTAGCCGTGGCGACCTCGGCCGGGCCGTCAGTGGCCGAGGCGACCTCGGCCGGGCCGTCAGTGGCCGAGGCGACCTCGGCCCAGGCGCAGTAGCAGCATGGCGAGCGTATGCCCCTCTTGCCCGAGTTCGCTGAAGCGTTCGAGTACCTTCATCTCGCGGCTGTGTACCAGGCGTGGCCCGCCCGAAGCCATTCGAGTCCTACCGATGACCTGAGAAATCTCCGACCGACGCTTGATCGCGGCCAGGATCTCCGCGTCGAGGCGGTCGATCTCCTTGCGGAGCGTGTCGATCTCGGTCTCGGTCTGCGGCAACGCGGCATCCGATCCGGTCGTCGTAGCAGAGGTGCTCATCATTCATCTCCTCGCGTCAGAACATCGGTCGGGGCGTGCGCTCGGCCGCCACCGACCGGTTCTTTCACCGTGAAACAGGCCTGGGGAGGCCGAATACTATCCCCCAGTCGATGCCGCGCTCAGGTACAGGCTCGACAGATACCGTGTCCGGCTGCTACCCGGAGCGGATGTGTCGTTCGAGCGCTGAGCATGTCGCCAGTCTGCCACGTGTTGCAAAGTATGCAAAACGATTGTATTTATAAATGTCACGTCATCTTGCCGGGGCTGCCGCAGGAGCGGCCGTCTGTACGGCCGGGTGAACCCGATACCCAACCCGACCCGGGCCTTCTGCTGTGTCGGTGCCCGCCGGTAGCGTGGTCGATGATGGACATCACGGTGGCTCCCAACACGAAGGCCGGTCGGGCCATGGAACCGGCTGGATCGTCGAATCCGCAGATCAGCGGCGCAGAAGCCGCACAGCGGCGCGGCTTCGCCGCGCCGCTGGCAGACGCCGAACACGACCGGCGGCGCAGCGAGCGGGAGCAACGGCGGGCCGAGGAGGTCGAACGACTGCTCGCCGATCTGAACCCACCGCAGCGCGCGGCGGTGACGCACGCCGGATCGCCGTTGTTGATCGTGGCGGGAGCCGGATCCGGGAAGACGGCCGTCCTCACTCGACGCATCGCCTACCTGCTCGCCGCCCGAGGCGTGACCCCGGGTGGGATTCTCGCCATCACCTTCACGAACAAGGCGGCCGCCGAGATGCGCGAGCGAGTGGCCGGACTGGTCGGACCACGTGCCAACACCATGTGGGTGTCGACGTTCCACTCCAGCTGTGTGCGAATTCTGCGTAGCCAGGCCGGCTTGTTGCCGGGTCTCAACTCGAATTTCTCGATCTACGACGCGGACGATTCGCGCCGGCTGCTCACCATGATCGGTCGCGATCTGAACATAGATGCCAAAAAGTACTCGGCGCGCTTGTTGGCGACCGCGATCTCGAATCTCAAGAACGAACTGATCGATCCGGACCGTGCCACCGCAGATGCCGAGGCAGACGACGCCGAACTGTCCGGTACGGTGGCTCGGGTCTATACCGAATATCAGCGCAGGTTGCGCTCGGCGAACGCCATGGACTTCGATGACCTGATCGGTGAGACCGTGACGTTGTTGCGGAGCCATCCACAGGTCGCCGAGTACTACCGCCGCCGCTTTCGGCACGTATTGGTAGACGAGTACCAGGACACCAACCATGCGCAGTACGTCTTGGTCCGTGAGCTGGTCGGACATCACATGGACGACGACCGGGACCTCGTCGCAGACCGAGTCGAGCCCAGCGAGTTGTGTGTCGTCGGCGACGCCGATCAGTCCATCTACGCCTTCCGCGGCGCCACCATCCGCAATATCGAGGAGTTCGAGCGCGACTTCCCCGACGCGGAAACCATTCTGCTGGAGCAGAATTACCGCTCCACTCAGCACATCTTGTCGGCCGCCAACGCGGTGATCTCCCGCAACGAGAACCGGCGCGAGAAGAAGCTGTGGACCGATTCCGGCGAGGGAGAGTTGATCACCGGCTACGTCGCCGACAACGAGCACGACGAAGCGTCGTTCGTGGCGCGCGAGATCGATCGGCTCGTCGATCAGGGCAAGGCCGGCTTCAGCGACGTCGCGGTGTTCTATCGCACCAACAACAACTCCCGTGCGCTGGAAGAGATCTTCATTCGGATGGGGCTGCCCTACAAGGTGGTCGGTGGCGTGCGTTTCTACGAGCGCAAGGAGGTGCGCGACATCGTCGCGTACCTGCGCGTGTTGGAGAACCCGGACGATGCGGTGAGCATCCGACGGATCCTGAACACGCCGCGCCGTGGCATCGGTGATCGTGCCGAAGCGTGCGTCGCCGTGCATGCCGAACAGCGGGGTATCGGCTTCGCCGCCGCGCTGCGCGATGCTGCCGAGGGCACCGTGGCGTTGCTGAATACGCGCGCGCAGCGGGCCATTGCGGGCTTCCTCGACCTACTCGACGGGATCCGGCGATCCGGAGACCGAGTGGACTCGGACTATTCGGATGTAGGTGATGTCGTCGAGGCAGTGCTGGAGCGCACCGGATACCGCGCCGAGTTGGAGGCATCCGACGACCCGCAGGACGGCGCCCGATTGGACAACCTCAACGAGTTGGTCAGCGTTGCGAGGGAATTCAGTTCCGAGGCATTCAACAACGCCGAAGCGGCCCGCCAGGAGGGATTGTTGCCCGAGGTGGGTGAGGGTGAGCCCGATCCCGGATCGCTCGCCGCGTTCCTCGAACGGGTCTCCTTGGTCGCCGACACCGACCAGATCCCCGACGAAGGGTCCGGTGTGGTCACGATGATGACCTTGCATACGGCCAAAGGTCTCGAGTTTCCGGTGGTGTTCGTGACCGGCTGGGAAGATGGACAGTTCCCACATATGCGAGCTTTGGGTGATCCCACCGAATTGGCCGAGGAACGTCGTCTCGCCTACGTCGGCATCACCCGGGCACGGCGGCGGCTCTACCTCACCCGGGCGATCGTGCGTTCCGGGTGGGGGCAGCCGGTGTCCAATCCGGAATCCCGCTTCCTCCAAGAAATTCCGGGTCATCTCCTCGACTGGCGGCGGCTCGAACCGGCCGGATCGACCACGCCAGGAGGTGTACGGCGTCGGGGTGGCGCAGACGACGAGGCAGGGCGAGACTGGACGCGCGATGACGGTCGTTGGTCACAACCGCGCCCCGGTGTACGCGGCCGTGAGGGCCGTCGACCTGCACCCGGTGGCGCGACGCGCAACAACACAGACCTGAGGCTGGCCGTGGGCGATCGCGTCAGCGACGACAAATACGGCCTCGGTCGTGTGATCGCCGCCGAGGGGTTCGGACCATTGGCCACTGTGACCATCGACTTCGGCACTGCGGGCAAGATCCGATTGATCCCGCAATACAGCCGGACACTGGTCAAACTCTGAACCCGACCGTGGCCGGGTTCCGGACGCATCGACGTGTCCATCGGCAGGGCCGTTCGGCTCTGCCGATGGACCCCTACCGCCGGTAGCGTCCGCGCTATGCAGGTGTTCGCGCAGCACGTCGTGTGGCTTCTTCCCCCATTGTGGCTCGGTATGGTGCTGGCCATCTCGTTTGTGGAGGCGCCGCTGAAGTTTCGTGCACCCGGGATCACCGTGCCGCTCGGTCTCGGTATCGGACGACTGGTCTTTCGCGCGCTGAACGGCGCCGAGGTCGTACTCGCTGTGCTGCTCGTGCTCGCAGCGGTCGTCGTGACGCCGGGAGACGCTGTCCGGTTGTGGCTGGGGGCGGCAGTGGCGCTGTTGTCGCTGCAGATCCTCGCAGTGCGCCCGACTCTGACTCGTCGCTCGAACCGGGTGCTCGCCGGGGAAGAGCTGCCCCGCTCCCGGGCCCACTATTGGTATGTCGGCCTGGAGCTCACCAAGGTCGTAGCATTGCTGGGGCTAGCGATCGCCGCGGTGCCCTAGCGGTCGGTTGCCATGTGTGCTGCTGTGGGGTGGTTCGCCATCAGCTGGGCACATCAGTCGCGATCCGTGGTGAGGCTGATGCCACGGGTGGCCAGCCAGGGAACCGGATCGATCTTGTCGGTACCGTTCAACCACACTTCGAAGTGGCAGTGTGGTCCGGTCGAGAACCCGCGGTTGCCGATGGTGGCGATCTGGTCGCCGGCCAGCACCCGCTGCCCCTGAGACACGGTGGCAGTGTCGATGTGGCCGTAGACAGTGACCGTGCCGTCATCGTGCAGCAAACGGACCCACATGCCGAACCCCCCGGCAGGGCCGGCCTCGATCACGGTTCCGTCGGCCACGGCAAAGATCGGGGTCCCGATCGGCCCTGCGACATCGATACCCAGGTGCTGCACTCCCCAACGGGCGCCGTATCCCGACGTGAACGTACCGGAAGCGAACTTGCTGAACAGCGGGCGAAGCTTCGCTGCTTCCCGAGCAGCGAGATCTTCGGCGAATTTCTGGCCCTTCTCCAACATGTCGCCGAACTGATCCAGATCGGCGGGGGCCGCAACATTCAGGATTTGGGGCGATTCGGAGGTGGCGCTGGGGTCGGAGAGCTGATTCGACTGCGCAGCGATCTCATGGATCCGCCCTCCTGCTTCGTAGTCGACGGTGTGCGCCGAGTCCTCGGGCGAGGCGAAGGTGGCCTGGCCCGCGGCGACCACTGCGCCAGCGGCCACGGCAGCGACGGCAGCGCGGCCCTTGAGGGCGGCGGGCGGAGCGGGGAGTCGGTGCGCGCCGCGACGCTTGTCCGTGGCCGGCTGGACGGGCTTCGCGTCTTCAGGGGTGGTGGTTTCCGGTTCGGCGCCCTCCTGTGTCCAGGCGTCCCAGCCGACGGGGTCGGATGTCCAGGAGTCGTGGCTGCTCCACGTCGCACCGGAATTCCAGACTTGACCGGTGTCCCAGGCGTTGCCATCGGGCCAGGAGTTCTGCTGCGACCAGGAGTTCTGTTGCGACCAATCGGGCTGGTCCCATCCGCTGCGGACATCCCAGGAATTGTCACCGGGTGCGTTGTCGGAGTAGCGCTCCGACAATGGCGTCTGGACTCGTGCGGTCATGCTGTCCGGCAGCTGGTCGCCTGCGCTTTCGGCGTCTCCGGCGGATGGCGGGGCGCCGTGCAGTGCGCTGTGCGATCGGCCCACGGAGGAGACGACGGGCTTGCCGGCCACCGCGAACGGTTCGTCGTCCGGACGGTAACGATGCCCTCTTCGCGGGCGATCGGGGAATGGCGAATCGGGGAATGACGAGGAGTGGTCGTTCATCGGCAGTGCCACGTCGTACCGGGGATAGGTGTCCTGGAGCGGGACGATGCCGAACGCCGCTCGGTAGGCGGTATCGCGCGGTCGGGCATGGAGGAGCTCTGCGTCCGCGGAGCGGTGTGCTGCGTCAAACTTGCCGTCCTCCTGTCGTGACCATGTTGTGACATCGACTCGTTGACGGTAACGAAACGATTGCATGCCCACAAGCGGAGCGCCCGGTCCGCAGTGGGCATGTGATATTGATCACATTCGAGACCGAAACTGCTCACTGGGGAACGGGCGGGGCGGAGAGGTTTTTCGACGACGAATTGTCGTAGTCGACCGGGTGCTTCCGGGTCGGGCGGTGCTACCTGCTGCGGCCTCGGCAACCTACTCGCCGGTAGTGTTGGCCAGCGCTTTTGCCCTCTCGACGGTGGCGGCGTGACCTGGGCCACTTAGGATGTATGTGGCCGATTGGCCGTCCATGTGACTGGTTAAAGTCCGACCCGACCCGCTTCCGACATCGGGCCGCCAACAAAGACGTTGTCATCGCAACGCAGACGAGACGGTGAGTACATGGATCTCTTCGAATATCAGGCGAAGGAGCTCTTCGTTAAGCACGGAGTGCCCTCGTCGGAGGGCCGCGTCACGGACACGGCCGCGGATGCCCGCGCGATCGCGGAGGAAATCGGCAAACCGGTGATGGTCAAAGCCCAGGTGAAGACCGGTGGCCGGGGCAAGGCCGGCGGCGTCAAGTACGCGGCCACACCGGACGACGCGTTCACGCATGCGCAGAACATCCTCGGTCTGGACATCAAGGGCCACGTCGTCAAGAAATTGCTCGTTGCCGAAGCCAAGGACATCGCGGAGGAGTACTACATCTCCTTCCTGTTGGACCGAGCCAACCGGACCTACCTGGCCATGTGTTCGGTCGAAGGCGGAATGGAGATCGAAGAGGTCGCCGCGACCAAACCGGAGCGGCTGGCCAAAGTGCCGGTCGATCCAGTCGCTGGTGTCGACCTCGCGTTTGCACGCTCGATTGCCGAGCAGGGACACCTGCCCGCCGAAGTGCTCGACACCGCAGCCGTGACCATCCAAAAGTTGTGGGATGTCTTCGTCGCGGAGGACGCCACTCTGGTCGAGGTCAACCCATTGGTGCGTACCCCTGGTGACGAGATCCTCGCCTTGGACGGCAAGGTCACCCTGGACGAGAACGCCGAATTCCGTCACGACGACCATGGGCCGTTCGCCGACAAGGAGGCGACCGACCCGCTCGAGCTGAAGGCCAAGGAGAACGATCTCAACTACGTCAAGCTCGACGGCGCGGTCGGTATCATCGGCAACGGTGCGGGTTTGGTCATGTCGACCCTGGACGTCGTCGCGTACGCGGGTGAAGGTCACGGAGGCGTGAAACCCGCCAACTTCCTGGATATCGGTGGTGGCGCCTCGGCCGAGGTGATGGCCGCCGGTCTGGATGTCATTCTGAACGACGAACAGGTCAAGAGCGTGTTCGTCAACGTGTTCGGCGGCATCACCGCCTGCGACGCGGTCGCCAACGGCATCGTGAAAGCCCTCGAGATCTTGGGTGAGAACGCGAACAAGCCGCTGGTCGTTCGCCTCGACGGCAACCGGGTGAGCGAGGGCCGCAAGATCCTCGTCGAGGCCGCGCATCCGCTGGTCACGTTGGCACAAACAATGGACGAAGGCGCCGACAAGGCAGCCGAACTGGCAGCCGCCCGATAACGACGGCCGAGTAAGGACGAAAAGCGAATGTCTATCTTCCTGAACAAGGATTCCAAGGTCATCGTCCAGGGCATCACAGGTGGTGAAGGCACCAAGCACACTGCGTTGATGCTGAAGGCGGGAACCCAGGTCGTGGGCGGTGTGAATGCGCGCAAAGCGGGCACGACAGTCGGTCATGTCGACAGCACGGGCACCGCGATCGACTTGCCGGTGTTCGGCACCGTGGCCGAGGCCATGAAGGAAACCGACGCCGATGTGTCCATCGTGTTCGTGCCGCCGAAGGCCGCCAAGGGTGCCATCATCGAGGCCATCGACGCGGAAATTCCTCTGCTGGTCGTCATCACCGAGGGTATTCCGGTGCAGGACACGGCCTACGCATGGGCCTACAACGTCGAGAAGGGCGCCAAGACCCGAATCATCGGCCCGAACTGTCCCGGCATCATCACGCCAGGAGAGTCGCTGGTCGGGATCACCCCGGCGGACATCACCGGCAAGGGGCCGATCGGGCTGGTGTCGAAGTCCGGCACCCTGACCTACCAGATGATGTACGAGCTGCGTGACCTCGGCTTCTCGACGTCCATCGGTATCGGTGGCGACCCCGTTATCGGCACCACCCATATCGACGCCATCGAAGCGTTCGAAAAGGACCCGGAGACTGCGCTGATCGTCATGATCGGCGAAATCGGTGGGGATGCCGAAGAGCGGGCCGCGGCTTACATCCAGGCCAACGTCACCAAGCCGGTGGTCGGTTACGTGGCCGGCTTCACTGCTCCCGAGGGCAAGACGATGGGCCATGCTGGCGCGATCGTATCCGGCTCGTCGGGCACTGCCCAGGCCAAGAAGGACGCACTCGAGGCCGCGGGGGTCAAGGTCGGCAAGACGCCCTCCGAGACCGCCGCTCTGGCCCGGGAGATCCTGGCGAAGGTCGGCGTCAGCGCCTGAGAATCGTTCGAACATGAGGCCGCCCCGTATCGGGGCGGCCTCTGCCGTGTGTATGGGGCGGCCTCTGCCGTGTGTATCGGGTACAGCCCGAGCGCCTTCGTGCCCATGCCCGTGACTGTGGGTATATTGGCGGCTCCGTAATCTGCTTCCTTCTCTGAACCGGGGCGGCCCGACCACCGCTCGTTCTCGAGGAACGGCTCGTTTTCGCAGTACCGATCACCCGAAGAGAGCGATCAGAACCGAATCCGCCTGTGCATTCGACCAACCGGCGAGCGGTGCCGGTTCGAGGCGTATGCGCTACGGTGTGCGTCGAGCTGCTGGGAAATGAGCGTATGCGCTCGCGCCGGCAAGCGGCACAGGGCGACCTGGGGCGGGGCAGCGAAGTAGCGTCGGAAGACATCCAGCCGCATGAAGACGACTCGATTGAGGAGACGACATGTCATACCCGACCGGGGGCTCCGGGTACAACGGACCCTCGCCCGCAGCGCCCTCCAGCCCGGGCTCGGCCCTGGGGGGCGCCAGTTCAGGATCGGCCGCTGCTGGTAGCGGTGGTGGCGTCGGTGGCAAAGGCTTACCCTTTCTGCTGACCGTGGGCGCAGCGGCGCTTGGCGTGCTTGCCTTCCTACTCGGATTCCTGCCCTATGCCGGCGGGCCCGGCGGACTGTCGGCGAGCGCGTTCGAGCTGGGCTTCGGTGCGCTGCTCGGACTGCCGCTCTTCGGCGGTCTGCTCGCGGGTTTGGCGCTGCTGCCCAAGCAGAACGTGATCGGCATGGCGGGTGCCGCCTCGACCGCGGGTTTCTTCGCGCTGCTGATCCAGTCGTTCAACCTCCCCTTCGACGAGCTGGAGGTAGGTGCGTTCGTACTGCTCGTGGTCGTGTTCGTGCAGGCCGCGCTGACAGTTGTGGCGACGCTGTTCGACGCGGGCATCCTGACGGCCCCGCCAGCGCGCCCGAGTACGACGGCGAGCGCGTTCGGTGGTGGCTATGGTCAGCAGCTGTTCGGGCAGGGGCAGCAGGCATACCCGCAGCGACAGCCCGGGTACAGCCCAGCAGGAGCGTATGCACCGCCCGGGCACGGTGGCCAGCCCGCCTCGGCGCATTTCGGCGCGCAGCCCTCACCGTATGGCCACAGCCAGCAGAGTTACGGCCAAGGCCAGCCATACGCTCAGCAACAGCCAAGCTACGGACAGAATCCCCCAACCACGGCCTACGGTTCGCAGCCACAAGGTGCGCCCTACGGCGCCCAGGCACAGCCCGATGACGCAGCCCACCCCAACTTCGGCGGGCAGCCTGCCACCTCCCAGTCGCCCTACGGTGCGCCGGGTTTCGGGCCGCAGAACCCCCCGACCCAGCCGGGAAGTCCGTTCGGCGGTGAGCAGGCAGGCGATCCGGCCGCCGAGGCCACTCGGCCGTTCCGCCCCTCGGACGACACCCGGTAGGCCGGGTTGGCTCCTCAGCGCAGCGGTCGCTGCCGACGGCGCGCCTGATCCGCTCGCGCTGGGGAAGCTGCCACGCTGAACAGCCATGAACTTCCCGAGAAACTCGCTGGTGCGCCAAACCGCATCGCAGGTGCCACCGCCGCGTCGCAGGCCCGGCGAGTCCGAGTTCTCGACGTTGACCCCCGAGAGGGCTCGTGTTCTCCTGGCGGTTGCTGGTCGGCCTGCGGCATTCGGCCTGACCGTCATCGTGGTCGCGGTGTGCATCGCGTTGCTGTCGGCCGGCAGCGACCTCGCGGACGCCGCCGCTGTGGTCTGCGCCAGTTGGCTCAGCGCACACCACGTTCCGCTGACCATCGGGGAGACCTCGCTGGGGTTACTTCCTTTGTTGCCGGCCGCATTGCTGGTATGGCTGACCGGACGGGAATGCGCACGCGCTGTGCCGCCACGCTGCACCCGGGCTGATCTGTGGTGGATCGTGGGTGCCGCTGTGGGCGGTCCGCTCCTGGTCACCTCGGTGTGTCTGGCGGTCGTCGAAGACGCTGCGGGTGTCGGCACCGTGCGCCCGCCGAACCCCCTCGTCGCGTTTGCATGGGTTGCGGCGCTCTACTCACTGGCTGCTGTCGGTGGCATCGTGACTCGTATGCGGGGGCGTGTCCTCGCGCGGCTGCGCCTGTCCGGTTGGGCGGTCTCCGGTATCGATGGTGCGCGCCGGTCGGTCCTGCGGTTGCTGGCCGGCGCCGCCCTGGTGGCCGCCGTGGCATTCCTGGCGAACCTGTCGCATCTCGGAGAAACCTACGAATTCGCCGGTAACGGCGTCGGCGTGATCAGCCTGACATTGCTGTCACTGGTCTATCTGCCGAATCTGGTGGTCCTCGGGGCCGGCATTCTTGTCGGCTCCAGCGCCCAGGTCGGCTCGGCGTCGTTCGGCTTGTTCTCCGTGGTCGGTGGGCCGATGCCTGCCTTTCCGTTGTTGGTTGCGGCGCCAACCGGGCCAGCGGCACAGTGGTGGGTGGCGCTGCTGGTGATTCCTGCGGCGGTCGGCGTGGTCGGTGGGCTGGATTGCGCCCGTACCTCGATCGATCGGATCACCGCGCCTTGGGCCACGCTGACGTCGGCGGCCGTGGCGACATTCGCATCGACAGCAATTGCCTGGGCGGCGGGAGGCGCGCTCGGTGCGTATGGCCAGGTCGGAGTGGCTCTGCCCAGATTCGCACTGTTCACTTTCGCCTGGCTGGCGGTCTTCGGCTGGCTGGGTTTGGCCTTCGCCCGCCGGTTCATCGACCCTGTCGGATCGTCCCCGGGTGACCGTACCTCCTTCGACAGCAGTGATCCCTACGACGAGTCGGACCGGTACGACGAGTTCTCCGGCGACGGGTATCACCTGGACTCGGGCTCCTCTGGCCGTCGCGACCACCTGGCACCGGAGTTCGATCTCGAACTCGATGCCGAGCTCATCGATGAGCGACCAGCGATCGAGACCGAGACTCGGGGACGCAACCACGGTGCCCAGGACATCATCGACGCAGAAATCGTCGAGGCAGACCTGGAGGACGGTCGGTGGAAGGACGGTCGTTAGGCTCTATCCCGGCGGCATCGTTGCCCGGCCGCCATCCGACCGATCGCAGCAGGAGTAGAGCGCTGACGTACCCGACCGCTCCGTGGAAACCCGCCGGGGTGCCGGCCACTGTCGTCGTGCTGGCGTCGGGTGCCGGCACACTCTTGCGTGCGCTCTTGGACGCGACCGCAGCACCGGACCACCCGGCAAAGGTCGTCGCCGTCGGCGTCGACCGCGCGTGTGACGCCACCGACCACGCGGACGCCGCTGGTGTGCCGCACTTCCGAGTGGCCCTGCAAGACTTCTCGGACCGCGGCGCGTGGGATGTCGCATTCACCGACGCCGTCGATCGCTATCACCCGGATCTCGTGGTGTCCGCGGGGTTCATGCGGCTGCTCGGTCCGGTTTTCCTGCGTCGATTCGGCGGACGGGTCATCAATACGCACCCCGCGCTGCTGCCCGCGTTTCCAGGCGCGCACGGAGTTCGGGACGCATTGTCCTATGGAGTCCGGGTAACCGGCTGCACGGTGCACATGGTGGACGCGGGCGTGGACACCGGGCCGATTCTCGCGCAAGAGGCGGTCACGGTGGAGTCCGGCGACGATGAGGCCGCCCTGCACGAGCGGATCAAGGTCGTCGAGCGACGGTTACTGGTGGACGTCGTCGCCGCCGTCGCGACCAGAGGGATTGTCTCCGATGGACGAAAGGCAGTTATTCCAGATGAGCGAGTGCTTCGGTGAGTGAACGCACAGCGATCAACAAGGCGTTGGTGAGCGTCTACGACAAGACCGGCCTCATCGAGCTCGCGACCGGCCTGCACGCTGCGGGCATCGAACTGGTCTCGACCGGATCGACAGCTGGCAAGATCGCCGACGCGGGCATCCCCGTGACCAAGGTGGAGGATCTGACCGGCTTCCCGGAGGCCCTCGATGGTCGAGTCAAGACGCTGCATCCACGAGTGCACGCGGGTATCCTCGCCGATCCACGCAAGCAGGAGCATGTCGACCAGTTGGTCGAACTCGGTGTCGAGGCGTTCCAGCTGGTCGTGGTGAACCTCTATCCGTTCAGCCAGACGGTGGCCAGTGGCGCGAGCCCCGACGAGTGCGTGGAGCAGATCGATATCGGCGGTCCGTCGATGGTGCGCGCCGCGGCGAAGAACCACTCGTCGGTGTCGGTGGTCGTCGACACCAGCGACTATGCCGACGTGCTGGCCGCGGTGAAGTCCGGCGGCTTCACGCTGGCCGACCGTGTGGCGCTGGCCGCCAAGGCTTTTCAGCACACGGCAAGCTACGACGTCGCGGTCGCTACATGGATGACCACCGTACTGGCGGCCGAGGACGAGCTCGGCGACCGAACCATGCCGGTCGCCGAGTGGCTCGCCGGCACATGGCAGCGGTCGACTGTGTTGCGCTACGGCGAGAATCCGCATCAGACCGCGGCGCTGTACACCAATGGCGACGGCAGTCTCGGGCTGGCGCAGGCTCACCAGTTACACGGCAAAGAGATGTCGTACAACAACTATGTCGACGCCGACGCCGCGTGGCGGGCGGCGTTCGACCACGAGGGGCCGGCCGTCGCAATCATCAAGCACGCGAACCCCTGTGGCATCGCGCTCGGCGTCGACATCGCGGATGCGCATCGTAAAGCGCATGCGTGTGATCCAGTCAGCGCATTCGGCGGGGTGATTGCCGCGAACCGTGAGGTCACCCTGGAGATGGCCGAGCAAGTCGCCGAGATCTTCACCGAGGTGATCGTGGCGCCGTCCTACGCCGACGGTGCGGTGGAAGTGTTGCAGCGCAAGAAGAATGTGCGCATCCTCATTGCCCGCCCGCCTCGTCGTACCGGTGTGGAACTGCGCATGATCAGCGGTGGCGCGCTGGTCCAGCAGCGGGATGTGCTCGATGCCGCGGGCGACGATCCGGACAACTGGACCTTGGCCGCGGGCGCTCCCGCCGACGCGCCGACGCTCGCCGACCTGGCATTTGCGTGGCGCGCTTGCCGCGCGGTGAAGTCGAACGCGATCCTGCTCGCGCACGACGGTGCTGCTGTCGGTGTCGGCATGGGTCAGGTCAATCGGGTGGACGCGGTCGGTCTTGCGGTACAGCGAGCCGGTGACCGCGCCAAGGGCTCGGTAGCAGCTTCCGATGCGTACTTCCCATTCCCGGACGGGCCACAGACTCTGATCCATGCTGGTGTCCGCGCTATCGTCCAGCCCGGTGGCTCGGTGCGGGATCAGGAAACGATCGATCTCGCGCGTCGGGCAGGCGTGACCCTGTATCTCACCGGCGCCCGCCACTTCGCGCACTGATACACCCTTGGACCCGCAATACCGTGCCGAACTGGTTGGGCACGGTATTCGCTAGTGCGCCCGGAGTACTGTGCGCTCGCCCAGCGGACTGTTCAGCGACACTTCCAGGGTGCCGAAGACTGCGACCATGGTGCACATCCGCCCTACCGCGTCGGAAGGTCGGCCTGCGCGCAGTGCAACCGTGACGGTATCGGTGGTCTCGGTGACCGATGCGTCCACTCCGTAGCATTCCGGTGCGCCCGCTTGAAAATTCACCGCTATCCTGTTGTCCGGTAGCCGAGTCCAGGACTCGAATGGAATCGGGTGAGCTCCGACTATCGTCGAGTCGGCGGTGAACCGTATCCCTCGACCTCCGCGGGGATCCTCGACAGGCGCCTGCGACTCTGCGGCCGGGGTAGGCAAGGTCTGCTCGTTCTCGTTCCCGTCCGTGTGGCTACAGCCGGTAGCAGCGAGGAAGGTAAGCATGGCGGCAATGGCGCACCCACCCTGGATTCGATGCATATCGTCACTGTAGTGGGGCGGCTCGGTATCTGATACATCGTGCGTTCGAACGAACTCCAGTGCACCGCCCAATGGTCGGTGGCGGCCATAGGAATCGGTTTACCGGCTGGTGAACGGTAACAGCGCCATCTCGCGGGCGTTCTTCACCGCGATTGCGACCTGTCGCTGTTGTTGGGGAGTCAGCCCGGTGACGCGGCGGCTGCGAATCTTGCCACGATCGGAGATGAATGTGCGCAGCAGATTGACGTCCTTGTAGTCGACTTTCTCGATACCCGCGGCGATGAGCGGATTCTTTTTGGGACGGCGGGCCTGCTCGGCACGCACCTTCTTCGACGGTGCTCGTTTGACTGCCATGTGACAGGGTTCCCTCTCACGAGATCAACGGTTGCCTACCAAAACTCGACGTGTACGCACCGGACGATGCGCCCGGGGTTCGAACTTCCTGAGATATCGGCGCAACTGTCCCGGCGACGCCCCGACCACCCAATCGTACCGGATCGCGCCGCGGCGTTCAGTGGGCTATCCAGGTCGATGTGACACTAATAGCTATGTATCAGCTAATTCTACTTCGGCAGGGAAGTCGCATGATTGCGAATTTCTCAGTTGCAAGTAGATTGCTGTAGGGCGAGATTTGCACTGAGAGTTCGTTTGTGGTGGGTAGAAAAGTCCGCGGAAACCGCTGCATCCAGACCTGGATGCCGGTACTCTCGCTGTGAGGGCGGGTTCTCCTGGTCCCCCCGGGGAACCCGCTCATCGCCACCCTGGTATTGCGTGTGGCGATTCTTGATTTCTTCTCCCCTGTCGGCATCGGCTGCAGTTGGAATGCTGTGCCTCGCGTGGAATGCTGTGCGTCGCGCGAGGTCACCGAGGGTCCAACACCTCCGGTGTCGCCTTTCGATCGTTGTCGATCGTTGCGCATCGGCCGTCTCCGGGAGGTTTCGGCAAACCAGGAAACTCCGACCAGAGCGCCTCCAAGCGCGAGAGTTGTGCACCGAGCAGCGAGATGGGGCCAGCAAGCAGCGACAGCGGCCACGGCCAGTGCTGGAAGTCCATCCGTCGGATGTACTCGGCCAGTTCCGCCGTTGTCGCCTCCAATTCGCTGATCTCGACACGCAATTCACTCACTTGCGTTCGCAGCTGCATGGATTGCTGCTCCAGTTCACCGATCCGTGCCAGGGCTGCAGCCAACCCCTCCACCAGTGTTCGGTGCCGACCGTCCGCGCCGGTCCCCAGCTGTGGCCAGCCCGACAGGCCTGGTCCACGCAGCTGAATCTGGATGTCGCGCAGCAGTGTCTCTTGTTCCGGCGTCACACCCGGATCCTCTCGTTCGACGAAATTCCGCTAACCGAAATCGATCGACTCGGCCTTGGTTCACTGTGCGGCGCACGTTGCCGATCGTTGTCCGGCGCCGGGTCCGACGAACAGTGCGTCCACTTTTACAGCCGAGACATAGTGTGCCCGTTGGTTGTTCGTCAGGTGTAGATCAGGCAGAAACGCATGACTTCCACTGTATGTCCACCCGAGTGGTGGCATCGTGGAATTCGGTGGGGATCGTGCGATCGGCTAGCAATAGCCCATCGATATCACCATGCCCCTAGGCCGAACGGACCCTCCGCAGCATGATTCGCTGCGGAGGGTCCGTTCGGCGGATTCGGTTCCGCTCAGTAGGCGGGTTCGAGATTCGGTTGGTGCGGTTGGTTTGCCGATACAGGTTCGACCTCTCGGCGGTCCGGAGCGACCAGTACCGCCGAGATCGGTGCGGTCAGTGCGAGCAGACCGATGACGAACATGGGGAACACGAAGTCGAACAACTTGGTACCGCTGGGCATCCTCGCGGACGGGTCGACATCGAAGTCGAGTGCGGCGAGTGCGGTGTAGTACGTCGCCGCCATACCGACGGCGAACAGCACCACGGTCACGACGCGTGCAAGCGGGAAGCGCATCGCTTGGAACGACCAGAGTATTCCGGTCGCCGTACTCACGCCGAGGGCTGCGGAAACGGCCACGAGCCAGAATGTGACGTCGACCGACCCCTGGATTGCAATCGAGCCGACGCCCAAGTAGTGCATCGTGCCGATTCCGAGGCCGAGTACCAGACCACCGGCGGCCAGCAAGGGAGGTCGCGGTCGGCGCCCGATGATCAGCACTGCTACGAACACCGTTGCGATCGCCACCACCAAGGCCGTGGACAGTTTGGTCGAGTCGTACCGTAGCGAGCTGCCCGATACCTTCAGCCCGAGCATGGCCACCGAGGTCGACAGCCAGGCCCCCACCCCACCGAGCGACAGCGCCGCCGAGGCCAGCCATACCAGCCGGAATTGGACCGAACGCATGCTGTGCATGATGCACGCGAGACCGATTGTCGCACCGAGCACGGAGATGCCCAAGGAAAGCGGGATCAGCCAATAGCCGAGCGCGAACTGGTCGACAGAGATCTCGGCGTCCTCGCCGGCGGCCAGCACCGCGAACTCATGCATGTCGGGCCGTTCCTTCCAGTTCGCTGGCCTTCAGTCGGGATATCGCGTATTCCGTGACTGCGGCCAGCGCTTGACGCACTTCGATCGCATTGCGTGCATCGATATCCACGATCGGTACCCCCTCACGGACCGACAGCGCCTCACGTAGTTCGGCGATCGGGAAGCGCGGCGCGTCGGGGAAGCGGTTCACCGCGATCAAGAACGGCAGCTTGCGCGCCTCGAAGAAGTCGACCGCGGCGAAGCTGTCTTCCAGTCGCCGGGTGTCGATCAGTACGACTGCACCGATTGCGCCGCGTATCAGGTCGTCCCACATGAACCAGAACCGCCGCTGGCCCGGGGTACCGAACAGATACAGCACCAAGTTGCCCGGCAGGATGATCCGGCCGAAATCCATCGCAACCGTAGTTGTTTCCTTTTCAGGGGTGTCGGCGAGATCATCGATGCCGTCGGAGAAACGGGTCACCATCGCTTCGGTGCGCAGCGGAACGATCTCCGACACCGCGCCCACGAATGTGGTCTTGCCCGCCCCGAATCCCCCGGCGACAACAATCTTCGTCGAGGCCACCCGGGCTTCGGAGCCGTCGGGCACAGGGGCACTCCCCGCCCCGGCGTTCCCACTCGGCCCCGGATTTCCACTGGGTCCCTGATTCCTAAAGGGCGCGGAGTCCACGCAATGTCCTCTCCATCAGCGAACGTCGCTCGTCATAGCTGGTGTTTTCGGTCAGAGTCGAATGCACGCGCACGGTGCCGTCGACGACGAGGTCGCCGATCACTACCCGGACCATACCGAGTGGCCTGTCCAAATGCGCCGCGATTTCCGCGACCGACAGTTGGTGTGTGCCGAGCCGCAGTATCTCGGTTCGGATGTCACCGGTTGGCCAGTCGAGATGCGCAGTGTACGAAAGGGTTTCGATGACCGCCTCGAGTGGCAGGTCGATCGCGGGCTCGGTACGTCCAGAGGTGAGGGCATAGGGCCGAACACGTGTTGTCGGACGTGGTCCAGGGGCGTGTGGGTTGGTCATCTCACACTCAAACGGCGGTACGGGCGGTGGCGGTGACCACCGAGCCCACCCGATCGACCAATAGCGCCATCTCGTAGCCGATGCGACCGATGTCGTGCGACTTGTTCGCCAAGACGGCCAGGTGTGAGCCGTTGCCGACACTCATCACCAATAAGTAGCCGCGTTGCATCTCCACGATCGATTGCATCACCTTGCCGCCGTCGAACAGGGAGGCTGCTCCCATGGACAAACTGGCGAGTCCTGCGGTGACGGCGGAGAGTTGTTCGGCGCGTTCGCCCGGCAAGTGGGGGCTGGTGGCTTGCAGCAAGCCATCCGCCGACACCAGCACCGCATGAGACACGCCGGGGACATCCCGAGTGAAGCGGGCAACCAGCCAATTCAGGTTCTCGTCTGTGGTGGCGTTGTTCGCGTTGGTCATTCAAGCCCTCCGTCGTTGTACTGCACATTGGCCCGCCCGCTGCGGACCCCACTGAGATGCCTGGTCAAGTTGCTGCGAATTTCCTCGGGATCACGACCTGCGGTGTCCTCTTCTTGGGTCAGGCCACCGGGCACCAGTTGGGCACCGGGTCTGCGGATCGGCAGTCCGCCGACGGTGCGTGCGGTCGTCGTCGGACGGCTGGCATCTTCGGCTGCCACCCAGCCCGCGTCGCCAGGCGAGGACCACGCGCCGTCCGACGATTGCGAGGTCGATGGCTCGACCAGCCACTCCGAGACCATGCGTTGGTAGATGGGGGTGGGTGAAGCGCCCGCGACCGGTTGCAGCCGGGGCGAGTTGACTGCGCTTGCCTCCGCCCCCGCCTCGTGCGGAGCATCGGCGGGCGCTGTTGTGGGCTTCCGGACCGGAAGACCGGTCCGAGGGTTCGTCGGCGGGGGTGCGGTTGTCTGGGGCGGGGTCCCCTGAGGCGGGGGCATCTGGGGCTGGGTCACCTGGGTTTGGACGGTTTCGGCCAGCGTCGAGGGTGGGGCGGGGATCGGCTCGTCGTCCTGGACCTCGGTCCACAGATCCGTGGGCGCGGAATTCTGCTCCGCGTATCGAGAGTCCGCGCTCTGGACGGGTGTTGGGGTCCCGAAGGGACCAGCGGCGGTGGGTTCGCTTTCCACTCGTGGATCGACTACCGGCCACGGTTGAGTGGAAGGCTGATCCGTCGGCTGGCTGCCGAAGTTGGGCGAGGCCAGTGGTTTCTCGGAAGCGTCGGCGACACGCATGGCCGGACGGCGCTGTGGCAGTCCGGAACTCGTGGTACCGAAGACGGGGGGGCTGTCGTGGTTGGACGGGCTCGGTACGGGCACCAGGGTTCGCGGCTGAACGCCATTGGGCTGCGGGGCGGGCAACTGCGGTCGTTCGTTGCGGAGATCCAATGGCGCACCGCCCGGGTCGGTGGTGTCCATGGGTGGTGCGACCAGTGTTCCGGGCAGATGCACGCTGGCGGTGATGCCCGGCTGCTGTGCCATTGTCGACGTGCGGCGCAGGCTGACGGTGATCGTATGGCGCTTGGCCAACCGACCGACCACGAACAGGCCCATCCGGCGCGCGGTCTCGACGGTGACCTCACCACCAGAAGCGAGTCGGTCGTTGGTCGTTTGCAGATCCTCCGCAGAAATGCCCAGGCCGCGGTCGGTGATCTCGATCAGATAGCCGCCGTCCACTGCTCGTGAGACTATCACCGTGACCGGAGTGGTCGGCGGGGAATATCGCAGGGCGTTGTCGATCAACTCGGCGAGCAAGTGTTCGATATCGACCGCTGGCTCGCCGGCCACGATGCCGTCTGGCACCGTACCGATCTCGACTCGTTGGTAGTCCTCGACCTGCGAAACCGCGCTCCACAGCATGTCCGACAGTCGCACCGGATGCAATTGGCCACGGCGTAGAGCGGTCCCGGCCAATACGAGCAGGTTGTCTCCATTGCGTCGCATGCGGGTGGCCAGGTGGTCGAGGCGGAACAGGGTTTGGAGCCGGTCGGTGTCGTCCTCGTCGTGTTCGAGATCCTCGATCAGGGCCAGCTGTTGCTCGACCAGTGATTGGCTACGGCGAGAAAGGGTTTCGAACATATTTCCGATCTGCAGGCGCAGGCGGGCCTGGTCGGCGGCGAGTCTGAGCGCTTGTTCGTGGATCTCGTCGACGGCGCGCGCCAGCTGGCCGATTTCTTCGGTGCTGTGCACCGCGACAGGCGTGATGTCCGGCGTGGTTCCGCCCGCTCGTACCACGGCGAGTTCGCCGGGCAGCTTGTTGTGGGCGACCTCGAGCGCGTCGTGGCGCAAGCGGCGAACCGGAATGACCAAGGTACGCGCGACCGCGAGGGCCAGTGCCAGGCCGGCGAGTAGGGTGCTGATCACGATCGTGGTCTCACGCAGTGCGCTGACCTGCGCATCGGTGGTGCGCGCGGTGAGCTCGTCGATGATGGTGTCGATCAACCGTACGGTGGTCTGCTCGTAGGTGTCGAAGCTGGCCTGTAGTGATTGCAGCGCCTCGGGACTGGCTGCCGAGCCGTCGGTGTCTTGTCCGAAGATCTGCGCACGTTGGCTCGCAAGGTCCATCAGCACCGTCGCGTCGGTGGCGTCGTCCGGCAAGATCTGCGCGTACTGGGCGATCATTGTGATTTCGCCACCGACATTGAACACGACTTGCGGCCGAAGGTTCGGGTTGTTGTCCGCGCCCGGCGAGCTGATCAGCATGCTTTCCTTCATGAGGAACTGCCGGGCGTTCTGCACCGATGTCAGCTGCAGGAAGTGTCGTTGGACGACCAGGTCGTCCACCGCGGGTGACTGCGCGAGCGCATTGCTGACCCGGGTCATGATCTCGTCGGTCCGGTCTCCGACATCGTCGGGTGAGCTGGTGCGCAGGGTGTTGCGCAGCGTCGTGCCGGATGCGATGGCCGTAGCGAGCTCGGTGCGGACCTCGCCGGCGATGTCCGTCGACTGCAGTATGGCTTCCAGGTCGGCCACCGATTGGTCGAAGACGGTGAGCGCGGCGTCGGTCCGCGGGTCGGCGGCGTTGCCCCAGGATATGGTCGCAGCGACGCTGAGTCGCTCCACAGCCGAGCTGAACTTGACGATCTCGCGAATGACGACGGAGCGTTCGGCGGCCCCGTCGAGCTGATCCAGGCTGCGCAGCTCGCTGTTGATTCGCAGCACCGCGAATACCGCAGCCAGTAGCACCGGAAGCACCAGCACCACGCCCACCTTGCGAGTGACCGACCAGTTCGACAGGCCGAATTGCCAGGACCGCGGTGCAGCTTCCATCCGCTTCCGTCGCCTCCGCTTCACCAGTGACCTCGGTTGCGCATGGCTGTCCGATAGTGATTCAACCCGCAAAGAACCAACTAGAGGTCTTTAATTTTTTCCCGCACGGAACATACCGTGCACCGAGGGCGGCGGCAATTTGGGGGGCTTCGTGGACAATGGCCGATTACCGTCATGGAGAACACGTTTCGTGCGCAATATCCAGCTCCGAGTCGGAAGTTCGTGAAAGTCGCTGGTCATCCGAGTGGGCCGGAGGCGCCCCGGCACGGACTCGCTGCGGCGTGTCGGGACTGTCCTCTCAGTCGCCTCTCAGTCCGTGCGGTCACACTGGTGGCATGCGGATTCTGGTAGTCGACGACGATCGGGCCGTTCGGGAATCGCTGCGTCGATCGCTCACCTTCAATGGCTACTCGGTCGATCTCGCGGTCGACGGTATGGACGCGCTGGAGAAAGCAACCGCCCAGCGACCGGATGCGCTCGTACTGGATGTGATGATGCCCAGGTTGGACGGCCTGGAAGTGTGCCGACGCTTGCGGAGCACGGGCGACGATTTGCCGATTCTGGTTCTCACAGCACGTGATTCGGTATCCGAACGGGTTGCCGGGCTCGATGCCGGGGCCGACGACTATCTGCCCAAGCCCTTTGCCCTGGAGGAATTGTTGGCGCGGTTGCGTGCGTTGCTTCGGCGCACCGCCGGCGATACAGCCCATGCATCGGAGGCGATGGCCTTTGCCGATCTCTCTTTGGATCCGGTGACGCGTGAGGTATCGCGCGGCGCTCGGCCGATCAGTCTCACCCGGACCGAGTTCTCCTTGCTGGAAATGCTGATGGCCAACCCGCGCCGCGTGCTCACCCGCAGCCGTATCCTGGAGGAGGTCTGGGGCTACGACTTCCCGACCTCGGGAAACGCGCTCGAGGTGTACATCGGCTACCTGCGGCGCAAGACCGAGGCCGAGCAGGAACCTCGGCTCATCCACACGGTGCGGGGTGTGGGGTACGTACTTCGCGAAACTCCCCCGTAGGCCGACGATCATGGCACGGACAGTCCCGAAACGTCCTGTGGTCGCTGCGCTCGATCAGCAACCATCCCAACCTGTCGGTATGTATATGTCGGAGGCCATGGACATACGCCCGCCGATGCCACTGACCCGCTCGGTCTCCCTGCGCTGGCGGGTGACACTGCTGGCGGCGTCGGTGGTCGCTGTGGCGGTCGCCATGACCTCGATCGCGGCCTATGCCCTCGTCGCACGCGCGCTGTACGACGATGTGGACGCGCAGCTGCGCAGCCGAGCCGGTGCCGTGATCGCCAGCAATCCATACGGATTCAACAACCTGAATCTGATGATCGCTACCGCCTTCTACGACGATACCGGCATCGCGCTGATCTACCCCGATCTGCGGATGTATCCGCCGCCGCAGTCGACGGATCCGCCGATCGGTGCCCAAGAACTCGACGTTGCGCGCGGTGAGCGGAACTCCTCGCTGCGTACCGTCCAGAATCAGCGGGTCCTGGCGGTCCACACGAACTCGGGTACCACCCTGGTCATCTCGCAGCGATTGGACCGAACGAGAGAAGTGCTGGATCGGCTTGCCTGGCTGTTGTTCGTGGTCGGCGGTTGTGGCGTGGTATTGGCAGCCGCGGCGGGCACGACGGTCGGCCGTACCGGTCTACGACCGATTGCGAGGCTCACCGCGGCTACCGAACGGGTGGCCCGCACCGACGATCTGACGCCGATCCCCGTCACCGGGGACGACGAGTTGGCGCGACTCACAGAGAGCTTCAACACGATGCTTCGCGCCTTGGCCGAATCCCGTGATCGACAGCGCAGGCTGGTCGCGGACGCCGGGCACGAATTGCGCACGCCGCTGACCTCCTTGCGGACCAACATGGAGCTACTCATCGCTTCGAGCTTCCCGGGCGCGCCCAGGATCCCCGATGAGGACATGGCCGGATTGCGAGCCGATGTGATGGCTCAGATCGAGGAGTTGTCGACTCTGGTGGGCGATCTGGTCGATCTTGCGCGCGAGGACGCTCCGGAAACCGTCTATGAGCGGGTGGATATCGGCGAGGTGGTCGAGCGTGCGCTCGAGCGTGTGCGGCGCCGGCGCACCGGTATCGAGTTCGTCGCGAATCTGCGTCCGTGGTTCGTCTACGGACACGACGCGGGGTTGGAGCGAGCGGTGCTGAACGTGCTCGACAACGCGGCCAAGTGGAGCCCGTCCGGGGCGCAGGTCCGCATCGTCATGCGTGACAGCGGCCCGGGCTTGCTCGAGCTGTCCATCGATGACGCGGGTCCGGGTATTCCCGCTGGCGAGCGTGAATGGGTGTTCGAGCGCTTCTATCGGATCACCTCGTCTCGGTCCATGCCGGGTTCGGGGCTGGGATTGGCGATCGTGAAGCAAGTGGTGACCAAGCACGGGGGCACGATTGCCATCGACACGTCCGAACGTGGCGGCACGGTGGTCCGTATCGTGCTCCCCGGCGAAGCCGGGTCTCCTGTGGCCGATTGACGCAATATCGGGTCGAGGTATGGCTGTCTCCACCACAATGGTGGGACCTGTCCGGAATAGCCTTGGGCGGCGCGAAATGTCGCGGCGCTCACTCGTATCCCAGATTTGGGAATCCGTATCCCAGATTCAGGACGTAGAAGTGCCAGTGATTCGATCGTTATCGGTCACCGCGCGGATCTCGGACAACTGATAGCGCGGTCTCAGTCCGCTCTCAGTCGCCGTTGCCACGCTGGTCGACACGTGAGCAGAAACGAGGAGTCCATGACCGAGGATTCGAAGAGCCACCCCCAGCCGGGGGTGGGACCGGAGCACCGCTCGGCCGCGCCTGTGCCGGACCCGACCTCCGGCGAGCAGCCGGCCCACGCGTCCGGTTGGTCCGCGAACAGCGCCGCCTCCGAGACATCGGATGCTCGAACTCGGACATACGGCACAGCAGGTGACTCGGCACCGTATGGTCAGGTAGGACCCTATGCCGGCCACGACACACCAACCGGTGGACCCTCCCTGACCGCCGGGTGGATGGACGACTCTGCGCCGCCGGCTCGGGCGGATCGTCCGTTTCGCACCGGTCTAGTGGTCGGCGCCGTCGCGCTTGCGTTGGTCAGCGGTGGGATCGGCGGTGCAGTCGGAGCGTTGACCACCCGGGTCGATGACGGCCGCGCCCCGGTGGTCAATGCCTTGGACGCCCCGGTGCCGAGCATCAGCAATGCGACCAACGCTCCGGCTGGTTCCACCCAGGCGGTCGCACAGAAAGTGTTGCCCAGCGTCGTCATGATCAAAGTGGCCAGTGCCAGAGCCGAGGGGGAGGGTTCGGGGGTCGTCCTGTCTTCCGATGGCCTGATTCTGACCAACAATCACGTGGCCGCCGGTGGCGGACCGAATGCCAGGTTGCAGGTCATGTTTTCGGATGGCAGCAGCGCCCCCGCCACGTTGGTCGGGGCCGACCCCGTGTCCGATCTGGCGGTCATCCAGGCGTCCGGCAAATCCGGACTGACTCCGATCGAGTTGGGAACTTCGGCGACGCTGCAAGTCGGAGAGCCGGTCGTGGCGGTCGGTTCTCCGCTCGGGCTCGCCGGTACCGTGACGACGGGCATCGTGTCGGCGTTGAACCGGCCGGTGGTGACCTCTGGTGAAGGGGCCGAGGCAGGTCCGATGGCCAATCCGGTGATCGATGCGATCCAGACCGACGCCGCGATCAACCCGGGTAACTCGGGTGGCGCTCTGGTGGATGGAAGTGGGCGCCTCGTCGGTATCAACACCGCAATCGCGACTCTCGGACCGACCGAAATAGTGGGCGGTCAGACGGGTTCGATCGGACTCGGGTTCGCGATCCCGGTGGATCAAGCTCGCCGCGTCGCCGATGAGCTCATCGAGACCGGTACGGCCACCTACGCGCAGATCGGTCTCACCGTGTCGGACCCCGCGCAGCGAATTTCCGGCGCGGAGGTCCATGAGGTTGTGGCCGACGGCCCCGCCGATCGGGCTGGTATTCCCCCGGGCGCGATCGTGACCAAGCTCGATGATCGGCCGATCGATTCGGCGAACGCACTCGTCGCTGCGGTGCGCTCCCGCCAGCCAGGAGACAGGGTGAAAGTGACTTACACCGATGCGCGCGGCAACGATGCCAGAACTGTCGAGGTAACCCTCGCCGGCGTCGCGGCGGGCGGTGGCCGATGAGGCGCACCACGTCCGGCAGGTGGTCTCCGCTGGGTCGATTCGACACCGACGTTCTCGGTGTGGCCGCTGATTTGCTCGACGCAGGCACTACGGTGAGCACCATGGAAATCGATGCTCCTGTGGCGGGGCGTGCTCTGGTGGTGGTCGTCGACGATCGAACGGCGCATGGAGGTGTTGACTCGCTCGGTCCACTGGTGACCGAGTTGCTCACCGAGGCGGGTTTTCTCGTGGATGCGTCGGTGTCGGTACAGGCCGACGAGGTGGAGATCCGCAATGCACTCAATACGGCGGTGATCGGGGGGGTCGATCTGGTGATCTCTGTCGGCGGCACGGGGATGTCTCCGCGCGATGTCACGCCGGAGGCCACGTCACAGGTACTCGACCGTGAGTTGCCGGGAATCAGCGAAGCATTGCGTTCCTCCGGTCGAGTCGCCGGTTCGCTGGATGCGGTTTTGTCCCGCGGCGTGGCCGGCGTTTCGGGTAGCACCTTGGTGGTCAATCTGCCCGGTACCAGGGCAGCGGTCCGCGACGGTATGGCCACGCTCGGCCCCTTGGCCAGTCGAGCTGTCGGCGAACTGTCCGGACTTGTCGAATAGTCACGTGCACATTCCCTCCGAGGTCCCTCGCGCCGCGGCCCAGCGGGCGAGGGACCTCGCGCGCCTGGCGGAGGTTTTCGGTGACGCGCTGCCCGAGGTCACCAGCGACGAGCGTGACGAAGACGGCGACTCGTCGACCGACGAGTGGTTGCATGCTCAAGTTCCTCCGCATCATGTCTAGCTTGAGCTTTAACCTTTGAGCTGGTGTTTTGTGGCGGAGAAGCCGCACAGGTTGTAATGAGAGGGGAATCCGGTGGGAATAGCGATGAGTTGCCGTTTCGTCCACTGCGGCGGTCGTCCTGCCTTCGTGTTCTGGGGCAGCAACGGTTCCAGCCGGGCACACCCCGCCACCACTGCGCTGGCCACGAGGTCTCCGGTACTCAGGGTTCTCTTCGACAGCTGAACCATCTACCGGAGACCTCGCCCATAGGCCAACGCCGATAGCAGCTTTCACCGAACGCGTTGATGGGGTGGCACCGCGCAGTGGTGCCACCCCATCGACTACTTCGAAACACTCCCTGCTCCGTCCGACTGGTCCGTCTGGCCGAGTCTGTCTGTGCAAGGGGGTCATTGCGCCCTGAACAGTGTTTCCGCTGTGATTTGTCGCTGTCGGCCGTAATCCGAGCGAAATCCTGTACAGCGCGTGCGCCTTTTTCAGCGCTGACCTTCTTGTGTCAAACCACAAATACCTCTCATTCTATAGCTGTTCGGCATAAACACATGTCATAGCGTCTGCTGTGATTGAAACTATGAAATGCTTCACGCCGATCGAGGCGATTTACCGGCGCCGGATGGACATGTGATGACTCTTTTGGGTCATCGTAATTGTTTCAAGTCACAACGATTGCTCGACGGGTTTTGGTATAGGTGAGTTGGCGTGGATGCCCTCTCTGTTCATCGGTCAGTAAAGTACGTTGCGTCGAAATAACAACTAGTTACATATAGGCAACAATGAAACGACAAACTGAGCTGGGCCTGAGAGGACCACGTTGCAGCCTCGATGGTCGAGGTTGACTGTTTGAACCTGATGAGGGGAAATATGAGCGAGAACCGCACCAATGGTGTGCGCCGTGGTGCCCGTGTCGCGGGTATCGGCGCTGCCGCAGCCGTTGCCGTGGGTTTGCTGTCGACCGGTGCCGCCAATGCCGACACCTTTGTGCCGTTGCCGGACGGCCAGCGGGAGGGGCCTGGTGTGACGATCACCCGCACGGGAGAGCACGCGGTGATCTCACCATCGTTGGCCGCCAATGGCGCCGGCCGCGTTGCCTGGGTGTCGGGCACCGCCATCGCCGATGTGTCCGCTACCCCGGAAGGCGAGGCGGGACCGTGGAATGGCCCCTCCGGCGCCCCGGGCACCAACAACTCCTCCACGCACGGCACATCGCAGATGAGCACCGGTTACATCGTCGGCTGCCAGGTCAGTATCGCCGATGATGCGATTTCGGCCGGCATGTCCGGTGGCATCGATCTCGGTGGCGCCGGTGTCAGCGGCTCGATCGGCATCAATCTCGGCCCCGGTGAGGTCGCATTCGTGATGATCGATCTCAAAGATATTCCGAAGCCAGGTGTCTACGCCGTCGAATACCAGGACGCGGAGATCCAGGTGCAGGGCTGTGCAGGGTATGCCCAGGCGCGCGCGTACACGGTCGTCGAAATCATCGGTGATCATTACTCGAAGACCACCCTCTACGGGATGCCGTTCAGCATCGGCTGACGTCTGTCGAATTCAACGAACTTTCTGCTGAAGCGAACTCAATCCTCGAGGGGCATCAATTATGATCAACCGTAAGAAAATGGCGCGCGCGGCCGGGGTGGGCGCCGCTGCCACCATCGCCATGGGCCTGTTCTCCGCCGGCGCCGCGAATGCCGACACATTCGTCCCGCTGCCGGGCGGGGAGATATCGAAGACACTCGTGGACGGTACCGTGGTGACGGTCCGCATGGTCGGTGAGTCGGCCAACATCAACCCGTCCATGGGTGCAACGCCGTTGCATCGCAATGCTTGGGTGTCCGGTAGTGCACAGGTCGAGCTGTCGAATGATGCAGGCGGCCGAATCTTCCCCGGCTACACCGTGGGTTGCCAGGTCAATATCTCCGGCGGTGGTGCCACCGGCGGTGTCGAGGGCGGTGTGGACTGGAGCGGCGGCGACCAGGTGGAGCCCGAGGCGGGTGCCAACAGCGGCGGCACTCTGTCGTTGGGCCCGGGGCAGACTCAGTCGTTCTATGTGCTCGATCTCGAACTGGCCGACGACTATGGCAACGAGTGGCACGCTCCTCGTAATGTTTTCGAAGGTACGAGCGGTTCGGTGACCTGGGCCGACGAGACCATCGGCCTGTCGGGGTGCGCCGGTTATGCGCAGGCGAGGTCCTTCGTCAGCGTCGAGGTCGAGACCGACAACGTCAGCACCTGGGTGACGTTGTGGGGTCAGCCGTTCAGCCTCGGCTGAGCGCCACCAACGCACTGAGCGGGCTCATCGTGACGACGAGCCCGCTCGTGGTGCCCGACACGTGCCCTCGGTGTCGACGCGCCATCGGCGCCATCAATGGAAGACCACAGTGAGCGCGTTGCGCAGCGATGCCGCAGCCACAGCGGTGGCATGATCGGTGTCCATCGCGACCAGCACAACGCGGTCCGTGGCGCCGTGTCCATCCTCCGGACCGGAGACGAGGACGACTGCGGCGTCGGTGGCCAAGACGCGGGCCGGCCCAGGCCGAGGCCCCTGGACATCGTCAGCGGCGATCACGTCGACCCGATCACCGGCGCGCAGGATGTCGGCGACCGCGGTATCAGCGAGCCGGATGGGTACGATCCTGGCCTCGGAGGTGCCGGACGCCGCCGTGGCCAAACGGGCTCCGACGACGCGCAGGTCGGTGAATATCTCGCCTTGACGGATGGCGCCGGCGAGCGCGGCGCCGATGAGGGTGGCGGAATCGGTGACGGCGCCAACGGGCAGCGTGCTTGTCGGGCGAGGTACCGAACGCACATCGTCTGCTTCGATCGATCGTCCTGGCGCCAGGTCCCGGCTCGCGACGAGAACCACGGTGTGATGGGTCGCGGGGTCGCCCCGGATGAAGAGCACGGCCGCCACCACAGTGAGTCCGGCCGCGAGCACCCGCCGGGCGAGCACGGTATCGATCCAGGCGGGACGGTGCCACCCGGACGGATTCAACCTACTCGGACCGAGGCCGGCGAATGAGCGCATCATGGCCGGATCCTATGGCCGGGCGCACCTCACTCGGCCGCGGCGAGCAGCAGATTGTGGATACGGAAGAGGCTGTGTAGAACCCGGGTGGAACCCGGAATCAGCTGGCTACAGCGGTGCTGGTGGTCTTACCGGCATCACTTGTGGAGTTCGAACCGCTTGTGGAGTTCGACCCGCTCGTGGAAGGCGCCTCGGACGAGGTGCTCGAGCCGCTGTCGCCCTTCGCGGTCTCGGTTGCGGAGGAGGAACCACCGCGATTGTCGGTGCGGTAGAAGCCGCTGCCCTTGAAGACGATGCCGACCGAGTTGAACAGCTTGCGCAGCTTGCCCGAGCACTCCGAACACACGCTCAGAGTCTCGTCGCTGAAGGACTGAACGATGTCGAAGCGGTTGTCACACTGGGTGCACGCGTATGAATAAGTTGGCACAGGATCCTCCGCGATATTCGTCGACCTGGCACTTTACAGCCGACAGTGCCAACATCGCCAATCGGTGTTTCATTCCAGGACTTGCCCCCTGCCGAGTTGTCGTAGTCCGCCGTGCGGGGTCAGCGCCCAGCCCATGCGTATATCGTGGGGTTGCTCGGGTAGGCGATCGACCAGTTCCTCGTCGCGGACCACGGCGACCAGGCGTGCCTGCCGATCGGCAGCCACCAGGGTGCGGTCGTAGTAGCCGGCTCCTCGTCCGAGTCGCACGCCACGGCGGTCCACTGCCAGTGCGGGGATCAGGATCAGTTCGGCCCTGCCGACGGCGTTCGGCGGCAGCACCGGGCCGATGGGCTCTCGCAGCCCGTAGCGGGCGCGTCGCAAGTCGTGCGCGCTGGTGTATTCGGCCCAGCTCAGCGGCCCAGGTTCCTCGGTGATCGGGAGTAGGACCCGTGCTCCGCCAGCCACCAGCACGTCCAACATCGCCGTCGACCCCGGCTCGCCGTCGATCGGCACGTATGCGCACACCCATTCGGCCGCCCCGAGCGCCTCGGCCGCCGCGGCCAGTGCGCGCGCCTCGCTCGCGTGATCGGTGGCGCTCATCACAGATCGCTGGGCGAGGAGTTCGATGCGCCATGCATGTTTGTCGCGTGCGGGGGGCATCTTCACAGTAATCACCATAAGCTCACCCGTATCGGGTTGGCGCGAAGCCGATCCGGCGGTGTGATGGATGGATAGGGTGAACATATGACAGCGAAGGTCGGGCAACCCGACGACACCGCGCCGGTGTCGTGCTATCGCACCGCCGTGGTGCCCGCAGCTGGGCTCGGAACCCGGTTCCTGCCCGCGACCAAGACGGTGCCCAAGGAACTCCTGCCGGTCGTGGACACCCCGGGCATCGAGTTGGTGGCCAGCGAAGCGGCCGGCTCCGGCGCCGAGCGGTTGGTGATCGTCACGTCGCCGGGAAAAGACGGAGTCGTGGCGCACTTCGTCGAAGATCTCGTACTGGAGAGCACGCTCGCCGAGCGGGGCAAATACCAGTTGTTGGAGAAGGTGCGCAAGGCGCCGGGGCTGCTCGATGTGACGTCGGTGGTGCAGGAGGAGCCGCTTGGGCTCGGTCACGCCGTCGCCCAGGCCGAACCGGTTCTCGATGCCGACGAAGACGCGATCGCGGTGCTGCTACCGGACGACCTCGTGTTGCCCTACGGTGTGCTCGACGTGATGAGCCGAGTGCGCCGTAAGCGCGGCGGATCGGTGTTGTGCGCTATCGATGTGCCCAAGGACCAAGTCAGCGCATATGGGGTCTTCGACGTGGCTCCGGTGCCGGACGCGGTGAACCCCAACGTGTTGCGCGTGCGCGGAATGGTGGAGAAGCCCAGGCTCGCGGATGCGCCGTCGACGTTCGCGGCCGCGGGCCGGTATCTGTTGGACCGCGCGATCTTCGACGCCCTACGCCGGATCGAGCCCGGCGCCGGCGATGAGTGGCAACTCACCGATGCCATCGCGCTGTTGATCGCCGAAGGACATCCGGTGCATGTGGTGGTACACCGTGGGTCGCGCCACGATTTGGGCAACCCGGGCGGTTATCTTCGTGCTGCGGTCGATTTCGCGTTGGAACGACAGGAATACGGCCCAGCACTGCGTGAGTGGCTACATCACCGTCTCGGTCCCGACTGGAACCCACAGCTGGCGACCGACGACTGACCGGACCGGTCGGGTTGACCTGGAGTGAACCCGTGGAGGATGTACGGTCGTTTCCCGCAGCGGTGTGAGCGCGCTCGCGCCGCCACGGTGTGCCGCGCAGGCGAAATCCGATGACGTGCGAGGAGATCAGGAAGGATTGGATGCGCTCGGTTGAGGATCAGCAGATCAAGGTAACCGCTGCGGCGGTTGCGCCTCGGCCGGTTCGGGTCGCGATTTCCGAGGCTCAGGGCCTGCTGTGTGCCGAGGACGTGGTCACCGAGCGGCCGCTACCCGGGTTCGATCAAGCCGCGATCGACGGCTACGCGGTGCGTAGTGTGGACGTCGCCTCGGCAGGCGCCGATATCCGCGACGAGGACGGCGATCTCGTCGATCTGACTCTTCCTGTGGTCGGCGAAGTGGTCGCAGGGTCGCGCCAGCCGATTCGGTTGCAGCCGCGCCAAACCGTTCGGGTGGATACCGGCGCGCCGATGCCGACGCTCGCCGATGCTGTGTTGCCGATGGATTTTACCGACGGCGGGCACGCCAGGATCAAGGTGTACGAGCCGGTGCGTTCGGGAGACTACGTTCGACGTATCGGCGACGACGTGCAGCCCGGCGACGTCGCAGTCCGTGCCGGAACCATCATCGGTGCGGCGCAAGTCGGACTGCTCGCCGCGGTTGGTCAGGACAAAGTTCTGGTGCACCCGCGTCCCCGATTGTCGGTGATCTCGGTGGGGGGCGAGCTGATCGATATCGATCGCACGCCCGGACCCGGCCAGGTCTACGACGTGAACTCCTACGCACTGGCGGCGGCTGCACGGGACGCAGGTGCGGACGTGAACCGCGTGGGAATAGTGAGCTCCGATTCCCGCCAACTGCGGGATGTGGTCGAAGGACAGTTGGTGCGTTCGGAAGTCGTCGTCATCGCCGGCGCGGTCGGCGGCTGGGCCTCCGAACAGATCAGGGAAACTCTCGAAGAACTCGGTGAGCTCGAAATCGGTCGGGTAGCCATGCATCCCGGCTCGGTACAGGGCTTCGGCAGGCTCGGTCGCGACGAAGTGCCGACTTTTCTTCTGCCAGCCAATCCGGTCGGTGCGCTGGTGGTCTTCGAGGTGATGGTGCGTCCGCTGATCCGCATCGCCCTGGGCCGAAGGCATCCCATGCGGCGGATCGTTCATGCACGCACGATCACCCCGATCAGTTCCATGGCCGGTCGCAAAGGGTATTTGCGCGCGCAGCTCATGCGGGACGAGGCGACCGGTGAATACCTGGTTCAGCCGCTCGGCGGCGCGAGTTCGTCTTCTCATCTGCTCGCGACGCTCGCCTTGGCCAATAGTCTGATCGTGATCGACCCGGATGACACCGACATCCGAACCGGTGATGAGGTTCGGGTCGCGTTCCTTGCGCAGCGCGGCTGAGACGTGGAGGCAATGAGCGTCTTGCGGGTAGAGCCGCATCCAGGGTGGCCGGTACGGCTGGGTCCGGTCCGGGTACCGGCAGGTCGGGTGGTTCTTCGTCCGATTCGGCTGCGTGACGCGGGAGCGTGGAGCAGGATTCGGTTGCGGGACAAAGAGTATCTCCAACCGTGGGAACCGACCGGTCGTGGATCCTGGGGTGCGCGCAATCACGCGTCCAATTGGCCGGCGCTGTGGTCGCGGTTGAAGACGGAGGCACGACGCGGCTCGATGATCCCCTTGGTGATCGAAGTGGACGGTGCTTTCACCGGGCAATTGACCATTGGCAATATCGTGCGCGGCCCGCTGCGTTCGGCGTGGATCGGCTATTGGGTCGCGAAGGATCTCAGCGGGCAGGGGGTCGCGACCGCGGCGCTGGCGCTCGGCCTCGATCACTGTTTCGGACCGGTGGGCCTGCACCGGGTCGAGGCGACCGTGCGACCGGAGAATCATGCGAGTCGGGCGGTATTGTACAATGTCGGCTTCCGCGAAGAGGGGCTGCTACGGAACTATCTCGATGTGGACGGCGCCTGGCGGGACCACCTTTTGGTCGGCATGACCACCGAGGACGTGGCAGAAACCGTCGTGCGCCGGCTCGTGCGGGAGGGGCGTGTCACCCTGTTGTGAAACGCCGCCATCCGACCCTGTCGTGAAACGCCGCCATCCGACCCCGTCGTGAAACGCCGCCATCCGACCCTGTCGTGAAACAACACCGCCTGCGGTGACGATGGTGGAATTGTGACAGGTGTGGCGGATGTGCACGGCGCGCCTGCCGGATCTTGCCGCTGCTCGGAACTAGCCTACGGACGTCGATGGTGCGTCTTGCGTCATCGGTAGAGAGCCCGCGAGGTGACTGGCGCCCGCATCGGACGACGGCCGCTTCAGAACGGAGCGTACAATGCACCGTTCGCGGGTCGAGCCGGACGGAATCCACGCGGGGACGGAGGTGCTGGCGCGATGCCGAATTCGATCCTTTGGATCGGGTTTGTCGTGTTCTGGATCTTTGTCTTGTTCCCGATCCTGGCCGATCGCCACCCGAGGATCCGCCGGATCACCGACGCCGCTCTGGCAACCAGGGTTTTGCATCGTGGCGGTGGCAAACGACAACTCCGAAAGGGACCCGCCGGCGGACATGACACCGATCCGAATTGGCGGCCCCGCCGCGTACCGAGAAAGCATGCCCACAGCGATGATGCGGAGGACCGGATGACAACACCGGCCGACGAACCCGTCACCGAAAGCGATGGCAAACAGCGACCCGCCCCCGCACCGGACGTGGGGTCCGACATCGCTGATCGAGGACCGGAGCGAGGCGCGTCGGAAGACGACATCACCGGCGCCGGCCCGGAAGTCGACGCGGCGCCCATCGATGAGGACGCGCGGCCACCGGCCCTCGAGCCGATCGCGGCCAGGATTCCGCCCGCACGCTCGACGAAGCCCGCCCATATGCCGGTGGACGACGACACCGAGCCCTATCTGTCGGAGGAGGAATTCGTTCCGTCACGGCGGGGCCGCGGCGGCTTCGACCCCGAAGCCGACGCCATCGCCCGCGTGGCACGTTACACCTTCCGGCAACGTGCGGTGCTGTGCTTGTTGCTCACCGCCCTCGGCTGCGGTGTTGCAGCATTCGTGCTCATACCTGTGCTGTGGTGGGCGTGCGGGCTCGCTGCCGGCTTGCTCGTCGGCTACCTGGCGTACTTGCGCAGACAAGTGCGGATGGAAGAGGAGATTCGGCGCCGGCGCGCCGCTCGCCTCAACCGTGGCCAGCGCCGTGGCGACGTCGATCCGAGGTCGCGTCGAGTCGGGGCCCACCAGTTCGACGCCATGGATCGAGACACCGCACGCGCCCTGCGCCGCCGCTCCGCCCACATCGAACCCGATGACGAAGATCCCATGTTCGATCATCTGGACCCGTTCGACCCCGCGACAGCTCGTGCACTACGTGCGCGCACCAGCGGAAACATCGACCATGCGGCTGGTGCATGATCAGGCGCATCCGGGCAGTTCAGATCGTTGATTCGGAGTCCGGGGTTCTGGCCTGATACAGTGTCACAGCGCGGTTCCGGTGGAGCCGCACGGGGCTATAGCGCAGTTGGTAGCGCGTCTCGTTCGCATCGAGAAGGTCAGGGGTTCGATTCCCCTTAGCTCCACCGAAAACGTGCAGGTCAGGGCTATGATGCTACTTCGATCAAGAAGCCATCAACACGAGCCATCAACGACCGACCTGTACGGCAGCCCGGTCGGTCCAACCAACGTGCGCCTCTACCAAGTGTGCGCCGAGGTCGATCTGGGTGACCGAGGAACGTAGCGCGCAAGCCCGGTCCTTCAGGGCCGGGTTAGCGCGTCAACTTCCCTTTCTCGGGGCCACCAGGCCGTCTCTGGTCTTCGATGTATTGCTTCACAACACTAACGCGACCTGCTGGTTTACCGAATCCGTGTTGATGGCATCAACAATCGGCTGACCCCAACTCGCGTTGATCCATCAACATGATCGTGGTCGGCGTCGAATCTTGTCCCACCGCGGCCTGTTCAAGGGGTGAAAACGCTGAAAAACAGTTGGTGCGGTGGGCACAGATCCTTGGCATCTCGGACGAGCTGTTGTCTTCGAAGTGCCGCCCGTCGGGGTGTGACGGCAGCGCAGCCAGCCCTCCCGCGTGGGGCGATGGCAGCCAGGTGCAGCGCATTTCGTGGGTGGTCATATGAGCAGGCCCCCACGCGCAGTGGTCGGCGATGGCCTCGGCTATCGCCGACCACGACATTCGTGACCGGATGTTCTGGTTGTCGCGCCGTGGTTCCGGTGATGTGGAACTACGCTCCGGTGACGTGGTGCGTGGACGGAACTCAGCGAATTCGAATCTCGCTGAAAGGTGTCCCGAGGTGCAGGTAGTCGGTGGTGACGCCGATGTGTACCCGCCCGCTTCCGGTGGGCAGGCGGGCGAAGGTGGTCTGTGGAGGTTGGGCCGCCGAGCCGCGACTGGTGATGGGTACGGCGACAGTTCCCACGGCGCCGGTGTCGAGGTTGCGCCAGTTGGCGAAAGCGGTGAAGGTGCAGGGTACGCCGAAGGGGGTGTAGTTGACGAAACTGATGCCGAAACGGGCGGTCCCGGGGGTTCCCCGTGGGGAAGACGCACCCGCATCTGCTTGGCCGTAGCAGGTGTCGCCGAAGGTGTGGATGACGCCGATTGTGGTGAATGTAGGTCGATCGGCCGTCGCCGGGGCCGCCGACGAGGCGAATGTGCCCGCGCACAGCGCCGCGACGAGGGCGCTATGCCGGGCCAGCCGCTTGCCTGTCACTGTCGATCACGCTCCTTGTGTTCGAATCGAGCACTCTCGACCGGTCATTCTGCACTGCCTGCTACGGTTCGCGGTCCGGTTTTGCGCGCGCATCGTCTGTCGTCACCGGGCGGTGGACCACGGTGTCGCCGGTAGAGGCTCGCACGCATGAGGTCGTTTCGCCTCGGCGCTGGTGGGTACCGCGAATCCCGACGAGTCGATCAGCTATTCGAGAGGATCGGTGATACCGCATGGCAACCTGCGATACCTGCGGGAACGAGTACGACAAGACGTTCACCATCACCAGCGACGGTCGGTCCGCCACCTTCGACAGCTTCGAATGCGCGATCAACGCGCTCGCTCCGGTGTGCCTGCACTGCTCCTGTCGAATTCTCGGTCACGGGGTCGAAGCGAGCGGAAGCTTCTTCTGCTGCGCGCACTGCGCCCATGAAGAAGGCCACATGACGTTGGTCGACCACGTGTGAGCTGCTCGCTGGAGCCGACGATTCGCGGTACGAGCCATACTCACGGGGCAGATGACCGATATGTCGCGATGCCGGCGGTCGCGGCCGCCTCGCCGAGAACTGTCTCCAGCATCGCTGGAGTGAGCCGTCCTGTGAAGGTGTTCTGTTGGCTCACGTGGTAGCAACCGAACAGGTGCAGGGGCGCCCGGTCGGTCTGGGTCGCCGGCAGGTCGACTCGCACGCCGTGGCCGAACTTCGGTCGCGGTCGTGGTACGACGCGGCCCTCGCGCGCCACCACACCGAGCAGCGCCTGCCACCCGAACGCACCCAACACCACCACCGAACGGACGGTCGGCGTCAGCAGGCGCATCTCGGTGGTCAACCAGTGGCTGCACTGGTCCCGTTCGGCCGGGGTCGGTTTGTTGTCCGGTGGCGCACAATGCACCGGAGCGGTGATCCGCACTCCGGTCAAGTGCAGACCATCATCCCTGCCGGTCGCAGTCGGCTGATTGGCCAAACCGACCGCGTGCAGCGCGGCGAAGAGCACGTCGCCGCTGCGGTCGCCGGTGAACATGCGTCCGGTGCGGTTACCGCCGTGCGCCGCAGGGGCGAGTCCGACGATCAGCATGTGCGCGTCTGCTGGCCCGAAGCCGGGAACAGCGCGGCCCCAATAGGGCTGATCACGGTAGGCGGCGCGTTTGTGCCGCGCGGCATGTTCCCGCCAAGCGACCAAGCGCGGGCAGGCGAAGCAGTCGGCGACTGCCGCGTCGAGCTCGGCAATGGTTCGGCACATGTCAGTGCTCAGCGTGGTCGAGCATCAGCAGATCGCCATGGCAGCGGGTGGGTCCGGTATCGGGCTGTCGGTCATCGGAACTCCGTTCGATGTGGCCACACGATCGGTAACCGACGGTCATGTCCATGATGCCTCAGTGGAACCGGTCGGTCGGGTGGATCACCGTTGTCGGGCTCGATCGACCCGAACCGGACGTTTGACCAGTTCAACGCGCTGCCCGAATGACGAGCGGGCATGATGTGTGATCAGCGACACGCCGTATGGATTGGTAGCATGGCGTTTCCGGTCGACCGGATGCAGACAACTCACCCTGGCTTCATTCGAAAGAGTCTTTTCATGCAGTTTGAGATCGTCGAGCGGGACGAGACGTGGGTTGCCGGACTACCGGTGCGCAGCCCGAAACGCGCGCTCGGGAAACTGCAGGACCGGGATCTGGAGGCTGCCTGGGCGGCCGTACTGCACCAGGAACTCGGTGGGCCGTTGGCCAGCGCCTACACCGACTATTGCGGCGAGCTCAGGACGTACAACACGCAGATCGTGGGCTACCAGTGCGCATCCTTCGATGGCATCACTCGGGGGCACCTGGTCGCCCGTCTACCGCGCGGCGCGTACGCACGCTTCTCGTCGGTGGGCAACTTCCCGCAGGTGATGACCGACCTGTGGATGCAGATCGCCTATGCCGAGGAGCACAATCTCATCAAACGCACCTTCACCGGCGATTTCGAGTGCTACCCACACGCCTACAAGATCGATCTCTACTTGGCGGTCGACCACCGATGAGCTACACGATTGCAGTCCGCGCCGACGCGATCTACGGCGGGTTGGTCGTCCCGCGCGTCCGTCCGAGTTTCAAGGTCAGCAACAGTGACCTGATCGAGTTCCTCAAAGACCGCCTGCGCGATCGAGCGGTTGTGGACTCGCCGATGTTTACGGTGTATGTGCCGGACCCGGCCGGAAACTACAACGCGGTGGTCTGTTTCGAATACGCCTCACCGGAGGCAGTTCCGGTGGGTGATCTTCTGGTGCGGGTTCCGAAAGGAATTTACGCCCGTTTCACACCGAATGGCGACTATCACGATCTGGTGGAGGATGTCTGGGCGCAGGTCGATGATGCGACTGCGTCGGCAGAGATCACTCGTGCTTACCGTGAGGAGATCGAGATCTGGCATGGTTCGCAGTCGGTGGAGCTCTTCATTTCCATCGTAATATAGGTTACCGTTCGCTAACCTATATTAGACCAACCGGTCTCTACTTTTGTCGTGATATCGCCCGATGCTGATCTGACCTGCGAAAATGGTGGGGTACCGTAGAGTTTTCGGAATATTAGCTAGAAATCTGGTCAATCTCCGCCGCATGACGGATACTTTCTCGAGTGACTTCCTCTCGGCCCTCGAGCCGTGGGGGTGCTACACGGGCTGGACTATCGTGCAGGGCGGCGCGGCGATGGAGTAGGGCGAACAACTGTGGATCCGACTACATTCGTGCCGAGGAACTCTCATGAGCAGGGAGTACGACGGTGCTACGACGGGCACGCAGTGGGTGGTTCGGTCGCCGGTGGTCGATCGGTGTCGACGTTCGTCGCTGCACTCGTCGAATCGGCATCTCGCCGTGGCCGAGATGTGTTGCACCGGATGGTTGCCGAGCGGATGTCGGAGGGCGCGATCGAGACCGAAGGCGCCTCACATGCCCGACGCCCGGGTGAACGTGGCCCGATTTCCTCCGGCTTCGCGGATACACTAGCGTCGCTCCGAGGTCGTTTCCTGGACCTGCTGGAAGTGCCCGAGCATGAGACCATGGCGTTGGTGCTCCGCCTGGGCGACGCTTCCGCGGCAACGGTGAACAGCAGGCGGCGTCCGATGCTCGGCGTGGACACCAGCATCTAAGCGTGATCGGAGACAATGTGCCACGGCGGACACTGGACTCACTGGTGACTCGAGTCGCTTCGGAGCTCATGGGTGTGGACGCCACAACGATGGTTGCCGCCACCGAACGTGTGCTCGATCGATTGGTCGAGTACTTCGACGTGGACTCCAGCTTTGTGCGACATACCGATCGCGCACGTCGAGCCACGGTGCTTGTCGCGGAATGGCCCCGGCGGCCGCAGATACCGGAGCCGGATCCGCTTGCTGTGATACATTTCGCCGACGCCGACCCAGTTTTTCGTGCATTGGAGAATGCGACCGAGCCGGTGGTCGCACATCCCGGCGTGGAATTCGCCGAATACCAGGAGACCATTCGCCAGGGATCTGGAATCTCCGGGGTGACCTCGGCCGCCGTACCGCTGTTGTCTCGAGGCGAGTCCACGGGCATGCTCGGATTCGTCAAGGTCGGTGACCGGGAATGGAGCAATCGCGAACTCAACGTACTGAAGGCCATTGCGGCGCTGTTCGCGCAGTTGCAGGCACGGGTGGTTGCAGAAGAGCAACTTCGGTATATCGCACTACACGACGATTTGACCGGACTGGCCAATAGGCGCGCGCTGCTCGAGCACATGGAAGAGCGATTACGCAGCGGCAGTCCCGGTCCGGTAGCAGCCATCTTTCTCGACCTGGATCGTTTGAAAGCACTGAACGATTTCCTCGGCCATACTGCCGGGGACAATTTCATCCGCACATTGTCGTCCCGCTTGCGTGATCATCTGGACCCGAACGACGTTATCGCTCGACTGGGTGGCGACGAATTCGTCATCGTTCCCGCCAAGCCCATGGACGCAGTCGCCGCGGAGGGGGAGGCGAACCGCATTCAACAATTGATCGCCCGGCGCGTCACGGTCGGCGGCGAGAGCGTCAGTCGGGGGGTCAGTGCCGGTGTGGCGCTCGGTTTTCCAGGCGAGACCACTGTCACCGATGTGCTGCGCCGTGCAGACTACGCGTTGTTGGCCGCGAAGTCGGGCGGTGGCAACGGCGTTGCGGTGTTCACCGATGCCATGCGCGCGCAGTTCGAACTCCAAGATGACGTCGAACTCAACCTGCGCGGTGCTGTGTTGGACGGCTCACTGGTGCTGCATTACCAGCCGGAGGTGGATCTGCGTACCGGCCGCATCGTCGCGATGGAAGCACTGGTCCGCTGGCTGCATCCGACCCGAGGGCTGCTACCGCCGGCGGCGTTCGTCGCTGTCGCCGAGGCCACGAATCTGGCTGGTGAATTGGGCCGCTGGGTGATCCGGTCGGCGTGCGCGCAATTCGCCGAATGGCGCCGTCGCGGTATCGCACGTGATGTCGTGATGCGCATCAATGTGTCGCCGGTGCAGTTGGTCAGCCTCGATTTCGTCGCGCGGATCGAAGACATCCTTCGGGTGTTCGGCATCGACGGCAGTTCGGTGTGCCTCGAGATCACCGAGCACGTCGTGGTTCAGGACCTGGCCAGAACCCAGGTCACCCTCCGTGGATTGAAGCGGATGGGCGTGCAGATCGCGATCGACGACTTCGGTACCGGCTACAGCTCGCTGTCGCATCTCAAAGCCCTGCCGGTCGACGCGGTGAAGATCGATCGCGGTTTCGTACAGCGGCTCGGCGCCAGCATGGACGATCTGGCCATAGTGAAATCGATCATCGGTCTGGCTGGATCGTTCGGACTCGGCGTTGTCGGTGAGGGCGTCGAAACGACGGTCGCCGCGCGCACCTTGGTCGGCCTCGGTTGCTATCGTGCGCAGGGCTTTCTGATCGCTCGCCCCATGCCTGCGGAGCAGGTCGAATCTCATCTGGCCCTCGGCAAGATTCCGCTCGACATCGACCCGCAACGAGGTGACCGCGGGGTGTGACCCAGTGTCGCGCCGTGCAGTGGTTCCCGGTGTTGGTGTCCCGTTCCGCATCCAGTGGTCGGTCGGTTCTCACCGGGTGTTCATCCACAGTTGGGTGTCGGTCGGCCGGTGCGCTGCAGGATCGGCGGAGTGCGCATAGTTCAGCTGGCGAACTTCTACGGCCCGCGATCGGGGGGGTTGCGCACTGCATTGCACCACTTGGGCGGGGGGTATGCCGCTGCTGGTCACGATGTGGTGCTCATTGTGCCGGGGCCACGCCGGTCGGAGGAGATCCTGCCGACTGGGGTAACGCGCGTCACGGTGCCCGCCCCGACTATTGCGTGGACCGGCGGCTACCGCGCAGCGGACCCGCGTCGTGTGGCCGACGTACTGGTCGGGCTGCGCCCGGATGTGTTGGAAGTTTCCGATCGGTTGACGCTGCGTGGCTTCGGGCGGTGGGCCCGGCGCCGCGGCGTCACCGGTGTGATGATCTCGCATGAGCGCCTCGACCGGCTGCTCGGGCAGGTGCTACCCGATCCGGTCGCGCGCCGCTGTGCCGACACCGCCAATCGGCGCACTGCTGCCGACTACGACATCGTCGTCTGCACCACCGAGTTCGCCCGAGCGGAGTTCGTGCGGATCGGTGCGACGAATGTGGAATTGGTGCCGCTGGGAGTGGACCTGGACATGTTCAGTCCGTGTCGGCGTGACCCCGGGCTGCGGATGGATCTCGGTGTGCGCGGGCATCCGCTGCTGGTGCACTGTGGTCGCCTTTCGGCGGAGAAACGTGTGGACCGGAGTATCGCGGCGGTGGGCGCATTGCACGACATGGGCGTCGGTGCACGGCTGATCGTCGCAGGCGATGGCCCACGACGGGATGTCCTGCAACGGCGAGCACAGGCGTTGCCCACGCTGCCCGGTGGGGTTCCGTCGGTGGTGTTCACCGGGTTCATTGCCGACCGGGCGGTGCTTGCATCCCTGCTCGCCACGGCCGACCTCTCCGTGGCGCCCGGCCCGCACGAGACGTTCGGGCTTGCCGCGTTGGAGGCGCTCGCTGCGGGTACGCCGGTTGTTGCCAGCCGGTCGTCGGCGGTGGCCGACATCGTGACCACGGATTGCGGGGCCATCGCCGCGGACCACTCGTCCGCATTCGCGCGGGCTGCCACCGCTGTGCTGGCCCTCCCGCGAGCACAGCGCCGCCGCGCAGCGCGCCGGCGTGCCGAGCAATTCACCTGGCCGCGGGCCGTTGCGGGCATGCTCACAGTACTCGGTCGATAGCGGTGTGGCCGGTGTCGGCGCCGACCGGACTCAATGACTGGTGCTGCCAGGTGTCGACCGCGGCGGGTCGTTGAGGTGTACGTCGAGTATCCGGGCGCCGGGACCGTCGGCCCCGAGTCGATCGTGCTCGTTGACCCAGCGACAGGCATCCAGCGACAGACAGCCACAGCCGATGCAGCCGGTGAGGTCGTCGCGCAGACGAATCAGTTGGGTGATCCGATCGTCGAGGTCGGCACGCCACGACGAGGACAGCGTCCCCCAATCCTCACGACTGGGCGTGCGTCCTGCGGGAAGCAGGTCGAGCGCGGCGCGGATATGGCTCAGTGGTATGCCCACGCGCTGGGAGATACGGATGAAGGCCACGCGGCGTAGCGTCTCGCGAGTGTATCGTCGCTGGTTCCCGCTGGTGCGTCTGCTCGTTATGAGCCCTTCGCGTTCGTAGAAGTGCAACGCGGAGACCGCAACTCCACTACGCTCGGAGAGCTGCCCTGGAGTCAGCTCTTGCGCTCGCCAATCGGTTGTCGACATGCATGCTCCTTCGATTACCTAAACCATACTTCAGGTATCGTGGAGTCGCGGTGGAATCGGGTATCCGCGCTGTGGTTGGTTGCGGAAGCCGAGATTTCCGTGTCCTCGAAGGCCACAGGGAACTACGGTCTGATCATGGGAGCAGATGCGGTATCCGCGCGGCACGACCCGGATGCGCCGGGGCCCGATCCGGGGATGGACGGTGTGCGCCTGGCGGTGACCTCCGAAGTCGGCACGTTGAGTACGGTGCTGCTGCACCGGCCCGGTGACGAGCTGCGTAGGCTGACGCCCCGCAACAACGACCAACTGCTGTTCGACGGCATCCCGTGGGTGGAGCGCGCACAACACGAGCACGATGCATTCGCCGATCTGCTGCGCGACCGCGACACCGAGGTATTGCTGCTGTCGGACCTGCTGGCAGAGACCCTCGCTGTCAGCGGCGCGGCCCGCATCCAGGGCATTTCGGCCGCGGTCGATGCGCGCCGGCTCGGACACGGACTGGCCGACGAATTGGCTGCTTTCCTGCGAGGCGTGCCGGCCCGAGAATTGGCCGGCATTCTGATGGCGGGCATGACCTTCGACGAATTGCCGTTCGGCCCCGACGCCACGTCTTTGGTTCGGCGCATGCACCACGGTGCGGACTTCGTGATCGATCCGCTGCCCAATCTCCTGTTCACCAGGGATTCTTCTTTCTGGGTCGGCCCACGGGTCGCGATCACCGCGTTGGCGTTGCCCGCTCGCAGCCGGGAGACCTCGTTGACCGATCTGATCTATGCGTTCCACCCGCGTTTCCTCGGTGTGCGTCGCGCCTACGAATCACACACTGCCCCGATCGAGGGTGGGGACGTGCTCCTGTTGTCCGATGGCGTCGTCGCCGTGGGTGTCGGGGAGCGCACCTCGCCCGCGGGTGCGGAAGCGTTGGCACGCAGTTTGTTCGACGACGACCTGGCGCACACCGTGCTCGTGGTGCCGATCGCGCAGAGCCGCGCCACCATGCACCTGGACACCGTGTGCACCATGGTGGCCACCGACGCGGTCGTGATGTATCCCGCTGTGCGTGACTCGTTGTGCGCGTTCACGATTCACAAGGAGAACGACTACGGCGGCCGGTACGGCGGTGGCCGGGTCGGCATTCGTGGCCCCGACCCGTTCCTGCCAGCGGCGGCCGATGCGATGGGCATCGGTAAGCTACGAGTCATCGACACCGGATTGGACGGAATCACCGCCGAACGTGAGCAATGGGACGATGGTAACAATACGCTGGCCCTTGCTCCCGGCGTCGTGGTCGCCTACGAGCGCAACGAGATGACCAACGCCAGACTGGAGGACGCCGGTATCGAGGTATTGCGTATCCCCGGCTCCGAATTGGGGTCGGGTCGAGGGGGACCGCGCTGCCTATCCTGTCCGCTGTCCCGCAGGGACGTGTGAGCGCGCCATGGTAACCATCACGCTGTCCCACGCGTCGGCTGTGCCACCCTATGAGCAGCTGCGCCTGGGAATCATCGATCAAGTTCGCTCGGGCGAGCTCGCGGCGGGAACCAAGATCCCCACCGTCCGCGCGCTGGCCGCGCAGCTCGGACTCGCACCTAACACCGTGGCTCGGGCCTACCGCGAACTCGAGGCCGACGGAGTTATCGAAACTCGTGGCAGGCACGGATCCTTCATCGCGTCTTCGGGCGATCCGACTCAGGACATGGCCGGACGGGCGGCGACTGCGTATGTCGCGACGGTACGCAGGTTGGGCTTGGACGACGCGGCTGCCCTACGGTATGTGCAGGCGGCGTTGAAGGGCTGACCGGGGCTGTGTCGCGACGTTCAGCGCCAGCTGGGCAGCCAGAGCTGGTTGTGCCACGCACTCGGTGTGATCGGTAGGGCAGTGAGAACCGGCCATAGCCAGATGAAATTGGCGATCACCAGCCCCAGGTAGAGACAGACGACGAGGAGGCCCAGGCTGCGTCGTTCATTGCGTCGGGTGGTGACGAAGGCCCCGGCGGCGCTGCGCGGGATCGTGTCGGGGCGGGCTCGGCCCAGTATGTCTCCGAGCGTCAGCGCAAGGCCCATGATCAGGAACGGGGCCATCGGGAGTGCGTAGAAGTAGTACATTTGTCGGTCGATGGTGGCGAACCAGGGCAGCAGTGCTGCGCCATATCCGACCAGCACCGCGCCATAGCGCCAGTCGCGGCGAACCACGCTACGCCATATCATCCAGACCAGCACCGGAACCGCGATCCACCAGATCGCTGGCGTACCCACCAGCATCACTGCCTTCACGCACTGGGATCCACCGCAACCGGTGACACCGGTGTCGGCGTAGTAGTACAGCATCGGACGCAGACCCATCGGCCAGGTCCAGGGCTTGGACTCCCAGGGGTGATGGTTGCCCGCCGAATTCGTCAGTTGGGTATGGAATTCCATCGACCGGGCGTTGTAATACCACAGCGAGCGAAGCGCGTCGGGGATGTGCGACCAGAAGCCGTCGGTGCCGATCGGATCCGACGGAGCCGAAGGGTTGCCGGGCATGTATCGGTATACGCCGGTTTCACTGGCGAACCAGGCCCAGTGACTGGCCAGATAGACCCCGATCGGCACCACGACCAGTGCGTATACTGCCGGAACGATATCGCGGACGGCGACGCCGAGCCACGGGAGCCGCACCCCGTAGCTCCGCCGCGCCGAGAGATCGAAGTACACACTCAGCACCCCGAAGGCCGCGACGAAATAGATCCCGGACCATTTGGTCCCGCAGGCCAAACCGAGCAGGAGACCTGCTCCGAAACGCCACCAGCGTACGCCCAGACGTGGCCCCCAGGCCGTGACGTCGATTCGGCCTTCCGCAGCCACGCGCGCGAATCGCGCGCGGACGTCGTCACGGTCGACGATCAGGCAGCCGAAGGCGCCGGTCACGAACAACGCGAGGAAGATGTCGAGCATGCCGATACGGGAAGAGACGAAGGTGAGGCTGTCGGCGATCAGCAGGATGCCTGCCACCGCACCGATCAGGGTGGACCGCGTCATCCGACGCACGATCCGGATCACCAGCAGCACAAGCACTGTACCGGCGATTGCGGCGCTGAATCGCCACCCCCAGCTGGTATAGCCGAACAACGCCTCACCGACCGCAATGAGCTGTTTGCCGACCGGAGGGTGTACCACCACCCCATAGCCCGGGTTGTCCTCGACCCAGCCACCGGTGAGCATTTGCCAGGCCTGTGTGGCGTAGTACTTCTCGTCGAATACCGGGCTGCCCGCGTCGGTGGGGTGGTTGAGCATTGTGAATCGGGTGACCGCCGCGACGGCGGTCAGAAGCGCCGTCACCAGCCAGCCGCGTAGTCGGTCGGTCGGCCCGATGTCGGGTGGTGGACGCAACGGTCCAGGACTCGACCAGGAGGACACGGCCCCGAACGGTGTGGTCGCGCGTTGGTCGGTCACCTGGGTCACGCCCCGATCGTATGCTGTGCTTCGCACATGGTTGTGCGTCGGTGATACCGGTGACCGCTCGGTCGGCCCCGTCCCTGGCCGACCATCGGGTCACAATAGTGGTTCGGAAAGTGCGGACGAGAGTGCGGTGGTGGCGAGGTGACGGTGGGTCGGCTGGTACTTGCGGCGACACCGATGGGTGCGGTCGACGACGCGTCGCAGCGACTTCGCGCTGCGCTGTCCACGGTCGATATCGTCGCCGCGGAGGACACGCGGCGTGTCAGATCGCTGGCCAAGGCGCTCGATGTGCAGATCACCGGCCGGGTGGTGAGTTTCTACGACCACGTGGAGGTCGCGCGGATCCCGGGGCTCGTCGATGCGATCGCAGCCGGCAGTACCGTGCTGTTGGTCACCGACGCGGGCATGCCGTCCGTCAGTGACCCCGGCTACCGTATGGTCGCGGCGTGTGTGGCACGCGACCTTCCGGTCACCTGCTTGCCCGGCCCATCGGCGGTGACCACCGCCTTGGCGCTGTCGGGTTTGCCCGTGGAGCGCTTCTGCTTCGATGGATTCCCGCCGCGGAAATCGGGTCCGCGGCGAGAGTGGTTGCATACCTTGGTCGCCGAACAGCGTGCCTGTGTCTTCTTCGAGGCGCCGCATCGCCTTGCCGACTGTTTGTCGGACGCTGTGGCAGTCCTCGGTCCGGATCGCCGCGCTGCCGTGTGCCGTGAGTTGACCAAGACCTATGAAGAGGTGATTCGCGGCACCCTCGCCGAACTCGCAGCCTGGGCAGTCGACGGCGCGCGGGGGGAGATCACTGTGGTCGTAGCCGGAGCCCAACCCACCTCCGCCGATCCCGCAGCGCTGGTCGACGCAGTCGAAGCGCTGACCGCCGACGGCATGCGACTGAAGGACGCCTGCGCCGAAATCGCTGCCGCGCACGCTGTTTCTCGTCGCGAACTCTATGGCGCGGTACTCGCTGCCCGCCGTAGTTGAAGGGGGCTTCGCAGTGATGCTCACCACTGATGTGGTAGCCGACTGCCGCGAGGACTACATGGTGTGCAATCCCAGCGCGGATACGACGAACTGGACGAACAGCGGCGCCAGCCGCGGTACGCTCGCGGGACCGTCGGAGATGATGACGCGCCGGGTCCGTTCGCCGATCGCGTCCGGAATCAGCGCGATCAGATCGTCGGAAAGCTCCGGCAGTGTCGGGTCGGCGATGCGCGCCTGGTCGTAGAACTGCTGGTACAACTGCGCGAACCGGTCCACGGCCAGGTCACGATAGCCGACGGCGGCCTGATTGACGTTGAACGATTCCACCAGAACCAGGCGTGCGAAGTCGGGCTCGGCGGCCACTGTCCGGCAGAAGGTCACGACTATCGATTCGACCTTTGCCACGGCATCGGTTTCCGGCGGCAGCTGGGCGAGCTCCTCGACGATTCGCGAGGTCATGATGTCGACCCCGGTATGTGCAGCCTCGGCGAAGCATTCTTCTTTGTTGGCGAAGTGGTCGTAGAACGTGCTACGCGAAACCCGTGCTCGGGCAACGATATCCGTGAGTGTGGTCGCGGGATAGCCCTTGCGATCGACGGATTCCACCATGGCTTCGACCAACCTGCCGCGCTGCGAGGTGAGGGCGGCATCGCGTGCGGCGCGATGGCGCTCGGCGAATCCGGGCCGCTGGATGGGTGCCGTCGCATGCTGCTGTTGGCGCATATGTGCCCTCTCTGTGCCGGAACCGATGCGGAACGAGACGTCGTCGTACCGATCGCACCCGGTCCGGGTGCCACACCGGCCGCGCACCGATGCTCCATTATCCGACAAAGCATCTCATGGCACGGCGACTGCACCCCGCGACGCCACGAGGTGAATGTCGCGGTGGTTCATGGCGTGTGCTCTCGCGCGGCTCGCGCGTTTGCTGGCGCCAAGCGGCGTCCGCGTCCCGGCCTCAGTCCTTCGGCTCGATGTACTTGGGGAAGACCGGTTCCGGTGCGGGCAGTGATACGCCGGGCGCGATCGGGGTCGCGAGATCGGCGAAGGTTCGGTTCTGTTGACCCAATTGATCGAGTACGCGGCCCGCGGCGGCCGGCATCACCGGCTGAGTCAGAACAGCGGCGATGCGCAACACTTCCAGAGTCACATACAGCACGGTGGCCTCGCGGGCGTGGTCGGCCGGTGTACCGGCCTTCGCCAATGCCCATGGCGCCTGCGCGGAAAAATATCTGTTGGTCTCGCCGAGGGTCAGCCAGATCGCTTCCAAGGCGAGATGCATCTGCTGGGTATCGAATTCGGCCCGGCAACGCTCCAGTAGTGTGCCTGCGAGATCGAGCAGACCGCGATCGTCGGCTGTGAACTCGCCAGGTGTCGGTACGACGCCACCGCAGTCGCGCGCGACGAGCTTGGAGCACCGTTGCACCAGGTTGCCGAACTCGTTGGCCAAATCGCTGTTGATGCGACTCACGATGGCCTCGTGGCTGTAGCTGCCGTCCTGGCCGTAGGAGATCTCGCGTAGCAGAAAGAACCGCACCGCGTCCACGCCGTAGTTCTCGACCAGTTCCAGCGGGTCGACCACATTGCCGACCGACTTGGACATCTTCTCGCCCTTGTTGTACAGGAAGCCGTGCACGAAGACGCGTTTCGGCAACTGCACACCGGCCGACATCAGGAACGCGGGCCAGTACACCGTGTGAAACCGCGTGATGTCCTTGCCGATGATGTGGACGTCGACGGGCCAGAACGTCCGGAACGCGGCCGAGTCCACATCCGGGAAACCCACACCGGTGATGTAGTTGGTCAATGCGTCGACCCAGACGTACATGATGTGGTCGGGGTGACCGGGCACCGGTACGCCCCAGTCGAAGGTGGTACGCGAGATGGACAGGTCTTTCAGCCCCGCTTCGACGTAGCTGACGATCTCGTTGCGACGCGTTGCGGGGGCGATGAATTCGGGGTGCTCTGCGTAGAGGGTGAGCAATTCATCCTGATATGCCGAGAGCCGAAAGAAATAGTTCGACTCCTCGGTCCAGGTAACCGGGGTTCTGGACTCGCGGGAGACTCGAGTGCCGTCGGCCAGCACCTCGGTCTCCTCGTCGGCGTAGAACGCCTCGTCGCGTACCGAATACCAGCCCGAATAGTTGCCCAGGTAGATGTCGCCATTGGCCAGCATCCGCTCCCAGATCGCGGCGCTGGCCACGTGGTGGTCCTCGTCGGTGGTGCGGATGAATCGGTCGAAAGAGATGTCGAGTGTCTTGTCCAACGCCTCGAACGCGTCGGAATTGCGCGCGGCGAGTTGTTCCACCGGGATGCCCTCGGCGACCGCCGCCTGCTGCATCTTCTGGCCGTGAACGTCGGTACCGGTCATGAAGAACACGTCATAGCCGTCGAGCCGTTTGAATCGCGCGATGGCGTCGGCGGAGATGTACTCGTAGGCATGCCCGATGTGCGGCGCACCGTTCGGGTAGGCGATGGCCGTGGTGATGTAGAAGGGGGGGCGATCGGCCGCGCTCATGCTCGTGCCTCGCAGCCGCTCGGCACCGACTCGACCACACCGGCGACGATGTTGATGGTTCGCTCGCTTCGCTCACTCATGGTGTGTCTACTGTAATGCGCGTGCAATTCTTCGCTCGCGTGAATATCCCGTGGACCGATCTCCGGGTTGCCTCGACTGTGGTCGCACTCCGGGAGGGGGACCTGCAGTGAGCGCCACACGTCCCGCCCCTGCGTTACCCGAGCCACTCGCGCCGATCGTGGATGCACACACCCACCTGGACGCCTGCGGTGCGACCGACGCCGCCTCGGTCGCCGCGATCGTGGACCGAGCCGCCTCGGTGGGCGTCGCACAGGTGGTCACCGTTGCCGACGACTTGGCCGCTGCGCGGTGGGCAGTGCGCGCTGCGCACTGGGACGATCGCGTTTTCGCCGCTGTGGCATTGCATCCGACCAGGGCGAATGCGCTCGACGACGCGGCAAAGGCCGAGCTGGAACACCTCGCCGCAGACCCGCGGGTGGTCGCGGTCGGCGAGACCGGTCTGGATTACTACTGGCCTGGCACGCTCGATGGTTGTGCCGACATCGAAACGCAGATCGAGGGATTTCGCTGGCATATCGACCTGGCCAAGCGGGTCGGCAAGCCGCTGATGATCCACAACCGTGCGGCCGACCACGATGTGCTGGCGGTGCTGCTGGACGAGGGTGCACCGGACACGGTGATCTTTCACTGCTTTTCCTCGGACACCAATATGGCGCTGTCTTGCGTGGCCGAGGGCTACTTCTTGAGCTTCTCCGGCACGGTGAGTTTCAAGAATGCCCACGAGGTGCGGGAGGCGGCCACGGTCGTGCCCGCTGAGCAGATTCTGGTGGAAACGGACGCGCCGTACCTGACTCCGCATCCGTTTCGCGGTGCGGCGAACGAACCGTACTGCCTGCCGTACACGGTGCGCGCGTTGGCCGCACTGCGAGAACAGGACCCTCTGGAATTGGCGCAGGTCACCGCTGCGAACGCTCGCCGCATCTACCCTCTGTGAAGGCGGGGCAGTCTGCAGGTGTCGCGGTGGCCGGCCCTCGCGCAGGCGGCGCGCGGGGCGCAGTGGTTGCCGCCGCGGCCAGGTGCCGTTATCGTACTGTGACCATGTCCCCCTTCACGCGGATGAACCAGTCGCGTTCCCCGCTGCTGTACCTCGCGATAGCAGCGGTGCTACTGATATTGATCGTCGCCGCCGCCCTGGCCATTGCGACCGGTGGAACGCACGCCGCCGCCATGGCAGGTGAGCAGGCGTGGCAGATCGGGTCCCGGCAGGTCGCCGACCTCGGGTGATCTGCGGCGCCACCGTGGCCCACGCGCAGTCCCCGCGGCCGATACGATGGCGCCGATCCCGTGGCCTTCCGTGCTGGCCGTAGGAGGTCGGCTGTGGGGGGAGCTGCCAGTCCCCAGCGGCGCGATTGATACATTTTCGAAGTGCCCGAACCTGAGATCCGTGCTCGCGGGAGCGCCGCATTGCTCGGGCCCGCCGACGTGCGAGCGCTGGCGCAACGGTTCGATATACGGCCCACCAAGCAACGCGGGCAGAACTTCGTGCACGACGCCAATACGGTGCGCCGGATCGTCACCGCGGCAGGGGTGGGACCCGCGGACACAGTGCTCGAAGTAGGGCCCGGTCTGGGTTCGTTGACCCTGGCGTTACTGGACGTGGTGGATGCAGTGGTTGCGGTCGAAATCGATCCGGTGCTCGCGCAGAATCTTCCGCGGACCGTGGCGGATCGGGCGCCAGGATTGGTCGAGCGGTTGTCGGTGGTCACGGCGGACGCGTTGCGTATCACGGCTGCGGAGCTACCGCAGATGCCCACCGCCCTGGTGGCCAATCTCCCCTACAACGTGGCGGTTCCGGTGTTGCTGCATCTGTTGGCCGAACTGCCGACCATCACGGTCGCCATGGTGATGGTGCAGGCCGAGGTGGCCGATCGGTTGGCTGCCGAGCCCGGCAGCCGGGTGTACGGCGTGCCCAGCGTGAAGGCGGGTTTCTTCGGGAGCGTGCGGCGTGCGGGTGCGGTCGGTACCCATGTGTTCTGGCCGGTTCCGCGGGTGGAGTCGGGCCTGGTCCGGATCGATCGCTTTCCCCGGCCTGCCTGGCCGACCGACACTGCGTACCGCCGCCGCGTGTTCGCGGCCATCGACGCCGCCTTCGCGCAACGTCGAAAGACCCTCCGTGCCGCACTTGCCTCCTGGGCGGGCTCGCCGGCGGAGGCCGAGCGGCGGTTGCTCGCCGCGGGCATCGCACCGACTGCCCGCGGCGAGACTCTCGATACAGCGGCGTTCGTTCGACTGGTCGACCAGGCGTAGTGCGGCTGGTTCCGATCGGGTTTCGTGCTTCGTCGGGTGTGCTTTCGTCCGGAATCAGACCGCGACGTCGTATCCAGCTTCGTCCACGGCGGCGCTGATATCGGCGTCGGCGATCGGCGCGGTGCTGTCGACTCGGACAGCGCCGCTGGCCAGATCGATGTCCACGCTGGTGACGCCGCCGATCTTGCCGATCTCGGTTTTGACCGAATTGACACAATGCCCGCACGTCATCCCGGTGACAGTGTAAGTGGCAGTGGGCATGTCCGACTCCTTCTCCATGACACTCATACGGTAGCGGGGTATCCCCGCACCGGTAACATACCCCCTATGGGTATTGAGTGCAAGGCTCGCCCTCTGCGCCACTAGTGGTGTTCGGCCAGTTCCAGCCAGCGTTCTTCGGCGGCTTCCTTCTCTGCACGTACCTGCGCGAGTTCGGACCCGAGATCGACGAGCGCGTCCCGATCGGTCGCGGCGTTTGCCATTGCCACATGCAGGCGCTGTTCGCGTTCGGACAGCTTGTCGATGGAGCGTTCGAGGCGAGCCAGTTCCTTACCGGCTGCCCGATAGGCCGCGGAGTCGGTGACGGGCGCTGGGACCGATGCGGTCGTCGGTCGGGTTTCGCGGGCTCGACTGGGCTCGCGAGTCGTGCGCCGGGTCAGGTATTCCTCGATGCCGCCAGGTAGATGCGTGAGCTTCCCATCGCCGAACAACGCCCACGTCGAGTCGCAGATACGCTCGATGAGATAGCGATCGTGGCTGATCACGACCAAGGTGCCGGCCCAGTTGTCGAGCAGATCCTCCAACTGCTGCAGGGTGTCGATGTCCAGGTCGTTGGTCGGCTCGTCGAGGAGCAGCACATTCGGCTCGGACATGAGGATACGGGTCAGCTGCAAGCGGCGACGTTCCCCGCCGGACAAGTCGCGCACAGGCGTGCGTTGCCGGGTAGGGCCGAAGCCCAGCCGTTCGGCCAGTTGCCCGGCCGAGATCTCCTTGTCACCCAGTGTGATTCGTTGTGCAACCTGCTGGACGGCTTCCAATACGCGCAGATCGGTCGGTAGATCGTCGAGTTCTTGGCGCAGCCAGCCGATGCGTACCGTCTGGCCCTGAACACGCGTGCCCGCGGCCAGAGCCGAGCCGTTTCGGGCGGCCTCTCCGGCCAAGGCCCGCAACAGCGTGGTCTTGCCCGAGCCGTTGACACCCACCAGACCGATCCGCGCGCCCGGCGCCAATCGCCAGGTCAGATCACGGACCAATTCTCTACCGTCCGCGGTGGTGATCGTGGCATCTTCCAGCTCGATCACCACCCGGCCCAACCGCTTTCGGGCAAAGGTGGCCAGTGCGACGGTGTCGCGCGGCGGCGGCACATCGGCAATCAACGCTTCTGCGGCCTCGACCCGGTAGCGCGGCTTGGAGGTGCGGGCCTGGGGGCCGCGCCGCAGCCAGGCCAATTCCTTGCGCGCCAGATTCCGCCGCCGGGCTTCGGCCGCATCGGCTCGACGAGCACGCTCGGCGCGAGCGTAGATCCAGTCGCCGTAGCCGCCGTCATAGCTGTCGACCTTGCCGCCGACCACCTCCCAGGTACTGGTTGCGACGGTGTCGAGGAACCACCTGTCGTGGGTCACCACGACCAATGCACTGCGTCGGCTCAGGAGGTGGCCTGCCAGCCATTGCACCCCCTCGACGTCGAGATGGTTGGTCGGTTCGTCCAGCACCAGCAAGTCGAGTTCGCGCACCAGCGCGGCGGCGAGCGCCACCCGGCGGCGTTCTCCCCCGGAGAGGGTGTCCACCACGGTGTCCATGCCGAGATCGGCGATCCCGATACCGTCGAGCACGCCCCGAACCCGGGGATCGGCGGCCCATTCGTGTTCGGCTACCTCGGTGGTCATCGCATCGTCGGCCAAGCCCGCCAGTACGGTCGAGCCGACCGTCGCCGCCTCGGGCAACGTGCCGCGCTGGGTCACGACCGCCACGCGCAGCCCGCGGAGTCGACTGACTCGGCCGCTATCGGGTTCCTCGATGCCGGTGAGCACCTCGAGTAGCGTGGTCTTGCCGCCACCGTTGAGGCCCACCACCCCGATCCGTTCGCCTGCGTGAATGCCGAGTGACACGTTGTCCAGCAGCGGCTCGATTCCGAAGCTCTTGTGGACTTGTTCGAGATTGATCAGGTTGGACATGAATCCTTCCGTGTCGTGCCCCGCGCCAGAGTACCGATTGGTACGGACGAGCGGCTGCCCAGCGCCGGCGAGGGCGCCGGCACGATGCGCCCAGATCGCCGCGACCCGGTCGGGTCAGCGTCGGCTGGGTGAGCTGTCGTTCACGATGCGGGCGCCCGGCACCGGGCCTGTGGCGGTTCGTACACTGCGGCACACGCCCGCACCGGCGAGTTCGGCCGCCACCGAAATCGCGGATTCCTCGCCCTCACACAGGAACGCGCAGGTGGGACCCGATCCCGAAATCAGTCCGGCCAGGGCGCCGGCAGCCACCCCCGCGCGTAGGGCGCGGCGTAGTTCCGGTTTCAGTGACAACGCGGCCGCCTGGAGGTCGTTGCCGAGGAGCGGCGCCAGTTGGCGCGGATCGCCCGAGGCGAGCGCATGCATCAGCTGCTGCGGTTCGCCGAGTCGAGGCGGTTCACCGTGCTCGCGAAGCCGATCGAGCTCGGCGAAGACGGCCGGAGTGGGTAAGCCGCCCTTGGCGAAGGCGAGCACCCAGTGAAACGTGCTGCGTGACAGCACCGGAAGCAAGTGCTCCCCGCGACCCGTGCCCAGTGCCGTGCCGCCATGCAGGGCGAATGGCGCATCGCTGCCGAGTTCGGCGGCCACCGCCGCGAGTTCGTCCTTGGACAGACCCAGATCCCATAGCTCGTTCAGTCCGATGAGCGCTGCGGCGGCGTCCGCGCTGCCGCCGGCCATGCCGCCGGCCACCGGAATGCCTTTGGCAATGGCGATTTCCACCAGCGGCGCGCGACCACCGAGATGTGCCAACCGCACGGCGGCTTTCCACACCAGGTTCGTGCGGTCGGTCGGTACATCGGACGCGCCTTCACCGGTGACTCGCACCGAGAGCGACGCCGAGGGTGTGATCTCGAGATCGTCGCACAACGACAACGCCTGGAATACGGTGGTCAGCTCGTGATAGCCGTCGGCCCGCCGGTCGCCGACTCCGAGATGGAGGTTCACCTTGGACGGCGCACGCACGGTGACGGGACTCGGCACTACGGACAACACGATGCTCAAGCCTATCCGCTGCACAATGCGACCGCTCGGCTCATTGCCGCAGCCGCCCACGACGCGGGCGGGGGTGGGCACGATTCCGAAACGGCGAGCCGGACCGAATTCGGGTAGCCGGACCTAGTGTCCGGAGGCCTGGTCGTCTCCCACCACTACCGGCAAGCAGGTGCGCACGAAGTCCGCGCCGAAATCGGTGAGGACTACGCTGCGGTAGATCACCTTGGTGCCGAATCCGGATCGTTTCAGCGCCTGCCGCGCCGGCGCCTGCGCCTCCAGCAGTTGGTAGCGGTTCGGGTTGTCGACCGACTCCCGGGTGTGCTCGACCAAGCCGAGTCGACGCAGGTTGGTCAAATACTGCTGAATCCGGTTGGGAAAGCGCAGGCCGGCCTGCTCGCCGAGCACAGTGAGCATGGTGACGACGCGGCGTTCGGCGCCGAACCCACGCGAGCGTCCAGTGCGAATATCGATCGACGGTTGCGGTCCATCCAGGTGTAGCAAGCGCAAGACACGCGCCTCGTCCGGAGTCAATTCGGCCAGGATGCTGGCAAAGGCCGGGTGGTTGTCCTCCTCGCTGCGCGCGCTCGCCGATAGCCGCAGGAGCGCGGCACCCTGTTCGCGCAGCGTCGGTACGCGCTCGGGCGCAGGTGGTTGTCCGACGGATGGCAGTCCGAGCGCCGAGCGCACCGCGGTGCGTACCTCGGCTTCCGCCTCGGCGAACACTTCACTCGGAGGTGCTCCTTCGACGCTGCGTCGCACGACGGTCGCGGTCACTCCGGCCGCGGTCCCCAACCCCCAGGAGGTCAGTTCGGAAACAGCGGTCCACGCTACTCGCGCGACCCCGGTCGCGGCACGCACGGCGACGCCGGGAGACGCGACCCGCTGCAGGAATTCGTCGGTTCGGACGATGTCCGAAACCGGTCGTCGGGCGAGTGCGCGTGACGGCTCGGCGCTCGCCGCCGCGCGCTCGACGGTCGAGATCTCACCGTCGCTCGGATCCGCTATAGCCATGATGTCGCCACTCCTGTCCCGAAGATCAGAATATGAGCGTATCCGGCAAACAGTCCCAAGACGCCGCCATGCACGAAAAGAAGCCATTCGTCCTGCTTGATGGCCGCGCGCAGCATGTCGACGAAGTCCGGCGGCGACAGCGTGGCCATCTGCCGGGCGATGTATTCGTTGATCTGCCTGCCCTGGCGGACATTGAACTCGGGATCGGCGAACGCGATCGGAGCGATGGCCATTGCCTCGGTGGTGAGTGTCGTTTGCAGCGAGTCGTATTCGCGGCTGCCGAGCACGAACTTGACCGCGGGGCGCGCCGGCCCCAGTGCGCGGTCGGCGGCGGGGCGCAGAGTCTCCTCGAGCATCTGCATCGTGCGGTCCGAGCGAGGGCCGGTGAGCAACTCGTCGCCGATGTTCGCCACGGTGATGACTTGGCTGGAGACCAATTCGGCGTAGCCGTCGGAGATTTCGGACTTCCGCTTGATCAGCAAGCCTTGTCGCCATGGGCACCACCATTTCGGATAGGCCGGGGCGTAGATCATGGTGATGCCGATCCAGTTGACCACCCACCCGATGACCACGCCGCCGATCGGCAGCACGAGCAGGGTGGGCCACCCGGTCACGTGCAGCACGGCAACCAGGACGGCGCCCATGGGCGCGCCGAAATAGAACCCGAAGTTCTGCATGAAACGCAGTTCCTTCGCACCGAGTACCTGGAACAGCGTGTTGAGTAGGTGCGGCCTGGCTTGAAAATATCGGATGACCATCTGTTTCACATCGAGCAACTGATCGATGTTGGCGCCCAGTTCTTCGGTGAGTCCGCGCAGGATGTCGGGTAACTGTTGGCGCACCCTCGCGTGCACCATGTCTCGTACCTGACTGGGCAGGTTGTACCACAGCTGTGGGTGCTCACGCCGCAGAATGTCCTCGACGATGTCCCTGATCTGGGTATCGGCGATTCCCGCCAGATGTTCGGCCAGCTTGTCCGGTTCGAGCTCGCGGTAGAAGTCGGCGACGCTGCCCAGTTTGGCCAGACCCTTGTCGACCGCGATGCTGGCCATCTTGTCCGCACGCGACGGGACGATGCCTTGCCAGCCGATGCGGCCGTCGTAGCTCAGCAATGGCAGTACTTGAATTCGTTTGGGAAGGAATGGATACAGCGCGTGTAAACCAGGAAGACGAAAGCCATGGAATGCGACCGGGCGAAACAGCATCAACACGCCGGTCCAGTTGGTGATGTAGCCGATGACCCCGGTGAAAAGGGGTATGGTCAAGAGTTCGAGCAGGATCGTCGGATGGATTCCGAATACGCTCTCCAACACGACACCCTCCTGCCGATACACCGGTGATCGCCGCCTCACCGGCACCCAAAACTAGCATCCGCTCGGCGACGAATGCTCATTGCGCGCCGCGGGCAGGTCGTACGGCTCGACATCGGGTGCTGCGAATGCCCGTCGGGACAAAGGGAAGTAACCTGTGGAGCGGATTCGTTGACCCGGCGATACCATCACCTCGCGACAGCGGAGAGAATGTGGCAGACGACAGGACCGGACAGGACGTGGCCCGCCCCGGCTCCCATTCCGTCGAACGCAGTTCGGATGTCGAACAACGGCAGATCAGCAATGAAGCCAGGCTGATCCGCGGCGTATTCCGAGCGGCCGGATTGGCGGCGGGGACCGTTGTACGCGGCAGTCAGTGGGCGGTGGGCACCACCGTCGAAGTCACTCGGGAGATCACCCAGGCCGCGCTGGAAGGCGACTCCTCGGCCGAAATCGCCGAGCGGACCGGAAACGCCTTGCGGTCCATTGCCCGCAGCGCGCTCGGCGTGACCGAGGGTTCGGTGCGGGAAATCGTCAGCTACGTACCAGCGTCCAATGGCGCCGGGCCGCAGCCACCCGCGATCGGGCCGTACCTGCACTCGGCCACCACCGAGGAGCTGCGTCGTCGCGGCGACGCGCTGTTGGCCAGGTCGGCCGATGTCTACTTCACCGAGGACGTGCACCCGGCCTACGACCGCATTCTCGATGAACTGGCCCCGGACGAGGCCCGCATGCTGCGCTTCATGGCTCTCAACGGTCCGCAGCCATTGGTGGACGTGCGTACCAATCGCCCGCTCGGTATCGGTTCGGAATTGGTACAAGGAGACCTCACGTCGGTGCCCGAGCAGGCGGGCGTGCGGTATCCGGACCGGGCGCGGTCCTACCTGATCAATCTCAACCGGCTCGGCTTGACTCTGACGTCCGACGATCCGGTGGTTTTGAGCCGATACATGGTGCTCGAGGTACAGCCCGTTGTGGAGGCGGCATTGAGGCGAGCGGGCCGGGTACCGAAAATCGTCCGCAAGAGCCTCCGACTGACCGAGTTCGGTGAAGATTTCTGTCGTACCTGTTTCACTATCGGCGGTTGATGCGACAGCGTCGATTACCGGCGTCTGGGCGTATTTGTGTACTTTTCGCTCGAGGTTGTCGGTCGGGCGGGTGCCGTCTTCGTTCCGTCTTGCCGATAGCAATCTGATACAACACTCCCAATTCTGGACTCGGGGTGGAATTGTTGAGGGTATGGATCAGGTAACCGGCGGGCAGGGGCGCGGCGACCCCGGTGTGGGCGTCGCCGGGCAATTACGTGATGATCGGGGCGTAGGTCCCGGCGGACAGGACCGCGCCGATCCGGGATCACCCCACGGCCGACATGAGCGCGGCGGGACCGGGGTCGATCCCGAGGTCATGCGGCAGGCCCAGGACAGCGATCCGGGCGGACGAGACCCCGGCGAAGAGAATTCGAGCGGGGGCGATCAACGGGCGGACGCGTGGCTGCGGTTCGATGCAGGTCCGATCGACTTCGGACAGGTACGCAGCGATCCGAGAGCGGCGCGCGGACATGTGCGCGGGGAACGCGATCTGGACGACCTGTCGGCTATCAGTCGACTGAAATACCGCTATCTGCGGGCCCTCGACACCAAGTCGTGGGATGAATTCGCTGACACCATGGTCCCCGAGGCGACGGCGACCTACAGTGAATATCTCCAGTTCGAATCACGTGAGGCGTTCATCGCGTTCATGCGCAACACCCTCGGTCCGCATGTGATCACCGAGCACCGGTGTGACCATCCGGAGATCGACGTCGACGGAGACGCCGCCCGTGGCACCTGGTATCTCGCCGACACCGTACTCATTCCCGGGCACAACATGCTGCTGCGCGGCGCCGCTTTCTACTCCGACAGCTATGTCCGCTGCGACGACGGCTACTGGCGGATCGCACACACTGGTTACGAGCGCACCTACGAGGTCGTACTTTCCCTCAGCGACCTGCCAAGCCTTCGTCTGACGTCCAGCCGGTGGGGTTTGATCGCCCGCGAGGACGGCGTCGCCTCGGTCGAACGCGACCCCGGGTCCGCGTCGCTGCGGCCGGAGTCCGAGGCTGGTTGATCGATCGGGCGGCTCGATCAGTCGGCGGTGGCCACCAACGGCTCCAGGGTGAGCGCCGGATGCTCCTTCTCGATATATTGCAACCGCCATTTGTCGCTGAACAGTGCGAGCAACGCACCGTCGGAACGAGTGAATACCTCCACGCCGCGCTGACGGTGGAGTTCGTCCGAGGAGGCGGCGTCGGTTCGGCGCGCCAGACTGTAGCCGATGCGCTCCATCGTGGTCTCCACATTGAACTCCGTGAGCATGCGCGCGGTGACCACTTCGAATTGCATGGGGCCGACAGCCGCGAGAACAGGGGAGGCATCGCCGCGGACGTCGTTGCGTAGTACTTGCACGACGCCCTCGGAATCGAGTTGGTCGACAGCCTTGCGGAACTGTTTGTACTTGCCCGCGCTCTGGGCGCGCAACACGGCGAAATGCTCCGGCGCGAAGGAGGGAATCGGCGGAAACTCCACTTTCTTGTCCACGAACAGCGTGTGGCCCGGCGCCAGAGCGCTGGCGTTGACCAGGCCCACCACGTCGCCCGGGTAGGCAGTGTCGACGGTTGTGCGCTCGCGCCCGAACACCGTCAGCGCGTATTTGGTAGCGAAGGGCCGCCCGGTCTGCGCATGGGTGACCACCATGCCGCGCTCGAATTCGCCGGAGACGATGCGCATGAACGCGAGCCGGTCGCGATGGGCGGCGTCCATTCCGGCCTGCACCTTGAAAACCACGGCGCTGAACGGCTCGTCGGTGTCACGTGGCGCGCCCGTGACGTCGCGGCGGGGACCGGGTGCCGGGGCGAGTGCGACCAATGTCTCCAACAATTGGCGCACGCCGAAGTTCAGCATCGCGGAGGCGAAGATCACCGGTGAGGTCTGCCCGGCCAAGAACAGTTCTTGATCATGATCTTGTCCCGTCGCCGCGAGGAGTTCGGATTCTTCCGCGGCGGCGAGCCACGGTTCACCCTCTCGTGCACGCGCGGTGTCCGGATCGACCGATTCCTCCGGAGCGATGGTGGCGCCCCCTGCGGTACGGGTGAAATGGACGTACTCCAGCGGCTTCCCCTCGGGGCCGCGGCGCAGCAGGCCGCGAAAATCACCGGCAATGCCGACGGGGAGGAACAGTGGAGTGGGGGTGAGGCCGATGCGCTCGTCGATCTCGTCGAGCAACTCCAGCGGAGCCTGTCCGGGTCGGTCCCACTTGTTGATCACCGTGATCACCGGAATGCCGCGATGGCGGCAGACCTGAAACAGCTTCAACGTCTGCGGCTCCAGGCCCTTGGCCGCATCGATCAGCATGACCGCGGCGTCGACGGCGGTGAGTACCCGATAGGTGTCTTCGGAGAAATCCGAATGGCCGGGGGTGTCGACCAGGTTGATCACATTGTCGATCTCGGAGCCTGCGGCGCGGTAGGTGAACTGCAGCGCGGTCGAGCTCACCGAAATGCCGCGCGCCTTCTCCATCTCCATCCAGTCCGAGACGGTCGATTTCCGGCCGGACTTGCCATGAATCGCGCCGGCCTCGGAGATCATTCGGGCGTGCAGTGCCAGCGCCTCGGTGAGCGTGGACTTGCCGGCGTCGGGATGGGAGATCACCGCGAACGTGCGCCGTCGGGCGACCTCCGCGAGCAACCCAGGGGGCGCGGGTGCGACGTCACCCTCACAGAAGGCGCTCAACGCAAACAACCTTTCACAGACGATCCAGCGGCGGCCCCGCCAGCGTACGCGACGCACCTCGGACGCGGGGACGGTGGCGAGGACCAGTCGATTCATTGGGTGTACGCCCGTTGCGGTATGGTAGTTGGGTTGTCTCGGCGAGGGTGACCGCAGACTTGCGACACCGTGATCGACGCGGCCCGGCTCTTGGCCGTCCACGTTCGGCATGCGCCCCGACGAGCAGACCCGCCGATCAGGTGTGACGCAACCCTGACGAGTACCAGCCGATAGCCAGGATTAGAGCCGTAGGAGTAGATCCAGTCATGTCCGACGCCAGTGTTCTCGAAGCCTCCGTACGCACCGAGTTCGGCAAGGGCGCTGCCCGCCGTACGCGGCGCGCTGGCAATGTTCCGGCCGTGCTGTACGGCCACCAGGCCGCTCCGCAGCATCTGTCGGTCAACGCGCGCGCATTCGCCGCGATCCTTCGTGAGCACGGCACCAACGCACTGCTCGAACTCGACATCGATGGCAAGAAGCAGCTCGCACTGACCAAGTCTGTGGCGGTGCACCCGATTCGGCGTCACATCGAGCACGCCGACCTGCTGATCGTCCAGCGTGGTGAGAAGGTCGCCGCCGATGTTGCGGTCACGATCGTGGGCGACGCCGCCGCGGGGACGTTGGTCACCCAAGAAGCCGTCACCGTCACCATCGAGGCCGATGCGCTGCACCTGCCGGAGGCCATCGAGGTCTCGGTTGCGGGTGTCGAGCCGGGCACTCAGATCACGGCCGGCGCGCTGACCTTGCCGCCCGGCGTCGGCTTGGTCGCCGATCCGGACACGCTGATCGTCAATGTCCTCGCCGCGCCGGCTGCTCAGAGCTCGGTCGAGGGCGAGAGCGCCGAATAAGCGCCAGAGCCGACGCACATCGAAACTGTGGTGAACTCACGCGCTCACCCCACGGACCCCGGCCCCGCGCTCGTCGTCGGTCTGGGCAATGTGGGCGCCCAATACGAGCGCACCCGGCACAATGTCGGTTTTCTGGTCGCCGACGTACTCGCGCAGCGCGTCGGCGCCCGTTTCGGTGTGCACAAGAAGTCCGGAGCCGACGTGGTCCAGGCCCGGCTGGACGACCGGCCAGTGCTGATCGCCAAGCCGCGGTCGTTCATGAACGTCTCCGGTCGACCCGTGGCGGCGCTGGCACGGTTTTTCTCCGTGCCGCCGACCGAGGTGATCGTGGTGCACGACGAACTCGATCTGCCCTTCGGCGCGATCCGGCTCAAGCGCGGCGGCGGTGAGGGCGGCCACAATGGATTACGCTCCGTCTCCAGCGCCTTGACCACCAAGGAGTACCTCCGCGCCAGGATCGGTATCGGTCGCCCGCCTGGCCGACAGGACCCCGCCGACTACGTGTTGAAACCATTCTCGTCGCCGGAGCGGAAAGAGATTCCGCTCATCGTCGACCAGGCCGCCGACGCGGTGGAGTTGTTGCTTCGGGTCGGTCTGGCGGGTGCGCAGAACCAACTCCACTGACCGGCAGCTTCGGAACCGACCCCACCGAAGCCAGGAAATGGGGACTGAGCCGGGCCGTACCAGGAGGAATCCGGCTCGAACTCACCCGGTTGCCCAGCGGCGTTCGACCGCGGCGGTGGGTCGGCAATGCGTCAGGTGCATCGCGGTCGCAGCGCGTCGCAGCTTGCCCGAGGAGGTCTTCGGCAATGCGCCGGGGCCGAGAACCGCAACCGTGCGCGGGCGAACGCCCACCTCGGTGAACACTCTGTGCACGATCTCGCGCTCGAGTCGGGTGACTTCGTCGGGGTTCTGGTGGCCACCGCTTTCCACCACGACGGCGAAACTCTCCCGGTGTTGGCCAGCATCCAGGCGCACCGCCACCGCATTGCCGGGTCGGACACCGTCCACCCGGGTGGCAGCCCGTTCGACATCGGTGGGATAGATATTTCGACCGCCCATGATGATCACGTCCTTGGCCCGGCCGCAGATCACGATCAGGCCTTCGTCGGTGAAGTAGCCGATGTCCCCGGTATCGAGCCAGCCGTCGGCGTCGCAGGCGGGGCGGAACCCATCCACTGTCACATAGCCGGATGTGACGGCGGGACCTCGTAATTCGATCGTTCCCACCGACCGCGCCGGAAGCGGGCGGCGCTCGCCGTCGACGATCCGGCCTTCCAGATGCTCGACCAGGTGACCCAGCGTGGGCAGCCGGCGCGTGCTGGCCGGCCGAGTCTGTTCTCGCGCCACCGGCACGGCCTTGCCGAGTGCATCGAGCAGTTCGGCGTCGATCACGTCGTACACGGGTCCCTGCCCAGGACCGGGGATCGCAACCGCCAACGTGGTCTCGGCCATGCCGTAGACCGGGGTGAGCGCGTGCGGGTCGAGCCCGAATCGCTGTCCGGCCGCGGCCAGTGTGTCCATGGTGTCCGGATCGACCGGTTCTGCGCCGTTCCACATGTAGCGCACTGCGCTGAGATCGAACGCGTCGTCTTCGGCTTGTCGTAGTCGCCTGGCCAGCAATGCATACGCGAAGTTGGGCGCGGCGGTGACGGTTCCACGGTATTTGTCGATCAACTGTGCCCACACCAGCGGCCGGGTCAAGAAGTCCAATGGCGTCACGCACACGACTTCGGCGCCGAATTGCATGGGAACACTGAGGAATCCGATCATGCCCATGTCATGGAACAGAGGCAGCCAGCTGACCATCACATCGTCGTCGAGTTGGAACTTCACCCGGTCGAACATGGCGCAGGCGTTGACGAAGAAGTTCGCGTGCGTGATCTGCACTGCTTTCGGAGCCCCCGTCGAACCAGACGTCAACTGCTGCAGCGCGATGTCGTCCTCGGCGGTGACGATCGGGTCGATACCGCGGCCGTAGGGCAGCCGATCGATGCGCACCACGGCGATGCCACGTTCACGCAACAGCGGCTCCGCCGCCTCGAACGGGGCGCCGAGCACGACTGCGTGCGCGTCGATCATGGTCAGTACGGTCTGGGTGTCGCGTGCCCACCTGACGAGATCGGTGCGCGGGGTCGGCTGATGCAGCATGGTGATCGACGCGCCCCGCATCCAGATGGCCTGGCACGCGGGCGCGATATCCACCGGCATACCAGCGAGTACCCCGATCGAGTCGCCGTGTCCGATACCCGCCTCGGCCAGTCCGCCCGCCATGCGCCGGGCGAGTCGGTGTATGTCGCCCCAGGTGCGACGTAGCGGAGCGTCCGGTTCACCGGTCACCAGCCCACGCTCCGAGGTGTGCGCTGTGGCGTACATCGTGACGGTGAACCTGCTCAACGTCCAACTCCTCAACACCCACGGCAGAAGGGGACAGCGTCTTACCACAAGTATCCCGAGGTCGCGGTGTGATGTTAACCTCGGCACCGGTTCGGCAGTGCCGCAAGACAATTGGGTGCCGAGTCTGTCTCGACCGATTCATCGGGGTTGCGTGTTGCGCGGACGGTGCGAGCTCCTCGGCGTCCGGCGCTCGGTGGGCGTCCGGGGTCAGTGCGACAGCCCCGCCACCGCGGTGACGAATCGATCGAGGTCCTCGAAGCTCACGAAGCAGTGTGGCGAGGCGCGCACCACGGCCGCGAGACCGCGGCCGGTCATGTCCAGCAGCGTCGAGCGGGCGTGGCTGACCGTGACCGTGATGTCGTGTTTCAGCAACCGGTCGCGCACATCGACGGCGTCGATGCCCTCGACGGTGAACGACACGATACCGCTGCGCAGCACGCCGAGGTCGCGGACTGTCACGCCCGGGATCTCCGGCAATGCTCGGCGCAGGTATTCGGCCCGAGCCGCGATCGCGGCGTAGACATTGTCCGGCCCGAGATCGAGCAGGTAGCGCACCGCAGCGCCCAAACCGAGCCGCCCCGCGATGTCGGACTCCCAGAATTCGAAACGTCTGGCGTCGGGGGCGAGCCGGTAGTCCCAGGGCCCGGTCCATTCCGCGCTGTGCAGGTCCAGCCGCGCAGGTTCCATGGATCGCGCGAGGTCGGCCCGCAGATACAGGAATCCGGTGCCCCGGGGGCCGCGGAGCCACTTGCGGCCGGTGGCCGACAGCGCGTCGACGCCGAGTTCGACCACGTTCACCGGGAGCTGGCCGGCGGACTGGCAGGCGTCGAGCAGTACCAACGCACCCACCCCGTGCGCGATTCGGGTCGCCTCGGCGACGGGATTCACCAAGCCGCCATTGGTCGGCACGTGCAACACCGACACCAGCTTGACCCGCTCGTCGACCTGTGCGGCGAATGCGTCGAGGTCGATCTGGCCGTTGTTGTCGCTGGGGATCTTTTCCACGGTCGCGCCGGTGGCACGTGCACGCTGGAGCGCAGCGACGGCATTGCTCGCGTAGTCCGCCTCCGAGATGAGGATACGGTCGCCGGGGGTCAAAGGGACCGCATAGAAGAAGTCCGACCATGAACGGCTGGCGCTGTCGCTCAGCGCGATGGTGCTCGGGTCGGTGCCGATCAGCGTGCCGATGGCTGTCTTGACGTCGGCGAGATCGTCGAGTCGTTCATTCGCCGCTCGATAGCCACCGACCTCGGCTTCTCGGCGAAGATGCGCGATGACAGTGTCGGTGACCACCCGTGGTGGCAGCGACGACCCGGCGCTGTCGAGGAAGACCGGACCGGGTTCGGAATCGGTCCTGCATCCGGGTGTGTCGGATCGTACGCGGAGGTCATCGAGCATGCAGCTGACCTTATCGGGTCGATTGATCGACTCCATACCGGTTTTCTGTCGGTGCGGGTGGCTACGCTCAAGAGATCAGCGCGGTTCGAAGATCAGCGCGTCCGGGCCACCGTGGCGGGCAGCGATAGCCGAAGAGCAGCAGTGATAGTCGAAGAGCAGCAGTGTTGGTCGAAGAGCAGTGGACAACATATCGGATGCCCAGTGGAGGTTGGCATGGCGGTCACGCTCGAGAGTCCTGGGTCGGCCGATCATACCGTCGAGCAGGGAGAACTGGCCTCCCGCGCGGCGGCGGAAGCCTATGTCGGCGGAGTGTGCTTCAAGCTCGGACCTCCAACCTTGATCGGCGCCGAACTCGAGTGGCTCACCGTGCAGGAACGGTCTTCGGCGTCGAACTTTGCGGCTGCCTCACGCCCGCACGTCTCCGCCCTGGCGGATGCTCTCGGCCCCCACGCCCCACGGACCATCGCTGCTGATTCGCCGGCATTCCCCTTGCCGGGAGGAAGTCGGGTCACGCTGGAACCCGGCGGTCAGATCGAATTGTCCAGCGCTCCCTGCCCCACTGTCGACCAGTTGTGCGACCGGCTGCGCGACGACGCTCACCAGTTGCAGAATCTTCTCCAATCCCGCTCCATTCGAACTGTTTCCGTTGCCGCGGACGCCGAGCGCAGTCCCGAGCGCATCCTGCAGTTGCCTCGGTATCGTGCCATGGAGCGCTCCTTCGGCGGTATCGGGCCGTTCGGCAAGCTGATGATGTGCAATACCGCATCGACGCAGGTCAGCGTTGATGCGGGTACCGATGCCGCAGATGTGACCGCGCGCTGGACCGCGCTGTATGCCATCGGTCCCGCCTTGGTCGCTGCCTTCGCCTGTTCCCCCGCCCTGCGGGGCGCGCCGCCTGGAGCATGGGCCTCGCAGCGTATGCGAGCGTGGCTGCGGGTGGACACGGCGCGAACCCGTCCTCCGGTGCCGGAGTGGACCGACCCCATGGCCGCATACAGCAGATGGGCGCTGGACGTCCCGCTGCTGTGCGTCCGCAGGCCAGACGAGGCCGAGTCCACCGATCCCAAGGGGGGATGGGCCGCTCCGCCCGGCGCTACCTTCGCAGACTGGCTGTCCGGCGCGCTGGACGACGAAGTGGGGCGCCGCCCCGATACCAGCGATCTGGACTATCACCTCACCACGTTGTTTCCTCCGGTGCGCGCCTCGGGCCATTTGGAGGTCCGCTACCTCGACGCTCAGCCGGGCGAGTCGTGGGCAGTCCCGGTGCACGTGATCGACGCCCTCATGTCCGGCCCGGCAGTGGTGGCAGAGGCGACCTCGCTGGCCGCGCCGCTCGCCGGTCGTTGGGTGGACGCCGCCCGCCACGGATTGGCAAACCCCGATATTCGCGCCGCGGCAGTCGCGTTGCTGTGCCTTGCGGGCGCGCACGCGACGAGCGAATCGGCCGCTCGCGCGATCGAGGCCGCTGCTGAACGATGTCGCCGTGGGCGCACCCCGACCGACACCGAAACCGCCGCCGGTGCGCGCCCCCCGGCGGCGGGCCCGTGACACGGTGCGCATCGGCATCGCCGCGCGTGCGACGCATCACCTCGCCAGCAGAGACCGCATCGCTGTCGTCCGCATCGTGTGACGTGTCGTCCGCATCGTGTGACGTGTTGTCCGCACCGTATGACACTGCAGTGAGCAGCCCGAATCCCCACGAACCAGGGAGATGTTTCCCGTGACCGTATCGCCCCCCGGGTCGATCGACCATTCCGATGTGGCACAACTGCGAGAACGGATCGCTGGTGTGCTCACTCGGGCACGCCAGCGCACGCTCGCCCTCACCGACTGTGTCGAGGATGCCGAGTTGGTGGCTCAGCACTCACGATTGATGAGTCCGCTGGTCTGGGATCTTGCGCATATCGGCAACCAGGAGGAACTCTGGCTTGTCCGCGAGGTCGGCGGCCGGGAATCGGTGCGTGCCGACATCGACGGACTCTACGATGCCTTCAAGCATGCCCGAGCGAATCGCCCCGGGTTGCCATTGCTGGACCCGACCCAGGCGCGCCGCTACATCGGTACCGTGCGGGACATGGTGTGGGATGTGCTGGAGCGCAGCACGTTACAGGGCACCCGGCTTGTCGACCGCGGTTTTGCGTTCGGCATGATCGCCCAGCACGAACAGCAACACGACGAGACCATGCTGGCCACCCACCAATTGCGTGCCGGCGCTGCCGTGCTGTCCGCGCCGGCCGCCCCTACGGCCTCGGTCGCCGTCACCGGGGATGTCGTCGTCCCGGCCGGGGAATTCACCATGGGTACCTCGACCGACGCCTGGGCCTTGGACAATGAAGGCCCTGCGCATCAGGTGTGGTTGCCGGGCTTCGCCATCGATGCCGCGCCGGTGACCAACGCGCAGTACGTCGCGTTCATCGATGATGGCGGATACCAGCGCCCGGAACTCTGGTCTGCTCGAGGTTGGGCACACCGTATCGAGGCCGAGCTGGTCGCGCCGCAGTTCTGGGAACGTGATTCGTCGGGAAGCTGGTGTCGGCGAGTGTTCGGGGTGACGACGCCGCTACGTCCGCGTCAGCCGGTCGTGCATGTGTGTTGGTTCGAGGCCGAAGCCTATGCGAATTGGGCGGGCAAACGGCTGCCCACCGAGGCCGAATGGGAGAAGGCGGCCAGGTTCGATCCGGCGACCGGCGCCGTACGTCGATTCCCGTGGGGTGATACGGAGCCCGGGGCCTCCACCGCCAACCTGGGGCAGCGTCATCTGGAGCCCGCAGAGGTCGGCGCATACCCGGCTGGAGCATCGGCCATCGGCGCACACCAGATGATCGGCGATGTCTGGGAGTGGACCGCCTCGAGCTTCGATGCCTACCCGGGTTTCCACGCCTTCCCCTATCGGGAGTATTCAGAGGTGTTCTTCGGTGGCGACTACCGAGTCTTGCGTGGCGGCTCTTTCGGCACCGATCCGGTCGCTTGCCGCGGGACGTTTCGCAATTGGGACCACCCCATCCGACGCCAGATCTTCTCTGGATTTCGCTTGGCGCGGGGACTTCGACCGGGGGAGGGCGAGTGACCTGCACACAGCGTGCTCCGCGCCGATCGAGGGGACCGGAGGGCACACAGATCCATTCGAGATGCGTGGCGCGGGTGCGAGTGGGCGCTGGTGTTTCTGGGGCGCCGCCGGCGGGCGCCGATGTGTAGGCATCTCGCCTACGTCGGCCCGTCGGTGCGTGTGGGGGAGATGCTCACCCTCGGGTCGCATTCGTTGCGCACCCAGGCGTGGGTCCCGCGCGACATGCGCCATGGTGGCACCATCAACGCCGACGGTTTCGGCGTCGCGTGGTGGGTCGCGGCTCCGGACGAGTCGGTCACCGTCAGCCGATATCGCAATGCTGCGCCGATCTGGACCGATCCCGCCGTCGAGGAGGTGCTCCCGCAGCTGGAATCCACCGCAGTGCTGGGCGCGGTGCGGTCGGCGACTGTCGGCATGCCGGTGGAACGCTCGGCGTGCGCGCCGTTCGTCCGTGACCGTTGGGCTTTCAGCCACAACGGCGTCGTCCCCGACTGGCGTCGCACGCTGACCTCTGTGGCCGCGGAGTTCGCGCTCACCGCGGCCGAGCTCGGCGCCGAGGAGCTGTTCGCGCCGGCGCGGCTGCTGGAGGTGGAGTCCGCCACCGACGCGGCAATGCTGTGGGTGCTCCTGTGTGATCTGCTGGCGACGGGATCACCGGACGGCGAATGGTCGGCGGCTGCGGCTGCGGTGCGGCTGCTCGTTGCCGCGATTCTCGATCGAACACCGGACGCTCGGCTCAATCTCTTGCTCTCCGACGGGACGCAAGTGTGGGCCACGACATGCCATCACTCGCTATCGGCGCTGGTCACCGACACCTTCGCCATAGTCTCCTCCGAACCGCTCGACGACGACCCACGCTGGCAGGCGATCGGTGATCGCAGCGTGGTAGCAGCCCGACCCGGCGCGTTGTCCGTGGACGCTCTCTTCTGATGTGAAAGGCCTGCGACATGACCGCTGCGACACTGGACATCCACATGACCGACGACGACCTGACCAGGGCGCTGCGCGTCGACGCGCGTCGGGGGTTGTCGGCCAGTCCGAAGTGGCTACCACCCAAGTGGTTCTATGACGCTCGGGGCAGCGCGCTGTTCGAACAGATCACCGAGCTGCCCGAGTACTACCCGACCCGCACCGAGCGTGCGTTGCTGCAGCGGGTGGTCGGCGACATCGCCCGCGTGGCTCAGGCCGAGGTGCTGGTCGAGCTCGGTGCGGGTTCGGCGGTGAAGACCAGATTGCTGCTCACCGCATTGAGTGCGCATGCGCCGCTGCGCGCATATGTACCGCAGGATGTTTCGTCATCGGCGCTGCGTGCTGCGGCGGATGCGGTCGCGGCCGAGTTCCCTGGGCTCGCCGTGCACGGCGTGGTCAGCGATTTCACCGACACGCTGGAGACCCTGCCCCATGATGGCCGCAGGATGATCGCCTTTCTCGGCAGCACCCTCGGCAACCTGATCCCCGAGGAACGGGCCGGATTCCTGGCGAGGATCCACCACGTGCTCGCGCCCGGCGAGTTTCTGCTGCTCGGTGTGGGGCTGATCATCGAGCCGACGATCCTCGTTCCCGCGTACGACGACGCTGCGGGGATCACGGCCGAATTCAATCGTAATGTGCTGCACGTGTTGAATTCCCGACTTCGTGCCGACTTCGTGCCGGAGAAGTTCCGACATGTCGCTGTGTGGGATTCGGCGAACGGGTGGATCGAGATGCGGTTGGAAGCGACCGAGGATATGACCGTCACGGTCGCCGACCTGGACCTTACGGTAGGTTTCGGTCGCGGTGAGCAGATACGCACCGAGGTCTCGGCGAAATTTCGAGTAGCGGGCCTCGATGCCGAGCTCGCCCACGCGGGTTTCGCCACCAGGCGAGTCTGGACCGATTCCGACGATCGTTTCGCGCTGATCCTCGCCGAGCGACGCTGATTGCACTACGGGTGGTGGCGGGTCGTCATGCCGGCTCGCCACCAACCGCCGCAGTCAGCCACTCGATCAGCGGCCGCATCGACTGCCATGCGCCGCGCACTTCCTTCGCAGCTTGCGGCGTTTCCAGCCAGGCGGGTGCGCCGAATTGTTTGCCGCAGGTCAGTGATTTGTGCCGCAACAGATCGATGCGCGGATGGTCGGCGGCATATCCCTTGGGTTTGGTTTTCAGCTTCTCCCCGCCGACCGTGAACCCTTCGCTGGTGAGCTTGCCGAGCATCGGCGTGAGTTCGACGCCCCGGGTGTCGTCGTCGATCGCGGCGCGCAGCGACGCCAGCTGGGCGGGAGTACCCATGTAGAACCCGCCACCGACGTGCAACCCCGCCGCGCTGATCTCGACATACCAGCCCACCCCCGGCGCTGCGCCGGCCACCGCTCCCTGGCCGGTTTTGTACGGTGACTTGTCTTTGGCGAATCGCACGTCGCGATAGGGGCGAAAGATCTTGACCGGGCCGAAGTCGGTCTCCAGTTCGGCGGCGAGCGCCTTCATCGGGGCCAGCACCGACTCGTCGTAGACAGTTTTGTGTGCCGTCCAGAACGTCTTCGAGTTGTCGGCCTCGAGATCTTCGTAGAAGTCCAGTCCGGCCAGCGGGAAGCCGGTGAATCCAGTCATGCTCGTGCTCCCAGTGGTCTCGTATGGCTGTCGGGTGTGTTCCAGGTGAAGGCGAGGTGTCGGCCTCGGCGCGCAGTCCGGAATATCGTTGGATCCCCGGCTTGCCGGTTGAGCTCGTCGCAGTCGGCGCAGAGAAACGAGAACACGAAACGCATGCTCGTGTCGCGAGCTCAGCCACCCAAGATGTCGGAGTACATCCAGAGTCCGAGCACCGTTCCGACCACCGTACCGACACCTGCTGCGATCGCGGCCCATTTGCCGAGTGGCTCGCCTTTGGTATGTCCGACGACGCCGAGGACGATTCCGGCAGTACCGATCACAATCGGGCAGAACAGCAGCGCAGTCGCAGCGCAGACGAATCCGACGATCGAGTACACCTTGCCCGACTGCTGCGGAGGGGGATACGGGTGGTATCCCGGGCCCGGGTAGTTCGGGTATCCGGGTGACGGATAGCCATGCTGCGAGTGTGGTCCGGGTGGTGGAAAGTTGCCCTGCGCCTGTGGTTCGGATGGCGGATAGCCCCAATAACCCCCCGCCGGGTAGGGCTGCGGCTGTGCGTCCGGGAGATACGGCTGCTGTGGACCCGGTGGCGGCGGCACGACCGGTGGGTAGGCAGCGGGACCGAGCGACTGCTCGTGCGGGTAGCCGGTCGACTGCCACTGCTCGACTGGGGACGTGGGTGGGGGAGCGAACGGGGTGCTGGGCGGCTGCACGGAGCTATCGGCGCTGCCGTCGAGCGTCGGCACCGAGGCATCGGCGGCAGGTGGAGGTGTGCGCTGGCCGGCGTGGGAATCCTCGGGATGCTTCGACAACGACAGCGGATCGGGTTCGCGCTGTGCGTCGTCTGTGGGTTCGGGATACCTCGGCATGTTCATTGCGCCCTCCTAGCCGTGCTGGTGCCGGTCACGGCACGCGCCGGCCGGGGAACGTCACTCGATCCCCGTGGTGACAGCACGACGGTTCGGCTGGCAGGCCTTCACAGGTCTGCCTCGTCGACGATCTCGATCGCAGCAACTTCTGCGGGCCGGTCGTCCGCCTCGTCCTCCTCGATCCGGCCGTTGTCCTGAGTCCACTCCTGGTCGAGTTCGTCGCCGATACCGAGCCTGCCGTCATCGTCGTTCTCGTGGTAGCGGATGCGCAGGTCCTCCGGAGGATCCACGATGTTGCGCTGGTACTCGCGGATCTCGTCGGCCTGAGCGTCATCACCCATCTCGGTTTCTACACGATCACGCGCCATAACCCCAGTATCGCGCCTGACCGGATGCAACTGCCAGCCCCGGTCTGCGCCGGGCGTCAGCTATGCGTTGCCGTTGAAAAGACCTGTGACGGAGCCGTTTTCGAACACCTCACGGATCGTGCGCGCCAGCAGCGGCGCGATGGACAGCACGGTCAATTGCGGGAACTTCTTGCTCTCGCTGATCGGCAGGGTATTCGTCACCACCACCTCTTTGGCGCCGCAGGTGGTGAGGCGCTCGGCGGCGGGTGGGCTCAACACACCATGTGTCGCGGCGATCACCACGTCACCGGCGCCGGCTTCCTCGAGCATCTTCACCGCCCCCGCGATGGTGCCACCGGTGTCGATCATGTCGTCGATCAAGATGCAGGTGCGACCCTCGACTTCGCCGACGACCCGGTTGGATTTCACCTGGTTGGGCACCAGCGGGTCACGTGTCTTGTGGATGAACGCCAGCGGTGAGCCGCCGAGCGAGTCGGCCCACTTCTCGGCGACCCGTACGCGACCGGAATCCGGAGACACGACAGTGATGTGTTCGAGGCTGTAGTTGGTGCGGATGTAGTCCGCCAACTGCAACTGGGCGTGCATGTGGTCGACCGGGCCGTCGAAGAAGCCCTGAATCTGGTCGGTGTGCAAGTCCACGGTGATGATCCGGTCCGCGCCCGCGGTCTTCAACAGATCGGCGACCAGCCGGGCGGAGATCGGCTCGCGGCCGCGGTGCTTCTTGTCCTGCCGGGCGTACGGGTAGAACGGCAATACCGCGGTGATCCGCTTGGCGGAGCCACGCTTGAGCGCATCGATCATGATGAGCTGTTCCATCAGCCATTCGTTCAATGGCGCAGGAAAGCTCTGCAGGACGAAGGCGTCGGACCCGCGGACCGACTCCTCGAATCGGACGAAGATCTCGCCGTTGGCGAAGTCTCGCGCAACCTGGGGTGTGACATCGACGTCGAGTTCCTTGGCGACCTGTTCGGCCAGCTCAGGATGAGCGCGTCCCGAGAAGAGCATCAGGTTCTTCTGGTTGTCGATCCATGACGCGGTCACTGCTGTTTGCCATCCTTTTGCTCTATTGTCTGACCCGACATCTCGCCGGCCGCTGTGGCCTCGGCCGCCGCGCGCGCCGCGTCCGTTCCCGGACGGTGATGCTGCACCCAGCCCTCTATGTTCTTCTGCGGTCCGCCCGAGACTGCCAGAGCCCCGGGCGGAACGCTCCTGCGCAGTACAGTACCCGCGGCCGTATAGGCGCCGTCACCCACGGTCACCGGTGCGACGAACATGGTGTCGCTGCCGGTACGCACATGTGAGCCGACCACCGTGTGGTGTTTGCTCACGCCGTCGTAGTTGACGAAGACACTGGACGCGCCGATGTTGCTGTGCTCGCCGATCGTCGCATCCCCGACGTAGGTGAGATGCGGCACTTTCGAGTGCGCGCCGATAGAGGCGTTCTTGGTCTCCACGAATGCGCCCAGCTTGCCTCGGGTGCCGACGACCGTGCCGGGGCGTAGATAGCTGAACGGGCCGACCGTCGCCGACGGCCCGATCGTCGCGCCGTCGCCATGAGTGCGCACCACCCGCGCCCCTTCACCTACGACGACGTCGGTGAGGGTGCTGTCCGGGCCGATCTCGGCGTCCTCTCCGATCACGGTGTTGCCGAGCAACTGCACACCGGGACGCAGCACCGCGTCCCGACCGATCCGCACGCCGGCGTCTACCCAGGTGGAGGCGGGGTCGATGATGGTGACGCCCGCGCGCATGTGCCGTTCCAAGATGTAACGGTTGAGCCTGCTCGTCGCGGAGGCGAGCTGAACGCGGTCGTTGACGCCGGTGACTTTGGCCGCGTCGACCAATCGGGCGCCGTGTACGGGGTGGTCGGCTTCCCGGGCGAGGCGCACGACGTCGGTCAGATAGAGCTCGTGCTGTGCATTCGCGGTGGACAACTGGCCGATCATGGTGCGCAGGACGCGGGTGTCGAACGCGTACACGCCGGAGTTCACCTCGGTGATCGCAGTCTGCTCCGGGGTGGCGTCGGCATGTTCGACGATTTCGGTGACCTGTCCGTCCTCGTCGCGGATGATGCGCCCGTATCCGTTCGGATCCTCGGGTACGAAGGTCAACACGGTGACTGCCGGGCGTTCGGCGTAGCTGCGGTGCTCGTCGAGCAGCGCAGCCAAGGTGTGTCCGTCCAGCAGTGGGACGTCGCCGGATGTGACCAGGACGTCGCCGGTGAAGTCCGGCGGCAGCGCTTCGAGCGCGCACTGCACGGCATGCCCGGTGCCGAGTTGACGCTCCTGCACGGCCGGGGTGATCTCCCGGCCCAGCTCGTCGGCCACCGCGGACACCGCCGAGCCGACTTGTTCGCGATCGTGCCCTACCACGGTGACGAGGTGGGCGGGGTCGATCTCGTTCGCCGCATGCAGCGCGTGTGCGAGCATGCTTCGACCGGCTAGCGAATGCAGCACCTTGGGGGTTTTCGACCGCATTCGCGTCCCGGGACCGGCTGCGAGAACGACGACGGCGGTCTGCTGTGGCATGGATCTCCCTCGGCTGCCTGTCATCGTGCTGTGCTGTCGTCGTGCTTGGTCAGCGATGCGCGGGCCAACGTAGTCATCGTGCTCTCGAGCTCCGCCGCCAGGACTCGAACCTGAACTCTCTGAACCAAAATCAGATGTGCTGCCATTACACCACGGCGGACTGCCACTTCGGCGGGTTGGGACACTCCGCCGTTGTGCCTCGGCACGGGAACGATCCTCGCATGCCGAGGTCCCATCCGTCGAACCGATCCGCAGATCGGTTCGACCGATCGGTCTCGTGTGTCCGTTTCTCGGAGGGTATGGCGCGCCCGGTTCCCAGCGCCTCTGTGGTCCGGTTCCCAGAGCCTCGCGGGCCCGGATGCCAGAGCCTCGCGGGCCCGGATGCCAGGGCCACCCGGGCGTGCCGCCGGCGCGGTGACCTCGTGTTCCGGGTGTTCTGCTGCATGTGACGCTCCGCGCGCGGCGGCCTGGTGTGTGGACCGGGTACCCGAACGTCGTCGCGTGACTCGTTCCGAGGAGATCAAGGGTCGACCGGGTGCGTCGCGGCTCGATCTGGAAGGGTTGACGCAGCCACACGTGGGCGCTGGTGATGGTTGCATGCTGGGCGAGGAGGTGGAGCGGTGTCGTCGAACGAGTCGCATCGGGTGTCCCGTCCCCGTATGACTGGTACCGAGCGGCGTAGGCAGTTGATCGAGATCGGTCGCGCGCTGTTCGCCGAACGTGGGTACGACGCGACCTCGATCGAGGAGATCGCGCAGCGCGCTCGAGTCTCCAAACCCGTGGTCTACGAACACTTCGGCGGCAAGGAGGGGCTGTACGCGGTGGTCGTCGACCGCGAGATGTCGATGCTGCTCGACATGATCACCTCCTCGCTCACTCGCAACCGATCCCGAGTTCGGCTGGAACAGGTTGCACTGGCGTTGTTGACCTACATCGAGGAACGGACCGACGGGTTTCGGATTCTGGTGCGCGATCAGCCCGCTGCCGCCGCGGAGGGCCGGTACTCCAGTTTGCTCAACGAGGCGACCAACCAGGTGGCCCATATCCTGGCAGGTGATTTCGAGCGGCGCGGGTTCGACACGAGCCTGTCCACCCTGTACGCGCAGGCCCTCGTGGGTCAGGTCGCCACGGCCGCGACCTGGTGGCTCGACGAGCGCGAATTCTCGAAAGAGGTTGTCGCGGCACATTTGGTGAACTTGTGCTGGAATGGGTTGAGCCATCTGGAGGCCGATCCGCAGCTGAGCTCGGAATGGCGCACGGGCACTGGTGAGTGACCCGAATTGTTAACCGGCAAATTGCGCGGTGGGGCTGTCCAAATGCTCGAATCGGCTGTCACGCGCGCGCTTGGTGGTACGGTTCACCCATCCTTTGGGTGCTGTTCGGGCGGTAAGTCGGTCAACTTCGGAATGTCGGTCTACTTCAGGATGGCTGGTTTTGGGATGACAGGCGGATCTGATGGCTAGGCAAGCGCGCGCGGAGATAACCCGTGACTCTGTTCTGGCAGGCGCTGCCGATGTCTTTCTACGCTTGGGGTATGCGAACGCGAGCCTGAGCGAGATCATCGCGCAGTCCAACGTGACCAAGGGCGCCTTGTACTTTCACTTCGGCTCGAAGGAAGAGCTGGCCCGCGCGGTGGTCGACCAGGGCAACGAGCGACTGGTGAGCGCGTGCCAGGGCTTCTTCGATTCCCGGGTACCGGCGTTGGAAGCGTGTATCGGCATCACCTATGTCGTCGCGGATCTATCGATGAACGACCCGATGGTCGGCGCCATGCTCAAGTTGACCCACCAGATCGGCGACTACTGCGGTGCGCAGGGCGAGAATATTGCAAAGACCTGGGGCGACACCTATCGACTGCTCGCCGAGCGGGCCATTGCCCAAGGCGACTTGCTCCCCGACCTGGAGGCCGAGGTCATCGGGCTGCTGTTGCAGGAGATGGCCGCGGGCGTTCACATCATCGCGGTTGGTACCGAAACCATCGATCAGGTTGCGGTTCGAATGGAGCGTGCCTGGCACTTCGTTCTTCCCTCGATCGTTCCTTCGGAAAAACTGTCCTACTTCCGCGAGTTCGCTGCTCGGCGACTGAGCAGATACATCCCCTAGCGGCCGATACATCCCCTAGCCGTGGCCCCGTTGCCGGCCGCACCGGTGGTGGCCGGGCGCGTTGCGCGGGATCTGCGCGGTGTGGGTCGATGTGCCGGGGCGAACTCCGTGTGATCGGTATCCCTGCGGCGGTGTGGCCCCACCGAGACCACAGGGACACCGACACTGCCCGAGCGAGGACGCAGAACACCAGTGGTGCCGGAGTCGGGGCCGACAGCGGCCCCATTAGACTCGATTGGCCGCTCGAAACGCCCGCTTGTGCTCAGGAGTTGTCGATGTCCACCCACCGCCCGCCGTTGGCAGGACTGGCCGCCGCGGCCGGTGCCGATTCCTCGCTTCGGACCGTCGCAGAGCTGATCGGCACCACATCGGTCGAGTTGGTCGCGCCGGCGGCGGTGCGACCGTTCGTCGCGGCGACGGCCGCGGCTGTGCGGCCGCTGGTGGTGGTCACCGCGACCGGTCGTGAGGCCGACGACCTGACCGTCGAATTGACCGAGATACTCGGTCCCGCGGTTGCGCAGTTTCCCTCGTGGGAGACGTTGCCGCACGAGCGGCTCTCGCCGGGAGCGGACACCGTTGGACGCAGACTGGAGGTACTACGCCGGATCGCGCACCCCGACGATCCGCACTATCCGGCGCCGTTGCGGGTGGTGGTCACCACGGTGCGGTCGTTGATGCAACCGATGGCGGCCGGTTTGGGCGATATCGAGCCGATCGTATTGCAGGTGGGTGCGGAGCTCGACTTCGATGGATTGCTCGTGCGGCTGGTGGAGTTCGCCTACTCACGGGTCGACATGGTGGGCAAACGCGGTGAGTTCGCGGTGCGCGGAGGAATTCTGGACGTCTTTCCGCCGACCGCGGATCATCCGGTGCGGGTGGAATTCTGGGGCGACGAGATCACCGATGTGCGGCCGTTCGCTGTCGCCGACCAGCGCTCGTTGCCCGACGTCACGGTGGATGCGATCGTCGTGGTGCCCTGCCGCGAACTGCTACTCACTGCCGATGTACGCGAGCGCGCTGCCGATGTCGCCGCGAACAACGCGCAGGACGCGGCGTTGGTCGAGATGCTGGACAAGCTCGTCCAGGGTATCCCGGTCGACGGCATGGAGGCATTGTTGCCGGTATTGCAACCGGGTGAGCTGCGCCTGCTCACCGACGTGCTGCCCGAAGGTACGCACGTGCTGCTGTGCGACCCGGAGAAGATCCGTACGCGCGCAGCCGACTTGGTCCGTACGGGCGAGGAGTTTCTGGAGGCATCGTGGACCGCGGCGTCGTTCGGTGGCGCCGCGCCGCTGGGCGGACAAGGCCTGGATCTGGCCGCCTCCGGCTATCGACCGTTGCCGGAGATTCGAGCGGGCGCCGGCCATCGGGGCCTGCCTTGGTGGACATTGAGCCCTCTGGCCTCCGGCGACAGCGCAGAGGTCGTGCTGCCGGTGCAGCCCGGCCCTGCTGCGCGGGGGTCGGACGAATTGGTGGCGACGATGTTCGCCACGTTGCGCGCGCACGTTTCGACCGGTGGTCGGGCGGTTGTGGTCGTCGCGGGACATGGTACGGCGCAACGTATTCTGGAACGGTTGGCCGACGCCGACGTGCCCGCCACGACGCTCGAGCCCGGGGCCGAACCGGGTCGAGGCGTGGTCGGCGTGTTGTGTGGAGCGCTACACGATGGACTGATCTTCGCCGACGCCGGATTGGTGATCGTCGCCGAGTCCGATCTCACCGGCAACCGAGTCACCGCGCCGGCGGAGGGCAAGCGCATGCCGGCCAAGCGCCGCAACCAGGTCGATCCGCTCGCGTTGAACGCCGGTGACATGGTGGTGCACGATCAGCATGGCATCGGCAAGTTCGTCGAGATGATCGAGCGCACTGTCGGCAATGCCCGCCGTGAGTACCTTGTGATCGAGTACGCGCCGAGCAAGCGTGGTCAGCCCGGTGACCGATTGTTCGTGCCGATGGAGTCGCTCGATCAGCTGTCGCGCTATGTCGGTGGTGAAATGCCGAGTCTGTCCAAGCTCGGCGGTTCCGACTGGGCCAATACCAAACGCAAGGCGCGCAAAGCCGTCCGTGAGATCGCCGGCGAACTCGTGCAGCTGTACGCTGCCCGGCAAGCAGCGCCCGGACACGCGTTCGGGCCCGACACTCCGTGGCAACAGGAGATGGAGGACGCGTTCGCGTTCACCGAGACCGTCGATCAGATGACCGCCATCGCCGAAGTGAAAGCCGATATGGAGAAGCCGGTCCCGATGGACCGGGTAGTGTGCGGCGACGTCGGCTACGGCAAGACCGAGATCGCGGTGCGTGCGGCGTTCAAGGCGGTGCAGGACGGCCGACAGGTCGTGGTGCTGGTTCCCACGACGTTGCTCGCGCAGCAACATCTGCAGACGTTCACCGACCGGGTAGCGGGCTTCCCGATGGCGGTGCGCGGCTTGTCCCGGTTCACCGATCCCGCCGAGGCCCGCGCCGTGTTGGAAGGAATGGCCGACGGTGGGGTCGATATCGTGGTCGGTACTCACCGGCTGTTGCAGACCGGGGTGCGCTGGAAGAATCTCGGTCTCGTCGTGGTCGACGAGGAACAGCGCTTCGGCGTCGAGCACAAGGAGCACATCAAAGCGCTGCGTACTCATGTCGACGTGCTCACCATGTCGGCGACGCCGATTCCGCGGACGCTGGAGATGAGTCTGGCCGGCATCCGCGAGATGTCGACCATCCTCACCCCGCCCGAGGAACGCCACCCAGTACTGACCTATGTCGGCTCCTACAGCGACAAGCAGGTCACCGCGGCCATTCGGCGAGAATTGCTCCGCGACGGCCAGGTGTTCTATGTGCACAATCGGGTGTCGTCGATCGACAAGGCGGCCAAGCGGATTCGTGATCTGGTTCCGGAGGCGCGGGTGGTCGTCGCGCATGGCCAGATGAACGAAGATGCACTGGAGTCCACCGTGCAGGGCTTCTGGCAGCGTGAGTACGACGTGTTGGTGTGCACCACGATCATCGAGACCGGGTTGGACATCTCCAATGCCAACACCTTGATCGTGGAGCGCGCCGACGCGCTCGGGCTGTCGCAGCTGCACCAGTTGCGCGGTCGAGTCGGCCGCAGCCGAGAACGTGGGTACGCCTACTTCCTGTATCCGCCACAGAAGCCGCTCACCGAGACCGCCTATGACCGATTGGCCACTATTTCGCAGAACTCCGATCTCGGTGCGGGGATGGCGGTCGCGATGAAGGACTTGGAGATTCGCGGAGCGGGCAATGTGCTCGGCGCCGAACAGTCCGGCCACGTCGCGGGTGTCGGCTTCGACCTCTATGTGCGTCTGGTCGGCGAGGCGGTCGAGGCGTATCGCGCCGCTGCCGACGGCAAGCCGATCACCACCGAGGAGATCAAGGAGGTGCGTATCGACTTGCCAGTGGATGCACACATCCCGCCGGACTACATTGCCAGTGATCGCCTCCGCCTGGAGGCATATCGAAAAATTGCTGCTGCCCAAGGGGATTCGTCACTGGCATTGGTGGTGGAGGAACTCGTCGACCGCTACGGGCCACTACCGGTCGAAGTCGGTCGTCTGGTGTCGGTGGCCACGCTGCGCCTGCTCGCCCGGGAATACGGGATCACCGACATCGCGGTGACTGGAACGACCTTGAAGATCTCGCCGTTGCAGTTGCCCGATTCCAAGCAGCTGCGACTCAAGCGGGTCTACCCGTCGGCCGGGTATCGCGCCGCGTCCGGGGTGGTGCAGCTTCCGCTGCCGCGGGTGCACGACAGCGTCGGAGCCGACCGGGTTCGCGATGTGGTGCTGCTGCAGTTCATTGCCGACTTGCTGCTGGCCTTGGACGGAAAGGCGCAGGGTGCAGTGGATCTCACCGTCGCCGCCGAGTTGGCGCCCCGATGAGCGCGATGGACCGGGACGTCTCCGTGCTACGTGCGGCGCGACACCGTGCGGCGCAGCGGGCGGCGCACAGTGGGCAGGGCGCTGCTGTGCCGGATGAGCCACCGGCTGTGGGAGTCGATTCGGCCGCGATCGCGGCCGGCCTGGCCGAAGCCGTCCAGGTGATGGACCGCCTCTGGCAATTCGGCGGGTGGGAGGTCACCCAGACCCACGAGTCGCTCCGGCCGTATCTGCTGGAGGAGACCTACGAGTTGCTCGATGCCATCCAGCACGACGACGTGGAGACGATCCAGGAAGAACTCGGTGACCTGCTGCTGCAGGTGCTCTTCCACTCCCGGATCGCCGAGGCCGCAGGGGAATTCACGGTCGACGACGTTGCCGCCGCCTTGGTCGCCAAGTTGGTCGATCGTAGTCCCCTTCTCGACGTCGAGCCCGATCCGCACGCCTCGGTGGAGGATAAGGTCGCCGCGCAGGAACAGGCGTGGGAGGAACGCAAATCCGCGGAGAAGTCCCGGCGCTCCTGTCTGGACGGAATCGCCATGGCCCAACCGGCACTGGCGCTGGCCGAGAAGATCATCTCGCGCAGCGCCAGCGCCGGGCTACCTGTCGACCTGATCCCCGAAGCGCTGCACGTCGTGCGACTCGGCGGACCGGACAGCGCCGAGGACCGGCTGCGCAGGGCGACGGTCACCTTCGCCGCGGCTATTCGCGCGGCCGAGGACTCCGCAGAGGCAGATCGCGGGCAACGCCTTCCGCTGTCGGCGCAGGATTGGCGCGCCTTCTGGCCTGGTAGTGGCAGGTAGAGCGTGTTGTTCCCGAGTCCGGCGGCCTTCAGACATTGACGCCGTAGTCACGGGCGATTCCCGCGAGTCCGGACGCGTAGCCTTGGCCGATGGCGCGGAATCGCCATTCGTCGTTGTAGCGGTACAGCTCGCCGAAGACCATGGCGGTTTCGGTGGACGCGTCTTCGGTGAGGTCGTAGCGGGCCAGTTCTGTTCCGGTGGTGGCGTCGACGACGCGGATATAGGCATTACGGATCTGGCCGAAGGACTGGCGGCGGGCGTCGGCGTCGTGGATCGACACCGGAAAGAAGATGTTCGTGATCGTCGGTGGTGTTGCCGTCAGGTCGACATTGATCGTCTCGTCGTCACCGTCGCCAACGCCGGTGAGGTTGTCACCGGTGTGTTCGATGGACCCTTCGGGCGACCGCAGATTGTTGTAGAAGACGAAGTGCTGATCGGACAGCACCTTCAGGTTCGACCCACATGCGAGCGCGCTGGCGTCGAGGTCGTAGTCGGCGCCGCTGGTCGTGCGCACATCCCAGCCCAGACCCACCGCTACCGCGGTGAGATCGACCGACTGCTTGGACAGCGAAACGTTGCCGCCTTTGGCCAATGTGACGCTCATGATCCCCTTCCACGCGGCACCGTCGTGCCGCAGATCTTTCGTGTAAACCGGAAACGGTGTCTCGATGCTATGCCCGGCCCTGCGCCGGCTGGTTCTGCGCCGGCTGGTTCTGCGCCGCCTGGTTCTGCGACCAGGACCGCAACGTGTTCACTCGACTGCGCAATCCGCGCAACTCACTTTCGTCGTCGAGTACCGTGCGCTGAATTCCCTTCGTGACCGCGAAAGCCGACTGCCGGTGGTCGTCGATTGCGTCGATGTCGATGCGAACGGCCACGTAATCCTCGGCGGAAGGCATCTGCTCGGCGATGACGCGTGCGGTACCCCGAGCGCACAGCGCCACGTCGCCGCCGCCGAGGATCAGCAGCGCCACCTCGGGACGCTCGCGTAGCCGAGCCAGCGAGCCGCGGTTGGACTTCAGGCTGATCAAGATCTGTCGGTCGCCGGCCCGCACCGGCCACGACACCGGAATTGCATGCGGCGTCGGATCGGTCGTCACCAGCACCCCGATCGTCTCCAGCGGCCATTCCGGGAGCGTATCCAGTTCGGGATGATTCGTCACGTCGGGTCGACGGGGGGTGGGGCGGGCTCCGACTGCCATCTTCGTCACCTCATCGGTCGTCGCGCGCGGTGGGCCGACCACGCTGCTAGCAGTCTAAGGTGTTGCGCGGCTTGTCTGCTGGGACTGCACCTGGTTGTCCGAACTTCGCCTGGTGCTCGTCGTCGGACAGGTCAGGCCTTCATGCAGTCGATCAACAGGGCGATCGGATTGTCCATGAACTCGCGCCAGTATCGCTTGTTCTCGACGGTCTGGGAGCCGGGATCGAGTTGAAGTGGATGAATCCGAAAATCGCGAAAGCCCGCGTCGTGGAATGTCGGTTCGAACGCGTCGAGGGGCAGATAGTAGTTTTCGATCTCCAATTCGGTGTCACCGAGATCGATGGTCCACCGGATCGGGGCGCCCTCGTAGACGTGGTCCATCAGCGTCATCCGCAATCCGTATTTGCGATAGTCCGGCGGTGGTCTGAAGAAGTACACTTCGGGATTCGACGTCAGGGTGACGAAGCGACCTCCAGGGCGCAGCCAGGATGCTATGCCCCGACACATGCGGGCCAGCTCCGCGCGACTATCGGCGTAACTCAGAAGCCAGGCCGACACCGCGACGTCGAAATCGCGCTGTGGCCCGATCGTCCGGGTGTCGCAGACGCGGTAGTCGATACCGAGCGGATCAGACTCCTCCTGCGCACGCGCCATGTCGATCATGCGTTCGGAGATATCGATACCGACCACGGTCGCGGCATCGGCGCGGCGCAGCCGCCGGGTGAAGTATCCCTCGCCGCACGCGATGTCCACTACCTTCTTGCCGCTGATATCCCCGACCAGCGAGAGCAGGGAGTATTCCTCGACCAGTGAGCGCCATGGGTGCTGTTTGGCCTGCTGATAGTGGTCGGCGACGTGGCCTGAGTCGTAATTCGTGCCCATCTCGGTCTCGCTTCGGCCGATCGGTACTCGTCCAGTGTATCGAGAATTGTCCCGGTTGAAATGGCACATGGACGTATCGGGACGCGAGGCGGTCCCGGGCGCGACAGCGGGGACGATCTACGTCGTTTGACGGAATGTAACCGACGTTGCATCATGCGTAGAGGCGCCCGATTCATCGGACACGCCACATTTCGGCCGGCGAATGCCGTCCGGGACCGTCGTAGCGGCCATATGACCGCTACCGACCCTTTTGTCGCGCACCGACCAGTGCAGCGTCTTCGTCCATGACGATTCTGTCTCGACGCCCCCGGCGTCCGGCCGTGAGTGAGGTGAAAACGAAATGGTCCACCAGTCGTCCGCATACCAGGAGACCACATCGTCGTACCCCCGCTACGGCACCATTCCCCATCCCTGAACGGCACCGCGCTGGGCGTGGGCCGCATGTCGATGCCACCGCACCGACGCGATCGCGGCTCTACCCAGCGCACCGAACGGCACGACACCGGTGGACAGACGAAGTGGAGACAGTCATGGCTGGCAACGCAGCGACCGACTCGGGGGCAATAGAAGTGGTGACGCGGCCCACGGTGAGCAATCTCGCCGTGTCTGCCGCAACGATCGACGATCTCGGGTACTTGCGTGCCGAATTGGCGGCGGCGGAGGTGCCGTTCCTGCTGGTGCGCGACGGCGGGCAGCGTGTGGTGCTCGCCGCCGACGCGGCGTACCGACCGATTGTGCGCCGGGTGATCGCGACGGCCATGTCCGCCGGCTTCTCGTGTGTGCACCTGCAGCACAATGTGTTCCGGCTCGGGCGCGACCGCGACCCGGTGCATCATGTCGATCTGGAATTGTGGGAATACCGCGGGGGCGTGGTGAGGTGTCCGCGCCCGAACGCACTGACCCGCCGAGTTTTCGATGTCGCCGATATCCGGCGCACCCGGGTGCGGCTTTTCGACCGGAATTGGCCCACCCTGGTGGACATGTTCGCGCCGCATACCGGCGACGTCGGATTCGATATCGACGTGGTGTTTTCCTGGGTCGATGGCTCCGATCCCGATTTCCGCGCACGGCGGGCCGGAATGCTCGCCCAGACGGTCGTGGGTGAGGGCGATGACGCCGACGCCAGAATCCGGCAGGTCGGCGAGTTGAGGTATGCCCTGCGGTCGGTCTACAAGAACGCGCCTTGGATTCGCCGGATCTTCATTGCGACCGATTCCACACCGCCGGCGTGGCTGGTGGCCCATCCGAAGGTAACCGTCGTGCGCGCGGCGGATCACTTCCGCGGAACAGCGGGGTTGCCGGTTTTCAATTCCCACGCAGTGGAAGCGCAGTTGCACCATATCGCGGGACTCAGCGAACACTTCGTGTACTCCAACGACGACATGTTCTTCGCTCGGCCGGTGCGACCGTCGATGTTCTTCACCCCCGGCGGGGTGAGCCGGTTCATCGAGGCGGATACCAGGATCGGTCCGGGGCGCACCCATGCGCGTCGCAGCGGTTTCGAAAATGCCGCTCGAGTGAATCGGATGCTGCTGGCCGAGCGTTTCGGCTGTGTCATCACGCGGCACTTGGAGCACACACCGGTGCCGTTGCGTCGCAGTGTGCTCCAGGAGATGGAAGAAGAATTCGCCGCCGATTTCGCTCGCACGAGCTCGAGCCGTTTCCGGGCGGCGTCCGATATCTCGGTCACCAATTCGCTGTATCACTATTATGCGTTGCTGACCGGTCGTGCAGCGCCACAGGAGGTGGCGAGAACGCGCTATGTGGACACGACCAGTCGCGCCGGACTCGCGATGCTGAGTGGATTGGCCCAGCACCGCGACGTCGACTTCTTCTGCCTCAACGATGGCAGTTTCCCCGAGGTGGCCGAAGCCGAGCGGGTACGGGCCGTCTCGGCATTTCTCGCCGACTACTATCCGGATCCCGCACCGTGGGAGCGGCTCAGCGCACCGCCTCGTCATCCGATTCCGGAGCCGACACCGGGCGTCGCATGACCCGCGGAATCCGGCTGGCCGATGGGATCACGATGCCTTCGTCGGCCAGCCGCCGTCGCGCCTGTTCTGGAGTGGCCGAGGCGCCGACCGTCTCGCCCCGGTCGATGGGGACCACCGAATGCACCACGGTCTCGGGGTAGATGTGGACGTAGTTGAATGTCTGCGCCGCGTCGCGGCCGCGCAACCCGCCGTGGGCCACACCGAGGTCTTGGCTGTAGCAGCTCGCCGACGCCACCGATACCGGAATCCCCGCGAACATCGCGCTGGTGGAGAAGTGTAGGTGTCCGGCGAGGATGGCGCGCACGTCGCTGCCGTCGAGTGCGGCGGCCAGCTTGTGCTGATCGCGCAACTCCACGATGACGGCCAGATCGAGCACACAGGGCACCGGTGGGTGATGCATCGCGAGAATGGTGCCGAAGGGGGCCGGTTCGGCCAAGATCGTGGCCAGCCACTGCAATTGATCGTCGGAGATCTCCCCGTGGTGTTCGCCGGGTACCGAGGTGTCCAAGGCGATGATGCGCAGGCCGTCGATCAGATGCACGCGGTCCAGCGGGGACAGTGCGGGGGGCTCGCCGAGTAGTCGGTCCCGCAGGGCGCCGCGATCGTCGTGGTTTCCGCCGAGCCAGACCACGGGGGCCTGCACGGTATTGGCAAATGGCTCGACAATGGATTTCAGCTTGGTGTACGCGGCTGGTTCTCCGCGGTCGGTGAGGTCGCCGGTGAACACGATGGCGGTCGGTCGAATCCGGCTGGCCGCGGCGTGGTCGAGGAGTTCGCGCAGGCGCAGATCGGCATCGACATCGCCGTAGAGCGGGTCTCGTCCCGCGACGAGATGGGTATCGCTGAAGTGGAACAGCACATGATCGGGACGGGGGTGCTCCGCGACTCTGGTTGTGGGCACCGCACAGACCATCCCTCCCGGCGATACATCCGCCACCGATGTGGTTCACCGTCAGGATAGCGTCGGCGCCCGGTCGGCGCCCGAGCAGCGATGTGGGTTCAGTTCCGAATGACATCGGCGATGGTGCTGCCGGTGAAGTAGGCGCCGAGGCCCGCGCCGAGTGTGCCCAGCAGGTTGGCGAGGGCATAGATGCGGGCGCCAGTGCCGGCCAGCTGCAGGGTTTCGTAGCTGAAGGTGCTGTAGGTGGTCAAGGCCCCGCACAGGCCGGTGCCGACCAGTAGTTGCACATGGGTGCTGCTCGACGCGCCGGCGAGGACGCCGAGGACGAAGCTACCGATGACATTGACGGTGAAGGTTCCCCAGGGGAACACCGTGTCGTGGCGGGACTGCACCGCCCGATCGGTGACGTAGCGCAGGGTCGCGCCCACCATGCCGCCGATCACCACGAGCAGCCACGTCATCGGCGCTCGCCCTGCCGGCCGATGTAACGGATGACCTCGACGTCGTCGAGGATGACCAATCCTTCGGTGACGAGCTCGTCGAGCTGGGGCAGAAAGGCCCGGATACGGTCGGGATCGTCGACGACGATGACGGCGACGGGCAGGTCTTCGCTGAGCGAGAGTACGCGGGTGGTGTGGATGCGCGAGGAGGCGCCGAACCCCTCGATGCCGCGCAACACGCTGGCCCCCGCGAGGCCGGCGCGATGGGCGCGGTGCACGATCTCGCTGAACAGCGGTTTGTGGCGCCAGGTGTCGCTTTCGCCGACGAACACCGTCAGACGCAGGGCGGGTCCGGTGAGCCGGGTCATGCTGTCCTCCGCAGGAGTAGGTGGCGGGTCAGGGCGGCGGTGGTCCATGTGGCGATCAGCGCTGTGATCGGCGTCACGCCGAGGTATATCCACGCGGTCGCGGCGTGGCCGGTGTCGAGGAGGTGGTGGGTGTCGGCAGCGTAGGCGGAGAAGGTGGTGTAGCCACCGAGGATTCCGGTCCCCAGAAACGGGCGCAGCATCCGGTGTCCGGTCCGGACTTCGGTGATCAGCACCAAGAGCGTTCCCATGAGTGCACAGCCGGTGACGTTCACCACCAGAGTGGTCCAGGGAAAGGAGCTGGGCGACGTCGGCCACACGACCGTGGCGGCGTAGCGGGCGGTGGCACCGATCCCACCTCCGGCAGCGACTGCGGCGATGACCGGCACGTGAGTGCGCCACGCCCTGCGGCGACGGACCGCGAACGGACCGGGCTTGTCGGTGAGACCCGGTTCGGGTATCGACACGGCAGTCTCCTACTCATCCCGCTTCCCTGACCGGCAGGAAAGAATGTGGCGTCGAGTAGGGGCCGTTGGCGACGGATGTCGCGGTTGTGGTGCGGCGGGTCCCACCGCCCTACGACCCGTAGGCACCACGGGTGGTAGCTTGCTCAGCATACGGCATCCGACCGGCGGTTTTCGGGCTCTCCCGGTCAGGTCGATGGCGGGTCGGCCGCCGGGCCGGGGGCATGTCGTCGGTCGGCTGTCCAGGTCTGGGACCAATCCCAGAGGGGCTGCAGCGACGCGATCAGTCGCGTGCCGGCGGGGGTGAGTTCGTAGGCTCCCCGTGGGCCGTGCTTGTCGACCAAGCCGGCCGACTGCAGCCGCTGGAGGCGATCGGCCAACATGCTGGACGAGCAGTTGCCCATGCTGCGCCGCAATTGCAGGAATCCGCGGGGCCCTGATTCGAGTTCCCACACGACGCGAAGTATCCACCGCTGCCCCAACAGGTCGATCGCGGCTAGGGTCGAGGCATAGGAGGGATCGTCGGCGCGACTCGTGGCGCCCGAGTGATCACTTGCGCTTCTCATTTCGAACCACCATAGTTGATTCTGATCGAGAAGTACTGCAGGGGCACAAGGAGGCGCTTGATGGATCGGGTGGACAGCACCGCGCGGCGGGTCGTGTTGGTGACCGGTGCTTCGCGCAGCATCGGGGCGGAGACCGCGCGGAGGTTGGCTGCACCGGATGTTCACGTCGTCATCAACTACCGCGAGAAGAGCAAACGCGCACAGGCCGTGGTCGACGACATCATCGCCGCTGGCGGCAGCGCGTCGGCCATCGGTGCAGATCTTGCCAGCACCGCGGACGTCACCGCGATGGTGGGGCAGATCGGCGAACAGTTCGGTCGTCTGGACGCGGTCGTGCTCAACGCGTCCGGCGGACTGGAACGAGATGCCGAGCCCGGCTATGCGCTTCGGATCAATCGCGATGCTCAGGTCCGCTTGACCGGCCTCGTGGTGCCGCTGATGCCCCCTGGTGGGCGGATCGTGTTCGTCACCAGCCATCAAGCGCACTTCCACAGCACGGGCAGGGCATTACCGGAGGGATACGAACCGATCGCGGCCAGCAAACGCGCCGGCGAGGATGCGCTTCGGGCACTCATCCCTGAATTCGGCACTCGTGGAATCGAATTCGTCGTCGTCTCCGGTGACATGGTCGATGGAACGATCATCGTTCGTCTGCTCGAGCGCCGCGACCCCGGGGCAGTCGCCGCCCGGCGCAGCACCGGGCAGCTGCCGACCTTGGACCAATTCGCAGATGCCATCGTGCAGGCTCTCGACGCCCCGGTTCCCGACGGGCACACCGTGTACATCGGCGGCGACGACTACCTCATACCTTCGACCTGAGGGTCGGAACCGTCAGGCCAGATGAGCCGACAGCAGCAAACCGGGAGCCGACTTGCGCCCATTGCCTTCGTCGCGGAGGTCGGGACCGCAGAACTCGCGGAATGCCGGCAGGTCGTCGGGATCGTCTGCGTGGATGCGGGCGGGTCGGATCTCGTCGATCACCCAGTATCGACCCACCAGGGTGCGCAACTCATCGGTGGTGACCGGGTTGGTGCGCCCCACGGGCACGCTGGCCCCGTCGAACGCCAAGACGAAGTAGGAGGCGCCCGGCGCCGCGGCGCGCACCATCGACTCTTGGTAGCCCTGCCGTAGTTCGACCGGCATCGAATGGAACAGACCACTGTCGACGATCGTGCTGAAGCGGCCGTCGTAGCCGGTGAGGGAGCTGATGTCGGCAACCTCGAAGCTGGCTGTGCTCAGGCCACGTTTGCCGGCTTCGGTGCGCGCGAGCTCGATCGCCGCCGGTGATCGGTCCAGCCCCACGGTGGTGAACCCGCGTTCGGCGAGGTGGAGCGACAGAGCGGCCTCGCCGCAGCCGGCGTCGAGGATGTCGCCGTGGAACAGATCGGCGTCGATGAGCGCAGCGATCTCGGGCTGGGGTTCGCCGAGGCTCCACGGTGGCCGATGGCCCAGCCACGGACCGGAATCGTCACCGCGATAGGAGGATTCGAACACTGCATCAGAGGAAGGATTGGTCATATCGAACAACTATCAATCTGGTGCGTGAGTGTCAATGTTGTTGGCCCACTTGGGTCTCGAGAGTTCTCCGCTCCGGGTGTGGCCGCGGCCGGTCGCTCCGCGTCGTGTCGAGCAGTGTGAGGTAGCGGTGGAGCAAGAGAGCGGCCGTAGCGGCCAGGCCCGCGGTCAGTCCACACCAGATGCCGGCGGCGCCGAGTCCAGCGGGGAAAGCGAGCAGCACCGCGCCGGGCAGACCGACACCCCAGTAGCCGATCAGGGACAGACGCAAGCCCGCGCGCGTCGCCCCCAGACCACGCAGCAGGCCGATCCCGATGTTCTGGGCGGCATCGAAGAACTGCAGCACGATGCCGATCAGCAACAGCGTGTGCGCGATCCGGATGGCATCGGCGTCGGCGGAGTCCAAGAAGGGCGACAGCACCAGGCCGGGTACAACCGCGTACAGCAGGCCGGTGACGGCTGCGACCACCGCGGCATGGCGCAGCACGAGCCGGGCCAGAGTCCGTGCTCGCTGGCGTTCGTCCCGGGCGACGGCGTGGCTGACCAGGATCGACACCCCGTGCGATAGGCCGATGGCCACCTGGAACACGATGTAGATGATCTGATAGACCACATTGTGCGCCGCCAGGGCCGCCGGTCCGAGTGCGCCCATCGCCAGAGCGAGTACGGAGAACATTCCCGCCTCGGAGCCATAGGTGAGTGCGATCGGGATCCCCAGTCGCAGTTCTGCCCGGACCGTTGTGGCCCGCGCGGGCAGGGGGCTCACCGGCAGTGAGGGCCCGAGTCGGCTGTCGCGCCGAACCATCACCCAGAACACTCCGACCGTGATCGTGTGCACCAGTGAGGTCGCCACGCCGATCCCGGTGAGACCCACGGCGGGTAACCCGGCTCGGCCGTGGATGAACCCCAGAGCCAGTACCAGGTTCACGACGACCGAGCCCAGTGTCACCAGCAGCAGCGCCTGTGGACGCTGCATACCGACGGTGTACTGCCGCAACACCTGGAACCACAAGCAGGGCACCAGGCCCGGTGCGAGCGCCACCAGTAGGGGCCGGGTGTCGGCCAGCACTCCGGGATCCTGTCCGAGCCACGGCAGCGCCCAGCCGAGACCGATCAACACCGCACCGCCGACGATCCCGCCGACCGTAGCGATCAGGAAACTGGATCGCACCAGGTCGTGGATCTCCTCCTCGGGAGACTCTGCGCGCGTGTCCGCGCCGCTCACCGCGGCGGCGATCCGGTTTCCGGTGGCGGTGATCAATCCGACGCACATGGTGCGGATCTGATTGAACAGCACGATCGCCAAGCCGCCGGCTGCGACCTGCCGCACGCCGAGGGTGCCCATCAGCGCGATATTGGTCGTGGACATGGCGACTTGCGCCAGCTGAGTCACCGCGATCGGCGTGGCCAGCGTGGTCAGCCGCCAGCCGTCGCCGGTGAAGCTGCGCGGCTTCACCGGACCGTCTCCGCTACCGGGCTCATCGCGCCTCCACGAACCCGTGTCGGGGGGCGGGTCGGTAGCGTCGCAGCAACTGCACAACCTCCTGCTCCGCGTCGGCGTCGAGCAGGCCACGGTCGCGCATCCAGCTGTTGTCGAACACTGTGTCCAGGTATTTTTCACCGCCGTCGCACACAATGGTGACCACGGTCGATCCGGGTGGGAACTGCGCCAACCGCGTGAGCGCAGCGTGCACCGAGCCGCCCGCGGAGCCGCCGAGCATCAATCCCACCTCGGTCGCCACGGCCCGTGCGGTGGCGAAGGCCGCGGTGTCGGAGACCTTCACTCCTTCGTCGAGCAGGGAATAGTCCACAGCGGCGCCGATCGTGGCGCCGGGCGGGGTTCCGGTGCCGGACTGCCAGTACGGTCCGCCCGATCCGCCGAAAGCGATCGAACCGACCGGTTCGACTCCGACCACGTAGGGGACGCAGCCGAGTTCGCGCAGCCGCGTCGCGGCACCGAACAACGACCCGCCGGTACCCACCGCCGACAGCAGGATGTCGACCCGATCCACATCCTCGAGCAACTCCTCGGCCATCGCGTAGTACCCCATTGCGTTGGCGGTGTTGTTGTGCTGTTCGGTGAAGTACGCGTTCTCCCGTTCGGCAGCCATTGCCTCGGCCAGATCCTCGCGGGCCGAGGTGGCCAAGTCGTCATTCCCTTCGTCGGCGACGAACACCAGGTCCGCGCCCATTGCTCGCATTGCGCGCAGCTTGTCCTTACTGGCGTGGTGGTCGACCACCGCGGTGAAGCGGTATCCACGTTCGGCAGCCACCACCGCGAGGCCCAGCCCGGTATTCCCGGACGTGGATTCGATGATATGCCCGCCACTTCTCAGCAATCCACGGTGCTCGGCGTCGAGTATCATGTGCCGCGCCATCCTGATCTTGGCTGCGCCGGTGGGGTTGAACTGCTCGAGTTTCAGCAGCAGGCGAGTTCCTGTCTGGGTGGCCGCGAGCTCGAACAGCGGCGTGCGGCCGATCAGATCCGTCACTCGCGTGACGAGCGGCATGGAGTACTCCTGTGTCGGGTCGAGGGGAGCGATTGTGTCGTGTCGAGGGAAGCGAGGGACGAATCACGGTCGGCTACTGTCGCGTGTCCAGCGGAAGCGTCCGTCGGGCGCATCGTAGAGCGCGATTTTCGGCGGAATCGGCAGTTCGTGGAAGGCGGACTCGTTCGAATCCATTTGGTAGCCAGCGGTGTTCGGGTAGATCAGCAGATCGCCGACCTCGGCCGGGCGAGGCAGCGGCACTCGCCGCCAGCTGAGCATGTCGGAATCCAGACAGGTGGCCGCGCCGATACTGGTGGGTGTCGGTGCGCCGGGACGCTGCGGCCACAGCAAGGGATCGGGCAGGTACTCGCTGTCGAACCACTGCTCCGACAGGCTCAAACTGCTGCCGTCGACGGTCAGCACCTGGTAGGGCCGGTCGTGGGCGTATCTGGTCTTGCTGCCTTGCACCCGGAAGGCGGTGCATCCCGCGTGCGCGAGCAGCGCGCGGCCCGGTTCGATCGCGAGTTGGATACCGTTGTCGCGTAACCTCCGAGCCAGATCCTGGTGGTCGAGGATATCGGCAAGCATCGCCGGCCCGGGCTTCGGGAAATGATAGGGGTAATAGGAGTCGAAGGACTTGCCCGAGTGGAACCAGCGGCGGCAGGCGCGTTCAGCGAACTGCGCGGCGGCCTGGCCCGGGACGTAGTCGACGCCGAACCCGCCACCGATCGAGACGAGGGTGGCCGCATGACCGAGGGCGCGGGCGTATAGGCAGCGGGCGATCAGCTCACCCGCGAGTTCGGCACGCGCTTCAGCGTCGTATCCGGACAGGTGAAAGCTGAAACCCTCCAGTCGAAGTGCGTCGCTGCTGCCGCAGATATCCAGTGCGGCAGAGATTTCGGCATCGGTCATACCGAATCGACTCGCTGAGGCGGCGGGCAGAACGCGGATCATCGTGCGCGCCGGCGCCGGGCCGGCAAGCGCCGCGAGCCGGTCGAGTTCGCCGATGTCGTCCACTGTGATCAGGGCGCCGTGTCGGGCGGCGAGCCAGAGCAGGTCGTCCGCCTTGGCCGGGCCGGTGACCATGAGTTCCTCCCCACGCACGCCTTGGGCCATCGCGGCGGTCAGCTCGCCTACACTGGCCACATCGATGCCCGCGCCGCGCTGCGCGCACGTGCGTGCGACGCACGCGGCCTTGTTCGACTTCTTGCCGTAATAGATCGTGCCGCGGACACCCGCGTGTGTGAAAGCGGCGCGGAACGCGTCGATATTGTCGGCCACGCGGGGCGGATACATCACATGAAAGGGCCCGCCGATCGCGAAGGCGAGCTCGCCGAGCAGCGTTGGATCCTCGAGCAGGCGCCGCTCCCACGGGTCCAGTCGTGCCGGCATGGGGGCCGCGCTGATCGAGTCGTCGACGGTGCACATCGCGTCGCCGGGGACGCCGCCACCCGCCGCGGCAGTGGCTGGTGCGATCGCGCCGGGTGCGCCGATCCGCTCGGCGCCCTCGTGCTCGAGCTCCGCAGCGATACTCCCGTCCGTCAGTCCCACACAGCACCTCCGTGCGTCAGTCCCACAGCGGCACCTCCGTGCGTCAGTCCCACAGCGGCACCTCCGTGCCGCGGCCTTCTGCGATTGCTTGTTCGGCCAGCGCATGCGCGACGGCGATGTCGGTGAGCACCAACCCGCTGTTGTAGACGAAGATGCGTTCGTCGTCCGAGCGTCGGCCCGTCGTGCGCCGGTGGAGTATCTGGGGCAGTTCCGCGTCCACCGGGGGGAGTGTGCCGTCCGGGCCGGCCATATCGGTTCCGGTCAGCGCCATCTGTTCGGCGCTGGTCGCGATCACGCGGTCGGCGCCGGTCAGCGTGGAGGGGGCGAGCCCATAGCCGACGAGCACCGCGACCGAGCCCGGTGCGAGATCCTCCGATTCGAGCGCGACCTCGGTGCCCGGCCCGGCGGTGGCCAGCACGACGTCCGCGGCTGCCGATGCCTCGCGTGGATCCGCCACCGTCTCGAGCAGGGCGTGCGGGTAGTGCTCGGCGAGTTGATGGTGCACTGCGCGTAGCCCCTCGGGATGGGTGCCGTAGACCATCAGCGTGTGTAATTGCGGGTTGGCGGCGAGCAGGTGTGGAAGGGCGTGGCGGCCCTGGGTTCCGGTACCGATCAGCAGCACGCTCTCCGCACCACGGCGGACGGTCTCGCGTACCAGCAGTGCCGATACCGCCGGGGTGCGCAGCGCACCGACCCGGGCGCAATCCATGAGCGCGATCGGTGCGCCCGTGGTGTCGTCGTAGAGCGAAATGGTCGTGTAGTAGCGCGTGGTGCTGCGGTCGTGACCCGGGTCGAACTTGTAGGAGGTCTTCATCGCCACCACCCGTCGGCGGCCGTCTCGGCCGAGCATGGCATAGGCGACCGACCAACCGTCCGGATTCGCGACGCTCGACTTGCGTGGGTTGTCCGAATCACCCGCTGCGAAAGCCAGATACGCATCTTCTACGGCGCGCACGACGGCAGCCGGCGCTATCGGGACATCGGCCAAGTCGCGGCGACTCAACACCCGCAAGGGCGTGCTTCGGTCACGAGTGTTCAACGGATCCTCGATCATTGGGTACCACATCCCGCGTTCGAGAGCGCCCGAGCGGTGGGGCGTCCACCGCTCGAAACGGGGCGACGACTCGTTGCCCATAGCCATTCTCGGCGGCTTCCCCGGCGCGGCGGCGGCGTTCGGGACGTCGAATGTTCACGCGTTTGAGCCAGCGATCGGTGCCGTCGTAGCGGGCAGTGAAGGCGGCGCGCCCATGAACTGCGACGTCGTTGTCCATCAGTAGTAGTTCACCCGGAGCGAGTGCGGCTGTCGTGCAGACGCGTTCGAGCTCTGCGGCGAGTCGTCCATAGGCCGAGCGGAATGCGGGGTCGGCGTCTTCGAGCGGGGTGTAGGCGGGGTCGTAGCGGATGGTCTGCTGATCGGGGTCGGAGGCGCTCCAGAGGATGGGAACCGGGATAGCCGAACCTCTTTCGTATCCGGTGCCGTAGGAAACGTCCGGCAGGATAGGCAGGGTCGGCGTGCTGAGTATCTCTCGGTGCTCGGCGGACAGTTGCACGCGGCGCACCGATGACACCGTGGTGCCGACCGCGTCCGGATTGCGCAGGCAGCCCAGCATCAATAGGTTCGCTCGCCGGGGATGGAACGCATCCTCGGTGTGCGGGCTCAACAGTGTGGTGCTGCTGGCCCCGGACTGTTCGTGTTCATGGCCGCACGTGGGGACGATGTTGTTGACCAATCTCCCGTCCTGTTGGCCCTGCCAGCCGAACGGCTCACCTGCGCAGCGGGCGAGAAGCAGCATGACGAGGTCGAATTCGAACGAGCACGGGCTGGCGTCCGGATCGCCGCACCATCGCGCAGCAGCCTGCCAGGTCGGCGGAGTAGTCCCGAATTCACTGTCCACCAAGGGAATCCGTCCGATAATTGCCGCGCCCGCTGCGGTGGCGGGGGGTCGGAGTACATGGCTCACCTCTGCGGGGAGTTCGGTGAGCCGGGCGTCGATGTGCGCGACCAGCGTCGGGTCTGCGAGTGTGCGGGCAGCCTCGGTTCGATCGGCGCGTGTGGTGCATACGGCTGTGACTATCTCACGGGCGAGTTCGCACACCGCACGAGCCGCGTCCTCGGGTAGCTCGCGCCGTTCGAGATCAGCCGTGCGAATCGACATACGTTGGGAAAGAACACTTTTCACCAAGAAATCCCTCCTTCGCATCGGTTCGAGAAGCAGAGGTGACGATTCGAGTTGCAAAGTAGCGGTCCCGATGAACTTAAGAAAGCCTTACCTAAAAATAGGTGGATTGCGGGGCCGAATGCACAGCGGAGAGATCTGTTTCGGCCGGTACTCCGGTCGCTAAGGCTAGCCGGTATCGGCCCGCCTTCCCGGTTTCGCGCGACTCGGTGATTCACCGATCCGTAGGGGCATGGGGCCGGCTTGCGGTGCGGCCATCTGGATCATGGAGGAGGTGTTGAAGAAGACCGCCGCCTCGGTGGCCGCTGTGATCGTCGTCGGGCTCGTCGGTTGCGGGATCGACCGTCCCCCAATCCCGGAGGGCATTCCGCCGGGGCCGGGTGTCCCGGTCCCGGTGATCGACCTGGACGCTCCGGGCCGTACCGCGGTCCAACTGCGTGGCTGGGCGGCGGACCAGGCCGACGCGATGGACATCCCGCCGATCGCCTTGGAGGCATACGGCTACGCGGCGGCCGTCATGGCCAGGGCCCGGCCCGACTGTGGTATCGCATGGACCACGCTTGCCGGCATCGCCAGCGTGGAGAGCCAGCACGGGAGACACCGCGGGGCGGCGATCGCCGCCGACGGTTCGGTCAGTCCGCCGATCATCGGCATCCCTCTCGACGGCTCTGCCGGGGTGGCGCTGATCGAGGACACCGACAGCGGCGCGCTCGATGGTGACGCGGTCTACGACCGCGCCGTCGGCCCGCTGCAGTTCATCCCGGAAACCTGGGAGCGGTGGGGTGTCGACGCCAATGGCGACGAGGTGATCGACCCGCAGAACATCGACGACGCCGCCCTGACCGCGGCGCGCTACCTGTGCGCCAGAGGCGGCGACCTCACCTCGGAACGCGGCTGGCAGCGGGCGCTGCTGGCCTACAACCAGTCGCACGGATACCTGCTCACGGTGCGCGACCGGGCTGCGATCTACAGCATTGGACACAGGATGTGATCCGTCGCTCCCGGTGTGCCGGTTACCGGTCACCCCGCAGGGGCGATAGGCTCGCACCGCATGGCCATCCCGTGGGCCTAACCATGTCAGCAGTCGAAGGAGTGTCGTTTTCGTGGCCATCATCGAACAGGTCGGAGCTCGCGAGATCCTGGACTCGCGCGGCAACCCCACGGTCGAGGTCGAGGTCGCTCTCGACGACGGCACCCTGACTCGGGCCGCGGTGCCCTCCGGTGCGTCCACCGGTGAGCACGAGGCGGTCGAACTGCGCGACGGTGGCGAACGCTATGGCGGCAAGGGGGTCCGCAAGGCCGTCGAGGGCGTGTTGGACGAAATCGCGCCCGCGGTCATCGGTCTGGATGCGGTCGAGCAGCGCGGCGTCGACCAGGTGTTGTTGGACTTGGATGCCACTGCGGACAAGTCCCGCCTCGGCGCCAACGCGTTGCTCGGGGTTTCGCTGGCCGTGGCGCGTGCGGCAGCCGAGTCCTCGGGCCTGGAGCTGTTCCGTTACCTGGGTGGACCGAACGCACACGTCCTGCCGGTCCCGATGATGAACATTCTCAACGGCGGTGCACACGCCGATACCGGCGTCGACGTCCAGGAGTTCATGGTCGCCCCGATCGGCGCGCCGACGTTCAAGGAATCGCTGCGCTGGGGCGCGGAGGTGTACCACGCGCTCAAGGCGGTACTGAAAGCCAAGGGCCTGGCCACCGGACTCGGCGACGAGGGTGGTTTCGCGCCCGATGTCGCCGGTACCCGCGACGCGCTGGACCTGATCGCCTCGGCCGTCGCCAAGACCGGCCTGAAGCTGGGTCGCGACGTGACCCTCGCGCTCGATGTCGCGGCCACGGAGTTCTACACCTCCAACAGCGGATACACCTTCGAGGGCAGTGTGCGGTCGGCGGAGCAGATGACGCAGTTCTACTCCGATTTGCTGGCCGACTACCCGCTGGTATCCATCGAGGACCCGCTGTCGGAGGACGACTGGGACGGCTGGGTGGCTTTGACCGACCAGATCGGGGATCGAATCCAGCTCGTCGGCGACGACTTGTTCGTCACCAATCCGGAGCGGTTGGAAGAGGGTATCGCCAAGGGCGCCGCGAATGCGCTGTTGGTGAAGGTCAACCAGATCGGTACGCTCACCGAGACCTTGGACGCGGTGGAGCTGGCCCACCGCAACGGTTACAAGACCATGATGTCGCATCGCTCCGGTGAGACCGAGGACACCACGATCGCGGACCTGGCCGTGGCGGTCGGCGCCGGTCAGATCAAGACCGGGGCGCCCGCGCGCAGTGAGCGCGTCGCCAAGTACAACCAGCTGTTGCGCATCGAGGACGCGTTGGGCGACTCGGCGCGTTACGCTGGCGAGGTCGCATTTCCCCGCTTCGTGTTCGAAGACTGACACCGCAGCGCGGCCCTGGAGGCGGTCACTGGTGAGAGCATGACGTGCCCGGGGAGCACCGCGAGCTGGATACCGTAGAGGCATGACATGACCGAGCGACGTGCGCGGGGCACCAGTCCGGCTGGACGAGAAGACCGCCGCCAATCGCGTGCCGCCAGGTCACGTCCGGCCGATGCGGCCGGCACGCGCGCCCGACGGCGATCGGAGGCCGCGGACAGACAGCCGGGGGCGCGCCGGTCCGAACCGCGCGCCACGGTGCGTGAGCGCACCGTGCTCGGACTGTCCACCGGTAAGGCGGTGATCTTCGCGATGGTGGTGTGCGCTCTCGCACTGACTCTGGCCGTGCCGATGCGCACGTATCTGTCGCAACGCGCCGAGGCGGCGCGGCTGGAGCAGCATCGGCAGGAGCTGGAAGCCGACCTGGCCCGGTTGCGCGATCGCCGTGTCCAGCAACAAGATCCGGCGTATATCCGCGCCGAAGCGCGAGACCGACTTCGTCTGGTGATGCCGGGCGAGACGCCCTACATCGTGCAGGTGCCCGGCATCGAAGCGCCCCCACCGTCTCCGGCGCCTACCAAGGTCAGGGAACCCGATCCCTGGTACACCGAATTGTGGCGCGATATATCCGAGCCGCGCTCGACCGCCGAACCGGCGCCGTCTCCACCGGAAGGACCCAGGTGACCGCACCGACGGATCACGATCTCGCGATCATCACCGAGCAGTTGGGCCGTGCGCCGCGCGGCGTGCTCGCCATCGCCTATCGCAGCCCGGATGGCGTTCCGGCAGTGGTCAAGACCGCGCCCCGGTTGCCGGATGGCACCCCCTTCCCGACGCTCTACTATCTCACCGATCCGCGGCTCACCGCGGAAGCGAGCCGACAGGAATCGGCCGGCGTGATGCGGGCGATGACCGAACGGCTCGATACGGACCCGCAGCTGGCCGCCGCCTATCGCGCCGCGCACGAGAGCTATCTGGCCGAGCGCGACGAAATAGAGTCACTCGGAACGGATTTCAGTGGCGGCGGCATGCCGGAGCGAGTCAAATGCTTGCATGTCCTGATCGCACACGCACTGGCCAAAGGGCCGGGGGTGAACCCGCTCGGCGACGAGGCAGTGGCATTGGCGGCCGAACACGGCCTGCGGGGCAGTGCGATCCCGGCCGATTGGCCGACCTATCAGCAGACCGGCCCCGAAAGACTGGAGCGCAACGATGAGTGACCGGGTAGCCGCCGTGGATTGCGGCACCAACTCCCTTCGCCTGCTGATCGCCGAGGTATCGGCGGATGGCGGTCTGAGCGACGTGCATCGTGAGATGCGCATCGTCCGTCTGGGGCAGGGCGTCGACGCGACCGGTGCGCTGGCCCCGGAGGCGATCGAACGCACCCGCGTCGCCTTGGCCGACTACGTGGGTTCGATGCGTGCGGCCGGAGTCGGTCGGGTTCGCATGGTGGCCACCTCTGCCACCCGAGATGCAGCCAATCGAGACGATTTCTTCGCCATGGCGCGCGCCGAACTCGATGCCGTGGTGCCCGGCGCCGAGGCCGAGGTGATCACCGGCGACGAGGAAGCGCGACTGTCGTTCGCCGGTGCGATCGGTGAACTGTCCAGCGCGGCAGGTCCGTTCGTCGTGGTGGATCTGGGGGGTGGGTCGACGGAACTGGTGTTCGGCGACAGCGCGGGAGTACGGGCGGCGTTCTCCGCCGATATCGGCTGTGTTCGAATCACCGAGCGCTGCCTCACCGGCAATCCGCCGACTGCCGATCAGGTCGTTGCCGCGCGCGCCTTCGCCACCGAGCGGTTGCGGGAGGCGTTCGCGCGTGTCCCGGTGGACGGGGCGCACACCTGGGTCGGTGTGGCCGGCACGATGACCACGCTCGCGGCAGTGGCGTTGGATCTGCCCGAATACGATGCCGAACAGGTGCATCTCACCCGGCTCGGCTACGACCGGGTGCACGAGGTCTGTGGCCGTCTGGTCGCCATGGATCACGACCAGCGCGCTGCCTTGGGACCCATTCACCCGGGGCGGGTCGACGTCATCGGCGGTGGTGCGGTCATCACCGAGGTGCTCGCCGAGGAACTGTCCCGCCGCGCGGGAATCTCCGAACTGATCGTCAGCGAGCACGACATACTCGACGGCATCGCCCAGTCCATCGTCTGACCGGCGGCCAGGTCAGACGTGCGTGCCGCCGTCGCGGCCGTGGTCCACCGGGGCGCGCGCTCTGCCCACTGCGATGTCGGCGAGCCGCGACAGCGCCTCCTTGTTGTAGGGCACCAGGAGCAGTTCTTGGACCCTGGTGGGGATCACGGCTCCGACCCCGTGCACCGCATGCTCGTAGATATGGACATGGGTCTTGCCCGAGTCCATCTCCCAGAGCCCGACGCGGATCAACGCCGAGCCCACAGGACGGACCCTGGCTTCCCACTCGAGTCGGCGCGGTGGTTTGGCCATGACCACCTCGGCGGTGTCGTCCATCGTGAACGGCCATACACCCACCTGAAAGTGCAGCCGAGAGCCGACCGCGGGCCAGCTGTCGTCGACGTCTCGGACATGGGTCGCGCCGACGACCCAGGTCGAGAACAGCCAACCGTCGGCCAGTACGGCGAAGATCTGCTCCGGTGAGGCCGGCACGGTGATTGCGACGTGAGCCATCAGTACAACGCTTTCCACGTGCAGGCCGCTGGCAACGATCCGTCGGTCGTTCGCTCGGTGCCCGCTCGCCGGGGTGGTACACCGCACGCCACGTGGCGCGCGGTGCCTCGGAACGATCCGGGAGCACCGCCGCCCTGGTGCTGCTGGGCGTCGAAACAGGCCATGAGATGGTCGACCATTTCCAGGTGATAGCGATACCCGATGTTGGGTATTTTCACCCGGTCCTATACTTCGGGACACAGTTTCACCCAGGTCGGTACCGAACCGGTACCGACGGGTAACGGGGGTGATCGTCGTCGCGCGTGCGCTACAGACAGGTGATCTGCAGCGCTGGTGCCTCGGTGCGTCGCCGGGTGGGGGAGGACGCATATCGGCACTGGTGAAGGAGTACGCATGACGGATCCCCGGTCACGCACCAAAACATTGGGCGTCGCCCCATTTCGCTGGGGCGACTTGGTGCGCACGAAGACCGTGGAACAGTCGATCCGCGATACCGACGAACCGGACACCAAGCTGCGCAAGGACCTGACCGCCTGGGACCTGACCATCTTCGGTGTCGCCGTGGTGGTCGGGGCTGGCATCTTCACCCTCACTGCGCGGACGGCGGGCGATGTCGCTGGTCCTTCCGTCTCACTTGCTTTCGTTTTCGCCGCGATCGCCTGCGGGCTGACCGCGCTGTGCTACGCCGAGTTCGCCTCGACCGTTCCGGTGGCCGGTAGCGCCTACACCTACGCCTACGCCACCTTCGGCGAGTTCGCCGCGTGGATCATCGGCTGGGACCTGGTTCTGGAGCTCGGCCTCGCGGTCGCGGTGGTGGCAAAGGGGTGGTCGCTGTACCTCGGCCAAGTGCCCGGCATCGACTCGCCGGTCGTACAGATCGGCTCGGTCACCTTCGACTGGGGAGCGGTTCTACTCATCGCGGTACTCGGCGTGCTGCTCGCGAGGGGCACCAAGGTGTCCTCGCGGGTGTCGGCAGTGGCGGTGGCCATCAAGCTGGGCATCATCGTGCTGGTGATCGTGGTGGGGCTCACCTATTTCAAGCCTGCGAACCTTTCGCCCTACATCCCGCCGTCGGAGGCCGGTGAGCGGGGCGAGGGTTTGAGCCAGTCGTTGTTCTCCGTTCTGACCGGCGCCGGGAACAGCACGTTCGGTGCGTACGGTCTGCTGGCTGCGGCCAGCCTGGTGTTCTTCGCCTTCATCGGTTTCGACATCGTCGCCACCGCCGCCGAGGAGACCAAGAATCCGCAACGGGCGGTGCCGCGCGGCATCTTCGGTTCACTGCTCATCGTCACCGTTTTGTATGTTGCGGTCACGCTCGTACTCACCGGCATGGTGCCCTACCAGGAGTTGTCCGGCGGCGAGGCCACCCTGGCGACAGCGTTCGCGATCCATGGCGCGACCTGGGTGAAGACCATCATTGCGATCGGCGCCCTCGCTGGGCTGACCACGGTGGTGATGGTGGTGTACCTCGGTCAGACCCGGGTGTTGTTCGCGATGGCCCGTGACGGCTTGGTGCCGCGCAGCCTCGCGCGCACGGGCAAGAACGGCACCCCGGTGCGTGGCACTGTGCTCGTGGGCGTGGCGAGCGCGCTGTTGGCGGGGTTCGTCGACTTGGGTTCGTTGGAGAGCATGGTCAATATCGGGACATTGTTCGCATTCGTGCTGGTCTCGGTCGGTGTGTTGGCCCTGCGCCGCAAGCGCCCCGACCTGCCGCGCGGCTTCCGCGTCCCGTTGGTTCCGTGGGTTCCGATTCTCGCGGTGCTGGCGTGCCTGTGGTTGATGCTGAACTTGTCGGTGGAGACCTGGTTGCGGTTCCTGGTGTGGATGGCCTTGGGCGTCGTGTTCTATTTCAGCTACTCACGGCGCAACTCTCAGCTCCGGAAAGCCCCGGTCGCTTGACCAGGCCCTATTGCGGTGCAGCGCGCATCGACCGATAGCCTGACGCGGTGTCGTCGCGTGAGTTGATCGTTCTGGGGACCGCTGGTCAGGTTCCGACGAAACAGCGAAACCACAATGGCTACGTGCTCCGATGGGACGACGAAGCGATCCTGTTCGACCCCGGGGAGGGGACTCAGCGGCAGATGACCCATGCCGGCGTCGCCGCCTCGGGGCTCACCAGGATCGCCATCACGCATTTCCATGGCGACCACAGCCTCGGGCTGGCTGGGGTGGTGCAGCGCATCAATACCGACCGGGTGCCGCATCCGGTCGATGTGTGGTTCCCGGCATCGGGCGCGGTGTACTACGACCGGTTGGTCGACGCGACCTCGTACTTTCACTGCGCCGAGTTGCGGGCGCATCCGGTTGTCGGCCCCGGCGCCGTGGCGCTGCCCGGGGCGTCTTTCGAGGTGACTGCCGTCCCGCTCTCGCATCCGATCGACGCCTTCGGCTACCGGCTGCGCGAGCCGTCGGGTCGTCGCCTCCTGGCGGATCGGCTGCACGCAGTCGGGCTGCGCGGCCCGACCATCGGTGAACTGCAACGGCGCGGAAGGGTCGAGCTCGCCGGCCGAACGATCACCCTGGACGAGGTGAGCGAGCCGCGCCGCGGGCAGAGCTTCGCATTCGTGATGGACACCCGTCTGTGTCCCGGCGTGCACGAACTCGCCGCCGATGTCGACATGCTGGTCATCGAGGCCACGTATCTGGATGCCGAGGAACACCTCGCCGCAGCATACGGCCACCTCACCGCCGGCCAGGCCGCCCGCGTGGCCGCACGAGCAGGTGTCCGCGTTCTGGTGCTCACTCATTTCTCCCAGCGGTACCGCAGCCTCGAGGAGCATGCGACCGAGGCGGCAAAGTACTTCTCCGGCGAGATCCATATCGCCACCGACCTCGCCCGTATCCCGATGCCGCCTCGCCGGTGACCTGCTCGCCACCGCCGGCTCCACGAGCCGCGATCGACGATTCGACACCGCAGAGAGTGTCTGAATTCCGGTACAGCCGTACGAGTCGCTAGGCTGTTCCGGGCGCCCCCATAGCCCAATTGGCAGAGGCAGCGGACTTAAAATCCGCCCAGTGTCGGTTCGAGTCCGACTGGGGGCACAACATACCCCCAGGTAGATCCGCGAAGATGCAGTGTTTCCGAGCCAGCGGATGCCCATCTGCGGGCTATAAGGAGCGAGTTCTCGGCGCTAGCTGTTCGAGCCGGACGGCCGATCGTGGACAGGCTTGTCGTACACCAGCGAATAGCGCCAGAACAGGCGACGGCGGATCCGCGCACCAGGTAGGTGCTCGGCCACGGCAGCGCGAATCTCCTGTAGCGTCTCGCCTGGATCGGCTGTTGGAGCGGTCATTTCGTCGGGCAGGCGGTCCGCGGACCGGGGATGTTTTATCAGCCCTATGAGCAGATTCATCGGCACGACCATCGCGGCGATGGCATGGTCGATTCCGCCGTCACTGCGGTAGCAGCCGATCACCACCATCCGGCCGCCGGGCAGCAAGGACGAGCGTAGCTCCTGCAAGGTGGCGGCCAGTGGCAGATGATGCAGGCTGGCGACCAGGGTGATCGCCGCCCAGCGGCGCGCGGGATCGCGCTGTTCGTAGCCGATCTTCTCGATGGTCACGGCGTGGTCGGCGGCGAAACGTGCCATCGCGAGGCGCGCGGTGGCCGGGTCGGGCTCGAACCCGGTCACCGATCGGCCGGAGCCCCTCAGTCGTTCGATCAGATTGCCAGTGCCGCAACCGATGTCGAGGACACTGGGCGCCCCGCTCTCCGCGACTTGATCGACAACCCAGCTTCCGTAGAAGTCGTTGTGACTCCATGGATGCCTTCTATTGAATCGTTCGATCCAAGCCAGCAAGGTCACGCGCACACTATAGGGCGCAACGTTCTTGCGCCCCAGCGCTACCTTGCTCGACCTGTCACCGCGCCTCGCCGGTCGCCGCTATGGTCTGGGCGTGTGATACAGGCTGTAGTGGAAGTGTTGGCGGTTCAGGTCCAGTCGACTACGGCTGGCTGGGGACAGTCTGTTCTTTCTTGTTGTTCACTGTGAATTCGGTCTGCAGCGACCTTTTGGTTCTATCCAGGTCACCGGTGAACTCGCGCAGAGGCTGCTCGAGCATCTTGCGACCGCGATGATTCCGACGGATACCTCACCGAGACATGCCGTAGGCCCGGGCAATCAGGCGCTCCACGATGGTGCGCGGCAGCAGCCGCCGCACGGCGAACATCACTGGCGCGTTGCTGCCGACGGCGTAGAGCGGGCGCGGGCGATCGGCTTCGATCGCGTCGACAATGCAGGAGGCGACGGTATCGGGCGCAATGCCTTTCGCCTGTTTCGCGTCGAGTTCGGTCATGAACGTGCTGAAGTCGGCAGCGTGGCAGGAACCCTCGGCGATGTATTTCGTGCGTCGCTCCCGAAGGCCGGAGTCGACCTGGCCGGGCTCGACAGTGGTGAGCCATACGCCGAACGGTGATTCCTCGAACCGTGCGGCGGTCGCGAAACCGCGCAGCGCCGCCTTGCTCGCGACATACGACGAGCGGTAGGGCATCGGGAAGCTCGCCAGCATCGACCCGACCATCACCACACGTCCGTATCCGCGTTCGCGCATTCCGGGCACTACCGCCTTGGTCAGGGTGATCGGACCGAGCACGTTCAGTCGAAACAGCCGCTCGACCGCATCGCCGGGCAGTTCGGCCAGCGGGCCGGCCTGGCTTTCACCGGCATTGTTGACCAGGACATCGACCGGCCCGAGCTCGGCGAGGAATGTGTCGATCGATACCGCGTCGGTCAGATCGAGCGCGCGATACTCGATCCCCGTCACCGTGGCGTCGGGGCCGATGCTGTCGGGTTTGCGACTGGTTCCGATCACTCGATACCCCCGGCCGGCGAGCGCGGCGGCGGTGGCCTTCCCGATTCCGGACGAGGCACCTGTGACGACGGCGACGCGGGACATGCGCAACTCCTTTCGACACGCAGACGATATCCACACTTGTGTCGAGTGCGCGACCCCTTCACCACAACCGACCGGGTCGTCCGTGGGGTGGGTGCTCGGCGTGCGATCGGATCGCGCCGGAACTGCGTAGCGCACCGCACCGCAATGGTGTGGGGCCGGGTGCTCGCGGTCGTGCTAGTTCTGTGCGATGTGCACGACGAGTCGGGTCGGATTCGACAGCGTGTCCACAGTGAAGGCGGGTCGGTCTTCCTGGGCGCCGATGAACGATTGGGTGGTGCCTTCGAAGATCGTTGTCCGATAGACGCCGGCGACACCGGGCACCGAGGGATCGATGACCGGGTCCGGTCCGGCATAGGGAGCTACACCGCTGTCGAAGGGGTAGGCCGAGCCGAGGATTCGCACCTCGAGGATCGACCGGCCGGACACGTCGATCGACATGCCGCTGCCGTCTTGTGCAGCGTGGTCGGTGTATCGGACGATCCAGCCGGGCTTTCCGACCCCGCCGAGGTAATAGACCACGCGATCGAGACCGGGCTGGTGTCCGAGCTCGATGTCGGTGACGGTGAGCGCGGCGTCGTTGGAGGCAGTGGCCTGCTTGGGCGATGCGTCTTGCGGCATGGCGGGTATGGCCGAGGACGCGGTGACCGATGCGCCCGTGGGTTCGGGTGTGGACTCGCTGTCACCGCAGCCCACGAGCAGTGTTGCCGCGACCGCGACGGTCAGCACCATCCATTTGCGCATAGACATATGCTACTGAGTCGATGGCGGCACAGGGCGCAACTGCGGATCGTCGCGATTCGCCCGTGGTCGGCCAGGGTGCACATCGCCTCCGGTGGTGCGTCCGAGACATATCGTGCCGCCTCGGACGCACCGTCGTTCTTCGGCAGTGGACGAAACAGTGTGTGCCGGTGAGCTTCACAATGGCGACGTCATGACCGGTCGGTCGCGGCGGGCTCGAATGGCGGGGTGGACGTCGGCAATCGGCAACGATCGAGCACACTTGACGTGTGGGAGATGTCGACGATGTATTGCGCCAGCTGCGGCGGCATCCGGATGTGGAGGCGCCCAACCTCTACGCCGTGGATGCCGCCGACCGGCTGATCCTCGATGTCGCGGCAGAGGCTTTGGCCACGGCGGAACCTGGCACAGTCGTCGTCATCGGCGACCACTACGGCGCACTGACTCTCGGCGCGATCGCGGGACACGATCTACGTGAGGTCCGGGTACATCAAGATCTGCTCACCGGTGAGGTGGCTCTCGCCAACAATGCCCGCGCGGTCGGCTCGTCAGACCGCTACGCGACCCATCCGCTCGGCAGTGCGGCGCTCGACGGCGCGCGAGTGGTGTTGCTGCGCCTGCCGCGCGCCCTGGCCGGCTTGGCCGAGATCGCCGACGCCGTAGCTCGTTACGCCCATCCCGATGTCGTGGTGTATGCCGGTGCGCGGGACAAGTACCTGACCAAGTCGATGAACGACGTTTTGGCGCAATCGTTTTCCGAAGTGCGTGCCAGCCGCGGCCGGCAGAAGTCGCGTGCGCTGCTGGTGTTCGGATCCAAGCCGGCGGGCGACCCGGTCTTCCCGGTGCGCGACCGGCTCGCGGACCTGGGGCTCGAGGTCGTCGCGCACGGTGCGGCATTCTCCGGCGCGCGCTTGGATATCGGCACTCGATTCCTGCTCGAGTTCTCGCCCCAGATGAAGCCGGACGCCCGCGACGCGATCGACCTCGGCTGCGGCACCGGGATTCTCGCTGTTGCACTGGCCACGCGCCGCCGGAGTATTCGGGTGGTTGCCACCGATCAGTCGGCCGCTGCGGTTGCGTCGGCTCGGGCCACCGCCGAGGCGAACGGGGTGGCCGGCCGGGTGACGGTCGTGCGCGACGACGCCATGTCCTGTGCTGCGGACAACAGCGCCGACCTGGTGCTGTGCAATCCGCCGTTCCATGTCGGCGCGGCAGTGCACACCGGATCGGCGATCAAGATGTTCGCCGCGGCCGGACGGGTACTGCGCCCCGGCGGAGAGCTGTGGACGGTGTACAACTCCCATCTCGGTTATCGAGCACTGGTCGAACGAATGGTCGGCCGCACCGAGGTGATGGGTCGCAACCGGAAGTTCACGGTGACCCGGTCGGTGTGCGGTCTGCGTGATCGGTGGCAGTGACGTGATCGGTAGCAGTGACGCGTCTCGCGCCACGATGGCCGGAATCGGGAACCAACGGCAGACCACCGTGCGTTGAATTAGACATAACGGTCCCCAACGCATGCTGACCATACGGTTCGGTGGCGGGTAGCATCCACGGGACTCGAAACGACAGGAGGCGTGCTTTGCGTACCACGAGCAACCCGGTTTTCAGGAACCTGCCCAGGCAGGAGGGCGGTGGCTACGCCAACTTCGGATCCGGCGCCGCCGCCCCAGGGCAGTTCGGCAACCAGTACGGGGAACACCCGGAATACCAACCATACCGGACAGCGCCCACCACCCGGGCGATGACCATCGACGATGTGGTGACCAAGACCGGCATCACCCTCGGGGTGCTCTCTCTGTCCGCGATCATCTCCTACGGCCTCACCAACGCCAACACCTCCCTCGCCCCGTTGTTCGTGATCGGCGGCGGCCTGATCGGCCTGGTGCTGGTGTTGGTCGCGACCTTCGGGCGCAAGATGGACAACCCGGTGCTGGTGTTGTCCTACGCGGCTGCCGAGGGCGTGTTCCTGGGCGCTTTGTCGTTCATGTTCACCAGTGTCGAGTTCGGCGGGGTCGGCGGCAGCGGGCTGATCGGTCAAGCGGTACTCGGTACGTTCGGCGTCTTCGCAGGCATGTTGGTCGTCTACAAGACCGGCGCGATTCGCGTGACACCGCGGTTCACCAGGATCATTGTCGGCGCCATGATCGGCGTCGTGGTACTGATGCTGGGCAACCTGGTGGCCGGCCTGTTCACCTCCGGTGGGTTCGGCCTGCGTGACGGCGGTCCGCTGGCGATCATCTTCAGCCTGGTGGTCATCGCCATCGCCGCGTTCAGCTTCCTGCTCGATTTCGATGCTGCCGATCAGCTGATTCGGGCGCAGGCTCCCGAGCGGGCGGCATGGGGTGTCGCGCTGGGTCTCACCATCACCCTGGTCTGGCTGTACATCGAGATCTTGCGGTTGTTGAGCTACTTGCAAAACGACTGAGCAGCTATGTGCACACCGACCGAGCTATAGCCGACCGGTCGCACAACGCGGGGCGGTCGCCGGATTCTCCGGCGACCGCCCCGGCGCGTCTCAGCTCAGGCGTTCGATGACCATCGCCATACCTTGGCCGCCGCCGACGCACATGGTCTCCAGACCGAACTGCTTGTCGTGGGTCTGCAGATTGTTCAGCAGCGTGGTGGTGATCCGGGCGCCGGTCATACCGAAGGGATGACCCAGGGCGATCGCGCCGCCGGAGACGTTCAGCTTGTCTTCGTCGATCTTCAGCTCACGCGCCGATCCGAGCACCTGCACCGCGAACGCTTCGTTGATCTCGACCAAGTCGATGTCGTCGATGGTCTTGCCCGCCCGCGCCAGCGCCCGCGTGGAGGCCTCGATCGGCCCGAGGCCCATGATTTCCGGCGACAGCGCGGACACACCCGTGGACACGATGCGCGCCAAGGGGGTCAGGCCCAGTTCTTTGGCCTTGGTGTCGCTCATCACGACCAGCGCCGCCGCACCATCGTTGAGCGGGCAGCAGTTGCCGGCGGTGATGGTACCGTCCGGGCGGAACACCGGCTTGAGCTCGGACACCGCCTCGTAGGTGACCCCGCTGCGCGGGCCGTCGTCCGCGCTGACCACGGTACCGTCCGGCAGGGTCACCGGGGTGATCTCGCGCTCGAAGAAGCCGTTCGCGATCGCCTCTTCGGCGCGGTTCTGCGACCGAACGCCCCAACGATCCTGTTCCTCCCGGGTGATACCGGTGAAGGTGGCGACGTTCTCGGCGGTCTGTCCCATCGCGATATAGGCATCGGGGAGCGCGCCGTCCTGGCGGGGATCGTGCCAGGCGCCCGCGCCGCCTTGCGCGGTCTTCACAGTGCGTTCCTGCGCCGTGGCGAACAGCGGATTCTGCGTATCGGGCCAGCTGTCGGCCGAACCGTTCACGTAGCGCGAGACCGTTTCCACGCCGGCGGAGATGAACACGTCGCCCTCTCCTGCTTTGATCGCATGAAACGCCATGCGGGTGGACTGCAGCGACGAAGCGCAATACCGGTGCACGGTGGTGCCGGGCAGGGAGTCGTAGCCCAGCTGCACCGCGACGATGCGGGCGATGTTGAATCCCTGCTCGCCGCCGGGCGAACCGCAGCCCAGAATCAGGTCGTCGACCTGGGCCGGGTCCAATGCGGGCACTTTGTCCAGCGCTGCCCGCACAATCTGCGCGGTCAAATCATCGGGCCGGACGTCGACCAGCGAGCCCTTGCGGGCCCGGCCGATCGGGGAGCGTGCGGTCGAGACGATGACGGCCTCGGGCATGAGGACTCCTTTGTCGAGAAGATCGTGACCGACCCGCGTGTTATCGCGGGCCTGTCTCGAATCTACGTCGCATCGAGGGGTTGACGGAGCCCGGGTTGTCCCGAAACACGACTCGTGTGACCGTGCGGGGACAGCAGTCGACTCTGGACACGGTGCGGGTCGCTGTCAGCTCGGTACGACGAAGGAGCCGCGAGCGGGGACGCTCGGTGCGTCGGTGCTCACGGTGACCTCGACCAACCCGGGTCCGGTGTCCTGGAACAAGGCGTATTGGATGCTGCCGTAGATGCCGGTGACCACGGTGTTGTCGTAGCGGCCGGTTGCTCCGGTGGCGACGTTGCGCCAGGCGACCGTCGTGCGTACCTCGCACAGCGGAGCCAAGGGGTATTCGCCGGGTCCGACACCGACAACGGGCAGAGCGCGGACATTGAGGATCGCCCGGCCCGGCCATTCGGGACTGGTGTCGGCCCAGGTGCGGATGCTGGTCCCACACAAGCCCCCGTGTGCCATGGTGGGCACCTGTGGGAATTCGGTGGACGCCGCATTCGCGTGCACACCGGATCCGACCGCTAGAGCTACCGCCGATCCGACCAGAATCGTTGCGGCGCGGGCAGTATTCGGCTGCGTCATGGCAGCGATCTTAAACGGAGTCGGGACGGTTTGCCGGCATCCGCGCCCGGTTGTGCCTGGCGCGCGAACCGATGGTTGGCGCGTCTGCAACGATGGGGCCATGCACATCGCGGATCATGTCGTGGATCTCATCGGCAACACGCCGCTGGTCCGGTTGAATTCGGTCGTCGGCCCGCAGGAAGGACTGGTCGCAGCCAAGATCGAGTATCTCAACCCCGGTGGCAGCGCCAAGGACCGGATCGCGGTGAAGATGATCGACGCCGCCGAGAAGTCCGGGCAGCTGCGCCCCGGTGGCACCATCGTCGAGCCCACCTCCGGCAATACCGGCGTCGGCTTGGCGTTGGTTGCTCAGCAGCGCGGGTACCGGTGTGTGTTCGTGTGTCCGGACAAAGTGAGCGAGGACAAGCGCAACGTATTGCGCGCCTACGGCGCCGAGGTCGTGGTCTGCCCGACGGCGGTGCCGCCGGAGCACCCGGACAGTTACTACAGCGTCTCCGACCGCTTGGTCCACGAGATCGAGGGCGCGTGGAAGCCCGACCAGTACTCCAACCCCGCCGGCCCGGACAGTCACTACGAGACCACGGGCCCGGAGATCTGGCGCGATACCGACGGCAGGATCACCCATTTCGTCGCCGGCGTCGGAACCGGCGGAACCATCACCGGCACCGGCCGGTATCTCAAAGAGGTTTCTGGCGGGACGGTGCAGATCATCGGCGCGGACCCGGAGGGTTCGGTGTATTCCGGCGGCACGGGGCGTCCGTATCTGGTCGAAGGCGTCGGTGAAGACTTCTGGCCGTCGGCCTACGACCCCGCCGTTCCGGACGAGATCATCGCGGTGTCGGATGCGGACTCGTTCAATATGACGCGCCGGCTGGCTCGGGAAGAAGGTCTGTTGGTCGGCGGCTCGTGCGGCATGGCGGTGGTCGCGGCCATCGAGGTGGCGCGGCGTGATCCGGACGCGGTGGTCGTGGTGCTACTGCCCGACGGCGGACGCGGCTATCTGTCGAAGATCTTCAACGATCAGTGGATGAGCTCGTACGGATTCCTGCGCGAACGGTTGGATGGCGCGGCGGAACCGCTGGTCGGTGATGTGTTGCGGGGCAAGTCCGGCGAGTTGCCCGATCTGGTGCACACCCATCCGCAGGAGACGCTGCGCGACGCGATCGAAATCTTGCGCGAATACGGCGTGTCCCAGATGCCCGTGGTCGGTGCGGAGCCGCCGGTGATGGCAGGCGAGGTCGCCGGCAGCGTGTCCGAGCGCGACCTGTTGTCGGCGGTCTTCGAAGGCCGGGCGCAGTTGACGGATTCGGTGGCCCAGCACATGAGTGCCTCCCTTCCGCTGATCGGTTCGGGTGAACCGCTTTCGGCTGCGACGAAAGTGCTCTCGGATTCGGATGCGCTCATGGTCGTCGAGGACGGCAAGCCGGTCGGTGTGATCACTCGCCACGATCTGCTCGGTTTCCTCGGTACGGGCAGCATGCGGTAGTCCGTGGGCCGTCGGCGCGTCTCGACGAGGCGCGCCCGACACGGGGGCGATATCGGGCGATTTATCCGCAAATCGTAGGTCCGGGGGAGGTTGCGCAGGTATAACCGGGCGGAACGCAGTTGTGAACAGCCATCTCTGTCTTCGGATAGCGAAGGGACTGCTATGCGCACCTCCGGTTCGGCTGTTGCTGTGCACCACGGGTCGGTGGACGTGGCGAGTTCACTCGCCGCGTTCGTGCCCAAGCTTGCCGGTTTCCTGCTGATCCTGCTCATCGGCTGGCTGGCGGCGAAGGCAATGGCCACGACCACCGGCGCCGTGCTGCGGCGAGTCGGCTTCGATCGACGCCTCGCACGAGGCGAGTTGCAGTGGCTGCTGTCTCGCAGTCGATACGCCGCATCCGACCTGCTGGCGAAACTGATGTACGCCACGACGGTGCTGGTCGCGCTCCATCTGGGAGTCGGCGTCTTCGGCCCCAATCCGGTCAGCGACACGATCACCGGCATCGTCGACCGCTTGCCCGAACCGTTCGCGGCGATCCTGCTCGTGGTGGTCGCCGCCATGGTCGCGCACGCGGCGCGCGATGCGGTCGGCAGCATGCTCGGTCGCGTGGCGGAGGAGATGGCCGCGGTGCGTACCGAGATCTGCCCCGACCAGCCGGGTACGTGGGAGCGAATGTGGCTGGATCAGCAGGCCGCGCGCGGCAAGCCCCGCGCGCACCCGGACACGCTGCCGGTCGAGGGGGGCTGTGCAGATGCCGGCGCGCGTCCGAACCTGCCCGACCGCAGCGGCCGCCGCTAGGTCGACAACCGTGCTGCGCTCAGGCGTCAGCGAAAGGCGTTCGCATCGGTCAGGGCGCGGCCCAGTACCAGCTGGTGCACCTCTGCGGTGCCTTCGTAGGTGAGCACCGACTCCAAGTTGTTGGCATGGCGCATGACCGGATAGTCCAGGGTGATGCCATTGGCCCCCAGAATGGTGCGGCACTGGCGGGCGATGGCGATGGCCTCGCGAGTGCTGTTCAACTTGCCCGCACTCACCTGTTCGGGAGTGATCTCGCCGCGGTCTTTCAACCGTCCGAGGTGCAGCGCGAGCAGCTGCCCTTTGCCGAACTCCACCGCCATGTCGGCCAGTTTGGCCTGGGTGAGCTGGTAGGCGGCCAGTGGCTTGGCGAACACCTCCCGGGTCGTGGCGTAGTCGATGGTGCTCGCCAGGCAATCGCGGGCCGCGCCCAGTGCACCGAAGACGATGCCGAAGCGCGCTTCGGACAAGCAGGCGAGCGGCGAGGACAGTCCCCGCGACTGTGGCAGGACCGCGTCGGCGGGTAGCCGGACGCCGTCGAAGGTCAGTTCGGCGGTGATCGACGCCCGCAGCGATAGTTTGCGATTCATTTGCTGAGTGGTGAATCCCGGGGTGTCCGAGGGAACGAGAAAGCCGCGGATCACCCGCTTGCCGCTTTCTTCGGTCTGCGCCCACACCACTGCGACGTCGGCCACCGACCCATTGGTGATCCACATCTTCGAGCCGGTCAGCACCCAGTCGGTTCCGTCGCGCTTCGCGATGGTGCGCATCCCGCCGGGATTGGAGCCGAAATCGGATTCGGTCAATCCGAAGCAACCGATCATGCGGCCGGCGGCGAGTTCGGGCAGCCACTGCTGTTTCTGCTGTTCGGAGCCGAACATGTGGATCGCGGTCATGGCCAGCGACCCCTGCACCGAGATCATGCTGCGGATCCCGGAGTCGACTGCTTCCAGCTCCTGGCAGGCCAGGCCGTAGGTGGTTGCCGACATTCCGGCGCAGCCGTAGCCGTCCAGATGCATGCCGAGCAGGCCCAGGGCGCCCAGCTCGGGGGCGATGTCGCGAGCCGGGAACGTGCCCGCCTCGAACCAGTCCGCGACGTGCGGGCGCAGCCGCTGGGTGGCGAAAGCCGCGACGGTGTCGCGGATCTCACGCTCGTCGGCGGAGAGCAACGCATCGGTGGCGAACAGTTCGTCGAGGGTGACCATGGAATCAGCCTAATCGGCGGCGCCTCCGGTCCGAGCAGTAGTGACACCGACCCGATCGGAACGTTTCGGTGGAGATCATGCGGAGAACGCGCCCTCGCGCAGCTCATGGCGACCACCGGAAGGCTACCTCGAAATCTGCCCGATTAGGCTGAACGCATGAGCGAGCTGGGATTCTCCACACGGGCCGTGCATGCCGGGTTCGATCCTGATCCACACACCGGCGCGGTGAATGTGCCCATCTACGCCAGTTCGACGTTCGCTCAGGACGGCGTGGGCGGGTTGCGCGGCGGTTTCGAGTACGCGCGCACCGGCAACCCGACCCGGGCTGCGCTGGAGGCGAACCTCGCGGCCCTGGAATCGGGCCGCCACGGTCGAGCTTTCGCCTCGGGCATGGCTGCGACCGACTGTGCGCTGCGGGCCACCCTACGGCCGGGCGACCACATCGTGATTCCCGACGACGCCTACGGGGGCACCTTCCGACTGATCGACAAGGTGTTCCGCCACTGGGGCATCGACCACTCACCCGCCGCGGTGTCCAGTGTGGACGAGATCCGCGCGGCCATTCGACCGAACACCAAGCTGGTGTGGATCGAAACCCCGACCAACCCGCTGCTGAACATCGGCGACATTCCCGCCTTGGCCGAGGTCGCCCATGCCGCGGGCGCGAAGCTCGTGGTGGACAACACCTTCGCCACCCCGTACCTGCAGCAGCCGTTGGAGCTGGGCGCCGATATCGTCGTGCACTCCACCACGAAGTATCTCGGCGGTCACTCCGATGTGATCGGTGGCGCATTGATCACCAACGATCCGGAACTCGACGCGGCATTCGCGTTCCTGCAGAACGGCGCGGGCGCGGTTCCCGGCCCGTTCGACGCCTTCCTCACCCTGCGGGGGATCAAGACGCTCGGCGTGCGCATGGATCGCCACTGCGACAATGCCGAGACCCTGGTGGAATTCCTGTCTCGACAGCCGGCGGTCTCGCAGGTGATCTACCCCGGACTGCCGGAGCATCCCGGCCGGGCCGTGGCCGAAACCCAGATGCGGCGATTCGGCGGCATGGTCTCGGTGCGCCTGCACGGCGATGTCGAGGCGGCGCGCAAGTTCTGTGCGCGAACCGAAGTGTTCACGCTGGCCGAATCCTTGGGTGGCGTCGAGTCGCTGATCGAACATCCCGCGGCGATGACCCATGCGTCCACGGAAGGATCGCGGCTGGAGGTACCTGCGGATCTGGTGCGTTTGTCGGTCGGAATCGAGGATGTCGGCGACCTGCTTGCAGACCTCGAACAGGCATTGAGTTAGATTCACGTGCATGAGAAAGCGGCCGTACCCGGATATCGGGCGCGGCCGCTTGCGTCCATGCGGGCCTCGGCCGGGCAGGGCTCGCCGGCCGAGGGGCTCAGCTGTGGTAGGGCTCGGCGCTGAGCAGAGTGACCTTCATGGTGTTGCCATTGGGCAAGGTGTATTCGCGGGTCTCGCCCACCTTGGCGTCGATCAGCGCGCCGCCGAGCGGGGAGTTCGGCGAGTAGGTTTCCAGCTTGGAGTCCCGCAGGCCCTCTTCGCGGGTGGCGATCAGAAATGTTTCGGTGTCCGTCTCATCACCGTCGTAGTAGACCTTGACGACCGACCCGGGAAGCGCGACGCCGGATTTGGTCGGCGCGACGCCGACCTTGGCGTTGTTCAACAGTTCCTGCAGTTGGCGGATGCGCGCTTCCTGCTGCCCCTGCTCCTCGCGTGCGGCGTGGTACCCACCGTTCTCCTTGAGGTCGCCTTCTTCGCGGCGTTCGTTGATTTCGGCGGCGATGACCGGACGATTGGCGATGAGCGCGTCGAGTTCGCTCTTGAGCCTGTCGTGCGACTCCGGGGTCAGCCAGGTCACTTGCGTCTCAGTCATCTCGATCACTCCCTCGTAGTTGTTCCCGGCGGGCCGGGATTCCCTGAGCACCAGTGTGTACGCACCCGGGAGCGGGCACACACCGTTCGACGGCTAGAGCGATCCTGGGAAGTTCGTCGAACCCCGACAGGCCCTGGTTGCGGGCAAGCTCGCAAGCCCCAACCGTCAGCGCTGGCCGCCAATGCAGCAAACACGGCTCCGGGCCCCGGAACCGTGTATCCAGCCATTTTAGCATGATTCGTAAAAATGCAGGTCGGAGTTGATTTCGCGGGCAAGTTTCAGGCAAATTCCCCGCGAAGGACGCATGCTGCGCGCGGAACCGGGAAACTCAGTCTGCTCGCAGGTAGCTGGGAACCTGGTCACTACACCCGTAGACGCTGCCCGCCGCCGGCCGTTCCGACGCGCGAACAGTGGTGGTCAACTCCACCGTTCCGCTGCTGGAAGGGGCAATGAGCACCTCGCGCCGGCCGACCTCGGTGGCGTCACGAGACATCGCGCGGATGAAGCAGACCACGGGGCGGGAAGGGTCGGCGCGAGTGACCTTGAAGCGAATATCGATGGTCGACTCGTCGACCAGGGTGTAGCTGAGTTGTTTGGCCTCGATGTCCTGTGGGCCGAATTTCTGAAAGCCGAGGTAGGCGATTCCGACGCCGGCGAGCACCACGAGTCCGCCGAGGACCAGGGCGATCCAGCGTCGCCGCCGCGGCGGCGTCCCGTACCGGTCGGTGAGAGCATTGCTCGACGCCGGGTCCGAGGCCCTCGTGGCGTCGGCAGCCTCCGGCGCAGGCTCGCTCATGGGATCGCTCCTAGGGGGTATGTTCGGAACAAAAATGGGTCGGATGGAACTATAGGTAACGAAGTCCCGATACCCGCGACCGAGAGCGACGGAGAACGATACGTGAGTGGCCTTCGCCTCATGGCGGTACATGCCCACCCCGATGACGAATCCAGCAAGGGCGCTGCGACCACGGCGCGCTACGCCGACGAGGGACACGAAGTCCTCGTGGTCACGCTGACCGGAGGGGAGCGGGGCAGCATCTTGAATCCGGCCATGGACACCCCCGGAGTCCTGGAACGGATCGACGACATTCGCCGCGAGGAGATGGCCGCCGCGGCGCGCGCACTGGGGGTGCGCCAGCACTGGCTCGGCTTCGTCGACTCGGGTCTGCCCGAGGGCGACCCCCTGCCGCCGCTGCCGGAGGGGTCCTTCGCGTTGGTTCCGCTGGAGGAGTCGACCGAGGCGCTGGTTCGGGTGATCCGCGAGTTCAAGCCACATGTCGTGACCACCTACGACGAGACCGGCGGGTACCCGCATCCCGATCACATCCGCTGCCATGAGGTATCGGTAGCCGCCTTCGAGGCAGCGGGCGACCCGGAGCGCTTCCCCGCCGCGGGCCAGCCGTGGACGCCGCTGAAGCTGTACTACGACCACGGATTCAGCAAGCAGCGCCTGGAAGTGTTCGCCGCGGAGTACGAGCGCATCGGTGAACCGTTCCCGCTGCAGGAGTGGGTGGAGCGCATGCGCCAATACACCGCCGCGCGCGGCGATGTCTTCGCCCGGGTCACCACGCAGATCGACTGCGGCAAGTACTTCCCGCAGCGCGATGATGCTCTGCGCGCGCATGCAACGCAAATCGACCCGAACGGCGCGTTCTTCGCCATTCCGCTGGAGATGCAGCAGCGGCTGTGGCCCACCGAGGAGTTCGAACTGGCCCGGACCCGGGTCCGCACCGAGCTGCCGGAAACCGATTTGTTCGCCGGTATCGAGGACGAACGGTCGTGACGCTGGTCCTGCTCGCGCAATCCTCCGGCACGCCCACCGGGCCGGAGTTCGGCAAGGCGTCACCACTGGGGTTCCTCATCATTCTGGTTCTGTTGGTGGGTACTTCGGTGCTGATCTGGTCGATGAACCGGCACATCAAGCGCCTGCCCGCCAATTTCGAACGCGATCACCCCGAACCGGACCAAGAGGCCGACGACGGGACCGACCACGGCATCATCCGTCGCGCCGACCAGTCCGCCGCCGCGGACCGCACCGAGTCGAGCTGACCTGCTCCGACCTGCGGTGTTCTGCTCGATGTCACCCTTGCTGACTATCTTTCGTCAATGAGGTAGTCGCGGCACGATCCACTGCCCGCCCAACGGCCGGGCTTCGGATTCGGTGTCTGCGCTCACTTCGATACGAATGCAAGAGTCAGGAGAGTGCGATGACCTTCGATGAGCTGCGTGCTGCATTGCCAGGCCGGGTGCAGCTACCCGGTGACGACGGGTTCGAGGACGCGGCCCGGCCGTGGATAACGACAGTCGATCAGCCGGTGGCTGCCGTAGCGCATGCCGCCACCGCGGACGACGTCGCGACCGTCGTGCGGTACGCAAGCCGCGCCGGAATTCCGGTGGCCACCCAGCCGACCGGACACGGCGCTTCGGGCAACACCGCGAAGGCGATTCTGCTGCGCACCGCACAGCTGGACAATGTCGAGGTCGCCCCCACCGAGCGGGTGGCGCGGGTAGGCGCCGGCGCCAATTGGCGGCGGGTGCTGGCCGCCACCAGTGAGCACGGCCTGACCGGTCTTGCGGGCTCCAGCCCAGTGGTCGGCGCGACCGGCTACACCCTGGGCGGCGGGTTGAGCTGGTTCGGCCGCAGACACGGCTGGGCCTCGGATGCGGTGCGCGCGTTCGAGATCGTCGATGCGGAGGGCACGCAACGTCGGGTCACCGCCGAGAGCGATCCGGACCTGTTCTGGGCGTTGCGTGGTGGCAGCGGTGACTTCGCGGTGGTCACCGCACTGGAATTCGATCTGTTTCCCGCGCCGGAGATCTACGGCGGCCGTATGCTGTGGCCGGCGAACCGGACTCGGGCGGCCTTCGAGCTCTTCCAGGAGGTCACCGCGACGGCGCCGGAGGAGCTGAGTGTCTGGTTCCAGCGCTTCCACTTCCCGGACGCGCCGCCCATGGTCGCCCTCGATGCGGTCTACCTGGGCGATGCGGATCGCGGCCGAGAGCTGCTCGCGCGGTTCGATGTCATCGGTGATCCGATTCTGGACAACCGCATGCTGCGCAAGCCCGTCGATGTCGGCGCCGTCGCCGACGAACCCACCGATCCGAGCCCGGGGTTCTTCCGGGCTGAACAGCTGACCGGCCTCGGCGACGCCGTGGTCGAAACTTTGATCGACGAGCCGATCGCCCCACTGCTCGACGTGCAGATCCGTCACCTCGGTGGGGCTTTGAGCGAGCCGCGCGTGGGCGGCGGTGCACGCGGCCCGATCGCGGAGCCGTATATGCTCTATCTTTTCGGGCTCGGACTGCCGCACCTGGTCGATGGGGTGCGCGCGCGGTTGGGTGCGATAGTCGACGCGCTCGGTGGCCAGATCAGTGGCCAGAAGCCGTACACGTTCCTCGCGCCGGAAGAAAACGCATCGGCCGCATTCGATTCCGCGACGCTGACCCGGCTGCGTGAGATCAAACGCGCCGTGGACCCGCACGGGATCATTCGGGCCAACTTCCCGGTGCTCGGGTAGCCGCCCGAGGCGGGAAGTGTGCGTAGAGGCGCTCGATCGGTTTCCGAAATGCTGGTTCCGCAACCGAACTCCGTGCTCCTGTTGTTGGGAGCTCGGAGTCGGCCCGGAATACTACGGCGAGGCCATCAGGTCGGGTGCCGAAGGTGCTCGACAGGGACGAGTTCGAGTGTGGATCGAGGCCAATCGGTTTCGATTCCCGGATGCTGGAGAGACCTGTTTCGGCGGTGTTATCGGGGTCGAGTGGTCCAGCCGGGGAATGCGGGCAGGGTGGGCGGCGGCTCTGTGCTGCGGATGGACTCACCGCGCAGTTCGGTTGCGGTCGGGTCGATCGTGAGTGACCACGGTTGGCAGCGGGCGCGGTTTTCCTCGAGTGTGCCGGTGGAGGGGTACTCCACTCGCCATCCGGCGAACACGTCGTAGGTCGGTGCGTGCCAGGAGCCGTTGGACGAGGCGTCCGGTGTGTTGGTCTGCGGTGTCGTGGTAGCCGTTGAGGGACGGGGATCGGGGTCGTCGCGGCTGAATTCGATGTCCGCCCCGACCGCGAGCGTGTGCGAGCGCACGTAGTCGCCGCTTTCTACCAGTCTCGCGAGGTTGTTGTACTGGATGCAGAAGAATGCCGTGAATCCCGTGGCTGTAGGGGTGATGGTTTGGATGTGCCCCCGCAGTGTTCCCTTGGTCGGCCCGCGACTGCTGTCGTGATTGTAGCGGAAACGTTGGCTTCGGTCGAGCGCTTCCTCGAAACCGGGATAAGTTCGGTCTATTCCGGCGGCAGCACCGATGAGATCGGACTCCAACGCCGCGCGGACCAGCGCGGCTTCCGAGGACAGCAGGTCGATCGGTGGATCGGCCGACCAGACCGCGGAGGCATCGCGGACCTGATCAGGCGGAATGTAGTACGCGGGCGGGGGCGCCACAGTGGTCGTCGGATCAGGCGCGGACGAGGTGGTCTGGCTGCAACCTGCCACCGACAGCACGGCAAGCATCATCGCCGCGAGCTGAGCAATCCGGTGTCGTGTCATAGGTGTGGCCAACTGTTCCCGATAGTCCCTGGGGAGTTTATAACTTGGTTCAGGCGGATTGTTTCGGAATCGTAGCTCGCGAGGTAGTCGTTGAGCCTTCTCTCGTCGACGCCCGCACCGACAAGCCGGTCTTCGATGCCTTCGAGGGCGACACTGACATCGAATCGGGAGCCGTGGTTGTCGGCCCCGAGTTCGAAGTAGGGTTTGAACCTGGTCCCGCCCTCGTTCTTCAATTCTGCCGGGAGGGAATCGAAATCGATGATTCCCTGATTGGTCAAGTGCTGAAGCATGACGTACTTGCGGTATTCCTCGGTACCGAACTTGGCGTGATCGTAGGTTCCTCCGTCGAAGGTCATCGGCGCGTACGGGCTCACGGTTTCCGGGTCGAACCCGATGGCATCGTTGACCGAGCTACGCGTCAATTCGGCGATTGCGGCCACTCCGGCCTGTGCCGGGCCGAAACCGCCCACGGCGATCTGTGCTGCGGTGTAGGCGGTGTTGAAGCGGGCCTTCCGGTCGTCGGCGGTGGTTTGGGCGTCGTCATGGCGTTCATCGAATTCCGTGTTCAAGGCTTCGCCGACGAGCCAGTGCAGCCGGTTGCCGTAGTAGATGCTGCGCCGATTGCCTTCTCCGAGGATCTCTTGCGCCGCGAACTGCTGGTCGAGGCGTTGTGATTCGCTCAGGGCAGCGCCATTGATGATGGCGGAGGCGGTGGCGTCTCCGTTGAGGACAGTCATGACACGGACCGCTTCGATAGGGCCGCCGAGGTCACCGAAACCTTCGGTGCCCGAGATGTAGTCCGGCATCTCGACCAGCTTGCCGGTATACGGTGAGAGCCCTTCGGCCATGGCTTTCACCAGTTCCGGATTGACCTGCCCGAGTGACTGATTCTCGTGACCGGGCATGTCGAGCCAGTTGGCGTGGAGGGGGTTGCCGTCGAATCCGGATTGGGTGGTGGACAGCAGCTGGGAAACCCCGAACGCGGCTTCTCCTGCATGGATATTGGCGATCGAGGGAGTTTGGCCGGGAGCGACGTGAGCATTGTCGTCGATCCAGTTGAACATGCCTTCGAGTGCCTCGCCGTCATCATCCCAGTCGTGCCGCAGGAGTGGGACCATGATCTGGTCGCGGTGGTATCCCTCGCCGAGTAGTTCGGGTGAGCCGTTTCCGGTGATCAGCGCCCATTTCGCGTCATGGTTGCGGGTACCTGCTCCGAGCAGGTTCTGGACGGCCTCGTCGCCGATTCGATCAGGCATGCCGCCTGCTTCGTAGGCTGTGCCCGAGCTGGGATCGTTGAGCCACGCCAGGTATGCAGCCTGTCGTGACAGTTCGACAGCGAACTTGTCGCCGGGCTGGTACCCCTGGTCGGCGCTGTTGAGTAGGGAGGCGAAGGCCGACATGTCGTTGTTGTAGCCGACTGTCGCGCCAGGACCGATGTAACCTTCGGGCATGTCGGGACTGTTGGCGTCCCCGCCGCCAGTACTGCTGTAGGGCCGCGTGCCGACCAACTCTTTGATTTCCGCGGGGAGATGGTCCCAGCTGCCGCGTCCTTGGACGTCACCCATCGCGTTCTTCGACACGATCTGCTCGTTCGAGACGGTCATCATCCCGGCGGCGATACTTCGTTGCAAGCCCAATGCTTCGGGGGAACCGTTGGCTTGCAGTGAAGTCGAGAGCGTGAGCAGGCCGTCCTTGCCAGCGTTCTCGTAGAAGGTGCGCAGATAGCTGAGGGTGGATTGCGGGACGGTGACTTCCTCGCCGCGGCCCATCGCCTCGAGCTGCTCTGGTGTCAGGCCGGCTTGGGCGAGGTGGTCGGTGATTCGCTGAATCTCGTCATCGGTCGCGGTACCGTCGGCGATAGCTTGGCCGTCCTCGATGCCATCCCGAGCGGTCGGTTCCTTCTGTGAATCGGCGGTGCCGGGAATCGCAGGCGCGTCTACTCCGTCACCGAAGTAGCTGCCTGCGTCGCGGATCTGCTGGGCGGCAGCACGGATGAGTCGATCGACCTCGTGCGCGGCGTTGCGCAGCGCGTTCCACGCCGTGTTGATCAGGTTCTGGTGGCCCTTGGCATTCTCCTCCGCGTTGTTGCGCTGCTCTTGGGTCTCGTCTCCGGTCCACCGGAGACTGATCTGCCAGTTGTTCTCGACGGTGACTGGGACGTCGATGCCGAGCGAGCGCGGGGCCTCGACCTCGGCGACTTTCTTCAACAGGTTGTCGCGCTCCCAGAACAGTCGGTCGGCGGCCTGCGTCAGCACCGCCGCGAGATCGTCGGTCTCGTATTTGACCTTCAGCGCCTGCCGCCGATCTTCGGTGACGCGATCGTAGGCGGCATCGTGCGCACGACCGGACCAACTAGGGCCGATATCGGCGAATTGCTGCGTCATCCGACCGATCTGGTAGTCGAACGTGCCATTGCCCTTGGTGATGGTGTCGGCCAGGCCGACCAATTGCTCCGTTTTCCACGCAGTGACGTTGGTTCGGGTGAGATCCCATTCATCGCTCACTTTCGGCCCCCTTGAATGTGGAAGTCGAAGGCGTCGAGGTCTGCGGCGAAGCCCTCGTCCGTCGCGGACAAGTCGGCAGCCGCCTGTCGAACAGCGGTCGACACGTGGCCGATCCGCTGGGAGACCCGCAGCCACGCGCCCTCGGTGTATTCGGTAGCCAGTTCGCACGCCCCGCCGAGTGGTGTTCCCGGCAATACGGCCGCGACATCCTTGGCCGCGGTACGCACGTCGATGTCATCGACCTGCTCGGCGACATCTTCCAACGTGTTGCACAGGGCGGTCAGCCCGTCGATATCGGCTCGAAGCAGCGCCACGATCCCCCCCAAGGTTCGGCATCATTGATCTGGATCACGATGATAGCCGGGTTGCGGCCACCTGCTGAACCCGCAATCGGCAGGGGGCAAGGTGTTCGGCTCGGGCGATCCCCGGACGCTGTTGTGAGCCCAGTCGTGGCCGGTGTCACTGCTTCTGTTGTGCACCGTACGCTGCTGCAGCGAATCTTCCGGACGACGGCCGGCAAGGCGGGCGAATACTCGAGTGATCTGAGCGGGCGTTTGGAGCCGACATCACGCCACCCGGCCGAACCGAATACCGGGCTGGCCGAGTTCAACTGTGTGCCTGTGATGTAGCTCCTAGCGGGTGTGCGATTGTCCAGGCGGAGGTGGCCCGAGGTCTACACCGAGTGCGCGCAGCTGGGCGGCTCGATCCGGGTGCAGGGCGCCGGCGCGGTATTGCTTGCGACGGGTGGTCAGCCAGCTGCCGAGATGGAAGCCGTTGGCGGTGATGTACTTCGACGGGACCGCCACCGTTCCGTGCTCGTTTCGGTAGGTGATGAGCAGATCGATACCTGTGGTCCAGAGGGTTTCGCATGGGTTCCAGTCCATCCCGAGCGCCTCGAGTGTCGAGACACGATCAGAGCTGAGCGTTCCGGCATGATAGTTGCGGCGTTGGGTGGCGATCCAATTACCGAGTTTGTAGCCGTCGGCGGTCACGTAACGCAGCGGGACGCGGCCGGTGCCGTGCTCGCGGCGATATTCGGCGAACCGGCGCAGGCCGGTGTGCCAGGCGGTCGCGCTCGGGTCCCAGGCCACCCCGAGGTCGTCGAGTTGTGCGATGCGTTCGGGGCTCAGGTGGCCGAGTCGCCGGTGGCGTCGGTTGCTGTTCAGCCAGGTTCCGAGCCGCAGGCCATCGCTGGTGACATGCCGTTGCGGCACGTCGATGTGGCCGTGCTGGGCGCGGAATTCGCGCAGCGCGTCGATGGCACGCAGCCATTGGGTGTGTAGCGGGCGCCAATCGATGTCGAGCGCCTCCAGTTGTGCGATGCGGTCGGGACGCAGCGTCCCGGCGTGGTGGTGGCCGCGGCAGTGTCGCAACCATGTGCCGAGGCGGCGACCGTCGGGGGTTCGGTAGGTTTCGGGAATGTCGAGGTGACCGTGCTCGGCATGAAAAGCCCGTGCAGCGGAGATGTTTTCGGCCCACTGGGTGTCGTGCCCGGGGTCGCGGCGACGGCGGTCGGCCGGGTCGATGCCAAGGGCGTGCAGGGCGGCCGTCTCGGCGTCGGTGAGGTTGCCGTCACGGTGACGTCGCCGTTGGTTGGCCAACCAGGCGCCCAGCGCATGCCCGTCGAGCGTGACGTGGTTGTGCGGGACTTCAGCGGTGCCGTGTTCGGTGTGGTAGGCGACCAGCGCGTCATAGCTGTCCCACCAGGACACGGCGGTGGTGTCCACGGTGCGCAGCAGGATCGAGCGGTGGAATTCGTCGCCGACCCGCGCCGGGGCGCCGTCGATGTGCAGCCACGGGGGAGCCGGCTCGTGATCAGGTGACGTTCGGTCACGGCGGTTGGTGCTGCGTCGTCGTGCTGCGAGGTAGTCGGCGATGCGTTCGTCATGGGCGCGCAGCGCTCGCACGACCCGCCACACGGTGTCGAACTCCGAACCTTCCAGGGCCGCTGTCGGATTCTCGTCCTCGGTGAGGAAGATCGGCACGATGATCGTGGCGACCTTGGTGCTGTCGGGGCCGCGGCGCACGGCACGCCCGACTGCTTGCACCACGTCGGTGGCGGAGTCTCTCGGGTCGGCGAACATCACCGCGTCCAAGGCGGGCACGTCCACGCCTTCGGCGAGCACACGGGCATTGGCGAGTACGACCGTCGATTCGCCGGGTTCGCGCAACGCGGCCAAGGCGTGCCGGCGGCGGTCAGGCGGCATATCTCCGCTCACCCAGTGCGCGTGGACCGGCCGGTATGGCCGGTGGTCTGTCGGAAGCATGTCGATTGCACGCCGCAGTCCGGCGGCGAATCGGCGCGCCGACAGCACTCGCCCGTGATAGGTGATCACCCGCCGCAGTCGATAGTCGCGGATCGCTTTCGCCAACGCGATCTGCATTCCCAGCATCCGCGCCGAGACCGCATGCCCGTCGACTGTCACGATCTGCTGCGACGCGGTCAGTTTCGCGACCTCTCCATCGGTGACCGTCACCACCGCGACCCGGTAGTCGGCGAGCAGATCGGCGTCGATGGCCGCCGCGAACGACAGGTGAAATACCCGCCGCCCGAACACCGTGGGGTCGTCCATGCTGATCAGGTCGACCCCGCCAGTGGTCGGAACGCGTGGTGTCGCGGTCGAATACAGCCGACGGCGCGCCGGTAGCAACCGGTCGTCGTGAACCTGAGCCCAGCGCCCGGCGAGCCCGGCGGTGCGATGCGCTTCGTCGATCACGATCAGATCCCATCCCGGCAGCCGGTATTCGGTATGTGCTGCGATGATCACCGCGAGGCTGGCGTAGGTCGCGAATACCGTGATGCGACCGCGACGCCGGACCACGTGGGCGATGTCGTGCGGGTCGGTCGTCACCGGGGCGTGCGGGCCGTGCACCTCGCTACGGAGCGTTGCCGCCGCGTCGGTGGCGCGGGCGTCGCCACAGACTGCCGCGACCAGTCCGCTTGCGGCGCCCAAGTACACGACGTAGGCGTGTGCGGTCTGCGTCAGCAATTCCACTGTCGGAACGAGCACCAACACTCGGCCTTCACGGGCCAGTCGCCGCGACGACTCGGCCCCGATGATCGTCTTCCCCGTTCCGCAGGCCGCAACTATCGTCGCTCGTCTACATCCCTTCCCGGTGGCGTCCAGTTCGGCGCAGATCTTGTCGACGGCGTCGCGTTGGTGCGGCCACAACCGTGGCCTTGCGGACTGTTCCACGAAAGCTCCCCCAGGGCTTCGGTAGAGGTGGGTGTGTGTTGGTGATTCGACGCCGCAGCAGGCCGACCCGGGGTGAACCGGCGTTGCGGCTGTCCGATTTCGCACCACGACACGGTGTGTCCGCCTGCGCGGTAGCGGCCGTGCCGTACGCCGATCCGTTCGAGACCTTCGCTGATCGATCGACCGGCGTCTTCGGCAAGTGCAGCGTTCTCCGGAGAGTCGTAGAGTTCGACCACCACCCGGCCACCCACTGCGCGTATGCACACCGTCATCCGTGTCGGATGCGCCGACCGATGGGCTTCGATCGCGGTGACGAACCCTGTTGTCAGCGCATCTGTCGCCCGCTCGACGTCGGCTATCAGATCCGGCCGACACCATTTCCGTAGGACGTCGCGCACGAACATTGCCGCGACTGGAATCGCCGTGGGCTGCGCTGCCAGAGCGAGGTGTTCGGTTGGGCCGCTGGGCGCTGTCGGCTGGTAGCCAGTGCGGCTATCGGTCATGATCACCGCCTCCGTCGGCGCGACGCTCGTCGGGTCGAGGTGCGGTGAGGTCCGGCAGCCTGCGGGTGCGTGCAGTGATCTCGGCGGCGAGGTCGGTGTAAACGAGACTCAACTCCGCCAACCGCTTCCAGGCGAAATGCAGCTCGCAGGCCGGGGTGTCGACGCGCAGGGTGGCGAAGGCGTGCACACAGAACTGCACCAGCCGGTCGACGACCATGCCCATCGTTTCCGAATGCATCGCAGCTGCACCGAGTGGTGGCGGCATGGTGGTGGCGACCCACCGATCGATGTCGCGCACCCATCCAGCACGCGCGCAATCGATGTCATCGATGCGAGGCGGTTCGGCCGCCCGCCGAGCGTGGTGGAGCAGGGTCAGTTCGTGTGCGGCAACCAGCACCGGGTGCGGCAGGTGTACCGTTCCGGCGCAGGCTTCCAGTAGCAGGTCTTTGGACGGCAGTGGTGGTGTCATCGGGCACGCCTCACTGTGATCCGCTGGTGCGGCGGAGCCCGAACCGATTCCGCGGTTGCCCGGCTTCCGCTGGCGCCCAGGAACATTCCACCGCGGCCATTCCGGCTAGCTCCGCAGCGGTCAGACCCACTGCCCGAGCCAGCCTTTGGACGCCGTCGATTTCTTCGGCGGCGCGTAGTGCGGCCACCGCTTGGTCGGTGGTGAGCGTTCTCCCCGGTAGGAAGCTCACGGTCCAGCGGCCTTGCCCAACCGATCTCGCGTGGTGCGTCGTGCGATCACTGGACATGAATGAACCTCTGGTCACCTGCACTGTCATGGAGACCCCCTGTTGATCGAGATGTCGGTGTTGCCATCAAATTTGAGATGTGCGGGCAATATTTGGATATTAGACGTCTAGACGGAGGTTCCGTGCAAAATTGCACAGAACTTGAGAGAGTAGGATTCGCCCACAACATCGACATGGAGGTGTACGTATGGCCGACAAGCCAGCCCCGACTCTCCGTGCTCAGTGGTTGGGGCAGCAGCTCAAGAGATACCGGGACGAGGCGGGTATGACCTTGAAAGAAGCTGCGGCGTATCTGAAGCGCGACTCGTCGACCGTGAGTCGATTCGAAGCAGGGCTGTACCCTCCACGCGAGGACGATGTACAGGAACTGTTGACTCTCTACGGCGTTTCAGAAGAGAAGGCGCGAGCATCACTGCGCAAACTGAGTCTTGAGGTCTGGCAAAAGGGTTGGTGGGAGGGCTATGCACGAGACGTCGACCCCTCGATCATCGACTACGCCTGGATCGAAGCCAGAGCAACTGAGATACAGTCGTTCAATGCGGTCGTCGTGCCTGGGCTACTGCAGACGCCGACCTACGCCCACGCCGTAATCCGTGCAGTTGATCCCGGAGCACCCGATGAGCAGATCGACCGCTGGCTCGAAGTCCGAGCAATCCGTCAGCAAGTTTTGTTCAGACCCAGACCTGTGTGTTTGACGACTGTTCTCGATGAGTCCGTGTTGCGCAGGCAAGTCGGTGGTGCGTCTACGGCCAAAGACCAGATAGCACACCTCGCGACGCAAGCCGAACGTGCGAATATCGATATTCGTGTACTCCCCGAAAGCATTGGCGCACACGCGGCGCCGGACGGGTCGTTCAAGGTCTTCATCATGCCGGAGCCCTACCCCGACCTTGCGTGCATCGAGACTCCGGCTGGCGTCATATACGTGGAGAATGACGGTATCAGCAAATTCACTACAGCGTTCGAACGCCTGTACGCAGCGGCACTCACCTCTGAAGAGTCCCTGGCTCAACTGCGGAAGTATGCTTGATAGCTCAAGCGGTCCGCTGGCTATGCTGTACGGAGTCGCTGTCGGCGACAACTTCGAGGAGTACTGATGGTTCCCCAGCAGAATTCGAGTCCAGATTGGCGCAAGAGTAGTTTCAGCGGTGATGGAGGCGGAGGTAACTGCGTAGAAGTGCGCTTTGTCGGCGATAGGGTGCAGATCCGAGACAGCAAATTTTCGCGCATCCGCGCGAACGAACCGGCGAGACAGCCGATTGTCGAGGTTCGATACGGGTCATGGTCTGTATTTGTCCATGCAGTAGCAGGTTTGACCGACGACTTCGATACTGGGTCCCTGTCTGTAGAGCGCACTGACGACGGCAGCGCGATCATTCGTGCTGTAGACGGTACGACCCTCAGCTACACCTTGGCAGAGTGGAATGCGTTCGTGGCTGGAGTCCGCAACGGCGAGTTCAGCCTCGTCGCTGCCTGATCCTCGCTTCGGCTTGTTCGAGTGGGGGTAGTACACAATGGTCGATGTGGGTAGGCTCCTGCTCCGGTAGACCTACTTCATAGGGTCTTGAAGACGTGCGGGCTGACGTTGTCTGCAACGTGGTGGTGAATACCGATCGGTGGGCGGGGCAGCCGCTTGGCCGCCAACCACGCGCCAGGTCTTCAGCTGTGCCACAGCAGTTTCCACAGGAGCACGCAGCCCGGACAGTGCCCGCTTGACGCGCTTGTCGTTACGACCCACCAGCCGGCCGAGACGTTTGCAGATCGGGGTCATTCGATGCCGTTGACACCGAGAATGCCCAGTTCGGTGAGCGTACGGGCCAGTCAGCTGCTGGCGAGCCCTCACGCGGCGTAGGCGACGGCGTCCTAGTGGGCGTGCCGAGGGACGGAGACCGTTCGCGGCCAGCAGCTTGCCGGTCCCGGTCGCGGGTACCTGTACGTTGATCCTGGCGCAGCGGGTCCTGTTGGAGAAGAACCTTGGGTGGGCTCGCCAACTCCGCGCCGGACAGATCGTGGCGTAGACCAGTACCGTAGCCGCGGTTACTACCGTGCGGGGGCAGGGAAGTTGGCGGCCAGGACCTCGGCAGTCACCGGTTTCAGCAGCCGCTACCTTCGGTGCATCATGCTGGCTGACGCCCGGGTCAGGTTGCGCCGCATCCCGACCACTAGCAGCATGATCGACCAGAATAGTCCCAGAGTCCACGGCGGCTCGACGTGGCCGGCAGCACCGCACGCACTCGCCCGACACCTCGGCCAATTGCATTTCGTCAGTCCCGTCATAGCCTCGAACCGCACTGGCTCCCTTGAGCTCTCCTGCAGAATCGGCCGTCCCAATGAGATACGGTTGAGCCGCTACTCGTTCAAACCGAAAAGCGGACGCTCGACACGTTCGGGATGGAACGGAATGCCCCGCAGCCGAACAGCCACCGAGTTCACGGGGCACACACGAATAGGCCTCTAGGAGTCAGGGCTGAGGGCGTCGGGCGTGGGTCAACTCTATACATGAGTTGCTATGCTGTGACGAGGTCTTCTCTGAGGTCAGGGGGTTGTAGTGCGAATGCTAGCGGCGACAGTCGGGCTCTGTGCTGTGCTGGTGTTGGCCGGATGTGGAAAACAGGTGCCAGGTCAGGCGAGTGCCCGAGACGAGATGTCACCGCAAGCGAACGCTGGGCAAAGTGCTACCGACGCCGGCCTCTACGATCCATGCACGTTGCCAGACGACGCAATCGTGGCCTTAGGTGCGGATCCGGCCACCAAGAATGACAACCCATTCCGGGTTCCGCGCGCGGGGTGGAAAGGTTGCGCATGGATTGCCGGTTGGCATGGACTTGCGGTTTTTGCTACCGACTACCCTATTTCAGAATTTATGGCAAACCACACTTTTCGCGATTTCACGGACGTTGATATCTCAGGACGGAAAGCTATGACATTCTATCAGGGTGTTGAGAATTCACCCCCTGATAATTGCATTGTCGTGTTTGATACACCACGCGGTGTTGTTCAATTGAGGATAGATGATCTCGCCAGGGATAGAGACAAGGGCGCTGACGAGTTGTGCGCTGTGGCGGTCAGCTCGACTGAATCATTGAACTCGTTATTCCCGCAATGAACTAGCCGACTAGATACATGTAAGGTCAATGGTGTCTGAAGCAACAAATATTACGCGGGAATTTCAGTTTTTGGCTAGTGAGGCAAGTGCGGGTCGTCTGCTCATCGAGGATGGGGTAGCCGAACGCTGTATCGATATTTGTAACCGATACGCCAGCAGTCTCAACAGTGTGAGGTTGACCGCGTCGTTCCTAGTGTACATTGACTCATTCGGGATACTTGACTCCGCGAGAGAGTTGGGTGGGAAGTTCTATGAGTTGGTGACTGGTGGGCGAGGTTCGGGTTCAATCGATGACTCACTCGCTCAGCATATCGAGATTATTATGCAGATGATCGATATGTTTCAGAAAGCTGGCGAGGCATACAAAGCGGCAGATGGTCGTGCTCGGCAGGCAATCGAAAGTGCGGGCGATCAAATTTTCGATCTCTAGACTGGATAGTTGCTGCATGTCATATTCTGCTAATCAAAACTAGCTAACGGGGGCGCAGTGGGTTTCGATGACTTCGTGGAAGGTCTAGGTCGTGCGATTGCCGCGGGCGGTGCAGGCCCAATAGGCACGTTGTTGGGTACGAAGTACGGGAGCGATAGCTATGGGCCGAATCCAGAGCAAATGGATGCACAGAGAGCCGGAGAGGAGGCGCGCAAGCGGCTGCATGAACAGAATGTGCGTTTAACAGAGAACTTCCACGGTAACTATCTACCTCAGGTCGTGCCGCCTGTCCTCGAGCAGTTTGTCTCGATGCCTCATTCTAAGATCATTGAATTCATTGAATCCATCGATCTAGGGAAGATTTGGGATAGTGTGCTTGGTTGGCGGGATCTGGCCAAGGGTGCTCTGGACGGAGCTATAGATTTCCAGCACGAGATTAACAATGCGATTGGACAGGGCTGGCAAGGAGCTGCCGCGAGTCGCGCAATGGAAAGCGTACAACGGTATGTCAGTGATGTGCATAACGTGGAACAGGCCGCCAATATCGTCGCGAACAAAATAGAGGAAGCCTATACGGGATTCAATCAAGTGCATCATCAGGTGCCGCGAGAAACCGGCGACCGTGGAGGTTCGTTGCCCTGGCCTCTATCTAATATTTCCTTGTTGGGTGGATTCGCACCTTTTGCTTTCAACGTGCTGGCTGACCACGGCCGTGCCCAAGCAGCCCAGGACCACGCCAATGAGGTCATGCGGACCGTGTACGCGCCGGTTGCGCTACAAGCGGATACGAATGTCCCGCGAATTCCCGACCCTATTCAGCCATTCGATTCCTCGTCGCCCCCACCAGTGCCCGGCTCCGAACCGCCGAAGACGCAACCGCCTGTCACTTTTCGCGACCCTACCCAGCCATCCGATTCCTCGTCGCCCCCGCCAGTGCCTGGCTCCGACCAGTCGGGGACGGACCCGGCAGCTACTTCTCCCGATCCATCGTCTGGCCCTGCCTCTGAGCAAACAGGCACGTCAGGACTACTTCCGTCGCAAGACCAGTTGGGCGACAACTCTGCCGGCCGGAATCCGAACGCGATACCATCCGAAACTCCGGCTACGACAGCCGCCAGCAACAACTCGGCGCCAGGGGCGGCTGTCGGTCCGAATTTATCTGGTGGCCAAGGAACATCGGGTGGTACCGGCCCCTCTGGTGGCACAGGATTCGGTGGTTCCGGTTCGCCTGGTAGTTCGGGATCGCCTGGTGGTTCCGGGATCTACGGTGGCCCAGGGTCGTCCGGGAGATCGGGGTATTCCGGTGGCTCGGGGTCGTCGCCCGGCGGGCCTGGGCGCGGCGTTCCAGGAGGGATGCCAGCTGGTGGGCCGACGGCGAATGCCAGCGGCGCTGGCGGCGGGCGGCCCGGCATGGCCGGGATGCCTGGCGGAATGATGCCGCCCGGTCAGCGGGGCAAGGGTGACGACGAAGGGAATGAACACAACTCGCCCGACTATCTGCGCGGCGTGCAAGAGCAGCTGCTCGGGCCGGACATCCCGGCTGTCCCTCCGGCGATCGGCGACGACAATGTCGAGCGGTGACACCTGGAAGCTGTCACCGCTCGAGTTCTACGTCGCTTGGGAGGCAATGGGCCGCGACCGGATGCCGTTTCCACTGATCTTTCGGACCGAGGTGGAAACCCAGATGGAGTTCGACCGCGAACGCAGCGGTGCGGCGCAATCGGTGGTCGACAAGGTCGGTGGCGACGACGGCTTGTACTGGGCGTTGCATGCGCTCGCGCAGCCGCAGGTGCGAGTCGAGATGCTCGGCTACCGGCGGGATGGGCGCGAGCGAATGGTGAGGGTCAGCGCCGGGATCGGCGACGACCGGGGCGTGGTTGCCGCCCAAAAGCCCGGCCCGGAAGCCGAATCAGGTGGCGACATCGTGCTCTTCCCGCACGCATCCAGCGCCGTCGTGAAACGAATCACCACGATCCTCCCCGACACTGCACTCGGTTCGGTGACCGGAATCGACTTCCACCGTGCCGATCTCGAGCCGGACGAACGCGCCTGGACCGCCTCACGCGGCCGTACCCCCCAGGCGGAAGTGACTCGTTTCTTCGAACGCCCATATGACACCTACGTCGAAATCCGGGTGGATGCCGGGCCAGCCCTGGACGGCTGGAAGGAAGGTGGGCATACCCTGAGGGTGATCGACTTCGTCGACGACGGTCGATACCTGATTCACACATCCGAACGACTCGTGGCGATCCCAGTGACCCGACAGGGGCTGGTCGACAGCATTCAACGGTATGTCGACCGCGCGATGCCCGAAGCGGACGAGGAGTTCTGGTGATGGCCGAGCAGTAGGCTTACCGGGTATGACCACTGAATCCGTCAGTCTGGATAGCGTTCTGGCCACGTTCACCGAAGTGTTTCAGCCCGCGGATCGTTGCGACGATCAACGACTACGACGTGCGCATCGCCAAAATCGACGGCGAATACATCTGGCACGCGCACGACGACACCGACGAGTTCTTCCTGGTGATCGACGGTGAAATGATAGTCGCCGAGCGGGACTCGCCCGATTCGCCCGAGCGGCACGTCGTCGTTCCCAAAGGGTCGGTGTATGTGGTGAAGCGAGGTGTCGAGCACAAGCCGATGGCGCCGGACGGTGCGTCGATCTTGATGGTGGAGCCGAGCGGAACTGTCACGACCGGTGATCGCCCCGAAGAGGTCCCCGACCATATCCAGTCCTCGCGCGGGCATCGGGTGCACTGAGACGCTCACTTCACCGATGCGCGATGTCGTCGGAGTGCAGCAGGACGTGACGGACTCCGGCCCGGCTAGTGCCTCGTCAAGCGACCTTCGGTAGGTAATCGGGGTGGCGGATCTTGGAGTTGACGGCGAAGTCGCGTTTGGGTCGGGCGTGCTGGTTGTACCAGCGGATGTAGGTGCCGATCGCGGCGTCCTGTTCGTCGTGGCTGCGGTGATCGGTCCCGTTCAAGGCGAAGTACCGTAGAGCCGCGAATTCGGACTCGATCCAGTTCAACCACGATGAATAGGTGGGTAGCAAGACCAGTTCCACGTTGTTGTCCGCGGCCCATACGCGGACCTCGGCGCGTTTGTGCGGGGACGATGGCGTAGAGCTTCTGTCCCCGCCAGCGCGCCCGCAGCGACTTCAGCAGCGACAGGAACTCCTGCCACCGTTGACGATCTCGGATCCGGTAGTGGAGTTTGCCGGTCGCCAGATCCAGAGCGCCGAGTAGGTGCCGCACGCCCTGGGTGCGCCGGTAGGTCGCCCGCAGCCGTTTCGGGGTTCGTCGCGGGAACCAGCCACGACCAGCGCGGGGTTGCACGTTCAGCGGCCCGAACTCGTCCACGCATACCACCCGTCCATCGGTGGGTGGATGGTCGTAGAGGTCCAGGACGCGGTTCATCTTCGCGGTGAACTCGGGGTCGCTACCGGCTTTCCAGGTCTTCGTGGTCTGCCACGACACGCCTTCAGCTTTGAGGATCTTGCGCAGAGTTTCGCGGCTGATCTCAGCGATTCCGTTGATGAGCAACACTTCTCGCAGTTTCGACAGGCTCCACACAGAGAACGGCCAGCCCAGGTCACGCGGACAACACCGGGCGATGCAGGCGATGCGTTCACCCGTCGCCCGATCGACCTTCCTCGGCCTGCCCGCACTCCATTTCGGGTCCAGCGCGTCGAACCCCCGCTCGTTGAACTCGTGGATCACCTGCCGTACATACGCCTCGCTGACCTGCATCAACCGTGCGATCGCGGGCACCGGCTGCCGCTGCGCCGAAGCCATCACCACGACGGCTCGTCGCACCCTGATCGGCTGCCTGCTCGTCTTGGTGATCTTCTGCAACCGGCGCCCCTCCTCCGGGGACACCGCCCACACAAACACTTCCGGTCTCCGAGCCACCGACACCATCTCCACTGGCAGCATCACCGACCACATGCCCACGATCAACCCGACACCCGGTTACCGAAGCAACCCACTTGGACGAGGCACTAGCCTCGCCCGTTCATGCTAATTCCGGTACTGCATGCCAGAGTTAACGAAAAGGTGCTCCTACCTGCGATAATCCGACTTGCTGAAGGTTGGATTTCGAGGTTGTAGGAGCACCTTTTCGGTGAAGGTGCGACACGAGGTCGCGTGTGTTGAGTGGATGCTCTTATGAGAGGGGTCGGTGTTGGTGCCGATGACAGGGTAGTCCCGGGTCAGTGTCCGAGGATCTGTCCCCACCCGGACGTGCGTCGCTGGTAACGGCGGGGTGCGAAGCTCCGGGGAGAAGCCCAAGTGCTGCCGTTCCACCCGGCGGCAACAAGCGAGGGGAAGGCCGGACGGGTGAACGACAGTGAACCCTCGATGACGTCTCGTGAAAAAGGGCCTGGGCCGGTGGGATGTTCGAGCCAGGTGAAGGGCGAGCCGCTGAAAGGCGGCAGGCGCCGGATGGATGATTCACGCCGTCCGGGAGGACACCGCCGTCCCCGGGACACAGAGGGCGCCCTCCCCGGCCGCATCTTGCATGCGCGGAACGTGGAAACCCCGACGGAGTCCGCCACCCCGATGGGGTGGCGGTGGGCCGACTGTGAGGAAGGCTGAAATCTCCGGCGGGACAGGACGGCTCGAGAAGCGAAGGCCGGTGGGGCGAAAGGCCAGGGGAAATCGGGACCACGAGCGGCGGCCTCTCCGCTGCGGTCCCGGCCAACCCGCCGGATACCGGGCCTGGTGCCCGGGTCCGAAAGGACGCCGACGCGAGCCGGGTGAGCTTGTGGAGAGAGACGATGACAGCAACGGCAGCACCGATGGGCAAGTTGGACGCTGCGACGGAGGTCGGGGTGAACGGACCGGAGGGCGGTCTGTTCGTGGGTCGGGATTGGGACAGTGCCGATTTCGACCGCGCGGGCAAGAACGTAGGTCGGCTGCGTCAGCGCATCTTCACGGCGTCGAGGAATGGGGACCTGGCTGCGGTCAGGAACCTGCAGAAGCTGATGCTCCGGAGCCTGTCGAACACGCTGATCAGCGTGCGGCGGGTGACGGAGATCAATGCCGGACGCAGGACGGCCGGGGTGGATGGGCAGGTCGTGCTCACCGCTGCGGGTAAAGCCGAACTGGTGCGTTTCATCCAGCAGCGCGACAGGATATGGCAGGCCCGTCCGGTCCGGCGGTTGTTCATCCCGAAGAACGGCTCGGGGCGAAAGCGCCGCCCGCTGGGTATTCCGGTGATCGTCGACCGCTGCCATCAGGCGCGGGCGGTGAACGCGCTGGAACCCGAGTGGGAGGCCCGGTTCGAGGCGAGATCGTATGGTTTCCGCCCCGGCCGGGGCTGTCATGATGCGATCGGGGTAATCTACAACACACTCAATGGGCGCGACCCGAAACGGGTGTGGATCCTGGACGCGGACCTGGCGGCGGCGTTCGACCGCATCGATCACGACCACCTTCTCGCTGAACTGGGCACCTTCCCCGCTCGGGGCATGGTCGCGCAGTGGCTGAAGGCCGGGGTGGTCGAACGCGGACGGTTCACCCCGACCGAGCAGGGAACGCCGCAGGGCGGGCTGATCAGCCCCGTCTTGTTGAACGTTGCCCTGCATGGGATGGAAACGGCTGCGGGCGTGCGTTATCACCTCTCCGGCCGGCATGCCGGAGAAACCACGCCCGATAGCCCGGTTCTGGTCAGATACGCTGACGACCTGGTGGCCTTGTGTCACAGCCGCGAAGCGGCTGAACAGGTCAAACAGCGGCTCGCCGTGTGGCTCGCGCCGAGGGGGCTGGTCTTCAACGAGGACAAGACACGAATTGTCCGCGCGGAGACCGGATTCGATTTCCTCGGATTCAACGTGCGCCGCTACCGCTGCGGCAAGCTACTGATCAAACCGAGCAAAGCAGCCGTGAAGCGGATCCGGGAACGGCTGCGCCGGGAAGTCCGCGCTTCGCGCGGCGCTCCGCCTCTGGCGGTGCTGCGAACGCTCAACCCGATCGTTCGCGGCTGGGCAGCCTACTACCGGACGGTGGTCTCCAAAGACGTGTTCGTGTCCCTGGATCACCACCTCTGGCAGCTCACCTATCGGTGGGCACTGGCCAGGCACTCGACGAAGTCGAAGCATTGGGTCGTCGACCGGTACTTCGGCCGTTTCAACACCGCCCGGCAGGACCGATGGGTGTTCGGCGACCGGGAAACCGGCGCCTACCTCGTCAGGTTCTGCTGGACGAAGATCATCCGGCACCGGCTGGTCAAGGGCACATCGTCTCCGGACGACCCCGCCCTGACCGACTACTGGGCCGATCGGCGCCGCAGAACCAGCCCGGCCCCACTGGACCGGGCGACACTGCGGCTGCTACGACAGCAGAAAGGCTGCTGCCAGCTCTGCGGCCAGTTGTTGTTACTTGCCGATCGGCCACCGCAGTCCCCGACGCAGTGGGAGCAATGGCTGCGCACCACGAGAACGGCGATCAAAGCACGACACATCGCCTACCAGGGAGCCGAAACACCGGATGGAGTGCAACCCCGCCTCGCTCACGCCTCGTGCCTGCGACGAAAAACCAACAGCAGCACGAGATTTCTGCAACCTCGAACGCCTCGAGAGCTTGCTTGAGCCGAGATGCCCGGAAAGCGGGCACGTCCGGTTCTGAGGGGGCCTCGGCGCAGTAATGCGCCGGGGCTATCCGACAAGTCTATGTCGTGGTATCCGTCGCTGAAAGTTGGCGGGGATGGTTCGGGTGTGGTGTCGCAGGCGGGGGCGGTGGCGTTGCTGCGGACCGCGGTCATGGTGGGGTTGGATCGGGAGTTGTCGGCGGGGTTGTCGCTGTGGCGTAAGGCTCTGGCCACTCATGATCCTGGCAAGATCGTGCTGGATCTGTCGGTGGCGATCGCGCTCGGCGGGGACTGTGCAGCCGATCTTGCCCTGCTGCGGTGCGAGCCGGCGGTGTTCGGGTCGGTGGCCTCGGATCCGACGGTATCGCGGACGATTGCGGCGTTGGCCGCTGACGCGCCGAAGGCATTGGCGGTGATCGCTTCTGCTCGCGCGGTAGCGCGGTCGGCGGCGTGGGCCGCTGCCGGTGAGCACGCTCCCGATCACGGCATCGATGCGGAGAATCCGCTGATCATCGACGTGGACGCGAGTCTGGTCGATGCGCATTCGGACAACGAACACGCGGCCCCGACCTGGAAGAAGGGATTCGGGTTCCACCCGCTGCTGGCGTTCATCGACCACGGCTCCGGCGGCACCGGCGAGCCGGCGGCGATGCTGTTGCGGCCCGGCAACGCCGCAGCCAATACCGCTGCCGACCACAAGGAAGTCCTCGCCGCCGCGCTCGAGCAGTTGCCGTTCCGGCCTGGGTACCGGGTCGGCCGAAAGGTGCTGGTACGCACCGACGCCGGCGGCGGCACCCACGAATTCCTCACCTATTGCACGAACCGGAGGGTGGGGTACTCGCTGGGTTTCACCCTCACCGACGCGCTCGTCGATGCCGTGAACCTGGTCCCGAAGAAGGTGTGGACCCCCGCCTACGACGCCGAGGGCCAGGTGCGCGAGGGCGCGTGGGTCGCCGAGATCACCGATCTGGCCGAGTTGTCGGGCTGGCCGGACGGGATGCGGCTCATCGTGCGGAAAGAGCGCCCGCACCCCGGAGCGCAGCTACGGTTCACCGACGTCGACGGCCTGCGGTTGACCGCGTTCGTCACCAACACCCGCCGCGGCCAACTGCCGGATCTGCAGCTACGGCACCGCCGCCGCGCCCGCTGCGAGGACCGAATCCGATCGGCGAAGGACACAGGCGCCGGTAACCTGCCTTTCAAAGCCTACGACGCCAACCGGATCTGGCTCGCCCTCGTGGCACTGGCCCTGGACCTGACCGCATGGCTGCAAACCATCGCCCTACATGACCACGACGCCCGCAGATGGTCACCGAAAACGCTACGCCTGCAACTATTCTCACTCCCTGCCCGGATCATCCGCCACGCCCGCCGCACCTGGCTACGCCTGCCGCACCACGCCCCACACGCAGGCCTGCTCACCACCGCGATCAACCGCCTGCAACCCGGCTGACCAGCAACAACCACCCCTACCAGACGAAAGGACAACCATCCCGGGCCCGTGGAACCCGGCAGCCAACCCGCTGACCGGGCTACCCTCGGTTGCCCACACCCCGCTGATCAGCAGCGAAAACCCAATCCGAACCCGATCACGCCAGGATGCGGGCCCGGCGAAAGATCGAGGCTAGTGCAATGGAGCGAGTTGCGAGCTGGATCAACCGATCAGCGTTTCGGCTGCAACAACCTCAAACTCTCGGCGATAGCGCGCGTTTCTGATCGCGCGCATTCCGGGAGTTTGTCTCCGGCCCAAGAATTCCCAGTCTCCGATGATGAATAGGCGACCCCGCGTGAGGGTTAGCGCGGCGTTGAGTAGCTTGGCGGCGGCTACTTGGCGTCGCTCGCCGTTCAGAGCGGCTTGGGCAGCCCAGTGCTCCCGTCCATTGTCCTGCATCAGATCGAAGATCACGGTGTCGAACTGGCGGCCTTGAAGGCGGTGCGATGTGCCGCAGGGCACATCGAAGCCCTTGAGTTTCGATAGCGAGCTCGCCCGGTCGGCGTGCGCCGAGTAGGGGCAAACGAGCCCCATCGATTGGGTCCGGTCGCGGTTTTGGCACAGGCCGTCCATTATCTTCAGCCCCAGTGGATGCCACCAGGATGTGCCGTCGCGGTGAAGGCCCTGTTCAGGGTGTTTCGAGGTGTCAACGAAGGTAATGACCGGGCTGTCGATTTTTCCGCTCCACAAGGTTTCGAGTAGGCCGGCGTAGCAGAATTCGTTGACGATGTCGGCGATGATTTTCGGATAGCCGTACTGGGTTCGAAGAACAACGCAGCGAGAATGTGCTTCTGCCTTGGCGCGATCGCGGATTCCCAGCAGCGCGAAGACATCGTCACGTTGCCAGCGGCGCAGCTGTTGTTCTTCCTCGGTGACCCCATCGCCGATATCGGTGATCGGGGAGTTCTGCATGAAGTCTCCAACGAATGCGAAACCGCGATCGGCCTTCGAACCCGCGTAAACCAGCTGGCTGACGTAGGTCGACGCAGCGTCATTGACGATGACGGTGTCGAAGCGCCGGTTTGCCAGATCATTGGAGGTCGTCAGCGTAGCCAACGTGGAGGCGATGACGGGAGCAGATTTGAGTAGGTGTTTCCTGGCTTCGATGCACTCGTCTTCGATCTGCCCCTGCTCGTTGCGGAGTTGTTTTAACTCGGCATCGAGTTCGTGGACCCGCTTCTCGAGGCGCTTCATCTCATCGATCAGATCGAGCGCACCGACGGCCTTCGCGCTGCGGATGACGTCCTCGTAGTTCGGAACAGCCTCGGCGGCGGTCCTGTACAGCTCCATATTTTCGGGAAATTTCTCGAGCCATAGTTCGTCTTCTTGGAGAGTTTGTCGAAGTTCAGCGATCGTTTCCCTGCACTCCTGGCGTCGCCGAAATGCATTTCGAGCCAGGGCGAAACGTCGTTTGTTCTCCGCGGCATGGGCATTGACTGAGTCGAGACTGCCTCTTAGTCTCTCGAGTTCGGCCCTGTTCTCATCGATCGCGGCCATCTCTTCGTCTCCGTTATTGTCCTGCTCGGCGAGAGTTGATTCGATGGTAGCGATGCGCTGGGTGAGCTCATGGTATTGCTTCGCTGCCGAGGCGACGTCAAGCTGCCGTTTGGGCAGCGTATTGGCGACTGTCTTCTCCGCGTCGGACTGCTCTGACAACTGGCCGATCTCCCGGTGTAGCCGGGCGATGTTCTCGACCGTTGGTTCCCAATCTGCGGCGAGCCTCACGGCTTCATCCGCGTCGCCCTGTGCCTTGTAGGCCTGTTCGATCAATGGAATATCCCAGTCTCTGAGGCGGTCGACGATCGAGTCGAGCTCGCCGCGAGCGGGGTCCGAGCTATTGGCCGCCTGTTCCTCGAGGATCTCCTGTAAGGCTGCTGCCCGGTCGGTGAGCACAGCGGCAGCCTTGTCGAGTAGCAGCCAATCATGCTCGCGCACAGTCTGGTCGATCTTTTCTGGTCTGCCCACCCGTACGATCTGGCCCGGACCCGAGACGACGTCGGCCATTTGCTTCACGACTTTGTCTACGGCGCTGTGGGTGTGCGCGGCAATGAGCACAGATCTACCGGCAGCCATGGACGCCTCGATCGCCTTGACGATGACGGTGGTTTTCCCCGTACTACGAGGTCCCCAGATGAGCCATCCGCCTTCGGTTGTCATGGCGTGAAACGCTTGTGCTTGATCCGTGTTCAGGCCATCGACATCGGGGGCGGGTGAAAGCGTCTGCGCTGACCACAGGTCGGGAAGCCGGGGGCCGCGTCTCATCTCGCACAGCCGTCCACGCAGGTGATCCAGCAGGCTGGTGTCGCAGTACTTGACGCGCACGCGCGTCGCTCCTCGCAGGGCCTGGCGAGCCTTCTGCGTGACCTTGACTACGACTTGCCGCTGTGTAGGTGTGAACCTCAGGTGTACGCGACACCGACGCGGCGTGCCGGTGCGCGCTGCCTTCACTTCCTCGAGGAAGAAGGTCTGGCCGGACCATTGGAACGGTGGTAGCGGATGAGGCCGATCGACCTTCAGTAGCTCGGAAGACGGTAGCTGAAGCGGCTTGTTCGCGAAATCCTCCAGGTTGAGCGTTGGTTCCTCGTATTCGATGAGGCCATTGACCGCATCAACTGCACGCGATCGGATCCAGCGCCAATCCTCCTTGGTGTTGTTCGGTGGACTCATGCGATCTTGCGAACCGGCATTCTCACGCGAACTTCCACCTATCATGATCATCATGATAGGCCGTTCGACGCGAAAGATGTTATCTCCGAACAACTTCAGCTTGCGGGCCTCAGGCTGCTCAGTCTGCGAGTAGAGCGCGGTGTCGGGCACAAGCCGATGGCGCGGCGCCGGGTTGCGTCCAGCAAAGTGGTGTACGACCAGACGCCAGCGAAGTCTGAGCGTGTCGTAGCCGGATAGAGGACGGTCACCGCGTGATCCTTCAAAAGACCGACCAAAGTCTTCGAAGG
>NZ_AXVD01000017.1 GCF_000482385.1 Nocardia sp. CNY236
AATCCGGCAGGCGGTGATCGTTGCCGCGGGGTTGGACGCGCGAGCGTATCGCCTCGACTGGCCTGCGGACACCGCGGTGTTCGAAATCGACCAGTCGAAGGTCTTGGAATTCAAACAGGTGGTGCTCACCGAGCATCACGCCCAACCCACGTGCGACCGGCGACCGGTGACGGTCGATCTGCGAGAAGACTGGCCCGCCGCCCTTCGCTCGGCAGGTTTCGACCCCGAGAAACCGGCAGCGTGGTCGGCGGAAGGGCTGTTGCGCTATCTTCCCGGCACTGCGCAAGACTTGCTGTTCGCCCGGATCGATGAACTGTCCGCACCCGGCAGCCAGCTCGGTCTGGAGGTCTTCATGGCAAGCGGCGATTTCAACAGTATTGCGGACTACGAGAAACAGATGACCGGCCAAAGTCCCTTCGGTGGCGTCGACCCGGCCGAGCTCTGCTATGACGATGAGCGCGCCGATCCCGCGTCGTGGTTGGCGGACAAAGGCTGGGTGGTCCACCCGTTCTCGCTCGAGGCACTCACCCTGACCTACGGACGTACCATTCCGGAGATACCCGACGAACTCGGCGGGATGATGAAGCAACCGAGGCATCTGATAGCGACGCGTTGATCCGAGGTCGATCGATCGTCCTGGGCGATGAGCCCGGTGCATACCATCATCCGGTAGGCCGTCGGTTCGTGCCGCGCAACGGATTCGCCACGGGGAAGGTGATCGCTGGCAGCGTCACCGACATGCGCACCGTGGTACCCGGCCCTTCGTGGGCGATATCGAGTTCCTCGGTCAGCGCGCGCATCATTTCGATACCACGACCGCGGTAGCCGGGGTCGGAGGCGCGTGGCTTCCACTTCCCGCCGTCGGTGACCGTGATCACCACGGCGTCGCTTTCGCATGTGGCCGATAGCCCGACCCGACCGGCGGCGCCGCGGTATGCGTGCTCGATGCTGTTGCTGCAGGCTTCGTTGGCGGCGGCGACCAGATCGGCCGCCAGGTCGTGCGGTACCGCTGCCGCGGACAACCAACGCCGCAGGGCGCGCCGAAGGACTGCGAGTTCTTCGGCGCGAGCGGGCGCCTCCAGCCGCAACGCTGCAGGCGGCTGGCGGTAGACCACCATGGCCACATCGTCATCGTATCCAGTCGCCGGTCGCAGTCGGGACAGCACGGCGTCGGCCACTTCGCGAGGTAGGCGCCCCGAAGTATCGGCGAGTACCGTGGCGATCTTGGCGAATCCATCGTCGATGTCCACCCCGCGTTGTTCGACCAAACCGTCGGTGAACAGCACCAGTGTGGCGCCGGGGGCCAACGCGGTGGTGGCCTCGGGGCGGCGCGGCGGGTCGAAGGTCGCCAATGGAACCGATCGACCCCCCTCGAGCAGCCGCCCTGTGCTGTCGACGTCGGCCAGGATCGGCGGCATGTGCCCGGCACTGCTGTAGCGAACGAGTCTGCGCGCTGGGTCGAGGATTGCGGCACAGGCAGTGGTGCACATGGCGCCAGGGATTCGTGAGGCCACGGTGTCGAGTTCGGCCAGCAACTGCGCCGGTCCCGCGCCGCGCAGGAGCAACGCGCGAGCGGCGGTCCGCAATTGCCCCATCACCACCGCCGCAGAAAGGCCCCGACCGACGCAATCGCCGACCACGACTCCGATGGTGCCATCGCGTAGCGGTGCTACGTCATACCAGTCGCCACCGATCTCCAGCGGCGGCAGAGCGGGTTCGTAGTGCACGGAGAAGCGCGGTGGCAGCTCGATCGGGCCGAGCATTGCTCGCTGGAGGGTCAGCGAGGTGGCGCGTGCCTGGTCGAAGTTGCGCGCCCGCTGAACTGCGAGGCTGAGATGACCGATCAACAAGGAGAACAGGGTCCAGTCCGCGGCGCCGATCACCCGTGGGGCCGCGAAGCGCAACCACATCGCCGCGTCTCCGGTCTCACCGAGCGGCGCGACGATGCCTGCTGCGCTGTCGGAGTCGGCGGGGACGGCCAGCAGACTGCGGGCCGGCCGTCGCCGACCCTGGTCCAGCAGAGCGCGTGACCGGTCGTCGACGCCGGCGCCATGGGGTGTGGCCTCGCCATCGCCCGATCTGGCGCCCGAGCCGGAGACCTGTGTGCCGGATACGTGTACCTCGGGTGCGGCATTGCGGTGGGGCCATACCGCGACCACAGCGGTCTCCGCGCCCACGGTCCGGCGCAGCTCATCGAGCCCGACCTCGAGCACCTCGACGACGCTGGTCGCCGCGCCGAGGGCGGTGGCCAGTCGGGAGGCCGCCTGGTCGCGAGCCTGGGCGTCGTGCTCGGCGGTGACATCGCGGATGGTGCCGACGAACATTTGTTCATTGCCCTCCGGCTTGATCAGCGCACTCGTACTCACCGCAAGCCATACAGTGCGCCCGTCGCGATGCCGGACCGGGATGACGAAGTGCTGGGCCTCGGTGCCGAGGTCCGGGTATCGCGGACCTGCTGGGCTCGACCACGGATGCGGGAGTGTATAGGGCAGGCCTTCGGCGCCGTAACCCGTGAGCCCGCCGAAGGCAGTGTTGACCTCGACGATGGTTCCGTGCGCGTCGGCGACGAAGAATCCGTCTTGCAGCGATTCGACGAGAGCGGTACGAAATGCATCTCGTCCAGCGAGGTCGTCGGCGCGCGAACGCTGCTGCTCGTAGCGTCGGGTGCCGTCGAGGTAACCGCGGGTAGCGATGTCCAGCGGTACGAGTGTCTGCAACAGGAATTCCAAGGCGGTTTCCGGCAGCCGGCTGTCGGATTCACCACGGGTGGATTCGCCGTGCTGTCGCTGTTGCACATCGTGGAGCACGCGGAAGTGGTTCTCGGTGAGATCGAGCAGACTGATACCTTCTACCAGCGCGCGTCTGCCGAGTTCGTAGGCCTCGGTGAGATCGGCCTGAGTGGGCCAGTTCAGATGCCGCCGAAGCGCGTTCGCGTACGCGGTCAGAAATTCTGCCAGGACCGCGCTCATGGCGCGGCCTCGGTGACGCCACGATGTCTGGCGGCCAGCACGAGCGCATCGTCGGAGGTCCTCGCGCGCAGCGCCAGAATCCCTGTGGTGATACCGGAGGCAGAGTCGGCCAGGTCGACTTCGCCGGTCGAACGGGCGACGATCCCGTCGGTGGCCATCAGCAGCAGATCGCCGGGTCGGACCGGAATGGACTGTGGTCGTAGAGTCGCCGGCAGCCGGTCGCCGACCACCCCCGCTCCCAGCAACATGGTCGCGCGCACAGCCGCGCCGACAGGACCCGCGCCGAGCACCTGGGACTCGACGTTACCGACACCGAGCCAGCACACGGTGTCGACCCGATCGAACCGGGCGAGCGAGATCGCCGCCCCGCGCGTATGAGCCAGGGCACGATGGCAAAGCACCATCAGCGCATCCAGCGGTTGGGTGCGGTGCTGCGTGAGCACCCGGGTCGCCTGCTCGGCTGCATGGGCGGCGGCTGTGCCATGGCCGAGGCCGTCCACAACGGCGAAAAGAGCCGCGCCGCCACCGGTGTCGAGGACGATCCCGCGGTCACCGGAGACCGGTTGCCCCGGCTGCGCACGGCCGGCAATCGCCCACTCGATTCGGCCGACGAACCCGTGTTCATGCACCGCCGGGTACCCATTTCCACATCTCCACCAGCGTGCCTTGCCCTGGCGACGAATCGACGGTGAGCCGGTCCATCAACCGTCGAGCGCCGGGGAGGCCGAGCCCGAGACCGCGCCCGGTGGAGTAGCCGTCCTCGAGCGCACGGGGGATATCGTGGATTCCCGGCCCCTGATCCTCGGCCTGGACGATCAGTGCCTGGCGACCTTCACGGTCGTCGATCGACAAACGAATTTCGCCGCTTCCGGCATAACTGGTGATGTTGCGTGCGATTTCGGAGATCGCCGTGGCGATCATCGTCCGATCGGTCAGAGTGAATCCGAGCTTGGCTGCCAGTTCGCGTCCGGCTTGACGTGCGGTCACGATGTCACCGGACACCCTGACCGCGATCACCACGTTCTCAGCGGCCACTGTCACGACCGTCTCGCAGGCGACGTGCCGGGGGTATTTCTGCCCAACCAGGCCAGTCCCTCTTCTAGATCGAGTGCCGTATGCATGTCCTCGAAGGTGAGTCCGAGTTGCACCATAGCGAACGCGACTTCGGGTTGCAGTCCGACGATCACAGTTTCGGCGCCCCGCAACTGCGTCATGTGCGCGATGGTACGTAACGATCTCGCCGCGAACGAATCCATTACATCGACGGCAGTGACATCGACGATGATGCCGTGCGCTCGATGTCGACTGACCTGTTCCATCAGATCGTCTTGCAAGCGTTCGGCATCGGCGTCGGTCAGCGCGGACTGTACCGACGCGATGAGATACGTTCCCTGCTTGAGAATCGGAACCGGCATGTGCTCGCCTGGTCAGCGGCCGTCGTGTCGGGTGACCCGTTCGATGACCCGGGTCACTTCATAGCCCAGGAGGCGTTCGGCCTCTTCGAGGCCGCCTTGAAGGTCGCCGACTGCATTCATTTTCGACAGATCCAAACCGATCGTGACCAGAGCCAATGCGATCTCCGAGGATAGGCCGGTGATGATCACATTGGCGCCCATCAGGCCGGACGCATCGACGGTCTGCACCAGATGGTTGGCTGCCGTGGAGTCGATCGCGGGCACACCGGTGATGTCGATGACGACGACCTTCGCGCGGTTGGCGCGGATGGCGAGCAGCAGCTGTTCGGTCAGCTGGCGGGCACGCTGACTGTCCAGCACCCCGATGATGGGCAGGATCAATAGCTGATCCCGTACCTGCAGCACTGGTGTGGACAGTTCGCGAATGGCTTCCTGCTGCTGGCGGATAACCCGCTCGCGCTCTTGAACGAAAGATACGCCCACGGTGTTCAAGATGCGGTTGGCGGCGGGCTCATATGCATTGAGCACCGCATTGAGCAGCTCGAAATCGGCATGATACTTCTCGAACAGCGACCGAGCCAGGACGTCACGCAGCAACTGGACGATGCCGAGTACCTCGTCGGTCTCGACGCCACGGGGAATGATGCGCTCGGACAGATCGCGAGCGTAGGCCTGCAGCGCCTCGACACTCCCGGTTTCCAGGACTTCGACGTAGTTGTCGTATACCGATGTGGCCTCGGAGAAGATCTCCTCGGGAGTCATCGCGGTCAGCAGTCGAGCATCGGTAATACGTCGTGCCCATTCCTCGCGTAGTGCGGTGCGATTCTGGCGCAGGTGCTCGACCAGCTCCGGGAGCAGCTTGTCGACCGATCCTGCAGTCAAGGAATCCGCCGAGAGGCTCATGGATACCTCGGACATGGAACTCCTGCCCCCTTCGAGGATCGTGTCGGGTTGTTCATGTGGTCGGCGGCAAGCCGATTTCGAGCCTAGTCATACCCCGGGTGAATCGCCGACTAAACCTGCCGGAGGTTCGGAGGGCGCACTATTGCTCACGACACCGTAGCGAATCCGCGTTCGAGTGCAGCGAGTGCCTCGTCCAGATACGTCGTGAGGTCTGCGTCGGCACGCGCCAGCCACGCATCGAAAGCGGCTCGAGCCGCCGCGAGGGTCGTACGCCCGATGGCGAGGGGGATGAGCCCGTCCTCCGGTGCGCCCAGTCGCTCGGCGGCGAATGCGCTCACTGCACGTTCCCAGGCGTCGTAGTGGGCGCCGGCGGTCGCGGCCAGCGCCGGAACGGTGGTCACCAGGTGCATCCGTGTGCGCAGCTCCGGGACGTCTTCGGCGCGATATCGATTGGCGTTCACCACGACTCGTCGCACAGCCGTCATCGTCGGAACGTCGTGCGCCACCGTGGCGAAGGAGGAGCGCAATGCCGAGACCTCGTCGTCGAACTGGTACCACAGCACCTCTGCCTTGGTCGGAAAGTAGCGAAAGAAGGTGCGTCCGCTGATGCCGGCGACGGCGGCGATCTGCTCGACCGTCGTCTCGTCGAACCCCTGTTCGGTGAACAGTCGCATCGCGATCAGTTCCAGGTCGCGCTTGGTGGTTCCGCGTGGACGGCCGCGCCCGCTCCGACTCTCCTGCATCGTCCGATTCTGCTCGACCACCATGACCCTTGATTATGACAGTGACTGACGATAATCTCACGGCATGTTGGCGGATCTCACCTGGCCCGAAGCTGGCCACCGGGCCGCCGCGGGGGCGATCCTCGCCATCGCGGTGGGTGCGACCGAGCAGCACGGTCCCCATTTGCCGTTGTCCACCGACACCGATATCGCTGTCGCTCTGTGCGCCCGACTGGCCGCGGCACGATCCGATGTTCTTGTCGGACCGCCGATTGCCTATGGGGCCAGCGGTGAGCACGCCGGCTTTCCTGGCACGCTGTCGATCGGGCAGGCGGCGTTGGAGCTGTTGGTGGTCGAGTTGTGTCGGTCGGCCACCGACACTGTCGATCGGATTCTGCTGGTGAACTGGCACGGCGGCAATGTCGAACCGCTGTGCCGCGCCCGCGACGTGCTGCGCTCGGAATCACGCGATGTGCGCGTCTACCTACCCCGCTTCGACGGTGACCCCCACGCTGGGCGTTCGGAGACAGGGCTTCAGTTGGCGCTCACACCCGAGCGCGTGCGTGGCGAGCTGGCGGCAATCGGGAATACCCGACCGTTGGTCGAGTTGCTCCCGCAGTTGCGTACTGCAGGAGTACGCGCGGTGAGTGCCAATGGTGTGCTGGGCGACCCCAGTGAGGCAACGGCCGCCGAAGGGGCGGCGTTACTGGAGGACTTGGGCGCTACCCTGCTGGACCGAACCCGGCGCTGGTGGCCCGAGCCCCTTCCGGAAAGGACCGGAGAATGAATCCATGGTTCGAGACCGTCGCCGAAGCGCAGCGGCGGGCGAAGAAGCGGCTGCCGAAATCGGTGTACGGTGCGTTGGTCGCAGGTTCCGAGCGTGGCCAGACCATCGAAGACAATCAGCGAGCGTTCACCGAACTGGGCTTCGCACCGCACGTCGCCGGACCGATCGGGGACCGGGACCAGTCGACGACCGTGCTCGGGCAACATCTGGCGATGCCAGTCCTGATTTCGCCCACGGGCGTCCAGGCGGTACACCCAGACGGTGAGGTGGCCGTCGCTCGTGCGGCAGCCGCGCGCGGCATCGCCATGGGATTGAGTTCGTTTGCCAGCAAGCCGATCGAGCAGGTGGTCGCGGCCAACCCTGCGACGTTCTTCCAGCTCTACTGGTGTGGCAGCAAGGACGAGATCCTGCAGCGAATGCGCCGGGCGAAGGCTGCTGGTGCGGTAGGCCTGATCCTGACGTTGGACTGGTCGTTCTCCCATGGGCGGGATTGGGGGAGCCCGGTTATCCCCGAGAAGCTCGATCCACGGACCATGCTGGCGTTCGCGCCGCAGGTCGTGGCCCGGCCGCGGTGGCTGGCGACCTATCTACGGTCCGGCCATCTTCCGGATCTGACCGCGCCGAACATGGCCGTGGGCAGCGGACCTGCGCCGGGATTCTTCGGTGCCTATGGCGAGTGGATGGGTACGCCCCCACCGGATTGGTCGGATGTGTATTGGATTTGCCAGCAGTGGGACGGTCCGGTGATGCTCAAAGGCGTCGTCCGGGTCGATGACGCCCTACGGGCGGTCGATGCCGGCGTGGCCGCGATTTCGGTGTCCAATCACGGCGGGAACAATCTGGACGGCACTCCGGCAGCGGTCCGTGCACTGCCGCCGATCGCCGATGCAGTGGGCACCCAGATCGAAGTAGTGCTCGACGGGGGAATCCGGCGTGGCAGCGACGTGGTCAAAGCGATGGCGCTGGGTGCGCGGGCGGTGATGATCGGACGAGCCTACCTGTGGGGTCTGGCGGCGAACGGGCAGGCCGGTGTCGAAAACGTGCTGGACATCCTCCGCGGTGGCATCGATTCGGCATTGCTGGGACTACGCAGGACCCGCGTCATCGACGTGGACCGGTCGGATGTGGTGGTGCATCCCGAGTTCGAACGGGCGCTCGGGATGCCCGCGGCGGCTGCGCCTGCCGATCATCCAGACCGGACGGTGTCCACGCCGGGCTGAGGTCAGCGCCCGGACGCGGAATGTTCAGGCCCCGGCCGTGGAATGTTCAGGCCCCGGCCGTGGAATGTTCAGGGTCCCGCCGTCGAATTCCGATGGTGGGCCAGCAGTGTGTCGTAGATGTCGGCCAGGGCGGCGAGCTGCCCACGATCGAGAATATCGGTCATGTGTCGGCGCACGCTCTGGACGTGCGCGGGCGCAGCCCCGGTCAGCACATCGGCCCCACGTGGCGTGAGCCGTGCTGCGGTGCGGCGGGCATCGTGGGGGATGGCCTCTCGGGTAACCAGGCCGCGCTTCTCCATCCGGGTGATCTGATGCGACAGTCGGCTCTGCGACCACTCGAGCTTGTCCGCCAACGAGGCGAACGGGAGTCGCTGGTCCGGGTCCTCCGCCAGATAGGCGAGGACCGAGTATTCGACGTAGGTGAGGTTGGATTCCTTGGTGGAATCCCGCCCGACTGCCGCGGCAATGAGGTCGCGGGTGCGCACGAAACCCAACCAGGTGCGCATCTCGACGTCATCGAGCCGATGGGGATCGGTCACGATAGCGCTCCAAACTCTGACGGATCACAAGGATCGTTCCGCGTCGCACGGGCCGCTGCGCAACCAGTCTGCGCGCGGCCCAGGCGATCGGATGCTCGCGTGCTTTCTCTGAGATGAGAGGTAGCATCACCGGGTTGAACGTGCAAGCCTTCGTGTAGTGCACCCGGGATAGGGTTGCCTAACCATCTGGGGGTGTCGACCGGTGGCTAGGCTCGCTGTGCCGATGACCAGCCCGGCCGTTCGCCGTGTTCGGGCCCAGCCAAAGGAGTGCGACTGGTGACCGCGCCGGACTTCCGTTATTCAGATCTGCTGCCGATCGGCGCGGACTACACCCCCTACCGGTTGCTCACCACCGAGGGCGTCACGAGTTTCGAGCACAACGGGCGCACTTTCCTGCAGGTCGAACCCGAAGCGCTGCGGCTGCTCACCGAAACGGCGATGCACGACATCAGTCACTATTTGCGCCCGGCGCACCTGGGTCAGCTGCGAAAGATCATCGACGATCCGGAATCCAGCGGCAACGACCGCTTCGTAGCGCTGGATCTGCTCAAGAACGTCAATATCTCCGCCGGCGGTGTACTGCCGATGTGCCAGGACACCGGCACCGCGATCGTCATGGGGAAGAAGTCCGAAGGCGTGCTCACCGGCGTCGACGACGCGCAATGGATCGGCCGAGGAGTGTTCGACGCCTATACCAGGCTGAATCTGCGCTACTCACAGTTGGCGCCGATCACCATGTGGGACGAGAAGAACACCGGCTCGAATCTGCCGGCACAGATCGAGCTCTACTCCACCCCAGGAGATTCAGCGCACCCGTCGTACAAATTCTTGTTCATGGCCAAGGGGGGTGGTTCGGCGAACAAGTCGTTTCTGTATCAAGAGACGAAGGCCATTCTGAATCCCACGCGGATGCTTGAATTCCTGGACGAGAAGATCCGTTCCTTGGGCACCGCGGCCTGCCCGCCGTATCATCTCGCGGTGGTCATTGGTGGAACCAGTGCCGAGTTCGCGCTGAAAACGGCGAAATACGCCTCCGCGCATTACTTGGACTCCTTGCCCACGACGGGGTCGATGTCGGCACACGGGTTCCGCGACCTGGAGCTGGAGGAAGAAGTATTCAAGCTGACTCAGTCCTTCGGTATCGGTGCACAATTCGGTGGCAAATATTTCTGTCACGACGTCCGCGTCGTGCGCCTTCCGCGCCACGGTGCCAGCTGTCCGGTGGCCATCGCAGTGTCGTGCTCGGCGGATCGGCAGGCATTGGCCAAGATCACCGCCGAAGGCGTATTCCTCGAGCAGCTCGAACGCGAGCCTGCGCAGTACCTGCCGGAACAGACCGATGACATCCTCGGTGGCGACGTCGTGCGTATCGACTTGAATCGGCCGATGGACGAGATTCGTGCCGAATTGTCGAAATACCCGGTGAAGACCCGCCTTTCGTTGACCGGTCCGCTGGTGGTCGCCCGCGACATTGCGCATGCCAAGATCGAAGAGCGCCTCGACGCGGGGGAGTCGATGCCCGACTATCTGCGAGACATGGCCGTGTACTATGCCGGACCGGCCAAGACACCGGAAGGGTATGCCTCCGGCTCCTTCGGACCGACTACCGCGGGCAGGATGGACTCCTACGTAGGTCGATTCCAGGCCGCGGGCGGGTCGTTCGTGATGCTGGCCAAGGGCAATCGGTCGGCACAGGTGACCAAAGCCTGTAAAGAACACGGCGGCTTCTACCTCGGCTCCATCGGAGGTCCTGCCGCACGGCTGGCGCTCGACTGCATCAAGTCGGTCGAGGTGTTGGAGTACCCCGAGCTGGGCATGGAGGCCGTGTGGAAGATCGAGGTGGAGGATTTTCCCGCGTTCATCGTGGTGGACGACAAGGGCAACGACTTTTTCGCCGAGACGCAGAAGCCGATTGCGCTACGGGTGCGCACCCGCTCCAAGGAACGAGTCTGAACCCTCGTGCCGCCCGCATCATGGTGCGGGCGGCGAGCGAGCGATATCGACGGGTCAGTTGCGGTGTGTCCACGGCAGCGCCGGATCCGGGTATTTGCACATGAACAGGTGCGGACACCGGCAGAGCGAGAGCACCAGATAGGCCCTGGCGGGTATCGGTGCAGTGCCGCAGACCGTCGTGTCGGGTTGCGTGTGCTGGACGGTTCGACACCGCGGCGGCTTCGCGTAGCGTCCGATATGGCGGCTCTGCACATGTTGGGGACCGAAATGTGGAAAGCGGCACCTTCCGTACACAGCGTTGGCCGTTCGCGCTGTATCGTCCGCTAGTGCCAGGGTGTGGGTTCGTACAACGCTTCGGTCGCTGCATTCAGAGTGCTTGGTGAGCACGGGGTTCGGCGTACCGCCCCGATGACCTGTGCCGGAGTCGCTGGCAGTCCTGGTATCTCGCCCTGGGGACACAGTGTGAAAACCCCATCGGTACAGCACCTCGGAACCGGCGCACACCCGACCCTGGAACACTCTGGCTGGCGGTTGATTCGGGCATTTCGGTCGTAATCGTAGTGGATGACCGAATGTGTTCCACAGCACTGGAATGCAATGTGGACAATATGTCTTCCATGTGAATCAAATCCCTGCGCGCTGGGGATAATTGAGTACATATCGGACATATCAGGTTGCTCGCCTGTGAAGTAGTAATGGTTTCTGGGGATTTCGGCGTCTGTTGTCCACAGGAAGGTGGAGACCGCAGTGGTCTGTGGTTCCGCCAGGTGAGGAATGAGTGAATTCGCCAGTCTTGTCGTCACAGTGACGCCTACAAGTATCCACCGCGGGGAGTGGAGCGACGGTCCATAGTGTGCGAATGGGCACATATCCGACATCGAGCCGCTGGCGATACCATCACTTCGTGCGGACACGGGTGAGGGTACTTGGAGCGGTAGTGTCGGCCTTGGTGGCAGCCGGAGTGTTCGCTGGGGAGGGCGAGGCCCGAGTCGGCGCAGTGAGTGACCACCAGGGGACTATGCGTTCCGCAGCCGATACCAGTGGACTCGAGCCGGGATTGGCACGCGCGTTCACGATGGCCGAGAGTGCGGCGCAGGCGCAGGGGGTGGCGTTGCAGATCACGTCGGGATATCGGACGCCGGCTCAACAACAGGCATTGTGGGACGACGGTGTCGCAACCTACGGGGCCGATGTGCACCGCTGGGTGCTTCCCCCGGAGAAGTCGGCGCATGTGGCTGGGGGAGCGATCGATGTCGGTCCGCTACAGGGCGCGCAGTGGCTGGAGGCGAATGGCAGTCGCTGGGGGCTGTGCCGGATATTCGCCAACGAGTATTGGCACTTCGAGTTGCGTACTGCGCCCGGTGCATTGTGTCCGCCGCTTCTACCCGACGCCAGTTCGCTGTGATCGGCACATCTGGCGCATAGGGTTCGCGGACCGGGTTTGCCCAGTAGCGCCGCCTGCGCGGCGGTCGCTCGTGCGCCGCGGTGCATCGAGCCCACTCACTCGATCGACAACGAGCGCAGTTGGTCGAGATAGGTTTCCGTGCGCGGGTCACCGGGGTAGTGCGCAACGAACTCGCGTGCGACTTCGCCAGCCGTCCACAGCAACGAGGGCAGTGAGCGGCGCCGACCCGCGAGCGCTCGCATGCCCTCGGCCACTGCCAGTTCCAGATCGTCCCCGCGAACGGCCACCGCAGCCAGGGTGAGGCGTGCCTCGGAGACGCGCATGGGGTTGCGCACGGTGCCGTCGGGGCGGGTTGCGTTCTTGATCACTTCGTGTGCGTACGCTTCGGCGAGCCGATCGTCGCCGGCCACCCGGCAGCAGTCCATTGCGTAGAAGTCGAGTTTGTGCGCGTCCACGACGAAGTGATTGTCCAAATTTGCAGGATGGTCCATGCGCTCCAAGATCGCTCGACCGTCCGCCAGCGCCGCCTCCACCTCGCGTCGATCTCCCAGTCGTGCCCAGGCTTTGGCCCGTTGCGCCGCGAGTTGCACATCGACACGCAAATTTCGGCTCACCTTCAGTGTCGGTTGCACCGTCTCGATGACGCCTCGATAGTTCGCCTGGGTGAGCGCGAACCACGCCGCCATTTCTGTTGCCCACGCCGTGATCTCAACGGCCTCTGCCTCCTGTCCCAACGCATGGGCTGCTCGGCGAGTGGCTTCGGCTGCTGTCCGTCGTCCGAGGTCGTAGTCGACACACCCGACCAACAATGCGACCCATCCGGCGAGTACCAGGATTTCGCGGTGTTGTCCCAGAGTCAGTCGTCCATCCAGCAACGACGTGATCCTGCGCAGCCATGCCGTCCCCTCCGAGTGCAGGTCGTGTGGGTCGGCATAGGAGTATTCGCAGCACAGGCGCTCGGCGGTAATTCGGATCGCGTCCAAGGTCACAGCAGATACATCGGATATCCGCAGCCGGCCGATGAACTCGAGTGTGTCCATGCCTGTGGCCGAGAGTAGTTCATCGTCGCGATTCGGTCTGACCTTGGGGAAGAATGCCGAGGTCACTGCGTTGAAGGTGGCGGCGATGATCGGAGCGTAGAAATCGTCGGGGCGTGATTCGCCCGATTCCCAACGGCGCCAGTTACGTAGCAGGGTGCTGTCGGTCGGCAAGTTGTGCGATGACTTCCCCCGCATCGCGCGAACAGCATCCGCCTGCGACCACCCCCTCGCATCGCGTTCAGAGCGCATCCGGATTGCCCAAACGGGTCGATCGTCGGTAGCGGTCACACCCGCAGTATCGCACCAGTTAACGTCTGGTGTCCTCAATAGGGCACGGAGATGTCCCTGGATTGACAGCTATTCGCGCCCCGCGAAGTCGAGCAGGCTCGGTATCGGTGCACAAAGTTCGCCTGGCATTTCGCCAGGGAGGCGACCGAAAAACACAACTGCTCTTGCATGTAGCGCAACAGCCCCGTAGAACGGGTTAATCCACTGAAGAGAACGGCGATCCCAATCCAACGGAGGTTCGGGTGGAAGCGTTGATCTATGGATACTTGCGTGATGACCTGGCCGACGGCCAGTGCAAGGAGCTCGAGGCGGCCATGAGCAGCCTCGCTCGCGACGAAGGGCTCTGCTTCGCAGCAACATTTCATGAATCGACCGGTGGTGACGGTGCCGCTTTTGCGGAGCTCACGGCCGAACTGAAGCGAGCCGACGCACACCATGTAGTGGTTCCGTCGCTCGAACACCTTGCTGGTCAGACGATTCCGCGTGACGTGCTACTGGCGAAACTGGTCGATGAGGCGGCAGCCCAGGTGTGGACCGTGAACAGCTGACCAGGGTGTGGCGTGATCGTTCGCGTCGCAACCAAGCACATCGAGGTTCAGCGGTTCAGCGGTTCATCGGTTCAGCGCCCGAAGCTACCCGGCCCTCGCCTGCGGAGATACTTCTCGAACTCCGCGGCGATGGCGTCGCCGTCGATTTTGGCCATGGCCTCGTTCAGGTCGACAGCAGCGTCGCCACGCTCCTCCAACGAGCGTACGTACTCGCTGATCTCATCGTCGCTCACGGTCATTTCGTTGACCGCGGTCTCCCAATCTTCTGCCTGCTTGGGCAATTCGTGCAGTGGCACTTCGATGTCGAGCGCGTCCTCCACCCGATGCAGCAACGCGATGGTTGCCTTCGGGTTCGGCGGCTGGGAAACATAATGCGGTACGGCGGCCCAGAACGACACAGCAGGCACCCCAGCCTGCACGCACTGGTCCTGCAAGACGCCGGTGATCCCGGTGGGTCCCTCGTACCGAGTCTGCTCCAGGTTGAACCGCTCGGCAGCCTCCGTGCTGCACGCCGAGCCGGTCACCGGCACCGGTCTGGTGTGTGGTGTATCGGCGAGCAGCGCGCCGAGTATGACCACGGTCCGTACCCCGAGTTGGTCGATGAACGCGAGCAGATCGCCACAGAAGCTTCGCCAACGCATATTCGGTTCGATACCACGCAGCAGCACGACGTCCCGGTCGCTTCCCGGGGGGGAACAGACCGACAGTGTCGTCGACGGCCACAGGACTTCCCTGGTCACTCCATCCACTTGACGCACACTCGGCCGGTTGACTTGATAGTCGTAGTAGTCCTCCGAGTCGAGTTCGGCCAAGGGTTCGGCGTCCCAGATCAGTTCCAGGTGCTCGACGGCACCACTGGCTGCGTCACCGGCGTCGTTCCAGCCCTCGAAGGCAGCAACCAGCACCGGATCCCGCAACGTGGGCAGGTCCGAAGCGGAGGTTTCACTGGCGTTCACTCGGTCAGCCTACGGCGTTCGGCGCCGTGGCGTGTCTCAGGACGGTTCGAGGGTCTGCGGCATGTTCGGCGCGGTCGTGTCGGTGTGGTGTGCTGTGGTGTGGCGCACCACCCAGCCTCCACGGGCGCAACGGTCCGGCCGTCGGCCTACTACGCTGGGAGACATGTCTGCGTCCATTCCCGCCGAGTTCGACACCACGCTACTCGAGACGTTGCGCCGCCGCGTCGTCGTCGGCGACGGCGCGATGGGGACGATGCTGCAAGCCGCCGATCTCACCCTGGACGACTTCCATGGGCTCGAGGGTTGTAACGAAATCCTCAACGAAACGCGGCCGGATGTTCTGCGTGAAATCCATCGCGCGTATTTCGAGGCGGGCGCCGACGCGGTCGAGACCAACACCTTCGGTTGCAACCTGCCCAATCTCGCCGATTACGGCATCGCCGATCGAATCCGTGACCTATCGACCCGCGGCGTTCGACTCGCGCGTGAGGTTGCCGACGACATGGGGCCGTCCTCGGACGGGACCCCACGGTATGTGTTGGGCTCGATGGGACCGGGCACGAAACTGCCGACGTTGGGGCATGCGACGTTCGTCTCCCTGCGGGACGCCTACACCGAAGCCGCGATCGGCATGCTGGACGGCGGCGCGGACGCCATCCTCATCGAGACCTGCCAAGATCTCCTGCAAGTGAAGGCAGCGGTGACCGGCAGCAAGCGCGCGATGGTGCAGGTCGGTCGCAAGATCCCGATCATTACCCATGTCACGGTGGAAACCACCGGCACCATGCTGGTGGGTAGCGAAATCGGTGCGGCGCTCACCGCGCTCGAGCCGCTCGGCATCGACGTGATCGGTCTGAACTGTGCGACCGGGCCCGACGAAATGAGCGAGCACCTGCGCCACCTGTCGAGGCATGCACGCGTACCGGTCTCGGTGATGCCGAATGCCGGACTTCCGGTGCTCGGCGCCGATGGAGCCGTGTATCCACTCACTCCAGAGGAACTTGCCCGCGCACTGAGTGGGTTCGTCACCGAGTTCGGTCTCGCCTTGGTCGGCGGGTGCTGTGGCACCACTCCCGAGCACATTCGTCAGGTCGGTGCCGCAGTACGAGCAGTCGATCCCGGCCTGGCGCCGATGGCCGAGCGTCGCAGCCCGTTGCACGAGCCGAGCGTGTCCAGTATGTATTCGGCGGTGCCGTTCGATCAGGACACCTCGATCCTGATGGTCGGCGAGCGGACGAACGCCAACGGCTCCAAGGCATTCCGAGAGGCGATGTTGGCCGAGGACTGGCAGAGATGCCTCGACATCGCCAAGGACCAGACTCGTGACGGCGCGCACATGCTCGATTTGTGCGTCGACTACGTGGGGCGCGATGGAACCAGAGACATGCAGGCGCTGGCCAGCAGGCTGGCCACCGCCTCGACATTGCCGATCATGCTCGACTCCACCGAGACCGAGGTGCTGCGAGCGGGCCTGGAACATCTCGGCGGCCGTTGCGCGGTGAACTCGGTGAACTACGAGGACGGCGATGGTCCGGATTCGCGTTTCCAGCAGACCATGCGGCTGGTCGCCGAGCACGGCGCAGCGGTGGTGGCGCTCACCATCGATGAGCAAGGGCAGGCCCGTACTGCGGAGAAGAAGGTGGAGATCGCGCAGCGGCTGATCGCCGACATCACCGGTACCTGGGGGTTGTCGGAAAGCGATATCATCATCGATACCCTGACCTTCACCCTCGGCACCGGCCAGGAGGAATCGCGCCGCGACGGTATCGAGACGATCGAGGCCATTCGCGAACTCACCCGTCTGCATCCACAGGTGCAGACCACATTGGGGCTGTCGAACATTTCCTTCGGGCTCAACCCCGCCGCGCGGCAGGTGCTCAACTCGGTCTTCATGCACGAATGCGTCGAGGCCGGCCTGGGTTCCGCGATCGTGCATGCTTCGAAGATTCTCCCGATGAGCCGGATTCCGGACGAGCAGCGCGTGGCCGCGCTGGATTTGGTATACGACCGTCGAACCCCGGACTACGACCCGTTGCAGAAGCTGATGGCGCTGTTCGAGGGAGTGTCCACATCCTCGTCCAAGGCGTCGCGAGCCGAGGAACTGGCGGCACTTCCGTTGTTCGAGCGACTGGAACAACGGATCGTCGATGGTGAGCGGGCAGGGCTGGAGGCCGACCTGGACGCAGCGATGACCGAAGTGCCGCCCCTGCGGATCATCAACGAGACGCTGCTGTCGGGGATGAAGACGGTCGGCCAGCTGTTCGGCTCCGGCCAGATGCAGTTGCCGTTCGTGCTGCAGTCGGCCGAGGTGATGAAGGGCGCGGTCGCCTATCTGGAGCCATACATGGAAGCGGTCGACGACAGCGGCAAGGGGCGTATCGTGCTGGCTACGGTCAAAGGCGACGTGCACGACATCGGTAAGAACCTCGTGGACATCATCTTGTCGAACAATGGCTACGAAGTGGTCAATCTCGGTATCAAGCAACCGATTTCCACCATCCTGGACACCGCAGTGGACAAGAAGGCCGACGTTATCGGCATGTCGGGTCTGCTGGTGAAGTCGACGGTGGTCATGAAGGAGAATCTCGAAGAACTCAACGCCAAGGGAGTGGCCGAGCAATTCCCCGTGCTGCTCGGTGGTGCGGCGTTGACTCGTTCGTATGTCGAGAACGACCTCACCGAGGTATATCGGGGCGACGTACGCTATGCCCGTGATGCGTTCGAGGGTCTGAGGCTGATGGACGACATCATGACGCGCAAGCGTGGCGGTGCGCCGGACCGGAACAGCCCGGAGGCAGTCGCCGAGCGAGCCAAGGCCGCCGAACGCAAGGCGCGCCGTGAACGTTCCCAGCGGATCGCCGCAGAGCGTCGCGCGGCCGAGCAACCCGTGGTGGTGCCCGAACGCTCCGACGTCGCGACGGATCTACCGGTGCCCGTGCCGCCGTTCTGGGGTACCCGCGTGGTGAAAGGGCTGGCCCTGCACGAGTATGCGGGTCTACTCGACGAGCGCGCGTTGTTTCTCGGGCAGTGGGGTCTGCGCGGCCAGCGTGGCGGTGACGGGCCCAGCTACGAGGACTTGGTGGAGACCGACGGCAGGCCGAGGTTGCGCGCTTGGCTCGACCGGCTCAGTACCGAAGGGGTATTGCAGCACGCAGCAGTGGTGTACGGCTACTTCCCTGCGGTGTCCGAAGGGGATGAGGTCGTCGTGCTCACCGAGCCGGAACCCGATGCACCGGAACGCTATCGGTTCGCCTTCCCACGCCAGCAGCGTAGCCGCTTCCTGTGTATCGCCGACTTCATCCGCTCGCGGACCTGCGCCAGGGAGGTCGGCCAGGTGGATGTGGTGCCGTTTCAACTGGTGACCATGGGGCAAGCGATCGCCGATTTCGCCAACTCGCTGTTCGCAGGTGACAACTACCGCGACTACCTCGAGGTGCACGGCGTCGGTGTCCAGCTCACCGAGGCGCTTGCGGAATACTGGCACCGTCGCATCCGCGAAGAGTTGATGCTCGAAGGCCACGCGGTAGCGGACTCGGATCCCAGCGATGTGTTGGAGTATTTCAAACTCGGCTACCGCGGCGCTCGATACTCCTTCGGCTATGGCGCCTGCCCGGATCTGGCCGACCGTGCGAAACTGGTGGATCTGCTCGGAGCCGATCGCATCGGCGTCGAGTTGTCCGAGGAACTGCAGCTGCATCCCGAGCAGTCCACCGATGCGTTCGTGTTGCTGCACCCGGAGGCGAAGTACTTCAACGCCTGAACTCATTGGTGGCTTGGAAGGTTACCTCTCGGCATGGGAAGGTGGATGTCGGCCGCGCGGGTACGTCGTTGTCGAAGGTGGTGTAGTGGCGCCACGAAGCGCAACGGCGGGTATGCTTTTCGGTCGATCTGTGCATGTGCGTGCAGTGCTGAACGGCTAGGCGTGTAGGAGAGGCACCCACCATGACGGCTGATCGATTGATCGCGGGACGATACCGACTGATGGATCCGATCGGCAGCGGCGCTATGGGGGTCGTGTGGCGGGCGACCGACGTACGATTGCGACGCACTGTGGCGGTCAAGCAGTTGCTCCTCGCTCCCGGACTGTCGAAGTCGGCGGCGCTCGAGGCGAAGCTGCGCGCCATGCGCGAAGGTCGGATAGCTGCGCGGCTACACCATCCGCATGCCATCACCGTCTTCGACGTGGCCGAGGAGGACGGTCAGCCGTGGTTGGTCATGGAGTACCTGGATGCGCCCAGCCTGGCTGCCGAGCTGTTGGGCAATCGGACTCTGCCTCCACGCACGGTTGCCAAGATCGGTGCGCAGGCGGCAAGTGCCTTGGCTGCCGCGCATGACGCGGGCATCGTGCATCGCGACGTGAAACCGGCCAATCTCCTGGTCGCCGCGGATGGCACCGTGAAGATCACCGATTTCGGCATATCCCGAGCGGTGGGCGACGTAACGGTGACGGCCACCGGCTTTCTGGCCGGGACGCCTGCCTATCTGGCGCCAGAGGTGGCGCGCGGCGAGAATCCGGAACCTGCCTCCGACGTCTTCGCCCTCGGTTCGACACTGTATGCCGCAGTCCAGGGCAGTCCACCGTTCGGTGAGGGTGACAATCCGTTGGCGTTGTTGCATGCGGTGGCCAGGGCAGAAGTCCAACCACCCGAGGCCGCGGGCGGGCTCGGGCCGGTGCTGATGCGCCTGCTGGACCCGGAGGCGCACAAGAGACCGACCATGCACGAGGCGCAACTGGAATTGGAAGCCGTTGCGCAGCAAGCGGATACGGATATGGTATCTGCCCACCCCGAGCCCGAGCCCGAGCCCGAGCCCGAGCCCGAGCCCGAGCCCGAGCCCGAGCCCGAGCCCGAGCCCGAGACGACAGTGGTATCGCCGGTTCGGACGGCCCCCACTTCGGCCGAGAATGCGAGCGACACGACCGCGCCGGAGACTGTGGCTGCCGCCAGTGCGGCTGCGGCAGAGTCGAAATCGCGCTCGGATCGACGGCCGCCTTCGCAGCTGCGTCGCGAGGGGGGGTCCGGGCGCAGCCGAGTGCTACCAGTGTCCATAGCGGTGGCCGCAGCGCTGCTGGTGGTCGGAGCTCTCGCATTGGTGATCTTCACCGATCGGGACAGTGACTCCGCGCAGATGTCCTCGCCCACTCCGCCGATCGTGGCAGTACAGAATGCGCCGTCGCCAGGTGAGTCGGTCGATGGCAATTCGGCGGTGAGCTCCGCGGCGCGATCTCCGCAGTCTTCGACGACCATCCCGTCCGACCCGCCGACGCCTGACCGAATCGCCGCATTCGTCCGTGAGTACTACGGACTGTTGCCCGGCGATACGGCCGAAGCCTGGACCCGACTTGCTCCTGGATACCAGGCGCAGACCGGCTACGACTCGTATATGAGTTTCTGGAGCACGATTCGCTCGGTTCACATCGGTGCGATCACGCACCCGAGCCCGACGCGGGTCGTGGTCGCGCTGACCTATACGCTCAACACCGGTGCCACGGCCTCGGAACACCGGTGGATCGACATCGCCGGCGACGGTCCCGGGTTGTCGATTGCGGCATCGGATACCTAGGCAGGTGTCCATTACGCACCCCCGTCGTGGACCGGTCGGGATAGGTACGAGCGTCTTAGGCACGATCGTCGGATACCGCATGGTGGAACGGGATTCGCGCAACGGCGCCCGGTGCTCCTGAGGCGATTCGCTGTCGCCACGACGGACAGGGCCTGCCTCGATCGCCCAGAGTTACTGTGCCGCAATGGGAATGCGCCCAGGCAGTCGATGTGATAGTGATCACCGGCAATCTCGTCGAATCTCGGGCGTGTCGCCAAGGGCTGCACCAAAATAACGCTATGGCAACGATGGGCGTACTCGACGAGATCGTCGACACCGTGCGGTATCCACTGGCGGACCCGAGCGGTCCCGAGGTGCGCGCAGCGGTGAGCCGGGCCCGTTCGGAGCTGACCGACAGCGGCTGCACCGTCCTGCGGGGTTTCGTTCGGCCCGAACTTGCCGAGACTCTGCGGGTCCAGGGTGAACAGATGGCTCCGCACGCGCACCACGAAGTCGAGCAGGTCAATGCCTACAACATTCCCCTGGACACCGCGCTGCCACAGAATCATCCAGGCCGGATCGTCCTCATGCGTGGCAACGCCTTCGTGCCACGCGACCGCATCCCGACCGATGCGCTGATCCACCAGCTCTACGTCGACGGCCTGTTCCAGGCATTCGTCGCTCAGTGCTTCGGCTTGGCCGAATTGCACGAGTTCGCCGATCCGCTCGCAGGGTTGTGTCTCAATGTCGTTGCGTCGGGTTCGTCGCACCCGTGGCATTTCGATACCAACGAGTTCACGGTGTCGATGCTGACTCAGCCTGCAGAGGTAGGCGGAATCTTCGAATACTGCCCCAATATCCGAACGCCCGAGGACGAGCATTTCGACGACGTCCGTGCGGTGCTGACCGGTTCCGGCAGACGCTTCGTTCGGCGGCTCGAGTTGCGTCCGGGCGACCTGCAATTGTTTCGTGGTCGCTTCTCCTTGCACCGTGTTTCGCCGGTCGGCGGCGCGCGTCAGCGCCATACGGCCATCTTCGCCTACACGGATCGTCCTGGCATTATCGGCACCGTGGAGCGCACTCGGCAGTTGTTCGGGCGAGTGCTCGAAGACCACGTTGTTGCCGCGGCCGACGCCGTCCGGGGTGATCGACTACTCGACTGAGCCGAATGGCTCGACTGACCATGCTCGACCCGAGAGGACCGACAGTGCCAGTGCCGTTGAACACCACCGGGAAAGCGTCTTTCGACGATATCTACGACCGACCGGATCCGCGCGCTTACTACGAACGTATGTTCGATTTGGACTACTGCATTCCAGAACTTGCGAAGCCGATCTTCCAACAGCAGATTAGGGAATATCGCGCCTCTGCACGGATTGCAACGCCAACTGTGCTGGACATCGGCTGTTCCTACGGGGTGAACGCAGCGCTGCTGCGCCTCGACACGACAATCCGCGACCTGGCCGAGCACTATGCCGCAGCGCCCGACTCCGACCGGGTCGAGCTCATTCAGCGGGACCGAGCGAGGCTCGCGTCCCTGCCCAGCGGGTCGACAGATGTCCGTTTCCTCGGGATGGACGCCGCGAGGCCTGCGCTCGACTACGCCTACGAGGCCGGATTTCTGCACGATGTGGTGCACGTCGACTTGGAGGCCAGCGAGCCGTCCGACGAGCAGCGCGCCCTGTTGGCCAGCGCCGACCTCATCGTCTCCACCGGCTGTATCGGCTACGTCACCGAGAAGACCGTGACTCGCGCTGCCACGGCACACCCGCGCAAGCGGCCATGGATGGCACACTTCGTGTTGCGCATGTTCGATTTTTCTCCGATTGCGGCGGAACTCACTGCGCTCGGGTATCACACCGAGCAGGCGCCCGGGTTGTACGAACAACGTAGATTTGCTTCCGAGGCCGAACAGGCGCACGTGCTCAACACCTTGTCCGACATCGGAGTCGACGCCACCGGTCGCGAAGACCGGGGGTGGCTGTACGCCAACTTGTATGTTTCCAGGCCCGTGCCCTACCCGCATGCCGAGCCGTACCACCACACCGACACCGACACCGAGGATACGCATTGACCGACCGCACCTTCGCCGCCGACGACCGCCTGCCCAGAGTGCCTTTACCCACGTTGGAGGACAGCTGTGCCCGGTTTTTGGAGTGGTGCGATCCGCTGTTGACCGCCGATGAGCGTGCGGCTACGCGCACCGCCGTCGATGATATGGTGCGCCCCGGCGGACCAGGCCAGATTCTGCACGAAGCGCTCGCCGAATACGACGCGACGCCTGGCGTGGGCAGCTGGTTGGACCTGTTCTGGCCGTCACGATACCTGGGCAGGCGGGATCGGATTGCGCTGAATGCGAACTTCGTGTTCCTGTTCGGTGACGACACTCGGTTGGCGGCTTCTACCGCAGCGACTCAGGTGGATCGAGCTGCTGGTCTCATCGGAGCCGCGGTCGACTACAAGCTGGCTCTCGACGAGGAAGCCGTCCAGCCAGTGGTGCAGCGCGGACAGCGGCTGTCGATGTGGCAGAACAAATACCTGTTCTCCGAGACCAGGATTCCCGGGACGGACCAGGACACGGTGCGGGTCCCCTACAGCGCCGACTGGCCGGGCCACTCCGAGGCTCGGCATATCGTGGTGTTCTTCCGTGGCGGTATGTTTCGGATGGACGTGATCGGTCCGGATGGGGCGCCGTACGCGCCCGAGGACCTCGCAGACGGGCTGCGCGCGGTACAGAAGGCCGGTGCGCGCCCGGCTCGTGCCGACACCACCGTCGGGCATCTCACGACCAAGGCCCGCGCCGAGTGGGCGGCCAGCCGGCGCAGCCTCATGGCGGAGCCGACGAACGCCGAGGCACTGGAGACCATCGAAACGGCGTTGTTCGTGGTCTGCCTCGAGGATTTCGCGCCCACCGACGAATTGCACGCTTGTGATCAGCTGTTGCATGGTGACAGCGCGAACCGCTGGTTCGACAAATCGGTGTCGTTCATCGTTTTCGCCGACGGCCAAGCCGGGATCAACATCGAACACTGCGGGTTGGACGGCACCACTGTGCTGTCCTTCATCGATGCTCTGTTGGAGAAGTCGATACTCGACCATGCTGCCGGTTCCGAGGCCCAAGCCCAGGGATTGCCCGCCGTCGAGCCGATCGAGTTCATTCTCGACGCAACGCATCGTGGCGATATCGCTGCGGCTGGCGCAGCCTTCGCCCGGTACGCCGCGGAGAACGCCACCCAGACGGTGTCTTTCCCGGACTTCGGTACCACCCGCGCGAAGCAGCTGGGCATATCGCCGGACGCGTTCGCGCAGCTGAGCTACCAGCTGGCGCATCGGCGCAGCAAGGGACACATCGGCGCGACGTACGAATCCATCGCGACCCGGCAATACCGCAACGGACGCACCGAGGCCATGCGAGTGGTGACGCCCGAGATGGTCGCCTTCGTCGATGTCATGCAGGATCCGGATGCCGACGTTCCGACCAAGCGCGCCGCGGCTCGGTCGGCGGCGGCCGCGCACGTACGTCGGGCCAAACAGTGCCAGGCCGGCGAGGCTCCCGAGCAGCACTTGTGGGAGCTGCAGTGGATTCAGCGTCGACGGGGCACGGAACTGGGGACGACCGACGCGATAGCGCTCTATGACAGCCCTGGCTGGACCGTCATGCGCGACGACTATCTGAGCACCAGTTCGGCGCCTTCGGTGAATATCCGGTACTTCGGCTTCGGTTCGACCAGTCCCCGGTGCATCGGGGTCGCCTACGTTTTGCTACCGGACCGATGGAACCTCTATCTGGCCACGCCGACGGCGGTCGCCGACCAGATGTACGCTTTCGCCGACCAGCTGCGTACCGTGGTAGCGGAGCTGGCGGCGCTACTCGCCGAAAGCTAGGTCGCTGCTGGCCGAAGGCTGGATCGCTATGGCCACCCGGCCCGGACCACCGGCTCGGGTGGCCTTGCGATCTCATGGGCCGCCGCATGTGCCCGGCGTCGGGGTCTGAAACAATGGTCTCCCGTGAAGAGCTTCGAAGCCTTGTTCGCTGAGCTGCAGGATCGCGCCATCGACCGTCCCGCGGGGTCGACGACCGTTGCCGCATTGGATGCCGGAGTGCACAGCCAGGGAAAGAAGGTGCTAGAAGAGGCCGGCGAAGTGTGGCTGGCCGCCGAACACGAGAGCGACGAATCGCTCGCCGAAGAAATCTCCCAGCTGTTGTATTGGGTTCAGGTGCTGATGGTGGGGCGTGGGCTGAAGCTCGAAGACGTGTACCGACATCTGTGACGGCCGTCCGCTTCTCGGCTTCTCCTCTCGAAAGGACTTTCATGCTGCGCGTCGCAGTCCCCAACAAAGGCGCCCTGTCCGAATCTGCTGTCTCGATCCTGGCAGAGGCCGGGTATCGTAAGCGCACAGATTTACGGGACCTGACCGTCCTCGATCCGATGAATCAGGTCGAGTTCTTCTTCCTACGCCCCAAGGACATCGCCATCTACGTCGGTTCCGGAGAGCTCGATCTCGGCATCACCGGTCGAGATCTGGCGGCGGATTCCGGTGCTCCGGTGCGGGAGCGGCTCGCCCTCGGTTTCGGACGGTCCACGTTTCGCTATGCAGCTCCGGCAGGACGGGAATGGACGGTCCAAGATCTCCACGACAAGCGCATTGCGACGTCCTATCCGAATTTGGTTCTGAGTGATCTGGCGCGCCGTGGCATCGAGGCCGAGGTGATCCGCCTCGACGGTGCGGTGGAGATCTCGATTCAGCTCGGAGTCGCCGATGCCATCGCCGATGTCGTCGGCTCCGGACGTACCCTGCGCCAGCACAACCTCGTTGCCTTCGGCGACTCGCTGTGCGAGTCCGAAGGGGTGCTTCTCGAACGCGAGGACGCCGACCAGCGCGATCGGGCCCGCAATCAACTCGTCGCCCGCATCCAGGGCGTAGTGTTCGCCCAGCAATATGTGATGCTGGACTACGACTGCCCCGAAGGCCTCCTCGATGCAGCGTATGCCGTGACCCCGGGTTTGGAGTCTCCGACGGTGGCGCCGCTGGCCGAGCGCGGGTGGGTCGCCGTGCGGGCGCTCGTACCTCGCGCACAGAGCAACGAGCTGATGGACAAGCTGGCCGATCTGGGCGCGAAGGCGATCCTCGCCACCGACATCCGCACCTGCCGCGCGTTCTGAACCCCGGGTCTCCGGGGCCGGGACCCGGGCATCCATGGCGAGCATGCCGGGTCGCCCGGGCTACTGCAGCCGGGTCGCGGCAGTGCTGCGCGCAGTGGGGTCGCCGGTTGGCCAACCGGGGTAGGGCGGTGGCGTGCCGCCGAATTCCGGGCACAGTGGCTGATAGTCGCAGTAGGAGCACAGTCGCGTCGAATTCGGCTGGAAGTCTCCGCTGCGACCGGCCTCCTCGATGGCCGCCCACAGTGCCGACAACGTGCGCTCGAAGCGCAGCAACTCCTGCTCCTGCGGGGTGTAGGTGAGAATCTGCGCGTCGGCGAGATAGATCAGGCGCAGTTGGGCGGGCACCCGCCCGCGAGTGCGCAGCACCATCAGGGCATAGAACTTCAATTGGAACAGCGCTTGGGTCTCGCGAGTGGGCCCTGGCGCACGGCCGGTCTTGTAGTCGACCACGCGCAGCGCGCCGGTTGCTGCCACGTCGATCCGGTCGATGATGCCCAGCAGCGGCACGCCGTCATCGAGTTCGACCTCTACTCGAGCCTCACACGATTCCGGATCGAATCGGGTCGGATCCTCCAGGCGGTAGTAACGGCGCACCAGCGCGCGTGCTTCGTCGAGGAACACCTCGAGCCGTTGGTCGGTGAGCGACTCGACGACCTCGGGGCGCTCACCACGCACCCGACTCCACGCCGAGGCAGCCAACGTGTCCGCTCTCTCGGGCAGACGTTCGGCTGCTGGAAGCCCGAAGAGGTCTTCGAGCACAGCGTGCACCAGCGTCCCGCGTACCGCCTGTAGTGAGGGTGTCTCCGCAATTCGGTCGATCGCCCGGAGCCGGTATTTCAACGGACACTGTTTGAAGTCCATTGCCCGTGACGGCGACAATGTCGGCCGGCCACCGGTGAGCGTGGTACGGAATTCGGAGCCGGACCGGTCGTCGACAGGGGGCGTGCGGGCAGTGGAGCGCATACCTGGCAGGCTATCCGGCGGCACCGACACGCTGGTGCTCCCTATCGAGTAGTCGAAGCGCGGAACGGAGATTCATGACGGCCGGACGGACAGGGCCATTCACCATCGGCGACCGGGTGCAGCTCACCGACGCCAAGGGGCGCCGGTATACGGTGGTCCTGCAGTCGGGCCACGAGTTCCACACCCATCGCGGCGGTATTCTGCACGACCGGCTGATCGGCGTGGACGAGGGAAGCGTGGTGCATTCCACCAACGGCACACCGTATCTGGCTCTTCGCCCGCTGTTGACCGACTACGTTCTGTCGATGCCGCGCGGCGCCGCGGTGATCTATCCGAAGGACGCCGCGCAAATTGTGCACGAGGGCGACGTGTTCCCGGGGGCGCGGGTACTGGAAGCGGGTGCGGGTTCCGGGGCGCTGACCTGCTCGTTGCTTCGAGCAGTCGGTCCGCAGGGGCAGGTGGCGTCCTACGAAATCCGCGCAGACCATGCCGAGCATGCGGTGCGCAATGTCGAGACCTTCTTTGGTGAATTACCAGCTAACTGGTCGCTGACGATTGGCGACGTCGGCGGCTACGCTGGCGAACCGGTGGACCGGGTGGTGCTCGACATGCTTGCGCCGTGGGACGTGTTGCCCACGGTGTCCACAGCTCTCGTCGCAGGAGGCGTACTCGTCGTCTACGTGGCCACGGTCACGCAACTGTCGAAAATCGTCGAGGCCTTACGCGAACAGGCGTGTTGGACCGAACCTCGCTCGTGGGAGTCGCTGGTGCGGCCGTGGCATGTGGTCGGCCTTGCCGTGCGCCCCGAACATCGGATGCAGGGGCACACGGCCTTTCTGGTCAGCGCTCGCAAGCTCGCCGAGGGAACCGTCGCGCCCAAACCGCAGCGCCGGCCCTCGAAGGGCTGAGCGGGCTGGGTTCGAGCGGTAGGCCTCGAGCGGGCTGGGCTCGATCGGGTCGACCTTCGAGCGGCTGAGCGAAGGACGGTGCTCTGTAGCCTTCAGGTGCAGGGAAGCCCTCAGGTGCAGGGAAGCCCTCAGGTGCAGGGTGCTTGTGCGAGACCGAGTAGTTGGCAGCCGCTCTCGTTCGACAGTTTCCAGGTGTCGTCGATGTTTTGCCAGGTCAAGGGGATCGCCGGTGCTACGCCGTGGGGGGATTCGATGGTCACCTGCGCGGTCGCGACAAGGCCGTGGACGGCGACCTCGGCGACGGTGAAGGTCAGCGGATAGCCCTGGAGTCCGGCGTTCATCCGATCGATGTTCTCGGTGCGCTGCTCGCCGTCGACGATCGCTGCCGCCTTGTCGGCCGTGGGCACGGCCGGATCTGCGAGCCGTGCCAATGTCGCCCGCAGCGTACCGGCAGTGGGCGCATCGGGCGCATCGGTAGCCTGGTCGTCGTGGCCGTGGGTATCCTCCGCGTCGTGGCTGTGGGTACCGTCAGCGGGGTGGTGGGTGTTCTCGGCGGAGTCGGCACCCGAAACTACGACGGCCGACGTCTGCGTCGAAGCGGCGGAGTCCTCGTCGGATCCGCATGCCGCCAACCCACAGGAAACAGCCAGCATTGCCGCGGCAGCGGCAAGGGGGATGCGCAGATGTCGGGCAGCAGGGAGCATGGTCAGCAACCTTTCAGCTCGGGTGGCGAGCGAGCTCGCGCACGGCAGGTTAGGGCAGGCTAACATGGATATTCGGCCGCCGGTCGCGGCCCAGATGTGATCACGACGAAACCATGTCGGAAAGCGAGAACGAGTCGCGCCCGGTAGCGTTGATAGACCGGGACTGGGAGGAGCAGCACATGAGCCCCATCGAGAATTCGGATTCGGCGGCCTGGAGAGAGCTCGAGGCGGTACGCGCCGAGGCGGCTGCACTCCGAAGGCAACTCGCCGACTCGCCGGATCGGTCGCGTGAGTTGGAAGCCCGTATCGATTCGCTGACGATTCGCAACACGAAGCTGCTGGATACGCTGAAGGAAGCCCGCCAGCAGCTTGTGGCGTTACGTGAAGAGGTCGATCGCCTGGGCCAGCCACCGAGTGGATACGGCATCCTGATCGGGGTGTACGACGATCAGACGGTCGACGTGTTCACGTCGGGACGCAAGATGCGGTTGACATGTTCACCGAATATCGAGACCTCGACGCTGGAGTACGGCCAGACCGTCCGTCTCAACGAAGCGCTCACCGTCGTCGAGGCGGGGTATTTCGACTCCGTCGGTGAGATCGGCACCTTGCGGGAAATCTTGGATGACGGACGCCGGGCTCTCGTCGTCGGACACGCCGACGAAGAGCGTGTGGTGTGGCTGGCCGGCCCACTGGGTAAGGTCGCCGAGGCCGACGATCTGGACGACCCGGATTCCCCGGTTCGCAAATTGCGCCCGGGCGATTCGCTTCTAGTGGACACGAAGGCCGGGTTCGCATTCGAGCGTATTCCCAAGGCCGAGGTCGAAGATCTCGTGCTCGAAGAAGTCCCGGATGTCGACTACGGCGATATCGGCGGTCTCGGTAGGCAGATCGAGCAGATCCGCGACGCAGTGGAGCTCCCGTTTCTGCACAAGGACTTGTTTCGGGAGTACGCACTGCGCCCGCCCAAGGGGGTACTGCTCTACGGCCCGCCCGGTTGCGGTAAGACGCTGATCGCCAAGGCAGTGGCCAACTCGCTGGCCAAGAAGATCGCGGAGGCGCGCGGCGAGGACGCCAAGGAGGCCAAGTCGTTCTTCCTCAATATCAAGGGTCCCGAACTGCTGAACAAGTTCGTCGGCGAGACCGAACGACACATTCGGATCATTTTCCAACGGGCGCGGGAGAAGGCCTCGGAAGGCACTCCAGTGATCGTGTTCTTCGACGAGATGGATTCTATCTTCCGCACGCGAGGCTCCGGTGTCTCGTCGGACGTGGAGACCACGGTGGTGCCCCAGCTGTTGTCGGAGATCGACGGCGTCGAAGGCTTGGAGAACGTGATCGTGATCGGCGCCTCCAACCGTGAGGACATGATCGATCCGGCCATCCTGCGACCGGGTCGTCTCGATGTGAAGATCAAGATCGAGCGTCCGGACGCAGAATCGGCGCAGGACATCTTCTCGAAGTACCTCACCGAGGGGTTGCCGCTGCACGACGACGACCTGGCAGAGTTCGGTGGCGACAAGGGGCTGTGCATCAGCGCGATGATCGAGCGGGTCGTCGACCGGATGTATGCAGAGAGCGAGGACAATCGGTTCCTCGAGGTCACCTACGCCAATGGCGACAAGGAGGTCTTGTACTTCAAGGATTTCAACTCCGGTGCGATGATCCAGAACATCGTGGACCGTTCCAAGAAGTACGCCATCAAGGCGGTGCTCGACACCGGAAACCCTGGTCTGCGTATCCAGCATCTCTACGATTCGATCGTGGACGAGTTCTCCGAGAACGAAGACCTACCCAACACCACGAACCCCGACGACTGGGCGCGGATCTCAGGTAAGAAGGGTGAGCGGATCGTCTACATTCGTACGTTGGTCACCGGCAAGAATGCCAGCGCCAGCCGTGCGATCGACACCGAGTCGAACACTGGTCAGTATCTCTGAATCTCGCAGACGGTTGGCCCGCACGGCTGTGCAAGCGTCGTGCGGGCCAACTGCTTCACCACCAGCCGACGATCGGCGACAACCGTCTGCCGAGCTCGGGGGCCAGTGATCGTGAGTAGCTGGCGGTGAGGTGATGTTCGTCGAAGTAGATCAGGATATTGCCTTCGGTGACCGCGCAGACATCCGATTCGCATACGGCATCGGACATGTCCAGCGGAAAGACATTGGGGAAGGCGGCAGCGGACTCCAACGCGGGGTTGACCTCGCTCAGCGCTGCCGCTCGGGGCATTCCGCAGGTGATTCGGTCGCCCCCCTGCTCGGCGAGGCAGTCGATCGCTTTGTAACGCACACCGTCCCGGCGTAGCCACGGAGTGTCGCGCATGGCGAGAACATCGAGCCCGCGCTCGGCCAGTTGTGACCAGACGTCGAGGTAGTCGGCTGGCGTTTCGTCGCCCTTATCGGCTCGTGGACGGGTCGCGGTCGTGAACACCCACTCCGGTTGGTCCACGCCCAAACGGTCGATCACCTCTGCGGACCAATCCCGGCAGTCCGGTATGGGTTGGCCTTTGTACATCGGCTCCGCTGCCACGGTCAGTGGGCAACCCATCTTCAGGTAGACCACGATGCGGAAACCATGTGTCCGGGCCAGTACATCGAGCGCGGGTACCCAGTGTTCGGCGTGAGAGCTGCCCACGACCGCAATCGTGCGGTCCGCGCTCGCGTCCCCGTATATACAGGTAACGACCTCCCGGGTATCCCAATCCGCGATGCACCCGTCGATTGCCGGGTAGGCGCGGTCTGCGGGCGCTTCGAAGACCGTCGGACGCATCTCTGCGGGAGGCACGTTCGCACCGCTGATCAAGGCCTCCGCGCCGGGGTACCGAAGCGGGTCGAGGGAGGCCACCGCGCGTGGCGGATTGATCGTGGTCACGACCTGGGCGCCAACCGACACGGTGAGTACTGCGACGCCCAGCACCGCCACGACCTGGCCGACGCGAGCGTCGCTCTTCGGTGCTCGGTCCAGGGGCCGCGTCGTTCGCATCCGCAGCGGCTGTTCGATGAACGTATTGGTGAGGCGGGCGAGAACCAGTGACGCGGCGATGATCGCGAGTCCGCCACCGAGTCCGATGGTTGTGCTTCCGGTTTGCGCGAGTACGAAAATCAGGATCGGCCAATGCCACAGGTAGAGGGCATAGGCCAACTCACCGAGTCGAATGGCGCCGGAAGAGCCGAGCAGGCGGTTGGGCAGCGGCTGCTCGGCAGCGGGAAGGTTGCTTCCAGCCACGATCAGCGCCAGCGCGGCGCTCACTGGAAACAGCGCCGCCGGCCCGGGAAACAGTGCCGCGCCGTCGATCAGCCAACCGCACAGAAGTACCGCGGCGGCTCCGAACACGGCCGCCACCGTCCGCAGGGCTCGGGATGGTGCCAACCGAGGCGCGACCAGCGCGAGCAGTGCTCCGGCCAACAATTCCCAGGCTCGGGCGAAACTGTCGTAATAGTTCCAGCCCTGGTGGGTCGTGGTGCCGTGGAGGGCATAGAGGAACGAGGCTGCCGCGGTGGCGGCGAGGACGACCAGCAACGCGGGCCGCAGCGCGTCGGGGCGGATGAAACGTTGGCACAGCCACACTGCCGAGGAGACGGTCGACAGTATGACCAGATAGAACTGCATCTGTACCGCCATCGACCACAGGTGCTGCAGTGGGCTGACGGCTGGGTCGGCGGCAAGGTAGTCCGACCATGACAGCGCCAGATACCAGTTCTGGTAGTACAACAACGATGCCAGTGTCTGTGCCGAGATTTCGCCCCACTGGGTGGGCGGGCGGATCAGAACAGTTGCGATGACCACCGCAGCCAACACCGTGACCAGGGCGGGCAGCAGCCGGCGGGCGAGGCGACGCGCGGTGTGCCCGATTCGTATCGTGCCGGTGGACTCGGCGCCGCGCAGCAGCGAGCCGGTGAAGAAGAATCCGGACAGTACCAAGAAGATGTCCACACCACCGGAGACCCGACCGAACCAGATGTGGAACACCACGACCAATGCGATCGCGACTCCGCGCAGGCCGTCCAGATCGTGTCGGTACCCCCCGCTCTGGGGTGCGGGCTCGTTGCTGGTGCCCGTGCGCGGCACACCTGCTGTGGTCGCTGAGCCCAACCGGATGAACCGACTCACCACACGGGTGGCGGTCACCGTGCGCGCACGGCGTCGTCGCGGAGGCAGCCGGACGTGACGGCCGCGTGGCGGGTACATGTACAGGACACGTCATCTCTCTTACCACGGGCGACGGTACGCGGTCCACCGCGGCCGGACTCGCGACTACCCACCCAGCACGGTTCGGTCACGACGTGGGTGTGACGCAAACCCCGGCGATGCGGACAATTCGGGTGCACGCCGACGGGGGTGCGGTCCATGGCCGATAGGGTGGTGGCGTGAACGTCGAGGTGACACCCCTGCCGGGTATCGGTGTATGTAAGCATTTTCCGTTGACCAATGCACCGCGCTGCTGCGGCGTGATCGATCATACTGCCGGCGATGTGCTCGCCGGCGTCGGCGCCGCCGAGGGTCGGGCGGCGGCCGCCACGATTGTGCTGGACGGCTGATCGGCGATGGTAGAACACGAGACCGCGCTCGCATTGATCCAGTTGGGTGCGGTGTTCTTCGGCCTCGGTCTGCTCGGCAGGATCGCCGCGCGCATCGGCATGTCGCCGATCCCGCTCTACTTGGTCGGCGGGTTGGTGTTCGGCACCGGCGGCGTGCTCGAGTTGCGGCAGGTCTCGGATTTCATTCACCTCGCCAGCGAGATCGGCGTCGTCCTGCTCCTGCTGCTGCTGGGACTGGAATACAGCGCCTCGGAACTGGTCACCGGCATGCGCCGCTCTCGTGCGGCCGGCCTGATGGACATTGTGCTCAATGCCACTCCGGGTGCTTTGGTCGCGCTTGCGCTCGGCTGGGGTTTCGAAGGCGCTATCGCCATGGCCGGCGTCACCTATATCTCGTCCTCGGGAATCGTCGCGAAGGTGCTCAACGATCTGGGCAGGCTCGGCAACCGTGAAACGCCGGTGGTGCTGTCCATCCTGGTGTTCGAGGATCTGGTGATGGCCGGATATCTTCCGGTTCTCACCGCGGTGCTCGCCGGCGTCGGCTTCGTTGCCGGGTTGAAGACGCTGAGTATCGCGCTGGCTGCAGTGACGATCGTCATGGTGGTTGCACTGCGCTATGGCCGGTTCGTGTCGGCGATCGTCGACAGCGAGGACCGAGAGATCTTCCTGTTGAAGCTGCTCGGCTCGGCGCTGCTGGTGGCTGGAATCGCCTCCGCGGTGCAGGTGTCCGCGGCGGTCGGTGCGTTCTTGCTCGGCATTGCGATTTCCGATTCGACCGCACGCAATGCCACCAAGCTCTTGGAACCGCTGCGCGACCTGTTCGCGGCGCTGTTCTTCGTGCTGTTCGGTCTGAGCACCGATCCAGCGAGCATTCCGCCGGTGCTGGGCTGGGCGTGCATGCTGGCAGTGGTCACGACGGTGACCAAGGTCGTCACCGGATGGTGGGCGGCGAAGCGGGCCGGCGCCGGTCGTTACGGTAGGGCGCGCGCCGGCACGGCGCTCGTGGCGCATGGCGAGTTTTCGATAGTCATTGCGGGCTTGGCCGTGTCGTCCGGCGCGGAGCCGGAGTTCGCCGCTTTGGCGACTACCTACGTTCTGCTGATGGCAGTTCTGGGTCCGGTCGCCAGTCGGTTCGTCGAGCCGATTCTCACCTTCGCATTGCGCCGTCGCGTCGGTGTGTTCTGAATCGACGTCCGGTTTCGATGCGTCCGGCGAGTCGAGATGCGGCAGAGCGGAATTCGAGGGAAAGTGGGGTGAATACCGAACGCACCGGAAGGATTGTCGCTCATGGTATTTCCGCAGGCCTTGGCAAATATCAACCGCTACATCACCAACCCGGCAGCCAGTGTGGTCGCGGGCCGAGTACCGGGATTCGGCATCGTATTGCACAAGGGGCGCAAGTCCGGGCGTGCCTACCGGACTCCGGTTGTGGTCTTCGAGCGAAACGCGGGATACCGCATCGCGCTGACCTACGGTCGAAATGTCGACTGGGTCAAAAATATTCGCGCGGCTGGTGATTTCGCGCTGGAGACCCGGGGACGCGTCGTGGAATTGACGGAGCCGGTGATTCGGTGCGACCCGTCCATGGATTGGGCGCCGTTGGGCGTCCGACAGGTATTGCGCGCGATTTCGGCCGACTACTACCTCGACTCTCGCCCGGTGGACTGAGTCCACGGCCGGCGGTGCCGAAGAGGAGTAGAAATCTGCACATTGGGGCGCTGGGTGTCATCGCTCTCGGGCCAGGACCCGATAGCCGACGTTCCACAGCCACTCGACCGGTCCCCGTTCGAACCGGCGCAACCACAGGTGCGCGCCGCAGGCGATGAGCAGCGCTACCAGGAGATACACACCGATGGTGAACGGGACGCGATCGCCCGGCGAGACACGGGCTGCGAGTCCGAAGCCCCAGCCGTAGCACAAGATCGATGCCACCAGGTTCTGCAGGATGTAGCAACTGAGCGCAGTGCGGCCGATTTCGGTGAGTCTGCGCCCGAGAAATCCCACATGTGGGCGCCGCACATACCACTCGGCGACCGCCGCCAGAATACCGAAGGCGACGAAGGGAGCACTGCCGTAGCGCATACATATGACGAGGTCACCGCCGCCCGCGGTACCGACGAGTAGATCGATGGGCGCAGCGACGCCGAACCCGACGATCATCAGCTGTCTGCGGATGCGTCCGCCATCCGGGTGGAATACACCCGCGCGAAACAGCCGAGTGCCGAGCAGAAAGAGCGCGACCGACATCGCGAACACGAAAATCGGCTCGAACCGGAACAGACCCACATTGTCGAGGCGGAACACCACGAGATCCCAGAACGAACCGTCTGCATAAGGATTCGGGTGCAGCAGCGAATGCGAGACCGGACTTTGTTGCGGCGCAAAGGCCGTGGCGAGAGCGATGAGTGTCAGCAGAGCCACGTGCACACCCGCGGCTCCGATCAGCCAGCGGCGCTGCGTCCGCTCGCCGGTAGCCAGCACGAAGGCGACGACGAGGCCGGTCACTGCATAGCCCATCAGTACGTCGAACTCGGCGATGAACAGGAAGTTCAGTAGTCCGTCGAGGAACAGCAGTCCCGCGCGCCACGGGTACGTGCCGGGCCATCGCCGCCCGGCCCTGATCGCCGACTGTTGCTGGATTGCCAGGCCGATGCCGAACATGATGGTGAGCAGCCCGAGGAATTTGCCTTGGCACAGCTGTTGGAGCACCCGCTCGGTCCACATCCACTCGCCGGTCGACCGACCCAGTTCGTTCAGGTAGCCGACCAGGCCCTGCGGGTTGGTCAGAATCCAGATGTTGGTGCCGAGTGTGCCGAGGATCGCGATGCCGCGCAGCACGTCCAGCGCGACGAGCCGGGTCGGCGCGTGTGCCGGCGGCACCGTGGGCTGGTGGGGTGGCGCGATCCGCGTGCATCGATCGGAGCCCGATTCGGACATGCGGTGAGCGTACATCGCCTGATTGTGGCGCAGATCTGCGCCCGACGCGGTTGGCGCCCAGATCTGTGCCCGACCGTGTCCTGCGGAGGACGACACGGGCACGACATCCCCTCCCGCCGGTCGCGCCGGCTTCGGCTGGGTGCGTCGCTTACGCTCGACAGCATGCAGCGCATCATCGGAATCGAGGTCGAATACGGCATCTCGACCCCCACCGAGCCGTCGGCCAACCCGATCCTCACCTCCACCCAAGCCGTCTTGGCCTATGCCGCCGCCGAGGGCGTGCCGCGCGCAAAGCGCACCCGCTGGGACTACGAGGTGGAATCGCCGCTGCGCGATGCCCGTGGATTCGACCTGAGTCGGATCAACGGACCCGCTCCGGTGATCGATGCCGACGAGGTCGGCGCGGCCAATATGATCCTCACCAATGGCGCGCGACTCTACGTCGACCACGCCCACCCCGAATACTCCGCGCCCGAGGTCACCGATCCGCTGGACGCGGTCATCTGGGACAAGGCCGGCGAACGAGTCATGGAGGCGGCTGCCCGTCACGCGTCGAGCGTGCCGGGAGCACCGCGCCTGCAGCTGTACAAGAACAACGTCGACGGCAAAGGCGCCTCCTACGGCACCCACGAGAACTATCTGATGAGCCGGGAGACGCCGTTCAATCAGATCATCGTCGGGCTCACGCCGTTCTTCGTGTCGCGCCAAGTGGTCTGTGGGTCCGGTCGGGTCGGAGTCGGACAGTCCGGCGACCATGCGGGCTTCCAGCTGTCCCAGCGGTCGGACTACATCGAGGTCGAAGTGGGGTTGGAGACCACCCTCAAGCGCGGCATCATCAATACCCGCGACGAACCGCACGCCGATGCCGACAAGTACCGCAGACTGCATGTGATCATCGGTGACGCCAACCTGGCCGAGATGTCGACCTACTTGAAAGTCGGTACGACCGCCTTGGTCCTGGACCTGATCGAGGCCGGCGAAGACTTGTCGGATCTGCAACTGGCCCGCCCGGTCACCGCGGTCCACGCAATCAGTCACGACCCGACACTGCGGGCAACTGTCGCGCTGGCAGACGGTCGCGAACTCACCGGACTCGCATTGCAACGCGTCTATCTGGACCGGGTGATCAAGTTCGTCGACCGCAGCGGCAACGACAGTCGGCGCGTCCACGACATCATCGAGAACTGGGCCACGGTTCTCGACCTGCTCGAGCGAGATCCGATGGAGTGCGCGAACCTGTTGGACTGGCCGGCCAAGTTGCGTTTGCTGGAGGGCATGCGCAACCGAGAGGGACTCGGTTGGGCGGCGCCCAAGCTGCACCTGATGGACTTGCAGTACTCGGATGTGCGATTGGACAAAGGGCTCTACAACCGGTTGGTTGCTCGAGGCTCGATGAAGCGGTTGATCACCGAGCAACAAGTCCTCGAGGCGATGACCAATCCGCCCACCGACACGCGCGCCTACTTCCGCGGCGAGTGTCTGCGGCGTTTCGGCGCCGATATCGCCGCGGCCAGCTGGGACTCGGTGATCTTCGATCTGGGGGGCGACTCTCTGGTGCGCATACCGACCCTGGAGCCGCGCCGCGGTACCAAGGCTCATGTCGGCACGCTGCTCGACGGCGTCGACACTGCCGCGGACCTCGTGGAGCAGCTCACCACCTGAGCGAGGGCCGCTCCATGACCCCGCGGTCGTCGTTGCTCGGAGGTTGTCGGTGATGGAGCGGGTTGCTGATCTACTACGGCCCAGCGGCAAAATAGGCACACTGTCGGTGCTGGTAGGTAGTGTTGAAAGACGAGCACGGACACTGCTCATGATCGGAGCCGTGCTCACGATGGGTTCCGGTCATGATGAGGACAGAGGAGGTCGGCTGCCATGGCACAAGAGCAGACCAAGCGCGCCGGGGGTGGCGACGAGGACGAGGGTTCGGACGGTGTGGATGCCGCCGGCCAGGAGCGCCGCGAGAAACTGGCGGAGGAGACCGACGACCTGCTCGACGAGATCGATGATGTGCTCGAGGAGAACGCCGAGGACTTCGTCCGCGCATACGTGCAGAAAGGTGGCCAGTGACAGTCGGTGACCTCTCGAGTCGTCAGCTCGGGTATTCCCTGTCGTCGTTTTCCGAATACCTGCGCAGGCATGCTCCGGACCTGTTGCCGACTACCAGGTTCGGTCACGGTGCCGCCGGCACCGCCGCGCAGGACATCGCGCCGCACGGCACCACGATCGTCGCGGTGAGCTACCGAGGCGGCGTCTTGATCGCCGGCGATCGGCGGGCCACTCAAGGAAATCTGTTGGCCAGCCGGGACACCGAGAAGGTCTACATCACCGACAGCTACTCCGCGGCCGGGATTGCGGGCGTCGTGGGTATGGCGGTGGAGATGGTGCGGATTTTCGCGGTGGAACTGGAGCACTACGAGAAGCTCGAAGGTGTGCCGCTGACATTCGACGGCAAGGCGAACAAGTTGTCGAAGATGGTGCGGGAGAACCTGCCCGCCGCGTTGCAAGGGTTGGCTGTGGTGCCGATTCTCGTCGGCTACGACTTGGAAGCCACCGATCCGGACAAGGCGGGTCGCATCGTCTCGTTCGATGCGGCGGGCGGACGCAGTGACGAGCGTTTCGGCTACGCCGCGGTCGGTTCGGGTTCGATGTTCGCGAAATCGGCGCTGAAGAAGTTGTACACCAAGGGAATCGATCAGCAGCGCGCACTCCGGATCGCCGTCGAGTCGCTGTTCGACGCGGCCGACGACGATACCGCGACGGGGGGTCCGGATCTGGTCCGCGGCATCTTCCCGACGGCGATCGTCATCGATGACGAGGGTGCGATAGAGGTGACCGAGCCGCTACTGGCCGAACTCACTCGCGAGATCGTCTCCGACCGCGAGGCCGCCGAGGAAGGGAGCGCCTGATCATGACGTTGCCGTACTACGCGTCGGCCGAGCAGATCATGCGCGACAAGACCGAGCTCGCCCGCAAGGGCATTGCTCGAGGGCGCAGCGTGGTCGTGCTGACCTACGACAAGGGAGTGGTGTTCGTCGCAGAGAATCCCTCCGCGACTCTGCACAAGGTCAGCGAGCTCTACGACCGGGTGGGGTTCGCCGCGGTGGGCAAGTACAACGAGTTCGAGAACCTGCGTCGGAACGGCATCCTGCAGGCCGATATCCGTGGATATCAGTACGACCGCCGTGATGTCACCGGTCGTGCGCTGGCCAACGCGTACGCGCAGACGCTCGGGGCAATCTTCACCGACCAGCTCAAGCCCTACGAGGTGGAGATCTGCGTGGCGGAGGTGGGATACCCGGAACAAGCCGCGCAGTCGGTGCTCTACCGCATCACCTTCGACGGCTCGATCGTGGACGAACGCGAGTTCGTGGTGATGGGTGGGACGACGGAGCCGATCGTCACCGCGTTGAAGGCGTCCTACCAGCCGGGCTCGGATCTGGCTTCCACGGTAGGGGTCGCAGTACGCGCCTTGCAGGCGGGGCTGCCCGAGGGTGCGGACAAGGACAAGCGTGCCCTCGGTGTCACATCGCTCGAGGTCGCTACCTTGGAGCAGGCGCGTCCGCGTCGGGCGTTCCGCCGAGTGACCCGGTCCGCGTTGGAGCGGCTGCTGGCTTCGCCGCAGACCGTGGACGCTTCGGTGGTAACGAAGGAGGCATCCGACTCGAGCGACGAGGAGCCTTCGGCAGGCAACGGTACGTCGGCGCAGTAGCACTCCGTGTAGGCCGGGTATTCACGATCCCAGCGGTCTGCGAACCGGGCAGTTCGCAGACCGCTTTGTGCTGCCCGGAGACGAGCCGAAGGGCAGACCGGTTGGTTTCGGTCAGGTGAATTCCGGCACGCCGGGCCAAATCGTTGCCAAGGCGTATGCATCTGGGTTGCGCGGTCGCTCCGCACGGCCATGACATGGCTGTAATGTCGATAGTGTGCAGCGACGAATTATGGGGATCGAGACCGAGTTCGGTGTGACGTGCACCTTCCATGGTCACCGTCGACTCTCCCCCGACGAGGTGGCCCGGTATTTGTTCCGCCGGGTGGTGTCCTGGGGGCGTAGCTCGAACGTGTTCCTCCGCAACGGTGCCCGGCTCTATCTCGATGTCGGGTCGCACCCGGAATATGCGACCGCGGAGTGCGACAACCTCGCGCAGTTGGTCACTCATGATCGCGCGGGTGAGCGGGTGCTGGAGGAGTTGCTGATCGACGCCGAGCAGCGGCTCGCCGAAGAGGGTATCGGCGGCGACATCTACCTGTTCAAGAACAACACCGACTCCGCGGGCAACTCCTATGGCTGCCACGAGAACTTCCTGGTCGTCCGCGCTGGCGAGTTTTCCCGGATCTCGGATGTATTGCTGCCGTTCCTGGTGACTCGCCAGTTGATCTGTGGCGCGGGCAAGGTGTTGCAGACACCGAAGGCGGCGACCTATTGCTTGTCGCAGCGCGCCGAGCACATCTGGGAGGGCGTCTCGTCTGCGACGACCCGGTCACGGCCGATCATCAATACCCGAGACGAGCCGCATGCCGATGCCGAGAAGTACCGCCGTTTGCACGTGATCGTGGGCGACTCGAACATGTCCGAAACCACCACGATGCTCAAGGTTGGCACCGCGGCTCTGGTGCTGGAGATGATCGAGGCGGGCGTCGGCTTTCGCGACTTCGCTCTGGACAACCCGATTCGGGCAATTCGCGAGGTGAGTCACGATCTGACCGGGCGTCGCCCCGTGCGTCTCGCAGGCGGTCGGCAGGCCAGTGCTCTGGACATCCAGCGAGAGTATTACGCCCGGGCGGTGGAGCATCTGCGCAACCGGGACCGCAATCCGCAGGTCGACCAGGTGGTCGACCTCTGGGGACGCACTCTCGATGCCGTCGAGGCGCAGGATTTCGCGAAGGTCGACACCGAGATCGATTGGGTGATCAAACGCAAGGTGTTCCAGCGTTATCAGGACCGCTACGGCATCGAATTGTCCGATCCGAAGATTGCGCAACTGGACCTGGCCTACCACGACATCAAGCGTGGACGGGGCGTATTCGACCTGTTGCAACGGAAGGGCTTGGCCAAGCGGGTCACCGAAGACGAGGCTGTGGACACCGCAGTGAACACGCCACCGCAGACCACCAGGGCGAAATTGCGTGGTGATTTCATTACCGCTGCTCAGGAAGCCGGGCGGGACTTCACTGTGGACTGGGTGCACCTGAAGCTGAACGATCAAGCGCAGCGCACCGTGTTGTGCAAAGATCCGTTCCGCTCGGTCGACGAACGGGTGGATCGGCTGATCGCCTCCATGTGAAATCGGGGGCGGATATCCGCCGGTGTGGGCCGGTACTGCGGCGCGCACCGGCACATCGATCACCTGTTCGATGATGTCGAACGGTGCGCCGGCGCGCGCCTGGGTTGCCGAGCGGATTACCCTCTATCGGGTGGCGATATCCAAGGTCGAGCGGCTGATGAATCTGGTCATTGCGCTGCTGTCGACCCGGCAGTTCCTCACTGCGGAGCGGATCCGGGACAGCGTCGCGGGATATGAGGAATCCGCAAGTGACGAGGCGTTCAGCCGGATGTTCGAGCGGGACAAGAGCGAGTTGCGTGATTTGGGCATTCCGCTGGAAGTGGGACCAGTGGGGCGGTATTCGACGATCGAGGGCTACCGGATCAATCGCGATGCCTACGAACTGCCCGATATCGACTTGACCGACGAGGAAGCTGCCGCGGTTGCGGTTGCGGTGCAGATGTGGGAGTCGCCCGAACTGGCCGCTGCTGCCGAAGGCGCGCTGCTCAAACTACGCGCTGCCGGCATCCATGTGGAGACCGACGCCGCAGTGGCATCGGTGCCCGCTGTACCTGCCCATACTCGCGGGTCGGAGCCGGTTCTGGGCAAGTTGCTCGTTGCGATCGATGAGGGTCGGGCAGTCCGATTCGAGCATCGCGGCGCGAACAACGCGCCCTATCTGATGCGCGATGTCGAACCGTGGGGAGTGGTGACTCGTTGCGGACGCTGGTATCTGGTCGGGCACGACCGCGACCGGGATGCAGTGCGTTGCTTCCGGCTGTCTCGGATGGGTGAACACGTGACCCCCCATGGCCCGGCAAGTGCGGTCCGCAAGCCCGAGGGTGTCGACCTGCGAGCGATTGTGGCTCGGGTTACCAGCACTGCGCCGGTCAGCGGCAGTGCGACCGTCTGGGTTGCCGCCGGGCGTGGGCGTGAGCTTCGCAGGCTCGGTCGGGTGACCGGTGTGCGCACCGTCGATGGACGTGACGGCGCTGTCATCGAACTTCCGATTCGATCTCATGGTTGGCTGGCCGGGTTGGTCACGAGTCTGGGTCCCGATGCGGTGGTGCTCGCGCCCGAGGATCTCAGGGCCGATGTCATCGCCCGGCTGCGGTCGGTGGTAGGCCACACGGAGGTGCGGGCATGAGGCGGCGGCGCGGGGTGGCAACCGGTGGGGTGACATGGTGAGCTCACGATTGTCGGTGCGTTTGTCGCGGCTGCTGAACATGATTCCGTATTTCATCGCCCACCCCGGCATCGGCGCGGCCGCGGCGGCGGCGGATCTCGGGGTGACCACTCGACAGCTGATGATCGATCTCAACCAGTTGTGGATGTGCGGTTTGCCCGGCTACGGTCCCGGCGATCTGATCGACCTGTCGTTTTCCGAGGAAAGTATCGAAGTCACCTTCTCCGCCGGGATCGAACGACCACTCCGGTTGACCTCCACCGAGGCGACCGCACTGTTGGTCGCGCTGCGCTCGATCGCGGATATGCCCGGTATGGTCGATCCGACCGCTGCGCATGCCGCGATCGCAAAGATCGAATCGGCTATCGCAAAGATCGAATCGGCCTCCGGCGGCGGATCCGAGCCGGCAGCGAGCGGTCAGTCACGCACGCCGCCCGCAGAGGCGCCCGCAGTTGCCACAGTCCGCGCGGCGCTGGCGCGCGGTCGGGCGGTCGATCTGGTGTATTACTCCGCCAGCCGTGACGTCGTGTCCGAGCGCAGGGCCGACCCGATTCGTATCGTCTTGGTCGACGACAACAGCTACCTACAAGCTTGGTGCAGACAGGCCGAGGGCGTGCGGTTGTTCCGTTTCGATCGGATCGAGGCCGCAACCGAGTTGGCCGAGGCCTCCCAACCGCCGGAGCACGCGACCGAAACGATGGCAGGACTGGATCTGTTCCAGGACGATCCCGCCGTCCCCGTGGCGCGCCTGCGTATCCACCCCGACCATGCCTGGGTGCTCGACCAGTACCCCATGCACCGGGTCGCGGTTCATCCGGATGGCACGCTGGAGGCGACCATGCGGTTTGCCACATTGGACTGGATGGCGCGCTTGGTGCTGGGCTTCGGTCCCGGCGTCACCGTTCTCGGTCCGGAGGGACTGGTCGCCGCGGTGCGCGATCGGTCGAACGCCGCTTTGGCGGTGTACGAGCGAGCAGGGTATCTGGAGGAGCGATGATGGACGACGCAACGGTGGGTCGGGGGACCGACTTACCGGTTGCGCCGCGTGGGAGGCTCGATGCGCGGTAGACGCCCCGATACCGCGCGTATTCCGCTGCGGACCCGCCGCCAGCGGTGGAGGACTGCGCGGTGAGTGTGCGCGTGCTGGTTCTCGGGGCAGGCAGTGTCGGCAGTTTCGTCGGCGGAAAGCTCGGGGTGGCCGGCGCAGACGTCACCCTGGCAGGTAGGCGGTGGGTGCTCGACGAGCTTGCCGCTTCGGGGCTGCGACTCAGCGATCTCGACGGGGGTGACGATGTCCTCGCCGCCGACCAGGTCCGCCTCGCCGCCGAGCCGGCCGATATCGGCCCGATCGACATCGTGCTCGTGACGGTGAAGGCGGCGGCGACTGCGACCGCGGTCCGAGAATTCGCCAGCGTCATTCAGCCGGGCACCGTCGTGCTGAGTCTGCAAAACGGGATCGGCAACGACTCGGTGATCCGAGAAAACCTGCCGCGCTGTGTGGTACTGGCCGGCATCGTGCTGTTCAATGTCGCGCACTACCCCGGCGGCCACTTCCACCGCGGCACCGCAGGCGGCCTCGCGGTGCAGGAGGACCCGGGGCTTGCGCCCTATCTGGATGTATTCGAGCGGGCGGGGCTCAGGCTGCGCCGCTACCGAGATCTGCGGCCCATGCAATGGGCGAAGCTGCTGATCAATCTCAACAACCCGGTCAACGCGCTGTCCGGACGTTCGCTGCGCGAGGAGCTCGGTGATCGCAACTATCGTCGATGCTTCGCGCTGGCTCAGCGCGAAGCGCTCACTGTGATGAACAGAGCGCGAATTCGTCCGGCTCGACTGACCGCCCTTCCGCCTCGACTGATCGCAACGATGTTGGGCAGCCCCGACGCTCTGTTTCGTCGATTGTCCGGCAGGGTGTTCGCCATCGATCCGATGGCACGCACGTCCATGGCCGAGGATCTGGACTTGGGACGAACCACCGAAATCGCATGGTTGTGCGGTGAAATCGTCGAACTCGGCGCCATGGTGGGGATGCCGACGCCGGTGAATCAGCGATTGATCGAATTGATTGTCGCGGCCGAACGCGGTGATCGGCGCCACTGGTCGGGCGTCGAACTGCTGGATCAGTTGCGTGCTGCGGCGTCGGGCGGCTCGGCCGGAGGCCGGGTGAACGGGCGGTGACGGCGGCATTCGCGCACTTCACGGTCCGGTAGCATCAAGACATCCGAGGCTTGGGAGGTAGATCATGGGCAGTATGAGCATCTGGCACTGGCTGATCATTGCGGTGGTTTTCGTGATGTTCTTCGGTGCGAAGCGGATGCCCGACGCGGCTCGCAGCCTGGGCCGTTCGTTGCGCATCTTCAAAAGCGAGGTCACCCAGATGCAGAGCGAAAGCAGTGCGTCCGACTCCGGCTCCGGCCCCTCGGCTCAGCAGCCCGCTTCGCCCTTGCCTGCCGCACAGCCGGCAGCGCCTGCTTCCGAATCTCGCACCGAGCCGAAGTCGGTCTGAGCGGAATCCGCTCGCACTGGAGTGAGCCGATCTCACTCCAGGTGTAGGGCTGCTCTCACTTCGGGCCTAGGTCTGCTCTCACTCCGGGTAGGTCTGCGGCCCGGTTGGACGAGGTGCGGCCGAGTTGAGCGAGGCACGTCAACCCAGAGGCGAACACCACATGCGAATCCCGTTCGATCCCCGGCGCAGCAAGCGCAGAAACAACCCCGACGGCACCATGTCGTTGGTCGAGCATCTGCGGGAGCTGCGCTATCGCCTACTGGTGTCCATGGCGGCGGTGGTTGCCACGACCGTGCTGGGATTCCTCTGGTACGCGCATTCGTTCCTCGGCATCGACAGCCTCGGTGAGATCCTTCGGGGGCCGTACTGCTCGCTGCCTCCAGCGGCGCGTGCGGCACTGAGCACCGACGGTCAATGCCGCCTGCTGGCCACCGCCCCGTTCGAGCAGTTCACCTTGCGGCTGAAGGTCGGCATGACTGCCGGTGTGGTACTCGCGGCGCCGATCTGGCTGTATCAATTGTGGGCATTCATCACGCCGGGGCTCTACCGCAAGGAGCGCAAATATGCGGTCGGCTTCGTGTGTTCGGGCACGGCGCTGTTCGTCGCCGGTGCGGTACTGGCCTACGTCGTCATCGCGCACGCGTTGAGCTTCCTGCTGACCATTGGTGACAATGTGCAGATCACCGCGCTGAGCGGTACCCAGTATTTCAGTTTCATCATTCGGCTGCTGATCATTTTCGGGGTCAGCTTCGAAACTCCGCTGCTGATCGTCGGACTGAATCTGGTGGGGGTGCTGAGCTACCAGCGGCTCAAAGCGTGGCGCCGAGGAATCGTGTTCGGGCTGTTCGTCTTCGCCGCGATCGTGACTCCCCAGGACCCGTTCTCCATGTTGGCATTGGCGGGGGCACTGACTGTGTTGTTCGAGATAGCCGTTCAAGCCTCCCGGATCAACGATCGCCGTCGTGCGCGCGCCGAACGCGCGCACGACGCGGCGCTGTCCGACGACGAAGCCGCCGAGTTGGACGAACCTGCATCGGTCGGCGCTGCCGATGCGATCACGATGCCGCGAGACAAATCCGCGCGACCCGCGTCGGACTACTCCGATACGCTCTGACGAGTGACAGATGACCGGCCGCACATCGAGGAACTGGCCACTTTTTCGGCCGAGCTGAAATTTCGGCTCGATGCGTTTCAGCGCAATGCGTGTGCGGCCCTCGAGCAGGGCCATAGTGTGTTGGTGTGCGCACCGACGGGTGCGGGCAAGACCGTGGTCGGCGAGTTCGCCGTTCACTTGGCGCTGGCGACCGGGGGCAAGTGCTTCTATACGACGCCGATCAAAGCCCTGTCGAACCAGAAGTTCGCGGATCTGACCGAGCGTCATGGCCGCGACAAGGTAGGCCTGCTCACTGGAGACCAGTCGATCAACCCCGAGGCGCCGACGGTGGTCATGACCACCGAGGTTTTGCGCAACATGCTGTATGCCGCCTCGGATGCGCTGCACGGTTTGGCCTATGTGGTCATGGACGAGGTGCACTACCTGGCCGACCGCTTCCGGGGCGCGGTGTGGGAAGAGGTCATCCTGCATCTACCAGCGGACGTGCGACTGGTGAGCTTGTCGGCCACCGTCAGTAATGCCGAGGAGTTCGGTGCCTGGATGGAGACCGTGCGCGGCGATACCGCGGTGATCGTCGACGAGACCAGGCCGGTGCCGCTGTGGCAGCATGTCATGGTCGGACGGCGGATGTTCGATTTGTTCGACCCGAAGTCCACCGATCAGAAGGTGCTGGTGGACGAAGACCTGGTGCGGTTCATCCGCCATCGGGAGGCCGCCGACCGGATGAACGGGTGGAGCGCCCCGCGCGGGGCGCGGGGTGGCTCACGTCGTGCTTTCCGCCCACAGACGCGCCACGAGGTGTTGGCGACGTTGGACGAGCAGGGGTTGTTGCCAGCGATAACGTTCATCTTCAGCAGGGCGGGCTGTGACGCAGCCCTGGCGCAGTGTCTGCGTTCGCGCCTGGACCTGAGTCGCGTAGACGAGGGTGAACGCATCGACGCGATCATCGACAAACACACCGGTGACCTGCCGAGGACAGATCTCGAAGTGCTCGGTTTCTGGGAGTGGCGTGAGGCACTGCACCGGGGTTTGGCGGCGCATCACGCCGGCATGCTGCCGGCCTTCCGGCACACTGTCGAAGAATTGTTCGTCAATGGCCTGGTTCGCGCAGTCTTCGCCACCGAGACGCTGGCATTGGGCATCAATATGCCTGCCCGCACCGTCGTGCTGGAGCGACTGGTCAAGTTCAATGGCGAGTCGCACGCCGAACTCACCCCGGGCGAATACACCCAGCTCACTGGACGCGCGGGTCGCCGCGGCATCGATGTCGAGGGACATGCAGTGGTGTTGTGGCAGCCCGAGGTGGACACCAGTGCGGTCGCCGGTCTGGCCTCCACGCGAACCTATCCGTTGCGCAGCTCGTTTCGTCCGGGTTACAACATGTCGATCAACCTCGTCGACCGGATGGGCGCCGATGAATCGCGCGCTTTGCTGGAGCGCTCCTTCGCGCAGTTCCAAGTCGATCGCTCGGTGATCGGACTGGTCCGCGGCATCGAACGCAACGAGGGTGCACTGCGTAAGCTGCGCGACCAGCTCGGCGGCGCCGACAGCGGGTTCCTGGACTATCTCACGTTGCGCGAACGGATCAAACAGCGGGAAAGACAGTTGCTCGCACAAAGTCGCGCCGATCGGCGTGGCGCGGCGGTGGATGCGCTCGGTGCTCTGCGACGTGGCGACGTGGTTGCCATTCCCGCGGGGCGGCGTGCCGGACTGGCGGTGATTCTCGAACCGGATGCGACGCCTGGTGATCCGCGGCCGTTGGTTCTCACCGAGGCCAAGTGGGCGGGACGAGTCTCGGTGGCGGACTTCCCGGTACCTGCGGAGGCGTTGGGCCGCATGCGCTTGCCGCGCCGGGTGGACCATCGAACTGCCCGCACCCGCCGTGATTTGGCCTCGGCACTGCGCAGTACCGGAATCTCGGTGCCGGGCAGGCCCCGACGCGGCCCACGTTCCGCCGCGGCCGAAGACCGGGAACTGGCCACGCTGCGGCGCGGTCTGCGCGCACACCCGGCTCATGCCCGGCCCGATCGTGAGCAATTGGCGAGAATCGGCGAGCGCTACACCCGGTTGCGTCGCGAAACCGACGCGATGCGCCAAAAAGTTGCTGCGACAACCAATTCGTTGGCACGCAACTTCGACCGGATTCTCGGCCTATTGGAGGAACGAGGATTCGTACACGATTGCGAGGTAACCGGCGACGGTCGCCGATTGGCGCGGATCTACGCCGAGAGCGACCTGGTGGTTGCCGAATGTCTTCGGCGAGGATTGTGGCGTGGCCTCGGCCCGGCCGAACTGGCCAGCGTGGTATCCATCGTCGTATATGAGTCACGTCAAGAGGGCGGTTATCTCGGGGCGGGTGGCCCCACCGCGTCGATTCGCCGGGCCGTCGGTTCGACGATCGACGTATGGTCGCAGCTGCGGTCCGACGAGGCGCGCCACAAGCTGCCTCCGACAAGGGAGCCGGACCTCGGGTTCGTCGGTGGGGTGTACAAGTGGGCACGCGGGGACGGCTTGGCCGAGTCATTGCTGGCCAGTGGCGAGCCCGGTGCGCCATTGGCCGCAGGAGATTTCGTGCGCTGGTGCAGGCAGGTGATCGACTTGCTCGATCAGATTCACGACACCGCCGACGATTCGGAGGTGGCTACCACGGCGGCTGCTGCAGTGCGGGCGATCCGGCGGGGTGTCGTGGCGGTGGACGCGGCGTAGCCGATGCGATTGTGATTTGATTTCCTTCGCGATCGACTGGCGGAGGCTGTGCGATGCGAAGCGGCTTACCTGAGGTCTGGGTATTCGACGACACGCGGTGTATAACGATGCGAGTGGAGGCAAGTTGATGAGCGGCCCGTACGGTCCGAACGAGTTCCCGGACGGACCTGATGGTCCCACTCGGTGGGGTGGCGCCCCGCAGGCTCCTGCCGGACCCGGCTTTCCGCAGGGGTCGGGCGGCCAACCACCGGGGCCCTCTTCACCGCCGCCGACGCAGCCATGGCCAGAGCAGCCGCAGCAGCACTGGGGACAGCCGCAATCGGGGTGGGGCCAGCAGCCTGCCCCGGGGCAGGCGCAATGGGGTGGTCAGCAACCTCCAGGGCAGCCACAGTGGGGTGGTCAGCAACCTCCAGGGCAGCCACAGTGGGGTCAGCAGTCCCCCCAAGGGCAACCGCAGCAATCGCAATGGGGTGTCCAGCAACCTGTCCAGGGGCAGCCGCAGTGGGGTCAGCAGCCGTCCCAGGGGCAACAATGGGGCCAACAGCCGCAGTGGGGAATGCCAACTCAACAGCCACCCGCACAGCCGGGCAAGGGCAAGGGCTTGATCATCGGATTGTCGATAGCGAGTCTCCTCGTGATCGGAGGGGTCGTCGCCCTGGTCCTGGTGCTGAACAGTCGGGCCGTCCTGGATCACGTTGCGGTACAGGAGGGTGTGACGGAGGTGCTGTCGCAATCCTATGGCATCCAGGACGTCAGTGGTGTTTCCTGCCCGTCCGATCAGAAGGTGGAGATCGACGCCACCTTCGAGTGCGACTTGAAGGTCGGTGGCGAAGCCAAGAAAGTGAGCATCAAGATCACCGAGGAAGATGAACCCACCTACGAAGTCGGACGCCCGCGCTGACCGCAGGTAGGGGCTCACACCAGCCGAGCCGATCGAATTCACACGGTGCGCGTACCGAGGGCTGTGATCAACCGGGTGACAGGGCCTTCGGCATTGAGCGTGCCGGCGAGCGCCCGCAACGCGTTCGGGTCCGCGGGTTCGGTGGGCAGGGGATCGGGACGCGAGAGCGCGACGTCGGCATCGCACACGACCCGGACCACCTGCTCGGCAGCGTCGAGATAGTCGTCCGCAGCGCGGAGCCGGGCACGGACTCCTCGGGTCAGGTCGGCGGCCGGATCCTCGATGGCTGCCCGGAGCGCGCCGAGGGAACCGAAGCGGGAAATCAGTGTGGAGGCGGACTTCTCGCCGATCCCGCTGACCCCGGGCAGACCGTCGGAGGCATCACCGCGCAGGATGGCCATGTCTGCATAGGCCGGTCCGGCATTCTGCAGTGGCACACCATATTTCGCGGCGACCTCGGCCGGACCGAACAATTCCGCTTTGGCCAGCCCGCGCCCCGCGTAGAGGACACGCACGTGCGGGGCGGGCTCGTCTCGTACCAGTTGCAGCAGATCGCGGTCACCGCTGACCACGATCACAGGGTCGGTACGCTCTCGAGTGGCCAAGGTACCGATTACATCGTCGGCTTCGAGTCCGACCGCGCCGCCGGTCGCGATGCCCGCCGCGCCCAGCACCTGCAGGATCATCTCGACCTGGGGAACAAGGGCGTCGGGCACCACCTCGGCGCCGGGTTGGGCCGTCGGTGAGGTGTCCAGGCGGTGCGCCTTGTACGAAGGCATCAGATCGACCCGAAATGTCGGCCGCCAGTTCGAATCCAGACAGACCACCAATCTGCTCGGCGAGAACCTGCCGATCAGCGAGGCGACCATGTCGGTGAAACCGCGTACCGCGTTGACCGAGCGGCCATCGGGTGCGGTGATCTTGTCAGGTATGGCGTAGAAGGCGCGGAACCACAAACTTGCTCCATCCAACAGCAACAGGGGCCCACCAGCGGCAGAGGTCACGCGCCGAGACTACGCGTCACACCGACGGTCGACACCGCGTTGCATCGAAACCCACCGGCGCGTCCCGTGGCGTCGAGACCGGCGTTCGGCCATCGGCGCCGGTCGTCGGTGACGACGGGGTAGGCTCGGGTCGATGAGCACCCCTACGGATTCCAGGTTTGCGGCACCGATCTACCGTGCTCGGCTGGAGCGCGCGGTCGAGCACATGCGGGCTGCACATCTGGACGCATTGCTCATCACCCCGGGTGCGGACCTGCGCTACCTGATCGGTGCGGCCGCCGAGTCCTTCGAGCGACTGACCTGCTTGGTGATCCCCGCGGATGGGTCGCCTCCGTCGGTGGTGATCCCGAAACTCGAACTGGCGATGCTGGACCATTCCGCAGCCAGTGACCTGAACTTGTGGGTGCTGGATTGGGTCGACGGCGCCGATCCATACGCTCTGGTGAAATCCGTGCTGCCCGCCGGTGCCACCGTTGCGGTCGCCGATGCCATGCCCGCGTTGCATTTGCTGCCCTTGGCGGACGCGCTGTCCAGTTTGCCGGTGTCGGCCACTGCGGTACTGCGGGAGCTACGCATGATCAAAGATCCTGCGGAACTGGAGGCATTGGGCAGGGCCGGTGCTGCGATCGATCGGGTGCACGCGCGCATGGGGGAGTTTCTCAGAGTGGGTCGGACAGAGGCCGAAGTCGGCGCCGATGTCGCTGCGGCAATCGTCGCCGAGGGGCATACCGAAGCGGGGTTCGTCATCGTCGGCAGTGGGCCGCACGGCGCCGAACCCCATCACGCAGTGTCCGACCGGCGCATCGAAGCCGGTGACGTCGTAGTCGTCGACATCGGTGGCCCGGTCGAGCCGGGCTACTACTCGGACTGCACTCGAACCTATGTGCTGGGCGATCCGGACCCCACCGTGGCCGCTCACTATGCCGACCTGGAACGCGCTCACGCCGCAGCGGTCGCGGCAGTGCGCCCTGGAGTCACCGCGGACGCAGTGGATTCCGCGGCACGGTCCTGTTTGTCCGATGCCGGGCTCGGCTCCGCTTTCGTACACCGAACCGGCCACGGCATCGGACTGTCGGTACACGAACAGCCCTACATCGTCGCGGGCAACGACCTCGTCCTCCGACCCGGCATGGCTTTCAGTATCGAGCCGGGTATCTACTTTCGTGGTGGGTGGGGCGCGCGCATCGAGGACATCGTGGTGGTGACGACCGACGGCTGCCGAACCCTGAACAACCGGTCGCGACAACTCACGGTGTTGTGATCGTCGGTGACCGTGTGCGCGGTGTCGTAGTCGGCTGTGCGGTCAGTGCACGGCTGGACAGGACCCGACGCACCTGGATGGCGATCACGACTCGGGCTGGATTGTCTCGCGGGACACGGTAGCGTCCCGCATACCGCTCGACCGCCTCGGCGACGGCGGCCGGGTCGTCGAGGACCATTGCCGGGCCCTCCAAGGTGATCCATCGGATTCCGTCGACTTGACCGACCGCCGCGTATCCCGAACGGCGTACATTGCGGACCTTCACCGACCCGCCGCCAGTGATCACGCGTGCCAAGCCGCGTTCGGGGTCCCAGGTGAACCCCACAGCCACCACATGGGGCGTACCGTCCGCACGCAGCGTTGTCAGTGTGGCGAGATGGCGCTCGGCGACGAAGTCGAGCGCAGCGGGGGACAATTGAGCCATGTCGGGGGACATTCCCTGACCGTAGCGTGCGCACACGGGTGCTCGTCACCGGGCCAGCGCGTGGTCCCCGAGCGCGTCCCAGGCCACCCGCCGTGCGGCGCAGCCGTCGATGACACACTGGGCCGATGCGAACGCGTGAGTTGGTCGAGGGGGCTGTGTTGTTGTTGGGCGGGCGCAGCGAGATCGGGCTGGAGGTGGTGCGACGGCTGGCGCCGGGGCGAACGGTGATTCTCGCGGCCCGACGCAGTGGCGAGTTGGATGCCGAGTGCGCTGCGCTCGCCGTAGCCGGCGCCAGCGCGGTCCACACGGTCGAATTCGATGCCGACGATACCGCCACCCATGCGGCTGTCTTGGAGAAGATCTCGGCCGACCATGGCCGGATCGGCATCGTGATCCTCGCATTCGGAATTCTCGGGCAGCAGGGCCGGGCCGAGCGTGACCCCGCCTATGCGACCGCGATCGTGCACACCGACTTCGTGGCACAGGTCAGCGTCCTCACCACCATGGCGCAGCTCTTGCGCGCGCAGGGCGAAGGCCAGCTCGTCGTGTTCAGCTCGGTCGCCGGTCGGCGGGTCCGGCGTGCGAACTACGTCTACGGATCGGCCAAGGCCGGGCTCGATGGCTTCGCCAGCGGCCTCACGGATGCGTTGCACGGCAGCGGTGTTCAACTGTTGGTGGTCGTTTCGGGATTCGTCATCGGAGGCATGACAGCGGGGATGGCTCCGGCGCCCTTCGCTACGACCCCCGATCGGGTCGCCGACGCCGTTGTGGGGGGCTTGCGCCGGCGTGCGAGTCGAGTCTGGGTACCCCGGATCTTGCGGCCGGTGTTCGCCGCGTTGCACTTTCTGCCCCAATCGGTCTGGCGACGGATGCCCCGGTGAGCGCGCACGAGCCCGAGCGCTGGATCGGACCTCCTATCGCAGTTGTCGGGATCGGTGCCGATGGCTGGGACGGCCTCGGTCGCGCCGCGCGCACGGCCATCGGCGATGCCGACATCGTCTACGGTTCCCCACGACAGCTCGCGCTGGTTCCGGGTACGGTGGCGGCGGCCCGGGTGAGCTGGCCTTCACCGCTGTTGCCTGCGCTGCCGGAGCTGTTCGACCAGCACGCCGGCGCGCGGTTGTGCGTTCTGGCCAGCGGTGATCCGATGTTCTTCGGCATCGGCGTCACGTTGGTGCGTCTGCTGGGGGTGCAGGCACTGCGAATTCTGCCGCAGCCGTCCTCCGCCTCGCTGGCCTGTGCACGATTGGGATGGTCGGTGGCCGACACTCCAGTGGTGAGTCTGGTGGGGCGTCGGTTGGAGACAGTGTTGCCCGAGCTCGCCGACCGCATGCGGCTGCTGGTCCTCAGTGCCGACGAGCACACACCCGACCAGCTCGCGCGGTTGCTGCGGAATCATGGTTTCGGCGAGTCCGCGCTGACTGTGCTGGAACAACTGGGTGGTCGGGCCGAGCGCACGCGGGTCGGGATCGCCGAGGGATGGCAATGGCCGCCCGGTGACCCGCTGAACATCGTCGCCGTTGCCTGTGTCGCGGACCCGGATCGACCACGATCAACACGCCTGCCCGGCCTACCGGACGATATGTTCGGTGGCGACGGTCAACTGACCAAATACGAGCTGCGAGCCTTGACCGTGGCAGCGTTGGCACCGTCACCAGGGGAGTTGTTGTGGGATGTCGGCGGGGGATCTGGCAGTATCGCGATCGAATGGTGCCGTGCCCACCAGAGCAACCGCGCCGTCACCTTCGAGCGGCTCGAGCGCCGGCGCCGACAGATCATCGACAATGCCGCCGCTTTGGGGGTTCCGCACCTCGTCGTCCGTGGTGAGCTGGGCGCCGACCGCGCCAGCGTCCCCGAGGCATCGACGCCTGATGCGATCTTTGTCGGAGGCGGCCTCACGCAGGCAGGTGTACTCGACACCTGCTGGGCGCGATTGCGTCAGGGTGGTCGACTGGTGGCGAACGCTGTGACAGCTGAATCGGAATCGGTGCTGCTGAGCTGGGCGACTGTGCACGGAGGCGTGTTGCGGAAATATCAGATCTACCGTGCTGAACCACTCGGATCCTTCACAGCGTGGCGGCCGCAGATCCCGGTGGCCCAATGGTCGGTGGTGAAGCGTACGAGCGCCGGGTCGGCTTCGCCCGCTCTACGAGAATAGACGCAAATGGACACAGGACATGGTGAGACTCGTCGCCGGCGTGCCCGTGCCGATTCGTCGGCAATTTCGGACGTGCACGATGCCTCATCGGCAGCGTTGTTCGACGTGGCCGGTGTTATCGTGCTCGAGTTGCACTAGCCGAAAGCTGGACTCGTGAATGCTCTATGTCAACCGCGTTGGGTCGGCGCGATATTTGATCGGTCGGTGTGCGGCTGGGCAGTATTCGCCGCATCCGGCGGCGTTTGGGCCGCAGGAATGGTGGCGCCATCGTGAGCGCCCCCGCGCCGGAGACCGTTGCCGACTCTCGGGCGACATCGGCGGCATGTCGCCGGGTGACGGCCGTTGTGGCACTACTGCCCGGGCTCGGTGCATGCGCCGCGTCCACTGTGTGTGCCCTGGCCCTCTCTACCCTGGCGTCGACAGTGAGCCCGCTGCTGATCGCCGTCGCGCTGGGCGCCATCGCCGCGAATACCGGCTTGATCCACCCGGTGTTGTCTCCGGGCCTTGCGGTGGCCGCGAAACCGCTGCTCCGAGTAGGGGTGGCGCTGTTGGGCTTTCAGTTGGTGTTCGCCGACGTACTCGGTCTCGGAGTCACGGCGATGCTGGTGGTGGTCGCAGTCGTGGCCGTAGGGCTGATCGCGACCATGGTCGCGGGCAAGTATCTCGGACTGACCTGGGCCCAGCGGGTACTCATAGCGTGCGGTTTCTCGATCTGCGGGGCTGCGGCGGTGGCCGCAGCGGGAAGTGTCGTCTCTGCCGACGAGGAAGAGACCGTCACGGCGGTGGCGCTGGTGGTGGTTTTCGGTACCGCGATGATATTCGCCATCCCGCTGTTGACATCGATCCTGGGATTCGATGACGATCGGGCCGGTCTTTTGGCCGGCGCCTCCATCCACGAGGTGGCGCAGGTGGTGGCTGCCGGTGGGGTGATCGGTGGTACCGCGCTGACGGTTGCGGTCGTGGCCAAGCTGGCGCGGGTTGCGCTGCTCGCGCCGGTGGTCGTGGTGCTGTCGCTTGTGCAGCGTCGCCGAACCACGTCGTCGCCGCAGGCACGACGGCCACCCGTCGTGCCGTTGTTCCTGTTCGGCTTTGTGATCTGTGCTGGACTTCGATCTTTGGATGTGGTGCCCGAAAGCGTGCTCACCGTCACTTCGACGTTGCAACTGGTACTGCTCACAGCCGCGATGTTCGCGTTGGGCGCCGGAGTGCGTATAGCGATGCTGCGCGCGGTCGGGTTTCGGCCAATCGCGCTGGGGGCGGTTTCGACCGTAGTGGTGACGAGTATTGCTCTCGGCGGTGTCCTGATGTCGTAGGCGGCGGCGAATCATCACAGGGTCACCTCACAGACGGGTACCGATCGCCCAGATCGGGGTGCTCTGCACCTGCGACAATCGCCAGCCATCAGGAGTGCGGACCGCGTCGAAACGGTAGATCTCGCCCAGGATGTACTGCGGCTGTGGAATCGTTTCGTCGGCCACCGCAGGGGCGAAGGTGGCGATGAGGTTGGCCCGGACTTCAGCGCTGTCACCGTGCAGATCGATCAGCACATTGCTGACGGCGTGCTGGATGTGGCGGTCGCGGGTATGTGTGCGGCGAGCCTGCGCGATCAGTGACTCCCGGCCTTCGGCGGTGCCGCCAGGTGTCGTGGCGGTCGCGTCGGGGGTGTAGATAGACCGCAGATCGTCCAAGCGATCCTCGTCCAGCGACCGACCGAGCCGGTCGATCAGCATGGTGATCTGCTGGCGATCCAACATTTCGCCCACCTGCGGCGCGGGAGTCATCCGAACAGCCGAGCGGGCGGCGGTGACGACGGCCACCGGGAAAGACAGGAGGCGGTCGAGGCGGATTGTGCGCATCGTGTGTTCCTTTCCATTATATGTTGGCTTAGCCAACGTTGGTAAGTCCAACATACTAGTTGTGGGTGACGCCAACGAATATTGGTAGGGTGGCCGTATGGACATCGCGCAGGACGGCGCTGCGGGCCGGCTTCGGAACCTGCCCACCCGGCTGATCAATCAGGCTGCGCTGGTGGCGAATCGGGCAACCGAGCGGGCCTTGGCGCCCACCGGTTCTCGTCGATACCACTTCGCGCTGTTGGCCACGCTCGCGGAGTTCGGCGCGGCCAGCCAGGCCGAGCTGGGCAGACACACTCGCATCGATCGCAGTGACGTCGTTGCCGCGGTGAACGACCTCGCCGAGCGCGATCTGGTCGCGCGCAGCCCCGACCTCGCCGATCGGCGGCGCAACATTGTCACCCTCACCGTCGAGGGCGCGAGGCATCTGGACGAGCTCGATGCGCGGCTGGCCGGGGCACAAGACGAGCTGCTCGCTGGCCTCACCGTCGCTGACCGCCGAACCCTGGTCGAGCTGTTGACCCGAATCGTGGATGCGCACTCGGGTTGACCTGCGGGTGATTGCGATCGCAGCCGTTCCGTTCCGAGGCTCGACATCCGCCTACATCGTGCCGGTGTTCGATCAACGGCTGCTCGACGGCGCCGAGGCAACCGGGCGCCGATTGCGGCTGCTGTATTTGCAGTTCCGCGGTACTACTCACAGCCGCAATGTTCGCGCTGGGCGTCGGAGTGCGGATAGCGGTGCTGCGCGCGGTCGGCTTTCGGCCGATCGCGTTGAGGGCGATCTCGACCATCGTGGTGACGGGTATCGCTCTCGGCGGCGTCTGGTGTCGTAACGGTTGTGGCGAATGACCGCAGGGCCGAGGCGAACCGAGGGGCATTCGTAGCTGATGCGGCCAGCCGATAGTGCTCGGCCCCCGACACCGTCGGGTGGAGTGGGGGCGTGGTCGTGCTCGGCTACCGGTGCCGGGACGAGCAAGGATGACGAAAAGTGCTTCCACCCCGCGTTTTTCGTATATCTGCGAGTCGATCCCGTCACATCGCCTGCATTCGGGAGAACACATTCGCCGCGCGCGGTAGGGTTGAAGCCCGTTCCGATGTCGATCGGAAGCCCAGTTCCTCGTGGGAGACAGATGAAACACACGAAATTCGCGGCGGCCGCACTACTGGCTGTCGCTGCTACGGGTGTCACCCAAGCTACCGCCTATGCTGCGCCGGCCCCATCCGCGTCGCAGGAGCAATCGGTCACGACTACCGTCACGGGGTCCGATCGCGGTGTCGACTATGTCCTCGGACTCGCGGACGCCGGTACATCGGTGGTGACGAGCGTGACCGGCGGTGTGTTCGCCGTCGATGCCGCCCGGCACATGGTCACCCTGCGGGATGCTGCAGGTGCGAACCTCGCGGAGCTTCCGCTCGCCGGGATGGTCGCGGGCCAGCAGGTCCGAATTGCCGCCGAGATCGCCGACGAAGGTACGCAGTTGACGCTGACCCCGCAGGTCGCCGCGTCGGCGTCGGCGCCTTCGTCTGCCGAGTTCATCGGTGCGCAGCAGTGGTTCTTCGCGGAGTTGCAGCGCGCCTCCCTCGGGGCCGCGGTCGGCGGCGTGCTCGGTGCCGCGGTCGGGATCTTGTTCTTCGGCGCCGGACTCGTGCCGGGTGCGATCCTCGGCGCGCTGATCGGCCTTGCGGTGGCGGGTGGACCGGCATTGTTCGATGCCGGCATCGCCTACTTCAGCGGGCAGCCCTGAGAATTCTGATTCTGGGCGGCACGCGAGACGCGCGCATGGTGGCCCAGGTCGCCACCGGCGAGCGAGGATGCGAAGTGATCTCCTCGCTCGCCGGTCGCATCCGCACCCCGACCATGCCCGAGGGGCAGGTGCGAGTCGGTGGTTTCGGCGGCGCGGACGGACTGCGTGCCTGGCTCGTGGACAACGAGGTGGACCTGGTAGTGGATGCGACCCATCCCTTCGCCGAGGTCATCACCGCGAATGCCGCAATTGCTGCGCGCACCGCGGGGGTGCCGTTGATCCACCTGCGGCGTCCGAGTTGGGCGCCTCAGCCGGGGGACCGGTGGATTCGAGTGTCCGATCTCGCGGCGGCCGCACACGTGGTCACGGAGTTCGGTGAGCGGATCTTCCTGACCGTCGGCCGCCGCGGGGTAGAGGCGTTCGCGGACCTGACGCGGCAATGGTTTCTGATCCGGGCCATCGATCCACCCGAAGGCAAGCTGCCGGCTCGGCACGAAATACTGCTCGCCCGTGGTCCTTTCGCGGTCGAGAGCGAATCACGACTGATGGCCGCGCATCGAATCGACACGGTCGTCACCAAAGACAGCGGCGGCAGCGCGACCGAGGCCAAACTCGTTGCCGCCCGTGCGGCGGGGATCTCGGTTGTCGTCGTCCAACGCCCGCCTCTGCCGGAGGGAGGCCAGACCGTGGACAGCGTGGCAGAAGTCATGGGTCGGCTTCGCGCCATGCGAGCCGGCCTGGGATGAGCGCACGCGGGTGCGGTTGTGGCCGACCCGAAAGCCGTCATATCGACAGCCGACGCAGGCACTGCTAGCACAGATCAGCTACATGAACCTATGAAAAGTAGGTGATCTTTGTCGTTCGGCGGGGAATATGCGCTGAACGGTGAGCTTTCGTACGCTCCGTCCGTACGGGTGTCAACGGAAGGGGTGCACGGCATGACACCTCTCGTAACTGGTGCCACTGCCAATATCGGCAGATTGGTGGTCGATCATCTACGGGCGGCGGGGGCCGAGGTCCGGGCATTGACCAAAAATCCGAAAAAAGCTGCACTGCCTGCAGATGTCGAGGTGATCGAAGGATATCTCGGCGAACTCGACACGCTGCCACCAGCGTTCGAAGGCGTCGAGCGAACGCGTTGGAGTGGGCCGAGCAGATCCGCGGCAAAGGCGTGGTCGAGGCGGCGTATGGCGGCGCCACGTTCACACCCATAGACCTCGACGATATTGCCGCTGCTGCTGCGGCCGCACTTCTCCACCGCGGTCATCGTGGTACTGCCGACCTTCGAACAGATCACCGGTCGACGTGGAGTCACGTTCGCGCAGTTCGTCGCGGCGCACGCGGATATGTTCCGTTGAGCGAGTCCCGGACGGGTCGGGGGCGAATCACGCAATCCACCGTGGGCCGTCGAGGACCCGGGCTTCGGCATCGTGACGGTCAGCTGTCGAGCAACTCCGGCAGATGGTCGAACCATTCCAGCACTGCGCGTTCGTGGCGGATACCGAAATCTCGTGCGGCGCGGGCGAAGACGGACAGGGTGTCGGAGTCCTCGGCCAGGTAACGGGTGAGCCGTTGTTGGTGGATTTCTCGGTTGGCCAGGACGATGCCATCGAGTCGCGCGCGATCGAGATGCTCCCCGAACGAGAGGGTGAGCAGCAGTGGCGCCCGAATGGTCTCGCGACCGGGATCGCGGCAGACCCATTCTCGGAACGCTTCTCGTCCAGCGGTGGTGATGTGGAACGGCGTCCGTTCGCGAGCGCCGGTTTCCCCTTTCGTGACCAGCCCCGACGCGTCCATCGCTGCGAGTTCCCGATAGACCTGGCTTTGGGTGATCGTCCAGAAATCGCCGATTCGCCTGTGCGCCTCGGACACGAGGTCCCACCCCGACTTGGGGCCTTCATGCAAAAATCCGAGCAAAGACGCCGCTGTCGCGTTCAATGGCTTGTGTGTGTTCGGTGTGCGTGTGGTCGCGGTATCGGTCAACGACTGCTCCCTTCACTCTCGACGTTCCATAGTGGAATGTAAGCGGCATGTCGCGGCCACGACCTGTGCGATCCATGATGCGTAGGCGATCCTACGCGCCACCGGCTGCTGGGTCGCGTACCTGGCCGTAGCGTCGGGAGGTGTAGACACGGGCGCCGTGTTCGCTGTCGAAGGTCGTGGTGGTGGACGCGCCGATGATCAGCAGCGTGCGCATGTCCACTTCGGTGGGGTCGAGCTCGCCGAGCTGGACCACTCGGACCGACTCGGAAGGTCCGCCGACGTCGCGCCCGAGCACCACCGGAGTGCTGGGTTCGCGATAGCGCAGCACAATGTCGCGCATCGCACCCACCTGCCAGGTACGTTGCGGCGACGCCGGGTTGTAGACCGCGATGGCCATGTCGGCGGCCGCCACCGCCGAGAGCCGCTGCGCCACGGTGTCCCATGGCTTCAGTCGATCCGACAGCGAGATCGTTGCGTAGTCGTGCCCGAGCGGGGCGCCGACTCGGCTGGCCACCGCGTGGGCCGCGGTCATTCCCGGCAGCACCCGCACCGGTACTGCGCGCCATTGCGGATCGGTGGATTCTTCGATCACGGCCGCGGCCATGGCGAAGACCCCCGGATCGCCGGAGGAGACCACGGTCACGCGAGCGCCTCGTCTGGCCAAGTCCAAGGCCATCGCGGCGCGTTCGGACTCCACCCGGTTGTCGCTGGCGTGGCGGCGCTGACCGGGCCGTTGCGGAACACGGTCGAGGTAGGTGGTGTATCCGACCAGGTCGGTGGCGCACTCCAGGGCCACTCGCACCTCCTCGGTGGTCCATTCCGGCGCGCCGGGGCCCAGTCCCACGACGGTGACCTCGCCGATACAGTCGGTGGTGTCTTGCGCGGCAATTCGTCGGTCGGCGGTCGCGTCAGCGGAGGGCAACGGAGTGGTCGGCTGCGGTCCAGGCAGTACTGCGATGGCGAAGTAGGGGACCTCGGCGGCGTCGACCGCATCGGCGTGCTGGACGCGTTGATCGGGGGAACTTGCGCGTTCGACGTAGTAGGCGTCGGCGAGCCGACCGGAGTCGGCAAGGGCTTGGCGCACCGCCGGATAGGTTCGACCCAACTTCATGATCGCCGCGGCGTCGGTCGTGCGCAGTCGGCGGGTGAGTTCGTCGACCGGCATCGTGCCCGGAAGCACGGTGAGCACCTGCTCGCCCTCGACCAGCGGCATGTGTAGTGCGGCCGATGCGGCGCTGACCGAGGTCACTCCAGGGACGATATCGGTCTCGAATCGGTCGGCCAGCCGTCGGTGCATGTGCATGTACGAGCTGTAGAACAGCGGGTCTCCGGCGGCCAACAATGCGACCGTGCGACCAGCGGTCAGGTGCTCGGCCAGCCGTTCGGCGGCGTGTTCGTAGAATTCGTCGATCGCGCCGCGGTAGCCGCCGGGATGGTCGGTGGTTTCGGTGGTCACCGGGTAGATCAGATGTTCCTCCAGTTGACCCGGGCGCATGTACGGCGCCGCTATGCGGCGGGAGATACTGCGGCCGTGACGGGCGCTGTGGAACGCGACCACATCGGCGGCCTCGATCACTCTGGCCGCCTTGACCGTCACCAGTTCGGGATCGCCCGGGCCGAGTCCAACACCCCACAGCTTGCCCGGCGCACTCATTCCTGTTCGCTCGCGATCGCGTTCACTGCGGCTGCGGTGATGGCGCTGCCGCCGCGCCTGCCGCGAACCGTGAGGTATTCGAGGTCACCGGCATCGATCAGCGCGTCCTTGGATTCGGCCGCGCCGATGAAGCCGACCGGGATACCCAGCACTGCGGCCGGGCGGGGGGCGCCGGCGGCCAGCAGATCCAACAGGTGCAACAGTGCGGTCGGGGCATTGCCGATGGCGACGACCGCGCCCGCGAGTTCGTCGCGCCACAGCTGCACTGCCGCTGCGGAGCGCGTGGTGCCCATGCTCGCGGCGAGGTCCGGTACCCGTGGATCGGCGAGTAGGCATCGCACCGCATTGGCCGCGGGCAGGCGCGTCCGGGTGATGCCGGAGGCGACCATGGTCGCGTCGCACAGAATCGGTGCACCCGACCGCAGTGCCGCGCGCGCCGCGACGACCACTCCGGATGAGAAGGCGATGTCCTGCGCGAGATCCACCTGGCCGCTGGCATGGATCATCCGCACCACCACCTGCGCCACGTCCGGAGGGAACCCGTGGAGATCGGCTTCGGCGCGGATCGTCGCGAACGAGCGACGGTAGATCTCCGCCCCGTCGGTGAGGTAGTCGGCGCGCACATCGGACATGCGATCCACCCTATGGGTCCCTGGCCGCATCGCTCGGTCCGGGGCGTCGTCGTGGGCGAGCGGGTTGTGGACTCACGTACGCGGACGTTCGAGTATCCGGGACATCACGATCGAACTTCGCGTACGCCCCACCCGTGCGTTCTGCCGAATTCGCTCCACAGTCCCTTCGATCTCGGCCATATCGGTGGCCATCACGTGCACCAGGGCGTCGGCTTCCCCTGCAATGGTCCATACGCCGACCACTTGCGGAATCGGTTCCAGGCTGTGTTCGAGCTCGGCAGGGGAGATGTTGTCGCGGTAGTAGACCTCGACGTAGGCCTCGGTTGTCCACCCCAGGGCGGCCGGATCGACCACCGCGGTGAATCCGGTGATCTGGCCTTTGGCCACCAGTCGGTCGACTCGCCGCTTCACCGCGGGCGCCGACAGCCCGACCGCGCCACCGATCTCCTGGAAGGACGCGCGCGCGTGCTCGAGCAGGTGTTCGAGAATTCGACGGTCGAGGTCGTCCATGTCGCCGTTCTCCCATCACGCGCAATGAGCAGCCGATATCTGGGCCGGATGCACAACGAATCGTGCTTACCCGCGCAACAGTAGGCGATCTACTGTGGTCCGGCAGAGGTTCGCGTCGACCCCGGAGTTTCGTTGACATCTGTCGCTGCTCGCCCCGCCGCATCCGCCGCGCATCGGTCCTCGCCGCGGCGGTTCGTCATGTGTCGCCCCGACTATTTCGACGTCACCTATTCGATCAACCCGTGGATGAATCCTGCTGAGCCGGTCGACCGCTCGCGCGCGATCGGTCAGTGGGAGCAGTTGCGCGCCGCATACGAGCAGTACGGACACCAGGTCGATGTGGTGCCGGCTGTGCCCGGGTTGCCGGATATGGTGTTCGCCGCAAATGGCGGGCTGATCGTCGGTGATCGTGCCATGTCTGCGCGTTTCACCCATCCGCAACGTGCCGCCGAGGGTCCTGCCTTCCATCGCTGGCTCACCCGGTCGCAGCTGGCGGCTCCGGTCGCGGCTACGGAACCGAACGAGGGCGAGGGCGACTTTCTCGTCGTCGGTGATCGAGTCCTGGCAGGCATGGGGTTTCGTAGTTCACCCGCCGCGCACAACGAAGTGTCGCGCCATTTCCAGCTGCCGGTCGTCTCGTTGAGACTGGTCGACCCGCGCTTCTATCACCTGGATACGGCATTGCTCGCCTTGGGTTCCCACTCCGTCGCCTACTATCCGCCCGCGTTCGATTCAGCCGCCCGCGCGATCCTGGCCGACCTGTACCCCGATGCGATCGTCGCTACGGCCGCCGACGCCGCCGTGCTCGGATTGAACGGCGTCTGTGACGGGCGCAATGTCTTCCTCAGCAGTGGCGCCGACGAGTTGAGCGCGGCTCTGCGCGCCCGTGGCTTCCATCCGGTGGGGATCGATATGTCCGAACTGCGTAAAGCGGGCGGCGCTGTGAAGTGCTGCACTCTGGAAATCCATCGACGGTGATGGCCGATTCTCAGAGATCCGGCGGTGGGCTCGTCGAGGTGCTCGAGGAGCGGTCGATGCGATATCCCGCGTGCGTGGCCACGATGTCGGTGACCTGACCGCGCGGGCGGCCACAGCGGCGTTCGCAGCCGGACCAATGCTGGCGTCCACGCGGGGCGTCCTGCGTTGCGGTTGTCGACTCGCCCGCGGCCGTCTCGGGCGGCATGCGTCCGGTGCCGACCGCGGCGGCGGCGTCCGCCCGCACATCGGCGTGCGACTTCGCGCAGCCCGGCAGGCCCGCGCACGCGCTGACCAGGAGCCAGGGCGAATCGCGGTCGAAGATCAAACCCATCGGGGCCAGTACGCGCACCACGGTGTCGGCGGCTGCCTCGGACAGGTCGGTGAGCACCAGACTGCGCCACGGGGTGAGGATCGTCGGTCGTTCGGTTGCGGCGAGGAACTCGGCGGTACGCGCGGAGAGTGTGCCCAGCCGCACCCCGGCGCCCAGGCCGATCAGGCCATCGTTCTGCTCGAGCCACCCGATCGGAATGCTCGGTGTCGCGGTGAATTCGAGTCGATCGGCAGTGGGCGTGCAACCGAGCCGATCGATCAGGTGTCGCGAACCGTGTTCGATGTCGCTCAACCGCCAATAGTTCGACGTGTTCCCCCGCAGTTCGAGGAATGCGTGCGCCGCCGCGAGCACGACCTCGACCACATCTTCGGCCGCGAGACGCACTCCGCTGTCGCTGCCTGCCAGCACCAACGCGAATTCGCCCTGGGCGAGGGCGTGGACGCCGATGTCGGCACCGAGTCCGCTCACATCGCCGCGCCCGTCGTCGAGGGTGAACAACACGCGGCCAGGTAGATCGGCCAGTCGCGGCGCGGCCAGTATCCCGGCGTCGAGTGCGGCAGCCAGGGGGTGTACGTCGACGCCGCCGCCGATGCGTCCCGACAGCGGCGAGGCAACGATATTGCGTACTCGCTCGTGGGTGCGGCTGGGCACCATGCCCACCTCGGTGAGCCGGCGGGTCAATGCGCTCACATCGTGCACGCCGCGCACCTGGACGTTGCCGCGGGCAGTGAGTTCGAGTGGGCCATCTGCCGCATCCTGGGCGACCTGAGCGAGCGCGTGCATCTGTGCAGACTCGAGCCGGCCGCCAGGAACACGGATGCGCGCCAGCGGGCCGTCGGCCGCCTCGTGCAGCCGCAGCACCCCAGGACAAGAATCCGGACCACGTCGTGTCATCGCCGATCCAGCCTACGGCGCTGTGACGATCACTGCCCCGCCGGCTGGCCCGAATCGCAATCGGGCCCGGAGGCGGTATGGGCGCAACGAGCCCAGCCGGGCGGACAGGTACCATCGGCGTGCTCGGCGGGCGACGAGGAGCCGGCGACAGTCCCGCGCGGTGCGCCACCGAAGCGCGACCCTCTCCGGCGAGCAGCGAACCTCTGACGGGCGCCGCCCGAGGAAGGCTGCCACTGTGATCGTGCTGCTGTCCACCTCCGACACCGACTTGCTCAGTGCCCGCGCCAGCGGCGCCCCTTATCGGTGGGGCAATCCGGCTCGGCTGTTGCTCGACGACCTGCCCGCGCTGCTCGACGGTGCCGACGCGGTGATCGTGCGCCTGCTCGGTGGCAAGCGTGCGTGGGAGGACGGGTTGGCAGCGCTGCGTGCCAGCGGAATTCCGCTGGTCGCTGTCGGTGGTGAAAGCGCCCCGGACGCCGAACTGATGGAATGCTCCACTGTGCCCGGCGGTGTCGCGGCGGACGCGCACAACTACCTCGCCGCGGGGGGCCCGGACAATCTGCGCCAGTTGCACAACTTCCTGTCCGACACCGTACTGCTCACCGGACACGGCTTCGAACCGCCGATGCAACTTCCGAGCTGGGGAGAGCTGGACCGGGCCGGCGCCCCGCGAATCGACGGCCCCACGGTCGCAGTGATCTACTACCGCGCACAACATCTCGCCGGCAACACTGCCTATATCGAGGCGCTGTGCGCCGCACTCGAACAGTCGGGCGCGCGTGCGCTACCTCTGTATTGCGCGTCCCTGCGCAACGCCGAACCGGGCCTGCTCGCGGCGCTGCGTCGAGCCGACGCGCTGGTGGTGACGGTGCTGGCTGCGGGCGGCAGCAGACCGGCCACGGTCTCGGCGGGGGGCGAGGACGAGGCGTGGGATGTCGGTGCGCTGGCCCAACTGGATGTGCCCATCCTGCAGGCTCTGTGCTCGACCACCGGTCGGGAGCAATGGGCGGCCAATGACGACGGAATGTCACCGCTGGATGTAGCCACCCAGGTCGCGGTGCCGGAATTCGATGGGCGCATCATCACGGTTCCGTTCTCGTTCAAGGAGTTCGACGCCGACGGCCTGTCCACCTATGTGCCCGATCCCGAACGCGCCGCCCGTGTAGCCGGCATCGCTACCCGGCACGCCCGGCTGCGCCACATTCCGACCGCCGACAAGCGTGTCGTGGTCATGCTGTCGGCCTACCCCACCAAACATGCGCGTATCGGCAACGCCGTCGGTCTGGACACGCCGGCCAGCGCGATTCGTCTGCTCACCGCGATGCGTGCCGCCGGGTACGACCTGGGCGCGCCCGGCGACGTTCCCGGCTTGGACGAACAAGACGGTGACCTCTTGATTCATGCGTTGATCGAAGCAGGCGGACAGGATCCGGACTGGTTGACCGACGACCAGTTGGCAGGCAATCCGATTCGCATCGACGCGGCGACCTACGCCGCGTGGTTCGACACCGTGGCCGACGACTTGCGCGCCGCGGTCGTCGAGGCGTGGGGACCTCCGCCGGGCGAACTCTATGTCGATCGATCCTCCGACCCGGCCGGCGAGATCGTCATCGCCGCACTGCGCTTCGGCAATGTCGTACTCATGGTGCAGCCGCCGAGGGGTTTCGGCGAGAACCCCGTCGCGATCTACCACGATCCCGACCTGCCACCCAGCCACCACTATCTGGCGGCCTACCGATGGCTCGGTGCGACCGAGGGATTCGGCGCCGATGCGATGGTCCATCTCGGCAAGCATGGAAACTTGGAGTGGCTGCCGGGCAAGACACTCGGCATGTCCGCTGCGTGCGCGACCGACGCCGCACTGGGCGATCTCCCGCTGATCTACCCCTTCTTGGTCAATGATCCAGGCGAGGGCACGCAAGCCAAGCGGCGAGCCCACGCGACGTTGGTCGATCACTTGATTCCCCCGATGGCCCGAGCCGAAAGCTACGGCGACATTGCCCGTCTGGAACAGTTGCTCGACGAGCATGCCACCATCTCCGCGCTGGATCCGGCCAAGCTTCCCGCTATCCGGCAGCAGATCTGGACCTTGATGCGGGCGGCGAAAATGGACCACGATCTCGGGCTCACCGAGCGCCCGGACGAGGAATCCTTCGACGATATGTTGCTGCATGTCGATGGCTGGTTGTGCGAAATCAAGGATGTGCAGATCCGCGACGGGTTGCACGTTCTCGGCCAGCCCCCGGTCGCGCAGAGTGAACTCGACGTGGTGTTGGCCATGCTGCGGGCTCGCCAACTGTGGGGTGGCGAACACGCGGTGCCCGGTCTGCGTGAAGCGCTCGGCCTCGATGAGTCCGGCGGTGCGGCGCGCGAGCGAGTCGACGCCGTGGAAGCCAGCGCCCGCGCGCTGGTCGCGGCATTGCAGGCTGCGGACTGGGCACCGGATGCGGTCGACGCCATCACCGACAACGTGGAGGTTCGGCGTGTGCTGCGGTTCGCGGCTACCGAGGTCGTGCCGCGGCTGCGGCAGACCGGCGCGGAGATCGACCGGGTATTGCACGCCCTCGACGGCGGGTTCGTCCCCGCGGGCCCGAGCGGTTCGCCGCTGCGCGGCCTGATCAATGTCTTGCCGACCGGACGCAACTTCTATTCGGTCGACCCGAAAGCTGTACCGTCGCGACTGGCCTGGGAAACCGGGCAGGCGATGGCAGAATCTCTGGTGGAGAAGTACCGTACCGATCACGGTGCATTCCCACGCTCGGTCGGTTTGTCGGTCTGGGGTACATCCGCCATGCGCACCTCGGGCGACGACATCGCCGAAATTCTTGCCCTGCTGGGCGTTCGGCCGGTCTGGGACGAAGCCAGCCGGCGCGTCTGTGGGCTCGAGGTGATCTCGCTCGAGGAACTCGGGCGTCCCCGCATCGATGTCACCGTGCGGATCAGCGGTTTCTTCCGCGACGCCTTCCCGCATGTACTGGCCCTGCTCGACGACGCGGTCGGCTTGGTCGTCGACCTGGACGAGTCCGCGCAGGACAACTATGTGCGGGCGCACGCCGAGGCGGACATGGCGGTGCACGGCGATCGGCGACGCGCCACCATCCGACTGTTCGGTTCCAAGCCCGGCACCTACGGCGCGGGTCTGCTCCAACTGATCGACTCCAAGAGTTGGCGCACCGACGACGATCTCGCGCAGGTGTACACCAGCTGGGGTGGCTATGCCTACGGACGCGGTCTCGACGGCGCTCCCGCCGCGGAGGACATGCGCGGTGCGTACCGCCGCATCACGGTGGCGGCCAAGAACACCGACACCCGAGAACACGACATCGCCGATTCCGACGACTATTTCCAGTTCCACGGCGGGATGGTTGCCACCGTACGGGCGCTGACCGGCGCCAATCCAGAGGCCTACATCGGTGACAGCACGCGTCCCGACGCGGTGCGTACCCGGACGCTGTCGGAGGAGACCACCCGGGTGTTTCGCGCACGGGTGGTGAATCCGCGCTGGCTTTCGGCGATGCGGCGGCACGGCTACAAGGGCGCGTTCGAGATGGCGGCAACCGTCGACTACCTGTTCGGCTACGATGCCACGACCGCGGTGATGGCGGACTGGATGTATGAAAAGCTCGCCGATAGTTACGTTTTCGACGAGGTGAATCGCAAGTTCATGGAGCAATCCAATCCCTGGGCGTTGCACGGTATTGCCGAGAGATTGCTGGAATCTGTGGAACGAAAGCTCTGGGAACATCCAGAACCAGATACTCTCGATCGTTTGCGCAGAATCTACCTCGAAACCGAAGGCACATTGGAATAGTCGAAATACGTTGGCGGTGGCGCGGACCGGCGAACTGCTCGAGCACGCCGAGAAATTCGGACATCGACCTACTCCAGCTGTAGCTATGTCTATCATGCATGGCTAGTGAGATCTCCTGGCTGTATCCGGAACACGACGATCGCATCGGTTGGAGGATGGACAGGCTCATGACAATCGAGAAGTTGATGGCGACCACGCTGCTGACCATTGCCGCCACGGGTATCACGGCAGCGACGGCCTCCGGCCGGGCCGAGGTCTCGGCCCTCACGATCGGTGGGGTCGACCGGGGTGTGGTCTATACCGCGACTGCCGCGCCGGACCGGTCGAGTGCGACGATGACCCTTGCCTCCGGCACATTCGTCGTGACCCCGAATGCTGCGGTGTCGGTCCTGGCGCCCAGTGGCGAGGTGGTCGCGACCGTGCCGACCACGCTGCGCACTGCGACGAACGAGGAACTTCGGGTGGCCCCGACAATCGACGCAGCGGCAACCACATTGACGTTGACGCCGGTCAGGTCGGCGACCCCGGAACCGGGCGCTGCGCGGTTCATCGGCGACACCGGCAGCATCGTCGGCGGCGCATTGCTCGGCTGTGTACTCGGTGGGCTCGTCGGCATCGTCGTCTTCTTCATCGGAGCGGTGCCCGGATGTGTGATCGGCGGACTGATCGGAGGCATAGGAGGCGCCAACCAGTGAGCCGCGCCCGGGCGGCCTATGCCGGGCAGTGCCATGGCGAAGTCGGGAGGGTCACGATCGACCACACCCCTCGAGCGTTGCGCGGGCCACCTCGGCGATGACGTCGCCGATTTCGCCGCGCGCCCGGAATGCCGCCACTTGCCGGCACGCGCCATTGCCGCGGATGAGCAGGCGGGCGAACGCCTCATCGACGAATTGCCGATCGCCGGTCGCCTCGAGTGCGGGCGCGGCATGGTCGATCAACCGGGACAGCAGGGTCGGGACGGGCGCCACCTCGCCGTCGTGCGGGTCGACACCGTCGCCGACCAGTCCCGAACGAGCCGCCTTCCAGTACGCTGCCCTGAGCACTTCAGCCGACACCGCCGGTGCGAGCCGCCCGTCGGCCAAGGATTTGCGCGCCATGACCACGATTGCGCGTACCAAAGCGGCCAACAAGGCGGTTTCCTCGACCGTGGCGGGAATATCGCTGACGCGCACTTCGACGGTCGGGAATGCGACCGACGGGCGGACATCCCAGTAGACCATCTGCTTGTCCAGGATGCTGCCGCTGTTGAGCATCATCGCGACCATGCCCTCGTAGTCGTCGGCGGATTCGAAATACGGGGGTGGTCCGGCGCTGGGCCATCGCCGCCACAGAATGCTGCGCCAACTGGCGAACCCGGTCTCGGTACCCCGATAGATCGCGGAGTTGGCGGTCATGGCCAGCAATTGCGGTAGCCACGGCCGCAGGTAGTTGCTGACCTGGATCGCGGTCTCGCTGTCGGGGACGCCGATGTGCACATGACACCCGGACAGTCCCTGTTCATGGGCCAGCAGGCCGAAGTTCTGCGCGATGCGCCGATAGCGGGGGGTGTCGGTCACCGGGAACTCGTGTGGGACCGTCGGGGGGATTCCGACTGCGAGTAGTCGCCCGTCGTTGTGTTCGGCGCAGGAGGCAACGCTGCGGCGAAGGTCACGCAGTTGTTGCTGCAGCGTGCCGATCTCGGTGTGCACGCCTGTGCTGGCCTCGACTTGGCAGCGGGTCAACTCGAGTTGCAGGTCGACGCCGACATGCTCGGCGGTGCGCGCCACCTCGACATTGCGTGCCAGAGGTGCGCCGGTGCGTGGATCGGCCAGGAGAAATTCTTCTTCTACTCCGACGGTCACGCCACCATCGTCCATGCAGGTGAGAATACTCACGCCCCGAGGAGCGGGAAGGCGGTTCACTCCAGTGGACGGGGCCTGTCCATTCGTGGACCGCGGCGTGCGGCGTTCTCGACGCCCAACAGCGCATGGACCGACCTCGGGGTCCACCGGCGATCGGCGCCGGGACGGGTGGCCAGATACCCCGCAGTCGTCCACGGTGACCACCCGTGGGCCGTGCGCAGCCCCGTCGCCAAGTGCCGCAGGTAGGCGGGGGCCGGAGGGTTGCCCGGGAGGTCGCGATAACTCCAGGGAGCAGTGAACGTCAAGACGGGATGGCCCTCGTGGACGCCCGCACAGACCACTGTCTCGTACCTGCCGGGACCGAGGGTCGATATCCGCCTGGTGGTCACGTCGGCGAGGTCGACCACCGCGCCCGGACGGCGATACATTTCCTGAGCCGCGATATCGCAGAATTGGGTCGCGGACAGCAGATGCGCGTGCACGGGGACCTCCCCGGGGCAGTGCGGATCGTAGAAGGCACGCCCACCGGACCAACTGATGGATTCGGTGGCGAAGTAGAGCAATCCGGACAGCACGAGCGGCATGGAGCGGATCGGGTCGGCGGTGTCACGGCAGCCGGGTGTATGGCGCGTTGCGCCGTCGGGCAGGCCCCCGCGAAGGTAACTGCGCAACCTGGCCGGATTCATGTTCGAGCCGTAGGCGGCGTACCAGACCAGGTCGGTGTGTCGCGCCGACACCGCGCTCGGCCTAGGCCGATTCTGCCAGTCCCGCCGAGCGCCAGACGTCTGCGAGCTCGTCGAGTGGAAGGGCGAGCACGCGGCTGAGCGAGACGATGGTGCCGAAGGCCGGCGAAGGCAGTCGGCCGGTCTCTATCTTGCGTAGCGTCTCCGGTGAGATCCCGGCCGACCGGGCGACTTCGGCGAGGTCCCGGCCGGCGCGCGCGTTGCGCAGCGCCGCTCCGAGGCGGCGGCCCGCATCGATCTGCGCTGGGGTCAACGGAAGGCGCACCATTGCTTCACGCTACCGATGGTCCGCCACTGTGGGCAACCCGGTTCGATTCCAGCCGATCCCGACCGCTAGCATGGTATTAAAATACCGGTAGGGAGAGGGTCGATGGTCGAGTTGAAAAGCCGCGCGGAGATCGCGCGGATGCGAGAGACGGGGCGCTTCGTTGCCGAGGTACTCGGCGAACTGCGGGCGCAGGCACAGGTCGGGGTGAACCTGCTCGACCTGGAGGCCTATGTGCGTCGACGCATTCGTGAGCGGGGTGCGCAGTCCTGCTATTGGGACTACGCCCCGTCGTTCGGGCGCGGACCGTTTCGCAATACGGTCTGCCTGTCGGTGAACGACGCAGTGCTGCATGGGCTTCCATTCGACTATGCATTGCGCGATGGCGATGTGCTGAGTATGGACCTCGCCGTCGGCATCGACGGCTGGGTCGCGGATTCGGCAGTGACGGTCGTGGTCGGCACCGCCGCTGCCGAAGACGCACGGTTGGTCGAGGCCACCGAGCGAGCGCTGACCGCCGCGGTCGCCGCCGCGCTGCCGGGTAACCGCATCGGCGACATCTCCGCGGCCATCGGCGCGGTCGCCGAGGACTACGGCTATCCGGTGAACACCGAATTCGGTGGCCATGGCGTCGGTCGAAGCATGCACGAGGACCCACACGTGCCCAATCGAGGCCGTCGAGGTCGCGGATACACCTTGCGATCGGGACTGACCATCGCGATCGAACCGTGGTTCGCGCGGACGACCGACCGCGTCGTCACCGATCCCGACGGCTGGACGATCCGTTCGGCAGACGGATCGCGCACCGCTCATGCGGAACACACGATTGCCATCACCTCCGATGGGCCGCAGGTGTTGACGACCATCGAGTAGCCGCGCACCGGCACCGTGCGGTGCGGCCTTCAACGCGAGGACCGCGCCGGCTGCTGCCCGAATCGTCGATCGGGTGCACCGCCCGGGAAGCGGATACGCTGGCCTGCATGACGAATGCGTTGGGCGCCGTGGCCGGGGCCGACTATGTGCTGCTCACCACATACCGTAAGGACGGAACACCGGTCGCCACGGCGGTGTGGGCAGTGACCGAGAACGACAAGATCTATATCTGGACAGCAACCGACAGTTGGAAGGTCAAGCGGCTGCGGCGCAATCCGGCAGTCACACTGCAACCCTGCAGCGCAACCGGCAAGCCGCACGGTGAGGTGATCGAAGGCACCGGCAGGATCCTCGACGCGAACGGCACCGAACGCGTGCGTGCTCTCGTGCGACGCAAATACTGGCTGACCGGGCCGCTGGTCGTTCTCGGTAGTACGCTGCGTCGCGGCAAGTCCGGCACCGTCGGCATCGAGGTCGTTCCCTCTGCCTGATGGCGCCTGCCGCCGAGACCGTGGAGGTATCAGGTCGCTCGACTGACCGAGGACATGTGAAAGTCGGGAATCCGCACGGGCGGCATTGCGGTTCGGGTGAACCAGTTCTTCCCTTCGCGCGGCAAGGTGGCCTCGGTCGAGCCGACGTCGGTCGCCCGGCGCAGGAGGTCCAATGGGCTTTCGTTGAATCGGAAGTTGTTCACCGCGGCAACGACCTCGCCGTCCTCGACCAGATACACCCCGTCGCGGGTGAGTCCGGTGAGCAGCAGGGTCGCGGGATCGACCTCGCGGATGTACCACAGGGTGGTCAGCAGCAGGCCACGCTCGGTGCGTGCGATCATTGCGTCGACGGTGGCATCCGAGCCTCCGCTCAGCAGGAGATTCTCGCCGGGAACCGCCACGGGCGCGGCGTATTCGGCGGCCGTCGCACGCGGGTAGGTCAGCGCGGAGATCACCCCATCACGAACCCAGTCGACCCGCTCGATGGGCAATCCGTTGTCGAACACCGATATCGACTCCGACGACGCGGTCGCCGCGACGAACGGGCGGCATTCCAATCCCGGTGCGTACGGGTCCGAACAGAGCGTCAGCGGGATATCGGTCAGGCGCTCACCGACCCTGGTTCCGCCCGCCCGTGCAAATGCCGTGTGCCCCTCCTGCGCGCCCCGGCCGTCCATCGACCAGGCGAGGTAGAGCATCAGATCGGCGACCGCGGAGGGTGGCACGACGGTGTCGTAGCGCCCCGCCGGCAGCGCAACGGTGCGTTCGGCCCAGTCCAGCCGCCGCGACAGGGTGGCGAGCACCGCGGATACGTCGATGTCGGCGAAGTCTGCGGTCCCCATTCCGGCCCAGGCACTGCTGAGATCGTCGCCGTTGCCGCGCTTCGCGTTGATCTCCACCGAACCCACCGGTTCGACGAAGCGCCGCCGGATTCCGGTCGAGGTGCCCAGCCAGGTGGTGCGCACCTGATGATGAGCGAAACCGTACAAGTGATCCGCGCCGTCGAAGCCGGTGGCCAAGTCGTGCGCGAGGTCGGTGAATCTCCCGATGCTCGTCCCACCCGCCGGCTCGGCCCAGTCGTCGTCGACGGCGCCGGATTCCAGCAGGGGCATGGCGTCCTGCGCCGGTTCGGCGACCCGGGCAGCCGCCTCGGCGGCCCGCACCACCGATTCGATGTCCTCGCCGTCCATACCGGTCGAGCCGACCGTGCCGACGCGGGCGCGGGTAGGCCCGTCGCGAAACACCGAGATCACCGTCCAGTCCCGTGACACCGCCAGCCCATTGGTGGTCATCGAATCGCGCGCCCACCGCAGCGACGCTTCGTGGTGGTCGCGCACGATCACCATGGTCTCGTCCGCCGCTGCCAGCGACAGTGCTCGTTCCACGATTGCACTCGCCGCGAACAGCACCGTAGTCACCGCCCGGCCTCGGTTCGGGTGTTGAGCACGGTGATGCCGCGCGCCAGAATCGACGGACATCCATGGCTGACCGCGGCGACCTGACCCGGCTGAGCTTTACCGCAATTCGTTGCGCCGCCGAGTCGCCAGGTCGAGGGCCCGCCGATGGCTTCCATCGCCCCCCAGAAGTCGGTCGTGGTGGCCTGGTAGGCGACATCGCGCAGCTGACCGTGGAGTTCACCGTTGCGGATACGGAAGAACCGCTGGCCGGTGAACTGGAAGTTGTAGCGCTGCATATCGATCGACCACGACCGGTCGCCCACGACGTAGATGCCCTCGTCCACCCGGGAGATCAGCTCCGTGGTAGTGGTATCGCGCTGCGGGTCCGGTTGCAGACCGACATTGGCCATGCGCTGGATCGGGACGTGATGAGCCGAGTCCGCATAGGAGCAGCCGTTGGAACGGGTCGCGCCCAGTCGTGGTGCGAACACTCGGTCCAGTTGATAGCCGACCAGGATGCCGTCGCGGATCAGGTCCCATCGCTGCCCGGCGACTCCGTCGTCGTCGTAGCCGACGCTCGCCAGCCCGTGCGGTTCGGTGCGATCGGCGCTCACCTGCATGATCGGCGACCCGTATCGCAGGGCGCCCAGTCGGTCCGGGGTGGCGAACGAGGTCCCGGCACAGGCGGATTCGTAGCCGATGGCCCGGTCGTATTCGGTGGCGTGGCCGATGGACTCGTGGATCGTCAACCACAGGTTGGTCGGGTCGATGACGAGATCGGTCGGCCCAGCCCGCACGCTGGGGGCCGCCACCTTCTCGGCCAGCCATTGCGGGATCCGGTCGAGTTCACCATCCCAATCCCAGACACCATCGGCACCGGTGACGTACTCCCAACCACGACCCACGGGTGCGGCCAGTGTCCGCATCGACTCGAACACTCCAGCGGCGGCGTCCACCGTGATCGCGGTGAGGCTCGGATGTAGCCGAACCCGCTGCTGGGTGATCGCCGATCCTGCGGTGTCGGCGTAGAAAGTCTGCTCCTTGACCTGCAGTACGTCCGCAGTGACATGATCCACGCCGTCGGCGCAGGCCAAACGCCTGGAGTAATCCTGCAGCAGCGCGGTCTTATCGCTGGTGGGCACAGCGAACGGGTCCAGCTCATAGGGCGAGACCCAATGCACGTCGGCATAGCGAGGTTCGTCGGCCAGCTCGACGCGCTCGCGGTTGAGCGGGTGCAACGTCTTGGCAATGGTAACGGCGGTCGTGGCCACCTCCGCAGCGGTGTCGGGGGTCAGCGCGACATGTGAGGCGAAACCCCACGTGCCATCGATGATCACCCGCACCGCGAAGCCGAGTGCGCTGTGGTCGGTGACAGCCTCGACCCGACTGTCACGCACCCGGATCGATTGGGTCAGCAGTCGGTGTACCCGCAGGTCGGCATGTTGAGCACCGGCGCGGGTGGCCGCGGTGAGCGCGGCATCGGTGAGCGCGGCTGCGGGCAAAGCGAGAAACTCGGCGTCCACATCTCTGGTACTCCCGATGCTCACCCGCACCAATGTAGCCCTTGTCGGATCCCGACGGGGTAGTCTTTCTCGGACCCCGACGAGTAGTCTGTGTCGGACCCCGACGGATTGTGCGCCGCGCACCGCGGGAGCCGACCGAATGGTGAATGGTCGAACGGGTCACCCGACGGTGTGGACATGACCAGGACCGCCCCTACGCTGAACCCCGTGGATCGGATCAGTTCGTGGCTCCGGGACAAACCCATCGTCGCCGATTCGGCGCTGGCGAGCATCCTGCTACTGGTCACTGCTGTCGTGGCGGACAACGCCAAGACTGCACCCACCTACCTCGCTGTCAGTGCGCTGATCTGGATTCCGGTCGCACTGCGCCGCACCTATCCGCGGGCCGCAGCGCTCGCAGCCCTGGTGCTGGCGTTCGCTGCGTCCTTGGTGGGTTTGGCGGCCGACTCCGATGAAGACCTCTTGTTGCTGCCGCAATGCATCATGCTCTATACGCTGGTTGCCTATGTCGGTCGGCGCGCGGGATGGTGGTATCTGCTCGGCCTGCTCGGGCCATCGGCGGCGATGACTGCTCTGGTCGATCTCGGCGCGCAGCACATTGTCTTCCTTGCGGTGTGCTATGTGCTGTGCTGGACGCGCGCGGAGTTCGTCGGTGCGCGGCACGCCTACCATGCCGAGGTCGCCGCTCGACTCGCCGTCGCCGAGTCCGACCGGGAGCGCCGCGCCCACGATGCCGTGTCGGCCGAGCGCACCCGCATAGCCCGCGAAATGCACGATGTCGTGGCACACGCGGTGAGTGTGATCATCGTGCACGCCGACGGGGCCAAATATGTGCTCCGCCGCGACCAGGACGCAGCCGAACAGGCGCTCGCCACGATCGCCAGAACCGGCCGTGAGGCGCTGCGCGAGTTACGCAGAACCGTCTCCCTGCTGCGCACCGAACACGCCCCCGAGCAGCTGCCCCAGCATGGCGTGGCGGGCCTGGCGGCGACTACGGAGATGATGCGACGCGCCGGCCTCGCCGTCGAGCTCGAGTCGGTCGGCGCGCTCGACGACATCACGCCCGAGGTCAGTCTCGGTGTGCAGCGCATCGTGCAGGAATCGCTGACCAATACGCTGCGGCACGCCGGCCCGGTACCGAGAGCCTGGGTACGGGTGCGCCGCACCGACTCGCGCGTGCTGATCGACATCACCGATTCCGGGATACCGGAGGGCGCCGCCGCCCCTCTGGTCGAGGGTGCGGGCCTCGGGCTGGTCGGGATGCGTGAACGCATCGCCGTACTGGGCGGCACCTTGAGTGCGGGGCGTGAGGCCGATGGCGCCTGGCGGGTGTGTGCGAGCATCCCGTTGGACCCCGACTTCCCGGAGTGACCAGGTGGCCGACTCCATGGGTGACCGGTGGGCCGAGCCGGTATCGGTCACGTCCGGCCGACTCACCGATGTGGGCGCGGACGATACATTGGGAGCGTGCCGATTACCATTCTCGTTGTCGATGATCAGGAACTGATGCGCATTGGACTGAAGATGGTGCTCGGCGCACACAGTGACATCGATGTCATCGGGGAGGCCGCCGACGGTGCAGCCGCAGTCGCCGAGGCAGCGGCGCTCCGCCCGGACGTCGTGTTGATGGATGTGCGGATGCCGGTCGTCGACGGGGTGGCGGCAACCACCCAGATCGTGCAGGCCGGGCACGGCAGTCGGGTGCTGGTGATGACCACCTTCGATCTGGACGATCATGTTCTGCAGGCGTTGCGCGCCGGGGCGAGCGGGTTTCTGCTGAAGGACACGCCGCCGGAGGACCTGGTCTCGGCGATCCGTAGCGTCGCCGTGGGTGATGCCGTGGTTTCCCCCAAGGTCACGAAGCGACTGGTGGACCGCTTGATCGCCGAAGACCCGGTGCGTCCCCTGGATCCGCGCGTGCTCGATCCACTGACCACTCGCGAGCGTGAGGTGCTCGAGCAGATCGCTGCGGGGCGCTCCAATGCAGAGATCGCGCAGCACCTGTACTTGTCCGAGGCCACTGTCAAGACACATGTGGGCCGGGTATTGACCAAGCTCGGTCTGCGCGACCGGGTTCAGGCGGTGGTGATGGCCTACGAGACCGGGCTGGTACGCCCAGGACGTTGACCGGTGGTCCCGACCCATCCGCACTCTTGTCCGCGTGACCGGGAGCAAAATCCGGCCGTCGGACGTTGACTCGGTACATCGCCGGAAAGGGTCGTCATGGCTGCATTGATGTTCGTGCTGTATGCCACCGTCGAGATCGCAGCGTTCGGTGCGGTCGGTTGGTGGATCGGCGTACTGCCGACCATCCTGGTGCTGCTCGCCGCGTCTGCGGTGGGCATGCTGATGGTCGCCGCGCAGGGGCGACGCGTACTCGAGCAATTGCGCCGAGCCGGTCGCGGGCAGGTCGGGCCGGACGTTGTCGTGGCCGACGGCGTCATGGTGGCCGGGGGCGCAGTGCTGCTGTTCGTACCCGGGCTGGTCACCTCCCTGTGCGGTCTGTTGCTGCTTGTACCCCCGGTGCGCCTGCTACTGCGCCCGGTGCTCACCGCGGTCGCCGCCCGCCGATTCGCCGAGGCCACTGCTCGGGCGCCCTATGGTGGCGTGATCATCGATGCCGACTCCGTGATCGACGGCGACCGAGGGATCGGCGCCGAGACCAGGTGAATGGCGGCACGGCCCGGATTCGGCGGGGCGGGCCACGACGAGCGACGGCACGATGAACGACGGACCGAATCCGCCGAATCGGGCATACGGCAAACTGGTGTGTCGTGAGTACCCAGTTGCTGACCGGCGGTCGCTTCTATAGCGCGAGTGCACCCGATGCCACGGCCATGGCGGTTACCGACGGGACCGTCGTGTGGCTGGGCGCCGAACAACCCGGGCGCGCCCTGCATCCGGATGCCGAGATCATCGACCTGGACGGCGCCTTCGTCGCCCCGGCGTTCGTCGATCCACACGTGCACGTCACAGCGCTGGGCCTCAGACTGACCGGCCTCGATCTGTCGCAGGCGACCTCACTGCGAGACTGCTTGCACCTGCTGGGCGCATTCGCCGATACCCACCCCGGCGACACGGTCCTGGGCGATGGCTGGGACGAGACCACCTGGCCGGAAGGCCGACCACCCACGGTCGAGGAGATCGATGCCGCGGTCGGTGTGGGCCGAGCGGCCTACCTTGCACGGGTGGACGGGCACTGCGCTGTTGCATCCTCTGCCCTCCTGGACACGGTGCCCGGACTGAGCCGTACCGACGGATTCGTTCGCGGCGAACCGGTCCGCGCCGATGCGCACCACCGGGTGCGCGAAGCCGCTCTCGCGAGCCTGTCTCGGCAGCGACGAGATCGGGCACGCGCGGCGGCGCTGGACCACGCGGCCGCCCGGGGCGTGGTCGCGGTCCACGAATGCGCGGGACCACAGATCGCCGGGCGCGCCGATGTAGCGGAGCTGTTGCAATTCGACCACGGGGTGCAGGTCAGAGCGTATTGGGGAGAAGCGGTGCGCAGCGCGGAGCAGGCCCGCGCCCTGATCGCCGAGCTCGGCGTCCATGCCCTCGGCGGCGACCTGTTCGTCGATGGCTCCATCGGGTCGCGGACCGCATGGCTGCGCGCACCGTACGCCGACGAGTCGGGTTGTGGACGCTCCTATCTCGACGTCGAGGCAATCGCCGATCACGTGCGTGCATGCACCGTCGCCGGAATCCAAGCGGGTTTCCATGCCATCGGCGATGCCGCCATCGACGCAGTTGTCGCGGGGATCGAGCAGGTGGTCGAGGAACTCGGCGGCCCGGCGGTCGCCGCACTCGGACACCGTGTGGAGCATGCGGAGTTGCTCGCCGACGAGCACATCGGCAAGCTTGCTCGCTGGGGTGTGATCGCCAGTGTGCAACCGGCATTCGACGCCGCCTGGGGAGGAACCGACGGTATGTACGCTGCTCGCCTGGGCGTCGAGCGTGCTGCAGCGTTGAACCCACTGTCCGGGATGGCCTCGGCGGGTATTGCCCTCGCAGTGGGCTCGGATGCGCCGGTCACCGCGCTGCATCCGTGGGCCGCGGTGCGGGCTGCGGCCAACCATCGGACGCCCGGATTCGGTCTGTCACCGCGCGCTGCCTTCGCCGCGGCGACCCGCGGCTCCTGGCGTGCAGGCGGGGTGCGTGACGGGGTGGCGGGCACGCTCGTACCCGGCGCGCCTGCGTCTTACGCGGTCTGGGAGGCGGACGAACTCGTGGTCGCCGCGCCGGCCGACTCGGTTCAGCGGTGGTCCACCGATCCCCGGTCCAGAGTGCCGGGCCTTCCGGCGTTGGAGGATGATGCACCGCTGCCGAGGTGTTTGCGCACGGTGCATCGAGGAGCGACGATCTATGCGGCATGACCTGAGCTCGGCGATACGGACAGCGGCGGGTACCGCGTGCCGAGCGGCGGCGGTCCGCGGTCAGGTGGTGGCTCGATGACGATGCGGCCAGTGCCGGGGTGGCATTCGATGCCGGCCACGATGCTGTCGGCGGCGTCGGAGGCGGTGGGTAGGCATCCGGCGTGGGCGCGCCTGGCGGCCGCGACCCTTGCCGGGGTGCTGCTGTTCGCCAGCTTTCCGCCCCGGTCGTGGTGGTTGCTCGCGCCGCTGGGGGTCGGTGTGCTCACTCTTGTCGTTCGTGGGGTCGGTACCCTGCGGGCGGGCTTCGGGTACGGCTTCGTGGCGGGGGCGGCGTTCTTCGTTCCACTGTTGCCGTGGACCGGGATCTATGTGGGTCCGGCGCCGTGGTTGGCGTTGTCCACCGCCTGCGCGGTCTATGTGGGTGTGTTCGGAGCGCTCGCGCGGCTCGTGGGCACGCTGCCCGGCTGGCCGCTCTGGGTGGCGCTGGCATGGAGCATCGCCGAGTGGGGCAGATCCAGCTTTCCATTCGGTGGATTCCCGTGGGGCCGTCTGGCATTCGGTCAAGCCGACGGCTGGTTTCTATCGCTGGCGGCACTCGGCGGAGCCCCCCTGGTCGGATTTGCGGTGGCGCTCACCGGAACCGGCGCGGCGGCATTGGTATCGCACATGTGGTCGAGTCGAGTTTTCCGTGATGCGTCGGGGAGGGGCGCCGCATCGGACGATGGTGGCACTTTCGCGAAATTGTTCTCGCATGCCCGTTTTGCGGCCGAACTGCCGTATATCACAGCGGTTTTCGCCTGTGCGGTCATGCCTTTGGCTGCGCTGCTGTTTCGGCCGATTGCATTTGCTCCGGGCGATTCCCACCGAACGGTCACCGTCGCGGCGATACAGGGTAGTGTTCCACGACTCGGATTGGACTTCAATGCCCAAAGGCGGGCTGTGCTGGACAATCATGTGCGGCGCACGGAACAATTGGCCGCCGATGTGGCGGCCGGCCGCGTTCCGCAGCCCGATGTGGTGATCTGGCCGGAGAACTCCTCCGACATCGATCCGCTGCGCAATGCCGATGCTGCGACGGCGATCACCGCGGTGGCGGTGCGGATCGGTGCGCCGATTCTGGTGGGTGCGGTATTGGTCGATTCGGATCGAACCACGACGAACACGGTGATCGTCTGGGATCCAGCGGCGGGTCCGGGGGAGCGGCACGACAAAAAGATCATTCAGCCCTTTGGGGAGTATCTCCCCATGCGGGGCTTTTTCCGGTTGTTTTCCGAATACGCCGATCGGGCCGGGTATTTCGTACCTGGCAGTGGCGATGGCGTCGTCCATGCGGCAGGCATAGATATCGGTATCGCCACCTGCTACGAGGTCGCCTTCGATCGTTCGTTCGACGACGCGGTGCGTGCTGGCGCCCAAGTGTTGGCCGTGCCGACGAACAACGCGACCTTCGGTGACAGCGAGATGACCTATCAGCAGTTGGCCATGTCGCGCCTACGGGCGGTCGAGCATGGGCGGGCGCTGGTCGTCGCGGCTACCTCGGGGGTCAGCGCGATTGTCGCGGCCGACGGGAGTGTACGGCAGGAGTCGGTGTTGCTCGAGCCCGCTGCTTTGGTCGCAGAAATCCCGGTGCGCAACGACAACACTATCGCAACCCGAATGGGATCTGCGGTGCAGCCGCTGTTCGCTATTATCGGTGGTGCCGCCGCGGTCACCGCGGTCTTTCGGCGGAGGGCAAGGAGTAACGATTGCCTGGCCACATGCGATGTCGTCATTGATCGGCCGATCGTGCGACGAAATCAGAGATAACCGAACATCAGTATCTTTTTGCCCCGTCATCCGAAAACAACAGGTGTGGCACTGGGTTGCGTACTATTCGCCTACAGCTGAACCGATTTGCGAAGTATCATTGAGAAATCTGGTCGGGCCGGTAGGGTTTCGGTTCGGCAACGTCGAGTCGCAATACGAGTCGCAATATTTGCGGAAATGTGACCAACCAAAGTTGCCTTCTGCCAAAGGCGTTGGATGTGAAAAAAGTCCACAACGCCGGCGATCCGGCTGATGTGATGCTTCGAATCATAGGACGTGAATCACGTCCTTCGGCTGGCGCATGCGCGCTTGCTGTCGTGGTGCTCGGGGAGTTGCGTCTACAGCGGCAGAACGGAGTGATTTGATGAGTTCATTGGCCACCTATCGTGTCGACCAATGTTCATCCGACGAATTTTCGGCACAACCGTTTGCTCTGTCACCTGCACAGACGGCTCTCTGGTACGCACAGCGCATCCGTCCCGATGTACCTTTGAACATCTCTCAATGGGTCGAGATCCATGGCGACCTCGATGCAGGTCGTTTGTTGTATGCAATCGAGCGTTTCGGCGCCGAGACCCAGGTGGGTCAGGTTCGCCTGGTGGAGATCGATGGTGTCCCGTACCAGGTCGTCGACCCGGTACGCCGGCCGGCGTGGGTACGGATCGACTTGCGCTCCGAGCCCGATCCTCATGCGGCGGCTCTTCGTTGGATGCACGAGCACACCAGTTCACCGATCGATCTGGAGCACGATTCGCTGACCTTCAATGCGGTATTGCGAATCGGGGACGCAGACTACATCTGGTATTCGTTTGCTCACCATATTGTTATCGACGCTTACGGAGCGATGAACGCGCTCACCCGGACGGCCGAGATCTATACCGCGCTGGAGAACCGGACCGAACCGTCCACGTCGCGAGCGACGTCGCTGGCCGAGCTGTATGCAGGTGAGGCCGACTACCACGACTCCCATCGCTTTCACAGTGATCGCGAATACTGGTTCGAGAAGCTGAGGGGAGTCGGCGATCCGGTCAGTCTCGGTGGCGTCAAGGTCACCGCGGATACCCACGACGCGGGTCGCAGACTGGTCAGCGAGGTGCTGCCCGAGGACTACCGCTCCGCATTGGATGCGGTGACCAGCGCGTGCGACACGACCGATCCGGCCGTATTCGTGGCCTCGGTAGCGGCCTACATCCGGTCGGTGACCGGTAACCCCGATGTGGTGTTGAGTCTGCCCGTCGCAGCACGTACGACGGTGTCGCTGCGGCGATCGGCGGGCGTGGTGTCCAATGTGGTGCCGATCCGATTGAATTTCGACGACGCGATCACGGTATGCGAGCTGGTGAAGGCGGCCGAGTTGCAGATCACCGGCGCGCTGCGTCATCAACGGTATCGGCACGAGGCCATCCGTCGCGACAGCGGTTACTCTCGCGATGCACGCGGGTTCTTCGGCCCGATGGTCAATATCATGCTCTTCCACGGTGAGTTGCGGTTCGGCAGCTTGGTCGGTTCGATGCACCTGCTGGCGACCGGCCCGGTGGAGGATCTGTCGGTCAATGTGTACTACGGAGCCGGTGGCAACTTCCACGTCGACTTCGAAGCCAATCCACGGCTGTACGGCGAGACCGAGATCACCGACCATCACGCCCGCTACCTGGACTTTCTCGACCGGTTCCTGGAGGCCGATCCGAAGGACCCGGTCGAATCGCTCGTCGCGATCACCCCCGCCGAGCGCGAGCACGTGCTGTGCGAATGGAACGCCACCGAGGTGCCTCGGCAGGAAGGAACTCTCGCCGATCTGTTCGCCGAGCGCGCGGCGCTCGACCCGGACGCCATCGCACTCGAATTCGGCAACGAGATCCTGACCTACGGCGAGTTGGACGCGCGAGCGAACCGCCTGGCCCGAATGCTCATTGCCCACGGCGCCGGTCCGGATACGACCGTCGGGCTGTGCCTGCGGCGTAGCCTCGACTTGGTCGTCGGCATGTATGCGATCGTGAAGTCGGGAGCGGCCTACCTTCCCTTGGACACCGATCATCCGATCGAGCGGATCGAGCAGATCGTGCGCGACGCCGAGCCGCTGTGCGTGCTCACCGCGGCCCGAGACGGCCTCACGCTGTCGGATGCGGCGAAGCGGCTGGATATCGACACCGAACGCGCATCGAGGTTCGACGATGCGCCGGTCACCGATGCCGACCGTCGTGGCCGGCTACGACCCGATCATTTGGCGTATGTGATCTTCACCTCCGGCTCGACCGGAAAGCCCAAGGGCGTGGCCGTGACTCATGCTGCGATCGTCAATCGGTTGCGGTGGATGCAGCACAGCTATCCGCTCGACGGTACCGATGCGGTGCTGCAGAAGACTCCGGTGACCTTCGACGTGTCGGTGTGGGAGTTCTTCTGGCCTTTGCAGGTCGGGGCACGCTTGGTCGTGGCCGCCCCGGATGGTCACCGCGACCCGCTCTACCTCGCTCGGATCATCGCCGAGAAACAGATCACGACAGTGCACTTCGTGCCGTCGATGCTGTCGGTGTTCGTCGCCGAGGCCGATCTGCACGACTGCACCGGTCTGCGCAGGGTGTTCTGCAGCGGTGAGGCATTGCCCGCCGCTACCGTCCGTGAATTCTACGCGGCGTTGCACGAGTCCGACCTGTACAACCTGTACGGACCGACCGAGGCGGCCGTCGATGTCACGGCTGCGTCGTGCGCGCCCGAACGCAGTAGTGTCTCGATCGGGTCGCCGATTTGGAACACCCGAACCTACGTGCTCGACAGTCGACTGCAGCCTGCCCCTCCTGGCATCGCCGGCGAACTGTACCTCGCCGGTATCCAGCTGGCTCGCGGTTATCTGGGACGGCCGACGCTGAGTGCCGATCGGTTCGTCGCAAATCCGTTCTCCCCGGGCGAGCGCATGTATCGCACCGGCGACCTGGCACGGTGGCAGGTCGGTCGCTCCGACTGCGAATCGGGCGTATTGGAGTATCTGGGTCGCAGCGATTTCCAGGTCAAGATCCGCGGTATGCGTATCGAACTCGGGGAGATCGAGGCAGCATTGCTCGACGACCCAGCTGTGGCCCGCGCGGTCTGTGTCGCCCACCGGGGGCGGACCGGCGACGAGTTGGTGGCCTACGTGGTTGCGGCACCGCCGCAGGAGGACCCCACACCGGCGGACCCGGCAGCGATGGCGCACGGGGCGATGGACACAGCTTCGGTTCTGACCTCCCTGCGACGCAGGTTGCCGGAGTACATGGTGCCGACCTCACTGATGGAACTCGACGAGCTCCCGTTGGGTAGCAACGGCAAGATCGACCGCAAGGCGCTACCCGAGCCGGTCGTCGCCGAGACCACGATCCGCCCGATCACCGAGCCGCGTACCGAGATCGAGCGGGTTCTCGCCGGGATCTTCGCCGAGGTTCTCGATACCGAGATCGGTGTCGACGACAGCTTTTTCGACAAAGGCGGCAATTCACTGGTCGGCGCTCGGGCGGTGGCCAGAATCAACGCCGCACTCGGAACGGCGTTGACCATCCGCGACCTGTTCGAGGATCCGACGATCGAGGCGCTGACCGGGCGATTCGGCGCGCGAAGCTCCGATGCTTCCGCGCCGCGGTTGGTGCCTGCCGAACGGCCGGAGCGGATACCACTATCGCAGGCACAGCAGCGACTATGGATTCTGAACCGGTTCTCCGAACACGCCGCCGCATACAACATGCCGCTGGCCGTCCAGGTCGACGGCCCCTTGGACGTGCAAGCATTGCGGTGGGGGCTGGTCGACGTCATCGCCCGGCACGAGAGTCTGCGTACCACGTTCCCCGACACCGAACAGGGACCCTATCAGCTGATCCACCCAGCAGAAGCCATCCCGTTGGCTCTCGATCCGATCGATGTCGACGATGTCGACGTGGCCGCGTTGGTGACCGAATTCGCCAGTTACGGATTCGATCTGCGCAACCAGGCGCCGATTCGGGTGGCGTTGTACCGTACCGGGCCGCAGCAGCACGTCTTCCTGGTCGTGTTGCACCACATCTGTAGCGATGGGTGGTCGATCGCGCCCCTGGCCCGGGACCTGATGACGGCCGTGGCGGCACGAGCACGCGGCGACGTGCCGCAGTGGACTGCGCTACCGGTGCAGTACGCCGACTTCGCGCTGTGGCAGCGCGACCTGCTCGGTGAAGAGTCCGACGAACACAGCCCGCTGAGCCGCCAACTGAACTACTGGCGCACGACGCTCACCGGACTGCCCGACCAACTCGATCTCCCGCTGGACCGACCGCGCCCGCTGCACCGGTCCACTGTCGGCGCGCGGGTTCCGTTCACCGTTCCCATCGAAATTCGCCGGGCCGCAGTCGAGTTCGCGGCCAGCCGAGGCGTGAGTATGTTCATGGTGCTGCACACGATCCTGGCCAGTGTGCTGTCGCGGTTGTCCGGAAGCAGGGACATCGCGATCGGAACCCCGATTGCCGGGCGCGCCGATCCGGCCTTGGACGAACTGGTCGGAATGTTCGTCAATACGCTCGTGCTGCGCACCGACGTCGACCCGGCCATGGGATTCGACGGCATGCTGGACGTGATCCGGGAGACCGACCTCAACGCCTTCGCCAACGCCGACGTACCGTTCGAGCGACTGGTCGACGTGGTCAATCCCGAGCGTTCCCCTGCCCGCCACCCGTTGTTCCAGGTGATGTTGTCCTACGACCACGCGCCGGACCTGCACATCGAACTGCCCGGTGTGCGCGCCACCGAGATGCCGATCAGCTGGGACGTCGCCAAGTTCGACCTGCAACTGGTGGTCCACGACGACGCTACCGACGGGCCGCTGTCTGCCGAATTCGGCTACGCCACAGATATTTTCGACGAGATCACGATTCGCTCCCTGGCCCGCCGATTCGTCACGATGCTGGCCGGTGGCGTCGCGGCACCCGACCTACCGATGGGGGACCTGCCGATCTTGGATCACGCCGAGCACGAAGCCCTGGTGCCCATCAGCGGCGCCCCGGCCGAGCCGGCGACCACCCTGGCGATGCTGCTCACCGACACCGCGGCCCGGGTGCCGGACGTGATCGCCGTACGGTACCTCGGCACGGACACCACCTACCGTGAGCTCGACCACCAGTCCAATGTCCTGGCTCGCGCTCTCATCGATCACGGTGCGGCGCCCGAGGCGATTGTCGCGATCGCCCTGCCCCGCGGGTTGGACGCGATCGTTGCTGTATGGGCGGTCGCCAAGACGGGCGCAGCGTATGTGCCGATCGACCCGAGCTATCCCAGCGAGCGGATCGCTCACATGATCGGTGATTCGGGCACGGTACTCGGTCTGACCGACGCCGCGGGGATTGCCACCGTGCCTACGGAGCACAGTGGCGAGGATGCGGTCGAGTGGTTGGTGTTCGGCTCGCCGGAGCTGTCGGCCGAACTCGCCGAGCAGTCTGCGAACCCGATCACCGATGCCCAGCGGCGCCATCCGATGCGGGTGGGCAACCCGGCATATCTCATCTACACGTCTGGATCCACCGGTATCCCCAAGGCGGTCGTCGTCACCCACGGGAGCATCGCCTCGTTGGCCGCCGAGCAGACGTCCCTGTTCGAGGTGTCGGATTCGTCTCGGACATTGCACTTCTCCTCGCCGAGTTTCGACGCGTCGGTGCTGGAAATGCTGCTGGGGTTTGCCGCGGGCGCCACCATGGTGATCGCGCCCGCGGGCATGTATGGCGGGTCCGAACTGGCCACGTTGCTGCGCGCGGAGCGGGTCACACACGCCTTCGTCACGCCTGCGGCGTTGGCCACCGTGCCGAACGACGGGTTGCCCGAGCTGGAGGCGGTCATCGTCGGCGGCGATGCCTGCTCGGAGGAGCTGGTCGAGACCTGGACCACCGGACACCGCATGCACAATATGTACGGACCGTCGGAGGCCACCGTCGCTGCCACCGCGTCCGGGCCGATGACCGCCGGCCAACCAGTGCCCCTCGGCCTGCCCGTGCGCGGCAGCCGACTGTTCATCCTGGACCACAGGCTGCACCCGGTTCCCCCGGGCACTCCGGGTGAGTTGTATCTGTCCGGGTCCGGCTTGGCTCGTGGCTACCTCGGTCGTTTCGGCCTGACCGCGCAACGCTTCCTGGCCAACCCCCATGGTCGACGTGGCGAGCGCATGTACCGCACCGGTGACCTGGTGGTCATGCAACGGTCGGGACAGCTGCGCTTCCTCGGGCGGGCCGACGACCAGGTCAAGATCCATGGCTTCCGCATCGAACCGCGTGAGGTCGACAACGTGCTGCGCAGGCATCCGGGTATTCGATTCGCACTGACTCTGGTGCATGCCGACGAGCGTGGCCGTAGTCGGCTGGTGTCCTATGTCACCTCCGACCGGCCGGTGGATTCGCGGGAAATCGTGGAGACCGCACGTCAGCGGCTGCCCGGATACATGGTGCCCGCATCGGTGATGGTCTTGGACGAGGTCCCGATCGCCCCCTCGGGCAAGCTGGACCGAAAAGCGTTGCCGAAGCCGGTGTTCGCTGCTGCAGGGGCATCCCGGCCACCGGTCACCGAGCTGGAGCGGAAGGTCGCGGGAGTCTTCGGCACGATCCTCGGCCACCCGGTCACCGGCGCCGAGGACAGCTTCTTCGATCTCGGTGGAAACTCACTGTTGGCGACCAGGCTCGCCGCCGCGGTGCAGGCCGAGTTCGGCGTGGAACTGCCGGTGCGGACGATCTTCGAGACGCCGACCATCGCCGGAATCGCTGGGCAACTGGACAACGCGCCGCAGACGCAGAGACCGGCCTTGGCAGTACAGACGCCGCGTCCGGCGCGTGTGCCCTTGTCGCTGCCGCAGCAACGCGTATGGTTCCTCAATCGCTACGCCCCGGAGTCGGGCGCCTACAACATTGCCTTCGTGATCCATATCACTGGTGCATTGGATGTACCGGCCATGCGCGCGGCGCTCGCCGACCTGGTCGGGCGTCACGAAGTGCTCCGAACCATCTTTCCCGAGGACGCCGAAGGCGCACAGCAGGTGGTCTTGCCGATCGAGCGGGTAGCGCCGAATCTGGTGGTCACCGATCACGACGAATCCGGCGCGCACACCGCGCTGGAGGCGCTGGCACACACCGGATTCGATCTGACCACCCAGACGCCGGTGCGGTTGTCGTTGATGCGGACCTCGCCCGAGCGGTATCTGCTCGGTATCGTCGTGCACCACATCGCAGCCGACGCCTGGTCGCTCGGCCCGCTGGCCAAAGACCTGGCCACCGCGTACGTCGCTCGACACGACGGTGACTCGCCATCGTGGGCGCCACTGCCGGTACAGTACGCCGACTTCGGGCTGTGGCAGCGCGCCTGCCTCGGCGCGGACACCGATCCCGACAGTGTCGCGGCAACCCAGTTGCGGTATTGGCGAACCGCGCTCGAAGACATCCCCGACCAGCTGCCGCTGCCCTACGACCGACCGCGCTCGGCCACACCGACGCAACAGGCCGGGACCGTGCGATTCTCTGTGCCGGAGTCGGTGCAACACGATCTCGCCGCAGTCGCGCGCGACCAGGGCGTCAGCATGTTCATGGTGGTGCGCTCGGCGTTCGCCGTATTGCTGCGCTGTGTCACCGGTGGTCGCGACATCGTGATCGGCACGCCTGTGGCCGGCCGTAGCGATATCAAGCTCGACGACGTGGTCGGGATGTTCGTCAACACCGTGGCATTGCGCTCCGACGTGGATCCCGATCGCACCTTCACCGACCTCCTGCACGCCGATCGCAACACCGAGTTGGCCGCCCTGGCGCACGCCGACGTCCCGTTCGAGCGAATCGTCGAGGAGCTCGGCAGCGAGGCACGAGCATCGGGGCTGCACCCGCTGTTCCAAGTGGCACTGAGCATTCAGGACGGGCCGGCGCCGCCGCTGCGTCTGCCCGGCTTGGCGCTGCGCGCAGAGCCGTTGGACATCGCACTGGCGAAGTTCGACCTGGAACTGCGCGTGGAGAATCTCGGCCTCGGCGTCGGCGATCCGCGCAGCAGCTTCGAATTCGTCTATGCTGCAGACCTGTTCGACATGTCGACAGTGGCGGCATTGGCCGAACGATTCGTGACCGTGCTCGCCGCGATTGCTGCCGATCCACGCGTCCTCGTCCGCGAGATCGACGCACGCACCGACCACGAGCGCCGCACCCTCGCCCCCGCACGCGGAGTGCCCGGCGCCGAACCGTGCACGCTGGCCACCTACATCACGGACACGGCGCAGCGGTATCCGCAGAACACCGCCCTGTGCTCCGGAACCACCTCGATGACCTACGCCGAGGTCGATCGACAGTCCAATCGGTTGGCGCGGGCACTGATCGCCCGTGGGCTCGGCCCAGGAGACCGGGTCGCGCTCGGTCTGATTCGTTCGATCGACTCGGTGGTGGCGACGTTGGCCGTTGCCAAGTCCGGCGCCGCGTTCGTGCCGATCGATCCGAAATACCCCGCCGACCGCATTCGGCAGATGCTGGTCGACTCCGGGTGCGCGCTCGGCGTCACGGTCAGCGCGCATGTCGACCGGTTGCACGCCGGCGCCCCTGCAGGACGGGACCTCGAGTGGCTGTTGTTGGACCGCGCGGCATTCGGCGCCGAGCTTGCCGCACACGACGATGCCTACATCGATGATCGAGAACGCACCCGATCGATTCAGGTGGCCGACCTGGTCTACCTGGTCTACACCTCCGGATCCACCGGTACGCCGAAGGGCGTCGCGGTGACCAACAGAGGTCTGTCCAATCTCGCGCACGAGATCCGCGACCGGATCGGAATCGACGAGCATTCTCGGACACTGCATTTCGCCACCCCCAGTTTCGATGCGGCGATCCTCGATCTGTTGATGGCATGGGGGGCCGGTGCGGCTATGGTGATCTGCCCCACGGATATCTACGGTGGCGACGAACTGGCAGCGCTGATCGAACGTGAGCGGATCAGTCACGGCTTCCTGACCCCGGCCGCTCTGGCCACCATCGACCGTGAACGGTGGCCGCTGCCGCACTTGCGCGGACTGCTGGTCGGGGGCGAGGCGCTGGCGCCGGACCTGGTGGCGCGATGGGCGCCGGATCGTCTGATGTGCAATGTCTACGGCCCGACCGAGACCACCGTTGTCATCACGATCTCCGGTGCACTGCACAGCAGTGAACCGATCACGATCGGCAGTCTGGTGCGCGGAGCGCGTGCGCTGGTGCTCGACGAGCGATTGCGCCCGGTTCCGGTAGGCGTGCCCGGCGAGCTGTATCTGTCGGGGCAGGGCGTGGCGCGGGGATACCACGACCGCTTCGGGCTGACCGCCTCGCGGTTCGTCGCCGATCCCTATGGCCCGGCCGGCGCCCGCATGTATCGCACCGGTGACGTGGTGCGCTGGAACGCCGCAGGCGAAGTGGTGTATCTCGGCCGCAGCGACCACCAGGTCAAGCTGCGCGGCTTTCGCGTCGAACTCGGCGAGATCACCGCGGTGCTCGGTGAGCACCCGGCGGTACGGTTCGCATACACCGAGGTGCGCCGGATCGCTGGCGTCGACCGAATTGTCGCCTACGTCCAGCCCGCCGACGGCATGGCCGGGGTCGATGTCGACGCCGTGCGCGCAGCGGTCGCCGACCGCCTGCCGGTGCACATGGTGCCGGCGAGCATCACACTGCTGGACACCATCCCGTTGACTCCGGTCGGCAAGCTGGACACCAAGGCATTGCCCGAACCACAGTTCGCGGTGAACCCGACTCGTCACGAGCCCAGGACCGCGATGGAACGTCTGGTCGCCGGGGTGATGGGCGAGTTGGTCGATGCCGACGACATCCGAGCAGAAGACAGCTTCTTCGACATCGGCGGAAACTCCTTGCTGGCCACCCAATTGGTTGCCCGCCTGGCTTCCGCCACAGGGGTACGGCTGGCCGTTCGTACCGTGTTCGCGACTCCGACGGTGGCCGAGTTGGCCACGCTCGTGGACACCGGCACGCAGTCCGACCAGACCCGTCCCCCCCTGCGCCGGCGTGAGCGACCCGAGCGAGTCCCGCTGTCGGCCGCACAGCGGCGACTGTGGTTCCTCAACCGATTCAACGCCGGCGTGACGGACACCGACCGGTCCGCGGGCGCCTACAACGTGCCGCTCGTGCTGCGGATCACCGGGCGCCCGAACGTCACCGCGCTGGCTCGCGCACTGGATGCGGTGCAAGCCAGGCACCAAACGCTGCGCACCGTGTTCCCGGAGATCGACGGCACACCGAACCAGGTCGTTCTCGATCCGGCCGAGGCGGCGATCTCGATGGCCCGCACGACCGTGCGGGCACACGACCTCGAAGCCACGGTGCGGCGTTTCGCCGCGGTGGGCTTCGACTTGTCCACCGATGTCCCGATTCGCGCCGCACTGATCACCGTTGCAGCCGGTGACCCGAGCGATTGCGCGGAGTCCACAGAACACGTTCTCGTCGTGGTCGCGCACCATATCGCCATGGACGGCTGGTCGCTCGAGCCACTGGCCGCCGACGTCTCGATCGCCTACCGTGCCGCCTGCGCCGGCCAGGAGCCCGACTGGCCGGAACTCGAGATCCAGTACGCGGACTACACACTCTGGCAACACGATGTGCTCGGTGACGAGGACGACCCGGACTCCGCCGTGCGCGGACAACTCGACTACTGGCGCACCACCTTGGCCGGGATTCCGGAATTGTTGACCGTTCCGGCCGACCGCCCCCGGCCTCCGGCGCCCAGCTACCGAGGCGGCACCGTGGAGTGCGCGGTGGATCGGGTCACACACCGTGAGCTCCAGATGATCGCTGGTAGCAACAATGTCAGCGTGTTCATGGTGCTGCATGCTGCGCTCGCGGTGTTGCTGCACCGGATGACGGCTGCCGACGACATCGTCGTCGGCTCACCGATCGCCGGCCGCGGCGACGCCGCATTGGACCGGATGGTCGGCATGTTCGTCAACACGGTGGTTCTGCGCACGTCGATCGACCCCGACGCTCGGTTCACCGATCTGCTGCACACGGTGCGTGAGACCGATCTGGATGCCTTCGCGCACGTAGATCTTCCGTTCGAGCGACTCGTCGAGGTACTCAACCCGGCCAGATCCCGCGCGCATCACCCGATGTTCCAAGTGATGTTGTCGGTCCGCAACGAACCGGTCGGCGGACTTCACCTGCCGGGATTGCAGATCGAGGCTGTCGACCTGGATACCGGCGTGGCCAAGTTCGACCTGCAATTCACCCTGACCGAAACGCAGACCGCGCAGCGGGATCCGGCCGGCATCACCGTCGCGGTGAACTATGCGACCGACCTGTTCGACGAGTCGACCGCGCAGCGACTCGGTCGGCGATTGACCCGACTGCTGGCTGCGATTGCCGCCAATCCCACCACCGCGGTCGGCGATCTGGAACTGCTCGATCCCGCCGAATGGTCGGAACTGGCTCCGGTGCGCGGCGCGAAACCGGACCGCCCGGTGACCTTCCCCGAGGCGTTCGACCAGGCGGCGAATGTCGACCCCGAGGCGGTCGCCCTGGTCTCGGACGGGGTGGCGATGACCTACGACACCCTCGATCGTTGGACCAACCGGATCGCGCGCGTGCTCATCGCGCGCGGTGTCGGCCCGGAAACACTGGTGGCGCTGGGTATTCCGCGGTCGGTGGAGTCGGTGGCGGCGGTGCTCGCGGTGGCCAAGGCGGGCGCGGCGTTCGTCCCGGTCGATCCGCTGTACCCGGACCAGCGCATCGCCCACATGTTGTCGGATTCCGGTACGACGTTGGGCATCACGCTGTCGGGCCATCGCGACCAAATGCCCCAGGACACCGACTGGATCGTGTTGGACGACCCACACGTGCATCGACTGGTGCACGACTCGTCCGACGCCCCGATCCTCGACACCGACCGCAGCGCGCCACTGCGGGTCGACAATCCCGCCTACGTGATCTACACCTCGGGATCGACCGGCATCCCCAAGGGGGTCATGGTCACCCACGGTGGGTTGTCCAACTTCGCCGCCGAAACCGCCTACCGCTTCAACGTCCAGCCCGGAAACCGGGTCCTGCACTTCGCCACACCGAGCTTCGACGCGGCGATGCTCGAACTGCTACTGGCGCTCGGGGGTGCGGCGCAACTGGTGATCACCCCGCCCGGGGTCGTGGGCGGCGACGAACTCGGGCGGGTGTTCGCCGAGCAGCGAATCACACACGCGTTCATCACCACCTCCGCCCTCGGGACCGTCGATCCCACCGGGATCACCGAACTGCAACATGTCCTGGTCGGCGGGGAAGCCTTACCGCCGGACCTGGTGACCCGATGGGCACCCGGGCGCAACCTGTACAACGTCTACGGTCCCACCGAGACCACGATCGTCACCGTCATTTCCCACCCGATGACCCCCGGCGAGCCGATCACCATCGGCGGCCCCATTCGCGGGGTCAACGCCGCGGTCCTCGATGCTCGCCTGCACCCCACACCGATCGGCGTGACCGGTGAACTGCATTTGGCCGGCGACGCATTGGCTCGCGGCTACTTGAACCGGCCCGGGCTGACCGCGCAACGGTTCGTGGCCAACCCGTTCGGCAAACCAGGGGAGCGGATGTACCGCACGGGCGATTTGGTCCGGTGGTGGAACGGGGCGAGAGGACCCGAGCACGGTGCCCACGGCACGCAGGAGATCGAATACGTCGGTCGCACCGACCACCAGGTCAAAATCCGCGGCTTCCGGATCGAACTGGGTGAAATCGATGCCGCACTGGCAGCGCACGGGCAGGTCGCATTCTCCACGACGATCGGGCACCGCGCTCCCTCGGGCGCGACAGCACTGGTGTCGTATGTGAAGGCGCACCCAGGGGTCACGCTCACCGCGACCGAACTGACCGACCACCTGGCCACGTTGGTGCCGAACTACATGATTCCGCAATCGATCATGCTGCTCGAAGACGTGCCGCTGAGTCCGGTGGGCAAACTGGATCGGACTCGATTGCCCGAACCGGTGTTCGCCGCGGCCGAAGGCTATCGCGCACCGACCACACCGATGGAGACCGCCTTGTGCGCGGCCTTTGCCGACGTGCTCGGCATGGAGACGGTGGGTGTCGATGACGGGTTCTTCGAACTCGGCGGCAACTCGTTGCTGGCGACGAAGGTCGTCGCCCACGTGCGGGAGGCCGGCATCGACCTTCCGGTGCAGTTGATGTTCGGTGCCGCGACACCCGCTGCCATCGCGGCGCACCTCGACGGCGCACAAGCGGACGCCGACGCGGCCGTCGCCGCGATGCTGCAACCGGTGCTGCCGATCCGCCCGAGCACCGCGCAAAGCCCGCCGCCGCTGTTCTGCATACACCCGGCGATCGGCTTGGCCTGGTGCTACTCGGGGTTGCTCGCCCATCTCGCGCCGGATCGCCCGGTCTATGGGCTGCAAGCCCCCCATGTGGCGGGAGAGCCGGACTACACGACGATCACCGAGGCCGCGCGCAACTACGTGGCCATGATCACCACGATCCGACCACAGGGGCCCTACTACCTGCTGGGCTGGTCGCTCGGCGGCCTGATCGCACACGAGGTGGCCGTACAACTGCAGCAGGCCGGCCACGAGGTCGCACTGGCGATGATGGACAGCTACCTGCTGTCCGACGAGTTGATCGACCAAGCGACCCCACGCGTGTCGGAGATCGTCGCCGAGTTCGGCGCCGAACTCGGCGAGGACATCGATCCGGATCTCAGCGTGCGCGAGGCAGCCGCGTTGTTGCGGGAGCGCCCCGGACCGTTCGCGGCGCTGACCGTCGAACACCTGGAGCGGTTGTACGCTGGCTATGACAACGGCGCTGTGCTCGCGCACAGCTTCCGGCCCCGCATCTTCGACGGCGATCTGGTGTTCTTCACCGCGGGCGAGGACGAGATCAACCGAACCCAGCCGGACCGCAACTCCGCAACGTGGCAGCCGTTCATCACCGGTGCAGTCCACGACCACGAGCTACGGTGCGAACACTCCCGGATGACGACGCCGGAAGCGCTGGCGGTGATCGGGCCGGTGCTACGGGCTTGGCTGGAGACGAGGGAGATGCACCGGTGAGTTTGGCGGTCGAGGTCACAGGCCTACTGAAAAACTATGGCAAGGTCCGCGTGTTGGACGAGATCGACCTGCAGATTCCTGCCGGCACGGTCATGGGCTTGCTCGGTCCCAATGGCGCGGGCAAGACCACGACCGTGCGGATCGTGACGACATTGCTGAAACCGACGGCCGGATCGGTGCGGGTGGCCGGCGTCGACGTGCTGCACAATCCCGCTGCAGCGCGCAAGCGGATCGGCCTGTCGGGCCAATACGCCGCGGTGGATGCCAACCTCACCGGCTACGAGAACCTGCGCATGGTGGCGCGGTTGTATGGCATGTCGACGCGACAGGCCACCGCGCGCGCCACCGAACTCCTCGGCGTGCTCGGACTCGACCACGCTGCCCACCGCAGAGCGGGCACCTACTCCGGCGGTATGGCCCGGCGACTCGACTTGGCAGGCGCGCTGGTCGCCCAGCCCGCGGTGGTTGTGCTGGACGAACCGACCACCGGTTTGGACCCCCGCGGCCGGATGGACATGTGGCGGGTCATCGGCGAACTCGTCGATGACGGCACCACGGTCTTGTTGACCACACAATATCTGGAAGAGGCCGATCTGCTGGCCGATCGCATCACGGTCATCGACCACGGTCGGGTCATCGCGCGTGGTTCGGCCGACGAACTGAAGACCTCCATCGGCGGTGATCGCCTCACCGTCACCCTGGCCACCGGGCAGGACGCCGGTCCCGCGCTGGCGGTACTGGCTCATGTCGGTGTCGGAGAACCCAGTCACGAGGCCGGCACCAGCGAGGCATCGGTGGTGGTGGGCGATGGCTCGCGCACCATGGTGGAGGCGTTGCGTCGCCTCGATGACGCTGGGGTGTGCGTAGTCGATGCCGCGGTGAACCGCCCGAGCCTCGATGACGTATTCCTGTCTCTCACCGGCAAGCCCGCCCAAGCGCCGGCTACCGAACCTCAGATCGATGACGTCCACGAGGAGATCATGTCGTGAGCACGGCAGTGGCTACCGTAAAAGCGTCTCCGACCGGCCCGGAAACAGCCGCCGTCCAGGTGGCGGCCGGTCCGCGGTTTCGGCTGCTGCGCGATAGCGCGATCGTCGCGCACCGCAACCTGCTGACCATCCTGCGCGTGCCGACGCTGTTGCTGACCGCCACCCTTCAGCCGCTGATGTTCGTGTTCCTGTTCGCCTACATCTTCGGCGCATCACTGGGCGGCGGCCAGTATCGCGAATTCCTGCTCGCGGGCATCTTCACCCAGACGGTCGCATTCAACGCGGCCTTCACCACCGTCGGGCTGGCCGGCGATCTGCAGAAGGGCATCATCGACCGGATGCGTGCGCTGCCCATGTCGCGGCTGGCGGTGTTGATGGGTCGTACCTTGTCGGACCTGGTGGTCAACATTCTCAGCGTTGCCGTCATGGTGGGGTGCGGCTATATCGTCGGTTGGCGAATCCACGGCAGCGCCGCAGACGCTGCGTTGGCATTCGCGGTGATTCTGCTGTTCGCGTTCGCGATGTCGTGGGTGGGCGCGCTGACCGGCTTGTTGTCACCGACCGTCGAGGTCGCCCAGAGCGCTGGGCTGATCTGGCTGTTTCCGCTGACGTTCATCTCCTCGGCGTTCATCTCCGCCGAGACACTGCCCGGTCCGTTGCAGACGATCGCGGAATGGAATCCGATCACCGCAGTAGCGGCGTCCGGACGCAAGTTGTTCGACAACGGCGCGCCGCCGACCTTCGTCGCCCCCACCGGTTGGCCGGCCGAGCACTGTATCGAATATGCGGTGATCTGCTCGGTGGCGATCCTGGCTGTCGCAATGCCTCTGGCGCTACTGCGCTACCGCAAGGTAGCCAGCCACTGACCACAATGCCGCCGGAAATCCGGCACCGTGTGCCAGGAGCGCCGACCGAGTTGTCACCGCCGGGCCACGTCACCGCCGGGCCGTATCGAGTGACGTGGCGTTCGTTGAATCAGGCGCGCCGGCGGGTCTTGAGCAGATCGAGCCGCTCTTTGAGCAACTCGTCGAGTTCCTCCTTGCTGCGGCGCTCCAGCAGCATGTCCCAGTGCGTGCGCGGCGGCTTGGCCTTCTTGGTCTCCTGGGCGGTGCCCTCGATCAGCACCCCTTCCTGACCATTGCGGCACAGCCAGGTCGGTGGAATATCGGCATCGTCGGCGAACGGCACGTCGAATTCCTCGCCGTTGTCGGTCCGATACCGGGCAATCCGACGCGGTGCCAGGTCGTGGTCGCGGTCGGTCTCGTAGCTCACCGCTCCGAGCCGGCTGCCTCGGAGTACGCGATCTGCCATGGTGTGCCTCTCCCTGTGTGCTCGAATCTCGTGCGCTGCGTCTTGCTGCGTCTCGTGCGCTGCGGCCGCGTCCGTGCGGCCGAACCACGTCCGCGCGAGCGGCGCAGCGCCCGCCGGACCTGGAGTACAACGATCGAGCTTGCGTCGTGGTTCCCGTCGTGGCCGCGATGAACCGCTCTATTCTAGTGCCATCCGTGCGTCCAGTCCGCCAGGCCCGCGCACGTGGGTGATCGGTCGCGTCGGCGGTTGGTCGAGTCGGCGCTCGGCGATTAGTGTTCTGCGTCATGTCGCGCCGCTTGCTGTCCTGCCTGTGGTGTGGGCGGGAGATCATCGAGTCGGACGCCGGCCGCCGTCGCCGGTATTGCCGTCAGTCCTGTCGACAACGCGCCTACGAACACCGCAACAGTCTGAAAGGGACCGGAATTCCCGACGATTCCGTCGTGCTCAGCGCCCACGAGGCGGCCAACCTGGCCGACCGTTGGTTCGCTGCTCGCTGTGCTGCCGAAGACGTTGCCACCGCAATCGACGAAGGTGCGACGCTCGAGGAGTTGCGGGCGTTGGGCAAGGCCCTGGTCGAACTCGCCCGCGATGCCGAACGTCTCCGCTGATCAGTACTCCGGTCCGACCCCAAGTGGCGCTCCGCGCCGAGTCGAGGGTAGAACAGATGAGCTGTCACCCAAGATGTGGGGAGTTACAACGTGAACGTGTCGGAGTTCGTCTACAACGTCGTAGTCGTCACGCACCTGCTCGGAATGGCTGCTGTGGTCGGTGGCTACGTCGCTGCACAGCCGGTGGTTTCCGAACTGATGGTCTGGGGTGCGCGGCTGCAGATCGTCACTGGTCTGATCCTGGTCGGAATGGCCGAGTCGATCGATTCGATCGGCAAAGATCCGAACATGGTGAAAATCGGCCTCAAACTGGGGCTGGCCATCGCGATCGCCGCCTTCGCCGAGATCGGACACGCGGATGCCAAGCGGGGCAAGTCCGTGGCCTGGATGACCCACGCAGCCGGCGGGTTGGCGATTGCCACTGTGCTGATCGCGGTGTTGTGGACTGCGACCCTGTTCGGGGGGGCTATGCCCGGCATCTACAACGGTCATTCGCTGCTGGAGGCGTGAACTGGTCGTTCCGGCGAACCATCCGCCGGAATCCGTGCCATCAAGCAGGGGCGAACTCCACCGATCATCTGTCGGCGATCGGCAAGAAGTTCTCTTGGGCGATCTCGGAGCCGTCGATGAGCGCGCCGTCGAGTCGTGGCCGCAGAGCGCGAGCGCGCACGTCGCCGCTGGCGCACGCAGATCGCCGAAGTGCACTCGGCGAGAATCTCAATGTGCTTCGAACAGCGACTGCCCGAGATAGCCGCCGGGTGCGGTCACGCCGGGCGGGATTGCGAACACTGCGGACCCGATGGGTGTGGTCCAGGTGTTGAGCGCGTCGAATTCCGCGAGACGGCCTTGGACTGGGAGGAACTGGGCGTTCACGTCGCGTTGATAGGAAACGAACACCAGACCCGAGTTCGAGATCTGGCCTGGTCCGGGGGCATCGTCGTAGTTGTAGCCACGGCGGAGGAACCGTTCCGTGTCGTGCGTGTGGTGGGCGCGTGCGATATGCGACGACGGTGGAATCACCGGCAGGCCGTGTGCATCCACCGCTGTGAAGTCCGGCTCGTCGAACTCGTCGGTCCCGGTCAGCGGTGCTCCGTTGCTTATGGTGCGGCCGACGGTCAGCTCTCGTCCCGCCTGGTCGATTTCATCCCAGGTGTCCAGTTCCATGGCGATTCGTCGCACCACGCACGAGGTACCGCCGGCCAACCATGGCTGGGTCGCGCCATCGTCCCAGACCAGGCGGGTGAAATCGGCCGTGTCGGGAACGAGGTTCACCGTGCCGTCGACCTGCCCCATCAGATTGCGTGGGGTGGCGCCCGGCGCGGCGTCGCGGAAACCGCGCTGCACCCACCGCACGGTCACCAACGAAGCCACACTCCGGCTGAGGGTCCGCACGGCATGTGACACCGTGGTCACCTCGTCGGCACAGACCTGCAGCAGTAGATCGCCTCCGGTCCAGGCCGGTTGGAGCCGGTCTATGGTGAACTCCGGCAACGGCTGCAGCCACTCCGGTCGGCGATCATCGAGGTCGGCAACGGAGAACACCGCCGGCCCGAAGCCCACTGTGATGGTCAGCCGTGCCGGTCGCAGCGCCAGTTCGGGCTCGCTATCGGCCAGTGCAGGGTCACCGTGGGTGAGCCGGGCGGCGTCGCCCGTCCAGATCTTCAGCAGGCCGATGAGATCGTCGCGTGTCGTGCCAGGTTTCAGATCGAAGGTGACGAACGCTGCCGACGACGGCGGGGTGGTCGCGACGCCCGCCTGGTGCGTTCCGTAGAACGCGACCGTGGCATCGGGATCGGAGTCGGTTTCGCCGCGCCCTGTCAGTGCGACGACGCCGAGGCCGAGTCCGGCGGCGCCCGCCACGGCGCCGCCGCTCAGAAGTCGGCGCCGGTTGATCTGCCCTGTCCGCGTGCGCCTCGGCTCAGCCACTGTGTGCGGGGGTCTGCGCGCCGGATTGCGACTCGCCGTGCCCGTGGTCGGGGACGTAGTTCTCCTGATTGCCCGAGTAGTCGCGCGCCTGGGCAGTGAATGTCGTGGTGGAGCCGTCATCGAAGGTCAGGGTGACCGAGGTCTCCGCACCGGTGCGCAGCGGTGCGCGCAGGTCCATGAACATGATGTGATCCCCGCCCGGCTGGAGGTGCTTCTCGCCGTGGGCCGGAATCGAGAAACCGTCGCGTTTGGGCCGCATGATCTGCGTTCCGTTCTCCATGACACTCTCGTGCAACTCCACTCGATCGGCCGCCGGGCTACTCGCCGACACCACAGTGCGCGCCGTATCGCTGTCGTTGTGCAGATTGGCGAACGCGGCCGACATCCCGGTCTCGGCCGCCTTGGCCCATTCATCGGAAATGGTCACCACATCGGCCGACGACCGTGCCTCCGACTCGGAATCCGACGAGCAGGCAACCATGAGGAAAGACGCCACAGCAGCGGCTACCACACCCAGCAGCACGCGTGCGGGGCGAAATGGCGTGCGAGGTGAGACGCCGGTGTCGATATTCATGGAACTCCAAAGGTGTAAGACGACCGATACGCATCGGGCCGGCAACCGACTCGACAGGGCGTCGAACCCAGTCCGAGCCGGGACACCACGGCCGACCGCTGCATACTACCGTTCGTCGTAGAGATCTCTGCGTGGATGGGGCACACGAGCCATCATGACCCGTCCGCCGGTGGCCGCTTCGCCTGGTCCCGGTGAGCGTGGCCAGGGATCACGGCCGCGTGAACCAGGTTGTGATCGGAGACCCCGCCCACATCGTCGACCGATGCGGTGGCGACGGTCGCTCCGTGTGTGACGATGTGATCGATATACCGTGCCCGCGCGGTCGATGTGGGCGGCCGAGTGGGCAACGCGCCCGCTGCGTACCCCGCCGCCTCGAAGTCGTTGCCCAAGCCGGTGAGGATCGAGGCGTGTTCGGTATTGAAATCGCCCAGCATTACCACGGCGCGATCCGACACATCGGTGACGAGCTCGGCCAGCCGCGACAGTTGCTCTACGCGCCGACGGTTGCCCGTGACATGAGTGGCGATCACCACCACCTCGCCCGCATCGACCACGAGGGCGCCCTTGCCGCTGTCGTTGGCGAACGATTCGGCGACGAGCTGCTTGCTCGGCCCCGTAGTCAGCACCACGAGATACTCGCTACCGTCGAGCAGCGAACTGGGTACCCGACGTGGCGTCGGTACCCGCGGGTAGCGCATCGCGTGCAATGTACGGTCGGGCAAGGCAACCCGCAGATCCGCCAACTGGTCTCCGCTGACTTCCTGCAACGCCACGATCCGTTCGGTGCGCTCGGCCACCCGAGCGGTGATCGCAGCGATTCGGGCGCGCTCGTCCGGCCAACGCGTCACGACATCCTCATACCAGTTCTCGGCATGGACGCGATGCAGAACGTTCCACGTAGCCACCGTGATCATCCCAGTGATGGTAGGTGACATGGCGAAACCGATTGCGACGCGACGTGTACCGAACCGGCTGGCGCTGCAACCGAGCGTGTGGTCAGATCATGGCGAACGAGGCAGCGAACCATGCCAGCAACACCAGCACGGCGCCGACCGCCGCGCCAGGGTACAGCGCTCGACCTTGCCTGGCCGCCGTGCCCGACAACACCGCACCGATGACCAATCCGGCAACCCCGCCGCCGACCATGATCACCACCCCCGCGCTCGTGTCGGCGCGACACTCCGGTGTCGACTCGCAGATTCCCTCGGCCATCAGAAACCATGGGGCCAAGACCATCGACATCGCGGCCAATGCCGCGGGGAGAAACCACAGCACCGCGCTGGCGACCAGATCGATGGAGCGCGGCGGGGCGACTGTGCGGATTTCGGGTTCACGCGTCGGATAGCCGGAGCGGGTCGCGCCGTGGGACACCTGGTTCAGGTAGCCGTGCATCGTGTCTCGCTATCGGGTTGGGTGAGTCGACCGGGCCGAGGGAAGTTATACACCAGCAGCGACCGTGCCGACATGATCATGATCTCACGCCCAGCAATCCTGTCTCCGTACGGCTTCCGCCGCAGAACAGACATCGACGCCAGCACCGCACCCCCGCCGTCGATACACTGGCCCGGTGAGCGCACCCCTACCCGGACCGGTGCCGATCGTCGATGACGTGGATACCGTGACCTCACGCGGCCACGAGGACGATCCGACGACAACCGGCCTCGGTCACGCCACCGTCGCGTCGCTGTGGGAATCGGTGCAATCGTGGTATCGCATGGGCACGACCCCGGCGATCCAGGTATGTGTGCGACGCAACGGCGCGATCGTGTTGAACCGCGCCATCGGCCACGCCTGGGGCAACGCACCCGGTGATCGGGCGGACACGGCCGGAGTGCTGGTAACCCCGGACCTGCCGTTCTGTGGCTTCTCGACCGCGAAAGGCGTTGCCGGTGCCATGATGTTCCTGCTCATCGAACAGGGAGCATTCGCTCTGGACGATCGGGTGTGCGACTACATTCCAGAGTTCGCGACACATGGCAAGGCGGCCATCACGATCGGTGACGTGCTCTCGCACTCTGCCGGCATTCCTTTCCTACCGCCCGCCTATCGGGGCATCGACGTGATCGCCGACGAAGAGTTGGCCGTGCGCGCACTGGTCGATCTCGTTCCGAGCTGGAAACCCGGTCGCTTCCGCGTGTACCACGCGCTGACCGGTGGTTTGATCCTGCGCCTGCTGGTGCAGCGAGCAACCGGAAAACGCCTGCGTGAGCACCTCGCCGAAGAGGTACTCGAGCCCTTCGGCTTTCGGTGGACCAACTTCGGGGTCGCTGCCGAAGACATCGACGGTGTCGTGCCGAGCGTTCGGATAGGTCCCGCGCCCTCGCGGCTGACCCGCCATCTGGCCCACAAGGCGATCGGCGGAGAAATGGACCGAACCCCCGGCCTCGCCGAGCGATTCCTGACCGCCGAGCTTCCGTCCGGAAACCTGGTCACCACCGCAACGGAATTGGCCAGGTTCTACGAGATCCTCACCCACGGCACACCCGACGGCCGCCGCATCATCCGACCGCAGACCTTGGCGCGAGCGGTGCAACCCGCCCGCTGGATTCCCGGCGTCGCGGGACGAGTCAGTCGAGCAGGCTTCGAACTCGGCGCACGCAGATCGAAGTTCGGACGCAACACCACAGCCCATTTCGGGCGCAGCGGACTGACCACCCAGTACGGCTGGGCCGACGCCGCACGCGGACTGTCCGGCGCAATCCTCACCAGTGGCAAAGCCGTCGCCGACGCCGATCGCCCATGGCGGTTGGTCGCACAGATCTCCGCGGCCGTGCCTCCCGACCGCCAGGACCCATGATCATCGCGGCATCGGTACCCGGCGTCGGCCGGGTGACAGTGTCATAGCAACCCACCGCGACGCGCGCGGTCCAGGACATCCACCCGAGAATTAGACCCCAACTTGGCGTAGATGCCCCGCAGATGAGTCTTCACCGTATTCACCGACACCCCGAGATCGGCTGCGATCTGCTGAGCTGTGCGCCCCGACGGCAACTGCTTGAGCACCGTCATTTCGGTACGCGTCAGCGTGGGATAGGTCGCAGGACGCTCGATCGCAGGATGCCGGCGCACCAACTCGGCGAAACCCTCCGCCCGGCCGAAACGACCGGAATAGCAGTCCAACAAGCCCACAGCTGCAGGCACGTCCAGAAACGGGCGGACCAGCCGGTGAGGCGCCGCTGCGCCGAGCGCACGCTCGAGCGCAGCAAGAGCCTTGGTCGGCACACCGCTGTCGTGCTGGAACCACGCATACAGCAGCCACCCGGTGATCGCGCAGCTCGGACGCATGCCGCTCAGGTCGTCGAGTATGGGCTCCAGGATGACACCCAGCGCCCTGGGACGATCGGAAGCCGCCGCCACGGCCGCACCGACCAGACGAACCTCGGGCGAGTCGCCGACCACGTCACGGGACCGATCGACGATCAGCTGCGCCATCGCGGCATCGTGCACCCGCGCCAGCGCCCAGACCGCCGACAGGATCAGCCCACTGGTTGCCACCGACAACGCTCGGTGTTCGACCAGCGCCAGCAGGCTCCGGCGCAATGCGTCGGCGGCTGGGGACTGCTGCTCGGCGCACTCGAGGTCCAACAGCCGCCCGACCGCATACCCATGCCACCCCGCGGCAGGATCCCAGGACCCGTCGTGGTCGACGCGCTCGGACAGTGCCGTGTGCACCGGACCCGGATCCAGTGGCTCGCCGTGCAGGTACGCGCCATAGGCAGCGATCGCGGTCGCCTGAACCGCATCGGTCGAATCCACGAGTCCATGGCCGTCGGCGAACGCCACCGCGTGAGCCGCTCGCGCACGCATCGCCGATGCAGCATCGACGACCTCCGCTGCGAACGCCAAGCGGGTGAGCGCACGCAACACGAGTCGCGGGCGGCAAGCATGCTCGGCCAGCGCCAGACTCGCCCGCAGCAATTGTTCGCCCTGCGCGACCGCGCCCGCAGCAACCTGCGCAGTCGCGACTTGAATCGCGACATACGCGTCGATGTCGGGATTGCCGATCGGCGCGAACTCCTGCGGCGACTCACCCACCATGTCCCCGCAGTTCGCTCCGAGGTCGATCATCGCTGCCCAGGCCAGCGCCTCCACCACCTCGGCCGAAACGACCGATGTCTTGCTCGCGCGGCGTACGGTCGCGGTGTCCAGGCACGCGCGGGCGGCCCGAACGCTGCCGTGCCCGAGCGCATCGACCACCCGAACCAACCACAGAAACGGATCGTCCAGCAGCGTCGGCGCCGAACGCGCGAGCTCCCCGAACAACACCTCGCCATCGCCGTCCAAGACCATACGCAGCGCGAACTCGGACAGGAACGCATACAACTGCTCCCGATCGGGCACAGCAAGCAGATGCGGCAGCGCTGTCGCCGGCAGACCCACCGAACACAACCACCGGGCCGACTGCGCGTGCAACTCGACACACAGCTGCGGCCCGAGCCGACGCGCCTCGGCGACGAAGTAGGCACGCACCATCGGATGACAGGTGAACCACACCTGCTCGTCACGCACAGTGGAATTGATCGGGAAATTGATTCGGTCGAGTTCCCGAAGACAATGTCCGGCGCCACCGCCCACGAGCTCGTCGGCGAGCTGTTCGGTGAACGAGACGGCAACACTGGTGTAGGTGAGGAATTGCCGCAATGCGGGCTGCAGCACCTCGATGAGTTCACTGACCAAGAACTCCGCCACCGCTGGCACAGGCCGCGCAAGACCGGACAGTGCCGCAGTCCGATCGTCGGGCGCGCCGGCGATATGTGCCGCGCCGATTCGGACCAGCGCGGCCCAACCATCGGTCAGGGAATTGATCGTCTCGAGCTCCGAATCGGTGAGCTCACACCCGTGAGCGCGACACAACATGTCGATCTGCTCGGGTGCCAAAGTGAGTTCCTGCGTCCCCCAGCGAGTCAGTCGCGCCTGCAGCTCCAAGACATGCCAGCGAATCGGCGGCGCGACACGCGCACACACCACCGTCGTGACGCTCCGGGGTGCATGCTGCAGAAAATACTCGACGCCCGCGAGCGCGAACGGGTCGGTGATCAAGTGAGCATCATCGATCACCAGTACCGTCGGCGTTGTCTGGGCGGCCAACGTTTCGGCCAAAACCGCCGCTTCGGCAAGCGGCGAGCCAGGACGCCCGGCGCTCACCACCCCGAAGCGAGCATGCAGCGTGGCCCACAGCATCGCCGCGTCATCGAGCTCCTCGGTAACGGTGAGCCAGGCTATGTCGTGTTCGCCCACGGCCCGACGCGCCCAGTCCGCCAACAGCACCGTTTTTCCCGTTCCCGCCGGTGCACACAACAACAGCACATGTCCGTTTCCACTGCTCGATACGGCGTCCAGGCCAGCGTGCAGATCCGCCCGTGCGATCGGGGCGAACGGCAGCAGCGGCACCGCGTCGCCCCTCTCCGCCGCGGCTGCCCCGCGTCCTAGAACAGCAATGTGCGATGTGGTCACCGTGCCTCCCGGACCCTGTGCAGACCGATACCCGACTGCGCCTGGTGTCGGGAACGTACCCGGCCCAGGTCCGCTCGACCCCATTGCCAGCGCTCGTTATCGAAATTTCATCCCGCGGGCAGGCGCCGATGCCCGACCTCACCCGAACTGGGGGAGGCGCCCGACCGATGGGTGATGAAGATTCGAAAGGCGTCCAACAATTCCCGAGAAAGGAGGCGACGATGACCCACACGACCGAAACCGAACCGCACCCGGTGCGTCAGGGCGTCGCGGCGGGAACATCCATCGCCGCCGCGATTCTGATGTCGACCGTCGGAGTGCTGTCGATTTTCGAGGGCATCTCCGCTGTCGCCGAGGACGATCTGTACATCGTCGGGGCCGAATACGTCTTCGAATTCGACACCACCGCATGGGGTTGGATCCACATAGTGCTCGGCATCTTCCTGGTTGTGGCCGCACTGGCCTTGATGACCGGCGCCACGTGGGCCAGGATCACCGCGATATGCGTGGCCGCCGTGTCGATCCTGGGAAACTTCATGTGGTTGCCGTACTACCCGGCATGGTCGATCCTCGTGATCGCACTCGATGTCGTCGTGATCTGGGCGATCGCAACATGGAAGCCGGAGGCGATCTGACCACGAGAACCGGCACGGCCGGCTCGGCATCCACACCGTCAGCCGGTGCGCGATGCCGAGCCGACCCGTCACCGCACAGCCTCGAACCCACCCCCGCCGTTCCCGGGGTGGAACCGATCTGTTATCTACTGGCTACGATTGTTTTCGATTGCACACGTTCGGTAACCGCGAAGGGACTATCTCTATGGCACGCAAAGTCGTCGTGACACTGATCGATGACTACGACGGTGAATCTCAGGCCGAGGAAACAGTGTCTTTCGCCTTGGACGGCGTGGCCTACGAGATGGACTTGTCCACAGACAATGCCGGTCAGCTCCGTGGATTCTTCGAGCAGTGGGTTCCGCACGCCCGCAAGGTCCGCCGTGCCCGGAGGACCCGCACAGTGCAACGATCCGCGAACGATCGGGAACAAGCCACGGTCATCCGGGAATGGGCGCGCCAGAACGGCATCGACGTGTCCGCACGGGGGCGCATCGCAGTCGAAGTGGTCGAGGCGTACAAAAAGGCCAACGGCTGACCCGAACCGCCGTCGGTGACCCGCGGCGAGCGGCGTTTGCCAGCTACGACTGTGGGTAGCTGCCGGATATGACAGTTTCACTGCGCGGAGTCGTTTCGTCGTGGTGGTTCGAAGCGCCGTCCGCCGTAGCGGCGGAGGCGGTGCTGGCCGGCGTCGAACTGGCCGTCGATCTGGGAGCCATCGCGGCGCAGGCGCCGACGCACGCCAAGACGGCGGGCGCGTCGTTGCTGAGTCGGGCACGCGAAGCGGAACTGCACACCGAGCCCATGGCATCGGTCGATCCCCACCGGATCCCGACGTCGGACCGCCACCCCGCGGACCGGGTCCGCCCGAGCCGCCCCGACACCCTCACGCGGGGCCAGACCCCGCAACGCCGTTCACGATTCCACGCATCGACCGACCGCATCGGCGCCGCGCTCACCAACGGCCTGGGCGAACTGCGTGAGCTGCTGGCAGCGATCGGGTCGCTCGACACCGACACCGTGACCGACGCTCTCGACGGCAGTCGCGTCCGCGACCGTACCGCCGATCCAGAGCCGGTGTCGACTGCCGGAATCCAGCTCACCAGCGACATATGCGCGATCGGGGTATCGACCGTATCGGCCGCGCTCCCGGTGTACGGACCCGCTCGCGTACTCCGTGCACTCGCAGCATTCGCCGATACCCAACCCCGCATCCGTGGCCTGCTGGAGCAGCAACTCGGCCGACAACGGACAGACCTGGGACTCAGTACAGCCAACGCCATCGGCCACGCCGTGGGCAATCGCGCCGCTGCCGGCACAGCCAATCTATTCGTCGATATCGTGTACCGAAGTCTCACCCTGACCGAGGCATTGGCCTCGAACGCGCAACGACGCCGGTGGACCACCGAACAACACAACCGAGCCCTCGACACCCCACCGTCGGCGCCACCCACCCGAGTGGTCGAGATGCCGCGGGGACCGATCGAGCGGGTTGCCGACGAAACGGCCGCAGGCGCCCTCATCGGTGCAACCACCGCCGTTCTCGGCGGTCGCGGGCTGCTCAGCGCGGCCGACGCCGTCGAACTCGGCGCGCCCAAAGCAGCGGTCGCCAGCCGCGAAGCCTACAGCGCCGTAGTCTCGACGCTGCTGTCCCGAGCGGGGGTGCTCACCTTGCGCCCACGAGTCTGGCGACGACTGGACCGGCTGTCTGCGCTCGTGGTCGACGGCGAGGCATTGCTCACCGCCCGCAGAATGGTGCTCGCAGCCGAAACCACCGACGAGAGGTGGTCGCCCGCCGAAGTCTGGAGCGCCGGTCAACGCCTGCTATGGACCCAGGACACCGAGGACCCCCTGGGAAACCTCGCCCGCACGACCGACCGGCACGCTCCACGCGAGCGCCGCCACGTGTTGGTCCACCCCAAGACCGGCACACCCGACCGCGGCGCAACACGTCGCCCGGTCTGGCGAGAACTCCGCGACGACGGCACCCGTGTCGGTCGAGTGCTCGTCGGACACGAACTCGACCGACACGCGCACGCAATACTCGAGCGAGCCCGATCGGCGGGACTGCGCGTCATCCTCGTCGCCGGCGCCGACGCCGCAGAGCTACGATCGCTGTCCCACGACGTCATCGACCCCAGCCGGTCACTGCGCAAAGTCGTGCACGACCTCCAACGCGACGGACACCTGGTCGCGGTCCTGAGTCGGTGTACCCAGCCTTCACTGGTCTACGCCGACGTCGCGATCGGATTGGCCGGCCAGGACGATGCAACCACACTGCCACCAACCGTGGACCTGTTGTGTCCGAATCTGGCACACGTCCACCGAATTCTGGGCGCGGTCGGCCCCGCCCGACAAGTCAGTGAACGCGGTCGCTCACTGGCATTGTCCGCAGCCGCCGTCGGTGGTCTCCTGCTCGCCGTCGCCCCGGACCGAAGCGGCCGCGCAGCACCCGGCACAGCCGCCCATCTCACGGGCCTGCTCACCGGCGCCTACTGCGGCTGGCGTGCCGCCTGGACCCAGCCTCGAACCCCCCTCACCTCACCGGTGTCCTGGCACGCACTCGAACCCGACGACGTCATGAGGCGGCTTCCCTCGACCCTTCCACCTGCGGACCGGATCGAGCCCCCAGGACCGATTGCCATCCCAGGACTGGCTGTTGTGGCATCTGCGGTGTCCTTCGCCCGCCAGTTGCGCCGCGAACTCGGCGATCCCCTCACACCGATCCTTGGAGTCGGGGCGTTCGCCACCGCCATACTCGGAGCACCATCGGACGCCGTGCTGCTGTCGGCGGTGCTCATGGTCAACGCGGTCGTTTCCGCATGGCAACGGCAGCGGGCAGAGGGTGCGCTACACCAACTGTTCGAGGGCGAACAGCTCACCGGCCGCGTGGTCGACCGCAACGAACTCGACGCCGACCGCTGCGGCGAGCACCTTCTGCCCGCGAACCTGCTCGCCATCGGCGACGTCATCGTGCTGCGGCCAGGCGACGTCGTCCCTGCCGACGCGCGACTGCTGCGCGCAGACAATCTCGAACTGGACGAATCAAGCCTCACCGGTGAATCCGTGACCGTCGCGAAACAGGTCGCCGCGACCCCCGGCGCGGTCCTGAACGACCGAGCGTGCATGGTCTTCGAAGGCAGCACCGTGGTCAGCGGAACCGCCTCCGTGATCGTTGTCGCAATCGGACCCGACACCCAGGCCAGCCGTGCCGCAGCAGGAGCCATCCCACCCGAAAAGGGCGGTGTCCAAGCGCAGCTGCGCCGGTTGACCGAACGCACACTGCCGTTGACCCTATCGGGTGGCGGCGTCGTGACCGGACTGGGACTGCTACGCAACAGGCCACTGCGATCGGCGATCGGCGACGGTGTGGCGGTTGCGGTCGCAGCGGTACCCGAGGGACTTCCTCTGGTGGCCACGGTCGCCCAGCTCGCCGCCGCACGCAGGCTCTCCCGACACGACGTACTGGTGCGAGCCAGTCGGACCGTCGAAGCATTGGGCCGTGTGGACACCCTCTGCTTCGACAAGACCGGTACGCTCACCCACGGTCGGCTTCGTTTGACCGTGCTCGCCGGCCTCGAGCAGCAATGGCCGCTGCATACCGAGTCCACGGCTGCACGAAGACTATTGTGTGCTGCGGCGCGTGCCTGTCCAGACGCAGGCGTGGAACCGATCGTGCACGCTACCGACCGCGCCGTGGTGGACGCAGCCCGCGACGCACTCGGCCACGATGCCTTCCGCTGGAACCAGAGCCAGGCGATCCCGTTCGAATCCAACCGCGGCTACGCCGCCACCGTCGGGCACACCGCCCACCAACTGCACCTGATCGTGAAGGGAGCGCCCGAAGTCGTCCTGGCCCGCTGCAACACGGTGCGGGTGGGGGACACCGGCAGCCTGCCGCTCATCGACGCGACACGCCAGCGCGCAGAAGCCGCCATTCGTGACCTCGCGGAGCAGGGTCTGCGGGTGTTGGTGGTGGCCCACCGCGATCTACTCACCGAGCCCGACGATGTCGAAGCGATGGTCGACGACCTCACTCTCGTGGGCTTCCTGGGACTGGCCGACACACCACGCCAGCAGAGTCGTCCACTCGTCGACGCCTTGCGCCGCAACGACATCAGCGTCCGCATGATCACCGGCGACCATCCGGTGACCGCGGCGGCCATGGCCCGGCAATTGGGCATCGACGCCAGCGAGGTGGTCACGGGCGCCGACCTCGACGGTCTGGACGACACCGCACAGGCCGAATTGATCGAACGGAGCACCGTCTTCGCCCGGGTCGACCCCGAACAGAAGGTGCGCATCGTTGCTGCGCTCCGCCGCGCGGGCCACGTCGTCGGAATGACCGGCGACGGCACCAACGACGCTGCAGCGATCCGCACCGCCGACATCGGAATCGGACTGGCGACACACGGTTCTGCGGCGGCCCGCAACGCCGCCGACTTGGTGCTGACCACGCCCGACCCGCTCGCTTTGCTGCATGCTCTGGTCGAAGGGCGTGGGATGTGGCGCCGGGTCACCGACGCTGTCGGCGTTCTGGTCGGCGGTAACGCCGGCGAAGTGGCGTTCACGCTCTACGGCACGGCGCTCAGCGGTCGAGCCCCCCTGGGCACTCGACAATTTCTCTTGGTGAACATGTTGACCGATATGTTTCCCGCCATGGCGCTGGCTTTGTCCCGAGACCGCGACCAGGCCGATCCCGCCGTATCGGACAATCCGTCCGCAAAGGCACAGAGCCTCGCGCAGAGCCTCGCTCGTCGCCCGCCCCCACGTCTGAGCACCGATCTACTGCACGCACTCGCCGTGCGTGGTATCGCCACGGCCACCAGCGCATCGACCGCATGGACTCTCGGACGAGTGACCGGCACCCGCCGTCGTGCCGCCACCATCGGTTTGGTCGCACTCATCGGCACCCAGCTCGGACAGACCCTGGTTTCGGGCCACCGCAGTCCCTTGGTGTGGCTCACGACAGCCGCGAGCGCAGCGATGCTGGGCGCCATCGTGATGACTCCCGGATTGTGCACCTACTTCGGTTGCCTACCGCTGGATCCGGTTGGCTGGACGATCGCAGCCACCTGTGCGGCGAGCGCCACCGCCGCCGCGGTGTTCGTTCCTCGGCTATTGCCCGAACCACTGCTCCAGATCCCGGATTCCCGTCCCTGACTCCCGTCTTCGACTTCGTCCCCAGGGCTGCCGCAACCCAGGGCTGGTGCATCGGCCCAGGGCCATTGCGTCTACGTATGCGGTGGAGGAAGGTGAGTATGTCCGGTGGCGCCACCGGGGTGCCACCCCGACCGGGGCAGGAGGTGGCCCGTGTACGCACGTTCCAGCACGATTTCGGCCCAGCCGTCGTCTATCGACGACGGGATCGCTCACCTGCGCGACGAGGTGATGCCGCGTCTGCCGGAGATCGAAGGGTGGGTCGGGTTGTCCCTGATGGTCGACCGGTCGACCGGGCGATGCATTGCAACCACTGCATGGGACTCCGAGGCCGCAGTGAATGCCAGCGGCGCTCGAGTGCAACCCCTGCGCGACGGTCTGGCCCGGATGCTCCATGGGCGGGTCGATCGGGTCGAGCAGTGGGAGATCGCGGTGATGCACCGAGACCAGCCGGCCGGTCACAACTCCCGTACCCGGTGCACGTGGGGGCAGGTCGATCCGCACCGGATCAGCGGGTTGGTCGACACATTCAAGACGGAGGTGTTGCCGCAGACCGAGATGATCGACGGGTTCCGTAGCGCGAGTCTGCTCATCGATCGACAAACCGGGCGGGCCGTGGCCGCTACCGTGTGGGCAAGCACGGTTGCCATGGAGGCCAGCCGTGAACAGGCGAATCGGATCAGGGTTTCCTCCAACCAGCGACTCGGCGCCAATGTGCTCGAAGTAGCCGAGTTCGACTTGGCATTCGCCCATCTGCGGGTGCCAGAGATGGCGTGACCGCATCCGGATATCGGGCCGAGGCATGGTCGGCGTCGGCCCGATCGGCTTCGAGGTCGTGTTACCTCGAAGGTTATGGCCGAGACCAGAGGACGTTCATAAGATCGGGGGAGTGGACACCTCGACGGTCGGCGATCTGCTGCGGCACTGGCGTTTGGAACGTCGCCTGAGTCAACTGGAACTGGCCGGCCGGGCCGACACTTCCGCACGCCATCTCAGCTTCATCGAAACCGGACGCGCGAAGCCCAGCCGCACCATGATCGCCCATCTGGCCGAACACCTGGAAATTCCTTTACGCGAGCGCAATCGGGTACTGCTGGCCGCAGGCTACGCGCCCGCATACACCCAACCTGCCTGGGACACACCCGCCATGGACGCGATTCGCAGCGCAATGCGGCGGATTCTCGCTGGTCACGAACCGTACCCCGCGCTCGCGATCGACCAGAACTGGACGATGGTCGACGCCAACAGCGGAGTGACCACGCTCCTCGAGGGTGTGGACCCCGCGTTGATCGCTGCGCCGATGAACGCCCTGCGGGTGAGTTTGCACCCGGATGGCATGGCGGGCCGCATCCGTAACCTCGCCGAATGGCGCGGCCACGTCTTCGCCCGGCTGACACGACAGGCCGAGGTCACCAGGTCCCAGCAATTGGTCGACCTGCTCGAGGAATTGCGTTCCTACCCTGGCGGTGAGGTGCAGCTCACGCTGCCCGAACCCGACCAAGCCGTGGTGCCCTTGGTGATCGAGCACGCAGGCGCCCCCCTTTCGCTGCTCAGCGTCACCACAGTGTTCGGTTCGCCGATGAACGTGACCGTCGCCGAGTTGGCCATCGAATCCTTCCTCCCCGCCGACGAGGATACGATGCGGCGCTTGACCGCGGATTCGCGATGATCAGTGGCGCGCGGTTGTCCACCCTGCTCGGTACGCGGGTCCGGGTCGTCTTCGATTTCGGCGCAAGCCATGCCTGGACACTGCACCGTGCGGAGCTCGCGGATGGCAGGGTGGTCTTCGTCAAAGCTGCGCCGGAGCCGACGCGCGTTTTCACGGCCGAATCGACCGGTTTGTCCTGGCTGCGCCACGGGGATGCCGATCATGCCGAGGTGCCAGGGTCCATCGATGCACCGGTGGTGCGGGTACTCGCCGCCGACGATCGAACGCTGATCGTGCCCTGGCTCGAAGACAGCGGGCCGACACCGGTCGTTGCAGACCGATTCGGTCGTGAACTGGCCGCAATCCATGCGCGCCGCCCAGAGCTGTTCGGCGCTCCGTGGGCAGGCTGGATCGCGAACCTACCGCTGTCCAATGCTCAGACATCGGGTCCGTGGGCCGGGTGGTACGCCGAGCACCGCCTCGCACCGTATCTGCCACGCGCGGCCCCGTATCTCGGCACGGAAGGAATCCGCCTGGTGGAAAAGGTGATCGACCATATCGACGCCCTCGCCGGACCTGTCGAACCTCCGGCCCGCATCCACGGTGACCTCTGGGCGGGCAATATCGTGTGGACCTCCGAGCGAGCGATGCTCATCGATCCGGCCGCACACGGTGGCCACCGCGAGACGGATCTGGCGATGCTCGCCCTCTTCGGTGCGCCCTACCTGGACCGCGTGTGTGCTGCCTACCACGAGACCTTTCCACTCGCTGACGGATGGCGTGCCCGTACGCCGCTACACCAGTTGCACCCTCTGCTGGTGCACATGGTGTTGTTCGGTGCGAGCTATCGTGCACAGACGCTCGCCGCGGCCAGCGCGGCGCTCGCGGGGTGACGAATCGAATCTGTTCTCAACATGCCCAGCAGGAGTTCAGCGCGATTATATATGTAAATACGTAGATATTAGCATTGACTAATGTGTTGATTATCGAGCAACCAGCACCAAACCTGCCAAGAACAGGAAGTTCGTTCAGAACACCTGATTCGTATGTGGCTCCGATGCATACGAATCAGGCCTCGGTGCGGGGGATTCCTCACCGAGCAGGGGTAGTGGACTGTGCGATCGGCTGTGATAGTCGTGAAGCGAAGTCACGACTGAGTGATGGTGTACCAGAGGAAGGCGAGTGCGCCGAGTGTGAACATCGGTGACATGATCCAGGTTTCGACTTTGTTGCCGGTCCGATCGATGATCGGAAAGCTGATTCGGATGCCGATCGGCCAGAACAGGCGGCATCCTCGATCGGTCAGGCAGTCGCCCAGTACATGGGCGAGTGCGCCGAGGCCCACTGCGAATGGCAGCCATGCCGGATTGCCGTCGATCCATTGGTCGATGGCAAATGTTCCCGCACTGGACATGACGACAATCGGGCCCCATGCCTTGAAGCTGTTGCCCGGTGGGCACAGGTGTAGCGCGCGCACGGCCAACGACAGCAGAAAGAAGACGAGGCCGAGAGTGAACCAGCGGCCGAGCCAGTGTTGTCCGGCCCAGGTGCCGTAGAACGCTGCTACGACGAATGCGAACGAATGAGTGGCACCTCGATGGCCGCCCGAAATCCGTGAGATCAGTGTGCAAGCCGAATGTGTGATCGGCCCGAGTGTGTGGGCGATTGTGCCGTTCGGATGGTCGGCGTCGGGCAACAGTGCGGCGCCGGCGGTGAGGAACACTCCCAACAGCAGATCGGCCACGCCGAGTTGCCCGACTGCGTCCTGAGCCACGGGGTAGGACAGAACAGTGGCCGGTAGCATTGTCGCAGCCGCGGACCATGCCAGTGCGCCGCTGGTTGCGTGTGAGTGTCCAAGCACCAGTTGGACAGTAGTTCAGCTGGCCCTCTATTCGCGAACACAGCGTCGTCACCTTCGACGACAGCAGTCGGTCGAAAGCGTTCGTGCTGTGCGTAATTCCTGGTGAGTTGCCGATCCAGTGGTTGCACGGTAGTTCTCGAAGTCACAGTAGCTCACGAAGCGCAGGGGCGTACGGGATCGTGCCGAGTGTGTCCGAGTCAGGGGAGAGAGCTGCCGGTTCGGGATCCTCGATGCCGCGCCGAGTGTCGAACGTCAGTCAGCCGTATGACTTTCTGCCCTATAGACCTGTCCGAGCAAAATGATGGCATGTCATCTTGCGGGTAGTGGGGGAGCGAAAGGAAGGGTCGGATCACGTGAGTTCGTCCGAATCGCGGTCGACCGAGGTAGCCGCGGAGGTATCGCTGGTCGATGTGGCGCGCGAGATCATCGAGTTGGATCGGGCCCAAGCCATGCGTCTGTTGTCGAGTGCGCCGTTGGGGCGGGTGGTGTTCACCCGTGACGCGTTGCCGGCGATCCGCCCGGTCAATCATCTGGTCGACGCAGATGGGGACATCATCGTGCGTACCCGGCTCACCTCGCGGTTGACCAGTGCCGTGCGGGGCAACTCGGCAGTTGTGGTTGCCTACGAAGCCGACGACATCGACCCTGTGCGACACACCGGGTGGTCTGTCGTGGTGACCGGACTTGCCCAGCCGATTACTGATCCGGAGTCGATCGCCCGCTACGAGAAGCTGTTGCATCCGTGGGTCGACAAGGTCATGGACACCGTGATCACCATTCATCCCGAGATCGTCAGTGGCATCAGGCTTGTCGAAAAATGAAGACGGACAGCGATGTGAGCATCTATCCGGCGCGACAGGTGGCGCCGTGGCCGGCATGGTCTCTGCTCATCGGGGGAGTGATCGGGTGGGTCGCCTCGCTGGCGTTGACCATCGAAAAGTTCAATCTGCTCACCGAACCCGGCTACATACCGTCGTGCAGTCTCAACCCGATCGTGTCGTGCGGGTCGGTGATCGCCAGTAGTCAGGCAGCCGTGTTCGGATTTCCGAACCCCATCATCGGGGTCGTCGGGTTTTCCGTGGTCGTCACAGTGGGCGTGCAGGCGGTCGCGGGTGCAGTTGTTCCGCGGTGGATCTGGTCCGGTCTGTGGCTGGGTGTTGCATGCGGTGTCGGATTCGTTTGCTGGCTGATCTTTCAGGCGTTGTATCGGATCAACGCTCTGTGCCCGTACTGCATGGTGGTGTGGGCGGTGACTCCAGCGCTGCTCGCTGTGGTCACCGGTCGCTGGGAGAGTCCACGGCTTCTGGTGGCGTGGGTGACGCAGTGGCGGTGGACCATGCTAGTGGTGTTCTACGCCGTTGTGACGACATTGGTGTTCGTACGGTTTCAGGACTACTGGCTGACCCTTGTGTGAGCAACAGCGACCAGTCTCGGCATGCTGGTCATCGGTTCGTCGCTGTGTTTCGCGAGTATTGTTCTCGTCGGACGAGTGACGGCCCGCTTCTCCCGGTTGGTGATCATTGTGATCGCGGAGTTCGGCATGATTGCCGCGATTGTCGTGTTGTGGTCGCTCGTGGGGCGTTCGTGGCCGATCTGCCTGCATCGGGTGGGGAGGCCCGGAAGACCTCTAGTTGACATAATGTAGATTATCGGCGTTGTAAGCCAGTGGGGTCACGGCTTGCTCGTCATTGCGGCATGTGTGGATGTCGCAATGAATCCGGGGTGTGGCGGGTGGCGGGTATCGAGCGCCTTGTGTGCCTGCAATCGCGTGGAGTCGACGTACATGGTGGGAGGCGGATCTGTTGTTGCCGCGAATGGGAGAAAATTCGATCAAAACGTCACCGTGACATTTTGCTGGAATATTGCCCCGCATTCGTATGAATACGGTGATAATCGTCGTTGTGTGTCCGGATGATGTCCGCGCTGGTCTGCTTGGAGGGCGCATGCGTAGTGCAGTGCGTGCGTTGGCTGTCGCGAGCATGATCGGTGTCGCACTTGCTGCAACGTCGTTCTCCTCCGCGGCGCCGATGTCGGCATTCGCCGAGTATGTCGCGCTCGGTGACTCATGGGCTGCCGATGTTACGTTCAGTCAGACGACGTCCGAGTTCGTGCCGTTGGGTTGCGTGCAGAGCCGGTCCAGCTATGCGAAGCAGGTTGCGGACGCACTTGCGGTGCCGAAATTTCGGGATGCGGCATGCGACTCGGCGACAACCGTCGAAATGACCGCTCCGCAGATCACGCCCGCCGGGGTGAATGCGCCGCAGTTCGATCGCCTCTCCCCCACCACCGATCTGGTGAGTATGGAAATCGGTGGCAATGATGCGGGATTGGCTGCTGCTGTCCGACAGTGTGTGACCGCCGACCCGGCGGTGTCGCCGTGTCATGACACGTTCGTGGTCGACGGAGTGGACCGGATGTCGGCGAATGTGGCCGCATCCGAACCGAAGGTCGTTGCTGCGATCTTGGGCATCCGTGCGAGGTCGCCGCATGCTCGGATCGTGTTGCTGGACTACTTGCAGGGTGTGAGCATCGGGCCGGGGTGTTATCCGAGTATCCCGATCTCACCGATCGATGCGGAGTGGCTGGGCCGCAAACTCGTCGAGTTGAATGCCATGCTGTCGCGAGCGGCGGCTGTGGCCGGTGTGCAGTTCGTCGACACCTATACCTCCAGTGCTGGGCACGATGCTTGTCAGCCGATGGGCACTCGATGGGTGGAGGGTTTGGTTCCGTATTCCGCGCATCCGATGGGTCCGGCGGTGCCGTTTCATCCGAATCAGCTCGGCGCGGATCATCAGGCCAGAATGCTCCTGGCAGCATTGGGTCGATAATTCGATCTGTCCCTGAATATTGCGCTCGTCACACGAGTGGCTGTGGTGGAACCGGCGGCGCTGGGACGTCCGACTAGTGGACACAGGGGATGGGTCGGCCCGGCGCGGGTCGCCACGGTCGAAGGGACATGGCATGACAGTTGGGGCGATCTCGGCGCGAACGGTCTGGTTCGTCTCGATGTTCGGTGCGGTGGTGCTGCTCGTCGTGGCGGCCTGGTCCGCGCAGGACTTTCCGTATCGTGCCGCTGGTACGGCGTATCCGGGACTGGGCCATGCGGCGCTGTACACCGTGTTGCGGGCGGTGGCGATGGTGGCGGGTTCGGTGACCGTGGGCGCGTTGGTGTATTCGGCCTGCTGTACGGCGGTTGGCAAGCACGGTCGGCTCGGTGTGGACGGCTATGCGGGAATCCGTGTGGTCGAACGCGCCAGCGTGGTCTGGGTGGCGGCCGCGGTGGCGCTGATACCGGTGACGGCAGCCGACGTGGGTGGGATCGCGGTGTCGGAGATGCTGCGCGGTGGTGCACTCGGATCGTTGATCGACGCGAGCGAGAAGCCGAAGGCGTGGATGGTGGTAGCCGCACTGGCGGCCGTTGTCGCGGTGGGGTCGAGATTCTCTCTGTCGTGGGTCGTGACGGTGGCTCTGGCGTGGATTGCTGCGATCGGTGTCGTGCCGCCATTTGTTGTTGGCAATGCGGGCGAAGGCCCCGGTCATGACTATGCGACCGGGGCCGCGCTAGTTCTGGTCGTGGCGATGTCGGTTCCCATTGGGTTGTTGTGGTGTGTGAGTGCTCATCTCGGTCGTGGAGGAGACGATGCGGTGGCGTTGGTGCGCCGCACACGGTTCATCGTCGTGTTGTGTCTGAGCGTCGCAGCGATCTGCGGTGTCGTGTTGGTCGCGGTACTGGTGCCGCCATCTCAGGTGTTCGTCACCGGGTACGGGCGTCTGGTGCTGGGGGCGGGATTGTCGGCGTTACTGGTCGCGGTGCTCGTGGGGAGGATGGGTTGCGGCCCGAAGCGCGATGCGGTGGTGTGCGCGGTAGCGGGCGGCGCCGCGCTCGTCGCGATGTCAGCGTTGAGCGGGGCGGGGGTAGGTCCGGCTCCGGCGTTCGCCGATCGGCAGTTCACGGCTCATCAGGTCGGTCTCGGCTTCGATATTGCCGATCCGCCGTCTGCCCTGCGGTTGCTCACGTTTTGGCGATTTGACATCGTGCTCGGCGGCGCGGCGTTGGTCGGGATCGGGATGTATGTCCTGGGGGTACTGCGGCTGCGGCGGCGGGGTGATGCCTGGTCGGTGTGGCGGACGGTGTCGTGGGTCGGTGGGTGTGTCGTGTTGTCGATGGCGACGTCCTCGGGGATCGGCGCGTACGGATATGCCATGTTCAGTTGGCACATGGTGACCCATATGGCGTTGAACATGGTGGTGCCGGTGTTGCTCGTGCTCGGCGCGCCGGCCACGTTGCTGTTGCGTGCGCTGCCCGCGGCGCCGCGCGGGGCGCTGTGGGGTGTCCGTGAGGGGGTATTGGCGTTGGTGCATTCGCGGCTGGCTGCGCTGTTGTCCCATCCGGTGTTTTCGGTGACGGCGTTTGTCGTTTCGCTCTACGGTCTGTATTTCACACCGGCGTTCGAGAGCTTGATCCCCTATCACTGGGGACATGTCTTCATGAACATGCATTTTCTGATCGTGGGCTATTTGTACTATTGGGCGATCATCGGCATCGACCCGGGGCCACGGCGGCTGCCTCATGTGGGCCGGCTCGGGGTCTTGTTTGCTGTCATGCCGTTTCACGCGTTCTTCGGTGTTTCGGTCATGTCGATGACCACGGTCATCGGGGAGCGGTTCTATGCGAAACTGCAATTGCCGTGGGGGGTGGATCTGCTGGCGGATCAGCGTGTCGGTGGCGCTATCGCGTGGGTGGCCGGTGAGGTTCCGATTTTGATCGTCGTGGGTGCGCTGCTCACGCAGTGGGTCGCCCAGGATCGCCGGGTGGCGGTGCGCACCGATCGCAAAGATGATGTGTACGGCGATTCCGACCTCGATGCATACAATGCGATGTTGGTCGAGTTGGCGCGCACGCGTGGTCGGTAGCCTCGCGAGTTACTCGAGTTCTGGGCTTGTCCGGCCTGGGTGTATCCGGCCTGGGTGTATCCGGCGCAGTCGCAAGCTGTTGGTGACGACGAAGAACGAGGAGAAGGCCATTGCGGCGCCGGCGACCAGTGGGTTCAGCCAGCCGATGGTGGCGACGGGTATGGCGATGATGTTGTAGCCGAATGCCCATGCCAGGTTGCCTTTGATGGTGCGTAGCGTGGCGTGTGCGAGTTCGATGGCGTCGGGCACGGTATTCAGGTCGCTGCGGACCAGGATCACATCCGCGGCGGCGATCGCGACGTCGGTCCCGGCGCCGACGGCCATGCCGAGGTCGGCGGTGGCCAGCGCGGCGGCGTCGTTGATGCCGTCACCGACCATGACCACTCTGTTGCCCTGTGCCTGCAGGTGCACGATAGTGGCTACCTTGTCCTGGGGAAGCAGATCGGCGGCGACGTCGGTGATACCGACCTGCCGAGCGATGGCGCGGGCTGCAGGTTCGTTGTCGCCGGTCAGCATGATGGTGCGCAGTCCGCTGCGGTGAAGGCGCGCGATCGCTTCTGCGGCAGTGTCTTTCACGCGATCGGCGACGGCGACGGCGGCGACGACCGCGCCGTCGACTGCGACGAAAACCACGGTGTGGCCGACTGCGGCGTGGTGGTTGCGGTGCGCGTCGAGTACTGGGGGCATGGTGAGTCCGTGGTCGGACATCAGCTGTGGTCGTCCGACGAGTACGTGCTTGCCGAGCACGATGCCGCGGGCGCCGAGTCCGGGTAGTGCTTCGAAGGATTGGGCCTCGAAGGATTGGGCTATGGGTAGGTTCGTGTGTCGGCGCGCGTATTCGGTGACGGCTTTGGCGATGGCGTGTTCGGATGCGGCTTCGATTGCACCTGCGAGGCGCAGTGCCTCGCAGGTGTCGAATCCGTTGGTGACCGTGAAGTCGACGACATGCATCGTGCCTTCGGTGATGGTGCCAGTTTTGTCGAGTACTACGATGTCTACGTCACGGGTGGACTCGAGGGCTTGATGACCCTTGATGAAGATGCCCAGTTGCGCTCCGCGCCCGGAGGCAACCATCAGTGCTGTCGGGATGGCCAATCCGAGCGCGCACGGACACGCGACGACGAGTACGGCGATTGCGGCGGCTCCTGCATTGTCGGTTCCTCCGCCGAGTAGCAGCCATAGTGCGCAGGTCGTCGTGGCGATCGCAAAGACGATTGGAACGAAGACCGCCGACACACGGTCGGCGATTCGTTGCATGCGTGCCTTGCCTTGTTGGGCATGTTCGACGAGTTGGATCATGCCGGACAAGGCGGTATCGGCGCCGACTGCGGTGGCTTCGACGACGATCCGTCCAGTGAGCGACATGGTTCCGCCGATGACGCGGTCGCCGCTGGTCACGTCGACCGGTAGTGGCTCACCGGTCATGGCGCTGGCGTCGATGCTGGACATTCCGCTGGTGACCACGCCGTCGGCGGCGATCGTTTCGCCGGGTCGGACGACGAATCGTTGCCCTTTCCCGAGTTCGGTGGTTGGAATGGTGATCTCGTGGCCGTCTCGGGTGAGTACGGTGACTTCGTGTGCGGCGAGTTCGATGAGCGCACGCAGTGCACTGCCGGCTGTGCGTTTGGCTTTGGCTTCGAAGTAGCGGCCGGCGAGGACGAACGTGGTGATCCCTGCGGCGACTTCCAGGTAGATCGAATCACTGGACCAGACTGCCGCCCATACCCCCTCCGGAGCGTCGGTTCGTCCGGGGCGTAGGTACATGGTGTGTAGCGACCACAGGGTGGCGGTGAGCACGCCTACCGACACGAGGGTGTCCATACTGGCGCTCGCGTGGCGTGCGCCGGCCAGTGCTCGCCGGTGGAACGGCGCTGCGGCCCAGACGACCACGGGCACGGCGAGCACGGTGAGCAGGATCTGCCAACCGGTGAACCGTGTGTTCGGCAGCATCGCGAACATGGCCGACAGATCGGCCAGGGGAAAGAACGCGACGAGCGCGACGCCGAGGCGCCGCCGGAGATCGGCGACCACTTCTTCGTCGTCTCCCCCACCGAGGAGTGCTGGCCGGTGGACAGTTGCGGGTTCGGCGGTGTATCCGGCGGCGGACACCTCCTCGCACAGCTGCTGCACCGAGGTCGGTGCAGCAGCGTCGATGGTGGCGGCGCCGGTGGCATAGTTGACCGACGCGGTCACCCCGGCCAGTTTGTTGAGGCGGCGTTCGACCCTGCTGGCGCAGGCGGCGCAGCTCATTCCGCCCACGGCGAGGGTTACCCGCGTGGGCTGTGGTGATGCGGTGGTCTGCTCTGTGGTCATCGCGTGGTCTCCATGGTCCGTTCTGGCAGAAGGCGGTTTCGCTGGAGGTCGGCCCGTGATCGGGTGTGCGGCACTGTCAGGTAGTCGGTGGTGCGTGGTCGATGGTTCCCGCCGCAGTCGTGCGGTGTCCCGTCGCCGATCCCAGCCGCTCGGGCTGGGAGGATGATCGGGTGGAATGCTCGTTGGCACGAGAGTCGCTGTCGGTCCGGCTCGATGCGGAAGTCGAGGATGTGGCCGCGGCTCGGGTCGATGAGCATCTCGCGCGGTGCGGGCGGTGTCGTCGATGGAATGCATCGGCTGCCGAGGTCACATGGCAGGCTCGGGTGGGTGCTGTGCAGCCAGTTCCGGATCTTTTCGAGCGGATCGTGGCCGAGGTGTGCAGTGCTCGGCCTCGGCGTCGCCGGTGGGTCGGCGGCCGTGGCCGAGGTGAGGTGTGTCGGGTTCTGGCAGGGTTGGTCGGTGCGCGCCGCGGGTGATCTACGGCGCGGTATTGCCGAGGCGGAGCAAGTCGGATACGTCGCTGGCGGATAGTTCGGGTGTCGGGGTGGTGTGGTCGGAAGTCCAGTCGGGGTCGAATCCCGCCAACTGGATGTCGCACCATCGTTGGACTGCGGTGCGCAGTGGTGGGTCGATGTCTTCGCATGCGCTGATCTCGGCGCGCCAGCGTGCCAACGGAATCGTGGTGGTGTGCAGGGTGGTGGCGTGTGCCAGGACAGCGGCGACGGCGATCGGTTCGGGACCGAGGAGATCGAGTATGCGTGGCGTGGTCGTGGCAGCTTCTTTCGTTGCTTCGATGATGGTCTGGGCGGCGACGTCTGCGCGAACCATCGGCTCGCGTACTTCGGTGTGTGGTAGTGCTCCGACCGCGGTGGCGGCTGTTGCCAGATCGTGGAGGAAATCGTGGTCGGGGTCGCGTGGGTCGCTGGGATGTGGGAGCACGCGACCCAATCGCGCGATGGTCGACGGGACTGCGAATTCGGTTGCGGCGACGGCGAATAGATGCTCGGCGACGCATTTGCTTTGTGCATATCCTGTCGGCAGTGTGGCCGGGGCGGCCAGTGCACCTCGGGGTCCGGCAGCTGTGGCAGTCGATACCAGGGTGAGTGCTGCCCCGCAGTCTCGGGCAAGACGCAGTGTGTGGTGGGCGGCAGTGACATTGACGGTCCGTAGGCTCTGGTAGGAGCGCACCGCGCTGATTGCTGCCGCGTTGTGCACGATGTGACTCACTCCGGCGAATGCGGCGGATTCGGCGCCGAAGTTCGGTGTGGTGCAGTCACCGAGGACGATCGACAGTCGGCGCGCGTTCCAGGCCGTGTGGAAGTGATGCGCGGCGGATACCGCGGTGAATGCGCCGCGCAGCCGATCGTAGGCGTGGTCGGTGGAGTCGGCTCGGATCAGGGCCACGATGTCGTGGTCGGTGGATGCCAGCAATTCTGCCAGCAAGTACGCGCCGAGAAAGCCGGTGGCGCCGGTCAGCAGTACTCGTCCTGGGGAGGGTGTCGTGGGAGGGGCCGGTGGTGAGGAGGCGGCCAGGAGGGTGCGCAGGGTCGCGATTTCTCGGTCCATATCGGGGGTATCGGTGCGGGCTGTGTGGTCGGTGGTTCGGGCGGCGAGGTCGGCGGCGGTCGGGTGGGCGAGGATCTCGTCCACGGTGATCGGGTGCCCGGTGAGGACGGTCAGCCGGTTGGCGAGGGCGATGGTCTGCATGCTGGTTCCGCCGGCTGCGAAGAAATCTTCTTCGGCGGTGAGGTCGTCGCGTCCGAGGACGGTTCGGAAGACGCGCAAGATCTGGTCGGTACCGGATGCGGTGCGGGATTCGTGGCGGGTTTCGGGCGCGTCGAGGGCGGTGCGGTCGGCCTTGAGGTTGGAGGTGCGTGGCAAATGGTCGACCGCGATGATTCGTGCCGGGACCCATGCTGGGGGTATGTGGTCGGACAGGCGTTGTCGTAGCGTGTCGAGCCATTCGGGTGGGTGGGGTATGTCGAGTGTCACCAGAGCGTCGAGGGCGAATTCGCCGCGTCGGGTGACCAGCGCGTCGGACACTCCGGGTTCGCGGCGCAGGATGTCTTCGATGGTGCGGATGCCGACACGGTGGCCGGCGATTTTGACGACGCCGTCACTGCGTTCGATGAACTCGAGTATGCCGTTGGCGTGCACGCGGACCCGGTCACCGGTCGCGAACGCGCGAATCGACTCGTGCTGAAGCTGGACGGTCCGGAAGCCGGTTGCGGTGTTGGCGGGCAGGTACCCGTCGGCGAGCATCGGCCCGTAGAGGTGGAGGTGGCCGACTGTTGGGCCGTGGTCGGGGTCGAAGCGGTCGACGGCGAGGAACGCGCCGATGCGGGGGAACAGCCGCCCCAGTGGTACGGGATGTTGCGGGTCGTGGTCGGCCGAGATGTCGGTACTGGCGCAGACGACCGCCGCCTCACTGGGACCATAGCTATTGTGCAGTACGGGGTTGTCGCGGCGTGACCAGCGTGCTACGAGCTCTGGTGATGCCTCTTCTCCGCCGATCACGATCTGACGGATCGTCGCGGGCAGCGTGATGGCGCCGGCGTCGACTGCTATGGCCAGTTCGTGCCAGATGGCGGTCGGTAGGTCGAGTACGGTCGCTTCGGTGCGGTGGGCATGGTCGAGCAGGTCGGTCAACGAGCGCCGTTGGGTGGGGTTGGTGGCAATGACACATGCCCCGGCGGCCAGGGTTGGGAAGATCTCTTCGATGCTGGTGTCTGCGTGTAGCGGTCCGAATTGCACGACCCGGTCCTGTGGTTGCCACTGGTAGCGGTCCACGGCGTCGGCGGCGAATGCAGCGAGCGCGGCGCCGCTGACCCGCACCGCTTTCGGCGTTCCGGTGGTTCCGGAGGTCAGCACCGCATAGCCGGCTGCTCGTCGGGACGGCGTGGGTTCGGGCTGGGCGGTTTCAGGGAGGGCGGTGGCCGGTGGCTGTGTGGTGGGAAACGCTATCGCTGTGATACCGGGGGCCACTGCGGCAGCGAGATCGATGTGGCGTGGACTGCGGATCACCGTCGAGGGCGCGAGGGCTTCCAGCAGCGCGCGCAGGTCCTCGACTGGCATGGTGAGGTCGAGCGCGACATGCGCGGCGCCGGCGAGTTGGGTTGCCAGGATGGAGATGATGTCGCTGCAGCCGTCGCCGGAGGGCAGTATCGCGACGATGTCGTCGTCATCGACTCCTATGGCGATCAGTTCGCTGGCGCGGGAGTGGGACTGAGCGAGTAGCTCGGCCCGTGACAGACGGTGTTCGCCGGTGACGAGCGCCGGGGCGGTCGGGTCGAGGGCGGCCCACCGGCGGAATCGAGTGATCGGGTCGAGTGCCGGGTTCGGGCGTGGAGCCTGGATCGGGACGAACGTGACGCCGAGGTCACGGACCGGGCGGGTGTTGTGGGTGGCGGCCGATTCGAGGGCGTGGACGAGAGCATCGGCGTGGTGGTCGAGTTCTTGCGGGGTATAGCTGCGTGGGTTGGCATCCACGACGAGTTCGGCGGCGCCGCCACGTAGGTAGAGGTTGATCGACAGATCTTCCACGGGTCCGGCGCTCAGGTTGTGTGCTCGTGCCTCGATGCCGGGCAGCGCCAGGTCGTAGTCGAAGGGCATGATATTGACGATCGGGCCCAGCAGGCGGCGTCCGCGACCGATCAGACCGAGTTCAGCGCGGAGTCGTTCGTGCCGGTAGCGCCCATGCCGCCGCGCCGTGCGCAGTCGGGTGGCGATTCGGGTGGCGAGGTCGGCGACGGTGTCCTCCGGTTCGACCTGCACCGGTAGAGCCACGGCGTTGAGCACGGTGCACGGCACGGTGGCGGCGGCTGATCCGATGCGATTCATCATGGGTACGCCGAGTACGACGTCGTTTTCTGCGGTGCGGCGTGCGAGATAGATCGCGGCGGCGGCCACCATCGCCTCCACGACGCCGAAGTCGCTGCCGGGGGTCGGCTTCCATCTGGTGGGGGTGCGTCGGGTCCGCAGTGGTCGGGCCGTCGGTGGGCTCGGGGTCGTCGACAGCGTGGGGGCGCTGCGGTGGGTGAGCGTGGTCTGCCAGTAGGTTCCGTCTTCGGCGCACCGGCTGGATGCGTGATAGGCGTGGTCTTCGGCGATCACGTCGGCGAGGTCGGTGGTGAGGGGGGCCACTGTGGTGTCGGCTGTGGTGAGCGCGCGGTAGTGGTCGGCTACGCGTGTGGCGCACAAGGCGAAACCGTAGCCGTCCAACGCCACATGGTGTGTCCGGTGGTGCCAATAGACTCGGTCGGGGGCGAGTACCAGTATGTGGTGGCGCGTGGTCACGCTGCGATACGGGTCCGCTGGCTGGCTGCGATCGTCGTGCATGAACTGCAGCGCCGCGGCGTCGGGAGCATCGAGGTGGGTGAGGTCGTGTATGGATACGGGCACCGTGTGCGGGGGCTCGATCACCTGGCGGGGGCCGTTGGGGGTGGCTACCAGCCGGATGCGTTGCGCGGCGACGTCGGTGATCATTCGACCGATCGCCTCGGCGAGTATGTCGGGGTCGATGGGGCCGCGTAGTTCGAGGTATTCGGCGACCATGAACGTGTGTGGGTCGGGCCACAGGCGCTGGGCGTCGGCGATACCGTGCTGGGCTGCGGTGAGTGGGAGGGCGTGTGTGGGTTGGTGGGTCATGCCGATCCGGTCGACGTGCTGTGGTCAGCGTGCTGCATCGGTCAACGTGAGTAGCCACACCCCTACGACTGGTTTGTCGGCCAGTTCGGCGAAGCCGACCTGTGCGCCGGACGCGCGCCAGCGGTCGACGAGTGTGGTGAGCCGGATCGAGTCGAGTCCGAGATCGGTCAAGTCGGTATCGGTGTGCAGTTCGGTCGGTTCGGTGTGGAGTACGTCGGCGATGTCGGCGATCACGCGTTCTCGGCTCAAGCGCATTCGGTGGTCCTCTTTTCGACGCTGACACGGTGGGCCGTGTCAGCGGTGTACGGGTCGTGGTGGGTGGGTTTCAGTTGACGCGCCGGTAGCGGTCGGCCCAATACGGTTCGCGCAGTTCGCGGCGCAGGATCTTGCCGCTGGGGTTGCGCGGAATGGCATCGACGAACTCGTACTGGGTCGGGGTTTTGAAGGTGGCGAGTCGGCCGTGCAGGAATCGCGCCAGGTCCGAGGTTCGCAGGTCCATGTCCGGGTGGGCGACGACGAACGCCTGCACGCGTTCACCCCAGGTGTCGTCGGGGGCGCCGACCACCGCGGCGTCGTACACCGCGGGATGTTCGGTGAGCGTCTTCTCCACTTCGGCGGGGTAGACGTTTTCGCCGCCGACGATGATGAGGTCTTTGATCCGGTCGCGGATCACGAGATAGCCGTCCGCATCGAGATATCCGGCATCGCCGGTGCGAATCCAGCCGTCGGACAAGGTTGCTGCGGTGGCCTCGGGGTCGGCGAAGTACTCGACCATTCGCGCCGGGCTGCGCACGAACACCTCCCCCGATTCTCCTATCTCGGTAGGCGTTCCGTCCGTGGTGCGGATCTGGATGTCCACCCCCGGATACGGTTTTCCCGCAGCATGCAGGCGTGGAGCTTCGCCGATGTGCTCGGCGGGCGGGAGACACAGTGCGGTGTTTCCGGTCTCGGTCAGCCCGTAGATTTGAGCGAACTCACAGCCGAAGGTGTCGAGGGCATGCGCGAGTAGGTGTGGTCCGATCGGCGCGCCGCCGTAGACGATCTTGCGTAGCGAGGTGAACCGTGTCGCGCCGACGTCGGGTTCCGACAGCATCATCGACAGCATTGCCGGGACCAGGCAGGTGGTGGTGACCGCGTTGCGTTGGATCGTCGCGATCGCGGTGGCCGGGGTGAAGGCGGGAATCACCACGTTGGTCACACCAGCGTTGAGACCTTGGGTGGCCCACCACAATCCACCGATGTGGAATGCCGGCAGTGCGATCAAGTTGATATCGGTCTCGCGCCAATCGATCCAGTCCAGTCCGGCGCTCTCCAGCAGTGCGCGTACCGCGAAGAAGCTACGGTGGGCCAGTACCACGCCTTTGGGTCTGCCGGTTGTGCCGCTGGTGTACATCTGTACGACAGGTGTGTCCGGGGTCGCTGCGAACACGGTGTCGTCGCTGTGATGGGTTCTCGTGCGCCACGACTGCAGTTGGGTGAGTGTCAGAACCGGGCAGGTGGCAGTGGTGGTGCGGGTGGGGTCGTCGGTGATGACGATGCGAGGGTGACTGTGGTCGAGGATAGCGGCGATTTCATCGGCAGCCAGCCGCCAGCTGATCGGAACCAGTACGGCGCCGAGGGTGGCGCAGGCATAGAGCAGTTCGAAGACCGCGGGGGTGTCTTTGGCCACGTGCACGACTCGGTCGCCCTCGCCGACGCCGGTATCGCGCAGGGCTGCGGCGAGCGCGGCCGCATGGTCGGCGAGGGCGGCGTAAGTGGTGGTCGTGGGTGCGTCGATCGATACGGGGTGGTCGATCAGTGCGGGGTGGTCGGCGTGGGTGGTTGCGTGCTGTCGCAGGATGGTGACCAGCGTGGGCGGCCGAGTCATCGGTCGGCCTTCGGGTGGGCTCGGCCGGTTTTCGGGTGCGTATGGGCTGGCGGGTCCACCAGGACGATTTCGACATCGCCACTGGCGCTGCCGGCGCCGGAGTCGGTGAATTCGATGTGGGTGTGCAGGGCGAGCAGTGGTTGGGAACGATGCCGGAATTCGATGTCGTCGATGGTCAGCTCGGCGCGGTAGGCGCGCGAGTTCACCGGTCGACGGAATCGACTGTGGAATGTGCTGATGAGCACCGAGGGCAGCTGGCGTGCCCAGTAATCGGTCAGGGTCCAGTCCACCAGGTGAGGGATGGATCGGTCTCGGATCGCCGCGGCCAGGGTGTAGTAGAACAGCTGGTTGTAGGAAATGTTGAACTCGACGGCGTTGAAGTGGCCGGTATCGGTGATGTAACAGGATTCTGCGATGGAGAACGCGCCTACTCCGACGACCTGGTCGCCGCGGCGGTGCGCTGCAGCGTGTCGGAGGTAGATGGTGCCTTTGTCGGCGTATGGGCGCATGGCGCGTTCGAGGAGTGCGCTGTCGTCGGGCGCGCTGTCGGACCGGGGTGCGGTTGCCGGTGAGGTGGCGGTCATGTGGGCTCCTGGGCGCTGAGGGGGTGGTCGTCGAGTACGGTCACGCGCCAGGACTCGGTTGCCTCGTTGCCCGGATTGTGCAGCGCGCGGTGGACGAGTGTGCGGTTGTCCCACAGAACCAAGTCGCCGGGCTCATAGGATTGTAGGAAGATGTTGTCGTGGGCACAGTGTTCGTCGAGCTGTCCGCATTCGGCGAGTATCTGTGACAGGAGTGACTCCGGAAGCGGTTGTCCAGAGGCGTGTTCGATGGCGTAGGTGAATGCCTCCGACAGGTACAGCACCCGTTCCCCGGTAATCGGATGGATCAGTACGGAAGGCCATCGTTGTGCGGGGGTGATGCGTTCGACGTCCGCGATGACCTCGGCGAGGGGGCGGAACACATCCGTGGGGCGGATCTTGACGTATCGTCGGGCGCTGTGCCAGCAGAATGTGTCGGTGATCGCTTCGCGCAACTGCGGAGTGAGTCGTCGATATGCGTCGGCCATGTCGATGAAATAGGTGCCGCGGCTGGCGGTGGGCAATTGTTGTGGGTAGAACAGGGTGACAGCGAACGGTGTGGGCATGAATTGGTAGTCGCAGTGCCAGAATGCCCCGGTCTTGGGGACGCCTATTCGTCCGGTTTCGCGGTGAACGTTCGAGGAGACGAAGACGAACTCGCTGTCGGGGTGGTGGTACATGGGTTCGTAGTACGGCACCGGGGTGCCGAATTCTGCTCCCAAAGCTACGAAATCGGCGCTGTCGAGCGTTTGACTTTTGAGTACGACGATCTTGTCGTGGTAGATGTGTCGGCGTAGCGTTGCCAGATCGTCCGAGCTGGCCGTGGCCGAGGCGAATTCGTGGACTTCGACGCCGCGACGCTGCCCGGGGCGGGTGACGACCTTCATATGACCTCTCTAGTTTTCCTTGTGGCCCAGCAGTTGTGCTTCGTCGGTTTCGGTTCCTGTTGTTGTGGTGGTCTATTCGTGTCGGCGCGCCTGCGGCGGCGCGTATACCGCCGCAGGGTGGTACTCAGATGTCCCAGACGCGGCCCAGTGTCGTCACGGTATCGCCGGAATCACTGACGACGGTGACGTACGGTTGGACGGTCGCCGGGCCCACGACACCGGTCACGGTGCCGAGAAAGTTCACGATCCTGATGTATCCCTCGGAGCCGGAGATCGGGCCGCTGGCGATTTCCACTTGCTCGACACCGGGACCGAAACCGACTTCGATCTCGCCGGTAAGGCTCGGGATGAGGCTGCCGTTGAAACCGAGACCGGGCTGCATCATGTTGACATTGAAGCCGAACGAGGGAGTGGTGTAGCCGACTTTGATCTTACCGCCGACCGTGGCCGGATAGCCGATGAGATAGCCGATCTTGATGGTGCCGGTGAAGTCCTCTGCCATGTCGCCGGACACCGCGAACTCGGCCTTGCCCTCGTGCAGCCACTGGCGGGTCAGCGGATTGCGGTCCAACGGAGGCACACCCCGTACCACGGTGTCGGCTTGGATCGCACTGATCGAGCGCTCGTGTGCATCGACGACACTGTCGATGCTGTCGGTGGCCGCGGCCGCGGCGCCACCGCCGAGAGTGAGCGCTACCGCGGTGGCGAGCCCCATGACCGTCAGCCTGGTGCGGCGGCCGGTGTATGGGTGCGCGTTGACTGTCTTCATTCTTCCCTTTTCATCTCTGTATCCGTCGCCGGCGTTGGCGGGGCAGATCATCGGGCGCGGTGCCGATGGCGGGCGCGGGACCGATGGTCGGGCGCGGGACCGGTCGGATCATGAAAGGTCCGAGGTTCGGGCCGACTCGAAGCACAAGTCGGATGGGTAGCGGTCCTGGTTCCGGCGGCGCACTGTGCGGTGTGTCACGGTGGTGTCGATGGATCGTCGTCGCGCGCTGTGGCGGTGCTGGTTTCGCGCGCTGTGGCGGTGCTGGTTTCGGGGGGAAGCCCCATCACGACGTGCGGACGCCCGGTGAGCGGGTTGTCGATCACTCGCGCGCAGACACCGAATACGCGCAGCAGCAGGTCCGCGGTGATGGTGGCCACCGGCTCGCCCGCCGCGGCCACCCGCCCGTCCTGCAGGACGATCACATGGTCGGCATAGGCCAGGGCCAGGCCGAGGTCGTGAATCGCGAGAACGATTGTCGTATCGAGTTCTCGCAGTAGATGCAGCAACGCCAACTGGGCATGAATATCGAGGTGATTGGTGGGTTCGTCGAGCAGGATCACCGGAGCTTGTTGCGCCAACGCACGTGCGAGCAGAACCCGTTGGCGTTCCCCGCCCGACAGGGCGGTGAACGGACGCTCGGCGAAGCCGTCGACGCCGACGCGCCGCATCGCGGCGAAGACGATGTCGCGGTCGCTGTCGGAATCACGCTGTAGGTAGCTCTTGTGCGGCGCACGTCCCATGGCCACGACCTCGGCGACGGTGAAATCGGCAGTGTCACCCTGATGTTGGGTGACCACCGCGCGGATACGCGCCATCTGCTTGGTCGAGGACTTCCATACGTCACGCCCATCGATATAGGCCGCACCCGCGCTCGGTTTGCACGCGCGATAGACCGTGCGCAGCAGCGTCGACTTCCCCGAGCCGTTCGGGCCGACGATCGCGGTGACCTGCTTCGGCGCGGCGGTCAGGTCGATGGACTCCACCAGCGTCGCACCGTCGATGGTCACACCCAACCCTTCGACGTTCACCGCGACACCCGGGTCGATGGCACCGTCGGGTGTGGTCATACCGCGCCTCCAGATCTGCTGCGTTTGAGCAGCCACAGGAAGAAGGGCCCGCCGAGTGCCGCAGTGAAGATGGTCAACGGGTATTCGTTCGGGGTGTCGATCGCACGGGCGGCGAGGTCGATCACGATGAGAAACGCCGCACCGAATACTGCTGCGGCGGGCAGGAGTCGGCGATAGTCCGCCCCCGCCGCGAACCGGGCGAGATGGGGGATGATCAGGCCCACGAATCCGACGCCGCCGGCAATGCTCACCGACAGCCCGGTGAGCACCGCGACGATCACGATCAACTTCAGGCGTAACCGGTGCACGTCGATGCCCAAGGCCACTGCGTCGTCGTCGCCCATCGACAGTGCGTTGAGCCCGCGACCTTGCATGAGCAACCATCCCAGGCAGGCCACGGCCAGCGCAGCGGGCAGTGCCAGCGCGCCGGGTCGCGCATCGGCGACACTGCCCATCATCCAGAACAAGATGCCGCGTATCTCCGCAGGTTCCGAGCGCAGCTGAATCAGACTCGTCGCCGCTGCGGCGACCTGTCCTACCGCGACACCGGCCAGCACGATGCGGGGGCCGGTGAATTGGCCGTTGTGGTGGGCGAACAGCAGGACCAGCAACAGCGCTGCGCTCGCCCCGACGAACCCGGCCACCGGGACGCCGAGATTGCGAATCCACAGCGCCGATGCCGAGGACATCACCGCCACGGCGGCCAACGCCGCACCCGAGGAGACACCCAACACGAACGGGTCGGCCAAGGGGTTGCGCACCATGCCTTGCAGGACCGCACCCGCGACCGACAGCGCTGCACCGACGACCATCGCAGCGAGCACCCGCGGTAGCCGCAACTGCCAGACGATCATCGCCGACAGGGGGTCTGGCTCCGGGCCCAGGTGCAGGGCGTGGAATCGTATCGTGGCCCATACCTCGCTCAGCGCAACTGGAACCGAGCCGAGCGCTATCGCCGCCAGGCACGCCAGCGCGACGGTGAGTGCGCCGACGGTGAGAATCCCGGTGGGCGTGAGGCGCCCGGAGCGCGCCCAGCGGGTGGGCGGTGGGTCAGAACGCCGAAGGGTGGGCGACACGGGCGATTTTCTCGATCGCATCAGCGTTTGCAGGCCCGAGGTAGATGCCATCGGAAACCTTTGCGTAGGTGTTGTTCTTCGAGGCATTCCAGTGCGGATAGGCGGCGAACAGTTTCGCGGCTTCGGCGTCGAGATCCTCATCGGCGCTGAGGGCTCCGATGATGAGCACATCGACCTCGGCGTTGGCCAGTTGTTCGGCGCTGAGGTTTCCGGTGAGTTCCCAGCCGCCGTCGGGGAAAGTCGGCTCGCCCCCGGCAGCGCGCACGACCGAGTCGTAGATGTTTCCGGAGAAGATCGCAGGTAGTCCGCCAGCGTTCATGCTGCTCATGCCAGGAAACGCAATGAGCATTCGCTTCGGTGGGCGTCCGGCGACCGCGTCACGCACGGAGTCGATGCGCGCGCGCAGCTCGGTCGCCACTCGGTCGGCTCGATCCGTTACAGCGAAGACCTCGCCGATCAGGGTGAGGAATTCGAAGGACGATTCCACCGACCCGTTGCGGTAGGCCTGTTCTTCGGCGGGCGTGATGTCGTGTGGTTTGCCGTAGGCGCAGTTGACCGGATTCACCAAGGTCCGGATTCCGGCCTCGTGCAGCATGTCCCGGCTGGCGAAGCCGTACTTCGGATCGAAACCGCCCGACCAGGTGGACACGACCAGGTCCGGGCGCAGTGCCAGGGCCTGTTCGGCGGGAACGTCGCCGGCCCGATTGAGGGTCAGGGCGCCTCGAGGTAGCGCATCGACCTTGTCGGCCATGCCCGGGATGTCGGAGACTCCGTACTGTTGGGTGTTGGCGAGGATCGTCGCTTCCAGGCCCAGCGAGATGAAGGTCTCGACTTCGCCGACCGAGGCGCCCTGCAGGACCATCACGCGTTGCGGCGGACTCTCGAAGGTTTGCTGGAAACCACAGTTGTCCACCGTGACCGGATAACTACCGGGTTCGGTGGTCGAGGGGGTGGTGGCCGTGGTTTCGGCCGACTGGGACTGACAAGCTCCCAGAAGTGCGGAGCTGGCGATCAGCAGCCCGCACAGGGCCGATCGGGAAATGCTTGGTGTGCTCACGCCGTGTACCCATCCTCCGCGATGTCGGTTGCGCCGAGCGGTATTCCAGCTCGGTCGACAGATAGTCGTGCAACCCCACCGGTACGGTTCCCGTGGTGTATATCACATCATGGTCGATGCACGTGGGGCATGGCGTCGACCAGCGCCGGGCTGGCGATCCTCGCGGGCGCGACGGCAAGTGATGCGGCGCCGCCTCGGGCGACACGCGGATGCACTGCCCTGGCCGCTGGTCGCCGCGGCGAGGATGCGACGATGGGCAGCGTTATGAGACCTACGCACACATCCCCGGCGATCCGGTTGTGTCGTGCAATGGTGTTCGCGGTGCTCTGTGTGGTGCTCTCGGCAACCGGTCATTCGCTCAGCTCCGGTCATGTGGTTTCGTGGTCGGCGCTGATACTGGCCACTGCCGTCACTACCGCGGGAACGTGGGCGGTCGCGGGCTGTCAACGCGGCTTGTGCGCGATCACTTTCGGAGTGCTCGCGGCCCAGGGGTTGCTGCACCTATGGTTCAGCATCGCCCCGGTCTCGGCCGGTCATCACCGGGCCGCGGAGGTCACGACCGCCGAACTGGTCGCCGAGGCGCAATCGCTACCGATGCTGTGCGCGCACCTGGTGGCCGGTGTGGTGTGTGGGGTGTGGCTCTGGTTCGGAGAGAGCACGATGTTCGCGCTCGTTCGGACGCTGTATGTGCGAACGATGCTGCCGCTGCTGCTTCTGCTGGTGCATCCGATCGTTGGTTCGGGTCCCGCGGCGCTGGTGCCGGCCGACCCGAGGGTGGGGGCCGGGCCGGTCACTGTATTGCGGTATGCCATGGCCCGTCGTGGTCCCCCGAACGTGTTCGCCTGCGAAGAGTCCGTCCTGTCCCCCTGATCTGTGCTCGCCTGTCGAGAGGCGAGTCGCTGCTGGGGTGACGTGACGGATGCCTGCCCGCACAGTGGTACCGCCGCTGGTGCGGTCGTTCACCGAGCCTGTGGCGCCATGATCGTGTGGTGCGCTCAGGCGCCGACGAGACTCCGATGCCGCTGTGCGTGCGTCCCGAACCGAAGATTCGACATGAACTGGCGACCCGTTGTGCTGCGCCGACGCAGCAGATCCCACTCCCCTGCCCTCGACCGCCCGCCCCGGCGTCAGCGCTTTCCCGGCGGTGGGGAGGCGACACCAGCACCCGAGGACCCGTTGACCGCGTTGGCCATGGCAGCCGGCGCAGGTGATCGCGTCGCGCTGGAAGGGTTCATCCGTGCCACCCAGGCGGATGTCTGGCGATTCGTCGCCCACCTGACGGATGTGCAGTCCGCCGATGACCTGACCCAGGAAACCTACCTTCGAGCGATGGGCAGCCTTCCCCGGTTCGCGGGCAGGTCGAGCGCGCGCACCTGGTTGCTGTCGATTGCGCGGCGGGTGGTGATCGATCGGTTGCGCAGCGCCGCGGCCCGACCGCGCACCACTCACAGCGCCGACTGGGAGGCTGCGATCGAGCGTCGACGCGACCGTCACGACACCGAAGTCGGTGAAGAGATGATGGTCGCCGACCTGCTGCGCCGCCTTCCCGAGGAGCGTCGTGAGGCGTTCGTGCTCACTCAGATCCTCGGACTGTCCTACTCGGAGGCGGCGCATGCGGCCGACTGTCCGGTTGGCACCATTCGATCGCGGGTCGCGCGAGCGCGTGAAGCGCTCGTGGAGTTGTGGCACGGGATCGATGCGGAATCCACCATGGCGCAGGTTTTTCCCGCCGAGGGGCCGGGTTCGGCGCGGCTACGAGTCGCGGGAGCGCGCTGATCGCTACGGTTTCGGGTCGATCCCGTGCCGGGTGTGTGCCTCGCGCCCAGGTGCGGTGGGCAGACCCGGCGCGGCGCTGGTCACCGAGTGGGTTCGTGTGCCTGCTTGTCGTGGAATTCGCCGATCGCGGCGAGGGTCTGCTCGGGGGCTTCCAGATTGGGATAGTGGCCGATCCCGGGCAGTTCCACCACGTCGGCGTCGGTGATCAGCTCGCGGTAGCGGCGCACCATGTGGGCGCCGGAAATCGGGTCGGCGACTCCGTCGACGAACCGGATCGGGATCGCGCTGCGCTGCAGCGCGCCGACCCACCGGTCGCGGTGGGTGCGGCGCTCGGCCAGGTAGCGAATCAGGATGTGGCCGTTGCGATGACCGTGCTTGTTGGTCCACAGCAGCCACAACCGATGCAGTTCTCGGCTGGATGGTTTGGTGTCGGGGCCGAATATCGCGGCGAGGTTGTGATGGAAGGCGCGTTCGGTGCCCAGCACCCCGACCAGTGGTCCCAGCCGACTGGCCAGCAGGCGTTGGGCCGGCCGTGGGCGGTGCACTTCGGGAAACAGTCCACCGTTGAGCAGACATACCGACTGCAGTGTCAGTGATTCGTCACCGGCGTTGCGGCGCTCCGCATCCCGTGCCAACAACTCTTGAGCGACCGTGTCGCCGTAGTCGTGGGCCACGATGTGGAATCGGTCGATGCCCTGCTCGCGGAGGAGTCCCTCGTGCAGATCGGCCTGGTCGGCGATGGTGTAGTCGTAGTGGCGTGGTTTGGCCGACCAACCGAACCCGATCATGTCCGCGGCGATCACCCGGGTGAAGCGGTTGCACAGACCGGGCCAGAGGCGATGGTAGTCCCAGGACGCGGAGGGAAATCCGTGGATACAGACCATGACTCCGTCGTCGCCTTGTCCGTCCTCGCGCCAGAAGATCTGGTGGCCGCGATGGGTGAATCGGTGGCCGTTGGCCCGCCAGGATGTGAACTCTTCCATATCTGTCTCCTTGTCGGCGGTGCCGCGCGCGGCCGAATCGGGGTCTGCCGAGGTGCCACCGCGCTCCGTCATGGCCGGGCGTGGGAGTAGATCAAGCGCGCGTATTCGGCCAGCAGCCCGTCCAAGGACAAGTCTTCTCCGCTGGCCGCGAGTTGCTGGTAGCCCACGAGCATTGCCATACCGAGCGAGGTGACCGTGTGTGCGGTGTCGGGGTCGTCGACGATGCCGATGACCGCCTTGTACACCGTGCGTCGACGCGATTCGTCGACGCGTTTGAGCGCGAGGGTGACCGATTCGTCGTTCGCCGCCCACGCCCGAATAGCGGCCTCGGCGATGTGGTGCAGGCCTGCGGCGAGGTCGGACATGGTGCGAATGTCGTCGTCCGGATTGCCTTGGTTGAACGGCATCGTGGCCAGGATGCGTACCTGACGCTGTTCCCAATGGTCGAGCAATGCGTCGACGAACCCTTGCCAGCTACCGAAATGGTGGTAGAACGATCCGCTGGTGACGCCGAGCCGCCGGCACAATACCCCGATGTTGAGGCCTTTGAAGCCCAATTCGGCGAGGACTTCCAATCCTGTGTCGAAGTACTGCTCCTTGGTGACCACACGTGACATTCGCGGCGCCGTTCTGTTCGTTCGGGCAGGGGCGGGACCGAACAGTACCCCATCTCGGCGTCGCCCGGACCCGAGCTGATAAAAGTCCCTACCCTGGGATTCGCCGATGTCGTGGGGTGGCTACCGCGCCGGAATGGGTCGGTGGCGGTGGGTGTTCGAGCTCGACGCGGATGCTCGGGGTCCCCGGGTGTGCTACAGCTGGATGCCGAGCAGCGCGTCGACCGCGGTGGCGATCATGCCGGTCGCGTCGGTGTCCTTGCCGCCGTAGTCGAGAGTCTGGCGTGCCCAATTGTCCACGGCATCCAGCGCTCGGGGGGTGTCGAGGTCGTCGGCCACATGGTGGCGCACTCGCGCGATGGTGTCGGCGGCCGCTGGACCCGCTACCGCACCCGTGGCGTCGCGCCACATCTGCAGGCGTCGCTGCGCGTGGTCGAGCAGCCCGGCGGTCCACATCCGGTCCTGACGGTAGTGTCCGGCGAGCAGCCCGAGACGGATCGCGGCGGGATCGACGCCGTCGCTGAGCAAGGCCGACACCAGCACCAGGTTGCCGCGGGATTTGGACATCTTCTCGCCATCGAGCCCGATCATCCCGGTGTGTACGTAATGGCGGGCGAATCGACGGCCCGCGACCAGAGATTCGGCGTGGGCGGCGGAGTATTCGTGATGGGGATAGATCAGGTCGCTGCCACCGCCCTGGATGTCGAATTCCGGGCCGAGGCGATTCAAGGCGATCGCCGAACACTCGATGTGCCAGCCGGGACGGCCCGCACCGAACGGTGCGGGCCATGACGGCTCGCCGGGACGGGCCGCACGCCACAGCAGCGGGTCGAGTCGATCGCGTTTACCCGAACGGTCCGGGTCACCGCCGCGCTCGGCGAACAGTCGCATCATGGTGGTGCGGTCGTAGCCGGATTCGTACCCGAACTGCTCGGTGGCGTCGGTGCGGAAGTAGACGTCGGGAAAGTCGGCGTCCTCCACGCTGTAGGCGGCGCCCGACACCAGCAGCTTGCCCACGAATTCGACGACCTCGTCGACGGTTTCGATGGCGCCGACGTAGTCGCGGGGCGGCACGACCCGCAGCGCGGTCATGTCCCGACGGAACAGGTCGATCTCCGCGGCGCCCAACGCGCGCCAGTCCACGCCGTCGCGGGCGGCGCGCTCGAACAGTGGGTCGTCGACGTCGGTAACGTTCTGCACGTAGTGCACTGCGTGGTCGTTGTCGCGCCAGATTCGATTGATCAGATCGAAGGTCAGGTAGGTTGCGGCGTGCCCGAGATGGGTGGCGTCGTACGGGGTGATTCCACAGACGTACATGGTGGCGCTCGCGCCCGCGGACACCGGCCGGACCCGACGGTCCGCGGTGTCGTACAACCGCAGCGGCGGTCCTGCTCCGGGGACGGTCGGGAGCGTGATGTCGGGCCAGGACTGCATGCCTACGAGCGTAGAGGTGCAGCGAACTCGCGCGGTGCCCGGGCCGTCTCGGTCAGCGGTGTGATGTGGTGACCTGCGGTGTCGGCGCTGTGGTGTGCGGTGATGTGACCGCCAGCGCGGCGCGGCGGGTCACAGTGCGGGCCACGGGATGGGGCGTGCGGTGCGTGGAACCGGCATCACCGGGTCGGCCAGCAGGTGTCGCGTGCGCTGGATCAGCGCATCGATCTCGGTGTCGGTGATGTGTTCGCTCAGGGCGTCGGCGACGGCGCCGGGCAGCGCTCGCGCGAAGGCGGTGACATCCGCGATCAGACCGGCCCCGATCGGTTGACCGGCCCAACCCCACAACACCGTGCGCAATTTGTGTTCGGTGTGCAAGCAGATACCGTGGTCGACGCCGTATACCTGCCCATCGAGACTTTCGAGGGCGTGCCCGCCCTTGCGGTCGGCGTTGTTGAGCACGATGTCCAGCACCGCCATGCGCTGCAACCGCGGATCGTCGGCATGGATCAGCGATATCTCGCTGCCCTCGCGATCCAGCGCCCGCAGGACCTCACGGAACCCGTCGGGCACCGCGGCCGTGGGGCACACGTCGATGAGGTCGAGACGATCACCGCGATCGGTGTGGTTGTCGACGCCGTGTACCCAGCGCTGCACCATGCCCGGCCCGAAAGGACCCTCGCGCATGATGGTTTCGGGGATCACGCCCCATCCGATCGCCTCGGAAACCAGATACGATGCCACTTCGCGGCCGGCCAGGGTGCCGTCGGGGAAGTCCCACAGAGGTTGTTCGCCGCGAATCGGTTTGTACACCACTCGCAGGGGCTGGCTGTCGGGGTGGGTGCTGGTGGTGGCGATCTCGCAGACCAACGTCACGTTGCTGGCGGTGTTCACCCGCCCGATCACCGTCAGCTCGCCGCTGTGGAGCCGCTCGCCGGTCTCGATCACCGCGTCACTCTTCCAATTCGGCGGCGCCGAAGATGTCACCGCGTTTGTAGCCGTTGGTGCGCACACACATATGGCCCCGCGCCGACAGTGGCTCACCGCACAGCGGGCACGGGGGACGGCCCGCGGCGATCACCCGTGTGGAGCGCAAGGCGAATTCGCGCGCCTGGATGGGGGTGAGGAACACCCGCACCGCATCGGGTCCTTCTTCGGTGTCGTCGAGCACCACCGATTCGTCGACTTCGGTTTCGGTGATCGCCAACAACTCCACCACCACGGCACCCGCGTCCGCGTCCCAGCCCAGGCCCATCGTGCCGACCCGGAATTCGGCGTCGATCGGGGTGACCAACGGCGCGGTGTCGGTGACGTCTTCGGCTTGGGGCGGCACCTGCGCGCCGAATCGGCGCGCCACCTCGTCCAGCAGCAAACCCATCCGGTCGGCGAGAACTTTCACCTGCTGCTTTTCCAGCAGCACGCTGACCACGCGCGGTTCTTGGACCGCTTGCAGATAGAAGGCGCGATCGCCCGGCTCACCGACGGTCCCGGCGACGAAACGATCGGGGGTGCGGAATACATGGATTGCGCGTGACACGTGCACCTCCTGATACGTGACCCTGATCGGCTGCCCGCAGCGCGCGATCCTGTGATCCGACAGCGTTGACAACGACAGCGTGGACAACGATAGGTGGATGTTCACGAGGAATCTCGGCGCTGTGCATCCCCATTATCCGCACTCCCGGTTGCGCCGACCTCTCCGCCGGGCACCGACGTCGAGGTCTGGTCGGTCGCCGACCCGGACTCGCGCCCGCCAGCCGGGGCGAGGGCCGACAGGTCGGCGCCGGTGTCGTTGATCCGCCACACGTACGGCGCGGTCGGGGTGTAGCGCACCACACTGATCGAGGCCGGTTCGACCACGATCCGTTGGAAGCCGTCGAGGTGGATACCCAGAGCGTCGGCCAGTACCGACTTGATCACGTCGCCATGAGTGCAGGCCACCCACAACGCGTCACGGCCGTGCTGGTCGGCCAGGGCGCGATCGTGGTCACGGATCGCGGCGACCGACCGAGCCTGAACCTGTGCCAAGCCCTCGCCGCCGGGGAACACTGCGCCCGATGCGTGCCGTTGCACGACTTTCCACAGCGGTTCGGTGACCAGCTCTGCCAGCGGTCGGCCGGTCCATTCACCATAGTCGACTTCGAGGAGTCGGTCATCGACGACCGGGTCGAGTCCGAACTTCTCCGCCAGTGGGGCCACCGACCGCGCACAGCGTGGCAGCGGGGAGTGCACGATGCGTTCGATGGGCAGTTGGCCGAGTCGTTCGGCGACCGCGCGGGCCTGGTCCTCGCCGTGCTCGGTGAGCTCGACGCCGGCACTACGACCGGCCAGGGTCCGGGCGGTGTTCGACGTCGACACCCCATGTCGCAGCAGGATCACCGTCATGCGGCAAGCCTAGCGATCATGTCGCCGACACCACGCCACCTGCCAGCAGCGCCATGATGGTCGCCCCGAGCACGATGCGGTAGCCCACGAACCAGTTCAGTGAATGGCGCGCGACGAAACGCAACAGCCACGCCACCGAGGCGTAGCCGACGGCGAACGCCAGCAGGGTCGCCACCAACAGTTGCGCGCCGCTGGCGTTGAGTCCTGCGCCGGCGGGTTCGAACGCATCCGGCAGGCTGAACAGCCCCGAGGCGGTCACCGCGGGGATGGCCAGCAGAAACGAAAACCGTACCGCGGCCTCGCGCTCGAGGCCCAGAAACAGCCCCGCGGTCGAGGTTGCGCCGGATCGGGAGACCCCGGGGATCAGCGCGAGGCATTGCGCGAACCCCATGACCAGGCCATCGCGCGTGGTCAGCTGTTGGATCGGACGCTGTTTGCGGCCGTAGTGTTCACCGGCGGCGATGACCAGGGCAAAGGCGATCAGCATGAACGACACCAGCCACAGATTGCGTGCCCCGGTGCGGATCTGGTCTTTGAACAGCAGCCCGAGCACACCGATCGGGATGGTGGCGATGATCACATACCAGCCGATGCGGTAGTCCAACCCGCGGCGGGCGGCGTCGGTCAGTCCGCCCAGCCATGCTCGTACGATCCGCGCAATATCCTTGGCGAAATATACCAGCACCGCGGCCTCGGTGCCGAGTTGAGTGACCGCAGTGAACGACGCCCCCGCGTCGTCTCCGAAGAACACCGACGACACGATGCGCAGGTGCGCCGACGACGAGACCGGCAGGAACTCCGTCAACCCTTGCACCAGACCGAGTACCAGTGCCTGCACCCAGGTCATCGACTCGCCCACGAACTCCCTCTCTACCCGAAACTGTCGATCCGACTGGCTGATTGGCTCATCCGCGCCAGTTCCGCCGAAATCTCGCAGCGAGAGTACAGTGCCGAGTTGCGGGTGCGGTGTCGGGCTGTGCGCGCTCGGGCCGCGGGTGCGACCCGCGCGTGTGTGGGGCTCGACTCGGGGGGACACGCTCTAGGCTTGGCGCGTGACGAAACCACGGACACGGTGATGGAGCAGCGCACGGTCGGGCGCAGCGGCCTGCGGGTATCGCGGATGGGCCTGGCGACCCACACCTGGGGCCTGCACACCGACATCGACCAAGCCGCGGTGCAGTTGGTGGCGTTCGTCGATGCGGGCGGCACGCTGGTGGATACCTCGCCGGCCTACGCCGGCGGCGCCGCGCAGCGCATCCTCGCGCAATTGCTGGGTGACCTGGTATCCCGTGACGACATCGTGCTCAGTGGATGCGCGGGAATCGGAACGACGACAGTGGTCGCGGCCGGGCAGCCGGCGGCGGCGCACCTCGCCGCGGACGCCTCGCGTCGGACGTTGCTGCGCCACCTGGATCGTACGTTGTTGGAGTTCGGTACCGATCACCTCGACCTGTGGAATGTCGCGGTGTGGGATCCGTGCACCCCGCTCGAAGAAGTCGCCGCGACACTGGAGCAGGCGCTGCGTACCGGGCGGATCCGCTATGCAGGAGTTCGCGGGTTCGAAGCATGGCAGCTGGCGAGTTTGGCGGCGGTCGCGCCGGTGACCGCGGCGCAGACGCCGTATTCGTTGCTGGCGCGTGGCGCGGAGGCCGCCACCGTTCCCGCTGCCCGCTATCACGGCGCCGGGGTGATCGCCGCGGTGCCCTTGGCCGGCGGCATCCTCACCGGGAAGTACCGCACCGGGGTTCCGGCCGACTCGCGCGGCGCCGACGAAGCGACCGCGGCGGAAATCCGCAGCAGCCTCGACGACCGCGCCACCCGCGTGGTCGATGCGCTGGTGACCGCCGCGGACGGGTTGGGGACCTCGCCGCTGGCGGTCGCGCTGGCCTGGATCCGTGATCGGCCCGGGATCGCGAGCACCATCGCCGGCGCCCGCGACATCGGACAGCTCACCGGGGTTCTGGCCGCCGAAACCTTGGAGTTGCCGCGCGCGATCGCGGCCGCGCTCGATGATGTCAGTGCCGCGCGTCCGGGCGCCGAACTGCGTGCCGCCGCCCCGAGCGGCACAGATTAGCCTTGCCTGCATGAGCGCTGCAGTGACCGCCGGTGGGCGTGGGTACCGAATCCGAGCCCGATGGTGGCGTGGGGTGCTGGCCGTGATCGCGGCGAGCGCGGTACTGGGTTCGGCCGCCTGCGGGGTCGACGACGGTGGTGCGGCGGCGCAACACGGGCCGGTCACGGCGACGCTGACCGACCTGGACCCCGTGCCGATCGGGCCGGCGCCCACGCCGAGGTTGCCGGTGACGGTGCAGTCGTTCGAGGGCAGTGCAGTCACCGTGACCAGCGCAGAGCGGATCATCGCGGTGGATCGTCACGGCACGCTCGCGCAGATCGTGTATGCGCTCGGGATGGGTCCGAAACTGGTGGGACGCAGCACCGCCGCAGCCTTCCCCGCGATCCGGGACGTGCCGAATGTCGCCGGCGGTACCGGGTCGCTGAATGTGGAGTCGGTGTTGGCGCTGCGGCCTTCGGTGTTCTTGACCGACACCACCAGCGCGGCGCCTGCAGTGCGTGAGCAGCTGCGCGCGGCCGGAGTCACGGTGGTCTACTTCGATCCGGCGCGCACCATGGACGGCGTGATCCCGCAGATCCATGCCGTCGCCGATGCGCTGGGGGTGCCGGAGCGTGGACGGGCGCTGGGGCAGCGTACCGGGGAGGAGATCGCGGCCGCGACAGCCGCTGTGCCCGGGCGTGAGCAGCCGTTGACGATCGCGTTTCTGTATCTGCGTTCCACCGCGATCACGATGATGGCCGGACCCGGGTCGGGTGCGGATGCGTTGATCGCGGCGTTGGGCGCTCGAGATGCGGGCACCGCCGCGGGGTTGACCGAGCCGTTCACCGCGATCACCAGCGAAGCCATGATCGGTGCTGCACCAGATGTGCTGTTGGTGATGTCGGAGGGGTTGAAATCCGTCGGTGGCGTGGAGGGACTGCGACAGGTGCCCGGTATCGCCCAGACCCCGGCCGGTCGGGCGCGGCGGGTGGTGGATATGTCCGATACGGTGGTGTTGAGTTTCGGGCCCAACACCGGGCGGGTGATCGCTGCGTTGAGCCACGCCGTGTACGGCGCCGCGCACGCATGAGTGCGCCGCCGATTCGCGCGGCCGGGCAGGAGTCTGCTGCGTCGCGGGTGGTGCAGCAGCGGGTGCGGCGAGGGGTGGTGTTCGCGGTCGCGGTCGCGGTCCTGGTGGCGTTGGCGTTGGTGTCGGCGGCGATCGGCCAGGTGCCCACGACGCCGGCCGAGGTGGCCGGCAGTGTGCTGCACCGCGTCGGCGTGGCGGCTGGGCCGCTGCCCGCCCATCCCGCGGGCGAGGTGACGTTGTGGCAGGTGCGTTTCCCGCGGGTCGTGCTGGCCGTACTGGTCGGTGCCGCCTTGGCGACTGCGGGTGCGTTGTTGCAGGGGGTGTTCGCCAATCCGTTGGCCGAGCCGGGCGTGATCGGGGTGTCGGCCGGCGCCGCGGTCGGGGCGGGCACGGTGATCGTGGTCGGTGGCGCATTCGTGGCCGCGTGGTCGGTGGCCGCCGCCGCTTTCGTCGCCGGTCTGGCGACCACGGTGTTGGTGTATGTACTCGCCCGCGCCGACGGGCGCACCGAGGTCGTCACGCTGGTGCTCACCGGCGTCGCGATCAATGCCTTCGCCGGCGGGTTGATCGCGTTGCTGTTGTTCGTCGCCTCCCCCGCCGCGCGCGACCAGATCGTGTTCTGGCAACTGGGGTCGCTCAATGGAGCGACCTGGGAGTCGGTCGGCGTGGTGGCGGTGCTGGCAGGTGTCGGGATCACCGCAGCGATCGGATTGGCCTCGCGCCTGGATCTGCTCGCGTTGGGCGAGTCCGCGGCGGGTCATCTCGGTGTCGATGTGGAGCGGTTGCGGCGGCGGGTGATCGTGGTCGTGGCGGTGTTGGCCACCGCTGGTGTGGCCTTCACCGGAATCATCTTGTTCGTCGGGCTCATCGTCCCACATGTGGTGCGCATGCTGGTCGGGCCCGCGCATCGGGTGCTCGTTCCGCTCAGTGCCATCGTCGGCGCGGTGGTGTTGGTGGGCGCCGACGTCGCGGCGCGTTCGCTGGTCGACAATGCCGATCTGCCGCTGGGCATGCTGACCTCTCTCGTCGGTGGCCCGGTCTTCTTCTGGCTGTTGCGGCGCACGCGCGCCCGTGCGGGCGGATGGGCATGACCCGGGGGGTGCGCGCGGTGTTGGGTCGGCGTTCCGGGCTGCCCGACGCACCGGCGCGTGGCGCGATCACGCTACGGGCGGCGGGGGTGAGCGTGCAACGGCGTGGCGCCGGTGGTGCGCGTGCCCGACGGGTCCTCGACGGGGTCGATTTCGAGGTCGTGGCCGGGCAGGTGGTTGCCTTGGTGGGCCCGAACGGGGCGGGCAAGTCGACACTGCTCGCGGCGTTGGCCGGGGAGCTGAACCTCAGCGCTGGGGTGATCGAGCTCGATGGACGAGCGCTGACCGAGTGGACGCCGGTGGATATGGCCCGCCGGCGCGCAGTCCTACCCCAAAGTCACACAGTGGGATTCCCGTTCACTGCTCGCGCCGTGGTGGCGATGGGGCGTGCACCGTGGGAGCAGACCCCGCGGCGGGAATTCGACGAGCAGAAGATCGCCGCCGCGATGGTTGCCGCGGACGTCGAAGGTGTGAGTGCGCGGCCGTTTCCGACGCTGTCGGGTGGGGAGCGGGCTCGGGTTGCGTTGGCGCGGGTGCTTGCCCAGGATACGGCGACGCTGCTGTTGGACGAGCCGACCGCCGCGCTGGACCTCGGTCATCAGGAGGCCGTGCTCGGGGTGGTGGCCGAGCGCGCCGCGGCTGGCGCGGCTGTCGTCGTCGTCCTGCACGATCTGGGTGTCGCGGCCGCCTACGCCGACCGGGTCGCAGTGCTCGACGGCGGCCGCATCGCTGCCGACGGGCCGCCGCGCGAGGTATTGACCACCGAATTGCTCACCCGCGTCTACCGGTATCCGATCGAGGTCCTCGATCACCCCGACACCGGCGCCCAATTGGTGCTGCCGGTGCGTGAGTGAGCGCTGGGCCACACCGCAACACCGACGAATCCGGGTGCCGGGGTCTATCGCCAGATCAGTTTCAGCACCGCGGGGGTCAGCAGCATGCGAATCACCGTGGCGTCCAGGATCAGCGCTGCGATCATTCCGTAGGCGATGTATTTCATCAACACCAGATCCGAGAACGCGAACGCGCCACAGACCACGATCAGAATGGCGGCCGCGGAAGTGATCACGCTGCCGGTGTGCGCGATGCCGCTGCGGATCGCCTCGTGCGCGGGCACGCCGGTGGCTCGCGCCTCCGATACCCGCGACAGCAGAAAGACCTCGTAGTCGGTGGACAGACCGAATACGACGGTCACGATCAGCGCCAGGACGGCGAACATCAACGGCCCTGGGGTGAAGTGGAACAGTCCCGCGCCGTGGCCTTCGACGAACATCCAGGTCAGCACCCCCAGGGTGGCGATGAGGCTCAGCGCGCTCATCGCCACGGCCTTCAGCGCCAGGACCACCGATCGGAACGCTGCATACAGCAGTGCCAGCGCGGTGGCCACCAGGATCGCCACCAGGGTCGGCAGGCCTGCGAGCAGGCCGTTGATGCTGTCGCGTTCCAGCGCCGGTACGCCGGTGACCATCACCTGCACCCCCGGCGGTTCGGGTAGGGCGCGTAATGCGGAGATCACCGTGTCGGCGTCGCGTTTGTCGACCAATCCCGTAGCGAGGACATCGATGCCGTCGGTGGTCGGCGCCGCGGGTTCGAAGCGCCCGGTCAGGCCGGGGACCTGGCTGGCAGCATGGCGAATGTCACCCAATTGCTGCGGCTGCGCGCCGACCACGACCAGTTTCACCGGTTCGATGCGCATCTGCGGGAACAGGCTGTCGAAGTCTTGCTGTGCTACTCGCGCGGGGTGGTCACGGTCGAGGTAGCGTTCGCTGAATCCGCCGAACTCGATGTGGCGCAGCGGAAGGGCCAGCGCACCCAACGCGAGCATGATCGTCACGGTCACCGTCAGCGGGCGGCGCATCGCCCACAAAGCCAGACGGGAGAACGATCCGGCGTCGATGTCGGCGGCGGTGCGGGTGCGGGCGAACCGCTTCCAGCTCAGTGCGTCGACGCGGTGCCCGAGGATGCTCAACGCCGCTGGCAGTGCGGTCACCGACAGCAGCGCGGCCAGCAGCACCGAACCGATGCCGCCGAAAGGCACCGAGCGCAGTACCCCGTTCGGGAAGATGAACAGCGCCGCGAGGCTGACTGCGATGATCGCGGCCGAGAACAGCACGGTGCGTCCCGCGGTGGCGACGGTGCGGGCGGTGGCATCGGCGACCGGGCGGCCCGCGGCGAGTTCCTCGCGGAAACGCGTCACGGTGAACAGTCCGTAGTCGATGGCCAAGCCCAGGCTGACGAGGGTCAACACAGCGCTGGCGAAGACATTGATGTCGATGTAGCCGGTCAGCAACCGCAGACCACCCTGGGTTCCCAGGATGGTCATGCCGCCGATCAGGACCGGCAGCCCCGCTGCGATCACCCCACCGAAGACGAAATACAACACGACCGCCACGAGGGGCAGGGCGATCAGTTCGGCCCGGCGGATGTCGTGTTGCATGCCGGTGTTGATGCCGGCGGCGATCGGTTGGAGCCCGGCCAGTTGCACCGTCGTGCCGCCGGGGCCGCCGCCGGTGGGACTCGCACCGAGGTGGTCTTCGATGGCGGCGTAGTTGTCGATGGCGGTGGTGCCCGAACCGCGCAGCCCGATACTGGCGAACGCGTGGGTTCGGGTGGCGTCGGTGGCGGCCGCGGAAAACGGGCTGTCCCAATAGCTGTCGATCTTCAAGATGCGGTCGGGGTGGGTGGCCAGCAGGTCGGCCAGGTGTGCGGTGACCGGGCCGCGGACCGCGGGATCGTCCACAGTCGTGCCCGGCGGGGCGGCGTAGAGCACGATCACGTCGCCGTCGGTGTCGCGGCCGAAGGTGCGGTCGGCCAGTTCGGCAGCGGCGACCGATTCGCTGCTCTGATCGAACCAACCCTCTTGGGTCAACCGCCCCGACAAGTCGTTGCCGTACCAACCCGACAGCGCCACCACCCCAATGAAGACGGCCAGCACGAGGTAGCGGTTGCGGTGCACGAACCGACCCCACCGCAGCCCAGCGAATTCGCCCATCGAGTCGTTGTCCGGCTCAGCCGCAGGCCGGCGTGTGGTAGTTCGCCGAGCGCAGGATGCCACACAGGTCGGTGCGAGAGATCTTCCATGCGTCGTCCAGACGGACGAAATGGACAATGGTGGTGCGCACTGCCGTGCCGGTGCCGTCCTTGTCCAGCCGCATGGTTGCGGTGAGTGTGCCGTCGCGGTTGTCGAACACCGGGTCGACCACGCCGTAGGTGGCGTGCGGGTTGTCCCGCATCGCTTGGTACATGTCCGGAATGGCGTCACGGAATGCATCGCCGTTCTCGATGAGGGCGGTGCGTTCGTCGTCGGGCAACGCCGGATCCAGGGCCCGCTTGATCTGGGCGTCCAGTTCCGCGGCGGTCGGCAGTGGCGGGCGGGCGGCGCTGGTGGCGGTGGCGTTGGGCGCGGCGACCGTCGACGACAACGCCGCGTTCGCCGACGAGCGGGCGGCCTCGACAGCGGCTTCGTCCAGCCCGGCGCTGCACGCTGCGACCGTCGCGGCGAGCGCCAGACCCGCCGCGACGCATACGGTCCGGGTGAATGCGGTGTGGATCATCACGTTCTCGATGCCGATGTCCTAGATTCCGTCGATGACAGATCCGATCCGGCCGAGCAGGGCTCGGACGGTCGTGCTGTCGCGCTCGGCGCCGGTCGCGGTTGCGTGCGGGACCAGGTCGTGCACCAGAGCGGCGAGGCTGCGCTCGTCGTCGAGGTCGATATCGGTGACCGTGGCGTGCGCGACCGCCAGCACATCGTCCGGACCCGGGACGGTGTCGTCCAGACCGCGGCGGTAGATCTCCAGCGTCAGTGTCGCGCGGACGGTCCGGAACGCGAAAGGGTGGCCCTCGGCGGTCGTTCCGAAACCGTGCGCGTGCGCGCCGACGGTGATGTCATCGATGGCAAACCCCGACGGATGGTCGGCTTTCACTCCGGATCTCCCTGTATCGGACGGTACGTGGACACCACCGTAACCCCAATCACCGACAGTGTGCTGGAGCCGACACCCGGTCGGTCGGTTCGATGCCCGGGCATGGTCAGATGGTGTGGTCAGGCACGTCGCTTCGCAAGAAGGAGTTCGGTGGATGCGCTCTCGCGGCTCGATGGTCTCGACATGCGCGGCACTGGGTGTGCTGGCCACGCTGATGGGATGTTCCTCCCCCATCGGTGAGCCGGATCTGCCGACCAGACAGCCGGCGACGCCCGCAATCGCGCAGGAGGCGACCACCGCGCCGGCTGGTCGCGTGCTGGCCATCGATCCGATCATGGCACTGGAATCCGACCCGGCCAGCGGGTTGCTGGCCACCGTGGACGGCGCCGTGCTCACGGTGGTCGACCCCGAGGCCCTCACGCCCGCGGTGCGTACGGTGGCGTTACCCGCGCGCGCCACCGCCCTGGCGCCGGGACGCCCCGGCGAGATGCTCGTGGCCGCGCCGGGCCGGGTGGTGCGGGTGGATCTGGCCTCCGGCGACCTCGAGGAGGTGGTCGTCGACGGCGACGTGCGATCGGTGCGCGCGCACGACGCCGGAGGGCTGCTGGTCGGCACCGCCGACGGTCGTGTGCTGCTGGTGGATGCCGCGGGCACGGTGACCGCATCGGCCTCCGGGTTGGTCTCGGCCGACGAGCTCGCCGAGATCGACGGCACGGTCACCGTCCTCGACCGGCACCAGACCGCGATCTTCGAGGTCAAGCTGGACAAAGGTCGACTGGGGTTGGCGCTGCGAGCTGGAGACGGCGCGGTGAAGATGATCGGCGACGCTCGAGGTCGGTTCGTCGTCACCGACACCGCTGGCGGTGAACTGCTGGTCTACACCTCCGCACCGCTCGTCTTGCGCCAGCGCTTCCCGGTAAACTCATCGCCTTATGCGCTCGCCTACGATCGACGCTCCGACACGGTGTGGGTGACGTGCACGCAACGCAACGAAGTCGTCGGATTCGATCTGTCGACTGGTATACCGAAAGAAGTGGGTCGCTACGCCACCGTTCGGCAACCGAATTCGGTGACCGTCCAGCACAGCACCGGGGATTTGTTCATAGGGTCCGCCACCGGTGATGGTCTGCAACGAATCGGTGCCGACGACCGAAAGGGAGGGCACTGATGGCTCGAACACCGGACCCGGCCGAGGAATCCGCATCCGCCGACTCCGCGCCGTCCCGGCAGCGCCGGCACGCGCTGCCGGCGAGCTGGGAGACCACCGGCGACGACTACGAATACGTGCCGCTGCGCCTGCCGCCGGAGCTCACTCGGGTGAGCGCGTCCATGCGGCTGGCAATCCAAGCCGAATTCGGCGGTTGGGAGCTGTCGCGAGTGCGCGCCTACACCGACGGCAGCCGGCGAGTGCTGCTGCGCCGCCGAAAATCTCTCCTACCCCAGCCAGAACCCGGAATGTGAGCCGATGTACGCCCTGCTCCTGCGACTGATGTTTCTGGTCGCGCCAGAACGTGTCCACCGTATGGCCTTCGCCGCGATCCGGTTCGCCGCCGGGCGCGCGCCACTGCGCTGGGCGCTGCGCGCGCTGTTGGTGACCGACGACCCCATGCTGCGCGTCGAGCGCTTCGGGGTGACCTTCCCCGCGCCGCTGGGTCTGGCGGCCGGATTCGACAAGGACGCCGACGGTGTCGACGCCTGGGCTGCGCTCGGGTTCGGATTCGCCGAGATCGGCACCGTCACCGCCCACCCTCAGCCGGGAAATCCTGCGCCTCGATTGTTTCGCCTGCCCGCCGACCGCGCACTGATCAACCGGATGGGCTTCAACAATCGCGGCGCCGCCGCGGCCGCGCAACGATTGCGTCGTCGGCGCGGCGAGGTCCCCATCGGAGCGAACATCGGCAAAACCAAGATCGTCGAGCCGGACGCCGCCGCCGCGGACTACGCCACCAGTGCGGCAGTGCTGGGTCCGCTGGCCGAGTTCATCGTGGTCAATGTCAGCTCCCCCAACACCCCCGGACTGCGGGACCTGCAGGCGGTCGCATCGTTGCGTCCGCTGCTACAAGCGGTGCTCGACAGCGTGCGGGTGCCGGTATTGGTGAAAATCGCGCCCGACCTGTCCGACGACGACATCGACGCGGTCGCCGACTTGGCGCTCGAGTTGGGCTTGGCCGGCATCGTGGCCACCAACACCACCATTCGGCGCGCGGGTCTGCGCACCGACCCCGACACCATCGCCGCGATCGGGGCGGGTGGCCTGTCGGGTCCGCCGGTCGCCGATCGGTCGCTCGAGATCCTGCGACGACTGTATCGACGCGTCGGTGATCAACTGGTGCTGATCTCGGTCGGCGGCATCGAAACCGTCGATCAGGCCTGGGAACGCATTCTCGCCGGCGCGACATTGTTGCAGGGCTATACCGGATTCATCTACGGCGGCCCGTTCTGGGCACGCCGGATTCATCGGGGCCTGGCCCGACGGTTACGCGCCCACGGATATCACAGCCTCGGCGAGGCGGTGGGCGCCGAGCACACTGCCCACGCCTGATCCACGCGGACCGGTGTCGTGCTCGGTCCCCACGGCTCGCGGCGATCGACCGATCCAGCCGATGTCGACCTCGCCCGCACAGTGACCTGTGTCCCCCATCTGATGCGTGTCTGCGCAGTTCAGGGCCTTGCGCGCGGCATGATGGCGGTCATGACCGAACCCACTCGTGCTTCCGCGTCGCCGCCGAACACCCGTGACGGGCTGATCGGCTATCTGCATTCGCTGCCCGCAGGCCACATCATTTCCGGACAGCACAACCGTGAACCCAGTGCCACCTACCGACCGTGGGATCCTCAACACATACCCAGCGCCGATATGAGCTACTACAACCCCTGGACCGACAAAGCCGCGGCGTTGACCGGGTACGTGCCGGGCCTGTGGGGCGGAGACTTCCTCTACGACGCGCCGTTCACCGAAGACAGCTGGCGAGGTGTGATGATCGAGCAGGCGGTGGCGCAGGCCCACGCCGGCTCACTGGTGACGTTGAGCTGGCATATGACCCCACCGAACGTGTTCGGCAGCCGCTCGACCACCTGGAGCGGTTCGGACCAGAGTGTCGACATCAGCGGTGGCACGGGGTATTGGCGGTTGGACTCCACCTGGACCGGACTGCTCGACGCTCAAGACCGCACCCCCTTGTACGCCAACTTCATCACCCGGCTCAACGAGGCCGTCCCGTTCTTCCAGGTGTTGCAGCAGGAAGGGATACCCGTGCTTTTTCGGCCCTTCCACGAGATGAACCAGAACTGGTCGTGGTGGGGCATCGACAACCAGGCGGCCACCACCAGCGATTACCAGCGCGAATACCGCAAGCAGCTCTACCGCTACACCCATGACTTCTTCGTCGGCACTCACGGATTCGACAACATCGTGTGGGCCTGGTCGATCCAAGACAGCGGTACCGGCGCCCCGGTCGACCCAAACTACCAGGCGCTCTACCCCGGAGACGACATCGTCGATGTGATCGTGCTCGACGTCTGGTCCAGCAACCAGCCGCAACAGAACTGGCACGACTCACTGGCCACGTTCGCCTCCGCCCATAACAAGGTCATTGCTCTCGGCGAGGTCGGCCAACTCCCCCACCTGAGCCTGCCCTACCAACCGGTGTGGAAGTACTTCCTGTGTTGGGCAGAGTTCATCGATGACAATCTGGCCGAAGCCTCGAAGATCAGTGGCAGAGATATCCGCTATTACTACAATTCGGCCACGTACACCAAGAGTGTGTACAACAACGCGAACGTCTTGCATCAGGGGCAGATCGGCTGAGGTGGCACATACCACCACGACGGCCGACTCGGGCCGATCGACTACGGTGACGGGCTTGCGCAGTGCCGGACCACACGCCGCCCAGTGCTACCCACGGTAGGTAGCGGTTGCGTGCATACCGGCCACCACACCGGTCCCCTCTGGATACCATGGGTGAGGCACGCCACATACGTGGCGTGCCTCACTCATGACATACCGAGAAGCTTGTCACCGCATCCTGGCGGGGTAGGAGTCTCGGAGCGAGCGCTGGTGAACACCGGCGCTCGGGGCCACGCCAGAGATATCGGAACGGTAATGACAAAAATGGATATCGGATACGCGCACGAATCGGGCAAGACGGTCTACACGGTGCCCGCGGCCTTCCAAGAAACCGCGCGACTGCGACCCCATCAGATCGCACTGCGCACCGCGGGTGGCACCCAGGAGCTCACCTGGCGCGAATACGACCGTCGTGTCCGCGCGGTCGCGGCCGGTCTGGCCGCCCTCGGCGTCGAGCGTGGCGACACCGTCGGCATCATGCTCACCAATCGCCCCGAATTCAACGTGGTCGACACCGCCGCACTGCATATGGGCGCCACCCCGTTCTCGATCTACAACACCAGCTCTTCCGAACAGATCACCCACCTGTTCACCAACGCCGGCAACAAGGTCGTCGTCACCGAGAAGGTCTTTCTCGACCGCATCACCGCCGCTGGCGTCTCGATCGACCATCTCATCGTGGTCGACGGTCCCACTGACGGTGCGGTGACCCTCGAACAGGTCGAGGCAGCACCGGCGACCGACTTCGATTTCGATGCCGCCTGGCGCGCCGTCGAGCCCGACGACTTGGCCACCTTGATCTACACCTCCGGCACCACCGGACCCTCCAAAGGGGTGGAGCTGACCCACCGCAACCTGCTCGCCCAGATCATCGCGCTGGTCAACGGCCCACTACAGGTGGGCTTGGACGACCGTGCGGTGTCCTACCTGCCGTCGGCGCATGTCGCCGACCGCGTCACCGGCCATGTGAGCAATCTGCTCACCGGCGTCCAGATCACCACCGTGGCCGACCCGCGCGAAATCGCGGCCGCGCTGCCCGACGCGCGTCCGACCGCCTTCTTCGGCGTGCCGCGAGTGTGGCAGAAGATCAAAGCCGGAATAGAAGCCAAACTCGCCACCGAGCCGAGCCCGGTCAAACGGGCGCTGGCCCACTGGGCCATCGGCATCGGTGTCGACGCCGCGCGCGCGGATCTCACCGGCAAGGGCCGCAGTCCCCTCCTGGCCACGCAACACAAGATCGCCGAGACGCTGGTGCTGTCGAAGTTGCGTGAGGCACTCGGCTTGGATCAGTTGAAGGTCGCCTCATCGGGCGCAGCGCCGATCCCGCCGGACACCCTCGAATATTTCCTCGGCCTCGGGTTCACCGTGAGCGAAGTATGGGGAATGTCGGAGACCAGTGGCATGTGCACCTTCACCGAACTGGACAAGCCGCGCCCCGGCTCGGTCGGGCGCGCGGTGGACGGCGTGGAACTGCGGCTCGCCGATGACGGCGAGGTGCTGGTGCGCGGGTCCATCATCACCCGCGGCTACCGCAACATGCCCGACAAGACCGCCGAAGCGATCGACGCCGAGGGCTGGCTGCACACCGGGGATGTCGGCACCCTCGACGCCGACGGCTATCTGCGGATCGTCGACCGCAAGAAAGAGCTGATCATCACCGAGTCCGGCAAGAACATCGCCCCCAGCAACATCGAGAACGCGATGACCGCCTCCTCGTCGCTGATCGGTCAAGCAGTTGCCATCGGCGACGCCAAACCCTACATTGCCGCGCTCATCGCGCTCGATCCCGACGTCGTGGCCGTGCGCGCCAAACAGCTCGACGCCACCGCCGAAGACATCGCCACCCTGGCCACCCACCCCGGAATCGTCGAGGAGGTGCGCGCCGCGGTGCAGGCGGGCAATGCCCGCCTGTCGCGAGCCGAGCAGATCAAACGGTTCACCATCCTCGGCACGACGTGGGAGCCGGGCGGAGACGAATTGACCCCGAAGATGTCGCTCAAGCGCGTGCCGATCGCCGCCAAATACCAGGCCGAAATCGAGGCGTTGTACGCCGAGGACATCTCCGATCAGGTGGTCAGCATCACCTAGGTCGCCGCCCTGTCCGGCGCCTACGTCCGCTGATAGGTGCCGATCAGGGTGGCCCGGGCCAGCGCATGAGAGAACAGAGTGAACCCCAGATACGCCGGCGTGGCGGTGTCGTCGACTCCCACGCTCTCCACGTCCACCGCGTGCACCACGACGAAGTAGCGGTGCGGGCCGTGACCGGGAGGCGGGGCGGCGCCGAGGTAGCGGTGGGCCCCGGCGTCGTTACGTAGCGTGATCGCCCCGGCCGGAAGGTCGCCACTGTCGCCGCTGCCCGCCCCGCTGGGCAGCGAGGTCACACTCGCCGGGATATCGGCCACCACCCAGTGCCAGAACCCCGACGCGGTGGGGGCGTCGGGGTCGAACACCGTGACCGCGAAGCTCTTGGTCTGCGCAGGAAAACCCGACCAGGTCAGCTGCGGTGAAATGTCCTTGCCGCCCGCGCCGAGTACACCGCTGACCTGAGCGCTGCTCAGCGGCTCACCATGAGTGAGGTCGGTGGAGGTGAGGGTGAACGACGGCACCTGCGGAAGCGCGTCGTAGGGGTTGTCGGTCATGAAACCTCTTTTCCGGGTCGGTTCAGCTGTGCAACAGGAAGTGTTCCAGGACCCGCGTGCCGAATTCGAGGCTCGCCACCGGCACGCGTTCATCGACACCGTGGAACAGGGCCGAGAAATCCAACTCCGCGGGCAGCTGCAGCGGCGCGAACCCGAAGCAGCGAATACCCAACCGGGCGAAGGCTTTGGCGTCCGTGCCACCCGACAACATGAACGGCACGGTGCGCGCCTGCGGATCATGCGCCAGCACGGCGGTGTTCATCGCCTCGACCAGGTCCCCGTCGAACGTCGTGGCATAGGAGTCGTGCTTGACGATCCATTCGCGCTCGACATCGGGGCCGATCAGTTCGTCCACTTCACGTTCGAATGCCTCCTGCCGCCCGGGCAGCACCCGGCAGTCCACCACCGCCTCCGCGGTCTGCGGGATCACATTGGCCTTGTACCCCGCTTTCAGCATGGTCGGGTTCGCGGTGTCGCGCAGTGTCGCCCCGACGATGCGTGAAATGGTGCCCAGTTTCGCCAATTGGCCTTCGATATCGGGCTGGGTCGGGTCGAACTGCAGGCCGGTCTCCTCGGCGACCGCGGCCAGGAACTCCGCCACCGAATCCGACAGCACCAGCGGAAAGGTGTGTTTGCCCAGCCGCGCGACCGCATCGGCGAGCAACGTGACCGCATTCTCTTCGTGCAGGAACGAGCCATGCCCAGCGCGGGCCTTGGCGCGCAGCCGCATCCAGCTGAGGTTCTTCTCGGCCGTCTGCACCAGATACAGTCGACGTTCGCTGCCGTCACGCCGCGGCACGGTCAAGGAAAATCCCCCGACCTCCCCCACCGCCTCGGTGACGCCGTCGAACAGCTCCGGGCGGTTGTCCACCAGCCAATGCGACCCCCAGGTGCCGCCGGCCTCCTCGTCGGCGATGAAGGCGAACACCAGGTCACGCGGCGGCACCGTGCCCTCGAGCTTGAACTGGCGAGCCACCGCCAGCATCATCCCCACCATGCCCTTCATATCGACCGCGCCGCGCCCCCACACGTAGCCCTCGCGCACGGCGCCGGAAAACGGGTGCACACTCCAATCGGCAGCCTCAGCCGGAACGACATCCAAATGTCCGTGGATCATCAAGGCCCCGCGATCGGGATCGGCGCCGGCCAGCCGGGCGAAGACATTGCCGCGGCCGGGTATGCCCGACTCCACGTACTCGGTGACGAAACCCGCCTCATGGAGTTGGTCGGCCACCCAGTGCGCACACTCACTCTCTCCTTGGGTCGTGGCCGGGTCGCCGGTATTGGAGGTGTCGAAGCGGATCAGCGTGCTGACCAACTCCACCACTTCCGACACCGCACGCGAGCTTCTGTTGGGGTCGACTTGTTCACCAGTTGCGGACACGTTCCCTTTCCTACCACCTCCGCAGTGAGTTCCCCGGCATCCCGCCGCCGCGCGGTCGACCCGCCCGCACCACCGCGCCGGCGATCACCACTCCGGGCAGCACCCGATCACCGGACCGGTGCGCGATTTGGTCACCACGGACCGATCCGATAACCTTGCTGGGCACACCGGTCCGGGTGGCGGAATGGCAGACGCGCTAGCTTGAGGTGCTAGTGCCCTTTATCGGGCGTGGGGGTTCAAGTCCCCCTCCGGACACAGACAGTACGCCAACCTGCGGTTGCGGGTTGGCGTACGCCGTGACTTCCTCGGTTTCGTGGTTGTAGTTCAGTTTGAGTCCGAGTTCCCGATACACCTCGAGTTTGTCGCCGGGGTCCGCGACGCGCAGGATCGCCAACAGCCCGCCCAGGGCGTCGACCAGTTGACGGATTCCATCACGGCTCATGCGTTGGGGTGGGCGGGTGTGATGTGTGGCGGCGGTGAGTTGAGCGATGAGGGCGGCTCGTTCGCGGTAGACGTCGCTGCTCCACGCGGCGATCATTGCGGGGTCGGCCCCGGCTTCCAGGGCGGCGCGGTGTTTGGCGAGTTTGCGGTCACATTCGGTGATCGAGCGTTGCAGCAGGTTCGGTGTCGCCATCGCGTCGGGTTGGGCGGCTTCGAGTTGGGTGAGTGTGTGTTCGACTAGATAGCGGCCCTCGACCTGCGCTTGGGCGGCCATCGCCGCTCGGACTCGGATCTTGATCCGGCTCCGCTTGCCTTTGGACATACCGCCGAACACGGACATGATCAGGTCGTGTGCTTCAGATTCGGGATCGATCGGACCACCGACATCGGGCACCCACAGTTCGACGCCGTAGTGCGTGAATATCGGGAAGGTCAGGGAGAACTGGTTGCCGTAGAAGGCGCGTTGCGGTTCCCCGATCACGACCGCGTCGAATCCCCGGTCGGGCTGTTTGAGCAACTCGAGCAGTTCGGCGGCTCGGGGGCGGCGTTTCCAGGGAATCGAACGCGCCTGCCCCACATCGAAGAACTCGATGACTATTTCGCCGTGGCGTTCGGTCAACGCCCGGGCTCGGGCGATTTGCCAGTTGAGTGATGTCTCGGGGTCCTGCTGATCTTCGGTGGACACTCGTCCTAGGAATGCAAAACGCTTCATCAGGCTGCTCGGCTCCCATACTCGTCGTATTCGGTTTCCGGATCGGCGAACCGGTCGGACTCGAGGGCAACATTTCGAATGGGACGCAGCAGCCGCGCAGCGGCGGACGGCGACAGCGTGGGTGCGTTGGCGGGTACCGCGATCCTGAGTTGCCTTTCGGCAGGCGGTTCCGCAGTGCTGGTCTCAGTCGTGTCTCGTACACTGTTCGAATGTGGCTGTGCTGGAGGGTAATCCATGCTGGTCCTTCGAGACGGTTGCAGGGTTGTCATGTTCTGTCCGACAGTTCGGTTTTCGATAGTGCGGGTCCATGAACGCTCCCCACACCGGCCGTCGTCAAGCCGACCCCCGATTGCCGGGGCCAGCGTGCGGGTGTTGCTGGGGAATGTTTACTGGTGACTCGTGTCACGCTGTAGCGCAACGGCTTTCGGTGTTGTGGCGCCCGGTGGCCCGATCGCACCGTCATCGGGCCGTAGGCGCGTGTTCGGGGCGGCGTGGTCGGTGATCGGTGTCCGGTGCCGGGTCGGATGCGCGACGGGCCGCCCCGCACGCGCTCTCCTGCGGTGGATGGTGTGGAGCCGGTCTCATGCCACCCGCCTGTCGAGAATTGCCTCGTCGCCTCCCTCGGCGTCGAAGTCGTCATCGCCGAGACTTACGATTGCCGTGGCGGTCTGGCCGGGGTCGGGTTCGGTGAGTGGGGCCGGTGGCGGCACCCGGTCGAGGTGGATGTCGGTGTCGCCGGTGGTGGCGAGTTCGCAGGGGTCGGTGGTGATGAGCGTGTTCTCGGTGGGTGAGGCCAGTGACGCGAACACTGCTCGGTCGGTGCCCCCGACTGCGAGTAGGCCGCTGCCGCGCGCCGCGGAGAGCAGGAATTGTTGTTCGCCTTCGGAGAGGCGGAACGCGGCGGCGACTTCGTTGATGGCTTGCGGGGCTTGGCGCAGCAGGATCTGGGTGGCGGCGTTGGAGACGATCGCGCGCCCGAGTTCGGTGGACAGAACATCGGCGCTGTCCTGGGTGGCGATGGTGAGTCCGGCCCAGTGTTTGCGGAAACTTTTCGCGGCCCGGAACAGGAATTCGGCGGCGGCGGGTTGGCGCATGAGCAGCCACGCCTCGTCCACGGTGATCATCCGGGGCCGCCGATCGGCCGGGCTCGACACGCGCCGCCAGGTCGCGTCCAGCACCAGCAGGGTCCCGATCGTCTTCAACTCCTCGGTCGAGGCCGAGGCGGTCACCGCGCCGCGAGGATCCTCGGACACCGGCGTCGCAGCACCAGCTGTCGAATCGAAGCCTGCGCCTGGCGCAGGTGTTTACGGTGATAGCGGGCACCGGCAATGGTCAGGAACAGGGTCGCAGGCCGCCGATCTGCTCTACCTCCAGCACATCATCGCCGCACCCGTCAGCGGCACCACCATCACCGCCGCGCCCGCCGACTTGAGAAAGGCTCCCGTACTGATGATTTCCCGTCCCGACCGGCAAGCCGATGCCCGTGCCCCGGCCCGGCCTGGTCACCTACCACCAGCCTGGAGAAGAGTTCGGTGGTGCGTGCGCTGACCGGGCGCGACCGCTGGATCCTGCGCATGGTGTACGAGCACCGGGTCCTGACCACCGACCACCTCGCCGACCTGGCGTTCCCGACCGCCAAGATCGCCCGCGGTAGTAGTTGTGACCGGTGCAGGCCCCGAACACGGTGGCGAGAGCGTCGGCGCGACCGCGCGCCACTGCTCGCGCCTGCGCTTTCGGCGCGATGTCGTCGGGAGATTCGGGCGGGGCGAGGGGCGTGTGGGGTCAGCCATGGGCGGGCTGGAGGAAGACGAAGACGTCGGTGTGCGCGACGGTGTGGCGCGCGGTGCCGGAGGGAGCCGAGGGATCGCGGAGTCGGCGATGGTGTTGGTATCGAGGGTCATCGGGTGTCCTTCGCTGAGGTGATCGACAACGCGCGCAACTGGATCGTGGGGATCCTCGCGTCGAGATCGATGCCCGCCTCGCGAGCGAGCTCGATGTTGGTGCGCGCCAGCTCCGGTGTTTCTGATTCGGCCAGTTCACCACGGCCAGCCAGTAACTGGGCGAGGTTCATCATGGCAGAGGGATGGCCAGCGTCGGATGCTCGACGGAGCAGGATTTCGGCAGTGTCGAGTTCGCCGCGGCGTTCGAGGATCACAGCAAGGTTGTTCATAGCGGGGAGATCGTCTGCGGCGACGGCCTTTTGGTACCAGCGCTCGGCCTCGATGATGTCGCCGCGTTTCTCCAGTGTGATAGCGACGTTGGACATCGCGCGCGGCTGACCGGCCTCCGCGGCCTCAAGGAACCACGCGTCGGCGGCAGAAGTTTCACCGCGCTGCAGGCAGCGCGCCCCGAGGTTGAACATGGCGACCGAATCGCCTGCCCGCGCTGCCTTGAGATACCAGGCTTCGGCCTCGGTGTTCTGGCGGCGCCCGTCGAGGCGAATCGCTAACCGGCACATCGCCTCCGCATGTCCGAGTTCGGCCGCATTTCGGTACCAGCTCTCGGCCTCTGGCCGGTTACCACGTCGATCATGAACAACCCCGAGGTGAAACATCGCCCTGGCGTGAGTGGTGCAGGCGGTGATGCTCTCACGCAGCCACGACTCGGCGAGGTCGAGTTGGTTTCCGAGCAGTAGCAGTACGCCCCACGCGTACATCGCTTCCGGTTCACCATCCGAAGCGGCCTGCACGATGATCGGGAAGGCCACCTGCCAGTTTTTCCGCTCCAGGGCAGTGAATCCGATCGTGAGCAGGACTTCGTTTGCCGTCTGCGCAATCACCTTCTGCCAGAACGTATCCGGAATATGTCGTGGAGCACGTCCCTGGCCGTCGGCGGCAGCCAGTAGATAATCGAAGGGCCGGTATCCTCGCGTACGGTCGTCAATGTGGCTGGAAATCAGTGCAGCGACCCGGCCGGCGCCGGTAGGTGGCTTGCGCGCCGCGACAAGCGCACGGTGCACGCACTCATGGGTGAACTCGATATCAGGCCGTGTCGAACGGATTGCCTGAGCAGCAAGATCGATCAACATCGGCTGGGGGATCGGGTCTCTGCGGCCTACGCGGGCCCAGTCGATCACGGTGTCGATCACCGCGTGCTGCAGCGGATCGGTATGGCGGGAATCGTCATACCGTGCCAGCATCTCCGGGGCTCCGGCGAGGAGCTCACCGAGCCCGTATACGCTGAAGTCGTGATCGGGATAGATCTGCGCCGCGGCGTCTTGTTCTGCGGGATCGTCGCTGGTTGCGGCGAGGTCTATCACCACGGCCCGTTCCAGCACAAGACGCGTGTTGCGATGGAATTCGCCGAGGTTGCCACGTAGACGATCACGGGCCTCCGAGCGTAAGGTCGCTATCACCGTCGTCGGGCCGTTGCGTGCGAACAGTCGTGCAAGCAGGACCGGGGTGAGTGCATTGGTATGGGTCAAGAACCGGTCCAAATCATCGAGCCAGACTACTATCGGATCGCTAGTTGCCGAGATCCGCGAGTGCCACACGAGGATGTGGAGCATGCTCGGAGCGGGCGCGACCAGGGCCGCAGTGGGGCACCCAGTGCGGATGGCCTCGAATGCGGTCCGGGTCTTCCCGGCTTTCGAAGGCCCGGTCACGATCACTATACGCGGATCGTGCAGCGCATGGGCCACGCGGGCGTCGACGGCGTTGAAGGTCCTCGGCACGTAGGGATCGCGGAGACCATAGTCTCCGTGGTTGCCGAACCGGGATGGCGTGGCACCGAGGCTGTAGGGATCCAATGACGCGACAATGGGCAACCCGCGGTCGGCGAGTGTCTCCACCATGGTCTCGATCCCGGGTGCCGGCAAAGACTTCGACTGTTCTGATTGAACCATACTGTCGCAGTTGGTGATCAGAGCGACGGCAGAGTGTTCGTCCGTGCTCGGTAGTAGGTTGTCGGGTATTGGCAACCGATCCGGGTACTGCGCTTCGGCCGGACCGTCGACACTACCGAGGCGATGGGCCACCCAGTTCTCGTGCGCGGCTTTGATGTTGTGAAGTTCGTCCACACTCCAGCGGTTAGGTTGGGAATCGATAAGCTGATGGTGTTGATTGCACAACAGGATCAGGTTTTCGTAGCGGTCACGGTCGGCGCGGGTCAACGGCGAGTCACCTCGTGGTCCCCGGACACTGGCGGCGACGATATGCGCGATCTCACCGAGCACCACCAGCGGATCCACTGGTGTAGCTTCGGCTGTCAGGGACACGCTGCAGCCGGGGAAGGCGCACATGTTGCCGGACCGTTGAAACAGTTTGCGCTGCTCAGGTAGTGGTATACCCACCGCCAACCCTCCCCGTACGCGAAGTCCGTCCTTAACCGGCAATTTAGGTGTTGTCAGCGTTGTATCGCCGACGTTCCCGGCGAAGAGTATCGTGCCAGAACCCAGACCTGAACCGCCGGATCCGCTTACGCCACAACCCTAGCCGGAGTTCAGGTCGGATCTGTAGCAGAGGCAAGATGCCGATCATGACTGTGCCGTAACATTTTCGGCGGCGCCGCGCGACTTGTCCATGCTCAGCCCTCGCGGCGCCGGCCGCTGCGGTGTCGTTTAACGGTCGGCTTTCCCGTTACTCGATCGTTGCCGCGTGGGCAAGTCTCTATGACACGCTCTCGCTGAGCTCTCACCCTAATGTCACCACGTTGACAATGGCAGTCGAGCCCGTAGATGCGCGCGGATACCTGAGGATGAACTACCGGACGGACCCCGAAGGCTGAAGTGCAACCATTCAGCTCGCGGGCGACCTGCTACACGTCGCCGCAAACGCTGCATGCGGCTACCTCCATGGCCAGACCGATCATCTGACGGACTGGTACGACCGGTACCGTACCCTGCCATCGCCTGCCGGGGCCGCCACGGACACCAACACTTCCGTGCCCACCGCCTAGTGTGCCGCGCCAGGAATTTATTATCTATTTTCTGTATAGGCGGCGTGTCGGCGTGCGGCTGGATCCCGGGATGACGATGCTTGTGGTTGTGGCCGAGCGTGGACGTCCGAGACAGCCGTTGGTGTTGACCGAGGAGGAGCGGAAGGTGCTCACCGGGTGGGTGCGTCGGCGGAAGTCGGCGCAGGCGTTGGCGCAGCGGTCGAGGATCGTGCTGGCGTGTGCGGAGGGGTTGTCGAATACGGATGTCGCGGCGCGGGAGCGTGTTTCGCTTCCGACGGTGGGTAAGTGGCGTAAGCGGTTCCTCGAGCGGCG
>NZ_KI519396.1:0-42382 GCF_000482385.1 Nocardia sp. CNY236
GCAGACCGCGGCGTCCGCTCCGGTTGCTGGTGTGGCCCCGCAGCGGATGACCGCCGCCGAACGACGCGCGATGCCCGATCTTCGGGATATCGCCGAAACCGTCGCCGAGCAGCATGGCGTGTGTGCGCGGGTGGTGCCGATGCGCGCACACGACCCGAACACCGGCCGTGTCTCCTACGTCGGTGCCCCGTGCAAGGCCACTGTCGCCTCGACGTGCCCGGCGTGCGCGAAGGCGAACAAGTTCGTGCGAGTGACCCAGCTCAAAGAGGGTTGGTGCGCCGACCACGAACCGGTACAACCGCAACCGGTCGTCACCGACGCGCAGCAACAGGTGCTGGCGGCGCGGGCCGATCAGTTCAGTCGGTATCACGATGCCCGCCGCGATGGTGATCACGTCCTGGCCGACGGCATCAAAGATTTGGTGGCTGATCTCGATGTCGAGCTGCGTGAACTCGGGGTTCGTGGCCGCCTACCGGCCCTCGAACGAAACCCCAAGCGTGGGGCGAAGTCGACCCGGCGCCGTGACGACCTACCAGACCTACCGCGCAGGAAGGTCGCGCGCACCACGATCGGCACCGCCTACGCAGGCGGCAAATATCGGCCCTCGACGTTCCACACCCTGACCGTCGATTCCTACGGCGGGATCAACCAGGTCTGGGATCTCGAGGGCGGTAAGGACAAGCGCGGGGCGTGGGTATCGGATGGTTCACCACGCGACCCGGACTCCTACGACTACGCGCGAGCGGCCCGCGACATCATGCACGTCAAAGCGTTGTTCGACCGGTGGATGCAGAACTTGCGGCGTGCGGTGGGCTGGAACGTGCAGTACTGGGGCTCGGTCGAACCACAGAAACGCGGCGCCCCCCACATCCACCTCGCGATCCGGGGTTCGATCCCGAAGAAGCTGCTGTACGCGGTGACCGCGGCGACCTACCGCAACATCTGGTGGCCACACCACGATCGGGAGGTCTACACCGGCGACCGGATGCCGGTGTGGGACCACAGCGCCGCCACGTTCGTGGACCCGAACACCAGACAGCCACTGACCTACTGGGATGACGCGCTGGAGGTGATCGATTCTGTCGACGATATCGAGCCTGCGCACACGCTGCGGTTCGGTGGTCAATCCAAGCCGATTCAGATCATCGCGGGCACCCCGGAAATGGATCGCAAGGTCGGGTATCTGACCAAGTACCTCACCAAGTCCGTCGCTGAAGTTCTCGACTCCGACAGTCCCCGCGTCAACCGTCACTACGAGCGTTTGCACGCCGAACTTCAGCGCACGCCGTGTTCACCGACGTGTGCGGTGTGGCTGCGCTACGGCATCGTGCCCAAAGGCGCCACCGACAAAACCCAACCGGGCCGCTGCCGGGGCCGTAACCATCGCCGGGACCTGCTCGGTGTCCCCGGTAAACGGTGTGTGTCCTCCACGAAGTGGAGCGGCAAGACCATCCCTGACCACAAGGCCGAACGCCTGGACTTCGTCCGCAACGAACTCGCCGCGATCGGCATCATCCCACCCGATACCTCCCACCTACGGATCACCCCGGTCGGTCCTGGTGACCGGGACGCGCCTCCACGCTCGCATCTGGTGATGGCGCTGGTCTCGGCCCGGATCACCCAACGCGCCCAATACACCAACGCCCGCCTCGCCACCGCGCAAGGACCGCCAGGTGGGCACATCGCACCCAGCGCACAGCAGAACCCGCCGAGCCTGATGGCGGCATGAGAAGCAGGCCGTAGCCGACTACATTGCCGGACTCGACCAATAGGAAGATCGAAATGGACTTGCCAGACAACCGGCTGTGGACGGTCGAGGAAACCGCCTACTTCCTGAATGTGCCGGTGAAGACGTTGTACCAGTGGAAGTGGCTGGGGGAGGGGCCGCCGGTCCGGAAGTTGGGCCGGCACCTGCGCTACAACCCCTCGGCGGTGCGGGCGTGGGCTGAACCGGAAGCACAGGTGGCCTGATGGGGCACGTCGAGGATCGCTGGCAGCGGCCGAAACGGGATGAGAACGACACCCTCGTCCTGAACAGTCGTGGCAAGCCGGTGATGGAGCGCACCGAGCTGTACGGCCGTGGGATGCGGTACCGGGTGCGCTACATCGATCCGGCCGGAGTGGAGCGGTCCAAGTCGTTTCCGGATCGGCAACGCAAACGCGCCGATGACTTCCTGATAGAGGTCGAGTCCGACAAGCGCGAGGGCAAATACATCGATCCGCAGTCGTCCAAGAAGACCTTCCGGCAACAGGCCGAGAGCTGGGTTCGCGCTCAATCGGCCGACCCGGCTACACGGGCGGCGCTGCATGGTCGGCTCGAATCGCGCATCTATCCGGTGTTCGGGGATCTTCCGATCGGCCGTATCGCGGCATCGACCATTCGCGATTGGGTCAGTGCTCTCGAGGAACGGAAGTACGCCGACAACTACAAGGCGGTGCTGTTCGACATCGTGGCCGGTGTGCTGGAGACGGCGGTTGATGATCGGCTGATCCGGGATAATCCGTGCCGCGCGAAAACGGTTCGCCGGCCGGTTCGTCGGAGCCCCAAGGTCGAGATCTGGCCTGATGAGCGTGTCGCACTGGTTCGCCACGGTGTCTCCGTGGTCGGTGATCGGTACTCGGTGGTTGTGCCGATCGGTGTCGGATTGGGTCTTCGGCAGGGCGAGTTGCTCGGGCTTTCGCCGGACGATATCGACCGTGAGGCGATGACGGTGCATGTCCGGCGGCAGGTGAAGTACGTCAAGGGCACGCTGATGTTCGCTCTACCGAAGCGCGAAAAGACCAGGTACGCCCCGTTATCGCGGACACTTCTCGACGTGATCGATGGCCACTTGAAGCGGTTTCCGGCTCGGCCGGTCACTCTGCCTTGGGGTTCGGCAACTGGCGAGCTGGTGGCCGTTCGCCTGCTGATCGTCAAGGCTGACGGTGTGGCGTTGAGCGGTGACCTGTTCAACAAGATCGTCTGGAAACCGGCATTCGGCAAAGCGGATTTGGCCTACCGGAATCGGTCCGATGGGATGCATGCGATGCGGCATCTCTACGCCTCCAAGCTGCTCGGGCGCGGGGTGAGCGTCAAGGAGCTGGCCGACTACCTGGGTCACGACGATCCGGGATTCACGCTCCGGGTCTATACCCACCTGCTTCCGTCCAGTCATGAGCGGGCGCGCCAGGCCGTCGACGATGCCGCCGGCATATGGGAACTCCCTGCCGATGACGGCCTGCGGACGGCCTGAGAGCTGATGCGGCCGTCGAACGCTCTCGCTGGAAGCATGAAACCGGTCCGGGTCACTGAAGCGACTCAGACCGGTTTTGCGTGCCTGACCTGCCTATTTCAGTTCGGCGCTGGTCTTGCCGAGGATGCGGCGGGCGACGATGAGTTGCTGGATCTGTTGGGTGCCTTCGAAGATGTCGAGAATCTTCGAGTCCCGGCCCCACTTCTCCAGGAGTTCGCGCTGGGAGTACCCCTCGGGTCCCGCCAACTCGACTGCTTTGAGGGTGACGTCGGTTCCGGTGCGACCGGCCTTCGCCTTGGCCATGGACGCTTCGAGTGAGTTCGGCTTCTTGTTGTCGGCCATCCATGCCGCGCGCAGAGCGAGTAGGTATGCGGCCTCGTAATCGGCTTCCATCCGGAGGAATTCGGCGGCAGCGGCGTGCTGATTGTTCGCCGGGGTGTCGTAGGAGACCTCGATACCGGCCGCGGTCAAGATCGCGCGCAGCTCCTCGAGTGCGGCGCGGGCAACACCGACCGCCATCGCGGCGACCATGGGACGGGTGTTGTCGAAGGTCTGCATGACCCCGGCAAAACCCTTCTCCACATTGACCTCTGGGCTGCCGAGGATGTTGTCCTTCGGAATCCGGCAGTCCTGCAGCAGCAGCACGGCCGTGTCGGAGGCCTTGATCCCGAGCTTGTGCTCGAGCCGCGCCACCGAGAGACCGGGCGCGTCGCGCGGCACGACGAACGACTTGATCGCTGCACGACCGAGGTTCTTGTCGACCGTTGCCCACACCACCACGTGGGTCGAGCGCTGGCCCGCGGTGACGAAGATCTTCTCGCCGTTGAGCACCCACTCGTCACCATCGAGCACGGCAGTGGTGGACACGGCGGCGGAATCGGACCCGAAGGACGGCTCGGTGATCGCCATCGAGGCCCACACCTTGCCGAATCGCTCGATCTGCTCGTCGGTGGACACGGCAGCAATGGCCGCGTTGCCCAAACCCTGATACGGGATCGACAGCATCAGACCGACGTCGCCCCAGGAGGTTTCCAGGGCATTCATCAGGGCGGACATATTGCCGCCATTGGAGTTTCCGAGCAGCTCGGTGGCATGGCTGTCGCTGTCGCTCGAGCGGCCACCGGACGCGCCGCCGATCTGCTGGGTGCCGGAGTCCGACAATCCGTCGATCATCGCGGCCATCGTGTCCAGCTCCACCGGGTAGGCGTGCTCGGCGAGATCGTACTTGCGCGAAATCGGGCGGAAGATCTCCTGCGCGACCTGGTGCGCCTGGTTCGCGCTGGTCCGCAGCTTCTTGGGGAGTTCGAGATTGATCATGGGGTGTCTCCTGGATACAGAACGGCCGGTCAGATGAGCACGACGCCTTCGGCGACGCCGATGGCTCGCAGGTCGCGGTACCAGCGTTCGACCGGGTGTTCCTTGGTGAAGCCGTGGCCACCGAGAAGTTGGACGCCGTCGAGGCCGATCTGCATGCCTTTGTCGGTTGCGAGCTTTCGGGCCAAGGCCGCTTCACGGCCGAAGGACAAGCCCTGGTCTGCGCGAGCGGCGCCACGCAAGGTCACCAGCCGCAGGCCGTCGAGTTCGATCGCGATATTGGCGACCATGAAAGCCACCGCCTGGCGATGCGAGATGGGTTCGCCGAACGCTTCCCGCTCGTTCACATACGGGGTCACGTAGTCCAGCGTGGCCTGGCCGGTGCCCACGGCCAGCGAGGCCCACCCGAGACGTGCCAGCCGCACGGCGTCGGCGTAGTCCGCGGCGCGGGTGTCGGCGTCGCCGTCACCGAGAATCGCCCCGGCGCCGACGGCCACATTGTCGAGGATCAGTCGGCCCAGACCCGCAGCGCGTAGGCCCATGCTCGGGTCGGCTTCGACGATCAGGCCGGAGGCATCCGACTCGACGATGAACAGTGCGGGTCGTCCGTCGAGCTCCGCGGCCACGAGGAACAGTTCGGCATCGGCCGCCGCGGGCACCAGGGTCTTCACCCCGGAGAGGCGATAGCCGCTCGGCGAGCGCGTTGCTTTCGTCTGCAGCGCGAACGGGTCGAACAGGGCGCGCGGCTCACTGATCACCACCGAGGCCTGTGGCACGTTCTCGCCGGTGAAGGATGGCAAGTAGGTCTTCTGTTGCGCGTCGCTGCCCCATTGCGACAGAGCGACCGCGACCCCGCTGGGCGCCAGGATGGGCAGGGCCAGACCCATGTCGCCGTGGGCCAGTGCTTCGGCGACCAACGAGTTGGTGACCGCCCCGCGCTCGGTTGCTGCGCCCTCGAGTTCTTCGGGAACGTTGATCAGGGTGATACCGAGTTCGGCAGCCCGTTCGAGCAGGTCGAGCGGGGCCTTGGCGGCGTTGTCGGCCTCGTAGGCGGCGGGGCGCAGGATCTCGGCGGCAAAGTCCCGCACCGTCTCGACGATCATCTGCTGTTCGTCGGTCGGCGTCAGGTCGAAGTAGCCCTTGTTCGCCGATGCGGGAGCCAGGCGCTTCGGCGCGCCGGTGCCGGTGACCTTGGCGAATGCGCGGGTCGCGGCGCCGAGCGTACGGAAGCCGGTCTTGGTGCCCTCATAGGTGACGCGCTCGATCGGCTTGCGCAGGTTGTACTTCTCGGCGAGTTCGGATCCAGCGAAGGTCGTCATGACCCGCATCGCCGCGCCCATCCAGTCCCGCTTGGTTTGGGTCAGCCCGACAGCGGACGTGTCCGGACGTCGCTGCGTTGCGCTGTCTCGAGTACTCATCATCACCTATTTCTCGGATGTTGGTGCGGTCGATCGCCAGCTATCTTACTCCAGAGTAAGAAAAGCGTCGAGGCACATCACGCCCGGTACACGTGGCATCGGATCGGATCGCGCAGCGTCGCCCTGTGGTCTCCGCTACCTCGACCCGGACATCGGCGAACGGACCGACGTGTCGTGCGAGCGCCGGCTGGGGATCGGTTGCCGGGGTATCGCAGCGGGCGCCAGCACGGATCACAAGGCAGCATCGCCGAGAAACGACACTCGAGCGTCACTCGCGAACGTAGTACCGCAGCGTCCCATATGCGGTGACGGCAGCGAACGCAATACCGACCGGCGCGATGATCAGCGCGGTCATCGCGATGTCCTCGCCGGTGATGCGGGGGAAGACCTTGCTGGTGAACAAGTCGCCGAGCGCGCGGTCGATCACCAGTGGGCGCGCGGCGAGCAGCCCGAGCCCCGCAAGCACCGAACCGGCCAATGCCGCGGTCACTGCTTCGAGCAGGAACGGCAACTGGGTGTACCAGCGGGTCGCGCCGACCAATCGCATGATGCCGACTTCGGTTCGCCGGGTGAAGGCCGCGATCTGCACCATGTTCGCGATCAGCAGCAGCGCGGCCAATGCTTGCAGCACGGCCAATCCGAAGGCCGCATTACGCAGCCCGTCGAACAAGCTGACCAGACGGTCGACGATGTCCTTGTCGTTGCGTACCACGCCGACACCTGGCCGATCGGCGAAGGTCGCGTAGATCGTCGGATACAACTGAGCGTCTTCCATCTTCACGCGCAGCGACGCGGGCAACGGCGTCTCGCTGACGTATTTCGCCAGCTCGGGCTGGTCTTTGAACGTCTTTTCCTTGGCTTCTCGGACCGCCTCGTCTCGATTGATGAATTGGACCGCCTGCACTCCGTCGTTCGCCTTCAGGTCGGCCATGAGCGCACGGCACGGGTCCTGTGAGCAGTCCTGGTCGGTGGCCGAGACCTCTTCGGTCAAATACAGCCGGACCTCGAGTCGGTCGAGGAAGTATTGCTCGGTCTTGTCCGCGATTCGTACCGCCAGGAGTCCGCCACCCAGCATGGTGAGCGAGACCGCGGTGGTCAAGATCATCGCGACCGTCATCGTGACGTTGCGGCGTAGTCCCGCGACGACCTCACCGAGCAGGAAACTCGCGCGCATTACCGCCCCACCCCGTAGACGCCGGTCGCCTCGTCGCGCACCATACGGCCGTGGTCGAGCTCCACCACGCGCCTGCGCATCGCGTCGACGATGTGATTGTCGTGGGTGGCCATCACCACGGTGGTGCCGATGCGGTTGATGCGTTCCAACAGCAGCATGATGTCGGCGCTGGTATCCGGATCGAGGTTGCCGGTCGGTTCGTCGGCCAGGAGCACCAACGGCCGGTTCACCGACGCTCGGGCGATGGCCACGCGCTGCTGTTCACCGCCGGACAATTCGGTCGGCAGCCGATCGGCCTTACCGCCGAGACCCACCATGTCGAGCACTTCCGGGACGGTGCGGTCGATGAACTGACGCCGCTTGCCGATCACCTCCAGCGCGAATGCGACATTCTGGTACACCGTTTTCTGTCGCAGCAGCCGGAAGTCCTGGAAGACGCACCCGATACGCTGCCGTAGCTTGGGTACCTTGCGGCTGGGTAGCCGATCCACCTGGAAGTCGGCAACGGTGATCTCGCCGGCGGTCGGCACCTCCTCTTTGAGGAGCAGCCGCATGAAGGTCGACTTGCCCGAGCCGGATGGTCCGATGACGAAGACGAACTCGCCCTTGCCCACATCGACGGTGATGTCCTCCAGCGCGGGTCGCGCCGAGGTCGGATACGACTTGGTCACGTTCCGCATGGTGATCACGGGGTGCCAGTGTAGCCAGCGATCGTATATGGCCAGCGCTGCCGCGGATGGCCTGCGCGCTGTACACCCGGGCGTGGGCGCAGCGGGCGGGTCGCTACTGCGGCGACGACTCGGCCGTCACGGCGGGAATTGCGTTGACCAGGGTGGCGGCCGGCCCGCGCACTGTCGTGTCCGGCTTGACGAAGGCGTACAACACGAACGTCGCGCCCCAGGTTGCCATCAGAATCGCCGTAGATCTACGTGGCCGCACTGATACCCTCCTGCCGCAATGCGGCGGCTACTCGGACGCGAAGTTCACGCCCGACTTCGAACTGTTTGCCGGGCAGGGTGCGGGCGACCATACGGATGTTCATCTGGTCGACGGCGAGATCTTCCACGCCCATCACGGTGGGCTCGTCGAGCAGCAACGGCTCGAGGCGAGCATCTTGGTAGGCCTTTCTGCCGACTTCGTGCAAGATCTCGTTGACGCTGGTGATGTCGGCACCGGCCGACACCGGAACGTCGATCGCGGCACGAGCCCAATCCTTCGACAGATTGGTGACTTTGACGATCTGCCCGTTGGGTACGGTGATCACCTCGCCATCCGCATTGCGCAAGGTGGTGATCCGTAAAGTGACGTCTTCGACTGTGCCCTCGGCGTTTCCTGCAGCGCCGGCCACCGCGATCCGGACCACGTCCCCGAATCCGTACTGCCGCTCGGTGATCAAGAAGAACCCGGCCAGAATGTCCTGCACGATGCGTTGGGCGCCGAAGCCGAGTGCAGCGCCGAGCACCGCAGCAGGCGCGATCAACCCGGTGACGGCGAACCCGAGCCGGCGCAACACCTCCATGGTGATCAGCACGTAGACAATGGCCAGCACCACTCCGGTGATCACCTGGGCCAGCGCGTGGCGGTGTTTGGCCGCCTCGGTCCGCACCAGCGCGTCACTGCTGCGGAATCCGGCGTCGATCTTGCGGGTGACCCGGTCTCGCACGAATGTGGTGAACCGACTGAACAGCACCGCGCCGAGGACGAGTAGCACGATTTCCAGGCCCGGACCGCGCAGCCACGTGGTGAAACCAGTGGAAGTGATCACCTGCACTTCGGTGACATCCATCCAACTCGCCTACTCTCGAATCCGTAGGCGGATCATGTCACAACCGAAAACGACAGTTACCCATGAGGTGTGGGTGTCGAGGCTCTGCGATCTCATAGCCCCATGAGCCTAACGGCTCCGTGCGCTATCGCCAGGATGACAGGTGTTGCGCGGACTCCTGGCGATATTGCCCGGCCGAACCGGTGGAGGAGGCGGAAATCCGCACTGGAGATGGTGGACCGAACAATGAGTGCATGGGGTCGGCAGGGAGGGAGAAGCTATGAGCTTTCTATGGGGTATGGCTGGCATCGTCGTCTTTTTCGTGGCGCTCGATCGGGTGGCCGTGCGGGCGGAGAAGCGTGGTTGGATCAACTGGCGCCGTGCGGGTGGAGGAAGCGGCGGCGCAGGATTGTTCAACGCCGCACAAGAACTGATCACGCCATCCACCAGGCATGCGGTCGAGGAGCAGCACCGACTGCAGACAACGCGACTCACCCACAGCGCCGACGGGTCACCGTGGTCCCTCGACACCGACCGCGGCGTCCTTCACGTGCGTCGAAGCTCGACCGATCCCGCGCGCGACACCCATCCGGATCGCGATCGGGCCGGCCAGGATGCCAGCACAGCTGGGCAGCAGAGACGAACTCGGGGTACCGACGAGTCCGATCGGTGAAGTCCGGCTGCCGGTCACCCAGCCGGGCAGTGCCGCTCACATACGTAGTCGTCCCGATGACTCATCCGTTCACGGGCTGGGGGCATCGGGGCGGTAGCGAGCCTTGATGTGAAAGCGTTCGCCCTGGGGGCCGAGGATGGTCAGGAATTCGACTGCTCGGGCGTCGGCGTTGCCGAACCAGTGGGGAAGTCGGGTATCGAACTCGGCGACCTCGCCGGTGGTGAGGACCAGGTCTTGGTCACCGAGCACGAGGCGTAGTCGTCCACTCAGGACATACAGCCAGTGGTACCCCTCGTGTGAGCGGGGATCGGGTTCGCGATCGGCCTGGCCGGCGTGGAGTATCTGCTTGAAGGTCTGCAACCCACCAGGTTTGCGGGTGAGCGGAACGAAGGTCTTGCCGTTGCGAGTGATCGGTTGCGGATACACCCGGGGGTCGAGACGAGTCGAGGCGCCCACGAGTTCGTCCAGCGGCATCTGGTAGGCCTTGGCCAGGGACAACAGGTGCTCCAGGCTCGGTTTGCGGTGCCCGGATTCCAATCGAGACAAGGTGCTGATCGGAATGTCGGTGGTCTGCGAGAGTGCGGTCAGGGTCGAGCCCCGGTGGCGGCGTAGCTCACGCAGCCGTGGTCCGAACGCGGCGAGCACGGGGTCCAACTCATCGCTCATGGGTCCACTGTGCCCACACTTTGCGGATCTGGCAAAGAACTTTGTCAAAACGGCGACAGCGAAGCATCGTGGCCGCGGAGGTGATCACAATGACTCAACGACCCCAACCCGGCAATGGTGATCTGTACGACGTGGTGATCGTCGGTGGCGGTGCAGCGGGCCTCAGCGCGGCGCTCACCCTCGGACGTGCTCGGCGATCGGTAGTGGTGATCGATGGCGGCGAGCCCCGCAACGCGCCAGCGGCCCACATGCATGGCTTCCTCTCTCGTGAGGGCCTTCCGCCCGGCCAGCTGTTGGAGATGGGACGGCAGGAGGTGGCTCGCTACGGCGTGCAGGTCATAGCCGGTCGTGCACGATCTGCAGCGCGCGACGGCGCGGGACCCGACCGGACGGAGTCCGAAGGCGGATTCGCCGTGGAACTCGAGACCGGTTGGACCGTGGGGGCGCGGCGGTTGCTGGTCACCACCGGGATCACCGACGAACTGCCAGCCATTCCGGGTCTGCGACAGCGGTGGGGGCGCGACGTGTTGCATTGCCCCTACTGCCACGGTTGGGAGGTTCGCGACCAGCCGATCGGTGTTCTGGGCATCAGCCCGATGAGCGTGCACCAAGCCTTGCTGTTTCGCCAGTGGACCGACCGGCTCATCTATCTACCGCACATCGGCCCCCACCCCGATCCGGAGCAGGCCGAACAGCTGGCCGCACGAGGGATCAGGGTCGTGCCCGGCGAGGTGACCGGTGTGGAGGTCGACGACGATCGCCTCAGCGGGGTCCGGCTGCGCAGCGGTGAGTCGATCCCACTGCAGGCGCTCGTCCTCGCGCCCCTCGCTGTCCCGCGCGCGGAGGTCTTGGATTCGCTCGGTCTGGAAGCCACCGAACATCCGATGGGGGTCGGCGCCTACATCACAGCGGACAAGACCGGCCTCACCTCGGTACCGGGCGTGTGGGCCGCAGGCAATCTCACCGACCCGTCCGCGAACGTGCTCGCATCGGCTGCCGCTGGTGCAACTGCTGCGGCAGCGATCAACGCCGACCTCGTTGCCGAGGACACCCGCCGTGCGGTGGAGGCCGGTAGAGATCGCCTCTCGGCCGAGGTGTAAGCCAGCGGCCAGTGGCAGGCGGATCAGGCCTGGGTCGCGACCGCACCCGCTGACCACTGTGCCTTCTGACCGACAAGGGACATGACAACCGTCGTGGGCCATCTGCCTTCGGCGCCCCGAATACCTTTCCGAGGAGCTCTACATGATCGAGACGACCGCCGGGCCGGTGCTGGAACCTGCCGCGGCAGCCTTCGCCGAGGCCACCGCCGAGCCGCCGTACCTCTTCCAGATCCCGCCGGCCGAAGGTCGCGCCGCGGTCGACGAGGTACAGTCCGGCGAGATCGCCAAGCCGGAAGTGGACGAGGAGTGGGTGACCGTCCCCGGCGGCCCCACTGGCGAGGTCCGCGCCCGGATCGTCCGCCCAGCAGGCGCCACTGGCGCCCTACCGGTCATCATCTACATCCACGGCGCGGGTTGGGTATTCGGCAATGCGCACACCCATGACCGCCTCGTCCGTGAACTCGCCGTCGGGACCAGCGCGGCCGTCGTCTTTCCCGAATACGACCGCTCCCCGGAGCACCGCTATCCGGTCGCCATCGAGCAGAACTGGACCGTGGCTCGCTGGATCGTCACCGACGGCGCCACCAAAGGTCTCGACGCCACCCGAATCGCGGTCGCGGGCGACTCCGTCGGCGGCAACATGAGTGCCGCGCTCACTTTGATGGCCAAGGAACGCGGCGGGCTCGAACTGCGTCAGCAGGTGCTGTTCTATCCGGTTACCGACGCCGCATTCGATACCCCCTCCTATCACCGGTTCGCGGAGGGGTACTTCTTGCGTCGCGACGCAATGTTCTGGTTCTGGGACCAGTACACCACCGACGAGTCCGAGCGCGCTCAGATCACCGCTTCGCCCCTGCGCGCCACCACCGAACAGCTCACCGGCCTGCCTCCAGCGCTGGTCATCACCGCTGAGGCCGATGTCCTGTGTGACGAGGGCGAGGCCTACGCCGACAAGCTGCGTGCTGCGGGGGTGCCCGTCACGGCTGTTCGCTACCAGGGCGTCATCCACGATTTCGTCATGCTCAACGCCCTGCGTGAGACCCAGGCCGCGCAGGCTGCCATCAGCCAGGCGATCGCGACCCTGCGTACTGCGCTCGCCACCGTCTGACGCCGACGACCGCGATCGGCCACCGCCCGTATTACCGACCAGCACGCGAATCACTGCAGGGACGGGACTGCCGGGTGGTGGCTGCTGCGGTGGCCGGATTTGCCGGTTCCCTTGATCAGCGCAGTGCTGGAACGTAACTAGCGCAGTGCTCGAAGGAGAATCGACGCTGAGCCGCCGTCGCTCAGCTGAGCTTGACGAGCGGCACGCCCTGGGACTTTCGATCGATCTGGTCCACGAGTGCCTGCGGAACGGCGGTGATGCCCCCCTCGATGATCGTCGGTGCGAACGTGAAAACTCCGTCTCGCACCCAGGCGTTGAAGTTCATGTTGTATTCATCGAGATCGTTCGAGTTGTAGTCGGTGATGAACCCCCGGATCGTCACATCCTTGAGAACCACGGTTTCGATGTCCAATGTCGGATACTCGCCGGACAGCGCGCCGCAGAGCGCAAAGCGTGCTTTGGACGCCGCCACCGACAGGGCAGCCTCGAACTGTTCACCTCCGACGTTGTCGAAGAATACGTCGATGCCGTCGGGGGCCAGTTCCGCGAGACGTTCGGCGATGGGCCCGTCGTGGTAGTCGAAAGCCCCGTCGAAGCCGAGGTCGTCGACCAGATAGGGGATCTTGTCCTTGCTGCCCGTGCTCCCGATGACCTTGGCGGCACCGCGGCACTTGGCGATCTGCCCGGCCAGCGAACCGACACCGGATGTCGCGCCGGCCACGAAGACGGTGTCGCCTTTGCCCACGTTGGCGATGGAGACCATTCCGCGCCAAGCGGTCATTCCGGGAGCCCGGAACAGGTGGTAGGCGGAGCCGGGCAGCGCGTCCCGGTCGAGCTTGGCCAGACCCCAGCCGGTAGTGCTGCAGATGGCGTACTCCCGGAAGCCGCAGGTGTGGTAGACGAGATCTCCCACCGCGTAGTCGGGGCTCTTGGAGCGGACGACCGTCCCGACCGTCGGGGTCCAGGGCGGCTCGCCGATTTCGTAGGACGGCATCGGCAGGTCGGGATTGGGCTCTGCCCCCATCAACTCGCGCAGGACCACCGACAACAGCATCCATTCGTTGCGGACAAGGATCTCGCCGTCGGTAGGCTCGTTCACCCGCACTTCGACCTCTTTGAACTGCTCCAGCGTCATGGCGCCCTCCGGCCGGGACACCAGCAGTATCTCCTTCGCATGTGCGGGAATCGCGGGGTTGTCCATCATTTCTCCTTACTGATCGAGATGAATCATCTGGCTTTGTGTCGCAGCGGTGACTGCCTCGGGGCCGCCGCCCTCGCGCAGTGACCTGCCGGTCAGATTGAGAAAGACGTCGTCGAGAGTGGGTGTGCCGACTTCGAGTCCGGCCACTTCGAGTCCCGCGTCGTCCGCCATTGCCTCGGCCGATATAGCCGATGTGTCTGCGCACACCCCGCTGCTGGGTTCTTACGTCGTAGCCAGCCACCTCGGCTGTGCCTGAACTCGGTGGCAGAAGCGTGGTGAGCATCCGGATCGTCGTGCTCTTGCCAGCGCTGTCCCCGGAGGGCGACCATGGCGCCAACTTCGACATTCAGATCGAGGGACCGCACCGCCTCCACGGTGTGCTTCTTCATGGTGAAGCGTTTGGCCAATCCACGCGCTCTGATCAGCATGCCTTCCATGCCAGCTAGGCTAGGTCTAATTCCGGTCACTCTATGTCCGCAATTAGGGGAACCCTGAATCATGGTGAATACCAGTGCGCGGATGCTGCGGTTGCTGTCCCTGTTGCAGACCAACCGGTTCTGGCCCGGAGTCGCGCTGGCCGCACGACTGGAAGTGAGTGAGCGTACCCTGCGACGCGATATCGACCGCCTGCGCGACTTGGGATATCAGGTAGCCGCGAACCCGGGCGTCGCGGGTGGATATCAATTGCGGCCCGGTAGCGCCATGCCTCCCTTGCTGCTCAGCGACGAGGAAGCGGTGGCGATCGTCGTTGGGCTGCGCGCCGCCGCCACGGGTGTCGTGGACGGTATCGAGGAGACATCAGTTCAGGCGCTGACCAAGCTGGTCAAGGTGATGCCGCCGAGGCTGCGCAGGCGTGTCGAAGCGCTACAGACCTACACGGTGCCGGTCGTGGTCGATCGCGGTCCCACGATCGACACGTTCACCCTCACGACGATCGCGCAGGCCTGCCGCGACGACGAGCGGTTGCGGTTCGGCTACACCGCAGCAGACGGCGCACGCACGACGCGACTGGTCGAGCCGCACCGCCTCGTCTTGCATGGGCGGCGTTGGTATCTCGTCGCCTGGGACGCCGATCGTCGTGATTGGCGTTCGTTCCGGGTCGACCGGCTGTCCGACCCGCAGATCACGGGCATCGAGTTCCATCCACGTGAACTGCCCGGAGGCGATGCGGCCGCCCTCGTCCACGGGCGCGCCGCCCGCACACCACCGCGATACCAGGTCGTGGTCCGGGTGTCGGCGACAACCACCGCGGTGGAAGAAGCCGTCGTACCGTGGGGCCGCGTCGAAACACTCGATGATCACTCGTGCCTGCTGCGGATGGAGGTGGACTCCATGGAGTGGCCGACACTGGTGCTGGCATCGGTCGGCGCCGATTTCGAAGTTCTCCAGCCGCCCGAGCTTCGGGACTATCTCCGGACCGTGAGTGAGTTGTTCGCCCGAGTCGGCCACGAGACCAGAGAGGATAGCGCACCCTGATTTCCGATGACCGGATGCGCGATTCGTATACGGCTGTGAAAGATTCGACCGAAATGCTATCGCTCGTTCCAGCACCGCGTAACCAGCGGAGGATCTGTTGTGGCTGAGATGACATGGATGTCGCCGGTAGAGTCCGGACCTCGCGTATATTCCAGGGGCGCCTCGATCCGGCGCACATCGATCGACCCGCTGAGGGGCCGAAAGTGCGGGGCGAGACGGGACCCAGCGGAGTACGATCGCCCAGCCCTCGCGACCGGAACCTTCGCAGGACCCACCCCACTACATCCGGACCAACAAGAAGATACGTAATTTTTGAGGAACGCAGCATTGAGGGAGAGGTCAGGATCATCGAGCGCCTCGCCGATTCGGAGCTGACTACCTGGTCGACTCCAGGTTGCGACGAAGGCGATCGCGGTGCGTTACGCGCGGGCTACCAAATCGGACGAGTCGCGACTCCTCGACGTCGATAGCGGACTACTCCAAGCAGATCAATACGGTTGGTTACCAGACACATTGAGTGAATCGGACGCGAGTCGGGAGATGGGGCAGCTGCAACGCGCAGATGCTGGGCAGTTGCTATGTCGGGTCGTGCGGCGCGATGGCCGCGCCCAACGAAGGAGGGACCCTTCATGGTCGTGCAGCTCGTCAACCCCGAATGCCTGCCAAAACCTGAGGTCTACCGTCAGCTGTCGATAGCTCAGGGCTCGAAGCTGGTCTTTCTGGCCGGACAGGTAGCACGGGACGCCGACGGAAAGCCTGTCGGCCAGGGCGATTTCGCCGCTCAGGTCGAGCAGGCCTACGTGAACATCGGCCGCGCTCTCACCGAGATCGGTGGCTCATTCGATGACATCGCGAAACTGACCATCTACGTCGTCGACTGGAGCGAGGACAAGTATCCGCTCTTCGGCGAGGGTGTGGCCAGGGCTGCTGCCCAACTCGGCGTCGATCCAGTCAAACCCATCACCATGCTCGGCGTGGCAGCGCTCGGCGAACCGGACATCATGGTCGAGGTCGAAGCCACTGCCGTCATCGATTGACCCCTGTCCTGGACCAACGAAGGGCCGACCGGTCGGCGCATCAGCCGCGCGCCGACCGGTCACCGATCACGTTGCCGAGGCAGTGTCCCCAACGCCACGTTTGGCCGCTGACCGAATGAAACAGCAGATCGGTCGCTTCGCGCCGACACCGACCATCGAGATTCCCGATGTCCGATCCTTGCCGGAACGTGCGTGCTACCCCGGCTGACCCGATCACCGGCAAACTCGCCGCGATGTGCGCGCATCACGACGAAGAGTGCCGGCTCCCCACGAGATGGCGTGATCTGGCCGACCTGATCCCGATCATCCGAACCTCAGGCTTCGATGCCGTCCCGATCCTGCTGGGCCTGGAGTACCAACGACAACACTCCAGGCCCGACGCTCAGTGGTGGCTCTGCCACCATGGGCTCGCTGACTGTTGCGGTTCATGACGCGCCGGGCTCGCCATAGTCGTGCGAAATAAAATATTTCCCACTTGAAAATGGCCATTTTATGAATTACGGTGTGCATTCTGACCGGGCGGCTCGATGACTGTGCCTGTGTTCTGGACCAATAGAAAATGGAGGTTGTCGGTAGATGTATCATCCGAGACTGGCTGGGGATCACTATGATATGGGGTTTCGGTACGGAAGTCTCCTCGAAAGCAAGGGTGTCCCTCTGGGGGGTGTGATCCGGTTGTCGGATCAGCAGATCGAATTCGGGGAGGCTTCTCTCGGGATCGCAGAGGGGATCATTCCCGATATCATGCGGGAGGTCAGAGGGCTCGCGGATGGATTGAAAATCGAATACGCGAGGGTGGCGTCCTGGCTGTTGTCGACATACTGCTCCGGAGATATCCACGGTTGCAGCTGCTTCGCTGTCAACATGGGTGGAGAAGTATATTTCGGTAGAAACAGCGACATGTTTCCCGAGCTCAAGGCGACCTCGGAAAGTGTGCTGTACAGACCCACCGGCAGGAACGTATTCATCGGGCATTCGACTTCCATGATCTTGCTGGAAGACGGCCTGAACGAGCACGGCCTGGCGGCTGGTATGACCTTCATGATGCCCAAGTCGGTGAAGCCGGGGCTGAATGCAGGGTTCCTGGTCCGGGCCATCCTGGAGGAGTGCCGCACCACATCCGAAGCGATCGACTTCATCCGGGCTGTCCCGATATCTTCGTGCCAGAATATCGTTCTGGCGGATCAGAATGGAGACCTGGCCGTCGTCGAGTGCAGCGCGAACCGAGTCGAGGTCACGAGAGGCGGAAGTTCCGTCATTGCAACCAATCATTTCACTATCGATGCGATGTTCGGTGAACACGCAAACCCCGAAGAAAACTGGCACAGGTCCGAAGAACGATTCGCCACCATCCAGAGTTCCCTGGGCGACATCGGTTTCGATTTGGACTCTGTGAAAGACATTCTGAGTGGAAAAAGAGGGTTCATGTGCCAGTACGGGAGAGGGGAAAATTTCGACACGCTTTGGTCTGTAGCCTACCGGCTGAGCGATCTGCACAACGAGATAGCCGAAGGGAATCCCGCCAGGACGAAGTTCAAACGCGACGGCAGGCTGGCGTGGGGAATCGGCAAGGAACGGAGCGATAGTTTCGAATCAGATCGCAACGTCACCAGGACGGCCTGATGATCTTTGTCGCCTGACGGTGGCTCCGTTGATCCAGAACGAAATGCCGACACACCTTTTGCACCGTGGGCGCGTAGTGGGGAAACACACGTAGCAACCTCACCTCCTCGATGCCGTGCGCCCGCCAGACCCCGCCATCGGGGGCGCACGGTTGTCCGCACCACCGGTGCGGATCAGAAGATCCGAACGCATAGTTCACTGGTCGTGTCGGTTCCTCGCGCCATACTGATGTCATGGGGTATGAAGCCGTGCGGGGGCATTCGCGCAGGGGGCGGATAGGCGGGAGTTACGTGAGGGGGTCGGTCCGATTCACCGACCGGCGCGCACCTCAACGGCCAGGGCGTTACCGGTCACCGTACTTTCACGGATACCGCAGCGCGTCGCCGATGCCGATCCTATGGGGCCTCGGCGCGCTCGTGGGCATCCCGGTTCTCGTGCTGGTGGTGCTGACCATTACCCACATGGGATCTCCGGAGAGGCCGGCCGACACCGTCGTGGTGTCGTCGACTCTCGCGCCCGAGCAGCCGATTGCCCCGCCGAAGTCATGCTTCCCGTTCAACTGCTGACTGTCGCGTCCGAAGTCGAATCTTCGAAGAATCTTCTGCGTCTGCGGGGCCCGTTGCCGGCTTCATTCGAGTGGTGGCGGCAAGGGAGTACATCAGCGGCATACGGGGGGTTCGGTCGGGATAGCGAAAGTTACTCCCGTCGGTGACCAGAGCGCGATAGCGCTGGAATGGGATCGTGTCGTGCTCGTGGAGGAACTCGATGCGCAGCCCGGCGGCCGCGATCGTGCTGACGACGTCACCGACAGTGTGGTGCCATTCGGTGGCGGAGTTGTGCGTAGTCGTGGTTTCCCAATCGGCGTAGGTGCCCGGCGAGTGGTAGGTACGTGGCCCACGAGCAAAATAGTCCTCCACCACTGCGGCCCCCGTGGCGTCATCGAGAGTGTCTGTGATCGGATGGAATTCGACCAGGTAGAGCCGCCCGCCGGGACGCAGCAATTCCGCTTTCGCGGCATCGTAGACATCCGCGGTGACGAAGCGTGTCTTGTGTGCGATGCCGATCTCCTCAGCGAGACCCGAGGCAGCGTCGATGGCTGCCGCGGAGAAGTCCACGCCGCTGACGCGCGCCCCGTGGCGCGCCCAAGACAGTGTGTCCAGACCGATGTGGCATTGCAGGTGGACCAGGTCGAGGCCGTCGACATCTCCGACCTCGTCGAGCTGGAATCGGTCGAGACCATCGTCACCGGCGCGGAAGACGTCGAGGTCATAGAACGAGCTTGCAGCATGGATTGGAACACGTTCGTCCCAGTGTCGTCGATTGTCATCGACCAGCTCGGCACTGTCGGCAGTATCTGTCATGGCAACGACACGAGCACAGTGCGAGCTGTGCGTGCAAGGCGTTTCTTGACTGCGGGCGCGTTGTTCGGCGTGATGCTGCAATGTAGCCGCACTGGTCGAACTTTTGGCGGATCTCGGCCAAGCGTAGTTCACCCGCTCAGAAGCAGGTGATCGTTGAGGTTGTCTCCGAGCGCTTATCGCTTTTGTCCATGCTGCATCGCCTGTTACAGATGCGGCCATGAATAGTCCGTCTATCGGACGACTGGATACTGTCCCGATCGCCAGTCGTTCACACGACGGCGGATACCCTCCACCATCGGCAGCGAATCAACCTCTCGTGGATCGAACCAAGCTACTTCGTGGGATTCATCCGATACGGCGAGTTCTCCACCTGTCGGCCTGCCCAGAAGGCAAATCGAGAACTCTTGCCGCACTTCACCATCATCGTACGCGAAGACGTGTCCCGGATTGGTGTACGTTCCGACTATCCCGGTGATGACGATGTCGACACCGGTCTCTTCCTTGGTTTCACGGATACCGCAACCGGCAAGCGATTCGCCGAGTTCCATCCTTCCACCGGGAAGAGCCCACATGCCGTTGTCGACTCGGCGCTGCAACAACACTTGGCCTCGGTCGTTCACTACGACCACGGACGCCGCAGGCACCAAGCTGTTGGGCGTCGGTGCGTTCGGATCACCTTCGTAGTCATGTCGACGCATCGTGCGCTTCCTCCCAAATGTTGCCTCCACGGGGCAATAGTTCTTCTATCGATGCCGGTTTCGATACCCGGAGAGCATCCAACCAAAGTCATTTCCGAAAGCCCCACGCCGCCGCAGGGGATGAAGCCATGTCACGTATCGGCAATGAGGCGCACCAGCTCGTTTGCGATAGTCGGATTCGCTGCCACTGTATGCTGCGAGTGCTGCGAGTGAGGGCTTCCATCGGAGTCGGTCACAGTCGCTCCGCCCTCGCGTGCGATCAGCACGCCAGCTGCCACGTCCCATTGTTTGTTCGACATGATTACGCAGCCGTCCGTTCTTCCTTCGGCAACCCATGCCAGATCCAGTGCCGCAGAACCGAACATCCGCACTCGCTCGGCCCTGTTCACGATTGCTTCGGTGATGGCGAATCGTTGCCGGTTCCGACGCGCTGAGTCGGGGCCGACGGCGTAGTCTCCGAGTGAGATGACCGCGCCGCGAAGGGATTCTGCCTTCCCGGCTCGGATCGGTGACTCATTGCAGAATGCTCCTCCGTGCTCTTCCGCGTAGTACTCGAGTCCTAGAAAGGGAGCGGAAATCACCCCAACGATCGGCGTTCCGTCGCGCACCAAGGCTAGCGAGACACCGCAGAAGGGCAGACCGTGAATGACGTTGGAGGTTCCATCGATCGGGTCGAGAGTCCATACGTTCCCTGTGCCTCGGTCGTCGAACAGAGATCCCGAAGTCTCCTCCCCCAGGAAGCGTATCGTCGGTGTCTCCGTCATCAGGCGCTGCTGCATCGTATCCTGGATACGTAGGTCCAATTCGGTAACGAAGTCGCGTTCAATCTTTTCGTGGATGTGGCCGACGTCCGAGTTGGTCAACAGATCTGCACCTTCCGCGACGGCATTCCGCGCGATGGTCAGGAACTTGCTGGTTGCGCTCACTGGTCCGCCTCTATTCCGCTTGCCCACATGCTGTCGAAAACGCTTTTGAATGTGTTGAAGATACCTTCGTTCGAGGACCTTCGGGCTACGAAGGCAGGCGACTCGACCCCGCGTGCTCGTGGAAGATAAGGCTGCATCACGCAGAGCTGGTCGTCTACAATCGTAACGTTGAAACGAACCGGCTCGTCATAAATTCGAATTTGAATCGATCCAGTCGTCTCGAGCATTGCCTGGCGCTGAACACGTTGAAGCGCACGGATGTTGAGTTCGGTGAGGCTCGATAATGTCCCGGGTGGATGTCCCTCTTCTTGCTCACGGTGCTCGATGCTCCCACCTGCTGGATCAAGAAACAGGCAGCGAATCGCAGTACCAGACTTCAGAAGTCTAAAAATATCTTTGTCTGAATACTGCTGGCACAAGATATTGAGTGAGATACCGACTAGATCTATCGATCGCGCACTGCTGAACATAGCTTGTGGTGGCATCGCATGAACGAAAATTGTTCTATCAGTATAGACAGCTTCGACATCGGCTGTTCGATGGGAGCAAGTTGGGTGTCCCGCTTGCGCCTGGAGACGAGGTTCGCTTCCTAGGTCTTCGATAGACCCCGTGTGTGGTGCGAAGAGTTCTTGTACCGAGCGATCGGGGAACATCGCCTGAAGAATCTGGCAGTGATGAGGATAAGGAAGTCCGGTGATGGTCCCCGAAAGCCATCTGTAGAACTGCGCTTTCTTCGGTCCGCAGCCGACGAGGTCGGGATCCACCCGTCGCGCGAGCCGGTCGTACTCCTTGTTGAATGCTGAGACCGTCTGCAGGTGTCGCTGTTGCAACAGTGCCTTCAGAACCGTGCTCATCACGCCCCTGTCTTCGATCGTTCAATGATCAGCATGTACCAATCTACTGCATATGAGACATGGAAGAAACCTGTTGAGGCACAGATGTTCTGAGAGAGAACGGAACAGCATCGACATGATACGCCGCTGAAAATATTCTGAATATCGAGCCTTCCGACTATCTCACACAAGGAGCGATACAAATTGTTTGTGAGCTCACCGGCGCCAATTGCCATGCCCTGCAGGATATCCGACCTCAGCAACATGGCCACATCGACCGATATCAGCGTGAAGACATTCAAGAATTGGAACAGTCATGGAATTCGCCATGACTCGATTTCCTGGCGGTTTGGCGCACAAACATGCTCGACATGGGCAACTTCTGCGCGGCTTGCCATGGGCGAGAAGCTGGCTACATGGATACCAGACCGTGGCACAGTGCAAATGCTTGTCCACCTGGTGGCAGAACTCGTGGTACCACCGACCGTGGCGGAGAATTGGAGACCCCAATGACGGGCAAGCGGCCATGCCAGTAAAACCTACCGCTCTGGGCTACCTGCGCCGCGACATTTCCGGCATCTCTCAGGACTGGCACGAAATCCAGATCCGCAGCCTCGCCAAAAGGCTCGGCTACGACCTGGCGAAGACAATCGTGTTCGGGCCACGCACCGATGCTCCGGTCATACGCTTGATGAACGCAGTCTGGGCTGTCGAAGCTGCTGCCGTGGTTGTGCCCAGCCTCTGGCACTTCGACTCACACGTTCCCTATGAGCTGGTCGAACTCGCTGATGTCATCACCGTGACTCCGCAACGCACCTATCAGCGGAAGCTTCCGAACCCGTTCGACGCTTGAAACAGACCTCCTCGCCCCATCGCCGATAGTGTCTGTCGAATGGACTCCGAGCAAGCCGAATTCGTTGCCCAGCTGCCTGGTAAGCGAATGGGGGCTGGGGCGCTGTTCGTCGATGAGTTGGACCGGGTGTTGCTGGTAGAGCCGACATACAAGGATCATTGGGAACTGCCGGGCGGCGTTGTGGAGGCTGGTGAGTCTCCCTATGCTGCGGCTGTCCGGGAGATCCGGGAGGAGCTGGACCTTGTGGTGCCCATCGGGCGACTCCTCGTGGTGGACTGGGTTCCCCCCGGTCGCTATCCCAGCGATGGGGTGAAGCTGATCTACGACGGCGGATTGCTGAGCGTCGACCGGACGGCGGAGATAACTCTTCGGGCGCAAGAGCTTCGATGCTGGGCATGGTCTGATGACGGAGAGGCTGCAAAGCGCCTTCCGGGTGCGTTGGGTCGCCGCGTGGCGGCAGCTCGCCGGGCTCGGGCTCAGCGTGCGACTGCGTACTTGGAGGATGGCTTCGCCGTCGTATGACTCCAGGGGAGGCGTCGATCAGAATACGAGTCGGCCCCGGATACGGGTGTGTCCGGCGTGGCCGAGGCGGCGCGGCTATTGCGGAAGTGTGGACATGCGCCAGCGGATGCCGGACTCGATGAACCCGTCGATGTCGCCGTCGAGGACCGCGGACGGGTTGTTGACCTCGTGGTTGGTCCGCAGGTCCTTCACCATCTGATACGGGTGCAGGACGTAGGAGCGCATCTGATTGCCCCACGACGCGCCCTCGTTGGTCTTCAGCGCGTCCATCTCGGCGCGCTCCTGCTGCCGCTTGCGTTCCAACAGCTTTGCCTGCAGCACCCGCATGGCCGAAATCTTGTTCTGCAGCTGGGATTTCTCGTTCTGGCAGGTGACCACGATGCCGGTCGGTAGGTGGGTGATGCGCACCGCGGAATCGGTGGTGTTGACACTTTGGCCACCAGGTCCCGACGACCGGTAGACGTCGACGCGGATATCGGATTCGGGGACCTCGATATGGTCGGTGGTCTCGACCACCGGCAGCACCTCGACCTCGGCGAACGAGGTCTGGCGGCGTCCTTGGTTGTCGAATGGGCTGATCCGCACCAGGCGATGCGTACCCATCTCGATCGACAATGTGCCGTAGGCGTAGGGCGTCTTCACCGCGAAGGTTGTGCTCTTGATGCCTGCTTCTTCGGCATAGGAGGTGTCGTAGATCTCGACCGGATACTTGTGCCGATCCGCCCAGCGGATGTACATCCGCATCAGCATCTCGGCCCAGTCGGCAGCATCCACGCCACCCGCGCCGGAGCGAATGTTCACCAAGGCGTCACGCTTGTCGTATTCACCCGACAGCAGTGTGCGGACCTCCATCGCCTCCACGTCACCGTGTAGCGCGGCGCGCTCCGCATCGGCCTCGGCGAGCGCTGTGAGCTTGGCCTCTCCGTCTTCTTCCTCTGCGAGTTCGTAGAGTACCGGCAGGTCGTCGAGCCGCTGGCGGAGCTCTTCGATCCGCCGCAGCTCGCCTTGGATGTGGGAGAGCTCGCTGGTGACGCGCTGCGCGTGATCCTGGTCGTTCCACAGGTCCGGGTCCGCGGCTCGGTGCTCGAGCTCGTCGATACGGCGACGCAGCTCGTCGATGTCGAGGACCGATTCGACCGTCTTCAGGGTTGCCTCGAGTTCGGCGAGATCAGCGGAAACGTCAGGATGCACGATAGTCAAGCCTAGCGGCCCCGGAATGGGCTCGGCACAGGAGTGCGTGGTCAGCTCGGGACCGCGCGCAGGGAGCCGGAGCGGCGGCCGGCGAGTGTGTCCAGCGCCGCGGCGGTCGCGTCGTCTGCCGGGAGGTGAACGATGAGCTGCTGGCCGTCGTCGACGGACAGGTCGAACACTTCGTAGGCCAAGCGCAGCGGACCGGCCTCGGGGTGAGCCAGCCGGGTGATCCCGGATGCTGCGGCCAGACTGGGCACGGTGTCCAAACGCTGGTCGAACGCGGCGCCGACACACACGGTCAGTTCGTCTGCGAGCGCCGCGATGTGGGCGTCGGCTCGGAAGGGGCCGTCCTTCAGTCGAGCGACCATCTGGTCGGCGACGAATTCCCAGTCCATGTAGAAGGTGGGGGCTTCGGGGTGGCAGAACACGAAGCGCGCCAGATCGGCCGGCGTATCGGGTCCGGCGAACAGGCCCGCGGGCGCCATGAGGCGGCGGTAGCCGTCGGTGTAGGCGAGCACCTCGGTCACGTGGTTGATCACGACTGCTGGCGCTGGTTCGAGGTGATCCAGGATCGCACGGACCGTGGGCCGAACCTCGCGTAGCGGCTGTGCGTTTCCCAGGCAATTGGCCCCGCCGTGTGCCCATTTGCTCAGCACGGCCAGGTGGACGCGCTCGGCGGGACTCAGCTGCAATGCGTCCGCCAGAGCGGACAGCACCGCCGGGGAGGGGCGGCGGTCGCGCCCCTGCTCGAGGCGGGTCACATACTCCACGCTCACACCGGCCAGCATCGCCAGTTCGGCTCGGCGCAGACCGGGAGTGCGGCGTCGCGGGCCGGTCGGCAGGCCGACCTGGGCGGGTGTCACCGCCTCGCGGCGGGTGCGCAGGAACAATCCGAGCTCGTTGTCGCTCACCTGTGGAACCTAGCAAGTCGAGGCGGTAACAGGGTGTCCCTGCTGCTACCACCCTCGCCACGGCCTACATGTATGGGACGGTAGGCAGCACAGTGGTTGGACCGTGACCCGTCCGGGTCAGGGGGTATTCCGAGGAGGTATCACATGTCCAGCACCACTTTGCAGCTCGCGGTGATCATCGCCAGCGTCCGGGAGGGACGTTTCGGCCCCGTCGTGAGTGCATGGTTCGCCGAGCAGGCGCGACGACACAGGTCGTTCGAGGTGGACGTCATCGATCTGGCCGAGGTGCCGCTGCCTCTGGAATTGCCGTCCACGCCTCCTGCGCTCGACCCGAATATGCAGCGCCCTGCCAGTATGGCCGAGCTCACTCGACGGCTCGCTGTGGCCGACGCATACGTCATCGTCACCCCCGATTACAACCGCAGCATTCCCGCGTCACTGAAGGCGGCGATCGACTGGCACTTCTCGCAGTGGGACGCGAAGACGATCGGCTTCGTCGGCTACAGCGGCGCCAGCGGTGGTCTGCTGGCCATCGAGCACTTGCGGCAGATCTTCAACGAACTCAATGCGCACACGGTGCGCAACTACGTATCGTTTCCCCGCTTCTTCGAACTCTTCGATGCCGAGGGTCGCTTGCACGAACCCGACGGACCCGCGGCCGCGGCGACAGCGATGCTCGATCAGTTGCACTGGTGGGCAAGCGCATTGGCGGCTGCCAGGTCACCGCAGCCGGTGGGGTGAGCGACGGGTGGGCCGTGGCGTTGCGGGCGGTGCTCTCCCGCGCGTCGCGGCCTCCGGCCGCCCCCGATCGGGGATGCCGGTGGACCCGTCGGTGCTGCCGATAGGGTGCGCAGTGTGGCTGAGTCTCCGTATTCCGCGTCTGCGTACTCCTCCGACCTCGAACTCGGGCTGCACCTGGCCGATGTGGCCGACGCCATCACCCGGGCTCGATTCGGGGCGCTGGACTTGACGGTCGAAGCGAAGCCGGATCTCACGCCGGTATCGGATGCCGATCTAGCGGTGGAGCAGGCGATTCGGCGCGTGTTGGCCGACGTCAGGCCGGACGACTCGGTTCTCGGTGAGGAATTCGGGGGGGCTGCCGAATTCCGTGGTCGGCAATGGGTCCTCGACCCGATCGACGGCACCAAGAATTTCGTGCGCGGTGTACCGATCTGGGCGACGCTGGTCGCATTGCTGGTGGACGGGCAACCGGTGGTCGGTGTGGTGAGCGCGCCGGCATTGGTCCGGCGGTGGTGGGCTGCTGCCGGTGCCGGGGCGTGGGCGCGCGTCGATACGCGACCCGCCGCCACGATTTCGGTCTCCGCAGTCGGCGAACTGGGCTCGGCCAGCCTGGCGTTCTCCAGTCTGTCGGGCTGGCGCGAACGCGGCCTGCGCGATCGGTTCGTTGCGCTCACCGACGATGTGTGGCGGGTGCGCGGCTATGGTGATTTCTTCAGCTACTGCCTACTCGCCGAGGGCGCCGTCGACATCGCCGCCGAACCGGAAGTGTCGCTGTGGGACCTGGCCCCGCTCGACATCCTGGTCCGGGAAGCCGGTGGCCGTTTCTCCGCCTTGGACGGTACACCCGGTCCCCATGGGGGAGATGCGCTCGCCACCAACGGGCTGCTCCATGACGAGGTGGTGCGTCGGCTGCGCAGCTGATCCACGCTCGACGAGTCGGGCGTGAGGCGTGACCGACCTCACATCAAGGTGTCCACATGTGTGGAACGCAATCGTGAGCAGCGCGAACGCCGCATCGCGGTGACTGCACCCTTGCTCGGGCACGTTTAGGATGGTCCGGGTGTCAGCCTCCGATGATTTCGCGACTGTGGGGACCGGCCGTACATCGGGGGAGGGCGCCGAAACGAGTGCGGCGCAACAGGTCCTACGCCGTGTTTTCGGTTACAGCAGCTTCCGGGGCGACCAGAGCGCGATCGTCGAGCACGTGATCGATGGCGGCGACGCGCTGGTACTCATGCCGACCGGCGGTGGCAAGTCGCTGTGCTACCAGATTCCTGCCTTGGTGCGGCCTGGCGTCGGAGTGGTGATCTCGCCCCTGATCGCTTTGATGCAAGACCAGGTGGACGCGCTCAACGATCTCGGTGTGCGCGCGGGCTTTCTCAACTCGACCCAGTATCCCGACGAGCGACGGACCGTGGAGGCGCAATTCGTCGCCGGTGAACTCGACCTGTTGTATCTGGCTCCCGAGCGGCTACGTATGGAGTCGACCATGCGGTTGCTGGAGCGGGGCGAGGTCGCGCTGTTCGCGATCGACGAAGCGCACTGCGTCTCGCAGTGGGGGCACGATTTCCGGCCCGACTACCTGGGGCTTTCCTTGTTGCACGAGCAGTGGCCGCACATTCCGCGCATCGCATTGACCGCCACCGCGACGGAGAAGACCCGAGACGACATCATCCAGCGCCTGGGTCTCGATTCGGCCCGCCGCTTCGTGTCGAGCTTCGACCGACCCAACATCCAATACCGAATCGAGCCGAAGAACCGGCCCGAGCGGCAACTGCTGGAATTCATCCGCACCGAACATCCCGACGATGCCGGCATCGTCTACTGCCTCTCGCGCAACTCGGTGGAGAAGACCGCCGCCTTCCTCACCGAGAACGGTATCACCGCGGTGCCCTACCACGCGGGTTTGGACAATCGCACCCGAGCGGCTCACCAATCGCGGTTTCTGCGGGAAGACGGGCTGATCGTCGTGGCAACCATCGCGTTCGGCATGGGTATCGACAAGCCGGATGTGCGCTTCGTCGCCCATCTCGATCTCCCCAAGTCCGTCGAGGGCTACTACCAGGAAACCGGTCGAGCGGGCAGGGACGGGGCGCCGGCCACCGCGTGGATGGTCTACGGGCTCAGTGACGTGGTGCAGCAACGCAAGCTGATCGACATGTCCGACGGCGACGCCGCGCATCGCCGTCGACTCCAGCTCCATCTGGACGCGATGCTCGCACTGTGCGAGACGGTGAGTTGCCGTCGGACCGGACTACTGGCCTACTTCGCGGAGTCCGGCCCACCCTGCGGCAACTGCGATACCTGCCTGTCACCGCCGGAGTCCTGGGACGGCACGGTGGCTGCGCAGAAGATGCTGTCGGCCGTGCTTCGGCTCGATCGCGAACGCGGCCAGAGTTTCGGCGCCGGTCACATCGTGGACATTCTGCGTGGCAAGCAGAACCCGAAGGTACTGCAACACGACCATCACGAGCTCACGGTGTTCGGCGTCGGCAACGATCTGAGCGATACCGAGTGGCGTGGGGTGGTTCGGCAACTGCTGGCCAGCGGTTTGTTGGCCGTCCGCGGTGACTACGGCGTGCTGACGCTGACCGACGCCAGCGCCGAGGTGCTGTTCGATGGCCGTCGGGTGCCGTTGCGCCGGGAACCGGAACGTGCGTCCAAGCGCTCCCGTACCGCGCCCATGGGCAAACCAACGGCGCCCGATCTGGCTTCGGCCGACCTGCCAGTGTTCGAGAAGCTGCGCGAATGGCGCGCGGCCACCGCCAAAGAGCAGGGCGTACCCGCCTACATCGTCTTCCACGACGCGACTCTGCGCGAGATCGCGGCGCGCAAACCCGTGAGCATGGCCCAACTCGGGGAGGTCAGCGGAGTCGGCGAGAACAAGCTCGCGAAATACGGGCAACCGGTACTCGAGGTGCTCGCCGAGATGTGATCCGCTACCGTGCACCGGTGGGCGGGGGCGGTCGCCGACTGGGGCCGCACACGACTGTGGAGGACATGGTGAGTGACAGCGACACGATCGGGCGCCGTGAGTTCGTGGTCGGCGCGGCCGCGCTGGCGGCCGGAGCGACCTTGGTCGGCCGCACCCCGGCGCAGGCGGTTCCGGTTGCGGACGGTGTCGCGAAGTTCTCCTTCCCGGACGAGGGTCGGGTTCGAGTGCTGGTGACCGGAGATGCGGGCACGGGCACCCGCACGCAGTGGGCAGTGGCCGACGCCATGCGCACATTCCACAGCCGCGAGCCGATTTCACTGGCGTTGGGCTTGGGCGACAACATCTATGAAAACGGTCCGCACGACGCCGCTGACGGACAGTTCGCCGACAAGTTCGAAAACCCTAACGAGGGGCTGGATTTCCCCTGGCTGATGGTGCTCGGCAATCACGACAACAGTGCCATTTTCCCGGGTGACGGCGGCTGGTTGTTGCGCGGCAACGCCGAGGTGGAATACCACGCGCGCTCGCGGCGTTGGTGGATGCCGAGCCGCTACTACTCGGTCCGGGTTCCCGAACAGAACCCGGTGGTCGAATTCTTCGTCCTGGACGTCAATCCGCTGGCCGCCTACCTACCGCCGATTTTCTCGCCCTACTGGGCCGCCGACGGACAATTCATGAACGAGCAGCGCGCCTGGTTGGACCGCGCCCTGGCCGAATCCACAGCTACCTGGAAGATCGCCTGCACCCACCACCCGTACTCGAGCAATGGTCCGCATGGGGACGCCGGTCACTACGACGGCGTGCCGATCGCGCCGATCAACGGTGTGCACGTGAAGAGCTTCATCGAGGACCACGTAGCGGGGAGGTGCCAGTTCATTCTGTCGGGGCACGACCACAGCCTGCAGGTACTCGAACCGACCACGGCGTCCAAGGGCACCAGGCAGATCGTGTCCGGCGCGGCCGCGAAGACGGTCGGCTCCGAGGCGCGCAACACCGAGGATGCGAGCAACACCGCGCTGTACGAGAACTACCACGAACTCGGGTTCATGGTGCTCGACCTGACCGCGAATGCAGTCGACCTGCGGGTTCACACGGTGGATCTGGCAAACGGCACCTCTACGGAGGCCTTCGCGCGTCGCCTCGGCTGACGTCGGGTTCCACGCACGGCGCTCCGCTCCCACGTCGGCTACCGTGCTGGGCATGGCTGGTGGTGAGGGTCCCGGCGAGGAGGACGATCTCGATTCCGATTCGCCGGGTGGAGAGGCGCCCGACGCTCCACCGAACCTCCGGAGCAAGACCGATCCTTCGGTAGACGGTCTATGGTTGCGCCGCCGCACGCTCTCGGCACGCGTCGGCGCACCCCGGATGTCGACCGTGGTGCTCATCGTGACGTTCTGTGCTGTCTTCGTGCTCTATGTCGTGCTCCATCGAGGCGCCTAGCGCGGGTCTGTCCGCGCGAGTCCGTAAGCTTGTCGAGCGCTCCCGGTTCGCGATGATGGCGTGCGTACCGATCGATTCGGCCGATTGCGCGGCCGGTTGCCGAGAAGGCAGTACGGATGGGACGAATGTGGAACCGAGAGCGGTTGATACCAGTAGGTCGGCCGCCCCGCGGGGCGGGTGGAATCGAGAAGGGGACATGAAGGAGAAAGGGCGTAAGGTCGTCGCGACCAACCGCCGGGCACGGCACAATTACACGATCTTGGACACCTACGAGGCCGGAATCGCATTGGTCGGCACGGAGGTGAAGAGCCTGCGTGAGGGTAAGGCCTCGCTGGTGGATGCATTCGCGACTGTGGACAACGGTGAGGTCTGGCTACGCGGGCTGCATATTCCCGAGTTCAGCCACGGGACCTGGACCAATCACTCGCCGCGCCGGGTACGCAAGCTGCTGTTGCACAAGCGGGAGATCGAGCGGTTGGTCGGAAAGTCGCGGGAGGGCAATCAAACACTGGTTCCACTGTCGATGTACTTCTCCGACGGCAAGGTCAAGATCGAGTTGGCGCTCGCCAAAGGTAAACAGGACTATGACAAGCGTCAGGACCTGGCCCGCCGCACTGCTGAGCGAGAGGTCACCCGCGAACTCGGACGCCGGATCAAGGGTATGCGCTGACCGGCGCAATACCCGTGCATCCCGAGACGTTGCCACCGATCGTGTCCGGTAGCGGGCACCCGAAAATAGGGATGATCCGGTGTGCGAGCGGTGTTACTATGAGCAGCCCGGCAAGGTGCCGGGACGCGCGGGGCTGAACGGTTTCGACTGCGTACGTTGATTTAGGGGAAGCGTGTCGGTGCAGGCAAGAGACCACCGTAAGCGTCGCTGCAACCAATTAAGCGCCGATTCTCATCAGCGCGAGTACGCTCTCGCTGCCTGATCAGCAGAGCGTCTCTGTCGGCCCGGGGTATGCCCTCGGCTCCGGTGCCGGCATCAGCTAGAGGGCTCACCGTTGTACTCGGTCGCGGAGTAGGACGGGACATCGAACAGCGACTGGGATCGTCATCTGGGCTGGTTCGCGGGACCCGGAGATCCGAGCAGAGGCACAGCGGACTGCACACGGAGAAGCCCTGAAGATTCGGCGGAGGACCCGGGTTCGATTCCCGGCAGCTCCACTCGAGGCTCCTCACCTGGCATACAGGTGAGGAGCCTTTTTCCTAGTGCCCACGACAACCGGCCTGCTGCTCGACTTGTCCGCGGTCGGGCTCTCGACCGATGGGGCTGGTATCGACACCTCATGGTCGGAAAACGTCGGTGACGATTTCGCCAAGAACCAGTTTCGCGCCCGTGTCGAAGGCCGATTCGAGGTCGACGTGCGCCAGCCGCTCGGCATCGTGAAGATCGCCACCGTGAGCGCCTAGCCCCGCACGAGCCACCGACAAGGGCGACGGATAGTTACTCGTCGCCCTTGTCGGTGGGCCACCAGATCGCCGCCACGAGCACCAGCAACGGCAAACCACCCGCCACGGCGAGCCCGGCCAGGTTCCACCCGCTCACTGCGCATCCGCGGCGAACAGCCAGCGCGCGAACGACATACGCGGAAAGACGGTTTCGATATCGGCGACGTGCATGAGCCCGTCCAACGCGAGCGCGCCGACGTGACCGGGTGCGGGCAGGATCACCGCGTCAGCCCTGGCGTTGCGTATCTGATCGGCCAACGCCAGCAGCGCGGGCCGCTCAGGCCACACCAACCGATACCCGAGCCGCCGCGCGAGGCGCTGCACTTGCGCAGCCTCCCACTGCGGTGCGGCACTGCTGTCGTAGTCGATCCATCCGAGAGCGACCGGTTCCACTCGACTACACCCCTTCAGTCCGTTGGTATGCGCCCGCCGCCGAGGAAACCGGGAAGAGTGCGGCACATCCCGGCGGCGGGGCCTGGGATTCAGAGTCGCCCCGTGCAAGAGGGCCGGGGGACAGCGAAAGGACAGTGTCAGCGCGCGACAGGGGCGGACGCCTGCACGTACGCTCGAACACATGGGCACGCATGTAGGCCAGGCAATAGCGTCGGAACGGAAGATCGCCGGTCTGAATCAACGCCAGTTGGCTACCCGCGCCGCGTACAGCCTGAGCATGGTCAAGGCAGTCGAACAGGGCCGCGAACCTGCTTCGCCCGGGTTCGTGTCCGCAGTCGCGCGCGCCCTACGCATCACACCCGAGCAGTTGACCGGCGCACCGTTCAATGACGGTAAGCCCCTTGCCGACGCGGTGAACGGCCTGTCCGTCCTGCTGGCCGAAGGCCGGTACGCGCGCGCCGAGGAACCGGGCGAGCTGGCGCAACTCGAGGCAGACCTTGCTGCCGCACAGGATCATTACCGCAGCGATCGCACTCGCCAGACCATCCAGGTACTGCCGGGCGTCATCCGCTGCTTGCACGGCGCGGTGCGCGAATTCCGCGGTGACGAACAGGCTCATGCCTATTCGCTGCTTGCGTCGGCCTACATCCTCGCCGAGTGGTCGGCTCGCCGTACTGGGCACCTCATGTTGGCGTTGCCCGCGCTCGACCTCGCCGACAGCTACGCATCTGACGGAGACGACCCGAATCACGGGGCGTTCGCCGCACTGGCCCGCGCCCGAATCTTGACCCACTACGGTGAGTCCGAGGTCGCGGCCCAGCTGATCGAGAAGGCGATCGGCGCGGCCGACGACACCCGCGCGGGCATGGTCCTGGCCGGGTACTCGCATCTCGCCGGGGCGATCAACGATGCCCGCCAGCTCGACTACTCCAGCGCTGTCGGCCATATCGATGCCGCGCGGGAGCTGGCCGCGCGCACCGGGGAGACCGACCTCTACATGACCGCGTTCGGGCCGCTGAACGTCGAAATCCACTCGCACGCGGTAGAACTCGAGGCAGGCGACCCGAACCGGGCGGCTATCGACGGAACCGGCCTCACCTACGGCGGGGACGCCCCGCCGACCCGGATCGCGCATCACTGGCAGGACAACGCCCGCGCGTGGCTCATGAGCGGCAAGCCGGATCGGGCGTTGGCCGCGCTGAACAAGGCCCGCGCTGCCGCACCGCAGCAGACTCGGCTGCACCCATCTGTGCGTGAAACGGTGTACGGCATCGCTGCCACCCAACGTCGCCAGTCCGATGGTCTGCTCGGGTTCGCGAACTGGCTCGGCGCCAGTCTGTAGCGCTCGCCGGACTGGCCCAACGGGTAGGAGTCGTTCCCGCGTGACCGGTTCGATGTGGGCACATTTTGGGCATGATCCGCCGGGAAAGAGGGGGATTCACCGTGACTTACAGATGTGTTTTCGCAGGTAGAACCCGGATTGCCGTCCCTGTCAGAGGCTTGATCCGGGTTCGATTCCCGGCAGCTCCACGAGGCCCCCGACTTGGTATCAGCAAGTCGGGGGCCTTTTCATGTCCCGATGGCGGCGGCGTTTCGCAGCTCGACGCACTCCGATCGGCCACGCCGTGCCGAGGGCCGATTCGAGGTCGACGTCTACCAGCCGCTGGGCGTGTCCGAAATCGCCACGGCCGCAGAGTGAATCGCCCAAGAAGGGAACAGGAATATGCCCAAGGCAGCGTGGGTAGCGGGGCTGGATGATGTGATCGCGCGGGTTGCGGGGCGTTGATGAGACCGCGCGCGAGAGCGTGGAGTTCGCCACCAAAGCAACTCTCGCCAAGAAGTTGGATTCGTTGATGTCCCGGATCGGTGGCCGGTTCACCCGGTCCGAGCCTCGGGGTCGGGCGCGGGAGTGTCGGGCCTGCTGTCGGGTTTGGAGCGTAAGAACGGCTGGACGCAGGCCGAACGTGCTGGTGAGGTGGGGTCCGGACGGGACGCGGCGGTTGCTGCGCAAGGCCGACCGGGACATCGACGGGGTCCGCGACGATGTGCGGGCGTATGTGGTCGAGCATCTGGGTGACCCGGCCGCGGTCGTGGTAGCCGACGATACGGGTTTCTTGAAGAAGGGCACGAATGGCACGTGGAGGAAGCGTTTCAGCAGGCCAAGGGTGAGGCCGGGCTGGATCACCACCAGGTCTGCAGCGATCGGGCCTGGTAGGCCCATATCACCCTGTCCATGCTCGCCCTGGCCTGGCTGGCTGTCTCGAAAACCCTCGCCGCAAAAGGGGACTCGGCGACCCCGCCGAAGCCATGCTCGCCCTGACATTACCGGAGATCCGGCGCGCGCCGGCCCGGGAATCCGGGTCGGCGGGCGTTCGTATTTCGGCGTCAGCTGCTGCCGCTGCTGCCGGTCGCCGAGCGCTGCGCCAAGTGCTCCCGCCAAGCGTCACATGCCGCCCGGTCTGCCGACTCCCGGTCGTTGCCGTCGGGGTGGCATCCGAGGGACGTGTACCCCTCGCGATTGAGGCCCCACCGGTCATAGCCGTCGCGGTCGTAGCCGTCGCGGTCGCGCCCAAAGGCGTCCCGCCCGTCGCGGTCGTAGCCGTCGCGGTCGCGCCCGAAGGCGTCCCGCCCGTCGCGGTCGTAGCCGTCGCGGTCGCGCCCGAAGGCGTCCCGCCCGTCGCGGTCGTAGCCGTCGCGGTCGCGCCCGAAGGCGTCCCGCCCGTCGCGGTCGTAGCCGTCGCGGTCGCGCCCGAAGGCGTCCCGCCCGTCGCGGTCGTAGCCGTCGCGGTCGTAGCCGAAGGGGTCGTAGCCGAAGGGGTCGTAGTCATCGGAGATGGGGGCGAAGTGCGTCGTGATCGGGCCGTCACCCGGTTGCGCCGACGCCGGCATCGTCGCCAGGGCGGGGGCGAGGATCAGCGCGCCGAGCATCGCGATCCGAAGCGAGGTGTGGCGTAATCCGCGGCGCGCCGCACTGGTGGTCAACAAGATCACTCTCCTATCCGGGACACAGGTCGCATATCCAGATGATCTGTCGCCCACCCCCTCCTGAAGTGTTACGAACCGCAAATGATCGCCATGTCGAATTCCCACGCGCCCAAGCCGGTTTTGACCGCCCAGCAGAGCCGGGCGCTGCTGGATCTCGTACGCACCCATGTGGCCGCGCTGCTCGGCCACAAGAACCCGGCCGCGCGGGAGCCCGGCCGCCCCTTCTTCGATCACGTCAACCCGGCGGCACTGGCCGCCTACCTTCGCGACGAGTTGTGCCCGGACATCGGCGGCGGACAGGTCACGTCCGTACTGGCCGGTCTCGACCGGCTCGAGGTGACACTAGCCGCGCTGTCGGCCGAGGATATCGAGCGGCACAAGCTCCCTGGACGGCTGCAGACGCTGACGGACCGCCTGGGCGGCGGCACGTCATCTCCAAGGGTCGCTCCAGGCGCTGCGTAGGGGTACGCGAACGCGGCCGGGCGATGACACGGGAGGGTAGGCTGAGCTGACTCCGGGCGTCGTAGCGGGGCACCCAGGAAAGAGGGGCCGGTGCGCCCGGTGGGCTTCACCGGACCTCGACTGGCCCTACACCCGCCCTGGACGGTGGATATCACCGCAGGTGAGCGGCCTTGACCTGGTGGAGGTGGACGAGGATGTCATACGACCGGCCCAGGCTGGTCGGTGGGCTCTCCGGAGACCAGTACAGCCCGTAGGAACGGGTGGGGCGGGCCGTCATGAGCCACGCGCGGGCTGCGGCAGGGGCGGTGCGCAGGTCGATGGCGTAGTCCTGAAAGCGGACCATGTCCAGGGTGTGCTCGTTGTGGCCCTGCGGCGCAGGCACGACCGTGTACGTCTTGGGACGTTCCGCAGTGAAATCGGGCAGTGCGTTCACACTACCCTGGTTGAAGGTCAGGCCTATGTTCACATAGCGCTCGCCGAGCCGCTCGCGCAGGAACGCGCCTGTCGGCACGGGGAACATCTCCGGGTCGTCGCTGGTATAGGCGACATGGCCGTTGTTCGAGGCGAGTAGAGTCTTTCCGGTCGTGTGCTCCAGCCACCAGGCGGTGTTGTCAGCCATCACCTGGTCGCGGTAGCGCATCCGCTCGGGGAACTGCTCGTCGGAGAATGCGTATCCGGTGAAGCTCTGCACGATGGCAGTCGCGTTCTGCAGGGCCCACGCGTAGGCCTCGGTGCTACGGTGGCTTGCGTCGTGGGGCTGCCCCTCGTCGCGCAGGATGGCAAGAGCCTCGTCGGCCCGCTGCATATCGGCCTTGCGCAGCGCCAGGTCCTTGGCGAGCTGCTGGTTCATCCACGTACCTGCGCTGGTCCCTGCAGTCGGCCTGATGCCCGCGTAGAGGGCGCTCATACGGTCGGCCAGGTCCGGTCGGTGGGCGCTGAGATAGTCGGCGACCCGGGTGAAGGACTGCGGCCCTGCGTATCCGAGGTCGTTTCCGACGAAACGCAGCTTGGCGCGTTGAGGGGAGACGGTGTTGTAGTCGCGCATCCAGTGGATGAGGTTGAGGTACTCGTCGGTGTTCCAGAAGACGTACTGCCCCACGAACTCCTCGCGCATGATCAGCGCCGGGTCGCCGACACCGTTCACCACGTAGTTGTCCAGGCGCAGGCCGGTGCTCCAGCTGGTTTCCAAAGCGAAGGTGGTGAACCCCTTGGTGGCGACCAGGTGCTGGAAGATGCGCTGCTTGAGCGCAAAGAACTCATGGGCGCTGTGGCTGGCCTCGCCCAGACCGACGACGCGCGCACTTCCGATCATGCTGCACAGTGCGTTCAGGTCGGACAGCGGCTGGGCGCTGTGGTTCAAGGCATCCACCGGGTTGTCGCGGTCCGGTGCGGCGCTCGCCGGGGCAATACCTGCGACGAGCGTTCCGGCGACGAGTACGAGGGCGGCGGTGCTGAGGAGCCGGCGGCTCCAGACGGAGTCACGGAGAACGCGGTGCGACGAGGTATCGAATGTCATGTGCGCAATTCTCGAGCATCGCGCCAGTTCCGCCGATGGGGCTGAGCCCCCCGTCGGGGTGGACTCAAACCCCCGACGGTGCGGCGGCGGTCGGCTGCGGCCGCGGTCTTGCCGAGGGCCTTTACGGCCTGGTAGTTGGTTCAGGCGATCGATGATCGTCATGACACACTGCCGAGAAGAGTGCGGCTCGCAGGGCGTGTAAGAGCGACCAGGCGTCTGTCATGCTCCGCACATGCTGTAACCCGGGACCCAGGGGACGTAGGGGCAGGGCACAGGTCGTAGTAGGTACACCACGACGCGGGTGTAAGACCCAATGGCTTTGGCGGGCGGCTCGGACGAGACTGTGCGCATGCCCGGCGGACGGGCCGTCGAGGAGAGGGTTGGACACCAACTGATGGGTACCAAAGTAGGCAGTGCCTTCCTTGCCGGAGTGCGAGGACTGGCACTGATGATCATGTCGGTCACGGCCTCGGTCGTCCTGTTCACGATCACGGTGGTCTCCCTCGCGCTGATCCCGATCGGGATCGGTCTCTTCACCACCCCTGTCGTTCTCACCGCCCTGCGCGGCTACACCGCTCGGCGGCGGCTGCTCGCAGCGAAGTGGTCGGACGTACGCATCCTCACGCCGTACCGCCGGATGCCTGCCGACCTGCGCGGCGGGTTCGTCGGGCAGGTCAAGCGGTGTGCGCTGATGCTGAAGGACCCGGCGACCTGGCGGGAGATCCTGTGGCTGCCGGTGGACACGACGGCCGGCTGCGTCACCGCGCTGTTGCCCGCCGCGCTCATCGTATACCCGTTCGAGAGTCTGGTGCTGGCGGCGGGGCTGTGGCGGCTGTTCACCGAGGGCGGCGCGTTCTGGTACGGCCCGGTCGCCGTCGACAGTCAGGGGACGGCACTCCTCGCGGTCTCCTTCGGCCTGGTGATCTTCCAGTTGGCCGTGCGCTACAACACGCCCCTGCTGCGCGTCCATTTCGCCCTCACCAAGTCGCTGCTCGGCCCCACCAACGAAATGACGCTCGCCCAGCGCGTCGACCACCTCACCGAGACGCGGCACGACGCGGTAGACAGCTCGGCCGCCGAACTGCGCCGCATCGAGCGGGATCTGCACGACGGCGCGCAGGCCCGGCTGGTCGCCATGGGCATGAACCTCGGCGCCATCGAGGCGCTCGTCGAGAAGGACCCGGCCCAGGCCAAGAAGCTCCTCGCGATGGCCCGCGAGTCGTCCGCCGAAGCCCTGACGGAGCTGCGGGATCTGGTGCGCGGAATCCACCCGCCGGTGCTTGCGGAGCGCGGACTCGGCGATGCGGTGCGGGCCTTGGCCCTGCGCCTGCCCATCGAGACGGAGGTCACGGTGGATCTGCCGCGCCGCGCGGACGCGCCGGTCGAGTCGGCGGCGTACTTCGCGGTGAGCGAGGTCCTCACGAACGCGGTGAAGCACTCTGAGGCCGACCGCGTCTTCGCCGACATCCACCACACCGACGGCATCCTGCGGATCTCCGTCACCGACAACGGGTACGGCGGGGCGGCGGTCGGAGCCGGGTCCGGCCTGAGCGGTATCGAACGCCGACTCGGTACATTCGACGGCATCCTGGCCGTCAGCAGTCCCGCGGGCGGCCCCACCATGGTGACCATGGAGATCCCTTGCGAATTGTCCTAGCCGAAGATCTCTTCCTGCTCCGCGACGGCCTGGCCCGCATGCTCGAAGCCTTCGGCTTCGAGATCCTGGCCGCCGTGGAGACCGGGCCCGAGCTGTCCCGGGCCCTTGCCGAGTTGAAGCCGGACGTCGCTGTCGTCGACGTCCGGCTCCCGCCGTCGCACACCGACGAGGGCCTCCAGTGCGCACTGGAGGCCCGCCGCGCCCGGCCGGGGCTGCCGGTGCTCGTCCTCTCCCAGCACGTGGAGCAGCTGTACGCCCGAGAGCTGCTGGCCGACGGCAACGGCGGCATCGGCTACCTGCTCAAGGACCGAGTGTTCGACGCCGAGCAGTTCGTCGACGCGGTACGGCGGGTGGCGGCCGGCGGTACGGCGATGGACCCGCAGGTGATCTCCCAACTCCTCTCGCGCCGGACCCAGGACAAGCCGCTGGGCGGGCTGACACCGCGCGAGCGGGAGGTCATGGAGCTGATGGCACAGGGCAGGTCGAACGCGGCCATCGCGGCGCAGCTCTTCGTCACCGACCGTGCGGTGGCCAAGCACACGTCGAACATTTTCTGCAAACTCGGCCTCCCGGTGTCGGACGACGACAACCGGCGGGTGCTGGCGGTACTGGCGTATCTGGACCGGGGGCAGGGCAGCCGATGAGTCCGGAGCTGTCATTTGGGGTGGTGTTCGTTGTACGGGTTGGAGTGTTGTGGGTTGGTTGAGAACCCGCTCCGCCGACCTGCGTCCGGTGCTTGGGCAATTCCTGTCTTCCTGTCCTTTCTCGATTCACTATGCAGCCGTGGGACACCGATCGTGAGCATTCCGGTTTCCCAGCCGCGGCGCCTCGAGCGATAACCGCCGGCCCTGGGCCCCGGCCAGCCTGGTGCTACTAACGGGTGGGGCCCCGGTTCGGACTCATAGAGATGCTGCAGAAAAGTCCCCCGACCGGCATGCACGACGTCGGCGCGATCGATGTGGTCGGCCCCGGCCAGCATCGCGCTGATCAACGCGGTCGGCTCGCTGGCAGGGTTGAGACCGTCGCCCGTATCGGCCGGGGTGGCTTCCGGAGCAGGTATTCGGTGTCAGAGGTGGATGTGATGATCGGACGATGCACGTTAGCCCCGTTGAAGAGTCCTGGCGACGGATCGACTCCTGGCTCGCCACGCATGCGCCGCGTACCTTCGCATCTTTGCGCCCACCCGCCTCGCAGGAGGCCATCAGCGCCGCAGCTACCGAGCTGAGGGTGGAGTTCCCCGCGGATCTGGTCGCGTATCTGCGGCACCACGACGGAGTCTCCCCCGAGGAGGGGGGTTTCACCTTCCCCGGTTTCGAGCCCTACGCCCTCGCCCAGATCCTCTCCTCGGGTCGGAGCCGGCAGGAGTCGTGGGCCAGGTACGAAGGGGACCCGCTGATGGAGGGCTTCTGGCACCATGATTTCGTAGGCTTCGCCCGCAATTTCAGTGCCGACGGGCTGGTCGTGGACTGCCGTCGAGGCGCGTCGTTCGGCGCGGTGGGCCACGAGGTGGAGGCCGTGGGCGTGAGCTTCGGGGAGTGGGGAAGCCTCGCCGCCTTCCTTGAACAGGTCGCCGACGCCCTGGAGGGCGGAACCGTCATGACGGTGGGGCTATCGTATGTGCCTGTCGTCGACGACGGGATGCTGCTGTGGGAGCACGCTCCCGAACCGCGTGCCGAGCCTCGGTCCCTGTTCGACCTCGCGCTCGCCGATGCGGTCATCGACGCACCACGCCGGACGACTTTCCCCGCCACGCCGAACGAGACCTGGCCCGGCGGGTACGACAATTTCTGCCTGACCTTCGCGCAGGCCTTGGACGAGACCGAACTCCTGCGCCGGTTCGGCGCGCTGCCCGAGACCCGGCACCCACGGTGGAGGGAGGAGAAGGCAGAAGTTCCACACCAGCGGCCGGACCCTCGCGTGCTGCTGCCGGTGGTCCGGGTGGGAACCCACGGCGGTTGGGCGTTCGGCATCGAGGAAGGTCGTCATCGTTTCGAGGGCACACGCGAAGAGGTGCTGCGCCGTGCGTCGCGCGGCACCCGCGTAGTGTCCGTCAGCAATCATGGTGAAAGGGGCCCTATCTCGGTGTCCCTTTTCGACAACGGCGAACTGGTGACGAGGTACGACACCTGGGGTTCGGTCGTCCCCCACGGCGCGCGCGACCCGTTCGAGGTATTCCCCGGTCTGCCGACGCTGCCCGGTCAGGAACCCACGCCACAGCAGTGGCAGGAACGGCTGCTGGCGGTGTATGACGCGGTCGTTCGACGCTGTGGCATCCCACTGCCACCGCCTGGTCTGGACGGGGAACTCGACAGCGCGCGGATCCTTCCCCTGCTCCCGGAGTACAACGTCAAGACACCCGTGCCCGACCGGTTTGCCACCCTCGTCGACGCCGCGACACCCGCTCGCCTGCGCCGCGTACTCGCCGCGCAGATGTCGTCACTGGCCGCCGAGACCGGACTCGACACCTATGCCGAGGTCACTGCCGCACTGTCCCTGCTGAGCGCTGAGCATCACCCCGGCATTACCGACGATTCCGCCCTTGACCTGCGGCTGCGCCGCGTGCACGCCGAGGCCGAGGTGAAATACGCCGCCTGGAAGGACCGGTCTGTCTGGCAGGACCGCGCACTGGCCGCCCGCGCACTGGCCGACGCGCTCAACCTGCCGGTCCGGGAATCTCTGGGCTTGGTCGTGGTCTGCCGTCAGGACCCCCATTGGCGGCACGAGTTTCGCAAGCAGCTGACCAGCGACTGATTCATGCACGATCCTCGGTCCAGGACGAATTCCTTGCGGCCCCGGAACAGATCTTCCAGCGCGGCGTTGAGTGTATGCAGCGCAGCGGCCGACGGGACGACGCCTTATTCCTAGCGTTTCTCCCGCCGAGACGTGTGCTTCCGTGGCGAGTCGCGGATGCGACCACCCGACCAGCTTCCGCGTTTCGGCGACGCGTCGGCCGACGCCAATCTGTGAACTCATGGCTTCCCATCCTGTGCTGTCCCCTGACAGCAGCATGACAAAGACCCTTGGTAGTTCACAGGGGCCGCCTCGTCACACCGACGTGCGTCTACCCCCGGGGCACCGCTGGCCCGTCGTTCCGCTGTGAGCGGCTTGTGGAGGTAGGCGATGGATAGTTACTCGTCGCCTTTGTCGTCGGGCCACCAGATTGCCGCCGCGATCACCAGCAAGGGCAAGCCACCCGCAATGGCGAGGCCGGCCAGGTTCCACGCGCTCACTGTGTGCCCCTGGCGAATGACCAGCGCGCGAACGACATACGCGGGAAGACGGTTTCGATGTCGGCACTGTGCAGGAGCCTGTCCAATTCGAAGGCGCTGATCTGGTCGGGCGCTGGCAGGATCACCGCATCGGCCCCAGCGTTGCGCACCTGATCGGCCAACGGCAGCAGTGCGGGCCGTTCGGGCCATACCAGCCGATACCCGAGCCGCCGCGCAAGCTGGTGTATTTGCGCAGCCTCCCATTGCGGTGCGGCGCTGTTGTCGTAGTCGATCCATCCGAGAGCGACCGGCTTCATTCGACTTCACCCCTTCGGTTCGTTGGTGTGCACCCGCCGCCGAGGAAGCCGGGAAGGGTTCGGCACATCCCGGCGGCAGGGCGAAATGAACCTTGGCAGGGGGACCGTCACATACCGTTCCGCTGTGGAACAGTGGAGATATGAGCGACTTCCAGCCCGAGGACGGCCGCTATGTCGGTAGTCAGGTGCGCG
>NZ_KI519396.1:44397-143739 GCF_000482385.1 Nocardia sp. CNY236
CGAGAGCTGGTCGGGCACATGATGCGGACAGCGCGCCGAGACCTCACCACGGGTGACCTCGGCCGACTGGCCCGGCGGGTGGGAGTCGTGCCCGCCTGACCGGATCATCGGGTGAGGACCTGGGTTGTGGACCCATTGTGGGCACATTCGGCGCACCGACGATGCTCTGACCATCTGGAGTGGATGAGGAGCTGGCCCTCGGGTACCCGCTGCACGCGCCGCACCCATCAGAGTCAGCCTGATTCTGCACGAGGTTCGTGGTTCGCCTTGATCGTTTGGGCGATCAGTTCCGAAAGATGTTCGTGTGACCGGCGACTCAGGTGTAGACCGTCGATGCCCGTCGATGCGACAGCAGCGGCGTCGACGAACAGAGCTCCGCGCTTTTCAGCGACGCGATGGATCGACGCGCTGAGTTCGTATGATTTGCGTACGGATTCGGCGTCGTACTTGGAACTGTGCTGGGCAAACGCAGGCTGGTCGGCATCGAGATGGATCGGACTGACCAGCAGTACTTCAGGTACTCCACCGGAGCGGGTCCAGGCAATACGCTCGACAATGTCCATATAGCCCTCGAGCGCAGTAGCGGTGGCGTCCGAGTCTCGACAGAACCTGATCTTGGTGTCGTTGATCCCCAACATGATCACCACCATGTCCAGGGGCGAGTGGCTGCGCAGGCATGGTTCGAAATAGGTACGGCCATTGCGGCCATCACATTCGGAGTCGTCCAAATCGGTGGTGCGGCCGCCGAGACCTTCTTCGATTACGGCATATCCAGCACCCAGAAGCTGCTGTAGCCGCCCCGTCCAGCGCACGTCGGCTGGCCACCGGCCGCTCCTTTCGGCGATTTGGCCGAAGGTGTTGGAGTCACCGAAGCACAAGATGGTGAACGCAGTAGGGTCAACTATCAAGGTCGGATTCCTACGGGTTGGACGTATACATCGAGGCGTTCGGCAACGCCGACGAGTCCGTCCAGTCGTTGCCTGCCTCAACGAGGCAGTAGCTAATGGTCAGCGTGTGGATCAAGAGTATCCGACCAACGAATTCTGGAGCCATCGAACACCTGCGTCGCGTCATGGTGTGTCCGCTTTTGTGGAGCCGTGGCGAGGCCAACGATGCCGCAACACGTCGAGACCGCGTCCCAGCGCATAATCGTCCAGCTGTCGCGGGTCATGACGTTTTCGTGGCATCACTCGGTTGACCTTCAGGTAGGTCGAAGCCGAATGATGTCGGGGTGGCGAATTTCGGGTTGATGTCGATCGGGTCGTTCGCACGGCGGAGTGGCCTGACGGCGAGCGCGTTGCGTTTCTACGCCGACGCGGGACTGCTGCTGCCGACGGAGGTCGACCCGGTCTCCGGATACCGGTTCTACCGGGACGCGCAACTCGAGCAGGCCGTCCTGCTTCGGCGACTACGCGAGATCGGTATGCCGCTCGCGACGGCGAAATCCGTTCTCAGCGCTGGACGCGACGACGCAGTTCTTCTGGTCGACGAGCACCTGGACACAGTGGTCGGCGGCGCCCGAGCCGCGCGGCAACAGGCCGCCATCATCAAGGCAGCGTTGGCCGCGGCGCCCGCACCGGTGGTTGTTGCCGTGAGCGGTCCGGTGTTGGCAGCGGCGATCGAGCAGGTTCTGACTGCCACCACAGACGACCCGGACATCGCGGTTCTCGGCGGTGTGCGCTTCGAGGCGGATTCCGGCGTGGTGACTGTGACCGCCACCGACCGCTACCGTCTGTCCACTCGCACCCTCGCGGTCGACAATGCACATTCGGTGACCTGGGCGGCGACGGTGAGCGGTGACGATCTACACAGCTGCCTTACCGACCTGCGGCGCGCCCCGCTGGCTCGGATCGAAGCCACAGAGCACGGGATCTGGATGCGGCTGCCGGACCGGACCGACCGGCATTGCCGACTCCTGGCGGAGCCGTTTCCCGACTTCCGGTCGATGCTCGGCGCACTTCCAGCGGTGACGACCCGTATCCAGGCATCGAAGACACTGCTCCTGCGGGCACTCGAGGAGCGATCGGCCGGCCTTATCTCGATACACGCCACCGAGGCGCAGGTCACGGTGGGAGACAACTGCAATGGACCTGGCACAGGTATATGCCTGCCGGCCCGCGTGAGTGGAACCTCGGTCGAGGTCTGGTTCGAGATGACCACGCTCTATCCCGCGATCAGCACCGCAATCGGCGCGGACGTGCTGCTCGATCTCGCAGGCCCCGAGCTACCCGCCACCGTTCGCTCGGCCGACAACAGGGATCTCACCACGCTTGTCATGCCGACCAAGCCTCGACCAGCAGAAGAGAACACGGAGCCGAAGGAGGAGGACGAATGACGGAACAGGCCGATACGGACCCGATGATGGACGCGATCGGGAAGGCCGTTACCGAGGGCCGCAGTGGAAACACGGTCGAGGCCCGTAGGCAACTGTTGAATCTGTGGAAGGTGATCGGAGTCAGCGGCGACCCATTGCACCGCTGCACACTCGCGCACTACCTCGCCGACCTCTTCGGCGACCCGGCACAAGCTTTGGCTTGGGATGTGCGTGCACTCGATGCCGCCGACGCCGTCACCGAGCAGCGCATCCAGGAACATCACGCCAGCCTGCATATCGCTGGCTTCTACCCCTCCCTTCACCTCAACCTGGCCGACAACTACCGTCGGCTGGGATCCTTCGAAGCCGCAAGCGGCCACATCACTGCCGCACGGGAGCACTCGTCTGCGCTGCCTGCGGATTCATACGGCGATCTCATACGTACCGCGATCGACGAGGTGACCATGGACATCGAGAATCGGCACACCGCGGTCCGTGCTTCGGCTCCAGGCGCGTGACATATAAGAACGCGCCCCTCACGATGGAGGGGCGCCGGCGCCTCGTCGAGCGGTCGTCGGTGACCTGCTGCTCTGGAATCAGCTGAACCCGGCACCGGGCAGCAGCCCATCACTTCTCGCCTACCGCTTGCTCCGCAATCGAGGCCCCTTCCCAGCGGACGCGCCCCACATTCTCTTCTGGATCGCACAGCGCACCGGGCAGCAGACCCCCGCTCAGCTGGTGGACCGATATCGCCTGCGGTCTCGCTCTGTCCGTGACGTGCTGGTCGCCTATCTGTCCACGCGAGCGGTCGCGCTGGACTACACCACACTGAACCAGCTCGCATCCGCGCTGGCGCTTCGCTTCTGGACCGACCTGGAACAGCACTATCCCGGCATCGATTCCCTTCGGCTGCCAGTCGAGGTCAGCACTGCATGGAAGACACGGCTGGCCACGAAAATCGTGCGCAAGCGCATGCCCGATGGCTACAACACGGGAGGTCGCTGAACCGCGAGAAAGCGCGACTGCCATCAAGATTCAGGTCCTATGCTACGATGAGCACCCGCGTCGACGGACGTCCCACCCGCGCTCGAGACAGCGAAGGTCGTCGACGTTCACTAGCGGCCGAGGAACGGACCGCATTCTGGGCTTGGGCCTGCATCGAGATCTCGAGGCAGGAAAAACTTGCCCAACTCGACGCCCAACAAGAGCGAAAGGACTCACCTGTCTTCCTAGAGATACCGACGCTCGATCAGTTCATCGCGTGAAGAGGCCATGCTGGGCCACCATGATCAGTAGGTCCACGAAACCGCCGTATAAGCGGCAATACAGTGCGCTTGGCGGGCGGGTATACACATCCGGGTTGGGCGGATGCAACATCAGCGAGTGGATTGGCCCTGCTCCCGCTGCTGAACGCGGGAGCAAGACCGGGCGCAACGACTCTCAGTGAGATCGACCGCGAAGCTCCGCATCGAGCGAGGTCTGCAGGTAGGTCATCGCTTCGATCGCGCCGGGATCGCTCGCTGCAGCCGGAAACTGCTCCGCTGGAATATCTTTGATATGCGCCTGGATCCACCAGATATTGCCGAACGGATCGCGCACCCGCCCGACTCGATCCCCGAAAAACAGTTCCGTCACCGCGGTGACCGATGTGGCCCCGGCCCTCAACGCCCGCTCGTAGACCGCATCGGCATCCGCGACGAACAGCCGGATCAGCGAGGGCGTCACCGGCCACCCCGGTCGAGAGTCGAAAGCCATCACCACCGAGTCGCCGATTCGCGCCTCCGCATGTCCGATGCTGCCGTCCGCGTTGGCAATTCGCGCCAGTTCCTGCGCCTCGAACGCCTCGGTCAGGAAGTCCATGAGCGCACCGGTATCCGGTCCGCTGATCCACGGCGTCACGGTCGCGTAGCCGTCGGGCACGTGCTCGGCAGTATTGCTGATCAACGTATTTCCTCCATCGATTCGCTGATGAGAGCGATAATATGCATGAAATAGGTCTGATCGTGTCCTAGTTCGGAGAAGCCGCCGACGTGGTCACCGAGCAGCGCATCCAGGAACATCACGCCAGCCTGCATATCGCTGGCTTCTACGCCTCCCTCCACCTCAACCTGGCCGACAACTACCGTCGGCTGGGATCCTTCGAAGCCGCAAGCGGCCACATCACTGCCGCACGGGAGCACTCGTCTGCGCTGCCTGCGGGTGACCCACTTCGACGCGCACTGACGAGAGATCCCCATCTCGGCGGCCACATGAGCGATCGGACGGTTACGGCAGCGCTGCACCAGACGGCGACGGCCCTCGACGGACAACGGGGCATTACGGTGGGTCACGGACGGGTCTTCCTGGTCGAGCGGACGGAGGATGTGGTGTTTTCCATCCTGCCGCCAGGGAGATCCGTCCCCTCAGCTCACCCCTGCGCGAGTGTCAACAACCTCATCACCCACAACATCTAGGCGTCGTGTAGGCGGGCTCGAACTATTTCCCACTCGGCGTCGAGCAGGGCCAGACGACGTCGGCGTAGTGGGCTGTCGTCCAGCTCGGTGTGTAGGCGGATTTCCCGCGACAGCACCATTGCCTGATTGATGAGAAAAGGAACCTCGATTCCGGCCGCGGACACCGTCGCGGCGACGGTGTCGACCTGGGCAGGATTGCCGGCGAGCAGAATGCTGGTCACCGCTAGGTCGAAGCCGGGCAAGAACAGTCCCGTGAACTCGAAGTCGGTCAACACGCACTCACCGGCACCGGTGAACAACAGGTTGGCCGGGACCGGATCGCCGTGGTTCACCTGCCACTCGGGTCTGATTTCGGACAGGAGCACACGCAGCCGGGCTCGGTCGGTGCTGTCGAAGAATCCTGCATGGTGGTAGCGCTCGACCCGGGCGGTGTAGTCGAATACCGGTGCTACTCTCGCCGGCGGCGCAGACCAGGTCGAAAAGGCGGTAGTCGTGGCCAGCGCTGTATCGAACAACTGTGGAGCCACGGTCTGCTTCGGGTAGCGTTCGCTATCGAGCTCTTCGGCATCGATGCGTTCGATCACCAAGACCGACTCACCGTCGGTACTGATCAGCTCTGGTACTCGCACGGGCGGTGGGCTTTCGGCGAATGCCCGGTAGATACCGATCTCGTGGATGAACCGGGCCCGCCAGAATGGCTCAGTGCTGCGCAGCACCTTGATCACCACCGGTCGGTCGCGGTGATGACCGAACGCGAGCGCAGTCTTTTCACTGCTGCGGTGCACCTGGACTGGGACCGCGCCGCCGAGGTTCCGGCGGGCCGTATCATGCGACTTCATCGACGGTTTGTCCTCACACGCGCTGTGGGAAGTCCTCCGCCTCGAGCACACCCGTCACTATCTGCAGCCACGAGACGTCGGCGCAGCTGTGCGCTTGTGGAAGGACTACGTCCACCGTCCCAAGCGTCGTCGAAACACGCTTTCTCCCGCGGCGTCCCGAGCATGTCGGAATAGGCGACGTAGGTACCGCCCATCGGCGGGATCGGTGTAGGCAACGACGTCGCCACCAATGCATCGAGGTCGCCCGGAGGCCCGGACATGTGGGCCTCGATGCAAGAGTGGATGCGCGGCGTCAGCCGACAGCGCCAGCGTGCTCCGCGTCGAAGCGGTAGCCGTCGGCCTTGCTGATCCAGTCGCGGTAGCGCGGTTCGAGACGATCGAACCATTCTGCTGGCCACGGGTTGTCGTGTAGAGCTCCGAGGATCGCCCCGGCGACGGCGGCGATGGAGTCGCTGTCACCGTCCGTGACGGTGGCGCGCCGCAGCGCCTCCTTGGGATCGTCCGGCACCGCGTCCACACACAGCAATGCGGTGGCCAGGCATTCGTGGGCGCGCCAACCGGCGCCGCCGAAAGTACACGGATCGTCTCCGAACGGATTCTGTTGGAAGGCGGGCACGGCCCGCTGCGCGTTGGTCAGCGCATCGACGACTTGAGCGCGACCGATATCGATGTGTTGGAGCAGTGGGATCGTCCCCAGTTCACGGTCTGGGACGGGCAGCTTGTCCTCGACCCAGCTGGTCACCCTGTCCTTCCATGAAGATTCCGCGCTGTGGATCATGTCGAGGGCAGACTCGACGACCCGGCCCGGTGTCAGTTCGGCGGCGAAGTGGATCACCTCGGCGGCGATGACGGAAGCGAACAGGCCGCCGGGGCCGCCGTGAGTAGTCGCGGCCTGCCACAAGGCGGCGGGTTGGCGCACGCCGTCGGGCAGGAAAGCACACGGCGAGACTCGCATGACGGTGCCACAGCCGTCGGACCACATGACGGTTGCGTCGAACCACGGGGAGCCGTCTTTCAACGCTCGGGTCGCCCGCAGGCAGGTGGTACCAGGAGCCCTGTGGTTGTCGGGATCATCGAGCCATTCGACCCATTCGGCGATCACCTGGTCTCGAGTCTGCTGGGCGGTCCGGTCCGGGGCGCCGTCGAGTGCCCGCGCGAGCGACAACGTCATCTGTGTGTCGTCGGTGATGGTCAGGTAGGTGGGCATGTCCGGGCCGCGCTTGTCGTGGGCGGTGAGTTGGCCGTAGGACATGAACTCGTTGAGGTTGCCCCATGCGTCGCCGTAGGCGCAGCCGCGTAGGACGGCTGGCCAGCGCTCTCGGGTGGTCGGCATCCGGTTCCCCTATATCCGAAGTCAGATCTTCATGCGTAACGTGCTCTTACTCAGAGGTTTTCGAGCCTAATGGAGAAGTTGGCCGACGCCACTTCTCACCCCAGTTCCGTCGCTTCGGCTGTGGTCGAGGGCGTTCGACGACCGCAGATTCGAATCTTGCCGACACCCGATGCGAAAGAAGCACACGCAGTGCCGGGACGTCGAGCTGCGCAGACGCAGCGGTGACGCGTCGAGGACCTCGCCCTGCCGATCCGAGGTTCGGGGCGCATCCGTACGACCGTGTAGCTCGTTGGTACCGACCACTTTCACCTCATGAGGACAGTGGATCGCCCGGTGACGGGGCCGGTGCTCGGTGTTCGGCCCGTATCTCGATCTCGACGCGAGTTCGGACCGCACCCGGATCCCACATTTCTTGGAACGGACCGATAACCGAAGCGCCCAGACCGCGGCGTCGCGCACGCGTCGCAACATAAGCGAAGCCGCCGGCGATCAGAACAATCGGCCCTACCGACAGTACGAACACCAACAGGCCGTCCATACCGCGGCAGTGTAGCGGGAGAGCAAACCGTTCGTAGTCTCGTCACTCGGCTGCGCGGCGTAGCGACGCGATCATGTCGAGCGCGATCTGCCCCGCTTCACGCCGCGCGCTCGCATCGGTCGTATCGGCGATACTCGAGGCCAGTTCGGTGAGCATCCCGTAGACGGCACGGACCGTGAGCTCGGTCGAACGTGGTTTGAAAACACCGGTTCGGATCAATTGGTCGACCAGGGCGCGGATCAGGCCGACCGTGTACCGTTCGTCGAGTTCGCGCCAGCGGTCCCAGCCCAGTGCGAACGGTCCCTCCTGCAGCACGATGCGCTGATAGGCCGCGTCGCTGCATTCGTCGAGGAACACGTTCAAGGCATGAATGGCGGTGTCCCAGGCGTCGCCCGGAGCGCCGATCGCGCTTGTCAGACGTTCGGTCAGTTCGTGTTCGACCTGCTCGAACACGGCCTCGAACAGTCCTTGTTTGCCGCCGAAGTGGTGGTATACGGCGCCTCGTGTGAGGCGGGCCGCCTGAGCGATCTCGTCGGCGGAGAGTTCGGAATAACTCTGTTCGATGAACAGCCGGCGACCTGTCTCCACGAGGGCGGACCGGGTGGCTTCGGCATATTCCGCGCGTCGTCCCTTGACACTCACGTCGACAAGACTACATTCACATACATAATGTATCTGAGATGTTAGGCGTATGCTAATGTCCGAATCGAGAGACGTCATCGTTGTGGGGGCCGGGGTAGCCGGGCTGACCGCGGCCCGCGCGCTCGCGGCGGCCGGACGCGATGTCCTGGTCCTGGAGGCTCGGGAGCGTGTAGGTGGGCGAACCCTCAATGTCGAGGTACCCGGCAGCGACGCGTATGTCGAGGTCGGTGGCATGTGGGTCGGCCCAGGCCAGGACCGGGTGCTGGCGCTACTGAACGAACACGGGCTCACTACCTACCCCACGTTCGATCAGGGTTCCAGAATTGGCGAATTCGACGGCCGCATCGTCCGTTACCAGGGCCGTATGCCGAGACTGAACCCACTCGTGCTCGCCGATCTCGCCCTCACACAGCTGCGCCTGGATCGTTCGGCCCGGCGGATACCCCTCGATGCGCCATGGACAGCGCCGCACGCGAGTGCGCTCGATGGTCAGACCTTCGATACATGGCTGCGCAACCACTCGCACACCTCGACCGGGCGCGAGTTCTTCCGGCTGGTCACCCAAGCGATCTGGTGTGCCGAGCCGGCCGAGATATCGGCTCTGTGGGCGCAGTTCTACATCCATTCGGGCGGCGGCATCGATTCGATGATCAGCACCAGCGGCGGTGCACAGCAGGACCGGGTTGCCGGCGGGACCCAACGGCTGTCCATTGCCATGGCCGAGGACATGGGCGAGCACATAGTCCTCGGCGCCGCGGTGTCGGAGATCGAGTGGAGCGACAATGGCGTCCGAGTGCGGGCCGGCAAGAGGCAGTGGCGGGCGCGGCACGCGATCGTCGCGGTCCCGCCCCCGCTCGTGGCGGGCATACGGTTCGCGCCGGACCTGCCCGCCGAGCGTGCCCAGTTGCTGCAACGCCTACCGATGGGTTGGACGATCAAGGTCAACGTGGTCTACGACGAGCCGTTTTGGCGCACACAGGGTCTGTCCGGTCAGGCCAATAGTGTTCGTCGGGCGCTCGGTACTGTCTTCGATGCCAGTCCACCGGACACCGACCCCGCGGTCCTGGTCGGCTTCCTCGAAGCCACGCATGCTCAGACCGCGGCGCGCCTCGCACCGAAACAACGCCGCGATGTGGTTCTCGACGACCTCGCAGCGTACTTCGGTCCCAAAGCCCGAAATCCGGTGGAATACATCGAGCAGGACTGGGCTGCCGAAACCTACACGCGTGGCTGCTACGGTGCTTTCGCTACCCCATCGACATTGACGCGATTCGGATCGGAGTTGCGCCGGCCAACTGGCCCGCTGCACTGGGCGGGCACCGAAACGGCGACCCGCTGGGCCGGATACATCGACGGCGCGGTCGAATCCGGGCAACGTGCCGCGCACGAAATCTTCGCGTCGACCACCCGGTGAGTGCCGCTCAACCGATCGATCTTGCCCCATCGCATGCGGCAGGCGGAACTACTGTGAGGGGAAACCGGGAAGTCATCCGTCGATTCAGGCCGGGGCGGTCGATTTCGGTCAGGCGGAGTACGAGGCTCAGTACGACAAAGTCTGCAGGGGAATGCGATGTCCTTGGGCACCGAGTCCTGCTCTGCGCGTTGTGAAACCGCTATCGACGGCGCCGCCTGCGTCGAGACCGGTTGGTTCTTGACATATCCGATCTGATGCTCCAATGTTACTTGAACGCAACGCGATTCAGGTAGAACTCCTTACGCTGCACTGGCGCAATGGTATCTGACTGGTTGCTGTAAACCGTCGAGTCCGGCATTACATTCCAGCCAGTACACATTGCCGTGATTGCTGTCGAGACACTGATTCGAGAAGGCTCTACGGATGGTCCCGTCGTCCTGGCGGTCCCATAGTTGATTCAATTGACCGCTTGCACAGGTTTTGGCAGTCACTTCCCCATTGTTGTCGGCGGTGGCGCAACTCCCGCTTTGTTGGTTCTTGATCCAGGTGTTCTCCGACTCGGCGGCGAAGGCGCTCGGTGCGGACAAGCCGGCCATGAGCACCGACGTTGTGAACGCTACCGATGCGGTTTGCAATACCCGTTCGAAAATTCGATTCACAAATGTTCCTAATGTTCACTAGTCGAGTAGCGCGATCAGCCATTCGGCAGATGAGTGGAGCATGAACTGCCGGTCTCGACGGTCACTGGCAACCAGGCGAATTCCGTCGCGGCAAAGAGGTATCGAAGGAATTGGCCTGAATCGCGTTGCTTTTATTCAACATTGATATATCGGATTCGGTGTGTCAAGAGCCGCGCGGTCTGGAATCAGGTCTTTCAGTAGCGGTTCTGCCACTCGCAGAGCAGGACTCGGTGTCGAGCAGGATCGAACCCAGCTTCAGGATGCTCACGCGTTGCACTCGTACTCACGGACGGGTCGGGTCGTGTGCGTCAGGCGCTATTCCTACGAGCCACCTCCGATCACCCAGTCCGTGTCATCCGCTATACGGTTGCGGGTGGTGATCACCGTGCCCCAATACCACTCCTGCAGGTATCCGCCTGTCTGTGCATTCTGTAGCTTCGTTCCGGAATGTATCCATTTCTGGTATCTTCCGCCGTTGCATTCCAGCCAGTAGACTGCGCCAGCATCATTACTATCGAGGCACTGCGCCGAGAAGGCCCTGCGGATGGTATCGTCTTCCCGTTTGGACCACAACTGATTCAAGTGACCGTTACTGCAGTTCTGCATTCCCACGCCTCCTCCTCCGTCGGCCTCGATACACCTCCCGGTTCCCAAGTTCTTGATCCAGCCGTTCAACGCTGTTGTTGCGGGAGTTTTTCAGCGGCGAACACGTTCGGTGTGGATAGTCCAACCATGAGTACCGAAGTGGTGAGCGCAACCACCGTGGCCTGTAGCATCCGTTTGAATATCTGATTCACAATGTTCCTAGTGTTGAGTAGCGGCCGAGTAGGGTGATATCCATTCGGCAAATGCGGCGGTAGATTCTCGACTTCCGGTCTCGACGGTTGATGGCAACCAGGCCGATTCCTTTGCGACAGCGCAGTGGTAAAAGCAGGGCAGGGCTCGACGTCGAACTAGCCCCCATACCGACCCGTGAGACGGTTTGTCTCCGAGGCATTCTCACGTGCTGCACAGTGCACTCGACTGCGCTGCTGTTTCACTCGCGAGTACGGCTTTGACCCCGACAGACTCTGCACACGCAGAGACGGTCGACGGTGCCGATCCCGATCCGGAATCCTCGTGCACACATACCATCAATGGAACCGAGCGTGGACTCGGCTGTTCCTGCTGCAGCGATAGCGAGTTCGGCCCGATTCGAGGCGGTCGACTTGTGGAACGTGATTTGCGGTCGAGATTCGATGAGACCGTGGGCACAACTACTGTTTCGAACTATCGTGGACAACGAAAATTGTCGCGCAGTTGCTGTGCCCGCCTCGAACGATACGTCGTAATCGCTGGGAGATCACTCCAGAGTATCGATCCTGTCATGGCCGCCGGTAGTCATTCCTACGAGCCGCCGCCAGCGAAAGTCCACGTCGTGTAGCCATTGGGGCTGGGGTCGGTTTCCACACTATCTCCGATTATGAATTGTTTCAGGTACCTGCCTGTGGCTACGTTCTTCACCCTTGCGCCTTCGTATGTCCATTTCTGGTAGCTTCCGCCGTTGCATTGCAACCAATACACCGTGCCGTCGTGATTACTGTCGAGGCACTGTTCCGAGAAGGCTCTGCGAATGGTTCCATCGGCCTGTCGGTCCCATAGTTGGTTCAACTGACCGCTCCTGCACGTGATGGCTATCACGCGTCCATCGCTTGCGGCGGTGATGCAATCCCCGGTGGTCTGGTTCTTTATCCAGGTATTCTCGTTCTCGGCGGCGAACGCGTTCGGTGTGGATAGTCCAACTATAAGGATCGATGTGCCCAATGATATCGACGCGGCTTGAAACAACCGTTTGAATGTCTGATTCATACCTTTTCCTACTATTCGGTAGTCGAGTGGCGCGATCAGCCATTCAGCAGATTGGGCGGCAAGATTGTCCCCAACCACTGGCCTCGACGGCAAGCTACAACCAGGCGAGTTCCGTCGCGCGAGTGCACCTATGAGGAATTCGACACTGAATCGCGTTGCGTTCAATTGAATATTAGTAGACGGATGACATTGTCCATGGTCGAATCGACTGGTGTTGGACAATTATTCGATTCCAAGGTTGCAATGCAACCCCGATTGTCATGCCCCCTAGATGCTCTATGGTCCTGTGAAACGCCACAGTATGAGATTGTCCGATACGAAGAACCGTTCGGTACGTAGTCTAATCCATCTGCTGCTCAGATATTTATGCGTGGCTACGTTCCTTACCTTGGTGGTCCCGCCGTAGGATTTCCATTTCTGGTAGTCTCCGCCGTTGCATCCCAGTAAGTACACGTCGCCGTTGGAATTACTGTCGAGGCAGTCACCGGAGAAAGCAGGGCGGATGGTTCCGTCGTCTCGTCGGTCCCACAGCTGTGTTGTATCACCGTGTCGGCAGGCTTCTTGAAACACCTCCCCACCCCTGGCTGTGGCGCAGTACCCATCCATGGCCATCATCCAGGTGTTCTCATTCTTTGCGGCGAACGCGTTGGGTGCGGAAAGTCCGACCATGAGGGCTGAGATGGCGAATGCCGCCGATGGGGCCTGCAGCACCCGTTTGAATATCTGCTTCACAAATTTTCCTAATGTTCAGTCGACGAGTCGCCCGATCTACAAATCAACGGATGTAGCTAGGAATGCAGCCTCACTGCTGGCCCCGAAGGTACTGGCAACGAGACGGATTCTGTTTCGGATATTTCGAAGACAACATTGTCGGCCGTTGGAACGGGCCGCGAAGCTCGTCGATATGGCCCAGCTGCTATGCCGACGGTTTCAGGTCACAACTGCTGAATAGCCGTCCTCGTCTCGGAGGTCGGCCGCGACCTCTATGAGCCGCCGCCGAAGGTCCAATCTGTCTGGCTGTTGCTCGCGTTGGTGGAGGTGTGCACGACTCCGGAAACATCATAGGAGAGGTATCTGCCCGTGGCTACGTTCCTTACCTTGGTCGTCCCGCTAAACGATTCCCATAACTGGTAGGCTCCGCCATTACATTCCAGGTAGTAGATCTGTCCGGTGTGATTGCTGTCGAGGCACTGATTCGAGAAGGCCTTGCGGATTGTTCCGTCGTCTCGTCGGTCCCACAGCTGATTCAACTGACCGCTCCTACAGGTACCGGCCTTTGCGGCTCCATCGTTCGCTGCGTACAGGCACTTCTTACTATATCGGTTCTTTACCCAGGTGTTCTCGTTCTCGGCGGCGAACCCGTTCGGTGCGGATAGTCCAACCATGAGGGCCGAGGTGGTGATTGCCGGCAATGCTGCCTTCAAAACACGTTTGAATATCTGATTCACAAATGTTCCTAATGTTCGTGGGACGAGTAATTCCAGCGTTGCTTCAGGTGAGATCACGGGTGCGTCGACCGCTGGCCTCGATGGTCGATAGCAACCAGACAGGTTCCGTTGCGGCGGTGCGATAGTGAAGTTTGCTTCACCACCGGGAACGGCGGTCCGGAGTCAAGGAAGCCTTCAACTCGCCCTGAGCGAAGGCGGTTAGCCATGCGCAATCAGCAGACAGACCAAGAGGCGGATCCAACTCGATGTGTTTCCATCGCTTCGGTGATCCGAGATCGCCGTGACTGCCGACTACATCCTGCGCACCCACCGTGTCGTGGTTGCCACCCGGAAGGTCTACACGCTGCCGGAGAACTCCCAATCCGAGGTGTGGTGGCTCGGGTCGGGCGAGGCCCACAGGCGACCCCACTCCACGTCGTACCAAAGGTATCTGCCTGTGGCCACGTTCTTTACCTTCGTGCCCTCGTACAGCCACTTCTGGTAGTTCCCGCCGTTGCACTGCAGCCAGTAGACATGGCCATCGGAATTGCTGTCGAGGCACTGTTCCGAGAATGCCCTGCGGATGGTCCTATCGTCTCGTCGGTCCCACAGTTGCGCCAAATTGCCGCTCTTACAGCCTCGGGAGAACACCGACCCATTGTCCAGGGCGGTGGCGCATTCGCCACTCCAGAGGTTTTTCATCCAGGTGTTCTCGTTCTCCGCGGCGAACGCGTTCGGTGCGGACAGTCCGGCCATGAAGACCGAGGTGGTGAATGCTATCGATGCGGTTTGTAACACGCGCTTGAATACGTGGCTCATACATGCTCCTACTTTTCGGTCGTCGAGTGGCGCAATCGGCAATTCGGCAGGTAGGACTGCAGAGCAGCCTGACCTGCCGGCCTCGACGACGAACAGCAACCAGGTAGATTCCGTTGTGGGAGTGTCGATTTAAGGAGAAATATCTGAATTACATTGCTTTGGCACAACACTGGCGTATCGATTCCAATATGTCAACAACCGACCGGTCTCGATGCTGGCGTACGTTTCCGTCCGTCACCATCGGCTACCACGATGGTGACGGACGGGTGGGATGCTGCGGGCCGTGGTCCGGAGGGCGAGAGGCTGGACTGTGCAGAGCGATACGGCGCTCGCGTCATGGGTGCTGGAAGCGGGCCGTGGAAGGCGGCGACTCCTCATGGACGTGGCTGTTGTCGGAGGCTTCAGCGGGAAGCGGGGCTGTCTGCCTCTACCGGCGAGGAGAAGTCGATCAGCCGACGGGTGTTCGACAGCGTGGTCACGACACAGGTGCCGAGGGGCCCGCTGCGGTCGTACATGGCGGCGGTTCCGATCGAAATTCCCTCCGCGGCAATCGTATTGTCCGCGCGCAAGCCGAGTTCGTGGCCGAGCGGCAACCTCGACAGCGCCAGCGTCATGTCGGCATTGATATACCCGGCGCCTTCGGAGCCCCAATGGCACACGTGGTTGGTGGTATCGCCGACCATGGCCACATGCTGGAACGGCGACAGCGGTTCACCCGCGACGAGCGGGGGCATGCTGTGCCAGGAAATCTTGCGGTCTGCGTTCTGGTTGGCCGCGAAGTCGTGCGTCCAGTCGCGATCTCCGCTCTTGAACAGCGGAGGCCCTCCACTGGCGGACATGCATCCCTCGGGCGGCGCCGGTAGATCCGACACCGGCTTCCACACCTGCCCCGGCGGCTCGGCGCCGGTGGCCAGGAACATCGCCGACGCGCGCACCAAGATGCGCGCATCCTGCACGATGGAAGCATCCGCGACGGTGATTCGAGGGCCTTGACGCACCACCTCGCTTCGAACCTCGACCGGGGCATTGGATACAGGTCGAAACAGATCGACGGTCAGGCGGGCCGGGACGAACCCGTCGGGGTGGTGCGTCTCGAGTTGGCGCGCCAGCAGACCGCAGACGGCAGGCCCACTCAGCTGCGCCGAACTCCACCGGCTCAGCGCCAACTCATCCGCTACGAGATGGTTGCCACTCCTGGTGAAGAAGCTGAACATGTAGCCGAATCCCCTTCCAGCCGACCTTGTCGGACGCCACTGAGTAGAACACGTTACAGGTCCGCCTGTGCTGTGGCGCCGGGAGCGATCTCAGCGGGATCGGGGTCGATCGGGGTTCGTCCGACAACGGCCGGGAATGGTGCGCTCGGTCGGCCGACGGTGCTTCTGGCGTGCGGTCCGTCCGCGCTCATCGGCGAGCATGGCGCCGAACGCTGCCGGCAAGCCGAGGACTGGTGCAAAGCAGGCAATTCCGGCAAATCCGGCGGATTCCCATTGGTTGCTAATGACGGGTAATCTTGGGTGGTAGCTTCTGTCGAGCAGTGGAATGGGGTAGTAGCCCCCTGGTATCTGGATGGCTCTTATGACACTGGAAGCCGAGATGCGGTATTGCAGCCGCAGGATACGGAGCACAGGCCGGTGGGGACGTGAGGGGCCGACATGACAAGCGTTGCGGAAAACGGTACGCGGTCGATCTTGCGTGCGGCCTGCGTAAGCGTCGGGATCGAGACCGGGAAGGCTGAGGTCGTGGGGCCGCGTACGGCGTACCGGCTGCACGACGGGATGGTGGCGCGAATCGGCGGACGCGGCCAGAAGCTGGCAGCCGGTCGTGAGGTGGCCCTCGCGCGTTGGCTGGACACGTGCGGTGTGTCTGCGACGCGTGTGGTCCCGAACATTCCGCAGCCGGTGATGGTGGACGGCTGCGCGGTGACGTTCTGGCAGGATCTGCCGCCGCATCACCCTGGAGCGCCCGGAGAGGTCGGACGGGCGCTGCGCCGTTTGCATCAGCTGCCGTTGCCCGGGTTCGAACTGCGCCGAATAGCACCTCTGGCTCGACTCGAGCGGGAGATAGCCTCGGCGCGCTCGGTCACCGAGGACGACCGCCGGTGGCTTCAGGGGCACCTGGACGAGTTGCGAGGCCGCTGGAAAGTGTTGCCGCAGGGCATGCCGTGGTCGGTGATTCATGGCGGCGACTGGGACGACGATGTCGTGGTTACCGATGACGGAGAAGTAATGCTGGCCGGCCTCGGGTGGACGGCGGTCGGGCCGCCGGAGTGGGACCTGGTCCACGCCGCCATCGAATGCTGGACGGCCGCATCGATCGGCGCCGCACAGTACGCCGACTTCTGCAACGGGTATGGCTGCGACGTGACCCGCTGGGACGGCTTCTTCCTGCTGCGCGACATCCAGGAATTTCGGCTGACCCTGCAGGCATTGTCCGCGGCCGCGGACAACGAGGTGTTCCAGCGGCAGGCGGTGCGCCGCTTGGCCTACATTCGGGGCGATTCGGGCATGCGTCCGTGGCCCGGGTGGGCCGACCTCGATTAGTACTGCTGCACCGGCGCGGCCGGCTCGTCGCCGGGCGGATGACGCTCACCGTCGGAGCCAGAGGAGGCGGCGATCGTGCGGATCAATGGCGCGAGCGCAGCGCTTTTGCCAGCGGAGCAGTGGAGTTGACGAGCCCGAACAGTACCCGTTCGGCGATCGAATTCTGCGGCGGAAGGACGGAGATCTGCCTGGCAAGGTCGAGGCCGTTGACGATCGCGGTGTTCGACACGATCAGGCCATTGCGCACGACGAACACGTCGGTGCCCAAGATATCGAGCCGTGTTCCGTTCGGCGCCATTCCGAGCAGCGCAGCGGTGCCGTCGAACCGGCCGCGCATCCGCCAATGGACCACGGCGCGATCGTCCTGGGCAGTGACCGACAGGATTTCCACTCCGAGGTCTGGGATCGCAGCATGGACATCACGGAAGTAGGCCACGATTTCGTCGGGTGCGCGCAACTGCGCTATGCCGACGAACTCGTCGAGGGCCCCTGGTTCCCAACAGGCCGTGACAGTGTCCCAGTCCTGATCGCCGATCGCTTCGACATAGCGCCGCGCGACCGAACCCGGGGCGTCGGGTGTTGTCACTGCATACTCCTTCCCGCTGCGCGCAGGTTCAGTCGTCTCGCCACTTGATCGAGCAGCCCATGCTCGGCCGGTGTGGTTCCGGGACCGGCCGGCCCGCCATGACGGCTTCGATCGCGGTCCGCAGGTCACTGCCGGTCAATGGTTTGCCATTGCCTGGCGTCGATTCATCGAAAGCGCCCCGGTAGGCCAATGCGAGTTCCGCATCGTAGAGGAAGAAATCCGGGGTGCATGCCGCGTTGAACGCTCGCCCGACGCTCTGGTCCTGGTCGACCAGATACGGAAATGTCCAGCCGGCTCGGATCGCCTGATCGCGCAGCCGCAACGGTGCGTCGTCTGGATAGGCGGTCGCGTCATTGGTGCAGATCGCCACAGTAGGCGGCGCCAACGAGTCGACCAGTTCGCCCAGAGCGGCCTCGATATGTTTGACATACGGACAGTGATTGCAGGCGAAGACGACCAGCAATGGTGCGCCCTCGAAGTCGGCGCGGGAATAGATTCGTTGATCGAGGTCGGGCAGTGAAAAGTCGGGTAGTGCGGTACCCAGAGGAACCATGAGAGAGGTTTGCGCCATGGTGTGCCTTCCGTAGGGATCGAAGACGACAGCCGGAGCCTACCGCGAATCGTCCGATTCGTCGGAAATCTACCGAAAAACCGTCACTCGGCGTGGCGTCGGTTCTGTTCGAACCGATTCGGCGCCGAGATATTCATTGTGCAAGCCCCGCCGGGGCTCCGGTGCGGATCGTAATTCCATGCGATTTGTGTGGGCGGAATTCGGGCGCCTGAGCAGCTGCATCGTCGCGTTCACGACGTCATGGCGCAGTCCTGCGGCGGCGCTGTCGATGGTATTCACTGCGCCTACGACGACTCCAGGCGGAATGGCGGTCTCTGGCCTCGAAGGCTGCAACGACCGCAATATCGAATGGATGACGATATGGGAACTTTTTCTGCGTCGACGATCGAATGTAACAAGATGGATTCGAAATCATTGGCGCAATTTCGTCCCTACCTTCCGATTGTTCTATCCGAAATCGTCCACGGTCGCCGGTCGGCCACTTCCGACAGCGGGTGCGGCTATGTCAGGGTGCACACCGTTGATCAGAACATCGAATGGTCTGGTCCAGAAAGCGACGGATACGATCGCTCTTCCATGCGGCGATCCCGATGCCGGACACGCTGCCCAACAGCCCCAGCCACCTCCCAGCGTTGCGGGTTCGGTTGGGGCGGGCGTGCTGCCGGACAAATCGCTCCACCATTGCCTCACGCGGCGCGGGTACACATTTTGTGCACCCGGATAGCAACAGTTGTGCAGATCACTCACGGCTGGCTGTACTCGTTACCGGTGACCTGGTTTGCAGTGCCACGTCGATATGTTCGGTGAAATCGGGGCGGCGCGGCATTGTCGGTGGCCGGGGCTAGCGTCGGCGAGGTGCAGACTGTTGTCGCGGGCGGCTATCAGGAGCGACCGTCGCGGTATGACGGTGCAGTGTTGTGGACGAGAGTGGCGAGCGACAGCCGCCGTCCGACATCGCCTGTGTTGCCCGATGGTTGCATCGATCTGTTCTGGGCCACCGGGCGGTTGATCGTCGCCGGACCGGCGACGCGGGCGTATCAGGCGTCGGAGCCGGAAGGCAGTCGGTATGTCGGTGTCCGATTCTCCCCTGGGACGGCCCCCGCGGTGCTCGGTGTCCCGGCACACGAATTGCGAGACCAGAGGGTCGATCTTGCGCAGCTGTGGCCTTCGTCGACAGTCCAGGCGCTGGCGGCTCGGCTCGCGGCCGCAGATGATCGGGTAGCGGTTCTCGAAGGTATCGTGCTGCGCCGTGCGGCGGGTGCCGGACCGATCGATCCTATGGTGCGGCGAGTGGTGACCGCGCTGGAAGCGGGGCGGTCGGTGGGGGCGGCCGCCGAAGCGACCGGGCTCGGTGCACGGACCCTGCACCGGCGTTCCTTGGTCGCCTTCGGCTATGGCCCCAAGACCCTCGCGCGGGTGCTCCGTCTGCAACGCGCTGTGGCATCAGCGCGTCGCGGCGTGGCGTTCGCCGACATTGCGGCCCTGGACGGGTTCGCTGATCAGGCGCATTTGTCCAGGGAGGTGCGCGCCCTGGCCGGAATGTCATTGGCGGAGCTGCTCACGCGGTCCTAGAACATTTCACTCCAGCCCCTCGAGCAGTCGGCCGAGGGGGACCTCCGCGTGCTGGTGCTCCTCGGCCTGGCGACTTAGGCGGGGGAGGTGGAGAGGACGGCATACAGGTCGACGCCCGTACCGTCCGGGTCGTGCACCGTTGCATAACGCTGCCCCCAGGGTGCGTCCCAGGGCTTCTTTTCTCCGTGGTAGCCGGCGTTCACCAGGTCGTTGTACACCGCGTCGACCTCTGTGGGATCGTCGCAGCGGAAGCCGACTCCGAGGCGGCTCGTGCCGACCGGCGGCGTCCATTCGGGCAGGAACGACTTGACCTCGGCTTCGGTGTCGAGTGCGAGTCGCACGCCGTTGGGCAGGGTGGCCTCGACGTGACCTGCTTGCTCGGCGTCTGGGGGAAACTCGAGCCCGAGACGGCGATAGAAGGCGACGGAAGCAGCGATATCGGACACGACGATGCCGATGAAGTCGAGTTGTGGGGTCATTTCGCCAGCCTAGATAGCCGCCGCGCAGCAGTCTTGAACGAAACGGACACCGCTCAGCGCGTCGGCGCGGGGACCAATTCGGCGATCAGATTCTCCACCAGAATCTGGATGTGGTCGCGGATGGAACGCACCAGCTCGAGACTCTGGTCGGCCGGGTCGGGCAGCACCCAGTCACGGTAGCTGATGCCCGGAAAGAACGGGCAGGCGTCGGCACATCCCATGGTTACGACGACATCTGAGATGCCGATCGCGTCGATGGTGAGCGGCTTGGGAGTGTTGCCGGAGATGTCGACGCCGACCTCGGTCATGGCTTCGACCACCGTCGCGTCCAGCGTTTCCGCGGGTGCGCTGCCCGCCGACCGTACGTCGAACCGGTCACCCGCGAGGGCGGTGAGAAACCCTGCGGCCATTTGTGAACGTCCCGCGTTGTGCACACAGACGAACAGCACACTGGGTTTGTGCGGCATAGGAGCGCCTTTCGATGAGCAGGTAGAGCGAGAGTGAGCCGGCCACCGGATCTGTCGATCGGTGTGTCGAGACCGAAACGCTGTCGTAGCGTTCGAGATACGTATACCAGCGTGCCGTGCATCGGCGGCACGAGCCATGTGGTTACCACGCATGGGTGCTATCCGTTCGCCGCTCGCAGACTCGAAATCGTTCTCCCGCAGCCGTGGTGATCCTGGTGTCACGCCCGCCATGATCTCTATGCTTGGCGCATATGACCACTGAGTGGCGTCGTCGTCCCGGCCGGATCGGGGTGCTCACGGGTGCGGGTATCTCCACGGATTCGGGGATCCCCGACTTTCGGGGTCCTCGGGGGGTGTGGACGAAAGATCCTATCGCCGAGATGCTTTCGACCTACCAAAGCTATGTCAGCGACCCCGACCTGAGAGCGCGGGCGTGGTTGGCGCGCCGGGACAATCCAGCCTGGCAGGCAGCGCCCAATGCAGCACACGTCGCGCTGGCGGATCTCGAACGCACCGGCCGGCCGGTGACCATCATCACGCAGAACATCGACCGCCTGCATCAACGCGCCGGGACTTCACCGGAGCGAGTGATCGAGATCCACGGCAATATGTTCGACGTGGTCTGCATCGAATGCCAGTACCAGACCACGATGGTCGCCACGTTGGCGCGGGTGGCCGCTGGCGAACCCGATCCGCCATGCCCGGAGTGCGACGGCATTCTCAAATCCGCGACGGTGATGTTCGGGCAGCAATTGGACCGCCACACCATGGCGGAGGCCACCATGGTCGCCGAAAACAGTGACATCTTCATGGCCATCGGCACCTCGCTGCAGGTCGAACCCGCCGCGTCGATGTGCTCGATCGCCGTCCACGCCGGCGCCGATCTGGTCATCGTCAACGCCGAGCCGACGCCCTACGACAGCATGGCCACCGAGGTGATTCGCGATCCCATCGGTACCGCCGTGCCGCGTTTGGTTGCGGAGATCTCGTCGGCCTGATCGTGCCGACCGTTCGCCGGCGTGGGGGATTCGGTTCAGCCGACCGGACCGAGCACGCGATCGAGGTAGGCGTTGGCGAAGCGCCCCTTCGGGTCGAAACGACGGCGCACTTCGGCGAACCGATCCCATTCGGGGTAGCGGTCGCGCAGGGCGGCCGCAGTCTGGAAGTGGCGCTTGCCCCAGTGTGGGCGGCCGTGGTAACGGTCGAATACTGCTTCGCAGGCGCGGAAGTACGGTTCGAAGTCCATGCCGCGGTACTGGTGCACCGCGATGTAGCAGGTTTTGCGGTCGTGAGCCGGTGAGAGGAACGCATCGTCGGGCGCAGCCCATCGCACTTCGATGGGCATCAGTGTATCGAATCTGGTTGCCACTTCTTTGATCTCGCGGATCGCATCGGCGGAGTGCTCACGAGGGATGGCGTACTCCATCTCGGTGAACCGGATCAGCCGGGGTGATGCGAAAACTCGGTAGGACCGGTCCACTTGGCGGCGATAGCTGAGTATGGATGCCGCGCGCCGTTGCAGCGCGGGGATCAGGCGAGGCCGTCGTCGGCCCAGCCGGCACAACGTCTCGGCCAGATAGTTGGACGCCACGATGTCGGCGAACCAGTCCACCACCTTGCCGCGTGGTTGCTCCGGCAGGGGCACGCGGTTGTTTCGTTTGGTCATCGCCAGACTGGTGTGGGCGAACATATAGAACTCGAAATGCTCGTTGCCGTCGATGAACGAATCCAGGTCGGCGAGCACATCGTCGATCGGAACCGGACGTTCGATGCCCTCCAGGACGAAGGAAGGCACCATCTGCACGGTGACGCCGGTGACGACCCCCAACGCGCCGAGGCTCACTCGCGCCGCCCGCCATCCATCGGGGTCTGTCTGCTCGTTCAGTTCGACTCGACTGCCGTCGGCCAGCATCAGCTCGACCGAATGCAGTGCGGCGGAGAGATTCTGCAACGACGCACCGGTGCCGTGCGTGCCGGTGGCGGTTGCGCCCGCCACGGTTTGAACGTCGATGTCCCCGAGGTTCGCGAAGGCGAGTCCGGACTCGTGCAGGGCGTTGCTCGCGGCATTCAAGGTGACGCCTGCTTCGACCCGTACCAAGCCGGATGCGCGGTCGATGTCGGTGACGCGGTTCAGCTTCGCCATATTCAGCAGCAGGCCGTCGGTGAGCACGGCTTCGGAAAACGAATGGCCCGCGCCAGCGACACGCACGGTTTGTCCGTTGGCTTCGGCGCTGGCGAGCAGCGTGGGCAGCTCTGCGATCGAATTCGGCGTCGCGCAGGCCGCAGGCTGGCATCGCTGATCGCCGGCCCAGTTCACCCACGAGTTGGTCATGTGACCAACTTTACGGGAGCGCGTAGGTGGGGCGCTACCCGAGATTCGAGGCGCTACCGTCTTCGACTTGCGCAGGCGAGGTGGTGTTTGGCGCGTTCGACCTCGTCGTCGGTCAGCGGTGGGGTGCTGAGAGGTTGCCGAGGCATGCATTGGGCGCGGATACCGTTGAGTGCGATGGCCATGTACCGCTGCCACGCGTCGGGGTTGACCGGCCGGGCGAAGTCGGCAACGCGGTCGACCATGTTCACCAGCGCGAAGAAGTCCCCCGGTTCGACACCCTCGGCAAGCGCTCCCGCATCGCGCGCGCGGGTACAGATCGCGGTAACTGCGGCCTCGATTCGCTCGCGAACCCCGAGGCGATCGGCCTCGGTGTCTTCGAATTCGAGCATCACCTCGCTGAACCCACGGTCGGTGGCCATCCGGCGGCAGGCGTATTCGAAGAATTCCACCAGCCCCAGCCAGGGATCCGAGTGCTGGTAGGCGGTATCGGCTGCGTCGGCGCATTCGTTCAGGGTCTGGTGAAAGACCTCGACGATGAGTTCCTTCTTGTTCGTGAAGCGCCGGTAGACGGTGCCGACACCGACTCCCGCGTGGTCGGCCACGTCATCGAGAGTGATCTCGAGTCCGTGGTCGGCGAACAGTTCGCGCGCCGCGGCGATGATCCGCTGCTGATTTCGCGCGGCATCCGCCCGCAGGCGCCGAGGTGGTGAGGCGACAGTGGCGTTGTTCACATCCCTATTCTAGCAACTTCCGGGGATTAACCGGAGGGGATGGCTCCGTTAGCGTGATAGCGTGCCATAAGCGGAGAGAATTTCTCCGCTTATTCATTTTCGATGAGGTGAAGGGGACACATGACAACCACGTTCGACGACGGAGCATCCGCCCCCGAACACACGGGGAGCGGTCGGCGTGGCTCACACGCATTGCGCTGGTGGGTGCTGGCCACGCTGAGCGTCGCTCAATTGATGGTCGTGTTGGACGCGACCGTGGTGAACATCGCGTTGCCCGCAGCGCAGCGCGATCTCGGCTTCAGTGATGCCGACCGGTCCTGGGTGGTGACCGGGTATGCCTTGGCCTTCGGCAGCTTGTTGCTGATCGGTGGGCGTTTGAGTGACTTGTTCGGTAAACGGAGCGCTTTCGTCGTCGGTCTGATCGGCTTCGCTGTGGCTTCCGCCGTCGGTGGAGCCGCGACGAGCTTGGAGTTGCTGGTCGCGGCGCGTGTGGGGCAGGGTGTTTTCGCCGCGCTGCTGGCACCGGCTGCCTTGTCGCTACTGACCGTGACCTTCACCGAAACCTCCGAGAGGGCAAAAGCGTTCGGCCTGTTCGGTGCGGTTTCCGGCGCCGGCGCAGCTGTTGGTCTGCTGCTGGGCGGCATGCTCACCGAGTGGGCGTCATGGCGCTGGGTGATGTTCGTGAACCTGATCTTCGCGGGTGTCGCACTGGTGGGTGCGGTGTTGCTGCTGGCAAGGCACCAGAGCGGTGAGCGCCCCAAACTCGATTTCCCGGGCACCGTCGTGGCCACCGCGGGTTTGTTCGGCATCGTCTATGGCTTCTCACACGCAGAATCGGATGGGTGGACCAATGGCGTCACCCTCGGCTTCCTGATCGGGGGCGCCGCGCTGTTGGCGCTGTTCATCTGGTTGGAGACATGGATCGCCCATCCGCTGCTCCCGCTGCGGATCGTGTTCGACCGAATGCGCGGAACATCGTTCCTGACCCTGTTCATCATGGGCGTCGGAATGTTCGCGATGTTCTTGTTCCTCACCTACTACATGCAGTTGACCCTCGGCTATTCGCCTATCAAGACCGGCGTTGCGTTCATGCCGTTCGTCGTTGCGTTCGTGATCTCCTCGACAACCGTCCCCCCGCTGCTGCCGAAGCTCGGTCCGAAGATCATGGTCAGCGGTGGCTTCCTGGTCGCAGCCGCAGGCATGGTCTGGCTGACCAGAATCGGTATGGACAGCGCATACCTCACCCATATCTTGCCCCCCGTGATTCTGCTGGGTCTCGGATTGGGCAGCGCGATGGTGATCGCGTTCCAAGGATCGACCTCGAGCTTGAAGCACGAGGATGCCGGCGTGGCCTCGGCCTTGGTCAACACCAGCCAGCAGGTCGGTGGCTCCATCGGCATTGCACTGCTGAGCACCATCGCTGCCTCCACAGCCAGCGACTACCTGGCCAACCGCACGCCGGAGCCCCAGACCATCGCGCAGTCCGTGATCGAGAGTCATATCGCCACGTTCTGGTGGTCAGCCGCGATTTTCGCAGCCGGCGGCATCGTCACCGCACTGCTGATGCCCAGCACAGCACCGGCTCCGGCCGAAGGCGAACCGGTACTTGCCCACTGATCTCGTGTGGTGTCGCGGCGCTGCCGACTCGGACTCCGAGACGATTCGACTCACACCGTACCGAGGTGAGCCACAGGCGGCTCGAATCGGATGTCACGGCGCTCGACTTCGGGTGCGGCGAAATCCAACAGGGCCATACCTTCCTCGGTCAAACCCCTAACCGTCCGTGTCGTCAAGGGAACGAACGGCTCGATGCACAGCCTCGCCAGATCCCTGCTTCGATCGATCCGCCATCGTCCTCGCACGAATCCATCGACGAGGATGGTGGAGCGAACGATACCGTTGTTCGTGACCACCAAAGGCAGATGCTCTGCAGCGATAATGCGGTCACGATCGACATGCGCGAGCAGGATGTTGTCGAACTCCGGGAGGAAGCGGACCGGAACTTCCTCTTCGGCGTCGGGGATCGGGGCGTCGGCGATGTCGAACAGTTCGGTGCCGCGCTCGTTCCGGTAGGTGCGCAGGCGTGATCCGAGCCGCTCGAAGGTGGCGGCAAGTTTGGTGGTCCCCGACCATTTCTGCATGTCCTTGACGCTCGCCGGGCCGAATGCGCCCAGGTAGCGCAGCACGAAGTCTTCGGTCGACAGTTCGTCGTCGAGCTCGCGACCCAGCCAGTGTGCCATCGTGGTGTGGGAGGCATTGCTGTTGTTGTCCCACAGCCCGCGTGGCGGGATCTGCACCAAAGGAACCATATTGCGCACAGTCTGCGCCATGGTGTTCCCGTGGTGGTCGGGCCATCTCTGCACCAGGAGTTTGCTCAGTTCGGCGAAGGTGAGCGGCTGCCGTTGTATCAGCGTTGTCGCGACGGAGACCAATTCGCTCGGGTCCACACCGATGAGGTGGCGCCGCAGCAGCCCGGACACAGTGCGCGCCAGCATGTCTGCCAGCAGAGGGCGCAGGACGAGCGCGTCGCGCGCCGTGACCAGATGAAGAGTGGAGCGCATCAGCGCGATGCGCACCACTCGTCGTCGAACCAGCAGGGCACCCAGATCGTGCCTATCGAAATCCGAAATCCGAGTCCACAACCCCACATACGGTGGGTTGACTGCCTGGGCCTGCATGCCGACCAGGTGCTCCAGAGCATCTTCGGCCGAAATCGAGGCCCGACACGTCAACAACTGACGGTGTAGCAGGGCGCGGTTCAGAGCCCTGACTCCAAGTGTCGGCGGCGGCACAATCAGCACGACCGAGTCGCGACGCCGGGGAGTTGCCTGCAGGAATACCCGGGGGTGAGGAATCGACCTGCGGCCGGGCCCATCCGAACCTTGTCGTCCACGCGAAACAACTTTCTATCCGAACATCGAGCGGCTGGAAGCGCTACTGCGCTCGGCGCACCGGCTGCCGCAGGATCGTGCGGGTATCCGGTCCTTGCGCGCGAGGATTTCCGGTTCGGTCGAAAACGGGCCGCGATGCGGCACCTGGATCGCTTCGCCTTCGGTGACCTGCTCGAAAGACGCGCCGGTGACCATGTCGGCGGTGACCACCTCCGGAATGCGGATCAACAGTTTCCAATGCCATTGATCCTGGGGAACCGTCATCGGCGGCAAGTCGGGTTCGACCCACCACAGACCCTCCATCACAGGTACCACGAAGTCGTGGCCGGCTGCGCTCGCCGCCGCTTTCGCGCCGAACGCGGCGCCGTACAGCTTCTGTACCGCTGCGGTGTAGGTCGGACCGTTCGGCGCCCCGATTCCGTCGACCGCAACATAGCTGTACGCGGTGAATGTCCGAACTGCCGGTTGTGGATCGGCCCGGTAGTAGTGCTCATCCGTCTGGACCAGATCGACTTCTGTCACGCCGGCAGTGTTGCACCCGCTACCGACAACAACGTTGCACCCGCTACCGACAACAACGTTGCACCCGCTACCGACAGCAACGCCGAAATGTCCGGACGTCGTGACCTTCTGGCTCGGCTCGTGGTGAGTCGTGATTCCGGGCGAGGTCCAGGTGGTGTTCGCCGACCGCACCACCTTGGGTGCTCTGCCGGGACGGTTCGTAGACTCCTCGGGTCGGCGCGGTGCCTATGGCGGTTGTCCGCGCCGAGGTACGGCGATGCCCGGGCGCCGCAGTATGGCGCGGGCACCGCCGGTGGCTGCATGGTTCGGCTCGGCGATCGACGGGAACGGCACGACCGAAGGGCTCCGGCAATGAGTAGTTCGCGAACGAATGCTCCAACAGCGGGACAGAGGTTCTCAGCGGCGCAGCGTAGGCGCCTCGACGAGGGGATCGCGTGCCGCTCCCGAGTCACCCGTCTGGGACTACGGCGAGTAGGCGAACCTCGGGTCGATGCGTGTACCCCGGCGGCCGACAAGCTGCGGCAGGGAGATGCACGATGATGGGTTCGCGCCGGTCGACCGCTATCATTGTCCGTTCGGCGCGCCTCGATCACAACGGAGCGATGGTCGATGCTTCGTGGCTCGCTGGTGTGAGAAAGAACTGCGGCATCGCGTCGATCGCGACCGGCGGCCCTGCCGGCCGGAGGATTCGGCCGACAGATGGTGGCATCGACCTGACTGTGCGGTCAGCGACGACCGGGTGGTCATCGACATGATTCTGATGACCAGCAGGGCGCAGCCGATACGGAAGGGAGACCCGTGCATGGCCCATAATCGAGCCGGGCGTCCCGCGCGTGCCACCGACTTGGAAGATATTGCGCACCTGGTGACGGCTTACTACAGTCACGTCCCCGATGTCCAGGACCCGGCCCAGCGAGTCGTTTTCGGTACATCTGGACATCGCGGCTGCAGTCTGGACAACTCCTTCAACGAGGCGCACATCCTCGCGATAACCCAGTCGATCGTGGAGTACCGCGCTACCCGAGGCATCACCGGACCCGTCTACCTGGCCAGAGACACCCACGCCTTGTCGGAGCCGGCATGGACCACCGCGTTGGAGGTCCTCGCGGCCAATGATGTCACCGCGGTCATCGATGCCCGAGACCGATACACACCGACACCCGCACTGAGTCATGCTGTGTTGCGGCACAACCGCAGCGGCGCCGCGAGTCAGGCCGACGGCATAGTGGTCACGCCGTCGCACAATCCGCCGCGCGACGGCGGATTCAAATACAACCCACCACACGGCGGCCCAGCCGACAACACCGCCACCGATGCCATCGCCGCTCGCGCCAACGAGCTACTGCGCGACGGACTCACCGAGGTCAAACGCACTGTTGTGCAACGCGCGCTGAAAACCGCAGTGCACCGCTACGACTACCTCCACCACTATGTCGCCGACCTGCCCTCGGTGCTGAATTTGGACGCGATTCGCGGCGCGGGCATCCGACTCGGCGCCGACCCGATGGGCGGCGCGAGCGTGGACTATTGGGAGGAGATCGGCCAGCGTTACGACCTCGAGCTCGAGGTGGTGAATCCATCGGTGGACCCCACCTGGCGGTTCATGACTCTCGACAGCGACGGGAAGATCCGAATGGATCCCTCCTCGCGGCATGCGATGGCTTCCTTGGTCGCGATCAAAGACGACTACGACATCTCCACGGGCAACGACGCCGACGCCGACCGCCACGGCATCGTGACCCCCGACGGCGGGTTGATGAATCCGAACCACTTCTTGGCGGTGGCCATCGAATATCTGGTGGCCAACCGGAGAGGGTGGGATGCGCTGACCAAGATCGGTAAGACTGCGGTGACGTCGTCCATGATCGATAGAGTGGTCTCCGTGCTCGGCCGGGACGTGCACGAAGTCCCGGTCGGGTTCAAGTTCTTCGTACCCGGCTTGTTCAGCGGGAGCTTGGCGTTCGGTGGCGAGGAGAGCGCCGGCGCCTCGTTTCTGCGGATGGATGGCAGCGTCTGGTCCACCGACAAGGACGGAATTTTGCTGGCGCTGCTCGCCGGCGAGATCGCCGCAGTCACCGGACAGAGTCCGTCGGCGCGGTATGTCGAACTCGAACGCCGCTACGGCAGCCCCGCCTATGCCAGAATCGACGCGCCCGCCACCGCGGAACAGAAACAGGTGCTCGCGAGGTTGACTCCGGACATGATCACCACGAAGGAGATCGCCGGAGAACCGGTCACCGCCGTGCTCACCCGGGCGCGCGGCAATGGCGCGCCGCTGGGCGGACTCAAGGTGACCACCGAGAACGCGTGGTTCGCCGCTCGCCCCTCCGGTACCGAGGACAAGTACAAGATCTATGCGGAGTCCTTCCACGGTCCCGAACACTTGGCCGAGGTGCGGACAGCCGCGGAGGAAATGGTCGGTCAGGCGATGTCCGCAGGTGGCCGACAGAGCCGTGGTGACGGATAGAGCTTCACGTGAGCAAGAGAACAAAGGCTTTGCCCGGCGAGATCTGGGTATTGATCGCAGGCGCGTTCGTCATCGCCATCGGATTCGGGCTGGTCGCCCCGATTTTGCCGCAATTCGCCCGTGGCTTCGGCGTAGGCGTGGCGGCCGCCTCGGCGATCATTTCGGCGTTCGCCATGATGCGGCTGATCTTCGCGCCGGTGAGTGGCCGGCTCGTGCAGCGGTTGGGGGAACGGTCGGTCTATCTCGGTGGATTGCTGATCGTGGCGTTGTCCACCGGTGCGTGCGCTGTGGCGCAGAGCTATTGGCAACTGATGGTGTTGCGTTCACTCGGCGGCATCGGGTCGACCATGTTCACCGTCTCGTCGCTGGCGCTGGTGATCCGGTTGTCTCCGCCAGAGCAGCGCGGTCGAGTATCTGGACTGTGGTCGAGTAGCTTCTTGATCGGCGCGGTGAGCGGGCCGCTGTTGGGCGGCGCGTTGTCCGGGCTCGGGCTGCGCTGGCCGTTCGTGATCTACGCCGTCGCACTTCTGGTCGTGACCGTCGCGGTGCATCTCAGCTTGCGGAACTCGGTGGTGGCCGTGCCGGAGCCGGTCGGCGGTGTTCGCCTGCTGTCGTTCCGTGACGGATGGGCGCGACCGGAATATCGCGCCGTTTTGCTGTCGAATTTCACCAACGGCGTTGCCGTTTTCGGCGTGCGAATGGCGTTGGTTCCGCTGTTCGTCGTCGAGGTCCTCGATTACGGACCGGCGATGGCGGGTGTCGTATTGACGGCGTTCGCCTCCGGCACTGTGGCGGTCCTGTTCGCCGCCGGACGAGGGTCCGACCGGTGGGGGAGAAAGCCGTTTCTGATCGCCGGCCTGCTGGTATGTGCCGTGGGGACCGTGGGTCTCGGTCTGACGACGAGTCTGCTGTGGCTGCTGGCCACGTCGTTCCTCGCCGGAATCGGCTCCGGTATGTACACCCCGAGCCAACAGGCCGCGATAGCCGACATCATCGGACCGAAGGCGCGCGGCGGCCCCATTCTGGCCGGCTTCCAGATGTCCGCCGATTTCGGCACTGTAATCGGACCGACTGTCATCGGCGCCCTGGCTCAGATGTCCTACGGGTTCGCCTTTGGAGTGACCGGCGCGCTGCTCACTCTCGCTGCTCTCGTCTGGATTATGGTTCCCGAGCCACTGCGTCGCCAACATTCGGTACATCCGGAGTTCGCGTCCGATCGCGCCGACAGCGCCGAGACCGCCCGACACGATCAGACCTCGGTCATGCCCAGCGTGAGCGTGTCACCCGAATCCAACGGCTCGGCGCCCGGTGCGCCTCGACCTACTCCGGGGCTGGCTGCTGGTGGTTCGGAGCGGTGACGGAGACTTCGGAGTCATCACGATCAGACCGATCGAACTGTAGGTTGCCCCGCGCCTAGGATGGCCGAGCCCGCGTATCGGGTGAGCGGTCTGTTGCGTCAGACTGTCGTTGTGAGCGAATCGCGTTCGAACTACACGCCGCGGCCGATGTCCAATACCACCACTATTGCCTTGGGCGGGGTCGCGCTGGCAGTGGTCGTGGTGATCGTCGTCGCGGTGTTCCAATGGCGGCCCACCAGCGATGCCACACCGACCGCTGTGCGCGTCGATGGCTATGGGCTGGTTCAGGATCCGGGTGTGCGAGCGGTACTCGAATCCGACGGCTCGATGCTGCTCGGTCACCCGGACGCGAAGAAGACCATCGAGATGTTCGAGGACCCCTTGTGCCCGGCCTGCGGCAATCTGGAGCGAATCTATGGGCAGGAGATCGCGCGGAACATCGATACTGGTGCACTCGCGGTCCGCTACCGGTTGGTGAACTTCCTCGACCGTCAGTCGCCGAGCAAGGACTACTCCACCCGGGCTATCGCTGCGAGTCAGTGTGTCGCCGAGACAGGCTCCGGGCAGGCGCTGTCTTCGTTCCACGCCGAAGTCTTCACCGGCAGCCGCCCCAGTGAGGGCGGTTCCGATCTGAGCAACGACGAACTTGCCGAAATCGCCCGCACCACCGGAGCGGCGGAATCGGCGACACGTTGCATCTCGAACGGTGACAAGGTCGACTTCGCGCGCACCACAGCGAAAGCCCAGACAGCGGCGCTCGCCGAGGCACTGGGGGGAGCCGCGGCCACGCCGTCGGTCTTCGACGGCGAAACCAAGATCGATATCAGGGATGAGAACTGGGTGGTTTCCGTCACGGGCTGAACCGCTTACCGAGGGGCATCGCCTGTGATGACCCTCGTTTGTCAAACAAATGTTCGACCTCCGTACCGGCGTCACCGCGGGATCCACGTGATTTGGTTGCCGACACACCGTTGGTGTAGTTTCATTCCAGCGCGAAGGAAGTCCGGAGCGCAACCCACCAGGGGCTATGGCGCAGCTGGTAGCGCACCACACTGGCAGTGTGGGGGTCAGGGGTTCGAGTCCCCTTAGCTCCACCGGAAACATGCAGGTCAGGGCTATGATGGCTGAAAATTCGATCAGCCATCAACACGAGCCGTCAACATCTGATCTGGACACCGGGGGTCATCGGGGTACACGGTCAGGTCATGATTCGGCTCTGAGCGGAGTTCCGCATGGCCAGTGTCCGCGTCATGACGCGCAAGGACGGCAGGGACTGCCCCCGGGTTGGTTGACTCCTGACCTGTGAGGATTGCTCCTCGCTGGAAGGATGTTCCCCTATGCCGAAGCCGTATCCCGAGGAGTTCCGCCGCGACGTCGTCGCGGTCGCCCGTAAGGGCGAGATCTCATTGACTCAGATCGCAAAGGACTTCGGAATCTCGCAGAGCTGTGTGAAGAACTGGCTCAAACAAGCCGATATCGAAGACGGACATCGGGCCGGCGTCACCCGTGATGAGTCGGCCGAGCTGCGCGAAGCGCGCAAACGGATCCGCCAGCTGGAACAAGAAGCCGAGGTCATGCGCCGCGCGGTCGCTTATTTCTCGCGTGACATCAACCCAAAATGAGTTACCCGCTGGTCCTCGACCTGGCCGCTGACGGTATCCCCGTCACGGTGACCTGCCGGGTGCTCGGTTTCTCCACCCAAGCGTTCTATAAATGGAAACGGTGCCCTGTCTCGCAACGTGATTGGGACGACGCCCATCTGATCAACGCCGCTCTCGACATCCATGCCGACGACCCGGCTTTCGGCTACCGATTCATCGCCGACGAGCTGCCTGCCCGCGGCATCCGTGCCAGCGAGAACAGAGTCGCCAGATTATGTTCAACGCAGCGGATCTGGAGCGTGCGGCGATGCTGAAGAACACAGCGGCGAATACGATCGCTCCCGGCGGCCGTTCTTTCCCCCATCCAGCTGGCCAGGGGGTCAAGGGGACATCGCGATTGATTCCACTCCCCGACAATGCGACTCCTCTCGTGTTCGGGTCCACTTACTTGAACGGCTGCTCTCCAACATGCGCACCAGCCGTGCCGCCGAGGTAGCCACCGACAACTGCGCCACCCGCGGCGCAGACGGCCACCCCTACCGGCGTCGCCCATGAACAAGCCAATGCGCCGAGCTGTGCACCTGCCCATGCTCCGCCGATGCCGCCCGCAGTGCCGCCCACGGCATTGCCGATCGCTTCGTCACCAGGCTTTCCGTTGTGGGCCCAGTCGTCCCAGTTGACGTACGCATTGATTCCCGCAGTTGCCGCCCAACCGCCGTATTTGCCGGTGTTTTTCAGGATATCCGCTGTTGAACTCTTCGCGGCCGCGTCAGCAGCGAGGTCAGCGGCTTCCCCCATCGCGCGACCCGCACCCTGATCGCCGGCATGGAGTAAATCGAATGCTCGTGACGAAGCCTCCACGGATCGACCTGACGTGATTGCTGCCTGCTCCGCCATCGAAACCCCGCCGTGCGCGACGAGCTCACTCGCCGCGCTCGCTGCCAGACCAGCACCGGTTGCAGACGGATGGGCTTCGGCGGTTCCAGCTGCGGATTCGACCATTGCCCCCAAATGATCACCGGACCAAACCTTCACGACATCCCACGGATACCGCTGCGGCCCACCGCCGACGGCCTACTCCGGGTCGCAGGAAAGACCAGAGCCGTCCTCGAACTCGGCGACGACGCGCCCATCAGCGAGTTGCACCGTCCGCGCTGTTCGACCATCCGGGTAGGTGGTGTGGATGGTGCCATCGGCTTCGAGTGCGGAGTGCATCCCGGCAGAGTTCGATGTCGCCACGAGCTGTTCGCGTCCGTCCGGGCCCATGGTGTATTGTTCGAACGCTCGCAACTCTTACGCACTGACGCGCGGCGGTCTCCGAGATCCGCTGCCATACCACGAGGATACGGTCCATCCGCCGAAGCGTCATGCGCTATCAAGAGAAGGCTCGTGGCTGTGTGCAGGCGGTGATGTTGTGCGACAGTTGGCGCATCAGCGTTTCGGGATCTGCGGGCAGGACGGTGAAGTTCTCGGCGTCGTGGTTGGTCAGCAGGTATCGACCGTCGGGGTAGTCGAGCCAGAAGAACCCACGCCCGTCGTCGGTGGGCCGCCAATCCAGCTGGTAGCCGGGGTAGGTCGTGATCTCACCGCTGCCGACGCGGCGGCGACGGAAGAACTGCCGCACCTGCTCGACCGGGGACAACCGAGTCGGGTGCTGGGCGTAGACCGGTGTGGTGAGATCGCTACGGCGCCCCTCGAAGTGCGGTGCGCGACCGGGCGCGGACTGGGGTAGCCGTGCGACGATATCGGCGGCGATGGTGGTAGCGGCATGGGTGGTCAATACGATGTCGCCCCCGTGTGCGGGAGTGCGCCCCGGTTCCTGGACTGCCAGCACCGCGGACGGTCCACTGATGCCGGCGAAGATGCGTAGGTCTTGGCGCTGTTGCCCGTGGGTGCCGGTGATCTCCACCCGCGTCTGCGGCTCCAAGAGCACACCGAATACGTCGTGCAAGGTTTCGTCGTAGCCCGCCTGCAGACGCTCGGCGGCCTGTTTGCGTGAGTGCAGGTCGTCGTCGAGATGGTCGACGCGCTCGCGGCGGTAGCTCAGCGGGAACGGTGCGCGGTCACGGCCGTTGGCTTCCAGCGCGATCTGGAAAGCAGTGACGCCGAAGCGGTACCGCTTACCGATAGGCAGACGGGTCATTCGCCGATCGCCCCACCCGGCGGCAGAACCTTCGGTAGTTCGCCGATCAGCTCGGTCTCGCGTTCCTGAATCAGGTAATCGGGAGTTGTGCGTTCGACCTCGTCATCCTTCCCGCCACCCCGCCCGGGCGCACCACCCGCCATGCCGGGCATTCCCCCCATACCGGCCCCAGTGCCACGAGCCGCGGCGGCGGGACTCCCAGCGCCCGGACCAGCAAGCACACCACCTCCACGCGGACCGGAGACACTTCGGCCCGGACCTCCAGCGCCAGATCCCCCAGCACCCGTGCCGGGCATCGCCCGCATACCGGTCCCAGCTCCACGAGCGCCGGCGCCGGGACCAGTGGAGGTACCACTGCCGCGGGGACTCGGGATATTTCGGCCCGGACCCGCGGTGCCGGATCCCCCGGCGCCCGTGCCGGGCACTGCGGAACCGAGTCCACCCATCCCAGATGCACCGGAACCCGGCACGCCGGAACCAGCCCCACCAGGGGATCCAATCCCAGGGGTGGTCGCGCTTTGGGCAGTGGTCTGCGGGGTTGCGGCCATGGTGACCGACGCCGGGTCGGTGGACTGCTCGCCCGGGTCCCATGGTGTATCTGTGCCGGTGGGACTATGGCCGGTCTGGCTGCTGGTGGGATTCTCGATATTCATAGCGCCAGGGTCGTTGCCGGTGTTGCCTGGTTCGGGACCGATAGTGCCGCGCGACCCCTGGCCGAGGTCACCGAGCCCGATCGTGTTCTTCGCAACGGGCAGGATCGGTGTCTGGGAATCGACGGTCACCGAGCCCGGCTGGTAGATGTTGGTCATGACCTGCTGCGCAGCGGCTTCGGCCTCGTTCGCGCGGTGCTTGGCCATCTTGAACACGCCGTTACCGGGGACGTGACCGACGACTTCATCGAAACCATTGAGCTCTTCCGGCTCGGGGATCGACATCTTGGACTGGGACAGATAGCCCTCCATCAGGTCGATGCCATTGGCGACCATCTGGAACGCGGTCGGTAGCTGCTGCGCTCGAGAGGCATACTCACGCACCCCGTCGACCGCGGCGTTCGCCGCCTGCCCGGACCACATCTCGCCCACGACCCGCTGGATCGTGGCGTCGTACTCCGTAATGGAATCATCGACAGCAGCGGTCAGTCGCCGCCAGGCATCGGCACCGGCATTGACGTCGGACGCGGAAACTCCAGGACCACCATCGGCGCCGTTGAGCGCGTCAAAGATGTCCCGATGAGACCAGGTCTCGAAAGCCTCCGGCTGCACTTCCTTGGGTGCAGGCATTCCATCGAAGTCATTGCTGAGCCGCGTGTACTCGTCGTTGACGATGGCGCGGTCCGGCGTCCACCTGCTCGATGCATCGTCGTCCATCCGGCCCCGCTTTGCGGCGGCCTCGTGGGAGGCGGTGTGCCCGTCAATGGCGAGCGCCGCAGATGGCCCGATGATCGAGGTCGCAACCGCGGCCACCACATCCTCGAACGAGAACCCCATCAGATGTCCTGTCCGGTAACTCGCAGCGCAGCGGCGCGCTCCTCATCGATCAACTCAAGCTTCCCGATCGCAGCCGCGAAGGTGTCGTGCTGCAGCCAGGCAATGTCGATATGTTCCTGGATCCGGTGGGCAGCAGAATCGTTCGGATCGTGGGCGCCACCAGCGACAGCCTTCGCCTCGAACTTCTTGCGGATCGCCACCGCCGACGGCAGAGTCCCCCAACCCGACAGGTTCTCGAGGTATTGGGTTTCGTCTTTTGCTGCTGTCAGCCGCTCGGCATATCTTTTGGCTGCGGCGCGCAGCGCTTCGCCGAGTTCGGGTTCCAGGCGTAGATCACCGGAAACGGCTTGCTGGGCAAGCGCAGTCCAGTATCCGTGTTGGTCCGCGACCGGGTTGGTCATCTCGATCCCTCCCTGTGTATCGATTCCGGCCGGTGAGCTAGCGAGGTAGATGCGGTTCGAGATCAGCCGCATGCCGTGCGGCGATCTCGCAAGTGTCACCGTCCTTGGACTCGTACTCACTCAGCCAGCCAGCGCGAAACTGAAACATGCCCTGTTCGGCGTCGAACGACACATAGCAGCCTTCGGGGTCGTTTCGTTCTTTCGACACGTGCCCTGGTCGACCGTTGACTGTGGTCTGACGCAGGATTGTCGCGCTCTCTTTGTTCGTATGCTCTTTGAGGGTGTGGCTGGTCGAAAACACGCCGATGCGGTAGTTCATAGGCCCGTACCTGTCATCGATTGGACCCCAACTGCAGACACGGAAGCTCGAGACGCCGGTCGGCGGATCGGTGAACACGCTCTTGGTGGCCGGGTCCAGCCCGGCGCCCACCAGTACGTCGTCGGCGATGCCGGGGTCGCGGCAAACGTTGTAGACGATGATCTCGTCGATATTCCGCGTAGTCGGTTGTGCCGTCCCAGATGTGGAGTCACCGCACGCGGTGAGGCCCGCTACTGCCAGCACGGCCGCTACGATCGCCGCGACGCGCTTCATCCCCGCCCCTTCCCTCGACTCAGGCGCAGCCTACCTTGAGCCAGAGCGCAACTCGCTGACATCGCAGACGTACTTGCCCGCTGGCCTGTCGGGAAATCGGGTGAAGTTCGTGGAACTGGCCGCTCGTTCGCCGACCACGATCATGTTGATGGATCAGCGCGATTGGGGGCCAGTCAAGTGTTGATGCCATCAACACCGATTCGGTAAACCAGCAGGTCGCGAGTGGTCGGCGAGAAGTCAGTGAGAATCGCAAAGCGCCAGTTCAAGGAGTGAAAACGCTGAAAAACTAAGGGGTTCGAGTCCTCTTAGCCCCACCAGTGATTATAACCGTTTGATATGTCCGATATGTCGGATTTTGCCAAATATCGGACGACAGTGACCCTCACACCGCAACACTGGTGTGGGGGTCTTTTCGTGTCGGTGTGGTGGTCACCTGACCGGGGTCTCGACAACGGGTCCACCTGCAGCTTGTGACCGGAGTAACACTCCGGTGCGGGCGCGCGCCTGCCGTCGCCGCTACGTCCGCTCGGGCACACCCGTAATCTGGCAGAACTCATGGTCGGCATGCCCGCCTCGACACGGATCACCTCGAGGTCCTCGAAGGGTCCGACCGGCCCTCCGCGGACTTCTTCCACACCTGGGCAGCCAGATGCGCCTCGCCCAAAGCTTGAGTGAGGTCCGCGATCTCGGCTTCGAGCTGGGCCTCCCGCGTCGCCGGCCCCGACTTCCCCGCCGACAAACCGGTGCGGCCGGCCACGAGGAACTGCCGCTTCCAGTTACCGACCGACTGCTCGGACACCTTCGCCCGCCGCGCCGCCGTGGCCACAGTCACCTCGCCGGCCAGGATCGACAACACCATCCTGGCTTTCTCCTCCGCCGGCACCGCCGATGGTCTCGCCATGAACGATTAGACTCCTTCGCAGATCAGACCCGGGCCTATAGTGACGCGTGCTGCCATGAGACCTGTCTCCTCGTTTTCCCGGTTGGCGACGCGACGGCCGCCATCAGCGCCCATCCAGCGTCGTCATGTCCACGATGATTGCGTGTTCAGTCGGCGTTTCGATAGGCAGTGAGGGTTTGTCTGATGGCGTCGGTGACGGGGGACTCTTCAGTGAGTGGGGTCCAGGTGTAGGCGTCGTGCTCAGTGAGTCGGACGGGTTCGGGGGCGGCGCATTCGACGGCGAAGTTGAATTGGCGGCTGTGTTTTCCACTGCCGGAGCGGTAGTCGAAGCTGTCGATGTAGTGGCCGATGCCGGTGACGTGGAGGCCCGTCTCTTCGGCGACTTCGCGGGCGAGTGCCTGGTCGAGCCTTTCGCCGGGTTCGACTTTGCCGCTGGGCAGTTCCCAGATACCGCCCATGAAGTCGTTGCCGGGGCGGCGCAGCAGCAGGATGCGTCCGTCGTGTTCAACGACCGCGCCGACGACGAGTTGCTGAACGCCGTCGCGTTCGGCTTCGGTGGTGAGGTCTTCTAGGTGGGTCGTCATGCGTTCACACTTTCAGGTGGTCGGCGTGGTGGATGACTTTTTCGATGGCGTCGAGGTAGCGGTCGACGAGGGGGAGGTCGTTTTCGCGGTGCCGCACCGGGAGCTTGAGGGTGTGGTGGTGCAGATGTTCGGCGCGCGGGAATTCGCCCGGGCGATAGCCGAATTCGCCAGCTTATTCGGGGAAGAGAATACCGGGTGTTTGGAAGAGTTCGAGGAAGTTGAGGGGGCAGGTGGAGCCCGGGCGGTCGATTTCGCGGCAGCCTTCGGCGAGTAGCGCCTGAGGGAAGCGTTCGACGGTGATGCCGCCGAGTTCGTCGGGCCGGTATTGCACGGCCATCCCGTACCAGGCGGGCTGTGTCTCGGGGCCAGGTTGAGGTGCAACGATCCCGGGTAGGCGGTCGAGGTGGTCGGTGATGTAGGCGGCGATGCGGTTGCGGCCAGTGAGGTAGTCGTCGAGGTGGGTGAGTTGATCGAGGGCGATGGCGGCGGCCAGCGGGTGGATGCGATGTTTGAGGCCCATGCCGGTCACCGCGTAGCGGTGCAGGGAGTGGTGCTCCGGGATTTCGGTGCGGCAGCGTTTGTTGTATTGGCCGTGCAAAGGTAGGCGGTAATAGAGGTTTTCGTCGTCGGTGGGTACGAATCCGCCTTCGCCGGTCGAGAGCGGTTTGGGGCCGTTCAAGCTGAAGGCGGCGGCGCGGCCAAATGTGCCGATCTTGCGATGGTCGATGGTGGCGCCGTGGGCGTGGGAACCGTCTTCGAGGAGCTAAGGCCCGTAGACCTCGGCGAGGCCGGTGAGACTGCGGAGTTGTGCGGGCATGACCCACATGTGGGTGACGACGACGGCTTTGGTCTTCTCGGTGATGTGGTAGGGAAGTTCGCGTGGGTCGAGGTTGCCGGTGTCGTCGCAGTCGGCCAAGACCGGGATTACGCCCAGCTGCAGCAGTGGAGTGGCAGTGGCGAAGAAGGTGTAGGCGGGCACGATGACCTCGTCGCCGGGACGCAGGCCGCAGGCCGCGTACATCGAGAACAAGCCGGCGGTGCCGGAACTGGTGAGGACGGCGTATCGGCTGCCGAAGTAGGCGGCGAGGGCGTCTTCGAGGTCGGCGACGACACCGGAGCGGTCGTAGATGGAAATGGTGTCGCCGAGTTGGTCCAGTACAGCTTTGCGGGTGAGGTGGTCGGTCGGCGGCCACTGGAAGTGCGGGTCCGGGGCAGTGACGGCGGGCGTGCCGCCGAGCAAGGCCAGCGGTGATTTCAACGGAGCTCCTTGGGGTTGACGGGGGTGTGGGTGCGGGCGGCTTGGTAGCAAGCGGTGACGAAACGCAGGTGTGCCAGGTGCTGGCGAGGGCCACTGAGGTTGGGGCGTTCACCATCGGTCACCCGGCGGAAGTAGTCGATCTGTGTGGCCGCGGCCGAGGGCCAGGCTTGCTCCCGGAGCAGGGACTCGACGACTCGCCGTCGTTGGTGAGGCGGCGGATGCGTCCACGTTCGAGATGGACCATGCCCTTGGAGCCGACCAGGCACAGGTCTTCGGTCTTGGGACCGATGAAACGGGACAGCAGGATTGATCCGTAGAGACCGGAGTCGTAGGAGAAGTGCACCAGTGCGGTGTCTTCGGCGTGGTACTCGCGGCCCGGGCGGGCCGCAACTGACAGATCCGCGGTGATGCGATCCGGGAGCCCGAAGTACCACAGCACCAAGTCGATGACGTGGTAACCCATGTCGATCACGCAGCCGCCACCGGCGGTGGCGATGTCGCCGCGCCACCCGTCGGAACTTCGGGGGTCTGGTGCACACGGGCACAGTCGAGTGCCGTCATCTGATAGCCCCTGTCACTTCCCGATCCGGACCCCCTACCGATGCCCCTGCAACCAGCACGCCTGCGCCGGCTTCACACCAGAGCCGTGTCTCTACCGCCTGCCGGAGGGCGGCCTGCCGAGTCAGATGTTCCAGACCGGGCACGACGACATTGCGGCATTGCGCGCGAACCAGTTCCGCGATCAGCGCATCCAATCCCGACCGCCCGTAGGTGCGCTCATGGAACACCATGCCCAGGTCGTAGCCCTGACGATCGGCGAACTGCTCAATCCGTCTCTAACATTCCCGGATGTGTTCGCCCGCGACATCGAGTCGCAGGTAGCCGTAGACAAGTGGTTTCATCGTCATCTCCTCCCGCCGCGCGAGAATCGGAGTCTCGCTGGTCCGGCGTGCGCGTCGAACTGTTCCTCCAGACTCTTGGGCGGCGCGGAATTCCAGGAGGGCAGATTGTGGGGCAGATTGGCGTGGACCGGTCCGGGGTTCGGGCAGGTCGATAGACTGGGCGCGGCCTATCGAGGGGATCGAAGGTGCAGACACCGAACCTGAAACTGCGGCAGCGTCGGGAAGCGACCCCGTCACCCACCATGGCGAAGCGGTCGATGACCCGCGCCGAACTAGCCGAAGCCGTCAACGACCACCTGTGGCGAACCACCGGTCGGCGCCGTGAACTCGACGCGCACACGATCGCCCGCTACGAACGCGGCGCGGTGCGCTGGCCCGGCAAGGAATACCGCCAGGCCCTGTGCGCGGTACTCAACGCGACCGAAACCGAACCTGGCTTCGCCGCCGCCCGCCGACACCAAGCCCGCGCACGAGATATGCTGGCGGTCAATCTGTTCAGCCCCTTTGATCCCGAACACATCCCCACCGACTACCTGACAGGATCGAAGACTGCAGGCCGCGTAGGACGGTCCGACGTAGACAAGGTCCGGTATGCCGTGGTCGCTGCGGCGGAGAACCTGCACGGCGGTGGATCGGCATCCGACAGCGCGGCCAACCATCTCCGTGCCTTCGCCCGACTGCTGGGCGCGTACGCCGCACCCAGCACACGGCAGGCGCTACGCGAGGCGGTCGGCAACCTCAGCGGTATTGCCGCATACTCTGCCTTCGACATCGCCGCCCACACCGAAGCTGAACGACGCTTCCGATTCGCCCTATGGTGCGCCGACGCCGCCGGATCATGGGAACTACGCGCCGCGACCCTGGCTGAAACATGGCCCGCAAAACCGCCTACGTCGGCAACTCCGACGGAGCCCTCTCCCTGATCGAACTGGCCCAGGTCCGCGCCGACCGCCTCACCGCCACCACCCGTGCCATGCTCGCCGCTCTGCGTGCCCAATTCCTGTCCGCACTCGGCCGCACCGACGACGCCCTCTCCGAAGTCGCACGTGCCGACGAACACTTCGCCGCCCGCAACCCCGCCGAAGACTCCGCCTGGATGTGCTACTACGACCACGCCGAACACCTCGGCAGCACCGGCAAAGCCCTCATCCCTGTCTCTGTCGTACGCAAGCGAATCGAGCTGGCCGCACCCCGCATCCGCCAAGCCATACAACTGCAAGGCGACAACTACCCCCGTTCCCGCACCTTCTCCCGCATCCGCCTGGCCACCCTCACCATGCAACTCGGCGACCCACGCACCGCCACCGCGCTCGGCATGCAAGCCGTCACCGACGCCGCGCACTTCCACTCCCAACGCATCCGTGACGAACTCCGCGGCCTCGCCGCCGCCGCGACACCGCACCGCAGAATCACCGAGGCCGCCGAACTCCGCCACACCATAGCCGCCCTACCGAAACTCGAGGCGACCCCGTGATCCCGGACCCGATAGCCGGCATCCTCGAAGAGGCTGCCAACTACGCCGGTCTAGACATATCCACCGCAACTCCGCTCCGCACCGGAACCCACGCCATCTTCGAACTCGACGGCGGAATCATCGCCCGCATAGGGAAACCCGGCAGCGCAGACACCGCACGCCGCGAGCTACGCATCTCCCGCTGGCTCAACCACTCCGGCATCCCCGCCGTCCAAGCCGTGGAAACACTGCCGCAGCCAGTGGTTGTCGACAACCACTCCGTCACCTGGTGGCAGCTCATCCCCGACCACCGCCCCGCCACCCCTGCGGAACTCGGCACCGCCCTCGCCCGCTTACACACCCTCACCCCACCGGCCATTTTCGACCTGCCGGAATACCAGCCCTTCGCCGGGTTGGAGGACCGGATCACCACAGCCACCACCCTCAACGACGACGACCGACAATGGCTGACCCAGCACTACACCGCACTCCGGCAGCGCTTCGAGAAGATTCCGCTGGCGACCCGAGCTTCGGTCATCCACGGCGACGCCTGGCAAGGCAACCTCGTCGTCCCGCGCTCCGACACACCGACATTCCTCGACCTGGACAAGGTCTCCCTGGGCCGCCCCGAATGGGATCTCGTCCAACTCGCTGTCGACCACACCGACTTCACCCGCATCGACACCGACGACTACGAAGCATTCGTCACCGCTTACGGCGGATACGACATGACCGCAACGCCGGAGTTCCGGATCTACGCCGACATCCAGGAACTCCGCTGGACTGCTTTCGCGATCAGCCTGTCCCACCACAAACCAGCTGCTCATGCAGAGGCTGCCCATCGGATCGCTTGCCTCCGCGGCCACATCCCGCAACCCTGGCAGTGGAACGTGCTGTAACAAATGGTGTTTCGACCCGCGCACTGGTGTGGGTGTTGCATACCAGCCAGATCTTCGGAATGTCCTGTGCGGGTATGTCGAGCTTGGTCGCTAGCGGTGGCCGCTACGACAACCTGATCGGCCGTACCCTCGGCCGCGACGTGCCAAGTTGGTGAACACGCTCTTGGTGGCCGGGTCCAGCCCGGCGTCGATCAGTACCTGATCGCTGAGGCCGATAGTGGTACCGCCCTTCACGAGGGACGACCCCCGCATACGCGGGAACGACACTTCTTGACCTGCACTGATGCTGGCGAGATAGGGGGTTTTCATTCAGTTTCATTGTCTTCGGCGATGAGTCCTGCGCCGTAGGATTTGCCTTTGCCAATGTTGCGGGCTGCCTGTTTGGTCTGGTTGTAGTTGTCTGCGTCGGTGATGGATCCGGTGGTGTGGATTCGGGCGATGGGGAGTGAGTCGCGGTGGGCTGCTAGTCGAATGGTGCGGTACCAGTGGATTTGGATGTGTTTGGGCGCGACCCCGTGGCGGGCGAGTTTCGTGGCCAGCCATTTGTCGAGTTCGCCGCGGGACACCGGGACCTTGTTGGCTCGGTATGCCTTTCCCTGGCCGGGTGGGTTTGGTGTGCCGTCGGCGCCCGCTTTGAGTTCGGTGTGCACGGCCGGATCCACATGGACGTGTGGGGTGCGGAGGGCGGCGAGTTCGACTGTGAAGTTCACATGATCGCCGGTGGAGCGTTGGGTCGTGGCGCGCTGGTTGTACTGTTTGACCCAGTCGGGCAGCCGGAGTGTTCCGGTGTATGTGGTGCGGATCAATACTGTCGAGCCGGGGAGGACGGTCCAGAGCACGTTCCAGGCGGCTCGGGCGGCAGGGTTGTCGATATGAGGAAACAGAGACATCGTCATGCGGTGTCCGGTTTCCCGGTCGATGCTCATTTCCTCGGCAATGTGCGAGGTGGTGCGGATCAAGTGGTCGGTGGCGGTCACGTCGTCTCCTCGGCGAGTTCCCAGGCGTGGCTTTTCGCGTGGTCGAGTGCCGTGCGTTGGTACGGCAAGTGGTCCACGCTGACGCTTCGCCAGGGTCGTTTGTCGGCGCTGAGTGTTTGGAGCAGCGCGATGAGTTCGATCCAGCTCGTCTGTCGCTGTGGTAGCGGTAGGTGCATTCGTCCGGTGTATGTCTGTCCTGCCGGTCGCGCGCCTCCGGTGGCGGGGAGGCGTGCGGTGGCGGCGAATAGCAGCGATTGCAGTGGTGAGCGGATGTTCTTCTCGGGGATGCCTGAGATGATCATTGTGGTGCCGGACTGGGGGGTCATGCCGAAGTGGTGGCCGCCGTCGTACTGGTGTGGTGTTTGTCGAGTGAGTACGTCGGTGATCTGCTCGGTTGTATGGCTGGCTTTCACGACAGCGCCGATAAGAGTCGAGTTGTTGTGGATCCACACGGTCCGTAGTGGGGTCTTGCCTTTTTCATCGGCCGTGGCGGTGTCGTTGAGGAGCGAGGCAAGGATCTGTCGCGCCGGTCCGGTGGTGTCGATTCCGGCGAGAGTGGTTCGCACCCAGTCCGCCGAGGGCTTCTCGTTCTTGATCGCCAGCCGATCGTGGTAGGCGCCCAGTTCGCTTACGATTACGGTGGTTTGGTTGGCGATGCTGTCCAGGGCTGTTGTGGTGTGGATTGTCGCGATCGGGCCGACGAGGCCAGGCGTGTAGGTGATGGCCGCATGGGGGTCGAGGTCGGTGGCGGCGGCCAGTGCCCCGGCCGTGGCCCACCAGGCCAGTGCGGAGTCGACCGGTATTCCGGTCAGTTCGATCGGGGAGTGGTTGTTCACGGCGTCGATACGGGGTGTGGCGTGGGTGCAGACATAGTCGGACGGGGTGTGCCCCTTTTCTGGGTGTCGGCTGGCGCGGTGGTCGGCCAGCCGCACGACGGTTTCCAGCCACGCCAGGCCCCATACGCCATACCTTTGGTTGAGTAGGGCGAAGTCGTTGGCGGTGGGGAGCGCTTGATCTGGGCCTTCGGCGGCAGGGAGCAGGGGTCTGGCCCAGCCATGGTGTGCGGCGATCACGTGCCGTACCAGTGGATTCGCTTCCTGATGGTTGCGGGCGAGGGAGGCAGACTCGTGTCGCCAGCCCGGCGGGATCAGGTGTCTGCGGAAGGTGGCGCCGGGGGCGAGTTTCGCTAGCGGTGGATCGTCCGGTTCTGCGCCCAGGGCGGCTTGGAACATCGGCTCGAGCTTGCCGTCGTCGTGGTGGTAGGCGGCGTTGACCAGCAGTGCGGTGGTATCGGACGCCAACCCGACTCGCTTTGCGGCGGTGTCGGTTTCGGTGGCGACTTGCGCGGCATGGTCACCCAGGGTGACCAGGTGTTCGTCGCGTTCGTCCACGGGTGCGCGAAGCCACACACCTGTGTCGGTGACCGGACCGTACTGTACGGGCCCCAACTGGTGTTCCGGTAGGAGCTGAGGCAAGAGTTCATCGATCTCGTCGGGGTTCCGACCGCAGAGTTCGGTCAGTTCGTCCAGGTCGATGCCCTCGACGTCGATGCCGAGGGTTGGCAGACTGTTGCTGTCGGCGTGCCACCATCGTCCTGATTGCCATCGCAATATCGCGGACAAGTCCGACACAGGTGTGGTGGAGGCAGGATGAAACCCGGTGGCGTCGTGGCCGCCGATGCTGCTGGGCAGGATGACGGTGGCGCCAGGGGCGATGTTTCGGTGCGAGTACACCCCCACCCACGCTTTGCCGTCGAAGACCAGAGCCGGTGGTGGCTGGGTCCGGTGGACGAACCACGTGGACGGGGCGGTATCGAGGGCCGATTCTCCGTCATCGGCGATCACGGAGACGCGAGGCTTCCCCCGAGGAGTTCGGTTGGCGATCAGCGCGTTCACCGCGGCCAGAGGCACGGTCACGGTTTCATCGGGGTCGGGTGGCATCCAGCGGGCGAGCTCAGGGTCGAGGGTGTTGCGCCACAGCACGGTCACGTCGGTGATGCGTTCGGTGTCCGGGATACCGGTGATGTAACGCTGTACAGCCAGATCGGCCGCCGGAACCGGACGAGAATGCGCGATCGTGGGCAGAAGTTCGCCGATGAGCGTCGGCGTCGGTGGCGCCGGTCGGGTTGCGTGCTGGACCGCGTTCGCCTGCATTGTCGTGATGTCGGTGAGTGCACGGGGCGACAGATCGGTTCCTTCCCCGAGGTTCGTCAGCAGTGCGGCGAGCGCGGTGGCGGGCTTTTCCCCATATACTGCTTTGGTCCCCGGGCGAGGCTTTTCAGGTATCACGACATGTGCTGTAGCGCTGTCGAATTCACCGTGTCGGTTTAGCCGACCCAGCCGCTGCGTCAGAGCTTGCCAGTCACATATCTCGGTGACCAGCGTCGGCACGGAGAAGTCGATTCCGGCTTCGACCGTCTGTGTGGCCACCAACAGCCGCGGCATCATATGGCTGGTGAGACGGCCGTCCTGGTGCTTTCGTTCGTGCTTACGGATACGAGAGATCACCAGCAACGAACCGTTCTCCGGTGCAGCCGGGCTACGGCCGGAGGTCAGTGCAGCGTGAACCCAGCGAGCTGTATCGACGGTGTTCACAACCACTGCGACAGATCCCTCGGTACCAGCTAGGGCGATGCGTGCGACCCTGACGACGGTGTCGGTTACGGCCTTGTCGGTCCCGCTACATGGGTGCAGTGCGAGGGTTTTCGGCGCTTCCAGCCGCGTCGAGGCAGCGGTGTGTGCTCGGTCGGTGTCGGTGATCCGATGTACGGTGCCGCCTTCGAGAGGTGGGACGGTGGCGCCGATCTGCACGGTCTTGCCTGTTGGCACACCCAGCTCATGCCCCTGCTGGTGTTCTTTCATCGCACGCAGAGTCGAGAGCGCGGCGACCGAAAGGTGTGGTTCGTCCAGCAAGATCAGGGAATCCATACCGAGCAGCGCAGCGTGAACCGGCGCCATGGCGGGCGAGACACCGAAGCCTCGGAACAGGGCGCGTGACACGGCTTGGTGTGCAGTCATGGTGACGACAGTGGGCTTGTCCACCGCGACCCATTCCTGGTTGCCGGCCGCGCCGCCGTGCAGTTTGGTGATCACCAACGGTGTACCGAATGCCTCGCGCAACACCGACGCCACTCTGGCTACGGGTCCGTCGTAGGTGCGGTGCAGTGCCTCGTGCAGGTTCTGGAGATCATGGTGGGTTTGGTCGACGATGGTGGTGCGATCCACGACGTGCAGGACTCGTAGCGGCGCCGTCCGTGCCCCGCCGTCAGCGATTTGGGCGGCGAGGTGCCACACCGCGACGGTGATGGTGCGGGTTTTGCCGAGGCCGGTTGGGATATCGATCGTGTCGGGCCAGCCTTCGGCGACTACACGGTCGGCCAGCGCTTGCTGCCAGGGAAACGGTTCTGTGCCGTACAGCGCTTCGTGGAACTCAGCGAAGGTCGGGAAGCCCATCAGCCTTCCTTGTTCTCGTCTGTGTGGAATCGTCCGTATCCGTACTGCTGACCGTGTCCGAGTCGAAGCGGTCCGGGATACGGTTGATTCAGGCGTAGCCGTGCACGCCACAAGGTCAGATGCGGCAGTTCTGGGCATGGACCGCACGGCCGGAGCGCCCCCACGTTCCCGTGCGCGTCGAGGTTCTGCAGGCCCGTTGTGATCTCGTGCTCGGCGATGCGACGGTTGGGATGAGCCACCAGCGGCACCACCGATGTCCAGGAACAGGCAGGGCGACCGTAGTAGCGGTCAATGTGGCGAGGATGCGGTTGTCCGTCACGAAACAGCTTGGGCGCAGATCTTTCTGCCGTGGTGGCATCGTCGCGGCTGTCGAACGACACTGCCCAGGGGTTCTCTCCGCCCAGCAATAGGGGCTCGCCGGGCAGCGCGGACATCACTTCCTGATGGGAGCGCCCCTTCTTCAGCAGTAGCACAACTCGTGTCGAGGGGGTCGAGTCGGCCGGTTCGCGGCGCACGTACGTCACGAGGCGACCCTTGACGTGGTCCGGCAATCTGGGCAACCCATAGCGGTGACGGCGTTCGTGACAGAGGTCCAGCACCTGCAAGATGTCCGGCGTGGCCGCGCGAACCGGACCCGACCTGTTTGTCGACTGCCACAGTTCATGCGGCGCAGCCGGTTCGGTGAGCTCGGGATCGGCGCGGCCGTCGACGCATGTGTGGTCCACCCAACCTGCAGCGTGCGGCGTGAGTACGCCGACCATGACGCAATCTGTGGCCCGGCCTACATAGGAGGTCGCCAGCGCAGCTTCGGCGAGCGCGGAAACTTGTTCGTCATCCAAGTCGACCGAGAAATCGAGAAAAGCGCAGGTATGGGTCCATTCGGCCCGGGCGGTGAGCCATTTGTGTTTCGTTCGCTGGTCGGTCAGCCCGGCAACGGCCCGTGAACCGTCCAACAGTTCCCACTGGGTCTCGGCGTCGTGCGGACCCGTCTTTCCGACGAACACACCCTGCACCGGATGGCGGTGTACCGCGGGAAGCCACATGTCCGGATCAGATGCCGCGGCCAGCAACTGAATCGCTTGGCGGGCAGGGTCCGGATCGGGCGTCGCGTGGGCGCCGGCGACCAGTGAGGACAGCACGGTCCAAGGAGATGGCGGCCACTGCACCTCGACACCTCCAGGGATCCGGTGTGCCGCGGTCCACCACAGCCCGGGGTTGTGCAGACGAACTCGGATCACTGTGAACCGTCCTCTACAGGAGTTCCTGTGCGCAACGCCTTGGCCGCTTCGTTCAGAAGTTTTCGTTCTGGTTCGGACAGATACAGCTGAACGGGCTCAGCGAATTGGAGGCCCGCTGCCCGACAGTCCTCTAGCGCCGCACCGAGCGCTTCGCCCCACCAGGTCGGTTCGGTCGTGATATCAACCGGCAACGAGTCCGGAACCGCGCGGCCGTGCCTGCGCAATCCGTAACGGCTGGCCGTGGACACGAGATCACAGCCCGACCGGAGAAAGGTCCGGCGGCGTAGCAGCGCATCGCCGGCCAGCCCCAGCACGGTCAGCGCTGCCGCTCCTGCGGATTGTTTCGCCGAATCACCGCCGTACTGGAGGCTGCGCAGCAATGACAACGAAATCGCACCACGCGCAGCAATTCGCTCACACCCGAACCCGAGGACCCCGACCCTGCCGGGATTCGGGCCGAACCCAAGATTGGAGGGCTTGTCCGTCCGCTCTTTCTTATCTTTTCCGCCGCCGGACTTGGCGACGCCGAACCCGAACGCCGCGCGATCTACCCGGGACTCCTTGGATATCGGGAGCGGATCGACCTTGGTTGCGCCACTGTACACCGGTTCGGCGCCATAGCCGATGATGCGGGTGCGGTAGGCGCGGGCCTGCCGGTGCATCCGGGCCACACCAGCAGAAAGCCAGAAGCCGTACAACAGCGAGTTCGGTGCGTGGGTGAACGCCGTGGTGGCATCGACCGTGCTGTTGATCCCGGTCAGCAAATCGGCCAACCCCCCATCGTTCGACTTCCAAACCGGTTCACCCCCCGGTTTGGCCGCAGCCATCTGGATCCACGAATCAGCGTGCCGATGCGAAGCCGTCCACGACGACAAAGACACATCATCGATCAATGCCTCAACAGAATTGGCGCCCGTGGCGCGACGATTCTCATCGTCGCCACCGAGCACGAACCCGGGCAACCCACCCAACTCGACGCGATACTCCCACAGGGTCTGACTTGCCCGCGCGGACTGCGCCTGGACGTCGTCAAGGATCACCAACGGCGCCGACACTGCGCGCCCGTCCTCCCCGGTCGCGACACCGGTGAGCCACCCCTGCTCGGAAGCTACCGGCATCGTGCCTGTTGGCGAATACGGATGCGCTGGACCATCAGCCGACGGATAGGTCGGTGGAGCCACCGCAGAGCCGCGACCATCAATGGGCTCTAGGTCATGCTCGATGGCAATACCCGCCACAGACGGGTCCCCCAGAGCGACTCGGATCGCTTCTACCAACGTGCTCGGATCAACCATTCATCCCATCCCTTTGATCTAGTTGTGCCGAAACAATGGGCCGCACAGTACAATCAGCCACCGACACAAATCCTCGCCCATGCACCGGCGGCCGGTACCCCAGCGGCGCGTTCTTGCGGTCTATGTCGGCTCTGGGAGTAGTGCCCTTGGCGACCGCTGAGGTTGTCTCTCGGAGGATGCTTGCGCTTTCCTTGTGCCGGGCCTTCTCGAGAGTGTAGGAAGTGGACCATACGCCGGTCCGATAGCTCATTGGCCCGTATCGGTCATCCATCGGGTCCCAGATGCGGATCCGGAAGCTGGATACGCCGGTGGGTGGGTCGGTGAACGCGCTCTTGGTGGCCGGGTCCAGCCAGCCCGGCGTCGATCAGTATCTGATCGCTGATGCCGGGATCGCGCCAGACGTTGTGGACGATGATCTCATCGATGTTCCGCGTAGTCGTTTGCGCCGTCCCTGTTGCGGCCCTCTGGACGCGGTGAGGCCAACTACTGCCAATCCGGCCGCTAGATCGCCGCGACGCGCTTTTCCAGTCGATCGTTGACCACCGCCCCAACCGACCGATCCCCCCTCTGATGCAGCGATTTTCACCGCACTGGAACGATACGGATCGGCGGGTACAAAACCCGATCGGAGCGTCTGCGGGAGAAGAGGGCAGGAGAAACCACATCAGCCCCTCGCATACTTAATTCGGTTCGCTGACAATGCCGATGGCGGCGCGGTGGGTCATGGTGCATCACACAACGGTCTGCCCATGCCACGGTGCTTCACTTCATCAGTGGTCGGGTCGCGGCTTCCCACCCAGGCAGCCCGAAGTGCTCACCGCGTTGAAACAGCTCCACGCACGCGGCGGTGTAAGGGACGGTGTCGGTAGGTAGCTGGTCAAGGGGGAACCATCCCAGTGCTGAGCACTTATCGGGCTCGCGGTTTGCGGGTTCACCGTTCCACCGCTCGACCGTGAAGACGAATCCGATGCGGCTGTGTCCTTCAGGAGCCTTGTAGTGGATCGAGGAAACAAATCGCACCTCGTCGCGGTCGAGCTCGATCCCGATCTCTTCGTGAGTTTCGCGGATGATCGCGTCTACGACATCTTCCCCGTCTTCGAGTTTGCCGCTCGGTAGGTTCCATTGACCGTCTGCATAGCCGGTGTTGTGGCGCCGAGCGAGTAGGACTCGGTCGTCGCGGGAGAGCAGCAGCAGAACGTCGATGACAGTCGTATACGGCACGGGTAGCAGGCTACCGAGCTGCGATGGCCCTCGCGGGCGGTGATCGGCCTGAGCGCACGTAGTTCGAGGTTCGGATGCCGCTACTTCGGTGTGTCCAGATTCGGGCGGGGCGACATGGAACTGTCCCGTTGGCAGCCAGTTGCGCCCGCCGTCGGCCATACGAAGGATCGGGGTATGGATCGCATTGAAGCTGAACGCCGTGTGCTCGCCATCCTGGGTGTCGCGCGGATATTGTGGGGTGTGACCACGGCACTCGGCTCGGCGCGGCCGCTCTGCACTCCGACGAGATGGTTCGGAGCGCGACGCTGCGGGCGGGGATTGCGATGGACCTCGTCGATGCTGGAGTCGTGATCGTCGCCCGCCGGAACGGCATGCCCCACCGCGCGGCCCGTATCGGGGTCGTATTCGCGGGTGGCGCGGCATTCGCCGGAGCCGCGGGTCCCGGCTTGCTCAGAATGGCTGTGAACCTGCGGGTGGGAGCGTCGACGAGAGCGTGACCGGTTTGGAGATCGAGCCCTGATACGGCGTGGTCGTCAATCGCCAAGTGCTTGAACAACAATCCAAGTAGACCCGTGTACGCGCGGTTCTCGGCGTGTGTGGGACCAATACGATGCTCAGGCCGGGCTTGCCTAGCTGCTACTTACAGTCCGGCTTCGAGCTCCGTTGCCCGCCGCAGGGCATCAGCCAGTTCTGGTCCACTGGCCCCAACCGCCTTGGCGCGGGTCAGCAGTTGCCGGGCCAGTTCCTGCTCATCTTGGCGGACCGCGACGTCTGCTCGCAGCACCAGCAGGTTCACCAGCTGGATCGCGGTCGGCTCTTCGTCGGTCCGATGCAGTGCCCGGTCCAGAACCTTCACCGCCAAGTCCAAGTCCTGCTTGGCATCCGCGAACAGTGCGCCCATGTGGATCGCTCGGTCGAACGTGCCCTTCGGCAACGGTCGATGACGCTGGTCCTCGCTGATCGGCTGGGCAATCTGGACTGTGTTCCCACCGGGGTCGATCATCAGGAACTGTCGCACCCCGTAGCTCATGTCCTTCAATGCGCCTATCCGCGGAACCCCGCGTACGGGCACTGACCCGAAGGCATCCTGCAGGCCTGCCGTGAAGAGCGTATAGAGCTGGTCCACGTCGTCGGTACCGACTAGGCAGCCATGCGTGGAGGTCGTCGGGTCGAACTTCGTATCTCCGTAGAAGTTCAGTTCGATCCCTCCACGCCGCACACTCAGAAACTGGTATGGCGCCGTCTGTTGGAACGTGATCTCGAACCCCAGCGCTGTGTAGAAGTCGGCTACGGGCTGGATCGACGGAGCCATCAGCATTGGGATCGTCTTCTCGGTCATGCGTCCCGACGGTAGACAACGAACTCTGCGCACGCCCATGAATGTGAGAACGTCAACTTTCCCTGGTCATCGGCCGGCCGGTGCTATCTCGCGGTGGTTTCGGTGCGGTGATGTCGGTGGTCCGTTCGAGCACATTGCTCGGCTGCGCCGGCAAGGACCGCGACTATCGTCGCTCGGCAATCCAACTCACGCCGTAGTGTGGACGTTCCGTAATATCGCAATGGTCGCCGCTCTCACCCGGTATGACCGCGAAATGGCCTGGGATGCCGAGCCCTCGGCAGCCGGCTTCCCAGTTCGCACACCAGATTCCCAGCGCCACAGGTGCATAGAACCGCGAGGTCGTGGTGGTGTAGAAGTCGAATCGCACGACTTTCGATGCGGTACCCACCGGTGCGGTTATCGCGGCGCACCGGGTGGTTTGAGCGTTGTAGGACGACGGCGACCACTGACACGCCTCATAGCAGCGTCCGAATGTTGCGAAAGGTGCGACCTGAACCGCGAGCGGCAGCTGGCAGTGGGGATCGGCGAAGAACAGTGCAGACAGCGGCAAGCGGTGATGGGTGAACCGCTCCATGACACGGACGAACAATGGCGTGAACCATGATCGGTAGCCCACTGCACAGAGGCAGACCACGTGATCGCGGTCGGGATCGAATCGGTCACCCAAGTGTTCGATGACGCTGCTGTGGTCTGCGCCCGGCCCGATCCAGCAGGTGGCGATGCCGAGGCGGGTGGCATACAGCACCACGGTGTGCAGGCTGCGGCCGACGTCGATCAGCGTCAGGCGGTCGTAGTGTCGCGGTGCAATAGCGACGAGGAATTCCTGCGCACCCGAGCCCGGCCAGATTCTCATCGGGGCCGCGACGTATTCGAGTCGAATCGGGTGGGTGCCGATCAGGCGGTTGGGTCGAGTGTGTTCGTACGCTGCATGTAGTAGTTCGCCTCGGTCGCTGGCGGTGAGCGCACGACTCTGAAAGGAGTGGCACGAGCGTCGTGCGCGGATCAGGTCGAAGATGTCGAGGTCGTCGTTGCGCTGCGGCAGTGCCTCACTGGGGCGCACTCCGTACTTCACGGTGATGACATCGAAGACCGTCGCGGCCAGCACCAGCGCCCCGATCGACAGTGTCGACCAGAACAATGCAGGCCAGGCTCCGAGCAGCCATCCGACGACTGCGGCGGCCAGGAATGCGATCGCGACAATGCCGGTCGGGAGATATTGAAGCCAGCCCGTGAACTGCAGCCGCAGCTTTGTATGCCACAGCAGCGAGCGCCGCGACTTCTCGGTGGGAAACCTGTCATGGTCGCGCAGTAGTTGCTCCGGCCGAGTCATCGTCCACCTCCGATCCTCCGACCTCATCCGGCCACCCCCTATTGCAAGTCTATACTTGCAATAGGTCGGCGACCATCTGCTACGGATACGAGGTTTGGAGGCGTATGCCCAGATACATCGATGTCGACGGCTTGTTCGACACGGCGGTCGCAGTCTTCGCCGAGCGCGGGTACCGGTCGACCACAACCCTGGAAATCGCCACTCGAGCCGGTGTCAACGAGGCGACGCTGTTTCGTCGTTACGGCAAGAAGGCCGCCTTGATCAACACTGCGCTGACTCGAGTGCTCACCACAGCGCCGTTCGCTCGAGTGGCCGCCTCCGACGACGTCGCGGCCGATCTTGTCGCTCTGGTGACCGCCTACGCCGAGACCAACCGCAGATATGGAGGCGCTGTCGGTACCCTGCTGGTCGAGATGCCGCGTCATCCGGAGCTACGCGCCGCCGTCGCTGCGCTCGCGCCGCAGGTGCTCAACGCGGTGCAGGTGATCACAACTCACCAAGATCGAGGCCGACTCGCGCCCGGTGATCCGCTGCAACAATTGGTGACGCTCCTTGCGCCGCTGATGGTGTTCGGGCTGTGGTCGCGCGCGGGAGCCGACATGGTCGTTTCGGAGTTCGACCCCAGGTCCCTTGTCGCCGCTTTTCTCGACGGTCATCGTGCACCGGAGGACTCTCCGCATCGACGGGGCGCCGAGTAGCGCGAGCGGGGGGGCATTCCGTGTCACGGGTACTGGCGTGGCGCGCTGATGCTTTGACGGCTCTGGCTCGAGAGTGGGATCGGCAGGCGCTGGAGTCGGGCGCGCACCTGGATACGCAGAACTGGAATGTGGGCAACTCTCACAACACCTTTCGTGGCGATACTGCCGATGTGATGCGTGAACGCTTCGGCCAGGTGTATGCCAAGGGGCAGGCGGTACTACCGGGCTACGGAAGCTGCCGAGAGGGACAATCGGACATGTACCGCGATCGAGGAGGCTTGTGCCGTGCTGCCGGCATCGGATTCGTTCGGCAATGCGACGACCCCACCCGGTGTGCCGGTCGTGCCGCCGCCGGTGGACGGTGGTCCGGCGGAAAACCGCCGCTGGTGGGACTCGCTGACCACTCGACACCAGCAAGCGATGATCACCATGGAGCCGATAGCGGTCGGCGGCTTGGACGGTGTGCCCGCCTCGGCCCGCGACCGAGCCAACCGCACCGCACTGTCGCTCGAGCACGCCCGTCTCACACGTGAAATCGACGAATTGCAGCAGGCATCACCGTCGTCGGGAGGCCACCTAGAGGCGGACGGTTCGGTCACGCGGGCTCGAAATCCGGGCGACGCCCTCGAGGACAGGCGACAACGGCTCGCCGACCTCGACGCCATCGACAGTGCGATCGCACCACGGCGCAACGGTGCATCCCGTGTGTTGATGGCGCTCGATGTCGAATCCGGTCGGCACGTACGCGTCGTGGCGGCTGTCGGTGACCCGGACACCGCCGCCCATGTGTCGGTCACCACCCCAGGACTGAACACGACGGTACGGGATTCCTTGGGTGGCATGCTCGACGAAGCCGACGCCCTCAAAACCGAAGCCGAAGCTCGACTGATCGACGCAGGGCGTCGAGAGGAGGCGGTTGCGACGATCGCGTGGATCGGCTACGACCCACCACAGAATCTCGTTCATGCCGCATTCCAGGTGCGGGCCCAGGAGGCAGCGTCAGCGTTGGCGTCGTTCTTCGAGGGTCTCGATGTCGCGAGCGTTCGTAACGATCCGCACATCACGGCCTTGGGGCACTCGTATGGTTCGTTGGTGACCAGCTTGGCACTCCAGGAACGCGGGCGTGCGGTCGACGATGTCGTGTTCTACGGGTCGCCAGGACTTGGAAGGGAACTTCTGTTCGGCGAGGTTGTCGATTCCGCAGCGGATCTCGAGGTGGATGCGGGTCGGGTGTATCAAATGACTGCGCCCGGTGATCGGCTCGCGGAGCTCGACGGCTTCGGAGACAACCCCAACGAGATGGATTGGATCATTCCGCTCAGCACCGAGGCGATCACCGTGCTCGACGGAACGACGTACACCAGCGCCTCGGGGCATTCGGAGTACGCGCGTATCGATCGGGACACCGGCCGTCTCCACCGCTCCGGGTACAACCTCGCTGCCATCGTTGCGGGATTGCCCGAGCTCGCCATCGATCCACAGACACAGTGACGCCGCCCGTGCGGGGTCTGCGCTCCGTCGCTTTCAGAGGTATCGGACGCGGCCGGTCGGTGCTCGGTTCGGTCTCATGTCGTGGATCTGCGGGTGGTCGCTGCCGTGGATGGCTCTGGACAGACGTACAAGGCAGCTTCGCGGCGATACGCGGAGTTCTCTGCCGGTCGATGTGTCGGAGGCAGCGGGTACTCTAGCCCGGACCGGCGGATGCTCGGTCAGCGCGAGGGGGGACATATGGTTCCGACGTGATGTGAGGATCGATGGACGACACCGAGTACACCGTGGTGATCTCTCGCCGTGCGGTCCGGGCACAGGGCGAGGGGCGCGGCACGAACGGAGGCGAACCTCGGATGACTCTGTATGTGAGAGTTGGTGAGCCGAGACCGCGCGTGACCGGAGCATCGGTGCGCTTCGACGGTCCTGACGGGCTTACATCTGAGAACCTTCCGGCCATCGACCTCGCGGCGATAGTGTCGGCCCTTGCCGAGACCGCGTCCGCACGGAGTTCCGAGTCTCAATTGGCGCTGTTCGACAGCGCAGCGAAAGAATCGTCGAGTGTCATGCAGTCGATTCCGGAATCGTCGATTCCTTCTACACCCGGGTCGGACTCGGTTCGCGACCTTTCGTCCGCCGCGACTGCCATGCCCACCGCACAGTCGAGGCCAAATGAGCTCGCTGGCGCCGGGCGCAGGTATCGGAAGATGCCCGATCCCAAGGAATTGCGCAACAATCTCGACCGAATCGGGACGGTCACCGGTCTGGCGCGCTTCTACGACGTACCTCGTCACACCGCTCAAGGATGGGTCGGCCGATTGAAAAAGATCGAAATCAGCGCTGAGGGACGGTAGGGGCATTGTCGAAGTGAAATGGCATGGGAGAAATGGGTGATATGTATACGATCCGGATCTCCGAGTCCAACTCGGACGATGCTCTCGCGACCGCGACTGTCGAGATAGTCGATGGCAAGGCTCGTATCGTCGAAGTGCACACGTCCGTCGAAGCAGGGACGGTGGTGCCGCATCAATTGGGGACGATCGACTTCTCGTTGTTCGTCAGAACCGCACTTGTCTTGTCGGGAACAAAGACCGAGCCCGACGCCATCGATGTCGAGGCGCCGAAGAAGCCAGAATCCATCGAGGAAAGCGAGGACGCTGTCACAGCGTCGGCGGCGCCTGAATCGGCGGCACCGGCTATGGCTGCTCAGCACACGACAGTCCCCGCTGCACGTGCTGAAAAAATGGGGATGCCAGCAGATTTCGCAGTCAACTACTGGCGATTGGGCAGTACCGCGAAGGTCGCGAAACACTACGACGTGCCGCATCGGATAGCGCGAGATTGGATCAAAGCCCTACAGCAGCAGGGCAAAGCGGCGAGTTCATGGCAGATGAAGCGCGCGCGGTCTTCTCGTTGACATAGCGATCCTGGTCACTGCCCGCGCTTGGTTCGCTGAGGATCCGGAGTAGCCATGGACGATGGCGGTCGAGAACGTTCCGCGTGCTGGCCGGTCCGCCCTACAGGCCACCAGAGTTCGTTCGACGACCCAGTGATAGCGGCTGCCGGGATGTCCCTGGACAGATTGTTGGCGTTCTGCCAGTAATCTGACTGCGCTGACCGTGAGCGCCTACGCTTCGGTGAGGTTCGCCGAAGTGGACGAGGCAAGAACATCGAGGTGCTGGCCACCTCCGTCGAGAAGGGCTGTTGCGCATGAGCGACGTCGAAACTCCTCCGTTCAAGGACATGATCAACGGGGCATTGGAATCCGCTATGCCGCCGGTGCACCGGATGGGGGTCCAGGCAGTCGATGTACGGCCGGGGTTCGCCGCCACGTCGGTGCCCGTCGAAAGCAACGGCAATCACTTCGGTGCAATGTATGCGGGCGTGCTGTTCACTGTTGCCGAAATTCTGGGTGGAGCAATAGCAATCGCCAGCTTCGACAACTCGGCCTTCTATCCGTTGGTGAAGGATCTGCACATCTTCTTCCGGAAGGCGGCCAAGACCGACGTGCGGGCGGAGGCGACGCTTTCGCAGGAGGAGATCACCCGGATTGCAGCAGAGGCGGCCGCGAAGGGGAAGGCCGACTTCACCCTGCGCGCTGTGGTCACCGATGCCGACGGCGTGGTTGTCGCAGAGACCGAAGGGCTCTATCAGTTGAGGGCACACGGTCGGTAGTGGAAGCGGTCGTGGCTTGCGCGGCCCGCTTCCTCTCGCTCCGTGGGAGGCGGCGGGCTTCGTCACCTCGGGGGTGACGCTCGGCCTCGTCCCGGTCGGAAAGATCGACTTCGTGCGGTCGACCAGCACCGATGCTGGATGGCGCGGTCCGCTGTGGCCCAGAAGGTGCGAGGTTCTCCGGGGTGCCCAATGCCGAATTTCGGAGTGATCTCGGGCACATAACAGAAAAGTAACATTTGAATCAGCGCTAGCGAATTTCCGCCTTTGACCAGCGGAAGCTCAATGCCCGCCGGCATGGCCATTGCTGGATTTCCGGTCGCAGACCGTTATCTGACCGTGATCCAGAGCGAACTTTCCGCTACCGTCGGTCACGGCTCGGATACATTCTGAGATCGAGTCCGAATCGTTGAACGCCGGAAACCCTGCCCCACGATTCGCATATCCCCGACCTTCCTGGGGGCAGGGACGCGGCGAACTGTGCCGAGTCGGTGGGCGCAGGCGGAAATTCACATGTCGAAAAACCGTAAGTTCAGCACTCGTGTCCTCGGCCTTGCCATGATCATCGGCGCCTTCGTCACAGTTCTGTTCGGTCTGTCCACTGCCACCGCTACTGCCGCGGGACACAACTGGGATGCCGTCGCGGAATGTGAGAGCGGCGGAAACTGGAGCATCGATACCGGGAACGGATTCGCGGGCGGTCTGCAGTTCACACAGAGCACCTGGGAAGCCAATGGCGGCATCGGCAACCCGGCTCATGCCAGCCGGGCCGAGCAGATCCGCGTCGCGGAGAATGTACTCGCGACCCAGGGCCCAGGCGCGTGGCCCGTGTGTGGCGCCTACCTCTGAGCGTCCGTTCGGCGCCCGCCATGTGCTCTGGCGGGCGCTGAATTCTTTTGGATACCCACCGATCTCATGCGGGGTAGGTGTGCACGTCGGCGGCCTCGACTCCGGCCCACAATCCGATGCCCGGTCGTAGGTGCAGATCGGCAACGGCGGCGGGGGTGATGTCGACGAATGCCGTCGGGACGCCATCGAGTCGGACCCGGACAGTGTGGGCGTGCTGTTCGATACCCGCGACGACGACCGGCCACATATTGTGCGGGCTGTCCGCCGGCCGGGCCGGATACAGTCCCACCGCGCTCGGTGCGATCGTGACATGGACCCGACCCTGGCAGACCTCGGCTACGGTCAGGATGCCGCCGTCGGTGAGCTCGACCGTTGTGTCCCGCGCCGTGCCGCGGTAGAGGTTGAGACCTACCAGGTCGGCGACGTAGTCGGTGCGGGGGCGCCGGGCGATGTCTGCGGGTGGGCCTTCCTGGATCACCGTGCCCTGCTCGATGATCACCAAACGGTCGGCGAGAACCATGGCGTCGAGCGGATCGTGGGTGACCAGGACGGTGCGGCCGCGGTAGTCGGTGAGATGACGGGTGAGCTCCGATCGGACCCGCACCCGCGTGCTCGCGTCCAGCGCGGCCAGAGGTTCATCGAGCAGCAGTAGCTTCGGGTCGGTGACCAGTGCTCGGGCGAGCGCGACTCGCTGGGATTGCCCACCGGACAGGGTCCGCGGTTTGGCGTCGGCGTGCTCGCCGAGACCTACCCGGCTCAACCAGCGTGCAGCACGAGCGCGGGCTTCTTTACGGCTGTGTCCACGCGCACGCACGCCGAATGCGACATTGTCCAGCACGCTCAGGTGCGCGAACAGCAGATGATCTTGGAAGACGACTCCGACCTGTCGGTGTTCGGCTGGTACGAATACCGTCGGCGGCGCGTCCCAGGTATTGCCGTCGAGTCGGATCCATCCTTCGGCGAGCGGTGTCAAGCCGGCGAGTGTACGCAACGCCGTGGTCTTGCCGGCGCCATTGGGTCCGAGGACGGCGACCACTTCTCCGGGCGCGACCCTCAGCGCCATATCGAGCCGAAACTGGCCCCGCAGAGCCGACAAGTGGGCCTCCAATGTCATGCGACGCCCCGAATCCAGTGTTCGCGCAATGCGATCAGCACCCCCACAGAGACGGCGAGCAGCAACAAACTCAGCACGATCGCTTCGTCGGGATCGGTCTGCAACGTCAGATAGACGGCCAAGGGCATGGTCGTGGTCCGACCGGGGAAGTTGCCGGCGAAGGTGATCGTGGCGCCGAATTCGCCGAGCGCCCGCGCCCAGCACAAAACCGCACCCGCGACGATTCCGGGCAGGACCGAGGGCACCGTCACCCGCCGGAAGATCAGCCATCGTGAGGCGCCCAGGGTCGCGGCCGCCTCTTCGAACCGCGGATCCGCCGCCCGTAGTGCGCCTTCCACGGCGATCACCAGGAACGGCAGCGCAACGAATGTTTCCGCGATCACTGCCGCGGCAGTGGTGAACGGCAACGTCACGCCGAACCATTCGTACAGGTACTGGCCGACCATGCCGCGTCGGCCGAGCACCAACAGCAACGCCACCCCGCCGACTACGGGAGGCAGGACCAGTGGCACGGTGATCAGTGCCCGAATGACCCCACGCCCGGGCACCGCACCTCGGGCGAGCAGCCACGCCAGCGGCACCCCGCCGATCAGGCACAGCAGCGTGGCCAAGCTGGCGCACACGAGTGAAAGTCGCAGCGCCTGACCGACTTCGGCAGTAAACAGCCGATCGGGCAGGATCTGCCAGGGAGTGCGCAGCAATAGTCCGAGCAGCGGGGCAACCACAAAGGCCAGCGCGCACACCGCGGGCACCACCAAGACGAGCGGTCGTCGCGACGGTATGCGCCGTTGCGGTTTCACGGTGCGTCGAACCCCGCCTTCGTGAATACCTCGCGTGCGATGTCGGACTGCGCGAAGGCAACGAAGGCGTCTGCCGCCGCGGCGTTCGGTGCGTGGGTCAGCGTGGCGACCGGGTAGTCGTTGACCGCGCGGGCCGCCTCGGCGACAGCGATCCCGTCCACTTCGTCGCCACCTGCCCGTACGTCGGTGTGGTAGACCAGGGCCGCGTCGACTTCGCCGAGTCGCACTTTGGCCAGTACGGCCTTCACATCGACTTCCAGAGTGTCGGGCGCGGGTTCGATACCCGCTGTGCGGAAGATCGTTTCGGCGGCCGCGCCACAGGGCACCTGCTGCGCGCACAGGGCAATGGTGGGTTCGGTTCTGCCGAAGTCGGCGAGCCCGACGATGCGACCGGGGTTGCCTTTGGGCACCGCGATCTCCAGCTTGTTGCGCACAAAGATGGTGGGGGACGCGCTGACGTCGCCGTTGTCGACGACCTGCGCCATGTTCGTGACCGAGGCCGAGGCGAAGACGTCGGCGGGGGCGCCGCGGGTGATCTGCTCGGCCAGGGTCGAGCTGGCGCCGAAGCTGTAGACCACCGTCACCCCGGGGTGTGCCGCTTCGAAGTGCGTTCGGAGTTCGGTGAACGCTTCGGTCAGGGACGCAGCGGCGAACACGGTGATGCTGCCGTCGATTTCCTTCGAACCGGCGGACACGGGGGTGTCGATCGAGCCGCAGCCCGCCATCGCGACCATGGCGGTGACCGCGACTGCTGTGTACAGCGATCGGAGCATTCGCGCGCCCGTCACGATTGCGGTGCTTCGACAACGACGTGCGTCGATTTGATCGACGCCACGGCGACGCTGCCGACCTCGAGTCCGAGATCGTCGACCGATTCCCGGCTCAGGAGCGAGACCAGGCGGAACGGTCCGGCTTGCATTTCGACGCGAGCCATCACCGTGTCCTTCACCACCTGGGTGACGATCCCGCGTAGGCGGTTGCGGGCCGACGAGGAGCCCGGCTCCGGCGGTTGCGCGTCCGCCTGAACGAACTGGGCCAATTCCCGACCGGTGACGGCCATGCGCCCGTTGTCGAGCTGGACCGCGGTCAGCTTGCCCTGATCGATCCAGCGCCGCACGGTATCGTCGCTCACCCCGAGCAGTGCAGCCGCCTCACCAATCCGCAGATTCGACATGAATAGCAGCATATATCCGCATCTGCGGATGGCAATCCCGTGTGGAGTCGCATTCCGCGCTAATAACGGGGGTTCGATCGCGTGGACTCGGCGGGCTGTGCGTGCCCCAGAGCCGTGGTCGGCTGATCGGGGTGCAGGCGCTGAATCGTCAATGCGGCGGCGAGCAGTCGGGAATCGTGCGGATCGGTGGGATCGACGCCGGTGAGCTCGGCAATACGACGTAAGCGATAGCTGAACGTATTCGGGTGCACATGGATCTCGGCAGCCGCCGTCTTGCGATCGGACCCGTGGCGAAGGTGTGCATCGAGCGCTTCGAGCAGATGTGGAGAGTCCAGGATCGGGGAGATGAGTCGTGCCAGACGGTCGCGAGCGATGCCCGGTTGGGTGAGTTGATGCTCCAGCAGCAGGTCATCGAGGTGGTAGGCGCCTGCGGGCCGGCCGAGCAGTCGAGCCAGTTCGGCTAGTTCGGCTGCCTCGTGGGCAATCTCCGGTATGTCGCTTCGGAGGACGGAGGGAAATTCGGCGATGAACACCGGCACACCGAAGCGTTCGGTCAGTTCTGCGGTCAACTGTGCGTGGGTCGACTGTGCGTGATCGTGGTCGGCGGCACCGGGGCTGGGTAACAGTGCGGTGCCGGTCCAGCCGTCGAAGGTGGCCAGCGCGGTCGTGCCGGCGAGGGTATCCAAGGCGCGTTGCAGGATACGGATGCGGCGTCTCCCGACGAGGGTCGCCACGGTGCTCGGCTGATCATTGGGCTGGATGTGGATGGCCAGGATGGTGTAGCGCTCGGCCAAGGTGGTATCTGCGCGCGCGGCGAGCTCCGATGCGGCCGCCCCGTGCAGCAGCGCCGAGCACAGCGCGCGTCGTGCCTCGCGTTCAGCGTTGTAGATGGACTGCTCGACTTCGGTGTAGGTCTCGACCACGATGATGTTGACCTGCATCAGCAGGTCGAGCAAATGCCGGCCGAGCAGGACGAGGTCGTCGAGTTCGTCACGGGTTGCGACGGCGGCGGCCTCCTGCAACACCGATTGCGCGGAACCGTGGATGGCTTCGATCAGAACGGGCAACGGGAATCGGTCCTCGGCATGCCGTTCGGCTACCGGGGCCACGAACGTCGCGACCTCCGCTTTGGTGAACCTGCGCTGGTCGGCCATCGCTTGGAGCACGGCTCGGCCGCACGCGTAGATCGCGGGCAGTACCTCGGCAGTGAAGTGGCCGTCCGGGAGGTCCGCCGCCGGCGGTGTGGTGCCCAGCCCCGCGACGAACATACGCTCGGCGATCTGTGGCCATTGGGCGAGCAACCGGGTGACGAGCGGGGACCCTCCGGCAATCGGGGACAACGCGACGGACATGGGGCGATTGTTTCCGACCACAGAACGTGCGGCAAGGCGCTGGATCACCGAGCGCGAACTTTGGCTCTGATGACAATGATCTATCCTGAATCTTCTCCTTGGAGTGCAGTGACATATGCCTCGCGCCCGGAATACATTCGAACTGGGGGATGCGAGTGTGGTTCTGATCACATATTTATTCGAATGTGGCATGAGAAACAGACTGTGACAGTGGGCTGTCCGCGCGCCCCCGTGTTCGGCGTGAGTGGAAGTGAACTGAATGTTGGCAATGACGCACAACGTGGGGCGGGCCATTCTCGGGGTCGCACTGATCACCGGAATGACCGTTGCGATGGCGCTCGGTATCGGAACAGCGCAGGCGCAGGAGGAGATCGCGCCGACCCAGCAAGCGCTCGCGGACTACATCAGCGCCGGGCTCGACCCCGCTCCGGATGGTAGGCAGCCGCGCGCGATCGTGGACGTCGGTGGCTCGGCGGGCAGGCCGACCAGCGTGGCTTCCGACCCCCGGGGGGAGGGTCCGGAGATGTCCGCGTATCTGCCTGCGTTCGCCTATGGCCTCACTCATCCCGACGCGGCGCCCCCCGGCGCCAACCGATGGGACTGTGTCCCATCACCCCGATACCCGCGGCCTGTGGTCCTGCTGCACGGCTCCTGGCTGAACGCCTACGACAGCTTTGCCTACCTGGCCCCGCGTTTGGCTCGGGCCGGATACTGTGTGTTCGCAGTCAATTTCGGACGGTCCGGCCTGCTCGATGGTGGTGGGGTGGGTCCGCTTCTCCCCGGCCGCTACGGGGTCGGCCCGATCGAGGATTCGTCGCGTCAGGTGCGGGAATTCGTCGACCGCGTGTTGGCGGCGACCGGCGCACGAAAGGTCGATATCGTCGCGCACTCCCAAGGCGGCACCGTCGCCAACCACTACCTGAAATTCGAGGCAGGCGCGAGCAACGTCGGCAACCTGGTCAGCCTCGGCTCCACGCACCATGGCACCTCCCTGCTGGGAATCGCGACATTGGGCCGGACCATCAACAACCTCGGGGTCGACATTCTCGGGTTCAGCGAACCCGTCGTCGGGATCGCGAATGTCCAGCAGGCGGTGGGGTCGCCGTTCTATGCCACGTTGAATGCTCGGGGCGACACCGTACCCGGCGTGGCCTACACGTCGATCGGCTCCCGATACGACCAGATCACCAACCCATACCATTGGACCTTCCTCCAGGCAGGCCCCGGCGCCACAGTGGACAACGTTACGTTGCAGGACGGCTGTGAACGGGATTTGTCCGACCATCTGACGATGATGTACTCCCCGCGTGCGGTGTCCATCGTTCTGCGTGCGCTCGACCCGATCGGTCATCCGGCATTGCGCTGTAGCTTCAATCCTTGGCTGATCGGGGGTGGCGGCGGCCTGTGAGGGCGTTGTCACTGCATCGACCGGAGAATCCACGGTCGGCTAATTGGTGCTCGGGACAATTCTCTTCCGGCTCCGATCTTGGTTTGCTGGAATGGGCTCCGCTGTTTCCGCAGGCAGCGGAGCCCGAAACAACCCCGGCGTCGGCGGAGAGGATGAATCGGAATGAGTGCCCAGCGTGCGTGGGACGAATATGCGGTCTCACCGGATCCGCCCACGTTCGTGCCGCGCCCTGTGGTGCCGCACGACGATCCGTTCTACCTCCCGCCGGCCAACCTCGACAGGCTACGGCCCGGCGCAATCGTGCGTGCGCGTCGAGTGGAGATCGGGTTCTTCGGGCTTGTGCCTCAGCGCGTTTCGGCGTGGCAATTGCTGTTTCGCACCTGTGATCTCGACCGTGTGCCGGAAGTGGCGGTGACCACCGTCCTGCTGCCGTGGGAGGCGAATCTCGCCGAGCAGCGGCCAGTGGTCTCGTTCCAGTGTGCTATCGACGCGGTTGCGGAACAATGCCTTCCTTCCTATGCCCTGCGGCGTGGGGCTCGCGCAGCCGGGTCCATTCCGCAGATCGAACTTCCGCTGATCGCCAGCGCGCTCGCGCGGGGCTGGGCGGTGTCGGTCCCGGATCACGGCGGAACGGCCAACCGGTTCGGCGTTGCGACGGAACCGGGATACCGTGCGCTCGACGGTGTTCGGGCCTGCCTTGCCTTCGACCCGTTGGAACTGGAGGCCACGACGCCCGTTGCACTGTGGGGGTATTCGGGTGGCGGATTGGCTACCAGTTGGGCGGCGGAAGTGGCCGCCGAGTATGCACCCGAGTTGAACATCGTCGGTGCGGTCGCCGGCTCACCGGTCGGCGACCCCGCTGCCGCATTCGTGCGTCTCAACGCCACCTGGTTCGCCGGATTCGCCGCTGTGTTCACCGCGGGGCTTCGTCGCGGGTATTCCGACCTGGATCGCCTACTCCGTGCACACCTGCGTCCGCAGTATCTGCGCTGGTTGGCCGAAACCGAGACGATGGCGACTTTCCCTCTGTTGTACCGGTTCGCCCGGCGCAATGTCGACGAACATATCGGAGGAGGCGTGGACGCCCTGCTCGCTCATCCAGTGCTGCAACGTATCCTCGATGACATTCGCCCGGGCCGGCAGGCCCCCGCCATGCCGATGCTCATGCTGCAGGGCGTGAACGACGAAGTGATCGCGGTCGAGGATGTCGACGAGCACGTGGCGCGATATACCAGCGCTGGAGTTCACGTGCAATACCTGCGTGATCGACTCAGTACCCATATTCTGCTGCAGTTTCTGGCATTGCCGGTCATGGTGGATTGGCTCGCGGCGCGTTTCGCCGGCCGGGAGTTGTCCAGCGCCGGAACCGAGACGGTCTGGTCGCTTGCTCTTACCCGAGTCGGTGTGACCGGTCACATGCGTTTCGCCACCCTGCTCGTCCGGATGGGACTCGGTTTGCCCATTCGCGCCCCACGCTCGACGGGGGCGCGGCGTTCCGACGCGCCTCGCCCGTCCCTTCGCTCGGTGGCCGTGCCTACGTCGTCGTTCTGAGCTCTGCCCATGCCGAGCAGCCACGACTGTTCGGGTCGTTGCGGTGGGATCGAGATTCGTGCGTCCCGGCACATTCGCGGTCGTCGTGCTCTACCGTGAGCACGGTCGCCGTCGAGAGGGGTGGTGGATGCGGAGCGGGATGCTGAGTCTGGCCCGATTGCGTGACCGGGTCGATGCGGGGGAGATCGACACCGTCCTCGTCGCGATGACCGACATGCAAGGACGACTACAGGGAAAGCGGTGCTCGGCACGATATTTTGTGAACGAGGTGGTCGAACACGCCACCGAGGCCTGTGGCTACGTGCTCGCGGTGGACGTGGAGATGGCGACCGTCGATGGCTACGCGCTGTCGTCCTGGAACACAGGCTACGGCGACATCGTACTACGACCGGATCTGGACACGCTGCGTATGGCGCCCTGGTGGCCGGATACCGCGCTGGTGCTGTGTGATGTCGAGCAAGTGATCCCGCAGGGGCGGCCGATCACGGTGTCGCCCCGCCAAATTCTGCGCAAGCAACTGCACCGGCTCGCCGAGCGTGGACTGCGAGCGCTCGTGGGCACCGAACTCGAATTCATGGTCTTCGACGAAAGCTACAAAGACTCCTGGAACCGTGGCTATCGTGACCTGACGCCGGTCAACTACTACAGCACCGACTATTCGATGCTGGGCACCGCGCGGGTCGAACCGCTGTTGCGACGCATCCGACGCGAGATGGGTGGCGCCGGGATGTATGTGGAGTCGGCCAAAGGCGAATGCCATCCGGGTCAACACGAGATCGCGTTCCGCTACGACGATGCTCTCGTCACCTGCGACAACCACAGCATCTACAAGACCGGTGCGAAGGAGATCGCGATGCAGGAGGGGCACAGCCTCACCTTCATGGCGAAATATGATCACCGGGAGGGAAATTCGTGCCACATCCATCTGAGTTTGCGCAACGACTCGGGCGAGGCGGTGTTCGCCGGGGACGGACCGAGCGCAACCTCGACTCTGATGCGGCACTTCATTGCTGGTCAGTTGGACTGCCTGCGAGAGTTCACCTACCTTCTGGCTCCGAACATCAACTCCTACAAGCGTTTCACGTCCGGAAGTTTCGCTCCTACCAGGATCGTTTGGGGCCGGGACAATCGCACGTGTGCGATTCGCCTAGTGGGCGAGGACCGTTCGTTGCGATTGGAGCACCGCGTGCCCGGCGGTGACGTGAATCCCTATCTGGCAGTTGCCGCGGTGATCGCGGCCGGACTACGCGGAATCGATCGATGTCTTCCTCTGGAACCGGAATTCCACGGCAACGCCTACCGCTCGCAGCGACCCCGAGTGCCGCGTACCTTGCGCGAGGCGGCCGAACTCTTCGGCAGCAGCCCGGTGGCGCGCGAGGCGTTCGGCGACGATGTCGTCGAGCACTACTGCAACCTCGCTCGGGTCGAGCTGGATGCCTATGACGCCGTGGTCACCGACTGGGAGCGCGTTCGTGGGTTCGAGCGATTCTGAGTGTGCGGTCGCCCCCTGACGGCCGGCCGTCGACCCGGTGCACACTCGATGCCATCCAAGGGGCGGGTTGCGGACTGCTACCGAAGGGAGCGGAACTCGTGACAACAGCGCAGGTGGTCAACCCGGCGACCGAGCAAGTGATCGCCGCCGTCGAGCTGGCCGGACCGGCGGAAACCGACGTGGCCGTGGCCCGGGCCCGGCGGGCCTGGTTGGCGTGGCGCGAGGTGTCGCCCGGCGACCGAAGTCGGCTCCTGCGTCGGTTCGCCGAAGCGGTCGAAGGCGACCTCGAGCATCTCGCGCAGCTCGAGGTGGTCAATGCCGGGCACACCATCGGAAATGCCCGGTGGGAAGCAGGCAATGTCCGTGATGTCTTGCACTACGCCGCCGGAATGCCAGAACGTTTGCTGGGCTATCAGATCCCGGTCGAGGGTGGGGTCGACGTCACCTTTCACGAGCCGCTCGGCGTGGTTGCGGTCATCGTGCCGTGGAATTTTCCGATGCCCATTGCGGCATGGGGGTTCGCGCCCGCGCTCGCGGCGGGCAACACCGTCGTACTGAAGCCGGCCGAACTCACTCCGCTGACGGCGATGCGGCTCGGCGAGCTCGCACTCGAGGCAGGCCTACCCGAAGGCGTATTCCAGGTCGTTCCCGGCAGGGGTGCGGTGGTCGGGGAGCGCTTCGTCACTCACCCCGCGGTTCGTAAGGTGGTGTTCACCGGCTCCACCGAGGTGGGTCGGCACATCATGGCGGGCTGCGCCCAGCAGGTGAAGCGAGTGACGCTGGAACTCGGCGGCAAGGGGGCGAATATCGTCTTCGCCGACGCCGATCTGGAGCGGGCGGCCGCGACGGCGCCCTACGGTGTGTTCGACAATGCTGGCCAAGACTGCTGCGCCAGGTCGCGAATTTTGGTGCAGAACAGTGTTTTCGATCGGTTTCTCGAGCTGTTGGAACCCGCGGTGCACGGGGTTCGAGTCGGTGATCCGGGCCTGGAGTCCACCGAGATGGGACCGCTGATCTCGGCAGCGCATCGTGAGCGCGTCGCCGGATTCGTGCCACCGACGACAGCGGTGGCTTTCACCGGAAGCGTTCCCGAGGGCCCCGGCTTCTGGTATCCACCGACAGTTGTGCTGCCCGCTGGTCCCACCGACCGGGTGCTCACCGAAGAAGTGTTCGGCCCGGTGGTCGCGGTGCTCGCGTTCGACGATGAGGCCGACGCGGTGCGCATCGCCAACGACACGCACTACGGTTTATCCGGCTCGATCTGGACCGGAGATGTCGGTCGGGCGCTGCGAGTCGCCCGCGGTATCGAGGCAGGCAACCTGTCGGTGAATTCGAATGCCGCCGTTCGATACTGGACGCCGTTCGGCGGCTTCGAACAGTCCGGGTTGGGGCGGGAGCTCGGCCCCGACGCGGCGCTGGCGTTCACCGAAACCAAGAACGTCTTTCTTGCATCACGGTGACCCGACCCCACCCCAGAGGAGGCCCGATGCGACGCCTACACGATCGAGTTGCTGTCGTCACCGGCGGTGGCAGCGGCATCGGCCTGGCCACCGTCCGCCGTTTCGCGGCGGAGGGAGCGACGGTGGTCGTCGCGGACATCGATGCCGAGACCGGCGCCGCAGCCGCCGCAGCGGTCGGGGGCCGATACGTTCCGGTGGACGTTACCGACGAGGCGCAGGTCGAATCGCTGTTCCAGACCGTGGTCGACGCCTACGGCGGGTTGGACATCGCGTTCAACAATGCCGGTATCTCCCCGCCGGAGGACGATTCCATCCTGCTCACCGACATCGACGCCTGGCGCCGTGTCCAGGAGGTCAATCTGACCTCGGTCTACCTGTGCAGCAAATTCGCCATCCGGCATATGCTCGAGCGTGGCACGGGCTCGGTGATCAATACCGCGTCGTTCGTGGCGGTGATGGGCGCGGCGAGCTCGCAGATCTCCTACACCGCCTCCAAGGGCGGGGTGCTGGCGATGAGCCGCGAACTCGGAGTGCAGTTCGCCCGCAATGGTATTCGGGTCAATGCGTTGTGTCCGGGACCGGTGAACACACCGCTGCTTCGTGACCTCTTCGCCGCGAACCCCGAGCAGGCCGCTCGCCGCCTGGTGCATGTTCCACTGGGGCGCTTCGCCGAGCCGGAGGAGATCGCCGCTGCGGTTGCCTTCCTGGCCAGCGACGACGCCTCGTTCATCACCGCTTCGCAATTCCTCGTCGATGGCGGTATCGCAGGTGCGTACGTCACGCCGCTGTAGGCGCGTCCACCGCACAGCACCTGGTCGGGCGAGCCACAGTGGATCCTGCCAGGTGCCTGATATTTGCTAAATGCCACACTGAACAGTGCCTCGTGTCGGATCGACCGTCGGATTCGACACCCGGCGGGTGCAACGCGTCGAGGTCTGCAGTCCGACTGGAGAGGACGTGCACGTGAGCGACCAGGCATCGCAAAGTTTCCCACTGCGGCGGTCCGTGGCGGCTTCCGCCCTGGGCAATGCCACCGAATGGTTCGACTACGGGGTCTATGCCGCCACCGCGAGCTATCTCACCGCGGCCTTCTTCCCTGGTGAGCTGGGCACGCTCGGCACCATGCTCGGCTTCGCCGTGTCGTTCGTACTGCGACCGCTCGGGGGAATGGTGTGGGGACCGCTCGGAGACCGAGTGGGGCGCAAGGCGGTGTTGGCCGCCACGATCGTGCTCATGTCCGCTGCGACCGGCGCGATCGGCCTGCTCCCGACCCATGCGACCGCCGGCGTGCTCGCCCCTGTTCTCTTGATCGCGCTTCGGATGGTGCAGGGATTTTCGACCGGCGGTGAGTATGGCGGCGCCGCGACGTATCTGGCCGAGTGCGCGCCCGACCGGGACCGCGGGTTCGTCGGTAGCTTTCTGGAATTCGGTACGGTGGCCGGTTTCGTCGGCGGTTCCGCGACCGTTCTGGCCTGCCAACTCACTCTCGGTTCGGACGCGATGTACGACTGGGGTTGGCGCCTGCCGTTCCTGGTCGCCGTTCCGCTCGGCGCGACCGGCTGGTATCTGCGGGCGAAACTCGACGAGAGCCCCGTGTTCGGTGAGATGGACCAGCAGGACCATCCACCGAGCGGCATGCGAACAGTGGTGACCACTTACCGTCGTGAGGTCCTGACACTTGCGGGGCTGGTCGTCGCGCTCAATGTGGTGAACTACACCCTGCTGACCTACCAACCCACGTATCTGCAGAACACGATCGGTATGACCGAATCGGCCGCCACCACGATGATGCTGGTCGGGCAACTGGTCATGATGCTGGTTCTGCCGCTGTTCGGTCGGTTGTCGGACCGGGTGGGGCGTCGACCGATGTGGCTGGTGTCACTGGTGGGGCTCGCCCTGCTGGCCGTGCCGATGTACGCGCTGATGGGTCGGGGCGCCGCGTGGGCTGCTGTGGGCTTCGTCGTGTTGGGGCTGTTCTACGTGGCGCAGCTGTCGACCATCAGCTCCACCTTCCCCGCTATCTTCCCGACCCATGTCCGCTATACGGGCTTCGCGCTCGGCTACAACGTCTCTACCGCCGTCTTCGGCGGCACTGCCCCGCTGGTCAACGAGGCCACGATCGAGGCGACCGGCTGGGTGCTGTTCCCTGCCTTCTATATGGTCGGCGCCTGCCTGATCGGCTTGATCGCTTGGTATTTCCTGCGCGAAACTGTCGGCACATCGCTCGGTGGTACCGCAGTTCCGGATGCGGGGGAGATGGTCGGTGCACGCCGCGCCCGGGATCGAGGGCGCGCCTGTCGCGCATCCGGATGACCCGCCCGACCGGTCGAGGTCAATCGAAATGGATGGTGGACAGCATCTTTCGGACGAGTATCTCCGGATCGGAATCGGTGGCCAGTGCCGAATTGCGCAGGGCGCCCTCGCGCCACAGCGAGGCGAAGCCGTGGACGAGTGACCATGCGGCGAGCTCCGTTGCCCGTCTGCGTTGCCCGCTGTGTCCCGGCGTACGCGCGGAGACACCGGAACGCAGCGCCATTCCCGAACGTTCCCGCGCCGCCCGCAGCGTCGGGTCGTCGCCATCGAGGACGTCGCCTCGATACATCACGTCGAAGTGCCCGGGATGCTCGCGGGCGAAGCGCACATAGGTCACCGCAACCTCCCGGAAGTCGCCGGCGACGTGCTCGAGTCGGGTGGTCAGCAACTCGAAGCCCTCGATGGCCAGTGCGGTGAGCAGGCCGGCGCGATCGCCGAAATGGTGCGCGGGTGCCGCGTGTGAGACACCCGCTCGTCGCGCGAGGTTGCGCAGCGACAACGCGCCGATGCCGTCGGTGGCGATCTGCTCCGCGGCCGCGGTCAGAAGTACCGCACGCAGATCGCCGTGATGGTAGCCATCCTTCGCCATGTGTCGATCATGGACGATTATCTAGACATTGACAAGTTGCACGCCTCCTTCTTAATCTTTCCAGTGGAAAGATTGGGTTCCACAATGAAGGAGATTCGATGGCGCCGCTGATCGTCCTGGTCACGACTGCTGCGATTACCCGGCTCATCGGGTGGCTGGCCGGCGTCGACCCCCTCGATTCATGGGCGGGCGCGACCGCTGCCGGACTGGCCGCGATGTTCGTCGTCACGGCGAGCGCGCATTTCCTCCAGCCGCGCCGAGGTGCGCTGATCGCCATGGTGCCGGCTCGGCTGCCGAGCCCGTCGGCATTGGTCACGCTGACCGGTGTGCTGGAACTGGTCGGTGCGGTTGGTCTGCTCGTCCCCGCCACCGCTGCACTGGCCGCTGCCGGTCTGATCGCACTGTTGGTCGTGATGTTTCCGGCCAATATCCGGGCCGCTCGCGCTGGACGAGGAATCACGACCATGCCTCTGCCGCTACGGGCAGCGGTGCAAGGCGGTTTCATCCTGGCCTGCGTGGTCGTCCTCGTCGGCTGAGCGGGAAGTTGCCACGCCGCAGCGACTCGGACACATCACCGGTTCGAACTACTGCACACAGCTCAGAGCAATGCCTGGGTCTGGGTCACCTTCGCAACCAGCGAGTCGGCGTCGTCGCGGATCGTGGTCTCGATCACGATCAACGAGCGTCCGACGTGTAGGGGCGTCGAGGACGCGGTGGCATGGCCGGAACGAACCGCGCGCAGAAAGTTCGTTTTCGACTCCACGGTGGTGGTGCCCTGCTTTCCCTCCGGCAGGTTGAGAAACGCACAGACCGCGCCGTTGGCGTCGGCCAGCGACATCAATACCCCACCGTGCATCACACCGCCGAGGGTGCACAGCGACTCGGCCCAGGCTATGCGGCTGCGCACCGACTTCGGCTCGTGCGCGAGGACCTCGATGCCCAACAGTTCGGTGAAGGGCATGGCATTACGGAAGAGTTCGGTGCCCGGTTCGTCGATCATGGGGCGATCCTGACCGATCGTGCCCGTCGTGTCGATTACTTCGCACGTCATGGTCGGGTTCCGACCACGACGGGTGCCCGGTCACATCGCGGCCGCGCGACACAAGCGTCGGGCATCGGTTCGGCATGCGTCGAGGCGTACGGTTACCGAGAAGGTGTTCGCGTGTCAGCTCGTAACCTCGATGAGCAGGAGAACGTGATGACCGATTTGCAGCCGTTCTATCAGCAAGTTCAGGCACACTACGATCTGTCCAACGAGTTCTACGCATTGTTTCTGGACCCCTCGATGACCTACAGCTGTGCCTACTTCGAGCGTCCGGACATGACGCTCGAACAAGCCCAGCGCGCCAAGATCGACTTGGCATTGAACAAACTGGACCTGTGGCCGGGAATGACCTTGCTCGATATCGGGTGCGGTTGGGGCGCAACGATGTTACGCGCCGCGACCGAATACGGGGCCAAAGTTGTGGGGCTCACTCTCAGCCGAAACCAATACGATTACGTCAAAGACCTGATCGATCGCGAGCACCTCACCGGCGTGGAGATCCGGCATCAGGGGTGGGAAGAGTTCGATGACGAAGCCGATCGGATCGTGAGCATCGGCGCGTTCGAACACTTTCGGCGCGAGCGTTATGAGGTGTTCTTCGACCAGTGCCACCGCATGTTGCCATCAGGCGGCCGGATGTTGCTGCACACCATCATCGGTTACACGCTCAAAGACATGCACCGGATGAACATTCCCGTCAACCGCGACGATGCGCTGTTTCACATCTTCGTCAAGCGGGAGATCTTCCCGGGCGGACAACTGCCGCAGCCCGGGGAGGTGACGCGGCTGGCCGGGCGCGCTGGGCTGGGTACGGAGAAGATTCAGGAGCTCCAGCCGCACTACGTGCGAACCCTCGAATGCTGGTCCGAGTCGCTGCAGGCACACCGAGACGAGGCGATCGCTCTGGCATCCGAGGAAGTCTACGAACGCTATCTGAAATATTTGACCGGCGCCGCAGAGCAGTTCCGCGCCGGTCGGATCAATGTCATGCAGTTCACCATGGTGAAGTGAGCGTCCAAGGGGACTGGGATGCGGTGTCTGCGCGTGGTGCGACATGCCGGTGCCCGGCCCGCGCATGATGCGGGACCGGGCACCGGATTCGAGCCCCGTGTCAGTTGACTCGATCGAAGAACTGGAGGGCGCTGGCAATGCCCACCGGGCCACCGATCAGAACCATCCCGGCGGCGGCGCCCAGCGGTGCGCCGGCGGCGGCACCGGTCAAGCACAACCCGATCGGACCGGCGAAGAACGTGGGAATGGCCAACGGCGCACCGATGGTTGCACCCGCGACACACCCGAGTACACCGCCGGCGAGAGTGCCCAGCAGTGTGCCGACCGCTGTGCCCAGGCCGAACAGCGTAGCCGCCGAGCCCAGTGCGTCGTCGTACTCCGCAGAGTCGATCGCTTTCGCGTCGGCAGCGACGGCCTCGGCCTCGGTGCTGGCTTTGGTGGTGGAGCCGGCTTTGGCGCTGGAGCTGGTGGTAGCGCTGGCTTTGGTTCTGGAGCTGGCTTTGGTGTCGGCGTTGGTGATCGACGCGGCATCCACCGGTTCCAGCATGGTCGCCGGCCGAGCTTCGGTCGGGTCGGTGCTGGGGGTGAACGCCGCGGTGTTGCCGTCGATCTCCGCGGCGATCGGCCATTCCATACCGTCTTTGAGGTACGTCAGCGGCATCGCCGCGACCAGTCGTCCTTCATCGTCGAGGACCTGGAATTGCGTCCCCTTGGTGGTCAGCGAACCCGCGTCGGTGTGCAAAATCACCGAATCGTCTTCGATATTCGCCCGGTAATGGATTCCGGGCTGCATGTCGGTCCGAGCGCTGCTGCCGGTGGCCGGGATATGGCCCGGTGCAGCAGAGGCGACGCCGCTTGTGATTCCGACAGCCGCGACGACGAGCAGAGAGGCCGCGGTGAGTTTTGTGGCTTTCATTGATCTCGAACACTTTCCTCAGCAGGAGCAACCTTTGAGATCCGAGGATCTGTCTCGGAGTGGCTCACCAGTGGAGCCATATAGCAGACTGCTGGCAATCTATTACGAGAGCGTAACGAACTCCCCAGTAAAAATATAAATTTGGCGTAATCGGCGTTAAGAAAGTATGAATTCGGACAATTGGTATACGGCTTTCGATCGTGTGAGTGGCGCGCGCCACGGAAATTCTGTCCGTGCGGTGAACGCGATGGAGTTCGTCGCACGGATCGGCGGTCGGCATCTGCCCGGTTCGGGTTTTTTCGGGAATTCGTCGGCCGCCGCGGGTGGGTCGAGGAGCCTATCGTCGCCCGACGACAGGCCATGTTGTCATTGGGCCGGTGCGCTGCGATATCCCGGGTATGACAGGTGCGCAATCCACTCGCGTAATCCGCCGGTCGGCGCGGTGCGGCAGGCGATGCGCGCGGTTGTGCACCGACGATGGCCTCGGCGCTGTACTCACGGCCGACCGTGCCCTACTGCAATGGCGTGCGGTCCGGGCGCTCGGTGACCGCGGGCTGGCCGAGCATGCGGTGCAGGAGACTTTTCTGCGCGCATGGCGCTCGTGTGGACAGTTCGACGCGGACAAGGGTGCGGTCCGCACGTGGCTACTGGCGATCGAGCGCAACGTTCTCATCGACATGCTGCGCGCCCGTGTTGCGCGACCGGGAGATTCCGGCTGGGACGACATCTGTGACGTCGCCGAGTCCCAGCACGCGTGCCCCGACTTCTCCGAAGGCCTGGTCGCCAGAGTGCTGGTAGCTCAGCTACTGGCAGTACTCCCGGCGGCTCAGCGTGCAGCTGTGCGTGAGGTGATCCTGCACGACCGGGCCTATCGCGAGGTCGCCCACGATCTCGGCGTGCCGGTGGGCACTGTCAAGACCCGCGTGCATTACGCTCTGCAATCTCTGCGCAAACTTTCGCAGCGTACGTGACGGCATCCGGCCGTCAATGCGGGCACCATCGCGATACACCGATTGCTCTGTCGAGACCAGCGGTGTCGAGCGGGCCGTTGTCGAGACGCACGGTCTCGAGACGAGCCGTCTCGGCACGAGTGTTGCCAACGTCAGCTACTGGATTTGGTGTGACACGTGGGAAGGGAGGGGTGCTCCATTGCGGGGCGCCGACCGCACATGAAGCCAAGTATCGTCCAGGCCGGCATCCGCACCGCCGTCGCGGCTGCGGTCACGATGACCTTGTCCGGCGTGTTCGGTGCCACCGCGCCGGCGGCACCGAAAGTATTCGCCGCGTCGAACCAACTCGCCGGCAAGACCGTATTCCTCGATCCCGGACATCAGGGGCCGAACCACTCCGAGGACCTGACCAGGCAGGTCGGTGATGGTCGGGGCGGTACCAAAGATTGCCAGACCACGGGGATGACCACACTGAACGGTGTTCCCGAACACACCATCACCTGGAACGTCGCGCAGCTGGTCCGGGCTGCGCTGGAAGGGCTCGGTGCGCATGTCGTGCTGAGCCGCCAGGACGACTCGGGGTGGGGTGGCTGCATCGACGACCGCGCCCGGGCAGCGAGCCAGTCCCGTGCCGCTGTCGCGGTGAGCATCCACGCCGATGGTGCGCCTGCGCAGCATCGGGGGTTTCATCTGATCGTTCCGCAACTGCCCATCCCGAACACGATTATCGATCGGGCACAATCCGGGTCCGGACTCTCCGCTTCGAAATCGGTGCGTGACGCCTACCGGAACGCGGGCTTCGCACCTGCCGACTATGGTGGCGCCGTGGACGGGCTACAGACCCGCGCAGATATCGCCGGGCCGGCGTTGACCACCGTTCCTGTCGTCTTTCTCGAGATGGGCAACGGTGCGAATCCCGAGGACGCGGCGTTGCTGGAAACCCCGCAAGGCCAATTGAAGCACGCTATCGCGTTGACCACCGGACTCGTCGACTACTTGCTGGGGATCCCGGGAACGTCATCCGATCGGTCGACGGGACACGGCAGCGAGCAACCGATCCCACCGCCGCCGGGTGCAGCCCCGCCTGCCACGACTCCGGATGCGACGGTTCCGGCTCCGCCCGGGGCGCAGGATGCGCCGGACCTCGACGGGACACCGAGCATGCCGCTGGACCCTGGAACGGTCATGGAGTTGCTGCAGCCACTGGCGCAGCTGCTCGGCCTCGACACCGCCACCATCACCGCGGACCTGATCGACTTCGCCTACAGCGTGGTAGCGATGTTGCTGGGCCCGGAGCGCTAGTCGGTACGCCGGACGTCATCGGGCGCCGAGGCGCGCCGGCGGCGTCCGGTCGCCGTGCCGGTGTGCGGGGCAGTAGGGTGGCCGGAATGGTCGGCCCGATTCCTGTTGTGCTCGTCGCGGGATTTCTCGGTTCCGGGAAGACGACGCTGCTCAACCGCCTGCTGCGAGACAATCGTGGAACTCGAATCGGGGTGGTGGTCAACGACTTCGGAGCGATCGGCATCGACTCGATGCTGGTCGCCGGTCACGTGGACGCGATGGTTTCACTCGGCAATGGCTGTGTCTGTTGCGCGGTCGACGTCAGCGAACTCGACGCGTTGTTCGCTCGGCTTGCCCAGCCACGGGCGAACATCGACGTCATCGTGGTCGAGGCCAGCGGATTGGCCGAACCGCGCAATCTCATTCGGATGGTGCTCGGCACCGAGAACCCGCGCATTCGGTATGGGGGATTGGTCGAAGTGGTCGACGCCGAGCAGTTCCCCGCCAGCAGCGCACGCCATCCGGAGCTGACCACGCACCTGCGACTGGCCGATCTGGTGGTCGTGAACAAGGTCGACCGGGTATCCCCCGCAGAGCTGACTCGGCTGCGCTCGGACATCGGCGCGATCGCCGCTCCGGCGCCGGTGTATGCCACGACGCAGGGGCGGATCGATCCCGGGCTGCTGTTCGACGAGCCGCTACGCGCGCCGCGGCAAGTACCCGAGCAATTGAGCTTCGACGCCCTGCTCGCTGACGACGAGCACGACGACGCGTTCGACCACCGTCATCTGCACGACGACTACACCAGCGTCTCCTTCAGCACCGAGCGTGCGCTCGATCCGCGCAAGATGATCGAATTTCTGGAGGATCCGCCGGCGGGGGTGTTCCGGGCCAAGGGGTTTGTCACGTTCGGCGTGGAAGGCGAGCGCAGGAAGTTCGTCGTGCAGCTGGTCGGTCGCCATATCGTTGTCGAACCCAGAGCATGGTCTCGAGGTGAGCGACGAGGCGCGCAGGTGGTACTCATCGGGGTCGGCCTGCGCCCCGAGGCAATTCGAGTTCGACTGCGCGAAGCCGTACACGATGCGACCGGTCTGCTGGATCCCCCGAGCATGCTCGGCGTCTGGCGTTACATCCCGCACTGAGGTGACTTCGCCAGGCCGCACGTGCGTGTCGGGGGCCGATCACCCGCCGGCATTCACCCATTCGGACAAGCCGTCGGCGAACAACTGCCGTTTCCAGATCGGCACTTCGTGCTTGATCCGGTCGACGAGTTGGCTGCAGGCGGCGAAAGCGGCATCGCGGTGGGCGGCGGCCACCGCGACGACGACCGCGCGATCACCGATGCCGAGCGCACCGATTCGGTGCACGGCGGCGACGGGCACATTGTGGGCCGCGGCGAGTTCTGCGCAGAGGGTGAGCAGAAATCGCTCGGCGTGCGGATGTGCAGAGTACTCCAGTGCCGAGACCGCCTGTCCGCCATCATGGTTGCGCACCGTGCCGGTGAACACCACAGTGGCGCCGCAGGTCGGGTCGGTCACCGCCTGCTCGACTTCGGTGGCATCGAGCGGCTGATCGGTGATCCGGGCGAGTCGGACCATGGTGTCAGTTGTCGTCATGTCGGCCTCCTCCGACTACTTGCGCGAGGAGGTGATCCAGCAGCGGTTCCAGCACGGTGATGCCGTCCTTCACGCCTCCGGGTGATCCGGGCAGGTTGACGATCACCGAGTGGCCCGCGAGTCCGGCCACCCCGCGACTCAGGGCGGCGAGCGGAAACTTCGCCGCGCCGTATTGCCGGATCGCTTCGGTGATCCCAGGAAGTTCACGGTCCAGCACGGCCCGGGTGGCTTCGGGTGTGGCGTCTGTCGGGGAGGCGCCGGTTCCTCCGGTGCTGATCACCAGTGCGGGGCCGAAGCGCAGCGCGTCGGACAGGCCCAGGGCGATCTCCGTGTCGGCGTAGACCAGTGGGCCACGGACCGAGAAGCCGAGACCGGTGAGCCATTGCGCCAGAACCGGTCCGGTGGTATCGGTACGCGTGCCCGCGGCGACCCCGGTGGAGGCGACCAGGACCACGGCCGAACGTTCGGCCCGGCCGATGTCGCTCTCGGCGTCCCGTGGGTGCGCACGCGTGACATCGTCCGACTGGGTGTCGTTCGAGCGGGTGCTGTCGGCCGGACGTACCCAATGTCCGCTTCTGCCACCTTTTTTGGTGAGTAGCCGCACGTCGTTCAGCGTCGCAGCGGGATCGACGGCCTTCACCATGTCGTGCAGGGTGAGACCGGCCACTGCGACCGCGGTGAGGGCCTCCATCTCGACGCCGGTGGGTCCTTTGGTCTTGGCAGTGGCTTCGATCGTGATCGCTGTGTCGGTGAAGCCGAACTCGACTCGGACCGAGGACAGCGCCAATTGGTGGCACAGCGGAACGAGCTCGGAGGTCTTCTTCGCTCCGGTGATTCCCGCGATGCGCGCGGTGGCCAACACATCCGCCTTCGGAAGATCGTCGGCTCGCACCAAGGCGACCACCTCGGCTGTGGTGCGCAGCTCGCCGGCAGCGACGGCCACCCGGGTGGTGTCGATCTTCGCGCTCACGTCGACCATGCGGGCGCGACCTTCACGGTCGACATGCGACAGCTCACTCATAGTGACCACACTCGCACATGTGCGCCCGCTGGCAATGCGGTGACCTCGGAGGGTACGTCGATCAGCACATCGGCCCTCGCCATGCTGGCGATCAGATGTGAGCCGGGACCGGATGCCAACTCGACCGCGTTCGCGCGCCGGTGTACCGCGGGTTGGTCCCCCTCCTGGGCGAAAATCATCTTGCCCCGCAAGAACTGTCGCTTGCCCTCCGGAGAGCGCGGCAGCCCGGTGAGCAACGGAAGCTCGTAGCTGTCCACGTCGGGAAGGCCGGCGAGGTGGCGCAGGATCGGGCGGGCGAACACCTCGAACGACACCATCGTGCTGACCGGATTACCAGGAAAGCTGAGCACCGGTACGCCATCGACGACAGTGAGTCCCTGGGGACCGCCCGGCTGCATCGCTACCGAGCCGAAATGTCCACCCAACGGTTCGAGTACGTTTCTGACCACTTCGAAGTCGCCCATGGACACTCCACCGGAGGTGAACACCACGTCCGCCGCCGCGGTCGCGGCCGCAAGCGCCGTGCGGAAGCGCACCGGATCGTCGGTGCTGTGTGCGACCGCGACGACATCGACTCCGTTCGCGGTGAGTGCCGCCGCCAGTGCGAGGCCGTTGGAGTCGTAGATCTGCCCGGGACGTAGGACGCTACCCGCGGGTACCAGCTCGTCGCCGCTGGTGATGACTGCTGCACGGATTGCGCCGAACACCGACACCGACGACCGGCCGACCGCAGCCAGTGCAGCGACGTGTCGCGGCGCCACGGTGGTTCCCGCCGGTACGAGCAGGTCGCCGGCGCGTACGTCGGTTCCGGGCTCACGGACGAATTCACCCGCACGACAACGGCGTTCGAAGGTGACCGTCGTATCGTCGGCGTGGGTGTGTTCCACCGGGACCACACAGTCCGCGCCGAGGGGCAGCGGGGCCCCGGTCATCACCTTCATCGCCGCCCCGTGCGGCAGCGGGCGAGCGCTGGTCGCACCCGCAGCGACCACGGCGCTCAACGGCAGAGTGACCGGCGCGACAGGCACCGATTCCGCGCGCACAGCGTATCCGTCCATTGCGGAGTTGCGGAACACCGGCAGGTCGATCGGCGAGTGCACGTCCTCGGCCAGTTGGCGGCTCAGCGCCTGTGCCAGCGCAACCACCTCGGCCGGGCGTGCAGCCAGCGGGCGTAACAGCTGCTCGATACTGTCACGGTAGTCGTCGACGGGAATTGCCGAGACACTCGCGGACCGAGGTTTCATAGCAGTCAGCCTAGCGCCCCGCCGCGCCGGCATTCCGCTTCGCTGCCCTCGATGGTGAGGTTGCTGTCATCGGCAGCGCGGCCTGACGATTCGGCGTCTCGGTCCGGACGAGGGACACGCCCGGCTCACCGTTGCCGTGTGCTCGCAGTGAGCCGGCGGGTGCTCGACGGATCGACAATGCCGCGCTCATAATAGGCGTGTGACTCGGGTCGAGATGGGAATTCCTACTGTGCGTCCAGGATATCCGGACCTGGACGGTCGTCCCGACACTCCATTTCTCGTGGACCGTTTCGGTCGTGTGGCTCGGGACCTGCGTGTGTCGATCACCGAGAAGTGCTCGTTGCGTTGCACCTATTGCATGCCGGAAGAAGGGTTGCCAGAAATTCCCCGGCATGAGCTGCTCACCGTCGATGAGATCATCCGGCTGGTGTGCCTAGCAGTTCGCGAACTGGGGGTGCGTGAAGTTCGCTTCACCGGCGGTGAGCCGCTGATGCGCCGTGATCTGGAACAGATCATCGCCGGCTGTCATGCCCAGGTGCCGCATGTTCCCTTGGCCATGACGACCAATGGCGTCGGCCTCGACCGTCGTGTCCACGCGCTGGCTGCCGCCGGATTGCATCGAGTGAACGTGTCGCTGGACACCGTGGACCCGATTCGGTTCGCGCAATTGACTCGGCGTGACCGCCTGGAATCGGTACTCGCCGGGATCAGGGCCGCCCGAGGTGCGGGGTTGGCTCCGGTCAAGGTCAATGCCGTGCTGATGCGCCCGACGCTGTCGGGTGCACCGGATCTGCTGCGTTGGTGTTTGGACGAAGGCTGCGAGCTCCGATTCATCGAGGAGATGCCGCTCGATGCGGACCATGAATGGGCTCGCGACAACATGGTCACCGCAGCCGAGTTGCTCGACGTACTCGGCGCTCGGTTCGACCTCACCGCGGTGGGCCGCTCCGACCCGTCGGCGCCTGCGGAGAAATGGTTGGTCGATGGCGGGCCCGGCACAGTCGGCATCATCGCGACCGTGACGCGGAAGTTCTGCGACACCTGCGACCGTACCCGGCTCACGGCCGACGGAATGCTGCGTTCGTGCCTGTTCAGTGATCAGGAGTTCGACGTGCGCCGAGCATTGCGCTCCGGGGCCGACGACGAAGAGCTCGCAACCATCTGGCGCGGCGCGATGTGGAACAAATGGGCGGGCCACGGTATCGATACCGTGGGCTTCGTTCCTCCGGAGCGAACGATGGGAGCTATTGGTGGTTGAGATCCGCTATTTCGCCGCGATCGCCGAAGCGGTCGGTAGGACCGGTGAGGCCCTCGATCTCCCCGCCGGCGCCACGGTGGCCGATCTGCGTGCGACCCTGTCGGCCACCTATGGCCCCGATGTGGACAAGATGCTCTCGGTGTGCGCCTATTTGATCGGTGATGAACTCACCCGCGACCCCGAGGCGCCATTGAGCAGCACGGTGGATGTCCTTCCGCCGTTCGCCGGTGGCTAGCTCGATTCTCGACCGCCGACCCGGTGTCGTGGCATTCCGACTGATCGAGGGCGAGGCGTCGGTCGATCGAGTTTTCCTGCGATAGCCGAACTTTCGACCTGGGCGACTATCGGCCCACCACGTTCTCGCCGGACAACTCGGCCATCTGTTCCCGGCGCCGCCGCTGCTGCACCGGATCGGGTACCGGAACCGCAGCGACGAGCCGTCGCGTGTACTGCTGTTGCGGAGCGCGCAGGACACGATCTCGATCACCCTGCTCGACAACCGCCCCGTCGCGCAGGACCACGATGCGGTCGGCAAGCGTGTCGACGACCGCAAGATCGTGGCTGATGAACAGGCACGCCCAACCACACTCGTGTTGGAGTTGCCCGAACAACTCCAACACCGCCGCCTGCACGGAGACATCCAGCGCACTGGTCGGCTCGTCTGCGACCAACAGGTCCGGGGACAGCACCAAGGCGCGAGCCAGGCTGGCGCGCTGACGTTGCCCACCGGAGAGCTCGTGCGGATAGCGGCGTTCGGCACCAGCGGGCAGCTGCACGTCGTCGAGCATCGTGCGCACCCGGGCACGGATCTGGGCCGCGCTGCCCGCCTTGTGCACGATCAGCGGTTCGGCTACGCACTCACCGACGGTGAGCCTGGGGTTCAGCGAGGTGGCCGGGTCTTGGAACACGAAGCCGAAGCGTCGCCGGATCGGCCGTAGCCGGCGCTGCGACAGCCCCGCGATGTCCTGCCCCTGCACCAGGACCGCTCCGGAAGTCGGGCGTTGCAGCGCTGCGACGCAACGGCCGATGGTCGACTTGCCCGAGCCCGACTCGCCGACCACGCCAAGGGTCTCGCCCGGCCCGATCCGCAAACTCACCCCGTCCACCGCTCGAAACCGTGGGTGGCCGAGAGTTCCGGGGAACTCGACCACCAGATTGCGCACCTCGAGCACCGGATCGGCGGCGACCTCGGTCTCCTCGGCGGGGCCGTGCCCGATCTGTTCGGTACCCAGGTGCGGCACGGCAGCCAGCAGAGCACGGGTGTACTCCGCTGTCGGCCTGGTGAACAGTTCGTCGACAGGAGCTTGCTCGACCACCGCACCGGCACGCATCACCACAACACGGTCGGCGATATCGGCGACGACGCCCATGTTGTGCGTGATCAGGACGATCGCACTGCCGATCCGGTCACGCAGGTCGCGCAGCAGCGCCAGGATCTCGGCTTGCACCGTGACGTCCAAGGCCGTGGTCGGCTCGTCGGCGATGATCACCTTCGGCTCGCATGCGATGGCGATCGCGATCACCACCCGCTGCTTCTGCCCGCCGGACAGTTGGTGCGGATAGTAGTCCACCCGGTGCTCGGGATCGGGCAAACCGACGATGCGCAACAACTCCACCGCGCGCGCCTTGGCAGCCTTCCTGCGCAAGCCGGTATGCGCCTGCAGCGCTTCACAGATCTGGAAGCCGACGGTGAACAAGGGGTCCAAGGCCAGGCCCGGCTCTTGGAACACCATCGAGATCGCGCCGCCGCGCAATGCGGTGAGTTGCTTCTTGCTCATTGCGGTGAGCGGTTCGGCGCCAAGGGTCACCAGGCCGCGCACCGAAGCGGTCTCGGGCAACAACCCCATCGCTGTGCGCGAACACACCGACTTGCCCGAGCCGGACTCTCCGACGATGGCCAGCACTTCGCCGGGATATACCTCGTAGGACACGTTCGTGAGCGCGTGCACCGGCCCCGCGTCGGTGGCGAAGGTGACCGACAGCGATTCGATGGTCAAAGCGGCACGATCCCGCTCGGCCACAGGTGTTTCAGGCATTGTTCGTATCCTTTTCGGCGACGTCTGCTTCGTCTCCTGCTTTCGGCCCGCCTTCGAGCCCCTCGTCGGCGCCCACCGCAGCGGCACGGCGGGTGCGCAGGACCGGATTGAACACCTCGTTGAGGCTCTCGCCGACCAGGGTCATGCCGAGCACGACGAGCACGATGGCGACGCCGGGAAAGACGCCGGTCCACCAGATGCCGTTGGAGACATCCGGCAGCGCCTTGTTCAGGTCGAAGCCCCACTCGGCAGCCTGGGTCGGTTCGATACCGAAACCGAGAAAGCCGAGTCCGGCCAGGGTGAGGATGGCCTCCGATCCGTTCAGCGTGATGATCACCGGCAGTGACTGTGCGACATTGGCGAGGATGTGCCGGAAGAGGATGCGCGGGGTCGAGGCCCCGGTCACCCGTGCAGCATCGACATACGGCTCGTGCTTCACCGCGACGGTGGCGTTGCGTACCACCCGGAAGTACTGCGGTACGAACACCGCCGTGATCGCCACCGCCGCAGCCAGCATTCCGCCCAGGCTGGTCGAGCGACCACCCGCGACCACAATGGACACCACGATCGCCAGCAGCAGCGAGGGAAACGCATACATGGCGTCCATGATCAGAACGAGCACGCGGTCGAGCCACCGGCCGACATAGCCCGACAGCAGCCCGAGCGGAACGCCGATCAGCAGTGAGAGCACCAGTGAGATCGCGATCACCCACAGTGCGGTGCGCGCACCGTAGATCACTCTGGAGAATACGTCTTCCCCACGTACGGAGGTGCCGAACCAGTGCTCGGCCGACGGTGCCTGCTGGCGGACGAAGTCGACGCCGTCCGCGCTGGTCTGGGCGAACCCGTACGGCGCGATCAGCGGAGCGAAGAGCGCGGCGAGGACGAAGAATCCAACCAGGCCGAGGCCGACGATCAGGGTCACGCGCTGTGCTCCCGCGGTCATCGACAACAGACCCAGGCCGGGCACACCCCGGCGCCGTCGCGGCGCCGGGGTGGCCGGTTCGGTCAGCAGTTCGGTAGCACTCATCAGAACCTCACCCTCGGATCGATCAGTGCCACCAGGGCATCCACGACGAAGCTCATCACCGCCACAATGAGCGCGATGAACGCGACGATGCCCTGAACAGCGATGAAGTCGCGTGCCGACAGGTAGGCAGCGAGTTGGTAGCCGAGCCCCTTCCATTCGAACGTCGTCTCGGTGAGTACCGAGGCGCCGAGCATCGTGGCGATTTGCATGCCCATCACCGTGACGATCGGAATCATCGCGTTGCGGAAAGCGTGCCGTCCGGTCACCACTCGACGCGACAGGCCGCGTGCCCGGGCAGCGTCCACGTAGCACGCCTGAAGGGTCTGGATAAGGTTGATCCGTACCAGCCGCAGGAAGACGCCGGCGACCAACAGACCCAGCGCGATCGCGGGCAGCACGGCATGTTTCAGCACATCCACCAAATATCCGGCATCGCCGTAGAGAATCGCGTCGATCACCATGATGTTGGTCTTCGGTGAGACGTGCTGCAGTTGGAGCTCGACGTTGGTGCTGGCCCGACCTGCTACCGGCAGCCAGCCCAGCTGTACCGCGAACACGAGCTTCAGCAGCAAGCCGACGAAGAACACCGGCGCCGCGTACACCAGGATGGCGAACAGCCGCAACCCGATGTCGGCGGCCGAATCCCGGTGCGTGGCCGCATACCTGCCCAGTGGGACGCCGATTGCGAACGCGACGATCAGCGCCCAGAACACCAGTTCCAGTGAGGCCGCGCCGTAGGTGACGACGACCTCACTGATCTCCCGGTTGTCCTGGGAACGACCGAGATCCCCGCGCAGGAGGCCCGAAAGGTACTCCCAGTACTGCACCAGGATCGGTCGGTTCAGTCCCGCTGCCTCCTTGCGCTCCTCGATCTGTTGCTGATTCAAATGCGCGCCCAACGCCGCGCTGATCGGGTCGCCGATCACCCGCATCAGGAAGAACACGACTGTCACCAGAATCCACGCAGTCACCGGAATCAACAGCAGTCGAACACCGAGGTAGCGCAGCAAGGCCAAGTGACGCGAATCGCCGCCGCCCTTGCGCAAGCGTGGCCGAATCGGACGCCGGGTTCGGGTCGGGGTCCGATTCGGCTTCGTATCCGCAGCCGTTGCCCCAGGCTCGGCTACGTGATCAGAAGTCACTTGCTCAGTACCGAATAGCGGAACTTGGACGCCGCGTCGAGCGTCTGTTCCACCCCCTGTACCCCTGCGGCCGATGCGGCGATCTGCTTGCCGGACAGCAGCGGGATGATCGGTAGGAAGTTCTGCGCGAGATCACGCTGCAGTTGCTCGATCTGATTCATCCGCTTGTCATGATCGGGCTGGGTGACTTCGGCGATCAGCTGGGCGGAGATACCCGGGTCTTCGAAGTGTGATTGCAGGAAGTTGTTCGGACCGAAGAACGGGGTGAGGTAGGTATCCGGATCCGGAAAGTCGGGGAACCAGCCCAACTGATAGAGCGGGTAGGCATCTTGGGTTCGTTCCTTCTGGTAGGTGACCCACTCGGTGGATTGCAGGTTGACCCGGAACAGTCCGGTGGCTTCCAGTTGCGACTTGATCGCCGCGTACTCCTCGGAACTGCTGGAACCATAGTGATCCGGGTTGTACTGCAAGTTCAGCTCGACCGGAGTCGGGACACCAGCATCGGCGAGAAACTTCGCGGCCCGATCCTTGTTCGGCTGTGCTCCGTAGATGTCCTTGAATGGCTCCACCGCCCCTGGAATGCCCGACGGCACGGACGAGTACGCCGGCATATACGTATTCTTGTAGACGCCCGCGGCCAGTGCTTCTCGATCGACGGACGCAGCGACTGCTTTGCGCACGGCCAGCTTCTGCTCCGGTGTGTCGCCCGGCATGGTCTCGAGATTGAACACGATGTAGCGCAGTTCGCCGCCAGGGCCCTCGTGCACGTCGACGTCGCCGTCGTTGCGTAGTGACTCGATGTCGGTGGGCGTGAAGGACCGGTGTCCGACATCGAGCGATCCGTTTTGCAGGTCCAGCTTCATGTTGTCGGCAGTGGCGTAGTACTTCGTCGATACGCGCGTGGTTTTCGGGGCCTCCAGGATTCCGTCGTAGCTATCGAATGCCTGGTATTCGACCAACTTGTTCTTGTCGTAGCTTCCAATGGTGTATGGACCGGAGTACCCCTTGGCCTGCACCACATCCTCGTCCGGCATCACCGTGTCCGGTGAGTACACCTGCTCGTCGACGATCGGTCCGGCCATCGTGGCCAACACCGAGGGGAAGGTCTGGTCGTTGGACTCCTTCAAGGTGAACGTGACCGTGCGCTCGTCCACGACGTCGGTCTTGTCCAGGTTCTCCAACAGCGATACAGGTCCATTCGGATCGTTGATCCGCTGCATCCGATCGAAGGAGAACTTGACGCTGGTCGCGGTCAACGGATTGCCGTTGGCGAAGGTCAGGCCCTCTTTCAGGACGCAGGTATACACCGTGGACTCGGTGAACTCGCACTTGCGGGCCGCATCCGGCTCGGGGGTCGTGGAGCCGGGCGCGAAATTGAGCAAGTGCTGATAGATCTGCGTGATGACGGTATACGACCCGTTGTCGTATGCAGCTGCGGGGTCGAGCGCGAAGATTTTGTCCGTGGTGCCCACCACCAGTCCTGCGGCTTCCCCGTCGCCGGTTCGTCCGGAACCGCACGCTGCGGCTGCCGATGCGACAAGTGCCACCAGGCCGACTGCCGCGATGGTTCGCATGCCGGTTCGTCGCTTGATTCTCGAATTCCTCATGCCATTCCACTTCTCGAGTGCCGCGCTACCCGGCTCCGGATCACGGAGCCGGCATGTGCGCAATCAATTTTTTTGGCACCGTACCTTCGGCGAAATTTGTCCACATGTCGAATCGTCATCGGGACGGGGGAGAAGTGGTCGCCTGTCCAGAAGCGCCGCAGGCCGGCGGGCGCGATATCTCGAGTGCGCCACAGCACAGCTCACGACAGCCAGGCAGGTCGTGATGAGCCTCTGACGCTAGCGGCGCCACCAGGTGTCCAGCGGTGTCACCGGGACTGCTCGCTTGTGCCGGGTGGTGTGGTAGAGAGATTCGATCCTGGCGGCGACATCGGAGGTGACATTCCGACCCTCCAGGTAGTCGTCGATCTCGGTGTAGCTCAGCCCGAGGGCCTCCTCGTCGGGTAGGGCAGGCCGATCGTCTTCGAGGTCCGCGGTCGGCACCTTGGAATAGATGCTCGCGGACGCGCCCAGCTCCTGCAGCAGTGCTGCACCCTGGCGTTTGGTCAGGCCGGTGAGCGGAGTCAGATCGACCCCGCCGTCACCATATTTGGTGAAGAAGCCAGTGACGGCCTCGGCAGCATGGTCGGTGCCGACCACCAACAAATTCTCCTGCCCGGCCAGTGCGTATTGGATGACCATACGTTCGCGTGCTTTGATGTTGCCGCGCACGAAGTCGCGCAGCGTATCCAGGTGGAGTGCGGACGCGGTCTCTGTGGCGACGGCGTCTGCGCCGGGGCGGACGTTCACCACGACGTGGCGGTCGGGCTGGACGAAGTTCATCGCTATCTCCGCATCGGCCTCGTCGGCCTGGACCCCGTAGGGCAGCCGGACGGCGAGGAATGTCCGGTTCTTCCCCTCTGCGCGCAGCTCTTCGACCGCGAGTTGGCAGAGTCGGCCGGTGAGAGCGCTGTCTTGCCCGCCGCTGATGCCGAGGACGAAACCCAGTGCGGACGTGGCGCTCAGGCAGTCTTTGAGGAAGTCGATGCGCCGACGCACCTCGATCTTCGGCTCGATCGTGGGCTGGACGCCCAACTCCTCGATGATCTGTTCCCGCATATTCCGCATGTCACTCGAGTCTAATGACGATCCAACGGCGGACAACATCACGAGCGGTTGGGGTGTCGTTCGGCCCTCCGGGCTCGGTCGTCGCCGCACGCTCGGTCGTGTTGGGTCGGCACTGGCGGCGACCGGGTATCGGTGTAAGCTTCACCCCCGGTTCACGCCGCGGGAGGCCGGCGCCGGGGATCTCGACCCGCAGCTGTTGCTAGCTATTAGCTGATGTGTAGAGATGTGATCTGTGTCGCTGTCTGTTTCGGCTCGAATCGAGTGCGCTGGTACTTCTATCAGTGGAATTTCATCGATGTGACTCGCTACATGTCGTGTCGGGTGACTCTGTCGGCCACTAGGTGTAGTGTCTTGAGTACTGGAAGGCGACACGAAATCTCGATCGTTACGAGTCGGTCCCCCGGCGCCTGATCGGGAAGTCGAGTCCGAATCCAGGAGTTTGCGCAACGTGCGTCGGATCGTGCATCCGTACAGATAACCGGCCGTGGAACAGGCACCAGGAGAGGACAACGATGACCGTCACCGTGTACACCAAGCCCGCGTGCGTCCAGTGCAATGCCACGTACAAGGCGCTCGACAAGGTTGGGGTGGACTACGAGGTCGTCGACATCTCCGAGAACGACGAAGCGCGCGACTATGTGATGGCTTTGGGGCATCTGCAGGCGCCGGTCGTCGTGGCCGGGGACGATCACTGGTCCGGATTCCGGCCCGACCGCATCAAGTCGCTGGCCACCGTGGCGGCCTGAGTCTTCCACCGAACGCGCTCGATCCGAAAGCGGTCCGGCGCGATGCTGCCGAGAGGGGTGCGTGGATCATGTCGGAGACGGCGGCGTTGGTCTACTTCTCCAGCGCTTCGGAAAACACTCATCGCTTCGTCGAGAAGTTGGACCTACCGGCCACTCGAATACCCCTACACCTCGCCGACTCGCTGCGGGTGGACCAACCCTATGTGCTGATCGTGCCCACCTACGGGGGTGGTAGGCATGTGCTGGGCGCAGTCCGCTCCGACAAGGACTTCGTGCCGCGACAGGTCGCCAAGTTCCTCAACGATCCGCACAATCGGCAGTTGCTGCGTGGCGTCATCGCGGCGGGCAATACCAACTTCGGCGACACCTACTGCTACGCGGGCGAGCTGATCTCGCGCAAGTGTGGTGTGCCGTACCTGTATCGCTTCGAACTCATGGGAACCGCCGAGGACGTCGAACGCGTCCGCGAGGGATTGGAATTGTTTTGGCAACAGCAACGTCAGCACCGACCGGAAAAGCAGCTCGCTTAGAGCAACCACCGGTCCGCGGCGCCGAGGCCGGCGAGGTTCTGGACTACCACGCCCTCAACGCGATGCTGAACCTCTACGGGCCGGACGGCAAGATCCAATTCAGCAAGGACCGTGAGGCCGCGCACCAGTACTTCCTGCAGCATGTCAATCAGAACACCGTCTTCTTCCACAACCTGGACGAGAAGCTGGACTATTTGATCAGCGAGAACTACTACGAAGCGGGGGTGCTCGAGCCCTACGCCCGCGAGTTCGTCAAGAGGCTGTTCAAGCAGGCCTACGCGAAGAAGTTCCGGTTCCCGACCTTCCTCGGTGCGTTCAAGTACTACACCTCCTACACCCTCAAGACTTTCGACGGTAAGCGCTATCTGGAGCGGTTCGAGGACCGGGTGTGCATGGTCGCGCTCACCCTCGCCGCCGGCGACGAGCAGTTGGCCTCGCGCTTGGTCGACGAGATCATCGACGGCCGGTTCCAGCCGGCCACGCCGACATTCCTCAATTCGGGAAAGAAACAGCGCGGCGAGCCGGTGTCGTGCTTCCTGTTGCGTATCGAGGACAACATGGAGTCCATCGGTCGCTCGATCAACTCTGCGCTGCAGTTGTCCAAGCGTGGCGGCGGTGTCGCGTTGTTGCTCAGCAATATTCGCGAACACGGCGCGCCGATCAAGAAGATCGAGAACCAGAGCTCGGGTGTCATCCCGATCATGAAACTGCTCGAAGACGCGTTCTCCTATGCCAATCAGCTCGGCGCCCGCCAGGGTGCGGGTGCGGTCTACCTGCATGCGCACCATCCGGATATCTATCGCTTTCTGGACACCAAGCGGGAGAACGCGGACGAGAAGATTCGGATCAAGACTCTGTCACTGGGCGTGGTGATCCCGGACATCACCTTCGAACTGGCCAAGAAGAACGAGGACATGTACCTGTTCTCGCCGTACGATGTCGAACGCATCTACGGCAAGCCGTTCGCCGACATCGACGTCTCGGCGAAGTACCACGAGATGGTCGACGACAAACGGATCCGCAAGTCGAAGATCAAGGCGCGAGAGTTCTTTCAGACCATCGCCGAGCTGCAGTTCGAGTCCGGTTATCCCTACATCATGTTCGAGGATACGGTGAACCGGGCCAGCCCGATCGCCGGCAAGATCACGCACTCGAACCTGTGCTCGGAGATCTTGCAGGTGTCCACCCCATCGGAGTTCAACGACGATCTGTCCTACGCGCAGGTGGGCAAGGACATTTCCTGCAACCTCGGCTCGCTGAACATTGCCAAGACGATGGACTCACCCGACTTCGCTCGGACCATCGAGGTGGCGGTCCGAGCATTGACCGCGGTGTCCGACCAGACTCACATCTCCTCGGTGCCATCCATCGAACACGGCAACAACTCCGCGCATGCCATTGGCCTCGGGCAGATGAATCTGCACGGCTATCTGGCGCGCGAGCGGATCCACTATGGCTCCGAGGAAGGTGTCGACTTCACCAATATCTACTTCTACACCGTTGTCTACCACGCGATTCGCGCGTCGAACCAGATCGCCGAGGAGCGCGGCAGCTACTTCGGCGGCTTCCCCGAATCGAAGTACGCCAGCGGTGAATACTTCGACAAGTACACCGATCGGGTATGGGAGCCGGCAACTGATCGAGTGCGGCAGTTGTTCGCCGATGCCGGGGTTCGCATTCCCACCCAGGAAGACTGGCGCGAACTCGAGGCGTCGGTCAAGAAGCATGGGATCTACAACCAGAACTTGCAGGCGGTGCCACCGACCGGTTCGATCTCCTACATCAATCACTCCACCAGTTCCATCCACCCGGTGGCGTCGAAGATCGAAATTCGCAAGGAAGGCAAGATCGGGCGGGTCTACTACCCCGCGCCCTACATGACCAACGACAACCTCGAATACTACGAGGACGCGTACGAGATCGGGTACGAGAAGATCATCGATACCTACGCAGCGGCTACCCAGCACGTCGACCAGGGCTTGTCGCTGACGCTGTTCTTCAAGGATTCCGCTACGACTCGCGATCTGAATCGTGCCCAGATCTACGCGTGGCGCAAGGGGATCAAGACGCTCTACTACATTCGTCTGCGCCAAATGGCTTTGGAGGGAACCGAAGTAGAGGGTTGCGTGTCCTGCATGCTGTAGCCGGCTCGGCCGGCACACGAGTCGGAAGCGAATGTGGTTGTGTGACAGGCAGCGTGGGCTCGATGCTGGCTATTTTCGGTTCGTCGCACGGGTGAACCGGCCCACCAGACTCTGGATGTGGGTAACCAGTTCCGGTGGGGATTCGACCTCGAATTCGACGTCCAACATGCCGATCACCAGTGCGACCACCGCGTAGGAGTCCGATCCCATTTCGAGGCGACACGTTCGCTCGTCGATAGGGGTGACGATACCTTCGACGCGGCCGGCGAATTCCTCGGCCGGGGCATGCACGCGCACCACGCACTGGTAGGGCCGGACGGCGAAGTCCATTGTGCGGCGAAGATAGGCGACGACGTCCCCGTCGGGGGAAGGACGGTGGGTGAAGCGTCGACCGTTCGGTGTCCGCAACGACATTCGGTCGATGCGGAAGGTGCGCCAGTCGGACCTGACGGTGTCCCAGCCGACGAGGTACCACCGGTGGCTCCAGTGCGCTATGCGGTGCGGCTCTACGGTGCGCCGGGTTTCGTCGCCGGTATGGCTTCGGTAGTCGAAGCGTAGGGTCTCGGCAGTACGGATGGCCGCGGAGATAGCAGTGAGCGAGTCGACGTCGACCGGGGGACCGGGGTCGTATCGGGGCGGCATGGCCACGATCGCCCCACGTAGGGCGTCGACGCGGTAGCGTAGTCGTGTCGGAAGCACCTGCTCGACTTTGGTCAGCGCGCGCAGTGACGCTTCCTCGATGTCGGCGATATTGCCGGTCGTGTTGGTCTGCAGGCCCAGCGTGACGGCGACCGCCTCGTCGTCGTCCAGCAGCAGCGGCGGCAGTGACGCGCCCGGTCCGAGACGGTATCCCCCGAGTGGTCCCAACACCGCGTGCACCGGATACCCCAACTCCCGCAACCGATCCACGTCGCGCCGAATGGTGCGGGTGGTGACGTCGAGTCTGGCGGCCAACTCCGTACCAGTCCAGTCTTTGTGCATCTGCAGTAGCGACAGCAGCCGCAGCAGGCGGGTGGGGGCGGTTTCCGACATGGATCGATCATCCCGCCTGTATAGGACTCGATCTTTCCTATACAGGTTGGAGACTATTCCTATGCCCGAGGCATCCTCCGCGATCATCCCCTTCTGCGTCGACATTCCGCAGGCAGACCTCGACGAGCTGAATGATCGACTCGGCCACACCCGGTGGCCCGATGCCCTGCCGGGTGTCGGCTGGTCCTATGGGGTCGACTGACACCGGCTGGGACGCGGCCCGGATCGCGCGAGCTTGGGCGGAATTGATGCGGCGGCTGGGCTACGAGCGCTACGGCGCGCAGGGCGGCGACTACGGCAGCCTCATTTCACCCGCACTGGGGCGGGTCGTACCGGACAAGGTCATCGGCGTGCATGTGAATGCGCTCGCCGATGCGGCGACAGCAACCGGCTCCGGCCAGGAACTCACCGAGTTGTCGGAGGCGGACCGAGCGAAGGCGATCGCGAACCAGGTGTGGTGGTACGGGCGCAATGGTTATGCGACCCAGATGGCCTTGCGATTGCAGACCATTGCCTACGCTCTCAACGACTCGCCGGGCGGTCAGCTGGCCTGGAACCTGGAGTGGTTCGTCGACTGGGACCCGACGGCCACCGACCAAGCGCCCGTCGACCGCGACGTCGTCCTGACCAACGTTACGACCTACTGGCTCACCGGCACCGCTGGTTCGGCCGCACGTATCTATCGGGCGTCCGGGGCGTCGTGGGGCAGCAAGCCCGCGCCCTCAGGTGTGCCGACCGCCGTCGCGAACTTCCAAGGCGACCGCGCCGTGCGCGGCCTCGCAGAATGGGCCAACACCATCGTGCGCTGGAACGAGTACCCCGTAGAGGGCACCTCGCTTCACTCCAGGCTCCCACCGAACTCGTCACCGATATCCGAGAGTTCTTCCGCTTCATCGGTCGATAGTTTCGCGGAGCCGGTCACGCTCGCGCGAGCGAGCTGGGATCAGCCCAGTGCGGTGTCGAGGGCGGCGGCCAGGTCGGGGTAGCTATTGGTGGTGATCCTCGTGTCGTTGACGAAGAAGGTGGGGGTGCCCTGGACGCCGAGGGCCAGCCCGTCGTCGAAATCGGCGCGGACCCGGGCGGCGGTGGCCGGGTTGTCGTAGGCGGCGTCGAAGGCGGCCATCTCCAAGCCCAGCTCGGCGGCGAAGCCCCGGAAGACCCCGTCCAGGGCGACGCGTTGTTCGCCCCACGCGGCCTGGGTTTCGAACATGCGCTGATACATCTGCTCGAACCGACCCTGCTGCGCGGCGGCTTCCACGGCGCGCGCGGCGCGTTCGGAGTTGAAATGCGATGGGATCGGGAAGTAGCGCACCACGAAGGTGACGCGGTCGCGGTACTGCTCACGCAGCCGCTCCACGGTCGGGAACATCGCTCGACACGCCTCACATTCGAAGTCCAGGAACTCCACCAGTGTCACCCGCCCATCCGCCGCAGTGGAGAGCCGATGGCTGTCCGGACCCACCGCCGACATCCCACCGGCGCGCGCCTCTGCACCGCTGCCACGGCTGGCGTCCTCGCGGGCATCCGTCAGCAGGATCGCGGTCACCACGACCGCGGTCACCACGGCCAGGGTGGTCAGGATCCGGAACATACGAGAAGAGGAACGGGCCGGGCGGGTCACCACATACCACCGCGATAAAAAGGACAAATCGGAAATTTCGCGAGCACGCGCACAGGCTACCGTCACCCCACCCGGCGCGGAAGGCCACCGCACGGTCGCGGCGCATCCACGCGAATGGAACACCGCCACCGGCAGCGACACCGTCGCGGCGGTGACCATGCCCGGCGAGTAGTCGCCGAACTATGCCGCGAGGTGGAATGCAGCGCCGACCGCGAATTGCCACTGAACCCCCCATGAACACCCACCATAAACATGGTTGTATGCGCATGTTACTATAGTTTGGAATCGAAGGCGGGTGCTCCGTCGCGGCACGATGAAAGCGATGTGCCAACAGATGTCGGCACGGGTGAGCGGGAGGTCGACGTGGGGCAAGGGCATGATCACGGGGTGTCGGTGGCGGATGCAGGTAGTGCCTCCGGGAAATATGTGCAGCGGCTGATCTTGGCGATCGGCTTGGGTCTGGTCACGCTCGTGACTCAGCTCGTCGTTGGGTTGTCGACCTCGTCGCTGGCGTTGCTGTCGGATTCCGCGCACGTGTTCACCGACGTGTTCGGTGTCGTGATGGCGCTGGTGGCGATCCTGGTGGCCCGCCGCGCGTCCCTGCGGGTCGACCGTTCCTTCGGGATGTACCGCGCAGAAGTGCTTGCCGCACTGTTCAATGCGGTGCTGCTGTTCGCGGTGGCGGGCTGGGTGCTGTTTGAAGCGATCGGCCGATTGGCCGAACCACCGGAGGTACCGGGCCTTCCGGTAACCATTGTCGCCGTGGTGGGCCTGGTGATGAATGTCGCGGCCCTGTTGCTGCTGCGCCGTGGGGCGGGAGAAAGTCTCAATGTTCGGGGTGCCTACCTGGAAGTGCTGGCCGACATGCTCGGCTCCATCGGCGTGCTGATCAGCGGCCTGGTGACCCTGCTTTTCGGGTGGCGCTATGCCGATCCGCTCATCGGCATCGGCATCGGCCTGTTCGTCCTGCCCCGGGCCTACAATCTGGGCAAGCACGCGCTGCGGATCCTGTTCCAGCATGCTCCGGCCGGGATGGACGTCGATCGGGTCCGCACCTCCCTGGAAGGTCTCACCGGCGTGCAGCAGGTTCACGACCTGCACGTGTGGACGTTGACGTCCGGGATGGAGGTGGCCTCGGCGCACCTGGCGATCGACGAGGACGCCAACCCGGACGCGGTGCTGGTCGCGGCGCAAGAACTCCTGGCCGACTCCTACCACCTCAACCACGCCACCCTGCAGGTCGAAGTCGCCAGCATGGCCGAACGCTGCAAGCGGTTGTCCTGGTAGCGTCCCCGGCTCGGATGACCGATCAGCCCACCGCACACGCCACAGGCGGCCAATGCGATGCCACAACCGGGCCTGCCGCAACCTCCCGCCCGCACGAGCCGTCCACCCGGCGCGTCGGCTGCCCGTCGAGGTGGGCGGGTCGGGTCATCGTCGCTCCCGGCCTCATCGTTTATCTCGGCCCAGGTTCGTCCGCTGACGAGCATGCCCATCACGCAATCCAATTCGTCTGGGGTCTCGACGGCGGGTTCGACATCGCACTGGGCGACCACCGCAGCCACGTCGGAGCCGCCCTCGTACCCGCCGACACCGCACATCGATTCGACGCACACGGCAAGCGAATCGCCCTGGTGCTGATCGACCGTTCCGGCCGCTACGGCACCGAGCTACAGCACCTCGCCGTCGACCTGGCGGGCACCGATTTGACGCACCAGCTCGCGACGTTCGCGCCACCCGAAACCGACATGACCGCCGAAGAGGCCACCGCCTGGTGCGAGGGTCTGATCACCGCCCTCGGCATCGACGCCATCCCGGCGACACCGCCCGCGCCGCCGGTCGAACGAACCCTCGCCTACCTCCGCGGCGACATCTCTGGCACACCACGGTTGTCCGCGGCCGCCAGGCACGCGAACGTCTCACCGACCTGGCTCACCCACACCTTCTCCCGGCAGATCGGTATCCCCTTCCGCCGCTACGTGCTGTGGATGCGCATCCAACGCGCGGTCGACGAACTGTGCCGCGGCGCCGACCTCACCACCGGCGCGACCTACGCCGGGTTCAGCGATTCGGCACACCTGAGCCGGGTGTTCCGCACCAATTTCGGGCTGGCACCCTCGACCCTGCTCCACAGCACCACACTCCTCGGCGGCAGCTGGACGCACCCACAACGACCGCAACATTCAAGCCCCGACAACCCGCCGCGACCTACGGTCAGATCATGAACCCCCACCTGCGCCCCGCCCCGATTCTGGACTACAACCACCCCCGGCTACAGCAACTCATCGGCGAGCGCGGCTGGAGTGACCTGCTCACACCCGACCGCATCGCCGCCGTCTACACCTTCGTCCGCGACGAAATCCCCTTCGGCTACAACGCCTCCGACGACATCCCCGCCTCCACCGTGCTCGCCGACGGCTACGGCCAATGCAACACCAAAACCACCCTGCTCATGGCGCTGCTGCGTGCCCTCGACGTGCCCACACGCTTCCATGGCGCGACCATCCACAAAAGCCTGCAACGCGGCATCCTCACCGGCGCGTTCTACTGCATCGCACCCCGCGACATCATCCACAGCTGGGCCGAAGTGCGGCACGAGCGAGGGTGGGTCGGTCTGGAAGGGGTCATCCTCGACCGCCCATACCTCGGCGGAGTGCGCGCCAGATTCCCCGACCAACGCGATTGCTTCCTCGGCTACGGCGTCGGCACCACCAATCTCACCGAACCACCCATCGACTGGAACGGCACCGACACCGCCATCCAATCCACGGGCGTCAACAACGACTACGGCACCTACGACGATCCCGACACCTTCTACCGCCAACACGGAACCAACGTCCGCGGCCTACGCGCATGGCTGTTCAACCACCACATCCGGCCCATCATGAACCGCAACGTTGCCGCCATCCGATCCTGTACCCCCGCAGTCCCTCAGCAGCCCGACTCTGCACCCTTCACGTCGAAACGTCGCTGAGCAACTGCGCGGGGGCAACCGCGACGACTAGCCTGGTCCAGGCGTGGTGTTACCCACCACCACAGGCACATTGGCCTCGACGTCCTGGTGCTGAAGTCGCAGACAGCGTTCGACCGATCGAGCCGATTCGTAACACGCCTGCCAGAACCGATTTGGCAATCGGCCTACTCGGTCACATAGCGAGAACAGAAGGTATGCCGTTGGATCTGGTGCGGCGTGCGCTGGGCCGCATTCTCCGTCTGTAGTCGTTGGGCCGTTTCGAGGGGAAGTGTCTGGACTTCTCCCGCTGGAGCCGTGCTCCTACTTAGAGTAGTAGATACCCTCGACGGGGTTCCAGCTGCGGTTTCCGTGCACGACATGTAAGTAGTATTGACCCGGAACTGAATGTTTGCGGATGTGGGTGGTGTTCGTGTAGACCCGCGGGGTGGGTGATGATCTGAGGGTGGATATGCGCAGGCTTTCGCCGAGCCAGCAGGAGGCGTTGCGGATGCGGGTGGTGGCTGCGTTGGATGAGGGGATGTCCGCGGCGGAGGCGGTGCGGGTGTTCGGGGTGTCGGAGAACTCGATCCGCAATTGGAAGGCCCGCTACGCGTTCGGTGGTGTAGCTGGTTTGGAGTCGCGACGGCCGGGGCGTAAAGCGGGTGTGCTGCGGAAACTGACACCGGATCAGGAGATGGCGTTGGTGGAGGCGGTCGTGGAGTTCACCCCTGATCAGTT
>NZ_AXVD01000020.1 GCF_000482385.1 Nocardia sp. CNY236
ATCGCATCACCGATCCACATCATCACCGGCTGAACGACACCCTCCCACAGCCACATCAACGCATTACCGGCATTGGACAGCCAACCCGTGAACGTTTCCCAGAGTGGGCGGAGGAACTCCCAGGTCGCGGAGAAGGCGGATTGGATACCCGACCAGACTGCGTCCCAAATCTGCTTGCCCGTTTCGGTCTGAGTGAAGAAAGCGAAGACGGCTCCACCCACCGCGAGCAGAATTGTCAACAAGCGTCCCAGCGGGCTCGCGTTGATCGCCGTGTTCAGCAACTTCATCGCCGCCGCAGCGCCTTTGGTGGCGATGGTGTAAAGATTCTTCGCGAGCGCGGCTGCTTTGTCTGCGATCGAGGTGGCGATAATCTTCGCCTTCACCACGGAGAGTTCCGCCCCGAGTCTGATCAAGCCAGGAAGTAGGAGGGTGGCGAGCCCTGCCGCGACCACCTTGACGACTCCGAGATGCTCTTGAAAGAAGCCGATAACGGACTTGCCCGCATTGACGACTGCATCGAACCCGCTGGCGATCAAGTCAGCGAGAGTCGCCGAGAGCGTGCCGATGCCCTGGGATACTTCCAGGACGACATCGTTGAAGGACTTCAAGAACTCAGACGATTGATTCGTCTGCTGACCAGCGAATTCCGAAGCATTTCCTTGCTTACTGATCTCGTTGGAAATCGACTGGATGCCCGCGGAGCCCTGCTCTGCTGCCGCGCTCAGCGCCTTCATTGCATCGGCGCCGAATAGTGCCGACAAGTGTGACGTATATGCGGCATCTCCGTTTCGGAGCTGCGCGGTGCGCAACTGGTCGAACAGCGCTGGAAGGCCTACGAATTCTGCTGGAATTTCACCCAGAGTGAGACCGAGACGTTCGATTGCTTCGTTAGCTTCTTTAGAGTCCGTAGTGAATGCCGACAACACCGAGCCCAGCACACTGTCGACTTCCGAAACGGGGACTTCAGCCTCGCCGAATGCGACGAGCGCGGCTGCGGTGTCGGCCATGGTCATGCCTAACTGACCTGCCACAGCACCGGACTCGCTGAGTTCCTGACCAATCGCACTCACGCCAATCCCCAGCCGGTTAGAAGAGCCTGCGAGGACGTCAGCCGCCAACCGGGCGGACTCGGCCCCCAACCCGAACGCCTTCAAAACGTCCGTCTGGACTGCGGCGGCTTCGGATGCGTCGAGGTGCGCGGCTGCGGCCAGCTGTAGAGCGCTGCGGGCCGCGGACATGGATTCTTCGACGGAGAAACCACTCACAGCGAGCCCGGCCATCGCCGCCGCTGCGTCGTTGACCGAGGTGTTGACCACTCCAGCGTCCGAGCCGAGTTCCTTGGCACGCACGGCGACCTGCTCGAGTTGCTCCTCCGTCGCCCCAGAGACCTCGCCAATGGTGCTCAACGCGCCCTCGAAGCCCTGGCCCACGGCGATCATGTGATCGACTACGCCACCCAAGCCCACCTTGTCGGCCAATCCGCGCATCCCGGTGGTGACGGCGAGCGTGAACCCTTCAGCGAGAATCATACCGGCCTCACCACCCCCGGTTGCCGCGTCATGGACCGCATCCACGAAGGAGCTCTGGAGGATGCCGGTGGCGTCGTCGAATGCCTGCTGAAGCGAGTTCTGCAGAACTTCCTTGGCTCCACTCGCCGCATTCGAGAACGCTTGCCGCAAACCCGCTTCGAGTACCGTGGCGGCGTCGGCGGCCGCCCCTGAGGCGGCACCCGCGGCCTGCCCCGTCGCGTCATCGATGCCCTGCATCAAGGCCTCGCCGAATGTGCCGCGGATCTCGCTCAGAGCACTCTGAAAAACATCGCTGAACGATGCGGCGGCCGCGGCGCCCGCCTCAGCGGCTTCTTGTTCTGCGGCTTCTTGTTCTGTGGACATCGCACCTCAATCCGCGAAGACCGAATTCCAAGTAGAATCCGGGTATAAAAGGAACTACCAGCGGGTGGCAGCCGAACTGCGCTACACCACTGGTAGTCAACGAATATTCAGTTATCTCACGTCAAGCGTCAATGCAATCCGATGTCTTCCGATCTGCGCACTCAGGACATGAGATGGAACGAACGACTACGAGGGACACATTCGAGCAATTCCGCCGCCATTGATAGCCTCTCGCTTATCGCGCCAATGTATCTGCCGGCCCCACCAGTAGAAGTCCGGTCCTATTGCCGCACCGATACTGTCCGGGAAGATTGCCTGGACTTCCCCATCCGAGATGGTGACGTAATCGTCCCTGAAATCGGCCTCGATATTCTCGTCAACGACTATATCGTTCTCAACAATCTGCCCATCTGTCACCGTCACGGTCAAGACGCTACCGTCAGGGGAGTGGGGCTCGCGTGAAGTGCTGATAAAGAACTCGGTGGTTCCTGGCGATAGATCGCCTTCGTAGTGCCAAGTAATCGTTTTCGAGTCTTGGCCGAACCCATTGGCGCCGGTCTCCACAGTAATCCGCACCAGTCCCGGACCATCCGGTGGAGTGGTGCCACATTCACTTGCCGCCGTGGTGTGATGGATCGGACTACTGAGTGGCACAGCCTCCTCCATCTCCTCGCCGTCCCCGCTACCACACGCCGACACCATCGCGAACACCGGTGCCAACGCCATCAAACGCATCCTCGTACTCACCTGTCACACATCCTCATCCCCGGGTGCACGTCCGACCGCACCACGCGATCCACGCCAACCGGACTGGTAGCGTCAGCTTTTCGACGGGTACCGACAGTAGTGCACCCAATTCCCACAAGCCTGCCCAAGCAGGTAGTGGAGGCGAAAGCGCAGCTATTGAGCCTCTTTTCATCCTCGTTCTGAGTGGATCTCACGCTCCTGTAGGACGTGGATGGCCTTGACCGGCGTCCCTGCTTTGCGCGGGCAGCAGCGCAGTTTGTGCAGTATCTTCCAGCTTTTGAGCTGTGCGTTCGCGCGTTCACCAGCTGCCCGCAGCTTCGCGTGGGCGCGGTTGGCCTGCTTCTGTGATTCCGGTATTCCACGTCCCTTGTACGGGGTGCAGACCAGCGACCCCGTGATAGCCCCTGTCCGCCAACACGATCAGCCCGCACGCCTCGAGTTCGCGCATGATCTGCCAGACCCAGGCGGCCTTGGTGTCGTGCACGCTACCGGGCAATGCACCCGACACCCACACGATGTCGCCATCGGGTGTCTCGATGACCTCCACGTTCATTCCATGGTAGCGGTGCTTGCCCGAATAGTAGGGTCGATCCGCGGCCACCCGGTCGATCGCGATCAGGGTGCCGTCCAGCACGAGGTAGGCGTGCTGCTGGTGCTCGACTCGCCGCAGCGCCGAGCGCAGGGCCGGCGCGCGGGCTGCCAGCAGTTCCACGGTCTCCTCGACATAGCGCCACGCGGTCGTCGTCGACACCTCGATCCTGCGCCGAGGTTTCTGAAAGTTTCGGCTTTGCGCGGGTAGGCCAGTGCGAGCAGAACTTGGTGGCCCGGGTTGAGTTTGCGCCATACCGAGCCGATCCCGGCGCAGTGTCGGCGGATCAGTCCGGTGACGTAGGTGAGGGTCTGGCGTGACATCGGCAGCGTGGAACGGTAGAACAGCATCGGAGCCTTCAGGTGCAGCGATTTTGGTCGACCGCTGATCTACCAGGGGCTCCTCTCGATCCGGAGATGACGCGCCACACCGATCATCTCGCCGCTCAATGCATCCCACCGAGGATGAAAATGCTCATTCTTGTCGGGCCCGCACTGCCGCCAGCCGCTCGTGCACCTGATCCAGCGGAACCGCGTCGCCGCGTACCCGCCGCTTCGTCGTATCGTTGACGCCTGGGCGCGGATAGGGCGACGGCCGGTTGCGGCCACGGCTGCCGTCCTTGGTCTTGCTCCACAGCAACAGATTCGCCACATCCACCAGATCGGCGAGCAGGTGCTCGACCTGACCCCAGCGGTATCGGTCTGGATTCATGGCTCGCAACAGCGCACTGTCTTGTGGAGATTGGCGGATCAACACCGCGAGGTCCCGCCAAGTGAGACATGGTGAGCCGACGTCGCGCAATCGGACGCCGGCCCGGATGAGATCGGCTTCGATCGCCTCCCCGTGCTGCTCACACAGCTCTAGGAGGCCGAGGATTCCCCCAACTCGACTCCCGATTCCCGCTGCCACGCCGTCATCACCGTACGCACCTCGGCCTGGCTCATGGTGTCGATCACGCTGAGATCCTTCGCGGTGCACACACCTTCGATGAGCCCGAAGAACTGCTCTGTCTCACTTTCTTTGCGGAGCTTGCGGATCACGCCGAACGGGATGTTGTCGAAGCGTGGCAGGCTGATCTTCTTGCCGTTCTTGGCTGTGTAGGTGAACTTCTCCATCATGGACCGGACCTTTCTGTCCCTCTGTTGGATGTATGGACGAAGTGGACCGGGCTTTTCGAGGCCCGCCCGGTGAGGCAGGCCCGGTCCGTGGGTCGATGTGACCTCACCGGGCGGGGATTGTGCTACGAGTTGGGCTGCGCGCCTGTCGGTTACCCGGCGCTCTTGTTGATGTACTCGTAGATATTGGTGCCGCTGGCGTCCTCGAAGCACTCCATCGTGATGGTGTACATGATGGTGTCGGTGTGCACCTTGATGATGTCCTCCACCGCAGTGATCTGACCATTGGGGATGAAGGTGCGGATGGAGCCGACGGCATCGTCCACGGTGTCGATGACCCAGGCGTTGTGCGGCAGCGCCTTCTTGTTCTTCTCCACCGTAATCGCCTCGGTCTGTGCGTCGACGGTGACATTGTCGTCGCCGAACACCGCCTTGAGCACATCCGCATTGGTCGATTCGAGGAAGGCGAACTTGACCGTCGCGGTGTAGTCGGTCTGCAGCACCTTCACGGTGGAGCCACCGAAGGCCTTTTTCTTCTCGGTTTCGCGGGTGTTGGACTCGGTGAAACCTTCTTCGCCGACGAAGCCGCAGTCGACGAATGCGTTGTCCAGTGCATCGGTAGCACTCGTCGGACCCGCGGTGCCGAGCGGCGCTCGCAGCACCGCACCGCTCGCCTTCGGCATCGCCGCGTAAACGTTGGCAATCGTAGCCGCCATTATTGTTTCAGCCCCTTTCAGGCTTTGTGGACCGGACCTGGAATTCGTGGGAGCGACACTGGGCTCACTGCGCCTGGCCGCGGAGGAGAATGGACAAGGTGAACTGGTAGTTCGGGACGTAGGGGTCAGGATCGGGCAGCCGATCGTCCGGCCGGTCCGCCAACACCGCATCACGAATGCGCGGAACGGAGGGGTCGTTCCACGACGACCGCAGGATCGCGAAGCAGAGTTCCGTCAACTCCGCTGCACCGGAGGGTGTTTCGTCTGTGCACTGGATCGTGACGAATCGCGACGACAGGGCACGTCCGCGATCCTCACCCCAGGCGCTCCTGACTCGAACCATCCGACCGGGCGGCGACTCTGGGGGCGATCTCGTCACGAGAGTGTCGTCACCACGCTCGGTGAGCCGTGCAGTCAAATAGCCCACGACCAGCTCTTCGACGTCGGGAAACAGTACTATCTCGACCATGGGGGTTCCTCTGTGCCGCGATGAGAGGGCATTCGACCGGTCATATCCCATGCCCAACCGGCAGGGCGATGTCTGCTCACGACTGAGCGACTATCGTTTCGAGGGCCGACAAGCGGTCTGAGGTGGTTCCGAGAATCATGTGTCATCTCCTGTCGTAGAAGTGGATGCATCCCGCGGTCGGCTACGGGCCGGTGTCGAATGTCGAAGGGCGGTCCCGTCCCTGGCCGAGGGATGTCGAGGGACGGGACCGCGTACGCCCCTTGCGCTACAACCGGTGACTACGACCGCGGACCGCCCGCGGGAGGCGGGCGCGCAGGGACAGATACACGACGAGGTTCGAACCCAGTCGGCATCTATGGAGAAAACTCCGGAGACGGGCCGATGGAGTTCGAACCTCTACGGGGAGAGCTGAATTACCCAATATGTATCAGTAGCAATCGACCCCGCACCTCTTCGATCCAGATCGACGTTCGAGCACAGTGTCGCGGTGAATATCGAAGGCAATCGCAAGAAGCGTTGTCGCGGAAGTGGATTCATCACTGATCGTGAGGACGGCATAGCTATGGCGCTGCAGATATCTTCACCTAAGCAAAGCAGATTGTCAACACACGTCCCTCAACTTCATCGAAGTCGCAGGTAGATGAGACTTCTCGCGGGCCACCCGGCTCCGACGACCCGGCTACCGCGCGATCTGCAATGTGCCCGTTGCCCGTCTCGATCCCCGACGGACCGTCACTGCACAGTCGGGACGGCCAGTGACTGGCAGTCAGGAATGATTGATTTCGAACCGAACCATCGAACATTCTGCTTCAATCAATATATGTGCAGGTGGATGGCCTATTCCGGTGAGCCGCTCCTGGCCGAGGATCTCTTGTTCCGGCCACCGCATTCGCTGATCGACCAGAGCTTGCACGCCCAATTGGGCGAGACGACCACGAATGGAGACGGCTTCGGGATCGGATGGTATGGGGAGGGTTCGCGGCCAGCGGTGTTCAAGAACATCGAGCCGGCGTGGAACGACCGCAACCTGCGGGAGATCGCCAGCCAGATACGGACGCCGCTGTTCTTCGCGCATGTACGCGCGTCGACCGGCACCGAGGTACAGCGCAGCAACTGCCATCCGTTTCGCCACGGCCAATGGTTGTGGATGCACAATGGCGCGCTGCGCGGCTTTCACGCGACGAAGCGGGACCTGATGACGGCGGTCGATCCGGCCCTATTCGCCGACATCGAAGGATCGACCGACTCGGAATTGCTGTTCTTCCTGGCGCTGACCTTCGGCCTCACCGACGATCCCTTCGGGGCGGTAGCCCGTGCCATCGGCCTCGTCGAAGACGTGAGCCGAGCACACGCGATCACATCCCCGGTCCAGATGACCGTCGCCACGACCGATGGCGATTCGATGTGGTTTTTCCGCTATGCCAGCAAAGGACCGAGTCGATCGTTGTTCTATTCGATCGACAGCTCGGCATTGCGAGCGTTCGGAGCGGATGTCGGCGTGTGGGGCCGCCGCACCGTCGAGATCCGCTTCGTGGTCTCCGAGCCACTCGGAGACCTGCCAGGGGTGTGGAGCGCGGTTCCGGAATCATCGGCCGGTGTCGTCGGTCCCGGCGGCGGCGAAATCCGGCCTTTCGAACCGAGCCCACCCTGAACCAAATGTCCGGGCGGTGCGCGACGACGCATCGAAGCCGGCGCCTCGACCCTGCAGGCCGCGTTGGGTTTCAGCTGAGTACCGACACCGCATAGAAGGCCACCCGCCAACCCCAGCGGAGGACTCCCCCATTGAAGTCGAAAACTGCGCGCGGGTATCTACCGGTGCCCAGAATCGCGAAGAACGTCAGAGCCAGGTATGCGATGTGCAAGAAGAACAGCGCACTGAAGTGTGGAATCGCCAGAAGCCACTTGACCAGCCACATCCACCGCGACAGTGTGGGGTCGAGGTCACCGCGGACACGAAGCGGGTCGGTCGCCACGACTGTTTTGTCGGATCCCATGATCGACACCCCTTCCAGTCACATGTGGTTCGACCCGCATGCAGTGCGAGATGTCCTGATTGTCGCGTAAGCGGCTGTGCGCTCACGACACTGTCCGATGCCGAGACACCAACGAATCGGGTGCGCCGCCGCTGCCGTCCGGGCATCGAAACCTCCACCACGACCGTCGATTCAGCTCGGATCGACCGAGCCGCCTCCGTCGTGTGGAAACGCGGATGAACCGGTCAATCGGGTCCGCTCGACTGCGCCGAATACAAGCTGACCTCACCCTGCTCACTGAGAAACGCGTTGACCAGCATTGTCCGGGTGGCGCGCAGCTCGTCGCGGTTCGGCGCAGCAGTGGTGATCGAGATCTGAGGGATGACCGCCCAGTTGACGACATACCGCTCTGGTGGACCGTCGTCATCGGACAGCCGAGCGAGGCGGAACACCGAAACCGTCTTTCGGACGATGAGCTCGCGCACGACCTCCGCAATTCGCTCTGGGTCTTCCAAGGCGAACATGAAGCCGAATGTCAACTCAGGCGATGACACATAGGCGGGCACGAACACCGAGGTTAGACGATCGAGGGACCATGCGCAGCCGCAGTATCGAATTGGTTGCCACTCATGTGCTCTACCATTCCGCGACAGGTCTCGGAACTCTGGTCGCAGGTGACCGATCCGTAACGAATCATAACGATTTCTCGCTACCTCCGGCATTTACACACTGCGCTATTGCCAGAATTAAGAAGTCGCGCTTTCCTGAAAGTGTCTCGATTTCTCGGAACCGTCTTCTTCCGCAACGCCGCGGATTTCCCGGTATCCCTACCGCGCTGGTGGGCTGTGGGACGACATCCGGGAGTGGGACCACGCCGGGCCGAGGGGAGTTCCTCGAAATCCCACTCGGTCACGGCGTAGCCAGGATTCGGATCCGTCGCAAAGGTATGCCATGGCGATCGAATACGCTCGAAGCGATTTTGCGGCCGAAGAGCTGCCACCGCCCGCCGCGTTGCTTCGCGCATTTCGTGAGCCGGATGCCGACCAGCACCACCGGGTGTTGTGCGCGGCACAGAGGCTCGTGGAATGTCATGCTCGGCGTCGCCAGGCGCTCGAGGCCGCGCACTGCCCTGGCGTCTCCAGTACACGGGTAGCGACCTACAGCCAGATGGTCGAGGACATCGACAACCAACGCACCGAATGGATCGGACACATCGACACCTGGGTGGCCACGAACGTCCAGCACCGATCGGGCGCCTCCCTGCATACCGAGACTCTGGGCGCGGTCATCGACCGGATTGCGGCCAAGTGGGTCACCGCCCAGCGGTCACTGAGCGACAAAATGTCGGGACCACATCCGTTGGAGCTGGATGGAGAAGCTCACCTGCAGTGGACCAGACTCGCCGAGCTGATCGACGGCTACCAGGATCTGATCACCGACGTCGTCGAACACCGGCGCCGGCTTCCGGTGTGGTGACCGACGTGGGCTATCGTTGCCTTCCATGTCGCTGGTCCGCACACCGACCTCTCCGACAACCGCGACAACAGCGCCAATGACGACGACCACGATATTGCCGACATGCGTCCGGCCATCGAAAGAAGTCAATTCTTGAATTAGATCGTTGGCGCTTGTGAATTTCTCAATCATTCCCATGTCTCGTCCGGTTACCTTTTACCAGCCCATCGCAATAGCCCGGATCGATGACTCACTACCCACCCATCAGGACCGAGTCGAGTTCGCGAAAATATTCTTCTCCAGTAGCCAATCGGCCAATCGAGCCACTGTTGCCATGGCGACAGACCGTACTTTTCACACAATGGCCGGATCGATCGGTCCGTGGGATACCAACACAGAGCAGGCGGGAAACAAGAAGGGGTGGATGCCCGGGAATTCCCGAACCGGCCGAGCGACAATGACGCCCCGGCGCCCCGGCGCGGTCGATCGGGATCGAACGCCTCGCTCTACCGATCCAGAGTCCGCACTCGTCGCCTCATTGCCCACGATCGACGCAGACAGAGCGGAACCGATTCGACGAACAGGCGTGCACTGAAACTTGCACATTCGGCAACTGTTCAGTCTCGGTTCCGCCGCAAGAGCGGGATGGTCACAGAATTCGGCCGAATCCAATAGTGAACGGGTGTAACCTTGCGGCAATGACGCAGCAGTCGACCACCCGAGTCGAACGCAAAGAGCGGACCCGGCAGGCACTTCTGGACAGCGCCTTGGCGCTGTCCACAGATCGCGGTTTCGCCGCCCTCAGTTTGCGCGAGGTCGCCCGCTCCGCAGGCGTTGTCCCAACCGCCTTCTACCGCCACTTCTCGTCGCTGGACGACCTCGGTATGGCCTTGCTCGACGCCGGCATCGCCGCCTCACGGCTAGCGCTGCGTGACGCGCGCCGCAACACCGAAGCCAGCCTGTCGGACACGGTGGGATTCGTCTTCACGCGCGTCGACGCCCAACGCGCGCTGTACAGCTTTCTCGTCAGCGAACGGCATGGCGGGTCCGCGCCGGTACGTACGGCGATTGCGCAGGAGATCGAGGCGATCACGCGTGAGGTCGTCGCGGATCTGTCTCGGATCAAGGCCCTGGACACGTTGACTCCGCAGAAGCTGGAGATAGCCGCCGACCTGATGGTCGGTACCGTTGCCCATGGAATCGCCGCCTATGTGTCGGCCGTACCGAACGAAGAAGACGCGATCGTCGCGCGCACCGCGCAACAGGTGCGGCTGATCCTGGTCGGCCTGGCCTGTTGGCGACCTGCCGGGCGCGAGTGACCCGCGGCCGCAGCTCACCCGGCATCCTTGGACTGGCCGGTTGCCGAGCCGGCCTCACCACCGACGACCAGGTCGGGCGACCGCACCGGCAGCAACACAGCGAGCCCGGCTGCGAGCACGACCAGTAGACCAGCGATGCCCGCACGCTCGGCATCGAAGAACCAGACGAACGAGCCATAGAGACTCGGCGCGAGAAACGACACCGCGCGTCCGGTCGTGGTGTACAGCCCGAACACCTGTCCCTCGCGTCCTATCGGGGACAGTCGAGTCAGGAACGAGCGCGCCGCGGCTTGCGCCGGACCGACGAACACCGTGAGTAACAAACCGAACACCCAGAACATCATCGGCCCGGACACCAGCAGCAATACCGACCCACAGATCAGCATCGCGCCGAGAGACACCACGATGACGATCTTCGGCCCGATCAGATCGTCGACACGCCCCGCGATGATCGCCCCCAGGGCGGCAACCACATTGGCCGCGATGCCGAACAACAAGACGTCCGCGTCGGCTATGTCATAGACCCGAACGGCCAGGACGGCACCGAAGGTGAACACCCCGGCGAGCGCATCACGAAACACAGCGCTCGCCAGAAGAAACCCGACAATTCGGCGGTCCACCCGCCACAATTCGCGTAACTCACGCCATAGCACCCGGTACGAACCGACGAACCCGGCACGTCCTGCGCCCGAATCGGTGGCCGCCCGGGGCAATTCGGGTACCGCGAACAAGACCGGTAGCGCAAAGGCCGCGAACCAAGCGGCGGCCAGCACGGCGACCAGCCGAATATTGAGCCCGTTGTCGGTGGGCACCTCGAGCAATCCGCGGGTGTCTCCCTCACCGGCGATGAAGCCGACGTAGCAGATGAGCAGCAGCACGATGCCACCGAAATACCCCATTGCCCAGCCGAATCCAGATACCCTGCCAACAGTGCGCGGGGTGGACACCTGCCGCAGCATCGCGTTGTACGGCACATTGGCCAGCTCGAAACACGCCGATCCGAACGCCAGCAGGACCAAGCCGAGCCACAGATCGTGGTAGTCGTCTCCAACGAAGAACATCAGCGACATTGCGACGACGGTCGCCGCTGTCAGCACGGCGAGTGATCGCTTGCGCCTGGCCGATGCGTCGAAACGCTGGCCGCTGATCGGAGCGGTCACGGCCACGAATACGCCCGCAATACCCAGCGTCCACCCCAGCCAGGCGCTGGCGGAGATCCTCCCGGGCAGATCGTCGCCGACCGTGTCGGTGAGATACACCGAAAAGACGAAGGTCAGGATGACGGCGTTGAACGCCGACGATCCCCAGTCCCACAGTCCCCACGCCGTGACGCGCCCGCGCCCGGCTGCCTGCCCCACCATCGTCGGCGCGTTGGCCTCGGTCATGCCGCGCAGCCTATCCGTGATCATCGGCTCGGGCGCGGTTTGGGCACAGCCGGCGGGCGCTGAACGCACCATGCTATGCACCTAGTTGCATAGCGGTGAGCTGCGCGGCTATCCTCACGGCATGGCACTCGAGCACGCGTTGCTGGTCTCGCTGACCGAGCGCGCCGGCTCGGGATACGAGCTCGCGCGCCGCTTCGACCAATCCATCGGATACTTCTGGAGCGCGACCCACCAACAGATCTACCGCACCCTCAAACGGATGGAGGCATCCGGATGGGTGAACCGCACGGTGGTGGCCCAAGCGGGTCGCCCGGACAAAAAGGTGTACTCGGTGAGCCCAGCAGGCCGGACCGAACTGGCCCGTTGGATCGCCGAACCGAGCGACCCAACGCTGCCCCGGAACGAACTCGCGGTGAAGATCCGCGGCGCCGCCCACGGCGATGTCGCCGGGCTCCACACCGAAGTGACCCGCCACCGCGACCAGCACGCCCAACGGCTCGAGCTCTACCTGCGAATCGAAAAACGTGACTTTCCCGCCCCGCCCCAGCTCACCGGGACGGCCCTGCACCAGTATCTCGTCCTGCGCGCCGGAATTCGCGCGGAGTCGGGGTTCGTCGAATGGTGCGACGAAGTTCTGCACGCACTACACCCGCACGCGCCGCACCCGCACGCGGATTGACGGAGAAAGGCACCCGCACCCATGAGCCCCTTCCCTCACTTGTTCGAACCACTCGACCTCGGCTTCACCACGCTGCGCAACCGCGTGGTGATGGGGTCGATGCACACCGGCCTGGAAGACCGTACCTGGGACACCAACAAACTTGCCGCCTACTTCGCCGAACGCGCGCGCGGTGGTGCGGGCCTGATCATCACCGGCGGCTACGCCCCCAATCGCAGGGGCTGGCTGCTGCCGTTCGGCGCCAAGCTGACCACCAAGACCGAGGCATACCGGCACCGCCGGATCACCCGAGCAGTGCACGAGCAGGGCGGCAAGATAGCTATCCAGATCCTGCACGCCGGACGATACTCGTATATGCCCGGCAGTGTGTCGGCATCGTCGATCAAAGCCCCGATCAACCCGCTCCGGCCGCTGAAGCTCTCGGCCAAGGGCATCGAGCGAACAATCGACGACTACGCACGTTGCGCGAAACTGGCCAAGCTCGCCGGCTACGACGGCTGCGAGATCATGGGCGGCGAAGGATATTTCATCAACCAATTCCTTGCCCCGCGCACCAACAAACGCACCGACGCATGGGGTGGCTCGGCGCAGAATCGGCAACGGATCGCCGTCGAAATCGTGCGGCGCACCCGTGCGGCTGTCGGGCCGGACTTCGTCATCGTCTTCCGGCTGTCCATGGCCGAGCTGGTGGAGAAGGGACAAACTTTCGACGAGGTCGTGTCCTTGGCACAGGATCTCGAAGCAGCTGGGGTGAATATCCTCAACACCGATATCGGCTGGCACGAGGCCCGAGTGCCCACCATCGTCACCTCGGTACCGCGTGCGGCGTTCACCGAGTTCACCGCGAAGATCACCGCGAAGGTGAACATTCCCGTATGCGCGTCCAACCGCATCAATATGCCCGAGGTCGCCGAAGAGGTCCTCGTACGCGGCGACGCCCAACTGGTTTCGCTGGCCCGACCATTCCTCGCCGACCCGGAGTGGGCGAACAAGGCCGCGCAGAACCGAGTCGATGAAATCAACACCTGCATAGCCTGCAACCAGGCCTGCCTGGACCATGCCTTTCAAAACAAGACCGTGTCGTGTCTGCTCAATCCACGCGCCGGCCACGAGACCGAATTGACACTGCTGCCGACCCGACGCACCAAGCGCATCGCGGTGGTCGGCGCAGGACCGGCCGGGTTGTCCACAGCAGTGAATCTGGCCGAACGTGGCCATCGCGTCGAGTTGTTCGAGGCCGATACCAAGATCGGCGGCCAGTTCGACATCGCCCGCCGCATTCCCGGTAAGGAAGAGTTCAACGAGTCGATCCGCTACTACAACCGGATGCTCGAACTCACCGGTGTCACCGTGCATCTGAACACGCGGGTCACCGCGGACCAGCTGATCGCGGGCCGGTACGACGACGTGGTGCTCGCCACAGGAGTACAGCCGCGGATCCCCGACATTCCCGGAATCGATCACCCGATGGTGCTGTCGTACGCCGAGCTGATTCGACAGGAGAAGCCGGTCGGCAAACGCGTCGCCGTGATCGGAGCCGGCGGCATCGGCTACGACGTGAGCGAATTTCTCACTGTCGAAGGACATCCCACGCTCGAGTTGGACGAATGGAAACAGGAGTGGGGCGTTACCTCCGACGACGAACAGGTCCGCGGTCAGCTCACCACGCCCCGACCTGCCCCGGCGGCACGCGATGTCGTCCTGTTGCAGCGCAAGACGACCCCGTTCGGCGCCGGTCTGGGAAAGACCACCGGCTGGGTGCACCGCGCCGCGCTGAAGGCCAAGGGGGTCGAGCACATCGGCGGCGTGAACTATGAACGCATCGACGACGACGGACTGCACATCAGTTTCGGCGAGAAGCGCCAACGGCCACGAGTGATCCGGGTCGACAATGTCGTGATCTGCGCCGGCCAAGAATCCGTGCGCGACTTGGAAAGCCCGCTTCGCGCCGCCGATGTGAGCTTGCATTGCATCGGCGGCGCAGAGCTCGCCGCCGAACTCGACGCCAAACGGGCCATCGACCAGGGCACCCGACTGGCCGCACGCCTATGACCGATCCCGGTGGCCGGATCGACAACCGGCCACCGGCTCGGGTGATCGGGCAGTCCCGCGTGGCCTAGGCTGCACCGGATGAGCTTGCCCTCCCCCACCGCAGACAATCGCGCGGTCGTCACCGGAGCTTCCTCCGGCATCGGCACCGCGCTGGCCGCCGAACTCGCCGCCCGCGGCTACTCGCTCATCCTGGTTGCACGCCGTGCCGAGCGACTCGCCGAGCTCGCGCAGCGGCTGTCGCTCGCCCACGATGTCACCGTGGAAGTGCGTCCGGTCGATCTGTCCGACCGCACGCAGCGCGGTCCGCTGGCGGAGGAGCTGGCCACCCGTGACGTCGCCGTGCTCTGCAACAACGCGGGCGTCGCAACCTTCGGAACGGTGGCCGAGCTCGACCCGAGCTACGAGCGAGCGCAGCTGGAACTCAACGCCGTCGCGGTGCACGACCTGACGCTGGCGGTACTGCCCGGCATGATCGCTGCCGGTGCGGGAGGGATCTTGATCAGCGGCTCGGCGGCCGGGAACATGCCCATTCCGAATAACGCCACCTACGCGGCGAGCAAAGCATTCGCCAACACATTCTGCGAGTCGTTACGTGGCGAAGTGAAGGGCTCCGGCGTGCACGTCACTCTGCTGGCCCCTGGCCCCGTCCGTACCGAAGTCCCTGATCCCGCGGATGCCTCGCTCGTCGAGCGAGTCGTTCCCGACTTCATGTGGGTATCGTCCCAATACACAGCGAAGGTCTCCGTCGACGCGCTCGTGCGCAACAAGATGCGCGTCGTTCCAGGACTGATCAGCAAGGGGATGAGCGCGGCAGGCCAATACGGTCCGCGTGCCCTCACCGCACCCGTCGCTGGTGCGTTCTACAAGCGGCTCGGCGGCTGATGATCCTGATGTCTGGTCCCGATGTCCAATGGTGATATCGAGCCTCGGATCCGACGCAACCGGTGTGGCGCCAAATCGATGATTCGATCCGGCTAATGTTGCTCGGGTGTCCGAATACATGGTGTGGATGGATTGCGAGATGACCGGCCTGCAGCTCGACAGCGACAAGCTGATCGAGGTGGCAGCACTCGTGACCGACAGTGATCTCAACGTCCTCGGTGAGGGCGTGGACATCGTCATCCACGCCGACGATGCGGCGCTGGACACGATGCCCGCAGTGGTCGCCGACATGCACGCGCGGTCCGGACTGACCGATGAGGTCCGCCGTTCCACCGTGAGAATGGCCGAGGCCGAGCAGCGGGTACTCGACTACATCCGCCAGTACATTCCCACCCCCCGCACCGTCCCACTGGCGGGAAACTCGATCGCCACCGACCGCGGCTTCATCGCTCGTGACATGCCGCTACTGGATGCCCATCTGCACTACCGAATGATCGATGTGAGCTCGATAAAGGAACTGTGCCGACGCTGGTATCCCCGGATCTACTTCGGTCAGCCGGAGAAAGGTCTGAGCCACCGCGCATTGTCCGATATCAAGGAGTCCATCCGAGAGCTGGAGTTCTACCGGCGAACCGCGTTCATCCCTGCGCCCGGACCTTCCACGACCGAAATCGCCGCTGTCGCCGCTGAGATCACCGGAAAGCAGATCGAATCACCCCGGGTCGATGACGCGCCAGAGCCCGATTAGGGAGTTGGCCAGGTGACGCGCTAGTATCTAGCCCGCCGGTGGTTCACCGGTGATGGTGAGCGTAGTTCAGTTGGTAGAGCACCAGGTTGTGATCCTGGCTGTCGCGGGTTCGAGTCCCGTCGCTCACCCTAACGGAGGCCCAGAGTTCGGTATTCCCGAGTCTGGGCCTCCGGTCTGTCGGGAGAGTCTTTGACACAGTCCTCGGCGTGGGCACGTCCCTCGACGCCAAATGTGATGTAAAACAAATATCATTCAGAATGTGCTGTAGCTCTCGGGCGCGTCCGTAGACTCCACGCGGGACGCCGTCACAGGGGGCGCCCTTCCGGTTCGACCAGAAAGACACCTCGTGATGCGTTCTGCAGTTATCGCAACTTTCGTCGGCGCCACTGTCCTCACCGGGCCCACAGCGGCCGCGGCTCCCAACATCGAAATCTCTACAGCGCTCCAATTCGGTTCGTCGCTCACCGGATGGCACGCCGGGGTGACGACAACCGGCTCGGCCGGCACCGGCTCGGCCGGCACCGGCTCGGCCGGCGAGGAACTGCAATGCGCGGCGGTCGGTAGCGCGGTGGCTATCGTGGGCGAGTCCTATCTCACCTGCAGCTAACTACCGCAGCCACACTAGAAACACCCGACGGCCCGCCGGATTCCGGCGGGCCGTCGCGCTGTTCGTGGGCTACTCAGCGACTGTCGTCCGCATTGCCGGCGCTCCAAACCGACCACGGAACATTCCAGTCGCCCAGACCGTCCACGCCGGACAAGGTGCCGCCCACTGTGTTCTTCACAATCGTGATGTCACCGCGCTTTGCATTCTGGTACACCCAGAGCGCGTTGTCCGGGCTGAGGTTCAAGCAGCCGTGACTGGTGTTGCTGTAGCCCTGCTGACCGACCGACCACGGCGCCGAGTGGAAGAAGATACCGCTGTAGGACAAACGCGTCGCGAAATCCACCGGTGTCCGATACCCGTCCGCAGAATCGACCGCCACGCCGTAGGTAGAGGAATCCATGATGATCTTCTCGTGCCGTTCCGCCACGATGTAGACGCCATTGTCGGTTGGCGTGCTGTCCTTGCCCATCGATGTCGGCATGGTCCGGATCACCTGACCGTTGCGCTCGACGGTGACCTGCTTGGTGCGGTCGTCCGCGGTGAAGATCACCGCATCGCCCACAGTGAAGTTCGAGTGGATGTCGTCCTGGCCGTACAGACCGTCACCCAGATCGCGCCCGTAGACGTTCACATCGATGGTTACCCTCGTGCCCGGGGCCCAGAAATGCTCCGGCCGCCAGCGCACCTCCCGGTTGTTCACCCAATAGAAGGCGCCTTCCACCGGCGGTGCGGTGGTGATCGTGATCGCCTCTTGCGCAGCCTTCCGGTCCGGGATGTTCTCATCGAACTGGACTGCCACCGGCTGACCGATACCGACCATCTCCCCCTCACCCGGGCTCAGGTACGGCTTGGTCTGATTGTCCGGCGAACTGGTCGTGAAACTCAGGGTGGTGAAGTTCGCGCCGCCGAGACCGAGCGCTGCGGCCTGCAGGCGGTAGGTCTTGCCGTAGCCGAGCGCTTCGCCGAGCTTCCATGACCGTCCGTCAGCGGCGAGGGTGCCGCTGACGGACTTACCCAGCGGACTGATCAGGGCCACGTCGGTGAACTTGCCGTCTTCCACCTCGAAGGTCATCGGCATGATCGGTGAGATCCCCACCTCACCGTCCTTGACCGGAGACAGCAACTTGGGCTTGATCAGTTCGGTGATGGGATTGCGATCGATAGCCACATCCGAGGCGTCCGCGCCGTCGAAGGACCCACATCCCGTCAGCGCCAGCGCGGCCACAACCGCGATGACGACAGGCCCCGCAAGCGTGCGTATCGACCATCGTTCAGCCGGCCCACGCCGACCCCGACCAATGCTCATCTCAACCCCGTTTCACGCCTCGACGCTCCGGTACGCGCCAATGGCCTCGTATGCCAACCACCACGCCGCCCACCTCACCGTGCCGCGGACAGTGGAGACCACAATCGGACATTCTGCCAGCCGGACATGCCTGTACCAATGTGAACACCACGCCCGTCACTGCAGCGTTACATCCGATAGATCAATTCCCCGAGGCTCGGCGTTACCTCTCGGGGCGTTCACGACGTCAGCCCTGGCCAGAAGACGATTTCTCTTCCACCGCCTTGTCCTGTTAAGGTTTGTCCCACGCTGGAACACAGCGGGGGCGCCATTAGCTCAATTGGCAGAGCAGCTGACTCTTAATCAGCGGGTTCGGGGTTCGAGTCCCTGATGGCGCACCGACAGAAAGCACGCCCGAACAGCGCAAATGCGAATCCCGGCGAGGCGTTCGGCGTTCCAGCTGTAGCTTAGGCTGTAGCTTACGAAGAAGCTCCTTGCAGCGCGCTTCTCGACCGGACTTTCTGGTGTACACCCCACTGGTCGGTGATCAATCCTCCACCCTCGAGGACATCAACATCCTGCAGGTAAGTCCATCCACCGTGAAAGTGGACCTTCAAGCGGAGTGATGTTCGCGATGACATAGCCCTGCGCGTCTGCTGGCGTCTGTTGGCCAGCGGGCAAGTACGTCGCGATGGCAGCGACGTGCGCTCTGGCTCGAGGTAGGCTGCGCCCGAGTCGAGGGAAGGGGCGGGGATGAAGCGCGTCGCGGCGATCGTAGCGGCCGGACTGACAGTAGCGGGCCTCACCGCGTGCAGTGACTCCACATCTGGGACGGCGCAACCGACTACACGGAATATCGACGAGATCATCGTCTTCAACGTCTGTCGCGACCCCGGCATCGCCGACGACGTACTCGTGGGTGCCGGGCTGGATCCGGCCACCAAGAGGGTGTTCACCGATCCGCCGACCGGCGTCTCGAGCTTCCGCGTCTGCAACTGGCGTCCAATCGATGACAGGTACGGGCCGATGAACTACCGCATTGGCGTGTTTTCGACCAGCCACACCCTCGAAGAGCTCAGGAACAAAGAGAGCGCGACAGTCCTGCGTCAGACCACGGTCAATGGTCGGCCAGGGCTGGTGTCGAAGGAACGAAACGACCCCGAAGGGTGCTATGTGTCGTTCGACGCCGAACAGGGCATGTTCGAGCTTAACGCTGGCTGGCTGAATGACTACGAGTCCAAGGATGGCGACACCTGCGAGATCGCCGCCCGGCACGCCGCCGATCTCGAACCGCATCTACCTCGCTAGCTCGATGGTCGGGATCGAAACACGGGGAGGATCGATATGACCAACCCGGTCGCAGACCAACACGGATACTGGACTGCGCTTGCCCAGCAAGCCGTTTCCGGTGAACTACGCCTGGAACCCGAACTCGGCGAAGCACTGCGTGCCGCAGCCAAAAAGTATGCCGAGCGGCTGACGCAAGCAAAACGAGACACCAAAGACCTTGAGCGCCTGTCGGGTTGGGGGACTCTGCCGTCGGCGGTGGCGATCCGCAAGAAGTTCGAAGCGAAGGCTGCCGCTGGTGGCGCCCACGACCCGACCGATTCCGCTGCCCACCGGCTTCCCGATGGCGGCGGCGAAGGTCCGCTGCTGCGCGCGCCAGGCTCAGTGCGTCCTCGGTGCCACCCGGCGCGGCGTCGCGGACGCTCTAGCGGCGCTTCCATCGGTAGAAGATGTTGCGGCTGATGCCGTAGTAGCGGCAGGTCGCGGCCACGTTGCCGCTGACCTCCTCGGCATGCCGAAGCACCGCTAGGCGCCGGTTCGCACGCCGGACCAGATCCTTCTCACTCCATACACGTTCGGGCACGGGACTCCTTCGTATCAGGAGCCCACAGTGTCAACAACCTCCGTCAGTTTTAGAGCTAGCTGTGGGTGTACGCATGACGAATGCTCTGTGCGTTGAGGGAGATCGGAAAGTCCGGCCGGACATCTCCAGTATGTCCTTTAGAGTCCCATTTGACTACTAGTAGCGCATAAGTCGTGCTGTGGCACGATCGACTCATGGCCAGCAATACCGAGTTGTGGGATCAACTCCCCGGAGCGATCCGCGAGGCTAGAGCCGCTCAGCAGCGGCTCGATGACATCGTGGCCGCACTACTGGACCGACGACGGCGAGGGGACATAGACCGACTCGCCGAGTTGCTCGAGGTCGACCGCAAAACCATCTCCCGCTGGGCACGTGACCTGGACGAGGGGATATGGCCCCCACGCCGCCGCTTGTCGTAAGGTCGGCGCGCCTCCGCCATCGCTTTCACCCCCGTTCCACATGGCAGGTATCCGTAGATATGTCTCACGCCCCGAATGGGCTCGGTGGCGTCCGCTGATAGGTGCGCCGTGGCGCCACGGTGATCACGTCGGCGAGCTTCACCAGCTCGACAGGAACCTCCGCACCGAAATGCTCGACACTGGGCACAATCACAGCAGCAGCATCCACGCGCCACACGACAGTCATCAACCGCACGATCCGAGCGGTCGTGTTCTCCGTGAACACCACCGTCTTCGCCAAGTCGTAACCGAAGAGCTTCGCCAGACTCCGCATCTGGATTTCGTGCCAATCCTGACGAATACCGGACACATCGCGGCGCAGGTAGCCGATCGCGGTCGGTTTCGTAGTCATGGCTGCCCGCCCGTCGTGGTGGTTGCGTCGTGGGTGAGAAATTCGCGGTACAGGCGGGATCTGGCCAGCAACCGGCCCCGGTTGGTAATCCACCACCGCGCCGGCCTGTAGTGCGTACTGGCTGTTAGCGCGTCGTAGGTGCCTGTCCGCAGCGCCGCGCGCACGGTCGATGGCGCCAGGCCGGTGATAGCGCACACCTGCGCCACGCTCAACCTCGCAGGAAACCACCTCGCCAGCGCGGCAAGGACTTCTGCCTGAGTCTCGGTGAGCGGCATGTCACCACCTCGAATCGTGTCCGCAGATGATCCCGGCTTCGGCGAGGGCCTCGTAGGCGTCACCGAGATCTTCACCACGGGCAGCGAGCATTTGAGCCCAGGTGAATTCGGGGCCGATACGCCCGTCCTGGTAGACCGGGCTCCATAGGCCGTTGTCACGTTGAAACCAACGGGCGGGCTCGTCCGCGGGCAGCACGGGGTAGTCGTCTGGCATGGTCCGTAGCGCGGCAGCCAACCGGACCAACACATCCGCACCGGGCGGCGACAGCGGCTCGCACCCTGTGTCATACATACGCCGCCCCGGCGGACGCGCGGATTGTGTCCAGCATCAAGGCCGCGGGTGGTGCGGATGAGATGCGTTGTGCGGATGAGATGCGTTGTAATGCCTTGCGTTCACTCGCGCGCGGCGCCATAGCTGGCTCGAGATAGTCCCAGATAACAGCGCCCAGCTGCCGCATCTCGGCGACTAGTCGGCGCGGCAGCTGGGCGCTACGCACCAAAAATGTCCACCTACGCCGGTGGGCGTGGTATCCCGCTGTGAAGCTGGGCGCGGGCGTCCCGAGCGCCTCCCATAGCCTCACCTTGACGTGCTGGCCCAGAGTGGCGGGGACAGTCACGGCCAGCATCACTCGCCTGGCAGGTGGCAGCTTCACCACCCGCAGCGGGCCAGATGGATGTTCTCTAATCGTGTTGTGCCTCATGGCGTATGCCCCTATCTCGTCTACGGCACTAGTCGTATGACCCGGCCCCGGTGGCCTGTATCGGGGGTGAGAGTGCTTCTCGTGGAGGGGGTTACGGTTCTGCTCTCCCAACCGGGCGCACACCTAGGACACCACAGAGGTTGTCCCCGAACGGGGAGAAACGAACATTCACAGAAACTCGTCCAAAGCCCCACGACCATTCACACGGTTGCGGTACAAATGCTTTCAGACATAGAGCACAAGCAGATTCACAAACCACGCACAACCGGATTGACTTTTCAGGAGCGCCGAATGGCCAAGTCACCAACACTGCTCCGTCGCCAACTCGGGCGGTTTCTCCGCGATCGCCGCGAGGCTACGGGCATGACGATTGTTATAGCTGCCGCCGAAGTGCAGCTGAGCTCCGCTGCACTCCAACGCCTGGAGGCCGGCCGATCGAAGAACCCCCGCAAACAGGACGTTCGCGAGTTGTGCAACCTGTATGAGGTGGACCCAGAGGAGACCGAGAGAACGGTAGACCTGGCGATCCAAGCTGCCAGCAACGACGACGATGGCATCACAGCGTTGGGCGGCATGTTCAGCGATGCGTTCAACATGTACGCGGGTATGGAGCGTTCGGCACGTAGTCTCGTGACTTTCCAAGAACTGGTTCCCGGCCTGCTACAAACCCCCGACTACGCACGTGGGTTGATCGGCGCCTTCCTTGGTGAGGGACGCAGTGAAGAGACAGAGCAACGTGTCACGGCTCGTATGGCACGTCAGGTCATCGTGACCCGCAAAGGGAGCCCTCTACGGCTGGAGGTTTTGCTACACGAGTCGGCTCTACATCGAGTCATCGGTGGCCCTCAGGTCATGGACGCACAGCTCAGCTCGCTAGCTGAGGTCAGCAAACGTCCGAACGTCATCCTGCGAGTGCAGCCATTCAACGCCGGATGCACCTGGGGGAAGCCACCCAGCCCGTTCGTAATCCTCGACTTCGGCACCGATCGCGGCGCCCGCATTGAGCCCCCAGTCGTGTACTTAGACGGGTCGATGAGTAGTGACCTATACATAGAGAAGCAAGAAATCGTGGAGCGCTACCATGAACTAGCTAGTGAAATCCGGCGGACCGCGTTGGACGAAGTGGACACTCGACACCTGCTTAGGCAGACAGTAAGGGAGCATTACCGTGACCGTTGACCTTCCTAGGGCTCACTGGTTTAAGAGCAGCTACAGCGAGACCAGTGGCTCGTGTGTGGAGGTGGCTTATCTCGACGGAGAACTGGTCGGTGTCCGTGACTCCAAGAACCCCGCCGGCCCAGCGCTGGTGTTCACTCCTGGTGAATGGGACGCGTTCACCGCTGGTGTCAGTGATGGCGAGTTCAACCGGCCCGGCAGCTAGCTAGTCCACACCTAGGCGGCCTTTCAGATCCTTTCTGACGGGCCGCTTTTCGCTACCTCTATCAGAAGATTCGCCTACGATCACCTATGTAGGGATTCCACCTATGATCCGGGCAGTTAGGGGTTAGTTAGGCAAGCTCTTTCTGTCGTAGCTGATGAACTTCTCTCCATTCGATCCCCGCTGGTGCCTTGCCGAGAACAGTGCTGAGCAAGCCCAACCGAGCTGCTCGGTCTGCGGCGTCGTCGGCCATGACCAGCACGTCGACGAAGAATTGTTCGAGAGGGTCGATCAGCACTGTCGCCTTCCTGGCCCAGTCCGGTAGGACTGCACCATCAGCAGGCGGCACCATGTCGAGGGCGGTGAGGAGCTGTTGCTCGGCGGTACCGGTGAGGCGAGCGACGTCGTAGGTGCTGGGCGCATCGCTGGGTAGGATCCGCATGATCCTCTGGAGGCCCTCGACCAGACGGGCGAAATCTTCGTCGCGCGAGGCGGCAAGGATCTCGCGGATGAGCTGGTCGGCGCGGTGAGGCGCGGTCGCCGCTGGTCGGACTGCGCCGATGAGCACCTGATCGATGTCCTCGTCACGCAGTCGTTGGTGCCAGCGGGCCGCGATCAGCTCTTCCGCGTCGGCGAGGATCGCCGGGTCTACGGTGACACCTTGTGCCCGTAGCTGCTCGGCGGCCGTGCAGAGTCCGGTCGGGATGGTGATCGGCTCCAGCTCGGGGCGGCTGCGCAGGATCGTGACGATGCCCGACGCGGCCCGACGCAGACCGTAGGGGTCGCTGGTACCGCTGAGTTTGGCGCCGACGGCGAGCATGGCCACCAGAAGGTCGAACCGATCAGCGAGCGCCAGCACGGCGCCGGGGATGGTTTGTGGCACGATGTCGCCGCCATGGCGGGGCAACTCCATCTCCCACAGCGCGGTGGCGACCTCGGCGGGCTCACCAGCTTTGGTGGCGTATTCGCGGGCCATCGTGCCTGCCAGCGAGGTCATCTCCACCACCATGTGCGAGGTGAGGTCGAACTTCGCCAGCGCGGCGGCCCGGATGAGGGTCGCGGAGTCGGCGCCGCTGATGCCGATGCGTTCGCCGAGCACGGCCGCAGCGTCGGCGATGCGGTCGGCGCGGTCGGCCATACTGCCGAGCTTGGTGTGGAACACCAATGCGGCCAGCCGGTTGCGGAATGCGTCGGGAGTGATGGTGAGATCGGCGGCCCAGAAGAAGGAGGCGTCTTCGAGGCGGGCACGTAGGACGGTTTCGTTGCCGGCGCACACGATGGCGGGGTCACAATCGCCGTTTGCCATCGTGACGAACAGTGGCAGCAGTCGGCCTTCCTGGTCGAGGACAGGCAGGTACCGCTGGTGTTTCCGCATGACGGTGGTGGTGATCTGGTCTGGCAGGTCGAGGTAGCGCGGATCGAATCGGCCGAGGACACCGGTCGGGTTCTCGACGAGGTTGGTGATCTCGTCGATCAGCGCGCTCTCACTGTCGATGTCGATCACACCGCCGTGCGCGGCGGCGAGATCGGTCGCGCTGGTGACGACGTGTGCGCGGCGAGCATCACGGTCCAGGACGATCCCGGCTCCAGCCAGGACATTCGGGTAGTCCTGGGCGGAAGCGATGTCGACCTCCGGTTCGGTGCTCTGGCGTTGGCCTCGGGTAGCGCGGCCTGCGGCCAGTGCGCCGGCGGTGACCGGCAGCACGGCGTCGTCGAGTAGAGCTACGAGCCAGCGGATCGGCCGGGAGAAGGACAGGGCAGGGTCGCGCCAACGCATGTTCCGATCTGCCCGCAGACCGGCCACCAGCTGCGAGCAGGCCTCGGTGAGCACAACGGCAGCGGGTCTTCCCCTCTTGGTGCTGTTGATCGCGACGTACTGGGTATTCTGGTGCTCGACGATCTCGACGGCATCAGGGTTCGCGTTGTGGGCGCGCAGGAATCCGGTCAGCGCGGGTGTTGGGTTACCCGCGCTGTCGTAGGCGGCAACTACTTTGGGGCCTCGCCGCACCTCGACACTGTCCGGTTCCCGGTCGACGATGTCGGCCACCATCACCGTGATCCGGCGCGGCGTCGCATCCACGCGAACCGGGCCGTGCGTCAACGCGGTCGCGGCCAGCCGCTCACACATCGCGGTTTCGGCGGCGTCGATCATCGCATCGACCACGTGCGGGGGCAGTTCCTCGGTGCCGATCTCGAACACCAGCTGCGCGCCAGACCTGGAAACGATGTCGGCGAGGTCGACTGCCGGTTCGGCGAGGGCTGGTACGTCCGCGATACCACGCGGGTGGCCGGCCTGCTCACGCAGCCGCGTCCATAGTGCGGCAACTTCGCGGGATTGGTTACGCATCACACCGAACCATTTCGCCCGCTCGGCCGTGCTGACCGCCCCACGGGAGTCCAGGATGTTGAACGCGTGTGAGGACTTCAGGACATGGATGTGGGCGGGCACGGGCAGCTCGGCGGCGATCATGCGATCGGCTTCGGACGAGTACGCGGCGAGCAGGCTGCGGATGGTGTCGATGTCGGCGTCGTCGAGGTAGTAGCGCGACATCTCGTACTCGGACTGGCCGAACACCTCTCCATAGGTGACACCGGGCGCATAGACGATGTCCTTGAAATGCGTGACGCCCTGCATCGCCATCAGGATGCGTTCGAGACCGTAAGTGATCTCGACCGGAATCGGGTCGAGGTTTTGGCCGGCGACGTGCTGGAAGTAGGTGAACTGGGTGATTTCCATGCCATCGAGCCACACTTCCCAGCCCAGGCCCCACGCGCCGATAGCGGGCTGTGCCCAGTTGTCCTCCACGAACCGCACATCGTGGGCGTCGAGGTCGATACCGAGCGCAGCCAGCGACCCCAGGTAGAGCTCTTGCGGATTACCGGGTTCGGGTTTGAGGATCACCTGGAACTGAGTGTGTGTTTGCAACCGGTTGGGATTCTCCCCGTAGCGGGAGTCATCAGGTCGCACCGATGGCTCGACGTAGGCGACATTCCACTTCTCCGGACCCAACACCGACAATAGAGTGGCTGGGTTCATGGTGCCCGCGCCGACTTCGGCATTGAACGGCTGACCGATCAGGCAACCTCGCTGCGACCAGTAGGTTTGCAGGCGCAGGATCGCCTCCTGCATGGTCACAGGATCAGAGGTACGCACAACTCGGGCAACTGGCTTGGCCATCAGAAAATCCTATCGTGGTCCGACAGAGGGAATTCCGAGCGACGTGGCCACTGGGGAGGTGAAGAACGCAGGCAGGTGACAACCGCCTCGGCAAGCGTCGGCGACCGCGCACCCGGCACAACTGGGCCGGGTCGTGACCGCGGCATGCACCACGTCGGTAAGCGCAGGCCACGCCTGCGTGATCGGCTGCTCGCGCAACGACCCGAAGTAGGTATTGGAGTGCGGGCAATTACGCAGTCGCCCGTCATAGCTGACGCTGCCCCACACCATCCCGGACTCGCAGTGACCTGCCAGCTGTGACAGCCGCAACCCCAACGTCGGGTCATCCGACCGTATCGGGGAGTCGGTATCGGAGGTGCACAGCTTCTGCGCGCACGGCCAAGCCACCGTCATACCTGGACATTCGGTGCGCAGCACCTCGTCGATGCGCTCGACCAGCGGCATCGTGACCGAAACAGGGATCCCGTAGCGGTCGTCGTGACGGCCGGTCGGCACATAACGCATCACCCCGAACTCACGCACCCCGAGGGAATACACATCGCGCACAACATCGAGCACACCATTGAGGTTTCCCTTCACTAGAGTCATTTCGGCGACCACGTTGATTCCTGCATCCTGCAGCGACCGCATCGCCGCGATGGCCTTGTCGTAGGCGCGAGGGTGGCCGGTGAGCCGGTTATGAGTGTCACGATCACCATGGATCGACACCAGCACGCACCGCACATTCGCCGCGGCCAGCCGGGCGGCGCGCTCGGCGGTGATGAAATGACCATTGGTGAAAACGACCTGATACATCCCGGCGCGGCCACCGTGCTCGAAGATCTCCATCGCGTCCGGATGCAGCAGTGTCTCGCCACCGCTGTAACGCATCACGAAACACCCGCGCTCGGCGCACTCGTCGATGATGCTCATCGCGAGCTCTGTCGGAATGTGTTTCTCCGGCAACACCTTCACCGCACGCCGCACTTCGGTGTCGGTCATGTCCGGGCCGATCTTCCACACGTTGTAGCAGAACCCGCATGCCCAGTTGCAGACTGCGGTGAGCTCGATCTCCAGCCGCAACGGGAAGTCGAGTTTCGTGTCGAACCTCTTGTCGATATCCAGCAACGGCACCCTGCCCTCGATCGGGGCAGAAGCAGGGGTCGTGAGCGTGTCGACCAAGGCGGTCGCGTCGGCGGCGACCCGAGCTGGATCGACGTGATAGCGGGCCACGATCTGCTCGATCACAGCGGCATCGTCGGCGCCGGAGAACATCAGCTCGACCATCTCCGCCGCGACCGTGTTACGAAGCCGATGGAATACACCGGACTTCGGGTCGAACAACAGCCCCAGGTCGCGGCGGTAACGGAGCTGCCGTATCAAGCTCTGAGAGAAACATGCGGTCATCGGGAGATCCCCTCGTTTTCGTGGCGGGGTGTTCAGGCAGGAGCGAGGTGGGCGAATAGCGCAGCGAGGTCTGCGCCGACCCGCTCAATCGGCACCCGGTAGGCATCGGCCAGCGCCTGCGTGATGTCGTCGAGGCTCATCCCCTGGTAGGCCAGCTGTACTGCCTGCTCGGCAGTGGCATTACACAAGCGCTCACAACGGTCGGCCTGCCAGTTGTGCAGCAGCCGTGCCCCGCGATGGAAGCGGTAATGCCGCACAACCCATTCCGGCGACCCCGGCTGCGCCTCGTTGATCGCCCGGTAGACGGCGCGCGCTCGATCCAAGTGCGCAGCCACCGACGACCGTGCCAGCAGCAGCGCGCTGTAACGGGCCACCACCGGGTTCTCGATTCCGATGCGCCAGCCGTGGATCTGCTGGAAATAGGTCGAGAGCATCACATCGGCCAAGCTGAACGGCCCCACCACGAACGGTCCGCCGAACCGATCCAGCAGGGCGGCGACCGAATCGCACAGCCAGCGAGCTTGGATGATCGCCTTCACATCTGGCTCACCGTGGTTCGGACGCAGAGACTTCGCGTAAGAAGCTCCGTGGGCCAGAGAGGCCAGGTCGTGGGAGGCCCACCCACAGATCGACCGCACCAGAGCCTGCTCCCGTGCTGTCGATCCCATCAACCGGACACCCGACTGCGGAGCGATCTCGTCAAGGTATTCGGCGATCGACAGCACATCGGTCACGACAACCTCAGTGTCGGTGTCAACCAAGGTCGGTACCCGCGGCAGTATCTGCGCAATCGAACCGGCCACCATCCCTTCCCGGTCCAATGCCGCCAAGTCGACCGGGTCGCATTCGCATCCGAAATACGCCTCCCGCTCCTCGATAGCATCACCGACGACGAGCACCCCGTCAGCATTCTCGGTGGTCGGCCAGTCCAGCTCGACCACCCGTTCGGTCACGGGCACACATTTCTCGGCGACCGCGACGCACCCGCGCATCGACCAGCCGGAGAAATGGTGATCCCCGATGTACAGCACCAGCATGTGGATGTCCTCCCGGTCCGGGCCTGAAGGGGAAAACCGGTCGGCCACCGAACGGTGGCCGACCGGTTACGCCGTCAGTGACACTGACGGCTGATCATCTCCTTGGTCTCGATCTCGGGGGGCTCGTACTCCTCCACGATGGCCTCGGCCTGCTCCTGCATGGACTTCCTCCTTCCCTGATCCGATTTCCTAGGCACCAACGATCCCGCTATCTCCGGACCGGGTGAATACCGTTTCGAGTGCGGATCGAGTGCCGGTTGTGTGCGGGTCCGCTCATCTGTTCGCACTCGAAATATCCACGTACACAACGTGAATAATGTGACGATCAAGACGATGTCGATAGCAACACTCAGCTGCGAACCGCCCGGCAGGCGATCATCTCGCCCGTTTGAGTGGTAGGGCACCTGCAGCACATTCTCTGCCACGACAGCCAGAAATTGGCACTACTTACGCACGCAGCACCCGTCAGCCTTCGGCACTGTTGCCGGTGTCAATTGACCGCAAAGCAGGTGGAGGCGGCGATACCCCAGCCAGGGGCGTGGTGGCCTCAGCTGTCGGATGAGATCGCAAGTGGGAGGTCGACGATAAGCACGTCGAAGCGGGGGGCGCCGTCCCAGGTGGGCTGGAGTGTGCCGACACGACGCGCTCCCCAGTGCCGGTAGATCGCATATGCCTCGTTGGTGGGATTCACCAGCCAGGTGACCCGCTGCTCGGGGCACTCCGCGAGAAGGCGTTGGTAGAGCGCGCTGGCGATGCCGCGGCCGGTGAGTGTTTTAGCGACCATGAGTTCGCTGAGCGCGAATGTCCTGTTTCCATCCTCGGCGACGAACTCCGCGAGGGCGGGCTGTCCTGGGTCGAGGACAAGGCCGGTCCACCACGCTGTGTCGGCGGCAAGTGGCCAGCCGAATGCCTGACCGGCCGGTTCGTTGTCGATGGTGGCCAGGATCAACGAGAAGCCCGGTATGGCCGAGTAGATCTCGAACCGATCCATGAACGCTTCTGTGGACTCGAATGGACTACCGGTGGCGATGGCATCGACGTAACTGCGGGCCTGCACGTCTGCGATCGTGCTGCGGATCGCGCGGGCCTGTTCACCGGAAAACGACTGGAGAGAAACGCTTTCTGCCATCGGACCTCCATCAGGCTTGAACCGAGAGTTGATCGTATCGTTCCCGGAAGCCGGAATGATACGGCTTGCTTGCCGCGATACGAACCGGCTCCAACACACGCAGCGTTCGGCTGGAGGACACACCGTCAGCGAGACTGGCGATGACATCGGTGGCTTCGGTAATTGCGTCGGTGATGTTGCCGACGTGGGCGAGGGAGCGGGCGAACCAAGCCCGGTAGTTGGCGGCGTTGCGTTGTCCGGCGCGTTCGGCAGCTACTCGCTCGAACAACTCGGTGGATTTGGAAGCATCGCCGAGGTGCGCGTTGCCGCAAGCCTCGTGGTAGCGAACTTCGTTGTGGCACATAAATTGCAGCCAATCAGGGCATTGGCTGAGAGGTTCACGATCGCAGGCGAGGTCCATCTCCCGCCATGCGGTCGCGATCGAGCGGTCGAATGCTGACCGATCGCCGAGCAAGGAATGGGCAAGCGCTTGCCGGGAGGCGATCAAGGCATGGATTCTCCCCGAGGTCCTGGGACGAGCGAGATCAGCGGCTCTCAGCGTGGATTGCAGAGCAGAGCGGGGGTTGGCTTTCCCGCGTCCGGCCTGTGTGATGGTCTGCAGAGCCTTGTTCAGGCAGGTGTGGGCGGCCAATTCATCATCGCCGATCTCTGCGGCCATCGCCAACGCGTCGCGATAACAGGCGGTGGCGGCATCCTGCTTATCGGAGTCGTAGTACAACCAGCCGGCCATCACCGCCATATTGCCCACCGCCGAAACGAAAGCCGGTTCTGCGGCACTGGCGATGTCGTGGGTCCGCATCATCTCCTCGGCGTTCCTGAAGTCGGCATGAGCCGCTCTCGCCAGCGTGCCTACACCGACCCGCTGTTCAGCGTGGACATAGTGGTCCACACGTTCGGCGAGACGTTCGGCGTCAGTCATGCTGATGCGGGCCGGAAAGTGCGTGATGGCGGTAAGGCCAGCCGCAGCCCCACCGATGAGCAATTGTCGCCGTTCCATATCGTCGTCGTCCTCGTCTAGTCTCGGTTCCCGGGCGACGTGGTGTGTATCGGAGATGATAGGCCCAGCGATCGACGAAACACCGGCGGACCCGCCCGGGGGAAAGAACCCCAGGGCGGCGTCTGTCTCCGCTCCCAGTGCAGCTCGCAATGCGCTGCGGTAGTCGGCGTTGGGCCAGCGCATCGTGCCACGTTCCAACCGGCCTACATAGTTGCCGGACATATCCATCGAGATGCCTCGGGCATGAGCCCACGCATTGGCAGCCTCTGCGAGCTCATCGCGAGACATGACATGACCGGTCACGGGCGAGGCGATCGCCTGCCGGGCGGCTCGCAACCGATGGTTGGTTCCGGGTTCAGACATCACCTTGATAGTCGCATGATCCACGGTGCGGGCGTGTCTATTTCGAGTGCCGTTCGTGAGCGGACCCGCACACGAATGGCACTCGATCCGCACTCGAAACGGTATTCACCCGACCCGAAGATAGCGGGATCGTTGGCACCGTGGACGCCCGTTCGTGGCTGGGACGTGGTGTGCCATCCCCGGATCCTTTCTGGGTCCGAGCCTGGGCGGGTGTACACGTCTGCACAGCAATATCACTAAGGAAGGGGCAGATATGCCCGACAGGACACCACAGGTGGACTCCCCGCACCCGAACCTGATCGGGCTGCCGAGCGCGCAGGGCTGGACCGATCAGTTCGCCGCACGCATGCCTGCCGAGCACGGACCGTGTCGCTCGGTGACAGTTTCACTCGTGCTGTACGGCGGCTGTCGAACCGGCTCATCCCCCGACCACCGCACGACATCGATACTCGGCCTCCGGTCTGGTTTTTCCTGTATGCCGCAGCCATGGTCGATGGGCACAACCAACGCACCGATTGCAGCGACACCCAACGAGAAGAGATCGACAGGCAGATCGAGGGGCTCGCCCGCAGGATCGACACCAAGGCCACCGAGATCCTCGGCATCGTTGCCGTTTCGCCGGTCGGTGTGGGTGATCTGGTGTCACGGATGGCGGCGTGCTGGGTAGTCCACGCGCGCCCCCATATACCGAGGCCGCCCTGATCCACCTGCTTGCCGGCGCGCGCCGGCATGGGAACGTTGCTGGATATCAATCCGGCGACCCTGCGGAACTGGGTCACCCGCGCCGAGCAGAACGAGACCGGCCTTGCGGCCGAGGCGGAATCGGAGTCCGAGGAGTTGAAGGCTCTGCAGCGTGAGGTAGTCGAATTACGCAGGGCGAATGAGATTTTGCGGACAGCGAGCGCGTTTTTCGCGGCGGCGGAGGTCGACCGCCGACTGCGGTGATCGTCGACTACATCGACGAACACAACGACAAGTTCGGAGACGACCCGATCTGCCGTGTGCTGACCGAGCACGGCCTGCAGATCGCCCCGTCCACCTACTGCGCCGCCAATCAGCGCGGCATCAGCGACGCCACCTGGGCAGATGCCCATAACGCGAACGCGTTGTTCGATCTGTGGCGCAGCAACCGATGCCTGTACGGGGTGCGCAAACTCTGGCACACCGCCCGCCGGGCCGGCCACGATATCGGCCGCGATCAAGTAGCGCGGCTGATGCGGTTGACCGGGATCGACGGAATCGTGTGTGGGCGACGTACCACGAAGACCACCGAACCCGGTCCCGCGACGGCGCCGCGGCATCCGGACCTGATCGGGCGGGCATGGTCGTCCGGATCAGTGGTGGGTCGCCGATTTCACCTACTGTTGGACTCTGGCCGGGTTCTGCTACACCGCGTTCTGTGTGGACGTGTATTCGCGGCGGATCCTGGGCTGGCGGGTGATGTCGGTGAAGACGACACCGTTGGTGACCTCGGTGCTCGAACAAGCGCTGTTCACCCGACGTAGAACCGATTTCCGTTTCACTGCAACGGGATTGATACATCATTCCGATGCGGGGTCGCAGTATTACGTCACTGGCCTTCACCGAGGCATTGCGGGATTCGGGTATCGCTGGATCCATAGGCAGGGTTGGGGATGCGCTCGATAATGCGCTCATGGAAATCGGCGATCGGGCTCTACAAAACCGAGCTGATCGACCGGAATCCGGTCCACTCCGGTCGAGCTGAGTTGGAGCGGGAAACCGCGTCCTGGGTGCACTGGTACAGCACCGCGCGCCTACATTCCGCGATCGGATATCGGCCACCGGTCGAATACGAACACCTCTACCATCAACAGACCATCGCGGCCGAGGTGGCCTGAACTCGAGTCTCCACCGGGTCCAGGACGGTTCACTAGCAGGTGTTTCGACGTCTCGGTGACCCGATCACACTCCAGATAGTTGCCGACGCAATTACTGCGGTCACTACTCGCACAAACGTCGCATCGCCATCACACCGATCCATTCGCCGATCGGTTCCGCTTCGACTGCTATGTTGGCCAGCAAATTGCCTATAACCGCGCGACGGCGCACGCCTCGGTACACCCGCATCGCGCCGCCAACGGGATATGCGAGGAGTCGCGCCATGTACTACGAACTGACCGAGGAAGCGCTCACCGTCGGCGCACGCACCCTACGTCGCATCCGCGCGACCGAGGACCTACCGTGCCACGACGTCCACGCCGGTGAAATCGGCGGCTGGATCGAGCACGAGGGCAATCTGAGCGAGCACGCGTGGGTGTCCGGAAATGCCGTGGTTACCGGTGACGCGCAGGTATGCGATGGGGCCCAGGTGTTCGGGAATGCTCGAATATCCGGAAATGCTCGCATTGGCGGCAATGCTCAGGTTTCGGAAAATGCGCAGATATACGGACACGCCGAGGTGTCGGCAGAAGCACGGGTTTTCGGTGACGCAAAAGTATTCGGGAATGCGAAGCTTGCCGGGAACGCGTGGGTCTCCAGGGGCGCCCAAGTGTGCGAAGAAGCACTGGTCTCCGACGGTGCGAGGATTAGTGGAAATGCGCAGGTACACGGGCATGCTCGAGTAGCGGGCGACGCGAAGGTGTACGGCGACGCGCAAGTATGCGGCGACGCGCAGGTATACGGCGATGCGCAAGTGTCGGGCGACGCGTGGGTTTTCGGTGATGCCCGGGTATCCGGATACACCGCGCTGACCGGCGATGCGCACCCGAACGGAAGCGCGCCCGCAGACGAGAAAACGGTGACAGGGCATTTCGAAATCACCGACCAGACGCGCACGGTGGCCGGGCATGTCGTGCGCCGCATCCGCGCGACCAGAGATCTACCGGGCCACGGTGTCCGAGCCGGTGAAATCGGCGGCTGGATCGAGCACCACGGCAACCTCGCTGGGCATGCGTGGGTATCGGACGATGCCACTGTTTTCGATGCCGCGAAGGTGTCCGGGAACGCCCGGGCCGCTGGAAACGCCCGGGTGTCCGGGAACGCGTGGGTGTGTGAGGGGGCCAAGGTATTCGAGGATGCACAGATCACCGGCAATGCTCGCATGTCCGGGAACGCTCGGGCATCCGGGAACTGTCTGGTATCCGGAGACGCGCTCATATCGGGGGATGCGCAGATATACGGGGACGCGACGGTGTCCGAACACGCGTGGGTGGCAGAGAGCGTCTGTGTATTCGATGCCGCACAGGTACTGGGGGACGCGCAAATATACGGGAACGCACAGGTATCCGGGCACGCGCACCTATCCGACAACGCGGAAGTCGGTGATTACGCCCTGACGTCCGGCAATGCCCGGGTGTCCGGCGACGCACAGGTATTCGGCGATGCACAGGTGTACGGGGACGCGCAGGTGTACGGGCACACACAGGTGTACGAGGCCGCGAACGTATACGGGGCGGCGAACGTGCATGGGGATGCACGGGTGTCAGGGAATGCCAGGGTATCCGGCGACGCACAGGTATTCGGCGATGCACAGGTGTCCGGGAGCGCTCGGGTAGCCGCAGGTCGCGTCACCGACTGGGGATGAGCGAGCACGGACCGTGACCCGGTGAGCTGGCACCGGGCTGCCATACCGGAACCCCACAATCCCATCCATCGACGTCTCCATCCCCGCATCCCGGGTGTCACATTTGCGCTACCAGAACCAGCGCACATCAAAATGAAGCATCATCGTTTCACCAGGGCGGCGGCCCGAGGCGAAGGCGGTCCGATGCACAAGACCTGCGCTTTCCTCAGAGCACGCAAAGTCCTAATTGAGACGCTATTACCCGTCGGAACGCGATGCATGCCAGCAAAACCACAGAAAATTTTTGTGACCTGCGACACACATATACAGCCAGCAAACTCCCTGCACAGAGCGGGTTTCAGAGCGCTCGCTTCAGGCAATCCAAGATCATCCCAACCGGGCATTCACTACTTGTTCACCATGCTGTAACCAAGTGTGACCATTCTGCAATCAGGTCAATGAAATGACCTGCAATTCGGTCGATACGAAGAGTCACAGACGACAGTTCGATAACGATCGGCCGGATGGAGGCTAGCTAGGCGGTCGACGGAGCGGCATCTAGCAACGGATGCGCAATCTCCATTCTTCCGCCTGTCTCTCCGCACCGATGCGGAATCCTGCGCGACGCCGCGGCCGAGGCCATCGAGGGCGATCCGGCACTACGCGAGAGGCGCCGTCGCGATCCGGGGACACGGGCGTCCCCCGACAACAGACCACATAACAGCACATGGCCGATTTCGACGGACGCGACCAGCGTACGCCGCCGGATCCGTGCTGCTCGATGCGGCCGGACCGCACAGTCCCCGATCAAGGAATCAACTCGCAATGGCTGACCGACGCCTTCCCTCCCTTCGCCGCCCCTCCGTTCGCGAAACCATCGCCATCGCTTTCGCCGCTGCCGGTGTGGTGGCCGTCGCCGCATCCTCCGCGGTGTCCATGACCGACAACAGCGCGCCGTCTCGCGTTGCCATGGTGGCCGAGCAACTGCCCGCCGCCGAGACCTCCGCGCCCGTGGCCGATCCTGTGGCCGAAGCAGCCCCCATGCCGATCCCAGTTCCCGCCCCGGTTCTGCCGCCCATCCCGGCCCCGGCCCTGCCGCCCATCCCGGCCCCGGCCCTGCCGCCCATCCCGGCCCTGCCACCTGTACCGGCCCCGATGCCTGCCCCTGCCCCTCCGGTCTATGCCGACAACCTGGATGGCTGGATCCGTCAGGCTCTCGACGTCATGCAGGCGAGAAGCATTCCGGGCAGCTACGACGGTCTACACCGCAACATCATGCGCGAGTCGAGCGGCAATCCGAGGGCCATCAACCTGTGGGATTCCAACGCCGCTGCGGGGACACCGTCCAAGGGACTGCTGCAGGTGATCGACCCGACCTTCCAGGCCTACCATGTCGAGGGCACTTCCTGGGACATCTATGATCCGGTCGCCAATATCGCCGCCGCTTGCAACTACGCCGCGGCCCGCTACGGGTCGATGGACAACGTCAACGGCGCATACTGAGGTTTCAGGTTCCCTGCACCCGCAGGCTTCGAATACGCACTCGTGTGTCGGTCCCCGCAGCCCGTCTGCGGGGACCGACACATTTCGCGTGCACCTCATCGTGGCGAGCGCGACGTCGCGGTCACCGAATGGTTGACGGACATCGCCTCGACGCGCTTGCCGCGGCATGGATCGAGCCGATACCAGCCGCCCGTAGGGAATTGTGTGTCTTCTCACGTCGCGAACTCCTATGTCCAGTGCCGAATTGGCACGAGCACGGCGTTGGCGCGACCACGACGAAGGAACATGCCGTCGTGCGCTGCGGGTGCAGACATCCGGGATCGGAAACCACCGACCGCTCGGGAATCGGTCGCTGGTGAACGCGCACTCACTGGCGAATTCGCGTCTCTGCCGCGAACGATGATCGGCGAAAGGTGCGCTTCGCCGTAGCCACGGGAACGAGCACAGCTCGTGACATCATAGTCGTTGCACGGCTGAGGTATTCGGCACAACGAGGATTCGCTTTGACAGCCTTCGTTGCGCTGATCGATGGTGAGGACGCCGCATCGTGCGGCAGTTCGGTCGACTCCAGCGGAGGCAACTTGCGCGAACACATGACACGAAATCTGTCCGAAACTCCAGCAGCGGTGCTCACCGAACTCCGTATCGACACACCAGAGCGGGCTGGTCGGACAACTCCCTCGACGACGCGGCGAATCCGACGTTCGACGAAGGCGGTGGTGTGAGCCGCATGCGCACCGGAATCGCCGATCCTGGCCTCTACGCGCGGGGCCTACCCGATTTGGTCCAACGCAATACTCGTACCCTCGCCCTGATGGGTGGCGCCGATTCGGTGTGGGTTCCCGATCATTTGATGGGTATTCTCCCGGCGTCGATCTGGTCACCGCGCCACATCGGCGCGACGCGATTCACACCCAGCATCGACGGCTACCTCGAGACCTGGACCACCCTGGGATACCTCGCGGCACAGAATCGTCTGGCGCGACTTCGCCTGGGTGTGGGTGTCACCGACACCGGGCGCCGGAATCCGGCGGTCACCGCGCAAGCCGCCGCGACGCTGCACCTTCTCAGTAGAGGTCGCGGAATCCTCGGTATGGGACCCGGTGAACGCGAGAACAACGAGCCCTATGGTGTGCAATGGGATCGGCCGGTGGCGCGTTTCGAAGAGGCGATGGCCACGATCCGTGCACTCTGGTCGTCCGGCGGCACGCCGATCAGCCGGGACTCGGAGTTCTTTCCACTGCGTAAGGCCGTGTTCGACGTGCCGCCCTATCGCGGAACTCGCCCGCCCATCTGGATCGGCGCACACGGACCACGCATGCTGCGTGCCGCCGGTCGATACGCGGACGCGTGGTATCCGGCCTTCGCACTACGACCTGCGGAGTACGCCCGACGCCTCGACCAGGTCCGCACTGCAGCCTCCGACGCCGGGCGCGACCCACAGCGGATTCTGCCTGCCGCAAGTCTTTTCGTCTTCACCGGCGTCACCCGAGACAGTGTCGACGAAGCGATCACCGCGCTGCCCGCCAAGGCGTTCGCGCTGTGCGCACCGGCCGAAATGTGGAAGCAGCATGGGGCGGAACACCCCTTGGGTCCCGACTTCTCGGGTATCCAGGACCTGATGCCTCAAATACTGGACGAAGCGACCGTGCAATCGTACGCGCAGAAGGTCCCCCCCACCCTGCTTCGTGAAGTTTGTCTGGTGGGCACGCCATCGGAAGTCGTCGAGCAGGTCGCGGCGTGGCGTGACCGCGGTCTGCGCTACGCCGTGCTCACCAATATGAGCCACCTCCAGCCCGATATGACCAAAGGAATGCTGGCTACTGTCCCCTTCGCTCGAATCCTTCGAGGCCTGCGTCGGTTGTGATCCGACCACGCTCCACCGATCATTGACGCAGCGAAGACACCGGCCGATCGAGTGAGACCCCTGGACCCGACCACACGGAATCACCATGACCGACTATGCACACAGCGGCGCAGCGCCGCAGCGTCGCGCGCAGAAGGCCAGACAGCTGGCGAGCTACATATGGCACCGAGCCATCACCGGAACCGAAGTTCTCGCCATGCCGGCGCCGGTACGACGCAAACTGGCGCGGGCCGCCCAGGTCAATCCGCCCAGCACCGAGGAGACATGGACAGCGGTGGCAACATTGCTGGAAGAAAAAGACCGCTGGGCGGCACGGCATCCGGAGCACCCGGCAGCGTGCCGCACGCACGCCGACGAAAAGCTCCTGTGGGTCAAGCCGCCGATCGCGCCGTGGTCGTGAATCGCGGTGTCTTCGATCACGTCACGACGACCACTCCGGTTGCCTGGTAGTTGTTGAATACCGAGTGTCCGATAGCTCGGTGCATTCGGGCGGTTGACAAGACCGTCAGTCGTCACAACAGTTGAGTCGGCGTCCGCTCGGGCGTCCATCCCTAGCAAATACATAACACACAGAGGACTACATGAACGTTCGCCGGCTCACCGTCAGCGCGGCCGCCGCGGGTCTGGCCATACTGGTCGCACCCGCTCTGGCGGCCCCTCCGTCCGGTTCTGCAACCGGCTCATCGCTCATCGACACCGGTTCGGCGGGAACCGGCTCATCGGCCATCGACAACGCACTGGGCTGGACCGGCTCGGCCAGCTTGGTGCAATCCGGCTCGGCTGGGGGAGCCTTCGCCAATTGCGACGAGGTCTATGCCGCCGGACGGGCGCCGCTGTTCGCCGGAGAACCCGGCTACGGCCCGCATCTGGACCCCGACGGGGACGGCTTGGCCTGCCCGACGGTCTGAGCCCATCACGAATACAGCGACACCCGGCGGGCATTGTCCGCCGGGTGTCGCTGTATTGGATCGTATCGATAGTCGGATCAGCGGAAGATCTTGAGCAATATCAGCCCGCCGACGAGCGCAGCGGCGCCGATCAGACTGTATTTCAGCTTCGGTTCGTTCAGCTTCGCCACCACGATGTGCTTGGTTTCGTCCGCGATCCGTTGCGGATCCGCGCGCACCGCGAGTTCGTCGAGCGTGCTCGCCAGCCGAGCACGGGCGGCCTCGATCTCTCGCTCGATCCGCTCGGTATCCTTTGTCACGTTCCACCCTCCTGTTGTCGATGATCGCGCCTCGTGCGCGAAACGCGCCACGTACGCTGGGCCGGTGGCGCCCATAGCTCGCCGACGAGTCTATCCGGCGCCGAATGCCGGCATGGGGCCACACAACAGCCATCCGATCCGCGGGTTGGACTACCGTGCTGGTGGTGACCACCAACCAACGACTCACGCCCGGTGACCTCGCCCCCGATTTCACGCTGCCCGACGCCGACGGCGCCGCCGTCTCGCTCGGGGACTACCGCGGGCGCAAAGTGATCGTGTACTTCTACCCCGCGGCGAGCACCCCCGGTTGCACCAAGCAAGCCTGCGATTTCCGCGACAACCTGGCCGAACTGAACGATGCGGGCATCGACGTGCTGGGTATCTCGCCGGACAAGCCGGGCAAACTCGCAAAATTCCGTGACGCCGAACAATTGACTTTCCCGCTGCTGTCGGACCCCGACCGGGCCGTACTCACTGCGTGGGGTGCCTATGGCGAGAAAACCATGTACGGCAAGACCGTCGTCGGCGTCATCCGCTCCACGTTCCTCGTCGACGAGGAGGGTCGAATCGCAACTGCGCAATACAACGTGCGCGCCACTGGCCACGTCGCCAAGCTACGCCGCGATCTCTCGGTGTAGGGCGATGATTGTGTGTCGGTTGCTCAGCTCGGCAACAGCTGCTGAGCGGTCCAATGCGCCATCAAACGAAGATGCTCGTCCCACCAGTCTGCGGCTTCTGGAGTGAACCAGGCAGGCGGCGGGGCTTCGCCGGGAAAGAGCAACGCACCGTTGGGGGCGCCGAGCTTGGGATTGGAGGGAATCCCGGCTCCTGGCACCAGTGGCGTCCGTATCTGCTCTCCAGGTTGGGCGGCCACCGCGTTCGCCGGTTCGGTGGCCACCAGTGGAACCGAACCACTCCAGGCAGAAGCGCCCGAGCGTTGCAATCCGATCGCTGTGGAGACCGCGATCGGTCCAGGCGCTTCGGCAAGCGATACATCGGCACGGGCCGGCGCGGACTCGGTCTCGGTCGGCCCCTCCACAGGAGGCTGCGGGTCGACCCCATGGGCCTCGGCGGCGATCACCGCGGGCGGCGGATTCGAAGGGCCTTTCACCATGAGGCCTCCGCCCACGACCACTCCGCTCGCCAATACCCCGGCTGCCGCGAACAATGCGACGCCACCGCGCGCCCGCTGTGGCTGGTCTTCCGGTTCGACGCAGGTCTGCAGCTCCACGTGAACACTCGACGCCGCGCCCGCCGCTGATGCGAAAGCGGCCAATGTGCACGGCACAACCGGTACTCCGAAACCCTCGAGCGCGGCCAATACCGCCCGGTCCGCGCCCGCAGAGCCGATCACGGCCACCGCGTCCGGCCGAGTCGCGGCTGCGTCGAGCTGGTCCCAGGCCGCCGCGACAGCGGCATCGAGCGAGTGCGGTGTCCCCGGGCCGGCCTGCCCGACCGCAGCCAGCACGCGGCAGCGGCCACGGTCGACCAGAGTGAATGCTCGATATCCAGCTACCGCCTCACAGATCAGCAGGTTGTCGTAGACGTCGAGCCAGGTCATCATCCCCGACACGCTCAAGTGTGCCGACTTCGCCGAGACCATCGACGCCGTGTGCCACCGGCCAGCTGCCAACCGGGTGACAACAGCGCGCCGCTGGGCGGCATCACGGTAGGCGACCGCCGCCCCACCGATTTCCCACTCCGAATCCAATCCGGCGGCCAGCGCATCCAACGCGGACTCCACCGCTGCCGCCACTTCCGCGTCGGATTCACCGTCGATCCGTTCCACCCGACGCGACAGCACCCGTTCGGCCAGCTTCTCGCCGTCGCGCAGCGCTACCGCACGCGCCACCCCGCGTTCGGTGGAAACGCCCAGAGTCACCACAGATTCAGCTGCCACTGATCACGCCTTCCGTCCGCGCATCGACTGGGCTCACGAGCTTGTCGAAAGCTGCGAGTTCCCATGGATTCCCCTGCTCGAAACGCACGCCGCGATGCACGTGCGCTCGGTATGTGTTCGATGCCACAGCGGATGTGGATGGGTGAGCATTCAACCGGACTGGACTCGAAGGGCAGATGCGTGTATCGCAGTGAGATCCGCGCCGGTTAGCCTGGACATGTGGAAGTACGCGCGAAGGCCAGGTTGAAACACCGTCTGGACCCCGCGTTGGAGCTGCAGGACGACCCACAGGAACTCATGCCCCGGCGCAGGCCGACGCAGGAGCGCAGCAAACGCAAATTCGACGCGTTGCTGCAAGCATCGAGAGAACTGCTCGTCGAGGTCGGATTCGAGTCCTTCACCTGTGAAGAGGTCGCGGCCAGAGCCGAGGTGCCGATCGGCACGTTGTATCAATTCTTCGCCAACAAATACGTGATCGTCTGCGAGCTGAATCGCCAAGACCTGGTGGCCGTTTCCCAAGAGCTGGCCGACTTCCACGGCGAGGTACCGTCATTGGACTGGCTACGGCATATGAACCAGTTCGTCGACCACTTGGCCGGCTTGTGGACCACCGATCCCTCTCGGCGCGAGGTATGGCTTGCCATGCAATCCACGCCCTCTACCAGGGCCACCGGCGCTATCCACGAGAAGCAGTTCGCCGAAGTCGTTTCACAGATGCTGCGCCCACTCACTCCGCGCACTCCCCGACCGAAACGCACCATGATGGCCGAAGTACTGGTACACGTGGTCTATTCGATGTTGAATTTCTCGGTCCAAAACGAGCAGAGCAATGCAGAAGCGGTCGCCGAACTGAAGCGACTGATGGTCGCCTACCTACTCGTCGCCGAAAAGGAGTCGCGCTCCGGCGGAGAACCATAGCCCATGGTCCCCCGCCGCGCCGCTCAACCGATTCTGTGCCGACCCTCGATGAGGTCCGCCAACTCGCCCGGGTCCTCGAGCACGACCATCGCGGCCGCGGTATCGCCGTCGTGGGTCAGCGAGAGGTGAACTCGTGCCCGCGGTAGAAAATCGGCGGCAAGGCCGTGCAGCTTGATACTCGGCCTGCCCCACGCGTCGTTGACCACTTCGATCAGCGGGTACGGGTTGTCCCCGATCTGCGGGCGGCGGGCGAACCGTGACGATGCCCAGGCTTTGATCACCGCCTCTTTCGCCGCCCACCTCGCCGCGTAACTGCGCGCCGGGTCGGTTCCCTTGCTTCGACAGTAACGTCGCTCACCGGCGGTGAAACTCTCCCGAAGCATCGTCGTTCCCGTACGTTCGAGCTGTTCGGCGAACTCGGAGATGGTCACCAAGTCCAGGCCGATACCGAGGATCGTCATAGCCGGGCAGCCTACGACGTGCTCGGTCCATCGGTGGCCGATCCGGCCACGATGGGTTGCCCGATAGCGCTGTCGGTCACGCGCATCCGGACCCGTTCGCCCGATAGGCGCCATCCTGGGACAGGCGCGCGTGCCGTGACAACAGCACATCGGCCTCCAGTTGCCGAATCTGCTCGGACGAGGCGTTGTCTCCGCCGAGACGACGATCCGCAGGCCGCTCGTACAACGGCGCGCCACCACACATCGCCTCCACGATTCGCTGCCGACCCGCCAGCCGCCGCTGGTGCGCCCTGCGCTGGTATTCCTCGCGCCGCCCCGGCTCGATGGCCTGGATGAACGCCTCCGGGTGCACGACGGCGACCAGGCCCGAGACGTGTCCGAAGCCGAGCGAGGTCAGCAAGCCGGCTTTCAGCGGCAAGCGTCCGCCGAAACGCAATGGTTCACGCACCCACACCAGGTGTTCGAACTCGCTCATGGCGTCGTCGACGCAATCCAGACTGCGATTCGGCGGCACGACACCACTTTCCAACACCTGGCACAAACCGATCAGCTGGAACGCGGCTGCGCCGCCCTTGGCATGGCCGGTGAGGCTCTTCTGCGAAACGACGAACAGCGGGGCACCGTCCGACCGCCCGATCGCGGCGGCCAGACGCTCGTGCAACTCGCACTCGTTGGGATCGTTGGCCGCGGTGGATGTGTCGTGTTTGGAGATCACCGCGATGTCGTCGGGTTGTACGCCGAGACTGCGCAGCTCGGCGACCAATCGCGCCTCACGTCCGCCCCGGCCCGCGCCGAGGGCGCCCAAGCCGGGCGCCGGAATCGAGGTGTGGACCCCATCGGCGAAAGATTGGGCATACGCCACCACTCCGAGCACCGGCAACCCGACCTCCAGGGCGATGTCACCGCGGGCCAGCAATACCGCGCCGCCGCCCTGGGATTCCACGAACCCGCCACGACGGCGATCGTTGGCCCGGGAGAAGTACCGATCGCTGATGCCCTTGGCGCTCATGGCCGCCGAGTCCGCGGTAGCAGCCATATCACCGAAGCCGACGATGCCCTCGATTCCGAGATCGTCGTATCCGCCGGCGACCACGACCTCGGCGCTGCCGAGTCGGATCTTGTCGATGCCCTCCTCCACCGACACCGCGGCCGTCGCACATGCAGCCACCGGATGCACCATGGCCCCGTAGCTGCCCACGTAGGACTGCACCACGTGCGCCAACGTCACGTTCGGCAACGCTTCCTGCAAGATGTCGTTCGCAACCGGCTCGCCGAGCAGATTGTCCACATACAGCGATCGCATCGACGACATTCCGCCCATACCGACACCCTGTGTGTTGGCGACCAACGAGGGATGCACCCAGCGCATCAGTTCGGTCGGGCTGAATCCGGAGCCGATGAACGCATCGACCGTGCACACGATGTTCCACAGCGCGACCCGGTCGATCGAGGCGACCATGTCGGCCGAAATGCCCCATCTGGTCGGGTCCCAGCCGGTCGGGATCTGACCGCCCACAGTGCGCGACAGTTTGGCGCGGCGCGGCACACGGATCTCGGTGCCCGCCTTGCGGGTCACCGTCCAGTCTCCGGAGTCGGCCACCGGCGCGATCACCGTGTGCTCGGGGTCCGCGGCGTGGAAAGCGCGGGCCTCGGCCTCGCCGCCCACGGTGAACGACAGGTCCTTGTCGAGGAACACCGAGGTCATCAGAGGTGCGGAATTGTCGACCATAGCGCCGTCGTCCACGTAGCGCCGCACACCGCAGCGGGCGACCACAGCATCGTGGTAGCGCTCCGACAGCTCGTGCTCCGGCACGTAGTCCCCGGACGCGACGTCGTACCATCCGGGTTGCGGCTGGTCTTCCCAGGTCACCATGCCGGTGGTCCAGGCCAACTCCAGCACGCCCGCCGCCGACAGCTCATCGGAGACCTCCATCTCGAAGCGGGTACGCGCCGAACCATATGGTCCGAGTTCGCCGGCACCCACGATGACGACCATGTCGGCCGGGTCTGCGCTCACCTGGCCCCACTCGGGCACCGAGTGGGGCACTGTCGAGGTCGGTGGCGCAGGCAGCGCAGCGATGGTGCGTTCCTCGTCGGCGGCTTCGGGTTCGGGCGAACCAGGCGTTTGGGCGGCCAACGCGGACAGGTCCAACGTCGCCTTGGCCAGTCCGCCGGTCAGGTCGATCTGTTGTGGACCGGCCGCGGTCACGTCGCGCGCTCGCGCGGTGCACCATTTGAGCAGCTCGTCGGCCATCTCGGTGGTCGACCACGTCTGCACCCCGGCTTCCTCGACCGCCGCGACCAAGGGATCGTTGTGTCCCATCAGTCCGGTGCCGCGCACCCAGCCGATCATCGCGTGAACCATGGTCACCCGGGCTGCCCATGACTTCTCGACACGCCACTTCGCAACCACGGCGTCCAGCGCCGCCTTCGACTCGCCATAGGCGCCGTCGCCACCGAACAGTCCGCGGTTGGGGGAACCGGGCAACAGCACGTGCAGTTTCGCGTCCACGTCGTGGTCGGCGCCCAGTACGGACAAGCCACCGATCAGCCGCTCGACCGACCAGAGCAGGACCCGCATCTCCATCTCCGCGCGGGCGCCCGCGTCTGCGAGATCACCGGACACCCGGGGCGCCGCGAAGGGCAGCAACAGCGTCGGAGTCATCGCATTCTTGACGGTGATCTTGGCGCCGCCCGCCGTGTCGACTTGCTCGGAACCCACCCAGTCGATCAGCGCGTCGATGTCCTGATAGGACGCGGCGTTCGCCGGCACGACCCACAGGGCGGCGCCGTGGCGGGCGGAATCCCGGTACAGCTTCCGATAGAAGGCCAAGCGCTCGTCGTTCAACGCCGAGGTGGTAACCACCACCGTGGCACCGCCGCCGAGCAAGCGGCCCGTCACCGCGGCCGCGATGGATCCCTTACTGGCGCCGGTGATCACCGCGACCTCCGACGACCACGGTCCGGGCTCTTCGGTGCGCTGCGCGGCATCGGCAATGCGCTGATACCAACCGGCGAGCATCGACCGCGCCTCGTGCATCGCACGCCCTCGCCACCAGTTCGCTTGCGCGGCCACGGCTTCACCCGCTCCGAGGAATCCGGTCACCGACCCGTCGGCGCAGGTCGCGTCGTCGGCGAGCCACAGTCGCGCCAGATCCTCGCGCGCCGTAGCCCAACGGTCGTCCAACAGGACGGCCTTGCGCGCATCGAACGCCGGCGCAACCAATCGGGGCCAGTCCGGACCCAATTCGGCCGACACCAGCTCCACCAGCGAATCGTCGGTCGCCTCGGGTACGGAGACCCGTTCGGTGAGGCCGAGTTGATCGAGCACGGCCCGTGCGGCGGTGGCCAGCATGCCGTCGCGGCCGGTGATCTGTTCGGTGAATTCGCCCAGAGCGGCAGCGTCTACCGTCGCAGCCCCATTGCCCGCGGCGGCCGGCAACGTCACCGTGATACCACGGCGGGAGGCCACAGTCTGGACAGCGGCGTCGATGGCTGCATCGACCGACGCAGCATCACTCAATGCGCCGGAGACCAGACCACCGAGATCACCGCCGCGAACACTGACGCCCTCCCGGGTGCCCAGCGACACCTCGGCGGTGACATGACTGGCCCACCCGTCGCCGAGCTCCCAGACTTTGTGCACCCGCTCTGCAATGGCGGCCGGACGCTTGCCGGTCGGGCCGAACACCTTGCGCAGATGATCGCCGGTGGCGTCGCTGAGTACCGAGCCGAAGGGACGGTAGGTGCGCGCCAGTCGCTCCACCGTCGTCGACAGCGCGTTCATATCCGCGTCGGCCGCACCGTCGATCGCCCCGAGCGAGAGTTCGGACCCCAGGTCGACGAGCAATTGGTTGCGTCGAGAAGACACGCCGTCGCACAAGCTCTCGATGGTGTCCACCGGTCCGATCTGGTCCAATCGCAGTTTGGTCCACAGTGCGATCAGCACGCGGGTAGCGTCCGCCGCGGTGAATGCGATGTCGTCCGGTCGCGGAGCTGCCGCGCTCGAGGTGGGCACGGCGATCGGCGCCTGGGCAGCGGGTTCGACGACGGTGGAAGCCTCGGTCGCAACCGCACCCTCGCTCGACGTCGGCTCGTCGGCCGGAGCCGGGTCGGTATCGACCGAGAACACCACCTCCGCATCCCGCTCGATGTTGAGCACCTCGACCGGGGCGCCACCGAAGTCGGGCAATTTCAGTGTCTGGCTGGCCAAGTTGGCCACCGTCGGGGTGGCGCCGACGCCGACCTCGACGAATCGTTCGATGCCGAGACCACCGTGCGCGGTGTCGGTGAACAGCAGGTCCTGGGTCTCGATCCAGCGCACCGGGCTGGCGAACTGCCAGGCCAACAACTCGATCAGCACCACCCGACACAACTCCGACGGTCGGGCGGCCCAACTGTCGAAGTCGGCCAGTACCGCGGCCAGCGGCTCGGAAGGCACCAGATCGGCGATTTCCTGAACGAACGCCTGCTCCAGCGAGAACGTCTTGGGCACCAGGTTGGGGATATAGCGTCCGACCAGGATCTCGGGGTGCAGGTCGGCGGGCAGCAGCTGCTCGAGCTTGTGCCGAAACTCTGGGACGCCCTTGCGCAGGACGGTGGAATGGAACGGCACATCGATGCCCGGGACCAGGATGAACGCCCGTTTGCCGCCGAATTCCGCTCGACGCCTATCGATCTCCGCCTCCAGCGCCGACAATCCCGCCACGGTACCCGCGATGGCGTACTGCGAGCCCTTCAGGTTCAGATTGACCACCTCGAGGAATTCCCCGGCACGCTCTCCGATCCCGGCGACGAAGTCGACCACCTCGTCGTCGGGGAGCCCGATCTGAGAAGGCCGAATGGCGGCCATTCGATAGTCGCTGCGCCCGTGGGCATCTCGCGCCACCAATTCGTGCATGGCGGAGCCGCGTTGAAACACCACCTCGAGCACCGCCTCCAACGGGAGCACCCCGGCGACGGCCGCGAGCGCGTTGTACTCACCGACCGAGTGGCCCGCGAGCATGGCGCCCTCGATGAACGCGCCGGCTTCGCGAAGCTCCGCTACCTGGGCGACGCCGAGGGTTGCCATCGCGACCTGAGTGAACTGGGTCAAGTGCAGGACTCCGTCGGGATGCCGGTGCTCGACCCCGCGCGCCTTCAGATAGGTCGGATTGTCCCGCACCACCGCCAAGATCGAGAAGCCGAGCGCCGCTCGCGTGTGTTTGTCGGCGCGCTCCCAGACCTGCTTGGCGGCCTTCGAGCGCGTGCGCGCCGCCAGACCCATTCCCTTGCTCTGGATTCCCTGGCCCGGGAACGCGTAGACCGTCTTCGGCGCTGCGGTGCGGCCGGTGGCGGTCATCACCAGATCGCCACCGGTCCGGCAGGACACTTCGAGAATTTCACAGCCTGCATCGATCGCGATGCGCTCGACGCGTACGTCGATCGCCGCGCCGGGCCGGACCATGCCGAGGAAGCGGCTGGTCCATGCGGTCACTGTGCGTGGGGCGAGGGAGCCGCCCGGGGCGAGAGCCGACACGACGTGCTGAGCGGCGGCAGACAACCACATCCCGTGCACGATCGGACTCTCCAGACCTGCCAGCCTCGCAGCCGATGTACTGGTGTGGATCGGGTTGTGGTCGCCGGAGACCGCAGCGAAGGCATCCATGGCGCGTGGCGCGACGATGGTGGCGTCGCGCCGACGCCGACGCGGGGTGTCGGTAGCCATGTCGGATATCGTGCCCGCTGCGCGGGGTGGGTCGGTGAGTTCTCCGATGCCGTTGCGTCCGCGGATCGCGAACCTCTCGGTGAGTTCGGCCAGCACGGGCATGGACATTCCCGTCTCGGGCTTGTCCAGCATGGCGGTGATCCGCACCTGCACCTCGATCACGCGACCGATGTCGGTGTCCAGGGTTTCACCCACCTGTGCTCGCACGGCCAGCACGCTGGTTTCGGCGGGCAGATCCGCCATCAGGCGGATCTGGTGATCGAGGTGCACCAAGTCGAGCATGCCTTCGATGACGCGTTCGCCCTCTACGGCACGCGCGGCGCCGAGTACCGAGAACACCGCGGGCCAGCATGCGCCGACCAGCACGTCGGGCACGATGCGACCGAGTGTGCTCAGCGTGGCCGGCAGACCGGAGCCGGTGACGCCGGCATGGTCGGCGATGAGATCCGGGGTCCAGGCCAGGTTCAGGTGCGCGACCCGGCCCTTGACCTCCGGCAGGGCCTGCCCGGCAGCGACGGCCAGCAGGGCGGTCATAGCTTCGTCGGCATCGGCTTCGGTGACCACTGGGGCGCCACCGGTCCTCACCGATGTCGGCACGGATATCCGGATACGAATGACCTTGCCTGCCAACAGCGGAACGGTCAGCTGCAGATACGCGTGCTCCGGCTCGGGACCGGTGGTCTCGCCGAGCGTCGCGCCACTGGGCGAGTGCGTTGCAGTGTTCCCGTCGACGACCCAGTCGGCCACATCACCGAGGCGATGGACCGGGTTGATCGTGGTGCGTCCGGCCCACTGGAAGTCCGGCGCAGCCAGTACCGCATCGATCACACCGGATGTGAGGCCCGCGGTGCGCCGCGCGTCCGCCGGCATGGGCACCGCGCCGGCACGCAGCAGCGCGTGTGCGGTGTCTTGTTCGAACCGATCCAACAAGTCGCCCACCGGCTCGTCCACCCGGGTGATGCCCGCGACCGAAACCGTGCCCGGGATGACGCACACCTGGTCGGCCGAATAGCGCGGATCGTGCGCCTGCCACAGCGAATCCGACCGCCACCACCGACGCACGTCGCCGTCCACGACCGGGACGAAATTCACCGGCTTGCCCGGGGTCTTGCACAGCGACACGAAGAAGGGCACATCGGCCGGGTGCAGTATGGTCTGCGCCGCAGCCGGGTAGCGCTTGCCCAGCGTGCTCAGCGCGGAACCCGGGTCTTCGAACTCGTCGTCGCTGCCGAACAGTGTGGGAATCTCGCCGCGGTCGGCCGGATGCAGCCGGGATTCGGTGCGACGCATCATCTGCGCGAACCGATCCCGCCAGCTGATGTCGAGCCACACCGAGCGGGACGCTTCGGCTACGACGTCACCCAGGTCGCTGCCGCAGTCGAACGCGCTACGGCCATAGGTGCCGACTGTGAGTTCGACATAGCGCTCCAGCCACTGCAGATAGGTCATGGCCGCCAGTTCGCCGAAATACGGCTTGGCGGTAGCGTTCAATGCCTCGATGATCTCGTCCCGGCGGGCGGTGACGGCGTCGCTGTCGCCGGCGACCTCGTCGAGTAGCCGGCCGGTCCGGGAGGCGGCGTTGTCGACCTCGTGGATGTCGGCGCCGAGTTGGCTACGGCCCGAGGCCATCCCGCCGGAGGCGGTGCCTGCGCCCACCCAGTCGGGGGTGCCGGCGGTGTCCACCAGCAATTGCTTGACATCCGGTGCCGTGGTGGCTTCCAAGGTCGCCATTGCGGCGGTGCCGACCAGCACGCCGTCCAGCGGCATCCGCGGGTAGCCGTGCTGCACCGCCCATTCGCCGGTGAGGTACTGCGTCCCGCGTTCGGGGGTACCGATTCCGCCGCCGACGCAGACCACGACATTGGTGCGACTGCGCAGCTCGGCGTAGGTGTCCAGGAGCAGGTCGTCCAGGTCTTCCCAGGAGTGGTGCCCTCCTGCTCTACCGCCCTCGATGTGCATGATCACCGGGTAGTCCGGGACCTCGTCGGCGATTCGCAGCACGGCACGGATCTGGGCGACGGTGCCGGGCTTGAACGCGATGTGCGCGATACCCGCATCGGTGAGTTCCGCTATCAGGGCGACCGCTTCGTCCAGCTCTGGAATGCCCGCGCTCACCACGACGCCGTCGATCGGCGCCCCCGCGCTGCGGGCGCGCTGCACCAACCGTTTGCCGCCCAACTGCAGTTTCCACAGGTAGGGGTCGAGGAACAGGGAGTTGAACTGCACCGCGCGGCCAGGATGCAGCAGGTTCCTCAGCTCCGCGATGCGGTCGGTGAATATCTGCTCGGTGACCTGGCCACCGCCGGCCAACTCCGCCCAGTGACCCGCGTTCGCGGCCGCGGCGACGATCTTCGCATCGACCGTCGTCGGGGTCATTCCCGCGAGCAGAATCGGCGAGCGGCCGGTCAGCTTCGTGAAGGCGGTCTCGACCACGAGGTCCCCGTTCGGCAGCCGCGCCGGGCGCGGTGCGAACGCCGACCACGGCAACGACGGCTCCGGCGCTGCACCCGGGGTGAGCAGGCTGCGTTGTCCCATTCGGGTGGCGACGGGCACCATCCCGATCCCCGTGCCCTTCAACGTGCCCGCGGTCACCCGGGACAACAAGTCGCTCGGGCCCAGGTCCAGCACCCAGCGCGCCCCGGTGGCGACGACACCCTCGACGATCTCGACCCAGTCGATCGGGTCCACCAGAATCTTGCGGGCCAATTCGCCCGCCAACTCCGCGTCCAGACCACAGTGGGTGGCCCAGCCGATCACCACGTCGACGGTGTCGGCCAACGCGGGGTGATGGAAGGCCACATCGGCCGCCACGTCCTCGAAGACCGGAGCGAACACCGATCCGCCCCGAGTCTTTGCTTCCCGCTCGCGAGTCTGTTCGTCATGGATCTGCGCACACCGCTGGCGCACCCGCTCCAACTGTGCTGGCGAGCCGGACAACACCGCGCGCCGGCGACCGTTGCGGATCGAGACCACCACGGCCGCGGCCGGATCGACTCCCTCGCACACGTCCGCAACCAAGGTGCGCAGGCGCTCGGGATCGATATTCGACACCGCGAGCATCGGCGAACGCTCGCCCACCGGCATCAACCCACGCCGCCGCGCCACCAACCCGGCCGAGGCGCCGACCAGCTGAGCTATGGCCAGCAGCTCCGCGTCGCGCCGGCCACCGGCCTCGACCGCCGTAGCCGCGAGCAAGCCCTGTGAGTGCCCGACGATCACGGCCGGCGGGTTTTCGGCCGGGTCGAGGCCTTGCAGCCGCAACGCTCGCATTGCCGCCAGTTGAGTCAGCATGACCCCTGGCATGGACACCGCCGGCGAGCGCAAGACATGCTCGGAGGGCACTGCCGAACTCTCACTGTCCTCGGCATCGGCGAGTTCGCTCTCGAGAATCCAGCCCATCGGATCAAAGCCGACTGGCCGGGCCGTCAGCAACTGTGCCGCAATTGGCTCGAGCAACGTCGCTGCCTCGTTCACCAATGCAGTCAGTTCCGGTTCCAGCGCACTGTCACGCCCGATCTCTTCGAGCTCGCTCAGCCACCGGGCGCCTTGCCCACCGAAGGCGAGCGCGTAAGGCACGCCGCCGAGTAGACGATCCAGCAGTGGTGACCGCGCACCGTCTGTCGCGGTCTCCCCGGCGGGCGCAACCACCTTGGGCCCCTGAACGGCCCTGGTCCTGGTGCTCTGATTGATCGTCAAGACGCTTCGACTTCCTCTTCCATGCGACATGTCTTGGCAACATGTCGGCGCTCTCGGGTTCTCACACGCAATCGGTCTGCTATTGGCGAGAATGACACAAGATCATGAGGGAATCCTCATGTTTGCCAGCCGGCTGGAGCGCTACTGCGGAGTATTCATGTACGGCCGAACCAGAATGATCAGAAACATGACCCTTCCTCATGTTCGAACCTCCTGGTTGCAGGGCTGCTAACACGGGCGAAACATGAGCGCCCCTCATGTTGAAGGTTTTCAAATCGTTATAATCCCAGGTGAGGTTACTGACGAGTACGCCACACCTACCCAATGCTGCGCGATGACCGAAACGCCCGGTAGAGTTTGGACGGTCGTACCATCACGCGCGAGTGGCGAAATTGGCAGACGCGCCAGATTTAGGTTCTGGTGTCCACGGACGTAGGGGTTCAAGTCCCCTCTCGCGCACGACGAGCGTGCAGGACAATGCCGGTTTTTGCTGGCGTTGACCGGCACGGTCAACACCAGCGGTCAACAGAACGAGCATCTGAGGGGATGTCGGCGCACCTGTCCGACCGACCAGATGGGGATTTCTCGTGTCCAGCATCCGTACCCGCGTCCGCAAAGATGGCACCAGCTACCACTCGATCCTGTTCCGCCACCACGGCACCCAGTCCTCTCGCTCCTTCGAGGACTACCGCGAAGCCCTGAAGTTCAAGGACCTGCTCGACCGGGTCGGCCCTGACCGGGCTCTCGACATCATCGACGCCATCCATGGCGTATCGCAGACAGGTGTGCCGACCTTGCGCGAGGCGATCGATGACCACATCGGCGCACTCACCGGCGTAGAGAAGGGCACTAAATTGCGATACCGCCGGTACCTGGAAAATGACGTTGCAACATTCCAGGGCATGGCTGACCTGCCGATCACTGCAATCGATGCGAAGCTACTCGGCTGTTGGGTGACCCACCTCGAAGAGGACCGCGGTAACGCACCGAAAACCATTGCCAACAAGGCCAGTTTCGTTTCGGGCGTCCTGAAAGGACTGGCCGCCAAGGGGATCATTCCTGGAAACCCTTGCGCAGCTGTCCGATTGCCGCGCGTCGATCCAGCCGAGATGACGTTTCTCGAACAGGATGAGTTCGCCGCCATCGTCAAGGTCATCCCTGAGCAGTGGCGACCACTCACCATGTTCCTCGCCGCATCTGGGAGTCGTTTCGGCGAAGCCAGCGCCCTGACTGTTGGGGACATCGACATGAAGGCCGGAACGGTGCGTATCAATAAAGCATGGAAGTACACCGGAGGGCGCCGCCACCTCGGCCGCCCTAAGACCAAGAAAGGCAACCGCACCATCAACCTCGACGCCGACCTGATTGCTCTACTGCCCCTTGGACGCCCGCGCGACAAACTGTTGTTCGAGCACACCGAGCAGCAGGTTGAGGTGACTTGGTACTACCGGAACATCTGGACTAAGGCCGTAACCCGACTGTCCTCCGAGAAGGGCGATCCACTGAACGGCAAACGTCCGAGAATCCATGATCTCCGCCATACCTGCGCGTCCTGGATGCTGTGTGACAACATCCCGCTGCACGTGGTCCAGGCCCACCTCGGACACGAGAGCATCAAGACCACGAGTGATCGCTACGGCCACCTCGACCGCCGATCCGGCTCTGCTGCCGCCGCGGCGGTAGGCGCGAAACTGCCGATACCGCGCAAACCCGAGCTGGCCGTCGTCGATGGGGCGGTGGCGTAACAAGGCCCTCACCGAGTCGCCCCGTTGTGCATTCGAGGCGACTCGGAGTCGAGGGGGTCGTCAGCCCGAGATCGCTGTTGCGATCAGCGCTCCTGCATTGTCGGCATAGACAGCGCGTTCGGTGAGTGCGGCAAACACTCTGTCGTAGTACGCCAGTTCGCCAGGCTGCGTGATAGTCAACTGTGCAGTAGCAGTTTCGACGTGCACGCGACGCCGGTCGTACATTACGAAGTTGGTCACGGTGTACAGGAACTCGGCCGTCTTAGGCACTACCCCGAGAACCAGGCGCGTCAGGTCCATCAGCTCAAGCAGATGCTCGAGCTGTTCGATGCGAACCGCATCGTCGCCGACACCGGTATACAGCGCGGGCTCGCCGATCAGGAAATGGAATTTGTGTACACCCTCACGCAAGACCCGCTGCCGCTGCATGCGTGCCTCGACCGCCTCGGCAAGGTCGTCGGCACCGCCGACGAAGTCGATGCAGCGGCGCAGAATCGCCTCGGCATAAGCGCGGGTCTGCAGAAGGCCGGTTGGAATAAGCGGGTCAAACCCGCGCACAAGGCGGGTGACCCCCTCGAGTTCGATGCTCTGCCGCTGTCGCCGCGCATGGCCGCCAGCGACGACACGCTTCCATTCGAGGTACGCGGCATTGACATTGCGCACAGTGGCGACGAGGTCGGGTAGGGCAAGCTCGGATTTGGTGAGCTGGCACCAATCGGCTAAATCCTGCTCGGTGGGGACTTGGCGGCCATGCTCGATCTTGGAGACTTTGCTGGGTTGCCACCCGGCGAGGTCGGCCAAGCGGGCGCCGCTGAGGCGCGCTTCCTTGCGTAGCTCACGGAGGCGCGCACCGAGCGCCTGCTTGGCCTGTTCGACTCCGGTCACTTCTGGTATTGCTCGTGTGGCGTCGCTGCCGCCCACACCCGATCACGCACTTCGCAGGCGTAGGCGACTATGACAGGGTCGGTAGTTGCGGCGACGCCGGACCACCACTCGTTCTCGTCGAATATCGAGTAAGCGACAAGGTCGTCGTCGATCAGCCAGTAGTCATCGGCCGCGGCGTCGGCGGGGGCTGCCCTATTACGCGGCAACCACCGAACTTCCTCACCTGCAGCGATGTTATGCGAGGTCAGAGCCAACAAGTATCGCGTATAGGCACCGTGCGGCGTGGTTACTATGCGTGCTCGCTCGACCGCGACGCCTCGCGCGGAGGTCGCCGACACCAGTGCCGCCCACGGGTCGAACCACGGGCCACCGGGGTCGGTGGTCTCGTCGGCGAGAAACTTCGTCATCGCCGAATGCTCAGACGAAGACAGGTATTCGTCGCGGGTCTCCAAATGGAATACGCGATGTTTCGCACTCGCGAACAGTTCCGCCAGTTTTTCACGCTGGTATAGCCGCATCCGGCATCACCTCTCGTCCGATCGGCACCTCGATGGCGGCCTCGTGTCCGGGAATCTTCATGATCTGCAACGCTTCCGCATCAGTGACCAGTTTGCCTGTTACAAGGAACGTGCCGTGCCCGGTGTCCCTTAACCCGGTCAGGCAGGTTCCCATCTCCGCAAACATCAACAACCGGTGCGGGATTTCGACTTGGCTGGTGTGGTCGGTCTTCCATCCTTGAACAGCGAATGTGCTGCGGTCGGTAGTCCACAGACGTGGTGAACCGCCGTCGCCAGACCCGCCGCCGAGTAACCGAACATGCATATCGAAACCTCAATCGTGCGCATGATGGGTAGGTACCTTACCGATCATCGCAGTTCGAAGGCCATCCTGGAGAGTAAAGCAAGAAATTTCGAGAAATATCATGGCGGCGCTGGTACTCGAGTTTCTAGCGTCGATCCCAGCCCCGACGCCGGGTGATCCCCTTCCCCGGCGCCGGGTGCACTCCACATCCATGCAGCTGGAGGCACCCGATGGAAATTGTTCTCTCCCTTGTTCTTACCGCGCTAGCACTGGTCGCGGTTGCGGCCGCATCGCCTGGTACCACCCGTAGGCAAAGACACGGATACGGACACGGAGTAACCGTTTCCGAAATCCAGACCCGGATCGCGGCTGAACGTAGCCAGGTAAAAGTCGAGGTCGGGGGTTGCCATGACAGATGAAGCCCGCTCACACATCGACCTCGACGATGCACTACTCGACCGATCGGCACTGCCGTACGCGTGGCCACACGAGCGTCCCGACCGGCCGCTCACCGTGGAGGGTGCGCACCACGCCATGCAGCGACATGCCTCGTGCCCGATCGACATCTGCGCCCGCAAGCGAGCCGCGCACGATGTGCTGGTCGAGGCCGGTCACATCGTGCCGGACCCGCGTAACTCGAAGAACTTCCCGTGACCGCTACGACTGCTGACGACCACGACGATCGAGCAGTGGCGTGGCTGCAACGTGACGATGGCTCGTGGTGGGCGGTCGACGAGTTCGGGATCGCTTGGCCAGTAGAGGCATTCGCACTCACCAGGACCGATGTCGATGTGCAGGCCGCACTCGGCACGATAGGCGACCCGATCGACGTGGCCCCGCTATCCGTCTTTGACACCGAGGCCGACTGGTGACGGCCGCAGCGGCCGCGCTTGCCCAGCCCGACAAGCGTGATGCCGGGGTGCGCTGGTACTACGGGCTCGGCGTTTTCGCGATGTTGTCGGGTCACTCATACGACCAGCTCGTGGCGTGGCGCCACAGCGAGCGGGTATGGGTGCCATCGCCCGATATCGAGGTGGGCCGGTGGCCGGGGTGGTCACTGGCGTGCATACGCGCGTGGTCGCCGGACGGCGAGCCGTTCGTGCGACCGCCTGCCGTACGGTTCCTCGCGGCCGCCGAGGTGGCGCGGCATTGGCGTATGCGGCGCCAGGCGCTGTGGGCGCGTATCCGCGATGGCTCGATCGCTGGCCCGGTCGTGTGGATCGATGACCGGCCCGGGTGGCGGTCGACACCGTGAGCAGGACCGCGTTTATGCTGATCATGGCATCCCGTATGGGGTTGTCGTGGCGCCGGGCCGGTGGTGACCGCCAAGTTCCTTGCCGGCCCGGCGTTTGTATCCCCTTCATCTTTGGTTTGCCTAAAACCTCCACACTTTGAATCCTCAGGATGTAACATAGAGGGGTAAGCGAGACCCGGACCAAGGACTTGGCGGTCACCGGCCCGGGAATCACACGACAACCCTGGAAGGCCACACCATGCGAAAAATAGTTGCGAGCGGAATTGCGGTCATTGCGGCCGTGATGCTGCCTAGCACCCCCGCGGCGGCGGAGGGTGATTTCGGCGGCGGCGGTTGCCGTGGTTACTGGCACCCGCTCGAAGAGGTGAACGGGACCTTGGAGTGGGGCGTCGAGAGCCACTGCGTGGGGACCGGCTGGATGCCGCACATACTCGAAGTCGAACTTCAGAAGGGGCACCACGCGCTGTTCTTCTCGACAGTCCTCACCGAGAAGTCCCCGGGGTACACCCAAGGCAGCCCTGATATCAGCCTGCACTACCCGACCTCATGTACAGATGCCACCGAGGCCACCTACCGCATGAAGGTCTACGTGACCGCAGGTAGCCACACTGGCAACTGGCTCAGCCCCGAATACACCGTCCCCTGTGACGTGTAACTGCATCACCCCGGTCTTCCCTCCCGTACTCACGGGAGGGAAGACTGGTCTCTACCGCATCCCCGGAAAGGACACCTCAATGCCAGCTACCACTGCGCACCAGTCGTGGACCAGCCCGACCACTCTTGCCCGCTACACCTTTCCCCAGTTCGTGAGCCAAGGCAGCGGCGGCCTGCGGTCCTGGCTGTCGCCGATCATGTCTACCCCCATCGGACTCCAGTTCAGCTATACAGCCATATCCGACGAGGTATCGCTACTGCGCCATGAGGTAGACATCAAAATCCTCGTCGACGGCAAACCGGTTGCGGTCACATCGGGCGCCTCCAGCACCAGCAACACCCACTCTCACAGCGACTTCATTGTCCGCAACCCAGCCCCGACCACCCTCGACCGCTCCGTGCATGTGGTGATCACTTTGACCGACATCCTTGCCGGCATCACTCACACCACTGATTTCCAACTGGTGTGACCCAAGGGCGGCAGACAGTAGCGTTGCCGCCATGGCGGAAATCACGGCACAGCAATGCGTGGAGATGCTGTACTCGGCGACGGGCCAGCGGATCACCGCACGGACTTTCCGCTCCTACGCCCAGCGTGGTCACGCCCCGGCTCCGGAGCGGCATATAGGACGCACACCAGTGTGGGACGAGGCGACGATCGCGGCGTGGATTCGCAACCGGCCTGGGCAGGGTGCACGTACCGACCGGCACCGCGACTGATAGGCGGCGGCGTGTAGCACTTGTGGCCCAGGTGTTCTCGCGTTGCCGCTTTCGCGTTAGGCACCTACCGTGATGTAGCGATCTACATCACATGATCATTGGTTCTCAACTCTTCCACGGCGGACGGATCTGCAGCGCCAACTGTGGTTTCAGCGAGCCAACAGAGGGGATTTCACGTGTCGCAGCAGCAGCAACCGCCCGGTGGCCACTCAAAGGTCATGCCTGACCAGACGCAGCGGCGGCGTATCAACAAGGTGATACTCGGCGGGTTCGGTGCCGCGATGGCGCTAATTGTCGTGATTGTCGTAGTTGGCGCGGTGGTTGGTGATAGTGGGGGGCAAACGGGCAGCGAGCCATTGCCAGCCGCTACGCCTCAACCACCGATGCCAGCGCAGGCAGACCAAACCGGCCGGCCCTCGGCAGATCCGCGGTGCGCGCCTGCGTCCCAGTCCGTTGTCGAGCTCGTTGAGTCGGGACTCACCCAGGCCGGGACACGGCTGGAGAACGTTGTTGTGATCACCAGCGGAACGACATTCGTCGCGGCGTCGATCCTCGGCCAGGATGAGTCAATGGTCCAGCGCGCCAACGCATGGGTACTCCACGACGGAACGGTGTATGCCGCCTCCAGCGGGGCCAGGCGCCACACGATGTGGCCGAAATCGGCGGCGATCGGCATCGGCTCCACCGATGACGACGTAGAGGCTGTGATTGCCTGCGTGTTGCGGACCTCCTACGAGCGCTGACCTATTGACCTATATACGAAACGCGCCCCGCCAAGTCGGCAGGGCGCGACCGTTTCGGGCTGCCGTCCTCTCTAGGTGCCCTCGCGTGTGGTCAGTCGGTGACACGGACGTGCGATGTGGCGCCGGACTGCAGTGATAGGTATGAGAAGCCGGCCGATCCGATGGCGTAGAGGGTGATGAGGTCACCATCTGCCAGCGCAATATCCTGCGCGACGCTCACGGTGGCTGAAGACTGAACCGGAATTGGGGTGTCGGCGCCTTCAACAAGCACCGCACCATTGTGGTAGATCGCCACTCGGGCACTAAGGCTAAAGATGCTACTGGAGTTCGCGATCGTGCATGATGCGGTGATCGTTGCGGCGGGGTTGTCGCCGTGGACGACAAGGGCGTGCTCGGCGACAACCGATCCGGGGTAGCCGGTGGTGTCGGCGACCCAGTCAAGTATGTGCGCCCAGGCAGTGGTGAGCGTCTGAGTTCCGCTCTTGTTCATGCCGGCAGGTCGGAACGTTATGAACTGTGGCGTGGGTGCGCTGCCGATCGTGACGGCGGGTGGGGCGGCGACAACGACACCACCAGAGAACACGGGTGCGGGTGCGGTGCCCGTGCCTACCGCGTGGGTGCTGGTCACGGTCACACCGGTCATTACGCCGGGCAGTGGAACGGTTCCGGCCGAGGCTGCGGCAGCCGCCTCGATCACCGTATCGCCGACGCTCGGCGCTGGGGCCGTTCCGATACCCACTGTGGCCGAAGCTGCGATAACCACCTCGGCCCGCACGATCGGTGTTGGCGTGCTGCCGGTCGCCACGGCAGCCGGGGCAGTGGCGGTGATGCCGCCGGCGAACACGGGCGTGGGTGTGGTGCCCGTCCCGGCGGCAACTGGGATCGTGATGAGCACACCGGTCCGTGCGATTGGTTTGGGCGTAGCGCCGGTCGAGACGCCGGGCGGCGGCATGATGAGCACCGGCGTGGTCCCGTCCCATACCAGTAAGTCGCCGAGGTACAGGTACAGCACGTTCTCGTCGCCGAGCCGGACATCGAGCGGCGAGATACCGCGGGCGTAGAACGCCATCGTCTACCGGCTATTGCTGGGCGAGTCGGTACAGCCCGGTGACAGCGATGGCGATCTCGAATCCCGCGTTGTCCGAGGATTTGTCTTCCTCGAAATCGATCAGGCATACAAGCGGATTCGTGGCCGCGGTACCTGATTGTGTGTCGACGATTACACAGTAGCGGGCAGTGATCGTGCTCGGCGCCCAGTTCGGGTTGTCGCAGTCGAGCCACGCGGTGTTGGTGGCCGCGTCATAGGTGAGGGTCTTGCTAGTGAGCACCGTCCCGCCGGCGATATAGCCGTTGCCGGTGGGCAATTCGCCGGTCAGATCGGATTGGTACTGGTGGGTGTCCAGGTTCGGTGTGTAGTTCGAGGTGAGCAGCACTGCGCGCAGCTCGTCGTTGACGATGTCGACCTTCTTGGTCAGCAACGACATACCGAATCGTCCGTAGGGGTTTGAGATGGTCATGGTGTCTTCCGTTCAGTCGGGTACGACGATGTAGAGGGTGGTGGGATCGTGCGGCTCGGCGGCATACCAGGATTGGGTGACGCGTTGGACACCGGTGACGCCGCCGAAGTTACGAACGTGTGCTGACCCAGGCGGCGGCGGGGCGGGCAGACCGGCCGAGATCAGCGGCCACAGCGTGGCGTCTATGTCCGGCACGATGAAGTCGTAGCGGCGGACTCCGAACTGCGCCGAGCATGGGCCGGGCTCGAGCTGCACGGTGAGCATCCCTGCTACTGGGGTAGCGGAGATGCGGCGAGTGCTGACCATCGTGACACCGTTGGCGGCGGCGCGCGGGTGCTCGTCCTGCCAAAACCACACTGGTGTGTTGTCAGCGAGGCCGGCGATATCGGCGATGTCCTGTGTGATGGTGACGGTCACAATTGCGGCTCCTAGCTGAGGGCGTAGTACGGGCAGAACGAGCCGTTGAAGGTAAGCGCGTCATAGCTGATCGCGGCGGGCAGGGTCGAGGTTTGCGGTGCATAGGCATAGAGTGCGGCGGGTTTGAATCCGGGTGGCGCTGACATCGACCAAATAGGGTTCGCGAGCAATGATTTACAGGTTTGCCCGAGATGAGTGACCTGCAACAAGCCGACAGCCCAGATTTCGGATTTGAGCGCGTCGATCGGCGCGATGGTGAAGGTGTATTCGCGGTTGGTGTCTGCTACGTCTGCGGTGATGTCGCCGGTGGCGGCCATGAGCTGCAGATCGCCGGTGCTCGAGTCCATGAGGTATGCGCCCGCATACATCGCATCGATCCCGAAATGGGTGACGGAGTTTCCGGTACCGAACGAGATCTGGGAGTAAATACGGTCTTTGGTGCACTCGATAAATCCAAGTTCAACCAGGTCAGCGCCATGTCCCGCGGGTTGATAGTCCGGCGGGCTGTTGCGGGAGATGGAGTGCGAGTGCGAACTGTCGCCGGAGCCGCCGCCGCCGGTCCTGGTGGCGATCGGTTGCAGCATCACGCGGGGAAACGTCGCGTCAGCTCCCCGGGTGAAGGTATGCCACAACCCACCTCCGGACGGGATCACGTTGCCGTCGGTCGCGGCGAGGTCTTGTTGCGCGCGGGTCGCGCTGCCGGACACGCCGACAATCGGTGCCTTGCTCTTGTCATAGATCGAGGTTTCATCGAGATTCTGGAACTCGCCGAATGATCCGGGCCGGGTGGGGTTGAGCGCGCCATTCGGATTCGCGCCGTCGGGCTGAGTCACCTCACATCACCTCGAGCGGTGGAGGCGGTGGCACCTCACCGCCGAGCTGGCGCACCTGATCGGCGAGAGCGGTATCCCATTGCATGTGCAGGGTGGCGGCCAGGCGGCGCCGCACCTCACGAGTCTCGATCTCGGCGAGCTTGGCCTCGACCTCGGCGACGCGCTTGTCGGCTGCCGCTGTGGCCTTGTCGGCGAGCCGAGTCGCGATGCCCTCGAGTTTCTCGAGGGCATCGGCCTTACGCCCGCGGCGGCCGACGAACGCGGCTATCAGTGAGCCGCCGAGACCGCCGATACCCAGCGCGCCGCCCGCGGCGACGATCATCTCGTTCAGCATGTCATCTCCTCTCGCCATGTCATAGCCGCTCACTCCTCCGGCCCCGTAGCCGACAGCCACGGCAGCCACCGGTCGATCATGGCGTCGACGCCGGGGATCGCCATCACGCGCGTTACTGTCGCCGACACTGCTAGCGCGGTGCCGACACCCCATGCCGTAGTGGACAGGCCGGACGACTCGACGAGCTGCGGCATCGCTGCGGCGGCACCGATGCCGAGCTGAAACATGGTGCGTGTTGCTGCGCGCCACGGGAAGCGGACTTGTGTCGGTGTGTCCGGCGCGTTGTGCCGTCCCATCACTTCACCGGTCGGGGGCCGATGCCGGCGGCCTCGAGCAGCGCGGCGAGCGCCTCGACCTGTGTTCGGTCGCCGAGTTCGTCCCATCGAGTCGGGTTGACTACATGTCCGCGGATCGCCTCGGACCCGGGGCCGAGCTGCTCGACGACCAGTTGTGCGGCGTGCTGGTCGATCCACGCCAGCACGTTGCCGACGGTCTCGCTCGGCGTACCGTCAGGCCGGGTGAGCTGGGTGTCGAGCACGGCCTTGGCGATGTCCTGAGCGCTGGGCATTGTGTCCTCCTTGTTGGTGCTGCCAGTGTTGATCTCGCGGGCGCGGGCGATCACCACGTCGTACGGGAAGTGGTGGCCTGGGTCCCAGTGGTCGGACTCGTGGAACGCGGCAGAGATGTCGATGTGTCCAACGATTCCGCGTTGTCCGGCGGCGGCCTGCGGGGCACTGATCTTCACCAGCGGAATGCTGTATAGCCGTGACCATTCCGCGTACCGCATTGCCGTGCGTTCGAGCAGCTTTCCCTCGCGCAGCCAGCGGGCTCGGTCCCATTCGGCGCGCCCCATCGCGCACACGTGCAGACCGCGACGGTTGCCTTGGTTCATCGCTCCCCACGCCTGCCGGTTGTCCGGCACCATGCGTACTTCCTCGCCGTCGAAGTCGACCATGGTCTGATACGACCCTGCACGGGTGCGCTCGAGATAGCCGATCACCGAGGTATTGCCGCCTTCGGACTCGGTGGTGTGCTGGACGATGACCTGGCCGGTGTTGTCGGCGGCGTTCCACAACCGCGCGCCGATCTGCTCGCGGTAGGGCACGAGGTCAGTCCCGAGTGCTGTCACTGGTGGGGCCTTTCTGTGCGGTGAGTTGGTCGCGGCGCTTGAGGATGCCGCTCCGCTTGCTGCCGTCGGCCTCGAGTGCGATGACGCGCTGCACCTCGGCCGTGCTCGCGGTGCGCAGGTGCGCGAGGACCTCGGTCACGGGGTGATCGGCCGGGTCGAATCGGGTAATGCGGGTGACGAATCCGCGGGCGTCAGCCGGGCGGGTGGCTTGTGCGACGGTTTCGCGCTGCTGGAGCTGGCGCGATAACTCGGCTTGCATCACGCTCGCCAGGGCTTGTGCGTCGACCTCGGTCGACCAGTCGGGTGGCGGTGGCTGGTCCTTCCAATCGCCGGCCGCGAACAGTGGATTGATCTCGCCTGCCTTCGGCGGCCAGTAGAACTCGCGTTGCTCGGCGACGCGGCGGGCGCCGCCGTTCCACAGCCGGACCGACCACGACTTCAGTCCTGAGATCGGCACCGCCATAGACGCGCCTCGCATCCCAGGCAGGCCCACCAGGAACGGCAAGAACGCCTCTTCGGGGCAATGGGCGTTGCATGTGTCGACCGTGGGAAATGTGCCGGTCTTGAGCCATGGCGAGTGGTCGAGTCCGCATATGGTGTGGCACCACTGGCACGGGCAGCGGCGGGTGCCACACACCGTGCAGGCGCGGCGCTGCGGTGGCGGCAGATCGGCGCCGGGCGCTTGTGGCGGCGTAGTCTCGGTCACAGCACGGGCCGAATCGCGTGCAGCGGCGCGGCCATCACACGACCGCGGTACCGGACCGGCACCTGGGTGGCCTCGTCGATATCGTCCTCGCACTCATCGAACTGGGCGCACTCGCCGACGAGGCACCGCGCGGCGGCAGACACCGGCGCCGGTACCGCCGAGCGCAGCTCGATGAACGGCCGACATGAGCCGGGTGGCTGCTGCGGGATCTGGAAGTAGACGAGCTGTGCCGACACGGCGGCCCTCCTGACTGGCGTGGTGATAGATCAGCCGAAGACACCGAGATCGTGCAGCGCCGAGAACACACCCTCGAGCCGCTCGATCGCCCGCACCCCGGGGTCCTTGTCGTTGGTGTTGTCACCGATCACTGGTGTCCACGACAGCGGCTCGGTGTCGCTGTAGCGCAGCCGGATCGACTTGATGCGGTCGACTTGGATCAGGCCGGTACGGTCGCCGAGGATGCCCAATCCGACACGATCACCGACCCAGCAGTGCCCTTTGCCCTGGTCGCCGATCACCCACGGCGACCCGTCGGCGACGTTGACCTCGGCGGCGAATCTGGCTCTCGTCGCCCAGAATCCCGCGCGTAGGACAAGCAGAGACTCGATCGTAAAGGCCCTATCCGCGCCATCCTGGAAGTACTCGAAGTAGCCGGCCCATCCATCAGACATGCTGCGCGCCAATGATTTTACGTTCATCCAGCTGAGCACAGTGTCGCTGTACAGCGGGGCCAACAGGGCATCAGCCGCACCCCCAAGAGGGGGCACGAACAAGGCAGCGGCCAAGAGGTCAAATGAAAGCTGTACGGATGCCGAGATGGCCTCGTTCACGCCGTACATCGAGTGGCCACCAACGACGACCTGCACGCCCTTGGACGGCCACCGCTTGTTCTTGCTCGACTGGATTCCGGTCTCTTCACCATCGAGCCACACCACGTACGGCGTGGTCTTGGATGTGCCGAGCAGGCCGGGGATTTCGTAGGTCGGTTCGTTGATGTCGGCGACCTCGGTCACGACCGGGTCGATGAACGGGTCGACGAACGAGGCGACGGTGCGCACGAGCCCGTCCCACAGGGTGCCGCCGGTAGCGGTGCCCTGGTTGTAGTATCCGCTCTTGTCGACGATGTCGATCACTAGCGCGCCGGGGCGCAGGGACATGCCGGGTATCGGCTGCTCGTCGCCGAGGTCGGGCATGTACCGGCGCCATGTGAGCGACAACTCGGCGTCGTCGAGGATCGGCTGGGCGATGGCGTGCCAGTTCTTGAACCGACTCGACAGCAGGCACCACAGGATGCCGTCGGCGAGGTCGTCGGCGAAGCTGTGCGGCTTGACAATTACCGACCACTCGGCAATGTCGGCCGGTATCCACGAACCGGGGTCCATCGGGTCGTCGGGGAGGTTCCACCAGTTCTGCTGTTCCCTCATCACTTGCAGGTGGAGGGCAGTAAGCAGACACCACCGGGCGCCGCCGGCCAGCATGAAAACCCGGGGAAATTGCAGGATGGAAGGCAGGAACGGGTTAGACCAGACCGTGTACCACTTGACGGTCTCGTAGTCCGAAAGCCATTCCACTACCAGGACGTCCGAGCCGTCCTCTCGCTTCTCGGCCGCGCAGGATTCGAGGCGGCCAGACCATCTGGCGCCATTGCGGCACTCGACGACGATCACGACGACACGCTTCTCACCCCGCGCGATGCGACCGTTCTCGTCCCAGATCCATTGCGCGAGATAGTGATCCCACGGGATCTCGGTAATACCCGGGCCGGTGTCGTTGTCCTTCCACTCGAAATCACCCAGATAGGTGGCGTCGAGCCACCCTTGCGGGTTCATCTCGCCGTCGTAGACCATTACGTCCGGCGGCTCGAGCCGCTGCGCGACCCGCTGTCGTTCGCGCTCCTCGGTGACCTGCCAGATGGCCTCGCACTCGGCGAGCAGGTCCGCGGTGATCACAGCCATGGCTAGAACCGCTCCAATCCCCACGGCCGCGACCACCGGCGCGGCTGGCGGAACAGGATGCCGAACGTGTCGGAGGTGACCTCGGAAGCTGCGACCGGTAGCGAGGTCCACGGCGTGTACGGCGGGATCACATACAGCAACCGGTTGCCGCCGAACAGACCGACCACATTGGTGCCGGTGAAGTCTTCCCACGGAATCCGCATCCGGTCGACGTGCGCGACGAGGCCGGACCCGTGCACCGGGGTTATCGGGATCGTGGTAATGGCGCGCTCGGAATCGTCGCGGCCGGATCGGAAGTCGACGCCGATCACGCGGGCGCCCTTCGGGCCGGTCCACGACGGGTCCGGGATCGTGGCGCGGCCCTCACCGGTGACCACGACCGTGTGCGCCATCGGCCGATCGGTGGGATTGCACACCCAAATCTCGCCCGACCCGGACGCCGTGCTCTCCAGCATCCATCCAGCCGGGTGATCAGCGTCGCCGACCCAATCGTCCTGGTACCACATGGGTTGCGGTGCAACGAGAGTCACTGGCAGGTCGGAGTGCCGGTAGTCCCATGGGTCGGTGTCCATCGCCATAATCGGCGACTCGAGCAACAGCACGTCGATCCAGCGGGTACCGCTCAGCGGCGTCGTGATGGCGAGTCGGGCAGGTTTCGCGTCGGGGTCCCACGGGTCGACCTCGTAGTCGAACGCGCCGCGTAGCCGCGAGTCGATCATCGCCCAATCCTCGGGGTCGTCGCTGAATGCTCCGAGCCGAATGTCGATCTCGCGGTGCGGCCGGTCGACCTTGACCGGCCGTCCACCCACCTCGAACGCGCCCTTCTTCATCGACACGCGCACCGGCGCGTCGTAGAGCCCCTGTGGGCTGGTTCCCAAGACGACGCCCTGGTCGCCCGCGTCCACACCCGACAAGCAGAAGTAGGACCCGTCACACCCATACAGCTCGACCGTCGCGTATACACCCACCCGCTACCCCTTCCCCACGGTCTGGCGTTTCTGCTCGCGGGCGATCCGGTCGAAAGCACCCGCCACGTCGGCGGTGAGAATCTGCCAGTTGTTGACCGTCTTCGCGATCCCGTCGGCGTGGCTGCCGATACCGGGGATGCTCGACCGCTGCCCGGTCACGAAGTCCGAGCCCGCGTTCGCGATCGAGGCGTTGAACTTGTCGAACGCTGCGGACACGGCGGCGGCCTGGTCGAACGTCTGGCCGGTGTCATCGGTCGGGGTGAACGACGAATCGCCGCTGCCGCTCGACGAGGATGAGCCACCGCCGAGGTTGCTCGGCCAGTTGCCAATCGAGATCTCGTTGTCGACCCAGACCGGAACCGCGTCACCTACCGGCCTGTTGCCGCTCAAGCTGCTACCGCCGCCGCTTCTGGACGACCCGCCGGTGCCACTGCCCGAGGTGCCACCGGTCCCGAGTCCGCCACTACTGCCGCCCCTTGTGCCGGGGCTGCCCTCATCGAGCGGGTCGCCGTCGAGCGGGTAGTGCCACCGCAACGGGAAGTCAGCCGCACCCTGCGCGCCCGGCCCGACCTCGACGCCGTCCGACCCGCTCGCCTCGGCGTTCAGGTCGCCGATGGTCATCGCCATATGCGAGTTCGGGCCGCCACCGCCGCGCTCGACGCCGATCGACAGGTCGTTCGGGCCGCCCTGCCCCTCAAGGAATCCGAACTTGTTGAAGTCCGATTCGGTGTTGAAGTAGCGGGCGTTCGGGGTCTTGCCGTTGAGGATCGCCCACACACCGCCGACGAACCCCGAGCAGTCCCAGGACGGGTCACCAGTGCCACCGTATTGATAGGGCTTGCCAGCCTCGCCGCGCGCCCAATTCTGCGCCTCGACCAAGCCGCCGCTGGCGAGACCGGGCAGCATCGCGCGCAACAAGTCCAGCGGCGGCACCCATCCTGCATTGAGTGCGGCGACGAGTTCAGCGCCGCCCGTATCCATCGCGGACTTGCGCACCACGCCCTCACCGGCGGAGACCAATGCTGTAGGCAGGCCACTAGATCCAATTGCCAGAATCGAGTCCGAGGTACCACTGCCGGGACCGATAATGCGGCCCGCATTGTCGACACCCGCGATTCCGCCACGGGATAAAAGCGGCAAGTCCGGAGTGTCGATTGTGAAAGAAATGTGCCTGTCTATGACAGGAATTGTGAAGTCAAACCCGAGAGAAAAGTTGTTCCACCGCTCTATCAGCCAGTTGATCGCACCTTTGAACGAATCCTTGATTCCGTCCCACAATCCGGATGCGGCGTCTGTGATTTTTGCGGGCAGTCCGGTGACGAAATCGACTAGCGCGGTGAATTTCTCGACGATCCAGTCCTTGACTTCGCCGGCTTTGTCCGAGATCAAACCCATTCCGGCTTTGAAGTCCTCGAACAGTCCTTTGATGAAGTCCCATGCCGTCGAGATGCCGCCCTTGATTCCGTCCCACGCTGGTTTGACCGCGTTTTCCCACAGCCACATTGCAACTGCACCCGCTTTGTCGAAGGCATCGCCCCACCACCCGAAGAACGGCTTCAGAACGTTGTCCCACACGAACAGTGCGCCGGTCTTGATTGCCTCCCACGCCCCGGTCACGATGTCTCGGAACGTTTCGCTGTGTCGCCACGCGAGCACGATTCCGGCCACAAGCGCGCCGATAGCGACCACGATCAGCCCGAGCGGGTTTGCCGCCAAAGCCGCGTTGAGCAACCACTGCACGCCGGCCCATGCGGCGGTCGCAGCGCGGATGACGCCGGTCGCTATCGTGTACGCCCCGACAGCGAGAGTGTTCGCTGCGAGTGCAGCGGTACCGGCTCCGCTCGCGGCAGCCATGATGCCTTGCGCGATGGCGTACCCACCGGCGGCGGCTTTCGCCGCGATGAGTGCGCCTGCGAGGGTCCCCAACGCGATGCCTAGTCCGAGTGCCGCGCGATTGTTGTTCTCGATCCACTCTGCACCGGATCCGAGCGCGCCCACTAGCTCGTCCTGAATGGACCGCGTTACGCGTTTGAGTGCAGTATCAGTGTTGTCGTTGAGCGTCTGCCCTGCCTGGTCGGCCGACCCGGCGAAACCGATCATCGACTCGCCAGCGTGTGACATCGCCTCGAGGAACGCCGACAACTCGACCTTATTGAGATCCTCCATTGGGGTGCCGATCAGGGCTAGAGCCGCAGCAGCCTGCTCGCCGGGGTCCTGAATCGACTGCAAACCCGCAACCAGTTCCGCGAATGCGACCTTCGCAGTTTCACCACCTGCGAGCAAGCGATTCTGAATATTCGCCGCACCGAGACCGATATCCTCGAGTGCCTCGACAGCACCCTTGTCCCCCAAATCCGTTGCCCGGATCCCGGTTTCCTTCAAGGCGTCGCCGACTTTATCCATAGCGACCTTGCCTTGATCGCTTGCATTGACTAGCAGCCCGAACGCCTCTTGACCATCGAATCCGATGCTACGAAAAAAGGTGCCGTACTCATTGATCAACTCTGGCAGCTCGTCAGCCATCGCTACCGAAACACGCTGCGACGCAGCGGTCATCAAGTCGAACGCCTCTGTCGAGTCCTTGGCCAGCCCGATTGTGACGAGCTGGGAGGTCGTTTGCACGACGTCAGCAACCTCGATACCAAGGATCTTGCTCAGGTTGAGCGCCCGCTCGGTGACCTTGTCGATACTGACCTCACCCTCGCTACCGAGGACATCGAATGCGGACTGCACGCCACGGACGGCCTGAGTCACATCGTCGAACGATTCTCCGAGCCCCTCCTTGTAGAGATCGCCCGCGATGCGGCCATATTCGGCCGCCAGCTCGGGCGACGCGCCGAGTTGGGCAGCCAGTAGGTCGACCGATTGTTCACGTGAGATGGCTTCGGACACCGTTCCCCAGGCAGTTCCGATGCCGGCGGTTGCCGCGCCGAGCGCCAGCATCTGTTTAGCGGCTGGGCCGAGCTTGTCCGACATCGCGTCCACCGCCCGCCTGAATCGCCCCTCCGATTCTGTGGCGTTGTCGGTGGCGTTGGTCAGTTCCGTATTCGCATCCGCGAGGTTTTGCGTTGCCCGCTGCGTGTTACGCCCAGCCCGCGCGACTCCGCGCTGTGCCTCCGCGAGTGCCTCCTCGGCGCGGGTGAGCTGTGCCGTAGACGCGGCACCAGAGCTCCGCAGCTGGTTGAGCCTGGCCTCGGCGACCCGCACCCGACCGGCCGCAGTCTGCTCCTTCTCCCGCGCTGTTTCGAGCGCGTCGGCCGCACGCTCGACCGCGGCGCGCGCCGCATCAACGCCTTGCGCGATACCGCGGCCGGTGGCTTGCCCCGCGGACCGACCGGCAGCCACGAGCGGCGCCGCGAGTTGCCGCTCGAGGTTGCCCTGAAATCCCCGCAACGTTGGGATGACCTGCAAGGCGGTGTAACCGGATATGTCCATCAGATCACTGCCCCTCTCGATGTTCCGCATCGTGCGTATACCGCTCGATCTGGCGGCGGCGTGCCGCGAATTGGCGTCGGACCGCGCGTTCAGCCCGAGCGCGCTGCGCGCTCTGCTGCTGGGTAGATGTTTTCGGCCGCGCGTAGTGCGGCTTGCCGGTGAGTGCCTGCCAGACATCGGCAAGCAGATAGTCGGTTACGCCCCAACGGGCACCCTGCCGGCCTACGAGGATGAGAGCCGCGTCATCGGGCAAATACTGAATCAGAACCCAGATTTCGCGCAGCGTGAGCCTACGCTGCCCGTCCGCATCGCGCCGCCACCGATCCGAGTACCGCACCCCCATCCGACGCAAATCGGATTCGACCGCGTCCGGATGCTCATGCAGTAAGACGAGCAGCTGAGTCAGTTTCCCGCAGTACCGAAACCGAGCAGCTCGGCGAGCAGGTTCGAGAACTCGACGAACTGCCGCTTTTTGGGAAACCGGTGGTTGAACCGAGCCCACTGCTGCGGACCCAGCAGATGCTCAATCGCATCGATGTGTGCGTTCCTCGCGAACGCCTGATGCACCACGGTCGGCCAGTCATCGGGATCGGCCGGCACCTCGAACGTCATGCCACCGAACTCGCACAGGACGGTCTCGATACCCTCGGCCTCACGCTGCGCCGCGCTGGTCGCCTCGGCCCCGTCTTGAGGCGCGAGGTGGTCCTGCGGCTGTGTGACGCCCGCAGGGCGGGCAGGGACCGCCCGCTTGACGGGGGCCTTCTTCGTGGTCATGGCATGGTTTCCTCTCGTGCGAACGACTGAATTCCTCGTGACCTGGGCAGGTCGCACAGGAACTTGGCGCGATCAGTGCGGAATGCGTGTTTACGGCTTCGTCTGTCAGGGCGCATCGGCGACGGTGACCGTCGGATCGGTGCCGCCAGTAAGGCCGCTACCGTCACCGACCAGCAGCTCATTTGGTTGCCCGAGGTACTCGCCGCCCAATGCCACCGTGTACGGGCCACCCGCGGTGCCCGACACGGTGACATTGCCGACGCCGAGGGTCGCCTCGAGCGCGGACTGCACAGCAGTCGCTTCGGCATCGAACGCGATAGCGGTTGTCGCGGTCCCTGCATACGACAACGTCCAGTCCCCACCTGTCGGCGCGCCAGTGATCGTGACCAGTTGCACCTCGTGCACCGGGGTGTACTGCCGGGTGTAGAGCAGACCCGAGCCGGTTGCGAAGATATCCGCGGTCACTTCATGACCGGTCGGATCGGACTCGTTACGGTCGAGGTTCGGTATCCAGCAATCGGCCGGGCGCGCAGTGAACACTCGCTCTTTGAGTCCGGCGTCGCTGAGGAACTCGAACGCAAGCATGAATCCCTTGGGACGCGCTTGGACAATCTGTGTCACAGTCGAGCCGGGCCGTGCGATGCGCTGCGTGGTTGCATTCGACTCGAGGCAGGTGAAGACCCTTCTCTCCTTGTAATTCTTGTATCCCTTGCGATACAGCCCGATACCCCAACCGAAATGCTCGGTGACGTCCCACTCCCGCGGGTTCGTGATACCGCTGTCGCCGTTGAGGATCCCGAGGTTGTCCCACGTCTGATCAAAGGGGTCGGCAATCGATGCGGGCATAGTCGGGCTGAGTGTCTTGCCGACATAGATAGCCGCGTCAGCGTAGATCTGCACCGAATCGGGATCGCGGGTCAATGCCATGAGCGTACTGCCTCTCGTGAGTGTGTAATTCCCGACCGGGCCAGGGGCGGGCGTCTACGGATTGCGAGTCAGCCCGCGACTGTGCGCGCGCTTGCCCGCACAGTGAACGAGCACATGTGTCCGCTGTTGTTGCTGTCCTTAGCCTCGAGCAAGCCAGTCGGTTGCGTGATTGTGGCGACGCCCGTGATCCGGTGCGACAGCAGCACACCGAGGCAAACACCGGCGATCTGCCGAGAGGGGTCGCGCCCTGCTGCCCATACCGTGATGCGCACAGTCGGGCTGGTCGACACCGGCCAAATCGCGCCGCCGCCGTCGTCGAACACGACGACCGCCGCCGCCGAGGTGCTCGGCGCCCACGTCGCCGGCAGCACCAAGCCGACAGTCGGAGCGGGTGTCACGAGCCCGGGTAACACTGCGGCGAGATAGGTCTTGATAGCTTTTGCCGGATCACCCGGTGTCCGCTGAGGTTTCACGGTTTAGCGCGGACCTCGAGGCCGACCGACGCTGCGGCGCGAGTGAGGGCGCCGTCGCGGGCCTGGTCCTCGGCCGGGACGATCACAGCGGCAGCCTTCCGATCGGTGGTGTATTTGTCGACCTCGGCGTTGTCGCCAGCGGCGGCGGCGACCCGGATCGCGGCATCGTTGACTACATCAGCGAAGGCCTGTGATTTCAGGATCTTGCCGAGACCGCGATGATCGAGCCGGACTCCCCGGGCAGTTGCCACGATCAGCCCTCCCCACTACTGCACAGCACGACCGTGCCCGTGCGGCTAGTATGCGGTGACCGCCACTGCTCGACTTGCACGCGGCAGCGCCGCCCGCGCACGGTCACCTCGTCGTTGTTGGTGATGTCCAGTTCGGGCACGTGATAGATCGAGTAGTCGACCCGGTCGCCATCGCGGCCACGGTCGAGATACTCGGCGGTCGTGCCCGGAGCGACGGCCCAGACGGCGAGCGCGGTGTCGTCCCAAGGGATCTGGTTGCCGTCGCTGTCGTAGCCTCCGCCGCGGTGGCGGGTGACCTGCTCGGTCATGGCCGCGGACCGATCCGGTAGCGGTCGAGCACGCGCAGCTGTGCCCCGGTGAATGCGCCCGCGCCTTTATTGCCGCTGAACGTGAAAGGCCCGATCGTTTCCGGCATCTCACCGCCCGATCCGACCGGCGCAGACAGTGCCACCGATGTCGCGTCCAGCACGACGGACACGATCGCGGAGGGCACCTCGTCATAGCCGTGCGTGCACTCGACGACGATGGCGCGGTACCGATTCGTCCAGCACCGGCCAATCGGCAGCCGCCGCAGCGTGCCATCAGCTGACCACTCGTACTCGGTGGCTGCCAGCGCGACCCCCTCCTCGGAGACCGCGGCGACAGCCGATAGCCGCAGCGTCGGCACCTGCACCACCGCCGCACCAGTACCGTCGAGAGTGATCGTCTCGTTTGCCGCGACCGCGATATGCCACCCGCAATAGTCCCGAATGTCAGCGATCACGCCATCGAGCCGGGTCTGTTCGAGTCCGGTACCCGCAGCCAACGCCTGATACTCGGCCAGCGACAGCAGCGGGCCAGGCGCGGTCATCTACGCGCCGCCCTTGTTCGCCGCACCGCGCGACTTGTTCGACGGAGTGCGTTGCTTGGTCTCGGCTCGAGCCTCGATAGCGCGGGCCTCGGCAGCGAGCCACTCACGCACCGCTGTACGGTGCGCGACGGTGTCCTCGCCAGTGAGGGCGCGCTGCGCCGCGTCAGCTGCTGTGAGCTGCATCGTGGTCGGCCACCCGTTCACGGTGACCTCGTAGACCTCGAGCATGTGATCCTCCCTCGGTGCGTGCGGCCGGGGCGACTCGGCCGCACGCGATTCGAGCAACGCCATTACGCGAGAGCCACGGTCACGAATGCGGACGGGCGGGTGACAGCGAACGCGAGCCGCTCCTCGGCGAGGATCGCGACCATGTTGCGGATGAAGAAGTCCGCATGCGAGTCGGTCATGGTGACAGTGGTCTGCTCCCGGTCCCAGATCACGGCCTTGTTGAAGTCGCCGAGCAGCGCGGTACCGGCGGGCTGGGTCTCGGACTCGACCACCGGCAGCCGCCACACACGCAAGGCGTCGATGGCGAACGGCCCGCCGTAGTAGTAGCGGCCATTCGCGTCCTTGGTCAGGTCGATACCCTCGGCGTCGGCCGGGTTCATGACGATCGCGGTCGGGTTCACGCGCCCGACCGTGCGGGCCTTGGTCACGGCCTTGCGCAGCGAGGTGAACACATCGGTGACATATGCCTGCGTCTGCACACCGGACCAGTTGAGGATGCCGGTGAAGTTCTCGCCAGTGCCGTCGCCGCCGAGGATCTGGCCCTCTTCGGCTTCGGCCACGTCACGGCGCAGCTCGTCGTTGATCAGATCCTCGAGGGCCTTCACATCGGCGAGCGCCCGCTTGGTGGCCGGCACCCATTCGGCGATGGTCTTCACGACTGCGGTCTTGCGTTCGAACGCCCACGCGCCCTCGGGCTTGTAGCCGCCGTTCGCGTTCAGTATCAGCGCACCGGCCGAGCCGGGGGCAGTCGGGGCAGCCGAACTGGTTGCCTCGGGCACAACCGCGGCGGCGTTGGTGTGGCTGGTCTGCGCGACATACTCGACGGTGTCGGAGCTGGTGCGCCGCACCGAGACCAGATCGCGGATGGTCAGCTCCTTGCGGCCGAGCATCTCCACAATGCCGGTCTGCTCGGGCACCACGAACGCACCCGCGGAGGTGTCCGAGCCGCCGACGAACAAGCCTTTGATGCCGATCGGGTCGGACTGGATACGGGTCTTCTCCGGGATCGTGCGGTCACCGAACGGCTTGAGCATCGCCTTGTACTCGGGCGACTCGACTACCTGGAAACCGAGCGACTTCATGCGCTCGCGCACCGGCCGCTGTCCCTGCGCGTCGAGATCCCCAACGGCGGGCTCGCCGATCTCGGCCGCGAGCGCCTTGGCTTCGTCGATGATCTCAAGGTCCCGCTTGGCGACCTTGATCTGCTCGAGCAGGTCGCGACCCTTCTTCATCTCGGCGTCGTAGTCAGCGCGGACCTGCTCCGACCAGGTCGACGGGTCGGCGTCAGCCTTCTCGGCGATCTCGCGGGCCGCCGAGGTCGCGGCGAGCGCGGACTGCTGCAGATCGGCGAGCTTGGTCTTGGTCATCATTGTTCAGGTATTCCTTTCGGGGAGTTGGGTTTACGCGCTCAGCTTGATTTCGAGTGCGAACGCGTCCAGCACCGCCGAGGCGGAGACGGACGGATTCACCGGCGCTACCGCTGGCCCTTGCGCATCGGGACGAACGGATTTGCCGGGCTTACCGCTGGCCTTCTCCTCGTCTGTGTCGTCTGCATCGAGGACGGCGAGTACACGCGAGAGCGCGTCGTGCGCGGTGCGGATCTCGCCTTCGTTCTTGGCCGAGAGCACTCGGCCGGCCTTGAGGTCTGCGAGGGTGCGGTCGGCGAATGTCGGGACCTGCTTCACCTCGAGAATTTCGGTCTCCTGGTTCGCACCGATGGTTACGACCGAGACCTCGTAGAGCTTCAGCTCGTGCAGCGCGACATACCGCTCGGGTTCCATCTCGAACCCATCGCCGTCAACTCGAGCTCGCTCCTCAATGCTCCTGCTCAGAACGTCATAGGCGAATGACATCTGATTGACTCGGCGACCCTTCAGCATTCGATAAACCTGTGCCGCCTTAGGGTTCTGCAAGTCGAGCTGCGCTCGGACCTTCAGTCCGCGGCCATCTTCTGACGCCTCGACGACATGGCCGATGTTGAAATCTGGGTCGCTCATGTTGTGCCCGAACAACAGCGGAATCGGTGCACCGCTCGCTGTCCACGCGTTGAGCGTGTTCGAGAACGCGCCGGGCATCACGACTTCGTCGTAGGAGTCCTTGTTGCCGAACACGCTCGCGTACGCGGTGAACTCGCCTTCAGCGAGACCGTCATCGGGTCCGGCCTTGAGCTGCACGGCCGCATCCTTGGTGCGCATCACTGCTCGCCTCCCTCGTCGACTGCGGGCTCGTCGGCGTCCTCGTCATCGGGTACCGTTTCGGCCGGCATCGGTTTCTGGTCGCCGTTGGCGGTGACGTTCAGCGGGCGAACCAGCTCATCACCGCCCTCGATTGGCGGACGGTTGTCCAGCGCGCGAGCCTCGTTGACAGTCATCCAGGGCGCCCCGACCGCAGTCTGCATCTGCGCGGCACGCTCCTCGAAAGAGCCGGTGAGCTTCTCGCGCAAGTTGAACTCGATGTACACCGGGTCGTTCGGCGCAGCGAGATCGGGCACTAGCTGCAGCTCGATGTCCTCGGCGAGCATGGTCAGCCACGGGCCCAGGGTGTCCTGATACAGCATCTTGTGCTGCTCTTGGATGTTGGAAAACGTTGCCTTGTCGAGCATTCCGACCATGGGCGGTGGGATGAAGTAGGCGGCGGCGACCTCTTCGCGTGAGAGCTTGCGCACCTCGAGGTACTGCAAGTCGGTGGCGGTCATAGCCGCACCCTCGAAGGTCATGCCGTCCTCGAGGATCGGTGTACCGCCCGCCTGCGGCCCGTCGCCGGTGTACTGCGATTGCCATTCCTTGCGGAACCGTTCGCGGGCGGGGTCGCTCCATTTGGCCCCAGCAGGGCGCTGAATGTACCCGGCGATGCGCGCGCCGTTGTTGAGTACCTGCTCACGCATTCGAGTGCCGGCGTACTCCTCGGCGAGGATCTGCCGTAACGACTCGATCGGTGAGGTACCGAGGTCACCATGCACGTCGTAGCCGCGGAAGTACAGCATCTGATCGGCCGAGATCTCGCGTTTGCCGTTCGTGCCTGCGAGCTCGAACCGGTCCGGGGTGAGCCAGTTGTCACCCTTCGGGGTGACCATCGGCGGCGGGATGCGCACCAGGCCGAGCCCTTCGCCCGTCTGTGTCTTCAACAGGTACGCCCGGTCGAAGATCGCGAAATCCAGGACCAGCGCGTTCATGAACCGATACCGCGTCGTCCACCCGTTCGGCTTGCGCAACAGCAGCGACAGCGGGTGATCGGTCAACCGCTCACGGTCGGTGTCGTCGTTGCGCCGGAAGACGTGAATACCGAGCTGAGCGATGTTGCGTGCAAGGAACTGCGTACAGGTGCGCACTGCGGGCTGGCTGCGCCACAGCTCGGCATACTCGATAGCGTGCCGATCCGAGAGCCGCAATACCGGCTGCCGCGGCTGGTCCGGCCGCGCCAGCGACCGCACCGCGCCATCAGAGACGACGAACGTCACGGTGTGACCGCCTGGATGTAATCGACGTTCCCCTTGTCGACAACGATCTCGCCGTCAGCCGGAACGGCGGTGCCGTCCTCGCGCAGCACCGCGGCATCGCGCAGCACATACAGCGGGCCGCGAGCCGTGACGATCACACCCGTGACCGCCGTACCGCTGAGCAGGTTCACGACCACACGCCGATGCACCACGTACCTGTATCCCATTGCCGCCTTTCGTGTATCGCTCAGACGACCATCAGGCCGTTGTCTTCGTAGGCGCTGCCCTGGTCGGGCTCGCTGTCGATTGCGCGAGCGAGAGCCATGATCAGCGCGGCAACACCGTCGATCTTGTCGGCCGCGTGGGCTTTGTCCGGCTTGACATTTCCCGCCGGATCGAGCGCGACCGCGAAGTTGTCGACCATCCACCGCATCGCCGGATTGCCGCCGTGCCGAACGATCGGAGTCTCCTCGGTGCCCTGCAGGACGAGCCGCTGCAGCTCCTTCGTCGGGCTCGACAGCGACGCGTACCCCTGCCCGATCGTCACCATGGGCGCACCCTCGGCGACGAGGTTGTTCACCAGTTGCGATGAGTTCCACCGGTCATAGGCGATCTCGACCACGTCGAAAACCGCCGAATCCCTGAGGATCTGCGCTTCGATGTAGTCGTAATCGGCGACATTGCCCGGCGTCGCGGTGATGATGCCCCGCTGCACCCAGCCCGACGCCGCGCCCGCTGTGCGCTTGTCGAGCGCGACGAGGTTGTCCTCGGGTGTCCACAACCGCCACAGCGCGTCGTAACCGCCGTGCTCGTCGGGGAACAACCAGCACAGCGCGCATAGGTCGCTCGTGCTGGCAAGGTCGAGCCCGCCGTATGCCCGGCGTCCGTGCAGTGTCAGCTCGTCGACGATGCTCGCGTTTCGGTCCCATGCCTCAATGTCGAGATATCGCTGTGCCTGCTTGGTCCGTACGCCGAGGTGCAGACGCATGTAGCTGGCGTGGTCGGCGGGCGACTGCCGCGCCTTGACCGCGGCTTGCCGTAGAAATGCCCGCGTCGGCGATATTCCGTAGCCGGGGTTCGCGGCGCGCTGCGCGTCCTCGCTGTACGGATCGAATCCCTCGGCGGTCTCATCAGCGGCCCAGATCACGCCGTAAGTGGCCGGGTCTGTGAGCGCGCCGCGGGCGAGCTGCTCGACGAGCCTGCGCTTGCGGTCGTACGAGGTTTCCTTGCGGCTGGCGTCCGCGGTCGTGATGAACACGATCAGCGGTTGCGACCGTGAGCCGGTGCCGGTCTCGATCGCCTCGACAAGGTCGTTGGTCTTGTGCAGGTGCAGCTCATCGATGATCCCGCCGTGCAAATCGGCGCCGTGCTGGGCGTCGCCGGCATTCGCAACCGGCTGAAAGTACGAACCGGTACGTGGGTGAACGATTTTCGCCTTGTACGTCTTGACGTGCTTACGTAGCGCGGGCGCCTTCTCGGCGAGCTGCTTGATCGGCGCGAACACAAACTGTGCCTGCTCGAGGCGAGTCGCCGCCGCGATCACCTGCGCGCCCTCTTCGCCGTCCGCCGTGGTCAGGTAGATGCCAATACCGCCCGCAATCGTCGACTTGCCGTTCTTTCTGGGCAACTCGACGTACGCCGTGCGGATGATGCGCACGTACAGGCTGAGGTCGGCATCGTAGTGGACCCATCCGAACACCGGCGCGAGCAAGTAGGCCACTTGCCACGGGTCCGGTACCAGCGGTTTCCCAGCGACTCGGCCTTTCGTGTGCCGCAGGTTGCGGAACACGGCCAGTACCTTGTCCACCCGTTCGGCATCGAATCGGGCGCCTGGCTCGTCACGCGGTTCGGGTGTCTTCCACCGGGGCGGGCAATCGGGCAACGGAATACCGCGGCTGAGCAGGTACCACGCGATCTCGGGCGAGAGCTTGAGCTGTGCGAGTTCCTCGGTATCGGGCAGCTCAACGTCAGGCGAAAGGGTTATCGTCCGGCTCATCGTCGCCACCACCACGCGAAACACGCGCCTCGGCCGATGGCGTGAGTCCGAACTCCTGCGCCATCGCGCGCAGTTGCGTCGTCGCGGTCTCGAGCACGGTCACCGCGGGATTGCGCTTCACACCATGCTCGGTTGGCACGGTGAATCCGTCGCGCTCGACCTCCCGTGCGGCCTTGACCCACCGTGCCCAGGTCTCGCAGTACACCGCCAGTGCGGCCCGGTCCTCCTCTTTGAGCAGGTCCAGGCGAGCCAGGCCGGGCACCACGCGCTTCCATTCGCGTTTCGCCTCGGCAGACAGCCACGTCGGAGGCTTCGGCGGGATGCGCCGGAACGCTGGGGGTTGGGTGACCGGTCGGCCACCGCTGTCGCGGCCTTCGGATCGCCCTTTGAGCAGCCGAAGGTTAGCTGGCGCGGCAGATGGTCCAGGCATTTCACCTCCCGCTTTTTTCTTGGGTAACTTGAGCGCGAAAAAGGAAGGCTACCGCAGCGTGGTCCACCCTCTGACCTGCGGAAATGCAGACCCCCTACCCCCGTGTGCGGCGGGCGGCGCGGGCCTCGGCCGCAGTCTTGGCCTGATGGCAGGAATGGCACAGTAACTGGAGGTTGTCCCAGTCGTATCGATCGCCACCAGCACCGACCGGGATGATGTGGTCGACCTCCGTGCCGAGAGCTACACAGCCAAGGGACTCGCAAAGGTCCCCATCGTTGAGCTTGGCCTCACGCAGCGTGCGCCACCGCCGCGTACTGCCACTGCCGGTATAGCCGTTGCGCCCCGACCAAGCGGGCAGGCAGAGGCAGCGCTGCCCGCTTGGCACGGTGTTGCGACACCGGTTGCATACCCGGGGCGGCTTGGCAGGCACGAATCAGCCGATCACCCCAGCAAGCAGGGCGAGGACGATGGTGCCGACGCCGGCGGCGACCTCGCCCCAGTCAACATCGGACGCGGCAGCGGACAAAGTGGACAGCATGGCTTCCTCCATCGGGTGTGAACCATCCGGGATTTCCGAATGCTGAGGACGCAGCGCGCAGCGTGCCCGCGGTCCGAGAAGTCCGGGTTGCGGCGGCGGGAAGTGGCGCCTTGGGGGTGCTTCGGTGGGGTCAACACCGTTTGACGCGCTGCGGGGTCTGGGATACGACGAAACCCACCTCGGGTGGGATGAGCACGGGTACGCGCCGGCGGGGCACTGCGGCCCTGGTCAGGGCATGAAAAAACCGCGCCAACAGTTTCCGGGGTCGGGTCGTCGGTCGCGGTTTGTAGTGCCACTGTACATCACAGCCGCTATCTGCTGTACATAGTGATCGAACCAGCGCGCCGCTTCCGCGAGTTGCGCCTTGTAGCGCTGCTCGACTGATCACCGGTAGAGGGGGCGCTCGGGATCGGTGGGTTCGGCCTGGGTGCCCTCGTCAGTGGCGGGTTGTGGTGCCAAACCACAACAGCCGGGATGATCTCGTAGCAAGACACCCCGGCGGCCGTGTTACCGACGCAGGTCTGTGCGTGCTCCGCGCCCAGGCCGCGTGGCGTTCCATTCGTCGATGGTCTCGGTCAGCCAGCCACGGATGGTGCCCACGGGTAGAGTGCCGTCGTCGTTGACCGGCCCGACGATCACGTCGGGGTCGGGCAGCTTGTACCGGCTGAGCGCTGGGGCGACGACCCCGATACGTTCGGCGACTTGCGCCCGGTTGAGGTAGCGCGCCGGGCGCTGGTCATTCGTCACGGTCGAATCTCCTGAGGTTGTAGATCGTGAAAGCGCCCAAGAGGCAGGTGGCCACCACGTAGATGGTGAGCTCGGTTCCGGATCGGCCGTCGATCATCGCCAGCGCGGTCACGATGGCCATGCCGGCCAGGCATGCGATGGCGAGCACGCGGACCAGGGTTGCGGGCATTGCGGTTCCTTTCCGATGGTGAGAAGCTGGTCCGGGTGGGAACCCGGGGCGGTGCTTTCGCCCCGGGCTCTCACTCTACTTCCGCCGCCGCTTCTTCTTGTTCTTCCGATTTCTCGGTGGCTTCACCCGGTGCTTCCCCTTGTAGGGCGGCTCCTGGTTGTTAACCCAGAACATGTAGAAGGTGAGCAGCAGAGTCGCAATTCCCATAATGACAATTGCGACGCGGTACCAATCCACATCATCTCCTCTGTTTAATTGTTGTGAGGGACTCTCCCTCACATCTCTAACTATACATCTCTGCGGTTGTATGTACAACGGTTTGGGGCAGTAATTCTCATGAATTACTCTGTGCCACAGAGATTTACGAGACCCTCCTAATGGGATGAGCTCTTCCGCACTGGGTCTCGCCGGATGGGGGATCGCACACTTACCTCACTGCCCGGCGGCGAGCCGAAGCGACCGGCCGGTTTATCGTGCGCCAATTCGAGGGCATCACCCACGCGATACACCGGCACCGCACCGTCCTCGTGCCGGTCGGTGATGCGCACACCGGCCCGGGTGCGGATGAGCCACGCGCGCCGCGCCAGACGGCCCTGGGCGGCCCACCGATAGCCGGTACGGCGCGCGATCGGCGAGCCGACTGCCGCGCAGGCGTGCAGCAGCTCGGGCATGGTGCACAACATCTCACGGGCAGCCACGGCTGCGCCGTCCTCGAGGCGGGTGACCTGGTGCTGCTGTTGGCAGGCCGGGCACCGCACCCACGTTGAGCCGGGTTCAGCCCACAGGTTCGTGTCACACACCTCGGTGGAGTCCAACTTGATCGGGCATCTGCCGAGGTACTTTCGGTCGGCGGGCCGGTCGATGACGCGCCGCAGATACTCGGTGCCGCCGGTGATGTCGCGGTACACCTCGTCGGCGGCTTCGAGCTGGCGCAACTCGTGCGGGTGGCAGGCGAGCCACACCGCAAGGCGTTCGGCTTCCTGCGTGGGCGTGATGAGATGCGCAGCGGTACGGCGGGCGACCCGCGCGCCGTTGGGTGGACGATCCTCGCGCACGATCACCGTGACCTCGGACGAGCCGCCTGCGTGTCGCGCATTGGCGGCCAGGACGGCGAGACTACGTGCGCCGATGGGGATCTCGACGCCGAGGTGATCAGCGAGCACGCGCGCCCACCCGTGCAGTGCGGTCGCGAGGGCGGTGTGCTCACGTTCTCCGAGCAGGCGCACGCCGCGCCCGCGATACTCAGTGCTGGTGTCCTTGATCGGCAACGTCGCCTCGGCCGGGCGCCTGCCGGCGCGGCCCTCGCCGAAACGCGCCTGTCCCGTTCGGGCGATCTCCAGATCAGCGACCAGTCCCGGTACGCCGAGCAACGCCTCGACGAGCGACCGGCCGCACACCTCACACAACGTGAGTCCGTCACTGACGGGTCGCTCGCAGGTACCGCACAGAGTACTCATTGGTGCCCTCGAATCATCCGGCTAACCCCTCTGTGCTGCTGCATGTTTGCGACGTGCGCGAGTTTCGGCGTGATGCTCGCGGTCGTAATGCAGGTGGCAGCCCTGACACATCGCACGCAGATTCGCCGGGTCGCAGTTCTCGGGCACGTGGTCAAGGTGAGCGGTTGTCAGGATCACCCGTGAACCGGTGCCATAGGCCCAGCCGCCGTGCACGTTCGGGCATCTGCCTTCATGTGTGCCTCGGCCGCATTCGCCGCTGCACTCGCACCGCCACCCGGCGCGGTCCTTGATGCCTGTCGAGATCGCTATCCAGTTCACGGGGTAGCGGCGGCGGTTCTCGGGTCGGATCGGCATCAGACCTCCATCGGTGTCACGGTGATCCACACGCCCGGCGTCTCGCCGATGGCGGCGAGCCTTTTGGAGGCGTGCAGGTCGGTCACCTGCGAGTCATCGGCGAACGCGATCCCGGTCAGCGCGTCCAGGATGGCGCGCGAGAGTTTGTCGACGTCCGGTTTCTTGACCGCGGGCGGGGTACGCGATTTCGGGGTGCTGAGCGGGCGGGGACGGACGAATGCGAGCTGCACTGCGACCGCACCGGTTCCGGGTGTCCATCCGTGCTCATGAGCAGCCAGGGCGACACGTTCACGCCATAGGCCGACCGATTTCGAGGACTCGACCATGCGGCCACCGCCGACGTGCTTCTTGCTGCCCTGTGAGGCGGCGTCGCCGGGCACGAATAACGGTGCGCGTGCTGCCTCGATCGGTTCTCCCGTGCGGTCGAGGGTCATGCAGCACCGCCTTCGGTGACGAGCATGAAGTCACGGCCGGTGAGCCTGTTCGCGTCCATCATGGTCGGCTTCATGACCTCGGTGCCCGCGTCGGTGGTGCGGGTAACCGAGCATGTGACCGAGCAGACGGGCGGCTTCTCGATGCCGCCGTACGCGGGCGGCTGGTAGACGCCGAGCACGGTGACGATCAGGTCGCGCACATTGCTGGTGCGGTTGTCGCGGTAGTGGTCGCCGACACGGACGGTCCGGCCGCGCACGCCGGTGAATTCGGTGACGGGTTCGGGCTCGACGATCATCGGTTGCGCTCCTTGCGGTCTGCTTCGCGGTATGCCTGCTGTGCGCGCAGGCTCGGGGTGGTCTGGTGGACTTCGGATCGCTCGCCCTGGGTCCAGGGTCGGCATACGGGGCAGGGGATCGGGCGGTACTCGTCGTCGTAGCCGAGCCAGCCGCTCCGGCATCGGGGGTTGTGCCAGGGGGCTGAATCGTCTTCGGGTTCGAGGGCTTCTCCGGTGCGATCGCGGGTCATGAATTCCACACCTCCGCTCGCGCGGTCGTGAGTTGCGTTGTGAAGTCGGCTACGCGGCGGGTTTGAATGGTTGTGGTTGGTATGGGTTGGTGGGGGGACACCCGTGTCCCCCAGACTCGTGTCAGATGTCCCCTAGACATTGCACAGATGTCCCCCAGACTCATTGGTGCTTCAGATATCCGAGGGACGCTCGTGTCCCTCCGACTCGGGGCCTGTGGATAACTCCGGGGGACACGGGTGTCCCGCGGACTGGACGCGGCGCGGCGCGCTCTGGGTGTCACTGGTGACCCCCAGACTCGTCGGTCTCCTCGACGCCGAGCATCGGCAAATCGAGCAGATCCGACGGGATCGTCAGCCGGTACGTATCGGCCAGCTTCGCGTGCCGATTCCCCTGCCGGGTGCGCTCGATCAAACCGAGATCCCGCAGCGACGACAGCGACCTCTTGACCGTCCGGTCCGTCACGCACATCACCAGCGCCAGACGCTCGACACCCGGCCGGATACGAGTCCCGTCCGGGTCGGCGTAGGTCGCCATCGTCAGCGCGAGGTGCTTTGTGCTCGAAGGAATTTGGACACGCCGAATGATGCGTTCCCACTCGAACCGATCGACCGGAACTAGCTCGCGCGTCGCGCCCGAAATTGCCTCCACTACGCGCCTCCACACGGTCGAAAGGGTGGACGCCCACCAGCCCCGGACATCCGTGTCGAATACGCCCCCCGGAGCCATCACGGCGCACACCGAACAAGCTGGCATGCTGTAATCTGCTGCGCTCGTGCATAATTCGCGTGCTACGGCCAGGGAGTCACCCTGGTACGGGGTGACTCCCTGGCCGAGGTAGTAGGGCGTGATCACGGCTCGCCGCTCACGGTGAACACGTTGTTCTCGATCTGGTTTGCCTCGTCGAGCAGGCCGGGCAGCCGGTACGACCAATCGCGCGAATACTCGCTGGCACGGGCGGCGCGGTGCCGGTCGAGCTCACGCGCCGTGCAGTAGCCGAGGAAGCTCTCACCGCAGCGAGCGAATAGCGCACCCGTGCCGTGGCCCTCGAATTTCAGTGCGGCACCGTAGGTCTTGGCCGCCTCACGGAACCGTCCGATGAACTCGCCGGTGACGGTGATTTCGTCGAGGTTGGTCGCCTGCGAGCGCTGCATCTGCTCGATCAGCTTGACCACGGCGAAAGACGCCGACTGCTCGGCCGACAGCCGCGGGAGTTGCAGGGCGCGGCCGTCGATCATGCCCGAACAGTCGGTGATGCGCAGCCGGTCGGGCAGCACCTCGAGCCGTAGCAGCTGCTCGGGTGTGATGCCGTCGCCCTGTGTGCCCTTGCCGCCTTTGAAGATCGCGAGCAGCTTGCCCACGTCGTCGGGCAGCAGCTCGACCGCGGCCAGGCCGTGGCCGCCGGGTGGCGGATCGCCCCACAGGGACACGATCGCAAGCGCGCCGGTGTATCGGTCGGTGGCGCTGACGGTGAGGTGCTGGCGTCCGAATTGCAGCCGTATCCGGTGGTGCGTCGGGTCCTCTTTGTCGGTGCTGGCGTGTACCCGGACCGAGCCGAGTGCCTGCCGGAAATCGCCGGTACCGACGATGACCGTCTCTCTCACGGTCTGTCTCCTGTCGGTTCATCGAGGCCTGCACCGTGTGCGTCGTCCTGGTGGGCTTCCAGCCGCTCGAGGCGATCGCCGATGTCGAGCAGCGCGCACACCTGTGCCCGGCCGATCAGGCTGTTGATCGCGACCATGTCGGCCCACGTCGGGGTGCCTGCTGCGGCGGTGGCGGCCTCGGCCAAGGCGAGTGCGGCTTCAGCCTCTACTCGATGCTCGGCGCTCACTGTTGGCGCTCCTCAAGTTGGGCCTCCAGCTCGGCGATTCGGCGACGTAGAATGTCAAGCTGGGCTTGGTGTCTCTCCGACGTGAGGTAGTCAACCTGCCGTTGTAATCGCCGGTTCTCGGCGACAAGGTCAGTTAGCTTGCTCATTGCTACTCACTGCCAGCGGGCTCGTCGATAGCGCCGGTGGGCGGGCCCGTGAGGCTGTCGGCCGACAGTCCGGTGATCCGGTCCGCGTTGGTCGCGGACCCGATCTCGGGAGGCGTGGCGGGTTCCGAGGTACCCTCGGCGCCGTCTGTCTTCTCCTCGTCCGGTTTCGCCTGGGTGGCAGCTCGTCGAGGTGCGCGCTTCTTCCTGCCGGTGCTGGTGATGTCGGCGGCGGGCACGCCTGCGTCGGGCTCGACGGTTGTCGGGTCGAACTCGTCGGCGGCGCTGGTCTCGCCGCGTTTGATCGACGAATAGATGACGCCGAGCTGCCCGACATCGTGCCCGTTCCACGTGCTCGAGGACCGGCCGAGCTTGGCCTCGAGCTGCTGCGTGCTCACGCCGATTTCCTCGAACAAGCGCAGGGCGTCAGCGATCCGGCCCGCGAGTGGCTTGCCGCCGCCGTTCTCGAGGGTCGCGTCGCAGTTCGCCTGTGCCTCTTGCACGAACCACGCGGGCAGAACGGCGAGGATCATCTCGCGCAACCGGCGCGCGCCGTTGTTGGCGTTGTTCTCGTAGATGTCGCGGGTTTCGGTGAGCTGGCGCGGACCCTTCTTGGTGTCGCGGATGTGTGGCACGATGAACGTCGTCGACGCGCGGGCGTTGGTCTGCATATCCCATGCGTGCGCGAGCATCTCGGATTCGCCCTTGGTGTCGTCGCGACGCAACTCCTTGAGGCCGTAATCGACGTTGCCCCAGCAACGAGCGAGCTCGCGGGCGAGATGGATCGAGACGCCGGTAACGACGCCGTCGCCGCGGTTGTAGCGGAAGTAGGCGCGGCTCGCGACGCTCATCTGTGCGGTCGCGTCGCGCATTTCCTGGACGGCGGCGGCCCGATTGCGCGGGCGCTGTTGCGCGACGAGTACAGCGGCCTGTACCTCGGCGACGGCGCGCGACTGCTCAACGATGGTTGCCTGCGAAGTGATCGACTGCCGGGCAACGGCTTCGGTGGGCTGGTAACGGTCGGGGTGGGTCATACGAGCAGCTCCTCAGCTCGGTAGCGAGTCCATGCAGAGATAGAGACGGTGGGGATTTCGTGGCTGTCGTCCGGCCACTCGTCGGCGGCCATGCAGTCGGCGAATATCTCGATGGCGCGGCGGTTGCACCGGCGACCGAGCGCCACGTCGGCGGCGTCGACGCGGGCGATGGTGATCCGGTAGGGCGGTGTCTTGCGTTGCGTGATGAATACGAAGTCGGCGACCTCGATGCCGAGTGCGAGCAGCCCGTCGACGTAGAACGGCTGTTGCATGAAGTAGCCGTACTCACCAGCGGCTTTGGCGAACGCTCGATGGCCGGACGATTTCGATGTCTTGTAGTCGACGACGATCCACCGGCCATCGGGCAACCGGGTGAGCCAGTCGAGACGCAGCCGTAAACGCGCTCCGGTCTGCTCATCGATCCACCACCCCGAGAGTTCGGGATCGCCCTCGGCGAGGTAGGCGCCCGCGAGGTCGTGCTCGAGCGCGACGCGCGCCATCTCGCGCGCCTGCTCGTCCTCGGCCTTGAGGATCGGCACCCGCCCGGCCGCGCGAATCTCCTCGCGGGCCTGCCGGGCGTCTTTCGATCGCCAGTCGGGCGCGTCGATGACGATAAGTTCGGCGCCCTTGCCGAGCACGTATAGGTGTGCTGCGTGTCCGAAATCAAAGTCGCTCTTTTGGATTCGCGGTTGCTTGCGGAATTCCGACGGTGAATCGAACAGGATCGTGCGCGCACCCGACGACGACAGGCTGTTACGGTCGGCGTGGTATTCCTCGTCAGGCACGTCCGGGTACAGACCCGGCTCGATGAGCGCCAGCGTCACGCCCTCACCCCCACCGGCTCGACGCTGAGGATGCGCGATGCGGTGTCGGCCGTGATCGCGGTCCGGACCCCGGTGCCGATGTCGCGGACGGTCGCCCGCGCGACGCCCGCACCGTTGGCAATGTCGAGGATCGTCATTCCGGCGACCTCGCGCAGGAACACGATGTGTTTGCGGACGGCCTCATGGTCGCCGGCGTCGCCGCGAGCGATGCGGCGGCACCCGGCACACGTGCGGAGATTGATCTTGACATGCATCTCTCGCCCGCACGTATCACACAGGCCGCTGGTGACATCGAGGAAGGCGCGCAACGCGGCCCGCTCGTCGTCCATCGAGAATCCTGCGCGGATGCCATACTCCTCGCCGGTGCTCAGGGCCTCGGCACCACAGGCGCGGCGCACCGGGCAGTCGACACAGACCGCCCGGACCACCGCGGAGCTCTGCGACGGGAACGGGAACCACAACTCGGGGTCGTGATCGCGGCAAGCCGCGCGGTCGCGCCAGGTGGGGATCGCGGTATCAACTGGCCTGGTCTTCACTCAGGCCACCCCCGCCTGATAGTCGAGATCCCGATCGCGGGCGCGGTCCCATTCGGCGTCCGGATCGTCGAGCAGCTCGGTACCGGGGTCCTCGTCGAGGTCGATACCGAAGCGGCGGGCACACCACGCTGCGAGCGCGCGCCCGATCACGGACGCGCCGAGGTACACGACCGCCTGGAGCAGGACGAGATAAACGACGACGGTGCAGAGTGTGATGATCACGCGGCATCACCGTGCTCGGTGGCCTCGGCATGGCTCACGATGTACGCGCGCCGGCGGCGCTCCTCAGCGACACCGATCACACGCTCGGCGTGGTGGGCGGACTGCCACCCGAAGGCGCGCATGATCATGTCGGCGGTGGACTCCGACATGGGCGTGCCGTCAGCGAAGTAGCACGGAATGCTCATCGCGCACCGCCGATTTCGGCCCTGGCCTGGTCGATGTCGTATCCGATCTGGTCGCGGTCGTTGTCCATGCCCTTGGCGCAAGTGGCGAGGATGTAGCCGGGCCTCTTGGGGTCGGGCACGAAACAGCGCAGGGCGCAGTACTGGCAGTACGGCCCCATCACTGCACCGCCGCCGACGTATACCGGGTGGCGGTGCCGCACACTGTCGGATGCTCGGCCAGGGCGGGGTTCGGCGGGCAGATGTACGAGGTGAGTCCGGCCGCCGTCACGTAGTCGACGCCGAGATCGATGTGCTGATCACACACGCACACGTCGGCATCAAGCCTGCCGTGCAGACCCCTGGCTACGGCCGTGTAGCCCTCGACGCGACGCACAGCCCGCGCCGTACATGTACCGATGGTCTCGAATACGATGCTCATCGCGCACCCCCGCCGATCCGGTCGTGCGTGGCCTCAAGATCGTCGGCGAGCTGGTCGAGCTCGGTCGCGATATCGGTATCGCCCTGCCAGAGGGCGTGTCGGGAGATCTCACGCAGCCTGGTCACTGCGGCGGTGTGCACCTCGGACGCGACGGCGTCCGCGAGGGTACTGGTCATCGGTAGAATCCCTTCGTTACTTCGTGCGCGACGAGCTCCACCTCGGCGCGCTGGGTTGAAGTGACGGTTTGGATGGCGCCCGGCACGAGATCACTCGTGTCGGGCGTCGCGGTTTCTGAGGCTCGTCGCGGACCCGGTGCCAGCCGCACACTGAGGGTCACGGCGATGGCAGCGAGCAGGATGCTCGAGACCGCGGTGATACGCCGCAGCTGTCGGGCCGCGTTGGACTCCGCCCCGACGAGGGCGAGCAGTACGGGCAGAACTGCGATGGCGACGAGTGACCACAGTGCGGCCACGGCGAGCACGGTGGTCATGGGGTCCTCCAATCTTTAATGCTGGTGTGGTGTGGTGCGTGCACCGGAAAGCGAGGTGAGGGGTCCTCGGCGGTCCTCTCCGGCGCACGCGATCCCTCGCTGGTGTCGGCATTCCTGCAAGGGAAACTGGGAAGCTGTCAGGCGGACCGCTTGCCGAGGCGGCGGCGGCTGCCTGGGGTCAGGCTCATGGGGTTAGGCATGGTCAAGGCAGGGCTAGCGAGCAAACGGATGGACTCGAGGATGTCGCTCTCGGTCATGCGCCAGTTGCCGCGGGCGATCTTGCGAGCGGGCAATTTCTGGGCACGGACTTTCCGAAGCAGCCAGTCTTCACTCGGTGCGCCGATGCGTTCGGCGGCTACGGACAGCGGGTAGGTGCGGTCGTCGCTGGTCGCCGTCATGACGCGATCTCTTGCGGCCCCGTCCGGGCGACCAGAGCCTCGACACTGACTTTGAAGAGGCGGGAAAGGATGCCGATCTCGTCGGTCGTGAAGGGGTATTCGCCACGCAATCGGCGACCCATGGTCTGGGGAGAGATACCAGTGGTCTGCGCCAACTGCTGCTGGGTGATCCCCCTGCGCTCCATCTCGACCGTGATGTTGGCCGCGATATGCGCCCTGAAAGCCTCAAGGCTGTCTTCCATGTATGGAAGATTAGTCTCCACGTATGGGAGGCGCAACAATTGGAGTCAGATTCTCTACTCCACCTATGAAACACTCAACACCAGAGCTGCGGAGACGCACCGGAAGTGGAGACAGAAGGATCTGTCAAGGGTGTCAGTTGTTCCATAGGTAGAGATACACTCCCTTTCATGGGATACACACGTCCACGGGGGCCATGGAACCGCGCCTTCGCCCACGAAGTAGTCCGGCGGCGCAACGACGCCGGACTTTCACAGCGAGAGGTGATCGAACGCTCCGGACTTGCGCGCTCGACATACACCAAGTTCGAGCTGGATCAGGCAGTGCTCACGATGGACCAGATGGCACTGATCGCTGACGTACTCGGTGTGCACGTCGAGGATCTGGCGCGCGGCGCCCGATTCCGAGTGGAAGCCGCCGAGCATCTAGATCTGCCGGAATCGGATCTGCGGGCAATGTCGTCGGAAACGTTGGAGCGTCTACTCGGGGAGCAGAACTCGTTTACTCAGTCAGTCGCTGCTGGGATACGTGGCGAGCTCGCACGCCGCGGCATGACGATAGAGGATCTAGCAGTAGCTGCACGACTGGAACTCGACCACCTGGCACCGCGGTTACGTGGCGAGCTACCGCTCGACCTCAACGATATGGCTGCGATCGCCCGCGCTTTCGATATTCACCCCGACGACTTGATGCGCTTGGCCGCCATTGCGGCCCGCCCGCCCGCGCACCCCGAAGGGATGCCTGCACCAGTTGAAACTGCGCTGGTCTATCACACCGACGGACCATCACTGCAGTAAGGACTGAGAGCACCCGACGGAACGGGTAACACTAGGCCACTCCCACGGGTGCGCGAGGCGCCACACCCAGCGCAGCTGTGTCGGATCATCGTCTGAGTTCGGCGATGCCCACAGCTCCTGCAAGATCCGTGCAGCTTCGCCGAACAGGATCGCCTCGTCTCGCTCACTCGCGTCCATGCACGGGATCACTCGCACCTGCTCGGGTCCAATATCGAGTTTTCCGACGTGCGTCATCAGTCGCCCTGTCGAGTGCTTCTCGACATGTACTGGCCCCAGTGCTCCCCGACTCACATAGATCCCTATCGCGGCCAAATCCCCATCGGGCGCCCACAGCAGGTGGGTGCTCCGCAATACCCTCATCAAGTCCCCTCTTGTTGCGTCCCGCTATGCAACCTGCCCGATGCCGACTTCACCATCAAGTGACTTCCGTCATGCCAACGCAATAATGCTTCGGCATCAACGCTGGTCAACTACATGATCAACATCCAAACACCGCATTTGCCCAGATTGCAAGCGCAGAGCGCCTTTTCAGCTACTCACACTGTGAGTAGCTGATCCACAACTACTCTCGGAGTGAGTAGCTGAGTGACCAAGGGAAGTTGCCCTATGATTTCTAGACTCCAAACTCCGACCCTGGGTATGTATGTCAAACGCCTCCGAAGTCGTCGGGGATGGACACAACGGCGCATGGCGCAGATCGCGTGCGTCGGCCTCAGCACGGTACAGCGCATCGAACAGGGCGCTGACGCCGACTACCAGGAAAACATCGTGGAGAATCTGGCAAATATACTGTGCGACAACGACCACGAGCGCGCGTACATGTCAGCACTCGCAGGCAATCCGACAGCAGCACTCGCCGACGTGGCCGCCGTAGGCGACATCGCTTCCCTACTGGAATACGTGTCTCCAGTCCCCGCCGCATATCTAGTTAACTGGAAGATCGCCGCTGCCAACGAACAATATCGCGAGCTTATGCCCGGCTTAAGCGTCGCGGACAGTCTGCCGCACTGGATGTTCCTCGACGGTCGTTCCAAGCTGGTGATGCCGGACTGGCAAAAGCTGGCCGCGGATACCGTGGGCAGCCTTCGCTACTCTCTCGTCACCGCCGACGGCCACGGCGCAGCCGCCGACATTGTCGGCGATTTGATACCACGGCCCGAATTCCGCCGCATCTGGGAGTCGTGGATTGTCCACGCGCAAAGACCCGCGAGCGCGACGCGGCGCATCTGGTCACCGTCGATGGAGCAGATGGTCACGCTGCGCGAGGCGCTGATCCCCACAGCATCAGGGCTACTGGTCGTCGACTTCCCAACGTGAGAGTTAGGACGGCAGACTGTCGAGCCACGTCAGGATCAGCGGATCGGTCAACTCAGGGTGCGTCCAGGTCACTGCGTGGGCGGCACCGATCTCGTCAATTGTTTCCACCTGAGTCGGGCCGCCAAGCTGCTGAGCTAGCGCAGCGGTCCGAGCGGGAGTGAAAACTTGGTCACCACTGCCGTGCATCAGCAGCGCGGGAGCAGTGATGTCCTTGATCATGTGCTCGATGCCCTCGCGATCGATCAAGGCCCGCCCGGCCAGTCTCAACCGCCGCCGATCCCCTGCGTTCCACTTGTCCAGCCACACCCGCCGGTGGCCCTCCCGATCGCCCCCGATCAACTGGGCCGCGATAGGTGCCGCAACAGCCTCCATCGGCGTGTCGCCGAGGATCCAGGTGTCCATGAGGATCTGCTCGTACGCTACCCGCTCATCTACCTCATAAGCATCGGCTCTCGAGCCGATCAGGATCAGGCCGCGTACACGGCTGGGATACAACAGAGCCATCCGCAATGCTATCCAGCCACCTTGGAAGAGACCACCCGCAACGATCTTGTCCAGCTTGAGGTGGTCGACAACGGCCCAAACGTCCCAAGCCAACCGCCAGTAGTCGAAGGGGGTGTCCGGGTCCTCGGTGAGGCCGTGGCCGCGGGCATCGATGGAGATTACGCGATAGTCGGGTGCAAGAGACGCTTCCTGTGGCGCCCACATATCGGTGTCCAGAAAAATTCCGTGCATCAGCACTACCGCATACCCGCCGCCGCCGGTGTCGCGGTAGTGAATTCGGGCTCCGTCGTCGGTGGTCACGTACGGCATGGCGGCCCCTCCCTGATCAGATTGACGTCGCCCGACCATAACAGCAACGTGTTCTAGGTGGGAGCGGAGAAACCTCCCATTCGGTCGTTGACCGCGTTGACGCCGTCAACGGGGGCCACTAAAGTCCCAGGTCGTACGAAGCGCGGCCATCCACTCCCGAGCGTTCTGGCGCTGTTCACGGCGTTTCAGCAGCGAGTTGCATGGGGTTCAAGTCCCCTCTCGCGCACAATGACCGTGGGGGCTGTGCCCGTTTTCGTGCTTCGGCGCCTGCCCGCCGATCAGAGACGGCCGATAACTGTGATGCCGGACGGACCAGCCCCTCGATCGCTCGCCCCCGACCCGGATCGCCCTCGGCGCCCCGACGCGGCAGCCACTGCACAGTGGTCGGACCGACCGAGCTGCCGTAGGTGATCGTGCCGTCGAATCCGCGAGCCAACTGCCCGCCCTCGACCAGCCGAGGCCACGCCGCGTCGGCGTCGCAGCGGGTCACCCGAACGGACGCGGCCCACCCCGTCCTACGCATCACACCACCAACGTGCGCCCCACACCCTCTTACTGTGTCGCCCCACCGTGACATCCCGACGTATTCGTCGCCGATTCGGCATCGCTATGGGGCAAGACAGACGGTCGAAATGAGCGCCCAATGATGTTCTGTCACAGCAAAATAAAGCCGCAGGGCACATGCGCCACGGTCCTTTCACATGAGAAAGGCTGCCTGGTAAGCCGATTCCCTGGTCCAACGCCCCCCGAAACCGACGCAGCATAGTTCGACATGCCGATCGCCTACACCGAACGCAACAGGGTCACACTCCTGAGTAACTCCAAAGTATCTCCCACGCGGTGAGAACCGCGAAGCCTATCGTGATGGCGACTTCCGTTGTTCACGATACGCACTCGGCTGTGTCATCACCTCAATTGAACCAGACAATACTCATCATTGACGCAAAAACGACTGCCGGTTAACGTTGCTGCGTGGAGCCTCGACTAGCGCTCCTCTCCAATCACGTTGGGAAGAAACAATGCTCGTTATTGCCCTGACTGCTCTCGGCTTGGGTATCCGAAGGATCCTGCGCAGGAAAGGTGACAAGCCCAAAATCGACTTTTGCTCCACCAAGAGATTCCTGAGGTCGAAGCAGTCCCCCTAAGAGATGGCTAAGAGATCTCTGAGGGTCGAGGCAATCTCGCCAGGAGATTTCCGAGGTCGAGGTAGTCTCGTTCTCCAACGAACTGCATTATTGACCAACCGATTTCGATTTCGGACCACCGCTGATGAGCGTGGCCATTGCCGATCCATTTTTCTCGACTCGTGCCGATCCTGAGCCGGATAGCACAGACAGGAATACTTGTGCGTTGTTCTATCGGTCGCGCCGAGTTGCTCTGAACAGCAGGCGATCCAGTGAATCGTGCGCCTTTCATCTTTGGTGTGTGAATTTTGCATTCTTGTAGTACGTGGATTCCCTCGATGTTTCGTTGTTCGCAGACCGGGTGGGGAATACACCGGACTCCTGGGCATATCCGCAGGGATGCAGTAGCCCAGGGTCCCACCGCGACCGTGTCAGCGCTACCTGGTGTCAGTGGGACGAACTGCCACCGACCGCTCGCCAGAGCATCACCGCCCTGTCGGAACAATGGGTAGCCGACAAACTTCTCCCCGAAATGGGATTCAGCCATTTGGCTTACCGCGACCCACTCACCCTGGGCCGCATCGGAGGAGCCCTCGCGGGCGCGTACCTACCCGGATTCTCGTTGCACCGCCTCTTCTACCTTCTCAGCACCACCCAGAGAGGAACAAAACCGAAGCAGATGCGCACATCTGCGCCGCAACAGAGATGATGAAGTTCGAGCGCCTGTGCTCAGTTTCGCGCCCAACGCTGTTCGCGGTCCCGATCACGCGCTCCTATCTGATCGCGAAGTTCATCGGTCCTGGACTCCACAGTCCGGAGCGCTCGACGTCTGTGATGTCCAACCGCGCCGCATCGGCCGTCGGGTAGTACGGCACCAGTTTCTGGATCCGACCCCAGTCGCGCCTCCAGTCGTCACGCAGATAGGAAGGCATGACCTCGGCTCGGGTCAGCAGATCGGTGTAGCCGAGCGGCCCACCCGAAGTGTGGCTCTGCCAGTTGCTGGTCATAATCGTGGCAGCGAACCCGGGAGTGATGCGGTATTCGGGCACCTCGGCCACCCCGGCGCGATGCCGCATCGGCTGTTGGCACGGGAACTGCAGGCCGACAAGCCAATCGAGAAGCACCGGTGTGGAGTTGCCGACCAGCGAACCGAGGGTCTGCAGCCGTGGCACACGTGGTGGAGTCACCGCCACCCATTGCCGAGTATCGGCGCTGTCGACCGAAGCGACGATACGGACGGCATCAGCCTGGATCGGCAATCGGTTCAACGGTACTCGCAGATTTCTCCAGGAAGGTTGGAGCACGTTGACGTCGTCGGGTGTTATCCGTCCCAGGGATCGCACGGCGTCCTCTCCCACGACACCGAATTCGATCTGGACGCTTTGGCCCGGCACCGGCATGTCGTCGAGGTCGGTCGAGGCAATGCGGCCGGCGGCTGCGATGGCGATGATCTCGCCGCGAGTGTGGGTCTGTGGATCGGGCAATCGGTACCACCCGGAGACCAAGCCCTTCTGGGTGCCGGGATTGCCGTAGCTGCCGAGCACCGGTGTGGTTGCCGGATCAAGATCGAAGGGAAGCGGGATGGCACTGCCGTTGATACCCGTTCGGGCCGTGTCGTCGAGACCCGAACGACTATCGGTCTCCGTCTTGGTGGTCGTGCCGCTGCTGCCCAGCGATTGTCCGACCGAGGCGGCCGCCGCGTTCGACGCATCGGGGATCAGGTCGACCAGATTCAACCCATCGGCGGTGAATCCGTCATTGGTTCCAGCGCCGAGCGCCGTGGCGGGATCGCCAGAAAGTGGCTCGAGGACACCGGCATTCGGGTCCGTCTCCACGAGCACGTCGTTCGCCAGTGCGCAGGGTTGCCCACCGAGCGCGGCCAGGTTCGACTTCGCTATCGAGTAGGCCGGGTATTGGCTGATCGCAGCCTTCACGAACGAGACCACTTCGAACAGCACCACCAGGGCGATGGCCACGGTGAGCATCGGCAGCCGTCTGCGGGCCGGTCGTCGTTCGCGGCGGAACGGTTCACGGATGTGTTGCCACCCTGCCACAGCAACGGTGAGTAGCGAGAATGCGAGAAAAACTGTGCCGATGGAGATTCCGTGAATCGAAACCGGTTTGTCCCACCAGGGGATCTTGTAGCTGGCTACGTACCACCAACTGTTGGAGCTGGCGAACGACATGGCCAGTACCGCGAGTACAGCGGCGGCGAACAGCGCGCGGTTGCGTGACGATCGAATCACCCGAGGGCCGACCACGACCGCGGCGACCACGGCCACCGCACCGGCGAGTCCGGCGAAAACACCGAGGTGATGGGTGAATTTCGTGGGAGAGAAGGTCATCAGCACAATTGCGGCGATCGTCGTGCCCACGATCCGCCGGGTCGGCCCCACAGCCAGGCCCGGGATTCGGCCACCGCGGCGCATCAACGCCAGCACCGCGACACCAATGGCCAGCAACAGCGTCAACATGGCGAATCGTCGTGCCAACGAACCGTCCGGCATCGGCTGGAACAGATTCTGATATACCAGGTATTCGTCGTACCATGGCATATTCGGGCCGACGACCTTGTGCGCCCGATACATCGTGGCGACGGCGGAAATCGGCTGACCCACGAATACGATCGTCAGCACGACCAGACCCGATGCCAGGGCAGGCGCGGCCAGAGCCGGGTAGCCGTAGCTGCGGGCCCGGTCGACGATGATCTGCACCAGTGGGCGTGCACCGGCCAACAGCGCCGCGAAACAGATCAATCCGGCAGGATTGGTGACGATTGCCAGAGCAGCCGGGATCAGCGCCACCGCGGCCGGTGCCAACCGCTTGGTTGCCAGCGCACGTTCCATCGACACCCAGGTCAGCAATACCCCCAGCGCCACAGCGGGCTCGGGGCGCAGACCGTTGTTGTAGGGCAACCAGAAGGCCAAGAACAGCAGGCCGCCCGCCCAGATCGCTGCCCGCTCGGTTCGAGCCGCAATACCCAGCCGCGGTACCACCTCACGGCTGATCAGCAGCCAGCACACCACAGCGATGATCAATTCCGGCAGTCGGACCACGATACTCGCGGTCGAAATCTGTGCCAGCATGCCGAACAGGTAGTCGTACGGGATGCCGATCGGCGTCTCGGGCACGCCGAAATACGCGAAGTAGTTGGCCAGATAGCCTGCGTGCCCGGCGGTTCGAGCCATTCCGAGGATATAGCCGTCATCGGCGGTGCCCGCGCCGATGAAGTACCACAACACCAGAGTCCCGATGATCACGCTGTCCACCAGCCGGGGCTTCCACCAGCGGCTGGGAAGCACCCGGTTGCGGCGACCGTCGAGGCAATCGAGCCGATGCAACGCCCACAACGCCAGTACCGTGGCGATCAGGGCTGCGAAGATCGCGACCAACTTCCAGACCGTGGGTGAGGTCGTGAACCGTGAATCGACCTCCACGTCGACGCGCACGCCCGCCGCAGCCGGATCGAGTAGATCCGTGAAGAGCCCGACCAACTGCGGCCGGACATCTCCCTGAACCGTCACAGTCTCGCCGATTCCGACGTTTACGCTGGTGCGGGTGCTATCGGACACGATCGCCACCCGACAGCCCAGCGGCAAACCAGCCACCGGTGTATCGAGCAGGGTCCGATCACGCAGCACCACCTGCAGTCGATCGACGCCTTGTTCCGACCGGACCACCACATTCAGCCCGTATTGCGAGGCCTTCCCGGACTGCGGCGGCACGGTCGACACCACGGTGCCACCGGACCGACCGAGGTCTGTCGTTGCGGCACACGGGACATCGACTGTCAGTTTCGTCGGCGAATACGACACCAGTGGCGCTGTGACGTTGCTCGCCTGCTCGGCCTGCGGCCACGAGAACGACGCTTGCTCTTGATGCACCGGAAGAAATGGCACCGCCACAGCCAACAGAGCGCCGATCACACCTGCAGCGAAGGCAATTCGGCGCCACCACCGACCAGAGTCTGTTGCCACCTGCGTTCGAACCGCGTTCGGTAGGCGTTCCCTGCTCTGAGTTACGGTCACGGCCGAGCCTTCCCGATGGCTGGTTGGCAGTTCTGCGTACCCGCTCGTCGTATCGCTGAGCGATACCGTGTCCCCGTCACGGATCAAAGATCTAGTTGAAACACTTGTTACAGTCAAACCGTGACAAGCCGGACCGACTCGCAGAAGCGTGCTGCACTGCTCAGGCAGGCATCCGAGGTCCTTTCTGGGACGGGCGTTGTCGACACGTCGCTGCGATCACTGGCCGCACAGGTCGGCACCAGTGCGCGAATGCTGATCTACTATTTCGGGTCCCAGGAGCAACTGATCCTCGACATCCTTGCCCACGAGCAGCGCCAATTCGTTCCGGACCCCGAAATCTCCACCTCGCTGGCAGACCTGCGTGCCTACATACTGGCCGACTGGGAATCGATCACCCGAGGAGAGCGGCGCGTCGGTGTGCGCATCCTGGAACAGGTCTTCGGCGCAGCCTGCGCACAAGACAGCCCGTACGCTGCATACACCGCGCAAACCCTTTCGCAGTTGATTCACAATTTCGAAGCGCGTCTGCTGGCTGTCGGCATGCCGCCCGACATCGCCGCGACGCGTTCGGTCGTCGGTCTCACCGCACTGCAAGGATTCGTCATGCGCTACTTCACTGCCGAGGATCCTGCAGCCATCGATCGCGAGTTCTTGCGATTGGTCGACGATGTCCTGCTCGCACCCTTCTGACAGGGATACCGCAACCACCTAGCTTCCAAGCACGAAAACCTCGGTCCGGCAGCCAAAACGAGGGTCACGACCACTTGCAAAATGGAGCAGCGCTCCGTATATACTTTGTCGGAACATAGCTCCGCTTGGTCAGGAAGTCAGACCAGTCGGACCGACACCGATCCGACTCGCCGCACTCGTCAAGGAGAAACAGCTCATGCAGTACCGCACCTTCGGCCGTACTGGCGTGCAGGTCAGCACCCTCGCGCTCGGCGCGATGAACTTCGGCAGCTTGGGACACACCACCCAAGACGAGGCCACCGCCCTGGTGGATTCCGCGTTGGACGGGGGGATCAACCTGATAGACACCGCCGACTGGTACGGCCATGGGGAATCGGAGCATATGGTCGGCAAGGCGATCGCCACACGCCGCGACGACATCGTGCTGGCCACGAAGGCGAGCATGCCGATGGGCGACGAACGCAATCACCGGGGCGGTTCCCGGCGCTGGTTGGTCACCGCTTTGGACAACAGCCTGCGCCGGCTGGGCGTCGACCATGTCGATGTCTACCAGATCCACCGATGGGATCCGCGCACCAGCGACGAAGAGACGCTGTCGGCGTTGACCGACCTGCAGCGCGCGGGAAAGATCCGCTACTTCGGGTCCTCGACCTTCCCGGCGTACCGGATCGTGCAAGCCCAGTGGGCGGCCCGGAAGTACCACCTGAGCCGCTACGTCACCGAGCAGCCCAACTACTCGATCCTGCAGCGTGCCGTCGAGGCGCACGTGCTCCCCGTGGCCGAGGAGTACGGACTCGGTGTGCTCGCGTGGAGCCCGCTGGCCTCGGGCTGGCTGTCGGGCGCAATCCGGGAGGGCCGTGCGATCACGACCAACCGTTCGACCTTCATGCCCGACCGCTTCGACACCACGATTGCCTCCAATCGGGCCAAGATGGCAGCGGTCGAACGATTGGCCGCGCTCGCCGATGAGTCGGGCATGACCTTGATCCAGCTCGCGCTCGGTTTCGTCACCGCGCACCGCGCCGTGACCAGCGCGATCATCGGTCCCCGCACCATGGATCACCTGCGCCCGCAGCTCGCTGCCGCGGACACCGTGCTATCTGCCGACGTGCTCGACGCCATCGATGCGATCGTCGCTCCCGGTGTCGACCTCGCTCCGCACGAGAAGCACGACACACCACCCGCCCTGCTCGACGCGTCCCAGCGGCGCCGCTGACAGCTCGACCGCCGAAAGGACGAGCCGACTCGTGACGCACACACCTCGGCCGAGCTTCGGGATCATGACCGCACCAATGCAGGTCGACTACCACGACATCCTGCGGGTCTGGCGCGAAGCGGACGGCATACCGGAGATCGAACACGCGTGGCTCTTCGACCACCTCATGCCGATCGCCGGCGACCCGGACGGGCCGACCCACGAGGGCTGGACACTACTCTCGGCCCTCGCCGCGCACACTCGACGGGTGCGCCTGGGCCTGCTCGTGACCAGCAATCGCTTCCGCCCGCCCGCCGTGCTGGCCAAGATCGCTGCGAACGTGGACATCATCTCCGGCGGCCGGCTGGACTTCGGCATCGGCGTGGGATCACGCCCCGGGCACCCGCTGGCCAAGCGCGAATACGAAGCACACGGCCTGCCGTTCCACGACCCGGCCCACGCCATGGGTAGCTTCGCCGAAGCGTGCACACTGATCAGGCGTTTGTGGACCGAGACCGAACCGTTCGACTTCCATGGCGCCTACACCCAGCTCACCGGTGCCTTCGGTAACCCCAAACCCGTCCAACGCCCCCATCCGCCGATCATGATCGGCGGAGGTTCGGCTCCGACGCTGCGTGTCGCCGCCGAGCATGCCGATCTATGGAACATCCCTGGAGGCGACATCGACGACGCCGTGCGTCGTAGCGCATTGCTCGACCGCTACTGCACGGACATCGGTCGCGATCCCGCCTCCATCGTGCGCTCGATTCACCTGCCGGTCTCCTACACCGAACCCAGCACCACCCGGGATGCGATCGCCACGGCGATCGCCGCCGGCTTCGGCCATATCGTCCTCGGACTGCCGGCGCCGTACCCCGCCGGCATCGCACGATGGGTCACCGACACGCTCATCGAAGGACCACGCTGGTCGTCGGGCTAGATCAGCCGGCCTTGGCCGGCTTCGAGGTATCGGTGGCCAGTGAAACGGCCAACCCACCCAACACCGCCCCCATCACGTAGCGCTGCACTTTCAGCCAGGCGGGACGACGAGACAAGAAGACGGCAATGGCCCCAGCCGCGAACACGATGGTCAGGTTGACAACGACACTCACCGCGATCTGAATCGAGCCGAGCAGAAAGCCTTGGACCAGCACATGCCCGGCTTCCAGATCGATGAACTGCGGAATGAGCGACAGATACATGACCGCGATCTTCGGATTGAGCAGATTCGTCATAAGGCCCATCGTGAACAGCTTGCGCGCAGAATCGTGCGCCGTGCTCTGCGGAGCGAATACGGACATGCCTCCGGGTTTCACGGCATTCCACGCGAGATAGGCCAGATAACATGCGCCGAGCACTTTGATGGCGAAGTACACCTGCGGCACTGCGGTGAAGACGACCGACAGCCCGAGATTTGCCAGCAGCAGATACACCAAGAACCCGACAGCGACCCCACCGAGGGAAACGATTCCGGCCCGCCGTCCCTGGGTGATACTGCGGGAGACGAGGTACATCATATTCGGTCCGGGGGTGAGCACCATTCCCAGGGACACCAGTGCAACACCGAGGATGCCACTCAACTCGAGCATGCCGGACCCCGTGTGCTTTCCACTTCTTCCTGCACGTGACGCCCTTCTCTCGACCATGCCAAACCACACCGAGACTACGTGTACGGCGAGAAGTCGCGCTGATTGCGCAACCGAGGTGGGCGACGTCGGCTCCCGATGTCGGGCGCCTGCCACCTCGGCGAACCGGACGCCGGGCGGATGTTCGCGACCGGCGCCTGCGTGGGTAAACTGCCCGGCCATGGGACGCAACGAGCAAGGCTTGACCTCCCAGGACGAGGACTTCTCCGCCTGGTACAACGAGGTCGTGGCCAAGGCAGGACTGGTCGACCGTGGGCCTGCCAAGGGGACGATGGTTCTTCGCCCCTACGGGTACCGAATCTGGGAGTTGCTCCAAGCCGACCTGGATCGCCGGATCAAGGAGACCGGCCACGAGAACGCCTACTTCCCGTTGCTGATCCCGGAGAACTACCTCGAACGGGAAGCCGACCATGTCGAAGGGTTCTCGCCCGAACTGGCGGTCGTCACCCACGCCGGTGGCAAGGACCTCGACGAGCCGCTGGTCGTGCGGCCCACATCGGAGACGGTCATCGGCGAGATGATGGCCAAATGGATCAGCTCGCACCGCGATCTTCCGCTCCTGCTCAACCAGTGGGCCAATGTCGTGCGGTGGGAGCTGCGTCCGAGGATGCTGCTGCGCACCACCGAATTCTTGTGGCAGGAAGGCCATACCGCTCACGTCGACGAGGCCGACGCGGTGCGCGAGACCATGCTCGCACTCGGGTTCTACACCGACTTCGCTCGCGACATGGCCGCGATCCCGGTGGTGCCCGGAGAAAAGACACCCGGTGAGCGCTTTGCCGGCGCGGTGCAGACCTTCACCATCGAAGCGATGATGCGCGATGGGAAAGCGCTGCAGGCGGGAACATCTCACTACATGGGCGAGAACTTCGCGCGCGCGTTCGACATCCGCTACACCACCTCCGAGGAGCGCGAGGCATACACCCACACGACGTCGTGGGGAATGAGCACGCGGATGCTCGGCGGGATCGTCATGGCCCATGGCGACGACCGCGGTCTGGTGTTGCCGCCGCGATTGGCCCCACACCAGGTCGTGATCGTGCCGATCGCCCGTGGTGACAAGGCCGCTCGAGTCCACGATGCGGCACACGAACTCGCCTCCCGCCTGAAGGCGGCAGGCGTCCGGGTCCATGTCGATGCTCGTCCCCAGCTGACTCCTGGATGGAAGTACAACGAGTGGGAGCAGCGCGGTGTCCCGCTGCGACTCGAACTCGGGCCACGCGACCTGGAAGCCGGGACCGCTGTTCTGGTCAAGCGCCTCGGTGAAGAAGGCAAGCAGCCGATCTCGTTGCAGACTGCGCCGGAAAAGATTCCGGGCCTGTTGGACGACTACCACGACTTGCTGTTGGAACGAGCAACCCAGTTCCGCGACAGCCACACCGTCACCGTGGACTCGTGGGAGGCATTCACTGCCGCTGTCGCAACGGGCTGGGCGCTCGTACTGCATTGCGGTGATCCAGAGTGCGAGAACCAGATCAAAGCGGAAACGGCGGCCACACCGCGCTGCATTCCCCTCGACGGGCATGCCGAGGCCGGCGCCTGCATACGGTGCGGCAATCGATCGGCGTACGACAAGCGCGTCCTGTTCGGTCGGGCGTACTGACCGTCCAGCTCCCTGCGGCGGGCGCACTGCCCGCCATTAGGATTACTTCACCGCGACTACGATCTTGCCGCGGGCATGCCCTCGCTCCAGATAGCCTATGGCCGCGGGCAGTTCGTCGAACAGGTAACTACGATCGATCACTGGGTTCACTGCGCCCGCTTCGATAGCCTCCCGCAGCACCACCAGATCCTCCGCATTCGGCGCGACGGTGAAGCTCGTGAGGCGTTGGCTCACGAACGAAGACATCAGTCTTGCGGTCAGCAGACGGCCCATCGGTCCGATCCAGCGGTTGTCCGAGTCACCGCCGGCCAGCACCAGTGTGCCGTCAGGAGCAAGTATCCGCAGGTAATCCGATGCGGAATGCGTTCCCGACACCTGGAACACCGCATCGTAGCGGTGCTCGCCGCGAGTGAAATCCACTCGGGTGTAGTCGATGACGTGGTCCGCGCCGAGGGATCGAACCAGCTCGACATTGCCCGTGCCACATACCCCGGTCACCTCGGCGCCCCACTGTTTGGCGAGCTGCACCGCGAATGTGCCGACGCCGCCCGCCGCACCGACGATCAGTACGCTCGTGCCCACATCGACCCCGGCATGATCGCGCAGTCCCTGCAGAGCTGTGCTCGCCGCCAGGGGCACGGTCGCGGCCTGCTCGAACGAAAGATTTGCGGGCTTGTGCGCCAACCGATCCGCCGGAATGGAGACATACTCGGCGAAGGCGCCGAAACCGCGGAGGAATGGACTACCGAAAACCTCGTCTCCGGGCCGAAACCCGGTGACATCGGCACCCACCGATTCCACCTGCCCGGCCACGTCACAACCGGGCACCGTGTAGTTCGGTCGCCGCAGCCCTACCTGCAAGCGGGCAATGTGGGGAACGCCTCTGATCACGTGCCAGTCGGCAGGGTTCACCGAGGTCGCGTGCACCCGGACCACCACCGAGTCGGCCTCCGGCGTGGGTAGGTCGATGTCACGAAGCTGCAAAACCTCTGCCGGTGCGCCGTATTCGGCCTGAACGATCGCTTTCATGGGCTGCTCACCTTTCGGATGCGTCATCGCCCGTCCTGTTCGGGGGCGGTTGCTCGGCACAATCCATCGTTGCTGCGCCGACCGTCCGTATCGCCCGCCGCGCGAGCATTCGCTGTCCCCCGCGGGTCGGGCTGCGACGCGGCGTCGATCCCCCAGACGGCGGAGGAGGTATCCGCACGGGGTGTGATGACTGCCCGGCCCGGTTGACCTACCTTTGCCTGATGCGCATCGATTCGTCTCGCGGCACGAACGCTCCGGTCTCGGGGCGATGACCGGCCGCACCACACTCCCGTTCTCCGGGTCGCTGGGCGCGGAGCGATTCCGTGGTCCGTTCGCCCGCTGGCCCCGCATCTGCGACGCGATCCTGGCGTTGGTGACATTCATGCTGGTCGTGCAGGTCGAGGACCGGCCGGGCGACGCGATTGCGCTGCGACCGATCGGTTCGGTACCGATCGACGTACTAGTGGTGTCCGCTGTCGCCGCGACAGCGCTGTTCTGGCGGCGCAGTTCATCCGGGCGCGTCATGGTGGTGGCCCTTGTGGCCTGGGCGATCGTGGCCTCGAGCGCCGATCATGCGACCCTCGGAGCCATAGCGATGGTTGCGCTCTACAGCACTGGACGGTACGCGCAAGACCTGCGATGGAGCTACGTCGCCGTCGCAGGAGTACTCCTCGTGGTCGTCCTCGATGGCCTGCTCGCGCGGACCGCGGTCGCACAGATCGCCGCGGGGGTCGTCGTCATGGAATCGGCGTGGTACGTCGGCCGACGCCTACGGCTGCGCGCCGAACGCGCTGGACGACTGCGCCGCGAACATGCGGCCGAGGAGCAGCGAATTCGCACCGAGGAGCGTACCCGGATCGCGCGTGAACTCCACGATGTGGTCGCCCATCGAGTGAGCATGATGACGGTGCAGGCAGGCGCTGCCAAAGTCGTGGCCGCCCATGACCCCGAAGCCGCCCACCAGGCGATGGCGGCAGTCGAGGACGCGGGCCGCCAAGCACTGGACGAACTGCGCCACCTGCTGGGAGTGTTGCGGCCGGACCTCGACCGGGACAGTGTCGAGCACGACGGCCTCGGTCCCCAACCCGGTCTGGCGGACCTGCCCGACTTGGTGCAGGAGGTGCGTCGGGCCGGCCTCGAGGTTTCGGTGACGATCGACGAGGTCGTGGCTCCGCTCGCCGCACGCGTCGAACTGTCGGCCTATCGCATCGTGCAGGAGGCATTGACCAATGTGCTCAAACACAGCGGCCCGCGAACCCGCACCGAGGTGCACGTGCGCTCCACCGCATGTGGTCGGGGCATCTGCATCGAGGTAGTCGACGACGGCTCCGAGACCCGCACCGATCCGGTCACCGACACACGTGTGCCCGGCCATGGGATCATCGGGATGCGCGAACGGGCCCTACTGTTGGGTGGCAGCCTGGATGCGGGGCCGCGGCCGGGCTGCGGTTTCCGGGTGCGCGCCGAACTACCCACAGGAGGGCCACCGCAGTGAGCTGTGCACATCGTCTCGCGGCACGTCGTCTCGCGGCGCATCGACTCGCGGCGAGGGGCTTTCCAGCGTGAGCATCCGCGTCGTCGTGGTCGACGATCATGCACTGGTCCGCACTGGTTTCACCATGGTGCTGGGGGTGCATCCCGACATCGAGGTGGTGGCCGAAGCAGACACCGGCCGCGCAGCGATCGACGCAGCACAGCGGCATCGTCCGGATGTGATTCTGATGGACATCCGGATGCCCGAAATGGATGGCCTCGAGGCCACCGCCACCATCATGGCGGAGGCGGATTGGGATGTCCGGGTGCTCATCCTGACCACCTTCGATCCGGACGAGTACGTCTATCGGGCTCTGCGCGCCGGCGCCAGCGCATTCGTGCTCAAGGACATGCCCGCCGACCAGTTGGCCGCGGCCGTCCGCACCGTGGCCGATGGCGGAGCGCTGTTCGCGCCCTCGATCACTCGGCGCTTGATCGGCCGATTCGCCCAACGTCTGAGTATCGACACCACCGTCGCACGTCGCCTCCAACGGCTCAGCGACCGGGAACGCGACGTCGTGGTCGCCGTTGCGCGCGGAGCCAGCAACGCCGAGATCGCCGCGAACCTGTTCATCGGCGCCGCCACGGTCAAGTCCCACGTATCGAGCATCCTCACCAAGCTCGGCCTGCGCGACCGCGCTCAGATCGTGGTCTTCGCCTACGAAAGTGGCCTGGTCGAAGCGGGAAACCACAGCATTGGCCGTTGACCGGACATACGCGGCCCTGGGATCGGCGGTGGCCGCCGCCGATCCCGATCGGGTCTTTCAGCCGCGCACTTCTGCGACGAATTCCGCTATCGCGGCGCCGATCTCGTCGGGACTGTCTTCTTGGATGAAATGTGATCCGGGCACGGTGATTTCGCGCTGATTGGGCCAGGTGCGGCAGAAATCGCGTGGCGCTCCGGTGAGGACGGAACCCGGCTCTGCGTTGATGAACAACTTCGGGATATCGCTTGTGCTCAGCCAGCTTCCGTAGCTGTCGACCACGTCGACAACCTCTTTCGGCTCGCCCGCTATCGGTAGCTGGCGCGGCCACGTCAAGGTGGGTCGACGGTCCTCACCCGGCGACGCGAATGGCCGCCGGTACTCGGCCATCTCGGCATCGCTCATCGGTCGAAGCACCGACGCGGGAAGGACGTTCTCGACGAAGATGTTCTTCTCCAACACCAACTGGTCACCGACAGGTGATCGGAAGGCCTGGAACACGCCGCGCGCTTCCTCCGGCCACTGATCCCAGGTTATCGGCATGACGAGGCTTTCCATGTAGACGATGCCCCGGATCCGATCGCGGTGCTGGTTTGCCCAATCGAACCCCAGAGCCGACCCCCAGTCGTGGAGCACCAGCACGACGTTGTCGCCGAGATCGAGCGAATCCCACAGATCGAACAGATGATCCCGGTGCTCGGCGAAGGTGTACCGGTCGGGACCGGACTCCAGAAGCTTGCTGGAATCTCCCATACCGATGAGGTCGCAGGCCACCAGCCGCCCCAGATCACGACAGTGAGGCATGACATTGCGCCACAGATATGACGATGTGGGATTGCCATGTTGGAAAACAATGGCGTCGCCCTCCCCCTCATCGATATAGGCCATGCGCTGTCCGCGGATGTCCGAGAACTTTTTCTCCGCGAAAGGCGCTGTGCTGTGGGTCATTCGAGGATCTCCTATGATCACTGTCCGTTGAAGGCAGGTTTGCGATGGTGCACGAAAGCTCGAACTCCTTCACGGCCGTCAGGGCTTCCGCTGGCATGCACGAGTTGCCGTGTCTCGCGCTCCATTTGCGATTCCAGACTGTCGGTCGAGGACATCATCAGCAGCCTCTTCACCCCACCGTGCGCCTGGGCCGACCCACGCGCGAGCCGATCGGCCACGGCAGCGACGGTGTCACGAAGCTGCTCCGGCCCCACCACCTGGTTCAGCAATCCCCAATCCAGCGCTTCGTGCGCCGAGAGCTCACGGTTGGTGAGAAAGAGCTCGGCCGCTCGACGGTGTCCGATCAACCGTGGCAGGAAATACGTCGAGCTGCCATCAGGGGTGAATCCGATCCGGGTGTAGGCACTGGAAAAGCGTGCGGTGTCGGCGGCGATCGCGAGGTCGCAACAGGCGGTCAAACTCAAACCGGCACCTGCAGCAACACCGTTGACCATAGCGATCACCGGTGCGTCCATCCATGCGAAGCGTGAGATCGCCGCATGCAGATCGGTGGTTATCTGCGTGATGAGCAGTTCGATGTGCTCTGGGTCTTCGGCGAAGGCGTGCACATCACCTCCGGCGCAGAACGCTCTCTCGCCGGACCCGGTCAACACCACCGACCGGATCGAGTCGTCCACGAGGCACCGGTTGGCAATGGCGAGAAGCTCTTTCGCCATGGTCGTATTCAGCGCATTGAGACTTTCCGGGCGGTCCAGCGTGATCCACGCTACGTTGTCCCGCAATTCGAAACGGCAGTTCTGATAATTCATGCCTTGTCTCCCTCTCCGCCCTCGTTCGGTTCATCGACTGCGGCGCCCATTCTCGCCGCGGCATTGCGGCACACCCGAAGAATCCGCGACGAGAAGGACTCCGATTCCACTGCTCGAGACAGTACGAGTCCGCCGATACACAAGGCCAGGGTCGCAATGGCTTCGTCGTAGAGTTCGTGTTCCTGGGTCGCGTCCACGGGGCGTCCACCCATCGCGTTGAGCGATTTGCGCAACTCCTGCTCGTAGACCGCACGGAAGTCGGCAGGCATGCGCGCGGCGTCGGAGCCGACCGCCGAGAAAGCGCACGAATCGGCACGATCGTCGCGGTGGGGTCGGTTGAGGTAGCCACGGGCGAGGCGGGCCGCGCGGGCACCCCAGGACGCATCCGCCTTGGTACCGATCCAGCGCGGTCGGCTTCCGGCCAGCGCGTGTCGGAAGGCCGCGATGGCCAGTTCGTCTTTGCTGGCGAAGTGTGCGTAGAAGGCCCCGTGCGTCAGTCCCGCGTCTCGCATCACTGTGCCGATAGCACCGCCATCGGGGCCATCCACCCGCAGTCGAGCGGCGCCGGCGTCGAGGATACGGGTCAGCGATTCCCGCTTTCGCCGCGCTCGCAGTCCCTCGTCCGGAGGCGCGCCTGACATGTCGACCGTCATACGGAGCACAATTTCGTATGACGGCCGTCATGTCAATTACCTCCACTGTCGATCCACAACGACATGAGCCTTCAGTCGATGTCGATTCCGCGCGTGGTCGGCAGGTCATCGAGGTCGAGTACCCGGTGCAGATGATGCACACCCGCGGGTAGACGCGGAGCGACCGTGGCGGCGGTGGCCGCAACGATGGACGTGGCACGGGATTGGACGCGCCCGCGTGCCCGCCGAATCGTGCCATCGTGGCCGTAGGCGAGAACGAGCCAATCGTCGGCCCCCGCCAGGTGTGGCCGCCAGGTCACCGACGATGCGCCAGGCAGCCAGGTCGCGATGGCCAAAGCGGTGGTCGCCGCCGCGGAGTCGAGACCGAAATACGTGCGGACCGGCGTCTCGAGGTCGCGGCGCAGGGAGTGCTGATCGGAGAAGTCCACTCGATACAGTCGACGGCGCCGGTGCCCGGGAAGATCGAAAGTCTTCGGCTCGGTGTAGTTGCGGATCGCCCGTGCACCATCGGGAAAATGCCCACCCAGCAAGCGATATGCCCAGGCTGTTCCGGCCGCGCCGTGGCGCTCTCCCGCACCGAGCAGCACCACCAGGTCGATCGGTCCGGGTGAGACCCGATACACGGCGGCGGCGAGCAGATTCGTCAGCCCGGGTGCAAGCCCGACATCGACGAGCACCGGGGCTGCCGACTCCAGCCGACGCAGCTCGGCGATGTATGCCGTTGTGGCCGTGATATCTATGAATGCGGCGCCGCACCTGCCTGCGATTTCGGCCAGGCGAGGGTCTTCCACACCCGACGCGTTGACCACGACATCCACATCCGCCAGCGCGGCGATGTAGGACTCGAGGCCGGGCTCGGTCACGTCCACCATTCGGTCGGTGCGGGCCGAATCGCGTCCGGCAGCAATCGCATTGGCGCCCATGGCATGCAACTCGACCATCAGGTGTGCGCCGACAGCGCCATAGCCACCCAAGACCAGCACAGTCGTCATGTCGTTCACCGTCCTCTCCGGGCTTCGGCCATATCGCTCCGTGTTGCTGTGGACGCTCCTGCGGGGCCGGATCCGGCCGATGTCGACCGGGAGCGCAACAGAGCGATGGTCAGCACCGCACCCAGCAGTGCCAGTACAGCCGCGCCGGCGAATGCCGTGTTCAAACCGATTCGGTAGGCATCCGGGCTTCCGGAGCGGTTCGTAACCACATCGGCCACTAGCAGTAGCAGCGTCACGCCGATGCCGGACCCGACTCGCTGCGTGGTGTTGACGATCCCCGCTGCAATCCCAGCGTCCGCCTTGTCGACCGAGGTCACCGCGGGAACAGTGACGCCGACAAAGGCCGCGGGCAGTCCGATACCGAGCAGTACCGCACCGGGCAGCACGTCGATCAGGTAGTTGCCGTGATCCGGCAGCCGGGCGAACCACGCCATTGCCAGAGCTTGCAATCCCAGCCCTGCCGCCAGCACCGGCCACGCGCCCAGTCGACTCAATGCGTAGGGAATCAGGCCACGAGAAACGACGATGTTCACCGCCGCCACGGGCAGAACGGCCAGGCCCGACCGAGTCGGGCTGTAGTCCTGCGTGGTCTGCAGATAGAGCGCCAGCAACGCGAAGGTGGGCACGTGCGCCGCGCCGACCAGGGCGTTCACCGCGGCGGAGCCGCTCACCTGCCGAATAGCGAACAACCGCAACGGCATCAGCGGCGTGGAAGTCCGTGATTCGATGAGCAGGAAGCCCACCAACAGCGCGAGCCCGCCACCGAGCAGCCCGCCTGCGACGGCACGATTCGACTCGTCGCCGAGCGCACCGATCGCGTACCCGATGATCAGCAGCGCCGCCGTACCGGTGACAGCGCCCGGTACGTCGAGCCGAGCGCCGTCCGCGCTCGACCGCGGCGGATCTGCTGGCAACACTCGGATGAACATCACTGCCAGCAACCCCACCGGCAGATTGATCAGAAAGATCGACGGCCAGCCGAATAGATCGGTGAGTGGCCCACCGACTGCCGTTCCGATGGCTGCACCCGCGGCGCCCATTGCGCTCCAGACGCCGAAAGCTCGGTTCTTCGCGGCAGGTTCGGTGAATGTCACGGTCAGCAGCGCGAGTTGGGCCGGAATGACCACGGCCGCACCGATCCCTTGCAGGGCGCGCGCACCCATCAGAACCAGTGGCGTCGCGGCGAAGCCGGCCAGTGCGGACGCGGCGGTGAACAGGATCACCCCGCCGGCGAACACTCGGCGCGGCCCCAACAGATCGGCGGCACGCCCACCGAGCAGCATGAATCCGCCGAAGGCCAGCAGGTAGGCGTTGGTCACCCATCCCAGTTCGGATTCCCCCAGCCCCAAATCGGCGCCGATGCTGGGCAGGGCCACGTTCAGCACTGTCGTATCCAGGAAGACCACCAGTTCGACGACGGTGATCACCAGCAAGGTCAGTCGCTGTTTCATGTGCAGTTCCTCTCGGCGGTCATCGATTCTCCTACTCACTAGAGCGTCACTACAGCGAAGAATTTCACTAAAGCAACGCTCTAGTCAAGTAGGATCTTCGGCATGACCGGAAAGGGCACAGGCATCAGGGCAGCCAAGACGACAGCGAACCGAGCGAAGATGTTGACGGCTGCGCGGGAGCTGTTCACCACCCGTGGCTACGCCGCTACCACGATGAAAGCCATTGCAGAACAGGCGGGAATGGCCGTACAGACGCTCTACTTCACCTTCGCCACCAAACGTGCGATCTTGTCCGAACTCCTGGACGTCGAGATCGCCGGTGACACGGAGCCGGTCGCCACCATGGACCGCCACTGGTTCGCCGCCGCCGTGGCGGCACCACCGGCCGAGCAGATTCGCCAGCAAGTCGATGCGGCCGCCACCATATTCGCCCGGGTCAGCCCGCTGCTGGAAGTCATCCGCTCGGCCGCGGCCATCGACCCCGAACTGGCCGAGATCTGGCAGACCAACATCGCCCAACGCCACCTCGTGCAGGTGCGCCTCGCCGAGGCGCTGGCCACGAAGACCGCTTTGCGGCCTGGACTCGACGCCACCCAGGCGGCGGATATCGCTCTGGCAATACTGGCCCCCGAGACCTATCACCTATTGGTACGGGAACGCGGTTGGCCTCCGGAGCGCTGGGCGAGCTGGGCAGCCGACGTGCTCACCCAACAACTACTCCCCTGACCGGCGATAGGCACGTTTCGTACCACCGCCGGCAGTTGGTGCTCGCCGTGCGCGAGGGCATACGGCTTCGGCTGCCAGACGGTTGTTTTCGACCCCACAGTGCTGGCACCGACGTCCAGCAATCGCACGGCGTAGGAGAGTTCACATCCCCACAAGCAGACCTGCCACGACCACCGCGATACCGAGGACCTCGACCAGCCCCGGCCGGCCGGTACCGAGCAGCACCGACGATGCCAATGCACCGATCGGAATGAAGCCGGAGAACAACCCGGCCTTCTCCGGGCCCAGTTGCGGCAGCGAGGAATACCAGCAGAAGAACGCGAACGCGGTCACCACCGTCGCCATGTACAACAGAGCCACGGACTCGCCGGCGGTAGGCACCCGCAGACTCGCGCTGCCCTGGACAAGGAGTCCGGCCACCAGGAGCAATGGGACCGAGGCCACCGCCGAGTAGGCCGACACTCGGACCGCGCCCAAGCGAGGCAGAAGCGGAATCGCCAGCAGCGAGAACGCGGCCTCGCACAGCAACGCTCCCACCGCCAGCGCCACCCCCAGCAGGGACGTGTGGCCGAGCCCGGCCGACACAGCTGCACCGGCGGTGACCACGACTGCGGCCACCACGAGTCGCGTCCGCGGCGACTGTCGTTGCATCAGCGGTGTGCTCAACGCGAGCACGATGGGTACGGCCGCCCGTGCCGGGTCGCTTCGATCAGGAACAGGTTGAATGCGGCGAGCCCGGTCGAGGTCAACGCGGCGATCAGTGTCATTTCCGCCGTCACTGGATTCCCCTCGGTTTTCGGCACAGCATCAGATCGACGAACACGGGCGACCCCGGATGGTCACCCGGAGAACATCGCCCGCCGCGCCACTAGAAGTAGTCCTCGAGCATCTCGGTAGACCACGGAGCTTGTCGAACCTCTCCGCGCGGACCGAACTCCGCAAACCAGGGTTTGATGTCCAACACGGGCGTGCCGTCGACCGCATCGAGCTCGGCGACGTGCAGGTCCAAGCCCTCCACTCGGAGCAGCCGGGTGCGGGATACCCCGAGCCAGTTGATCCGTCGCATGTTCCGATGTCCAAAGATGCCCACCTTCGGCCATGCGGGGTTGTCGCGGGCACTACGCGCGCCGAAGTGCACGTCGTTCGGGTCGGTCAGGTGGAACCGAAACACGATCTCGAGGTGGCTGAACGCATCCAATTCCCGCACGGACTCTTCGGTGAACCGGCGATCATCTATCCGGATGATCGCCCGAGTCCCTCCCCAATGGTCGTCTGTGGGCTCGCAACGACCACCCACCACATGTGCGACTGGAACTACCTCGAATACTTCTTCTGTCATGCGACCTCGCTCTACTTCCTGTTGGCGGACAGATAGTCTGCGGCCCGTTCACGGATCTCACCCACGCCTGCGATGTGCCGATAGGGCGCCACAGTCGTGTATATATCGTGAGCAACTCTTCTCGTGCGCCCCGATTGAATACCTTCCATGGTGTCTAGCGCCGTGGTCCATGTAGTGCAAGCCTGTTCGAGTTCACCGCCGCGGGCTTGCACAGCGCCGAGATAGCCGAGGGTTACCGCGTGAGTCCGCGTGAAAGCCGTGGCTTTGCGTTTATCGACGCTGAACTGAAATTGGTCAGCCGCCCTGATGAGGTCGCCCGCATCCCGCAACGCGCAGGCCGTTTCGTGGGCAAGACTCGCTTCCGAGAAGAAGAACACCCGAGCAGGTTCGTGATCGGAGTCGGCGGCAGCAGCGAGTTCCTGTTCGGCCGCAAGAAGTGCTTTCGCCGACTCTGCAGTCCGACCGGCTGCGCTCAATGCCTTGGCGTGCACAACTTTCAGCAGCGCTCGCTCACGAGGGCAAGCGACCTTGTAGCGATCTCCGTCGATCGAGGCTTCGGCGATTCGTAGGCCTTGTTCGGGGTGCCCGAGATCGACAGCTTGATGTGCCATAGCTCGTAGTACGTGACCAGCCAGCGGAGCGTCACCTGCCTCAGCGGCAAGCTGGGTCGAGGTGGCGAAGTACCGTTGGGCAGCGGCGTGCTCGTCGTTGTCGAATGCCATCCAACCGACTAGGTATGCCAGTTCAGCTGCCGCTGAGAACATGTCTCGTCGTACAGCTTCGCAAGAAAATGAGCCCTTGAGACAGCTGGTTACCTCGTTGGTCAGGTACTGGACAACAGCACTCCGCCCATGTCCACCGCCACGTCGCTGATCAATGTGCGAAAACACGACCATCACGTCTCGCACGGCAGCTACGTCGGCCTTCCCTACATGACGAACACCGGATGCCTTGTACGGCACGAGAGACGCCCGCTCGAGCCAGCTTGGACGCAAGACAGATGCGGCAAATGCTGTGGAGTATCCGACATGTAGGAAAGAGCGCCGTTCCACATCAGCCTTCCCAAGGTTGAGCAACGCGGCTATGGCGTCTTGGATAAGCCCAAAACGCTTTTCATAGCACGCTACGACATCCGACGTCGGTGTTCGCTGTCCGGTCTCATAGTAAGCAAGCACGGACTTGCTGTAGTGGATCTGAGTAGCCAGAGCGGCCAAGGATACTCCAGCGGCCTCACGGGCGGCTCGAAGCTGCGCACCGACAATCGTTGCGTGACTGTCCATACCGCTGAATCTAGCCGGCCACAGAACTGAATCCGACCCGTTGTGGACGCATTGTGGATGCCGATTCGTATTCTCGGCGCAGCTCCCATGGTCAGCTAGAAGTGCGCCTAGCAGAAATTGGAATCGCAGGCCGTCATCGCGTTTCCGCTCTCACTCTCCGGTACTGGTCGGGATTCCCGGGGACCGGGCGTGCCTGAGTCGTTCTATACGAGTTGAGGTCTGGATGCACCACATAGCGTATGGGGACACGCCATTGTCCCGGAGCCACTACTACAGGCTGGTATGCGATCTACCTACGATCGTGGAACCGCTACAGATCGGGCGGATCATTGTCCGCACTGGGAGAGTGTGGGCGGTGGCCATGCCCGAACCGCTCGGACAGCGCGTCGAGGCATGGATGTCGGACCAGGGCTACGAGGCGGGGCCGATTTTGACCCACCCACGGTCGCGCAGGTGGACCTTCGTCGTGAGACCGGATCTGCCTGACGAGGTGGCGTTGTTCGCCGAAATGTTCCGGCTGAACGTGTCGATAGTTCGTGACGGTGGGACGATCGCATTGCCCGGACCCGCGGACTCCGCGGCTGGCTTCCGGGCGTGGATATCGCCGCCGGTCAATGCGTTTCGCCCATCCGGCCGGATCGTCATCGACGCTACCCGGGCCTGCAGGGCCAACGGCGCATTCTCGACGGACGGGTGCACCTGATGGGCAAGCCGACTGCGCTGGGCTATCTGCGCCGCGACATCTCCGGCGAGACGCAGCGCTGGCACGAGGCACAGATCCGTATCTGTGCAAAACAACTCGGCTACGAACTGACCAAAACAATCGTCTTCCACGCCCGTACTCGTTCCCCGATCACCGGGCTGATCACCGCGGTACAAGCGGCCGGGGCAGAAGCGGTGATCGCCCCTACTCCGTGGCACTTCGGCGCACAGATCCCCGGAGATCTGGTGCAGGTGACCGACGTGATAACTGCGAGCCCGCGACACACCTACTCCCGCAGGCTGCCGAACCCCTTCTCATGGTGACTCCCCAGCAACCACCGCCCGACCATCACGCAACCGACAAGCCCGGATTCCGGGGGCAGCACCGACTCCACGGACCGATCAGGGCCACGCCGTGTCGACGACCACGGCCATGTCGCGCCGCCGAATCCTGCGGACCGAAACGAATTCGAGACCTACTACCCACCACTGAACCTGTAACAACAGCTCTCCTGGATCGGATTTTCCAGGCATTGGGAACTCGAAGGAGGAGCGGATGAAAACGATTATGAGGACCGTGATCACGGTGATCGCGTTGAGTGTCGCCGTCGCGGGTTGTCAGGACTCGGGTACGTCGGCCACTCGACCGAGCGAACCCGACCAGTCGACAGTCGAGGTCACGCCATCATCGCCGGCACCGGTAGGAGATACCGGGCAAACCTTGCCGGCGAACCCGGTCTCCCCGGGGGAGATCACGCCCACACCAGCAGATGGGCCCGGGCAGATCCCGCCGACGAAAACTCCCGTCACCAGTGGAAACGGTGAATGCCTCGATACCAACTCGGGTGAGGTGAACGCTGCGATGAATTCGCTCGCGCCCGCACCGGGCGGCACGAGGTACGTCGTCCACAGCAGTCTCAGTGCACCTCTCGGGTCCTGCCCACAACTGCTGTGGCTGTTGGCCGCGACACCAGGAGGGACGGCGAGTTCGCCCTGGCATGTGCTGTTCTTCAATCACGACGGCTATCTCGGCACCGCTACGGCAAACGCGACCGCGTATACCGAGGTGGTTGGATCGTCCGATCGCAGTGTCCAAGTGCGGTATCGGTGGCTCGAGAACAGTGACCCTAACTGTTGCCCCTCCGGTGGCCCGGCGGTCATTACCTTCTCACTCGGCGGGGACGGCTACACCGTCACTCCCAACCCGGCGATCCCGGACCAGGTGAGCAACCCCGGCAGCTAGAAGCGGACATCGGCCCGGCCGACCGGCGCGCCCGATACGAGCGGCGCGAGCAGGCCGGGCCGATGACGTTCATTGCGGCAGCGACTATCCGCGAGCACCGCCCCTGGGCGGCTAAGGATTGGGACGGTCCAGTTGGTCTGCAACGCCCGAACACCAAGCACCGACGGGGTCGCGCTCCTGGTCACCAGAACCGACACCGCCACCGTGCTCAACGCCCCAGCCCCACACTCGGCCACGAAATCCGGCCGGAGTACACCACGATCAACCGAAGCCGTGACGCGGCACGCCTCTTTCGGCCGGACAGCAAGCGACCGGCCGTTCCAGCCTCGTGTCGCGCTCCCGATCGGAGAATCCGATCCAGCGCGAAGCCGATCGCAGCGCATCCGGCCATGCCCGTGCCAGAGCCCTGCGGCGACACCGGCCGCCGGCACCCATGCTTGGCCTGGCCGGTGCGCTGCTCATCTTCCGGGCGCGAGCGGGGTGAAACCGTCGACGCGGAAGGCGGGGTGGTCGACGGCGATGGCCTCGAATCGGTCCACCGACGCGTAGGTGTCGATCGGGAAATGGGGTCGCGCGCCCGGCGCGACATCGAGGTAGCGCTTGAGAATCGGCGCCGCGGCGGCGGGGTCCACCTCGGTGAGCCGCACCTTCCATTGCCCACCGTGGCGGATCAGCGCGTGACCGTGCGCGGCGCGCAGATTGCGTACCCAGTTCGCGTTCGCGCCCAGCATCGACACCGCGTACCAGTCCCCGTCGATGTCGGCGAGCACGATCGGGAACCGGATCGGCCGCCCGCTCGAACGGCCGACGACCTCGAGCTCGACATCTCGCGAGCGCGCGAGCCGACCTCCGGCACTGTACTGGCCAGCCCAGTACCGGTTGAGCAGCCTCGCCACCCGATCGGGCTTGCCCCCGCGATAGATCCACCGCTTGATCCGATACAGCTCGCGCAACCGCGAATGTCTCTGCGCCACCGGCTCATCCTCACACGCGACCACTGCCCGGGGCGGGCGCGGGGCGCGGCCCGAGACCAGGTGGCTTCGGGCCGCGCGACCGGAATTCGCCGGGTCCCTCAGTCCTGCGTGGACCGGGTCACGAAGGCGCGTCGGCTGTGCACCAGGAACTCGCGCACCGCAGGACTGTGTGCGCTCTTCCACGCCAGCGCGAGCACGGCAGGCGACACGATGTCATCGATGACGCGCGCAGCGAGCCGGTCGTCGTAGTCCGCAGCCATCGAAGCGCCCAGCACGGCCGCAGCCAATCCACGGCTGGCAAGGTCGGCAAGGGCATCCGAAGAACTGGCCTGTAACCCGATTCCGGGCCAGATGCCCTGTGTGGCACACGCTCGGTCGAACACTGTCCGCAGCCCAGTTCCCGGCGGCATGCACGCGATCGGATGATCACACAGGTCGCGCAGGGTGACCTGCTGCTGTTTCGCCAGCGGGTGCCCGGGGGGGACGACCACGACGAGTCGGTCACTGGTGATCGTCAGCGTATCCAGGCCGTCCAGGGCGGTGGTTGCCGTGCCGATGAGCGCGATGTCGATGCCGCCGGCACGTACTGCATCGACCAGCCGGTCGGAGTTGTCCTCCAAGAGCGCGACCCCCACACCGGGGTGCGCCCGATGAAACCGGGCGAGCGCGTCGAACAGCGGGGTGATCGTGCAGCCGATGACCATCCCGACCGTGAGCTGCCCGCGGATCAGCCCGGTCACGTCGCCTACTGCCTGGCCGAGCTCGCCGGCCGCGGCCAACGCGGCGCGGGCATGATCGAGTGCCGCCTTTCCCGCGGTGGTCAGCGTGGCGGTGCGAGCCGACCGGTCGAACAGCTGTGCGCCGAGTTCCCGCTCGAGCTGGCGGATCTGAGCGCTGACGCCGGACTGGCTGATGTGCACTCGCTCGGCCGCCCGAGTGAAGTTCCGCTCTTCGGCTACGGCGACGAAGTACTCCAGCTGCCGCAATTCCATAAGTATTGATTCTAGTACATATAAGTTTCATCTGTTGGACTTCTCGCTCGAGCCCGGACATGCTGGACAGCAGCACACCGGAAGCCAGGAGGATCCATGACGAACAATCCCGAATACGCGGCCTACGCGAAAGCAATGCGCCCCGAAGACATCACCCGCTTGTTCGTCGCACGGTCCAATGCCGGCGACGCCGCCGGAGTCGCCGCACTGTATGAAGAACACGCGGTTATGGGCTACCCGCCCGGCGAAGTGACCACGGGACGGGAAGCGATCCGTGTGCTGTGGGAAAAAGTGCTGGCCAACAGCCCTCGATTCGAGCCCGAAGACCCGTTGCCTACGCTCGTCAGCGACGACATCGCACTCACCTCGACTCCGCCGAAAGACGGCTCCGGCGCCCGAGCGCAGGTCGTTCGACGCCAGCCCGACGGCAGCTGGCTTCGACTGATCGACCAACCCGAATTCCTTCCGCCCAAGCCGTAGCTCACGCCACCTACGTCTCCGCCGCGCGGGCGAACAGGCCGAACCCCGGCGGGGACGTCACCCACGAACAGCCGGGAGGATCGCCAAGGCGACCTGAAGGTCCAGCGTGTTGTGATTCAGATCGCGATGCAACATCTGCTCGGCTTGGCGTACCCGGTAGTTCACCGTGTTCCCATGGATGTGCAGCCGCGTCGCCGCGCGGCTGCGACTTCCGTTCTCGTCGAGGAATACCGCCAACGTCTCGGATACCCGCATCATCGTCTCGGAGCTCTCGGCCAAGGGTCCCAAGACACGGTGGACAAAGAACGACGCCTGTTCCATATCCGCCGTCGCCATGGCTGCGATGGCGACGTCTTGATAGCACGTGACAGGCGCTTCTCGGACGAGAGCAGCGAACCTGCGGGCATGTTCGGCCTCCAATTGGGTGCGTCGGAAGCCGTCGAGTCCGGCCCCCGGGCTGCCCATCGAAATCCTGACGTTGCCGTTGCTGCGCCACTCGGCCAACCGTTGGAGGTGCTTCTCGGTGAACGTTCCAGGTCGGGTCAGCCAGGCGCGGGCTGCGAGCGACCCCAACGGGATGGTCAGGGTGCTGATGGCGTCCGTCCGAGCGGCGAGTTCTCTGATCGTCTGGTTCAACTGTGCTTGTGAATCGGGCTCGGCCGGCCCGGCAGTGAACCAGGCGTACACCCCGATGTGCTGGCGCTCGAGGTCGTAGCGCAGCTTGCGTGAGGCATGGACGGTATCGCGTTCACGCCCGGACAGAATCGCACCGATGGTCTCTGCCCGCTCCGCGATCGCGCTCGCCAGCCACTGCTCCAGTTCCTTCTCGTAGACATCGGTCAGCTGGTCGGTGGCCTCGTCGACGAACGCGAACAACCACGCGGACGCTGCTGTGGCAGCCGTGGCGAGTTCGTCATGACCACTGGAACTTTCCGTAATTCGAGCGAAGAGCCACCGCCACACGATTTCGTGACCGAGCTGGTAGCACCGCAGCAATGGTGCGAGCCCCACGCCGCGCTGTACGCTCGACCGGGCCACGACAACCGTCGCCGACGGCAGTTGCATGGTCCGCGGATCGATACCGCGTTCGACCAACTCACCGAAGTCTCTGATATTGGCAGCGGTACTGACGCCCAGTTCCTGCACCGTCTGCACATCGGCAAACAATTCCGGAACCGAAGACCGGTAGGACTCGACTGCCCGGCCGGCGACCTCGTCTGCCATTCCGGCCAACTCCGCACCGAGTTGGCGCAGCAGGCCCTGCCAGACATGGTGGGCGTCGGTGCCGGCGATCGGAGTCCAGGCCAGCTCCATACCCGCAATCTAGTCGGCCGGGACACGGTCGGACCCCGATCAGACGCCTTTGCCGACGTTCTGATATCTGCGATCTACACCACGCATCGAAACTGCCAACCAATCAGTGTTCTCGTGATCTGGTTCGTAACGTTCGTGACCTCACTCGTACCAATCCGGGCATTTTCGATGCCGCCGGTAACCGAGTATTCATCGTCCTCGACGCGCCGTCGCGTTCCTACCCGCACCATTGCGAGTAGCGAACCATGACCCGATTCCGGATATCCGCCGCCCACCACTTGACCTTGGCAGCGTCGACATCCGACAGTTCTGCCTGAGTATGCGCCACGACGCAGTGATCGAGGAAACCAATGACGACGTCGACACTGGTCACCAACTCTGCGAGCTCGGGCTCGACCGAGTCGCGCTCGACACCCTCGATCATGTCCTGAAGCATCCGCGTGGCGTTGCCCACATCGGCTGCAGCGGCAGCCAGCCGTTCTCGCGGCAAAACCTCCATCATGGCTGCGTAGCCGCGATTCACCGCGCCGAGCCGATGGGCATCGCTTACGCGGACCTCGTCGAAGAACAGTTCGGCGCTGTCGAGCTGCTCGGCAGTAGCAGCACGCGCGTCCTCGCCCGCATTACTGCCTACGCCTTCACGGCGGAAACCCCGCATTCCACTGTCGATCACGAACAACGTGGTACTCGTGTCCGCCGGACCGTGCCCGGTATCGACCGCGACGACAGCGAGGTCGGCATCGGCGCCGTTGGGAACGACTGGATGAGATCCTCGAATGATCCAGTCGTCGCCGTCACGCGCCGCCGCGGGTCGAACAGCGGCCGGATCGGAGCCGGCCGACGACTCGGAGGTGGCGACGGCACAGATCTGTTCACCAGTGGCGAGACCCGGAAGCCACCGCTTCTGCTGGTCGGTGTCACCGAACCGCACGATGTAGAACGCTCCCGAATCGGAATGCGCGCTCAGACTGCCGGCCAGACCGCGACCGAGCGCTGCAACCTCTTCGGCGACAATGATATTGAATCTGATATCGGCAACACGGGCGCCGCCCAGTTCCTCCGGGATGGTCAGCCCGAGCAAGCCCAGTGCGCCTGCCTCCTTCCAAACCTCGCGCGGCATCGCACTGTCCGCGAGGATCTGCTCTCGTCTCGGTGCGAGCACTCCTTGAACGAAGCCACGCACTGTTTCTCGGAAATCGTTGTGGTCGCTGTCATAGCCGGGGCGCTGCATGTCTACCTGTCTGGTCGTTTTCGCTTGTGGGACTTGGAAACGAATTCGCCGACGAATTCTGTCGCAGCAGGTGCCCACGAGGGGCCGGTTGGGGGCGCCGTAGCAAGTGATATGACGTACGAAGCGCTCCAACGACCCGATCGTAAACGTCTCGTTTTGCGCGGGGCTCGTCGTTCGACGTCAATTTTTCCGCAACTGCTTGTCGCCCCGTGACAACCCGGCGAACTACCCACAACTCTCGTGTAGGCAGCATTCGCCCACTGGGTGATTTCGTCGACCGTGCCAGCCAACTCCGCTCAGGCTACGGAAGAGGCCCAGGCGCTCGACATTACAGGCCGATCGGCACTACAGACCGCTGGCGCGGCCGATCAATTCTTTCCTGATGTCATTGGTCCCGAGCCAGGCATTCACGGCGCCGGCGCCGCGGCGGCGCTCCCCGGCACAGCAGGTGGGCGTCCGGCCGCGCCGGCCCGACGGCAGGCAGCGATCCATAACCTGGCTTCGGATATCGTTCGACAACCGCCGGACTTTGGCGGCATCTGCATCCGACAATTCCCCGCGGGCATAGGCCGTCATGCAGTAGTCGAGAAATGCAGTGACCATGTTCAAACTGGTCGCCATGTCGCTCAGCATGGGCTTGCCGACCGGTGACCATCCGAACGACCGTCCGGTCGTGAAGCGCTGGCCGACATGCTCGGTCGTGTCGTGCAGTATCCGGGCGGCATGGCCGATGTCGGCCACAGCCGCAGCCAGCCGTTGCCTGGGCGAGGAATCCGTCATGGCCGCAAACCCCTTGCTCACCGGTCCGAGACGGTTCGTATCGGGTAGCCGAACCTGGTCGAAGAACACATCGGCAGTACCGAATTCGTGCGGCGCAGCTTTGCTTCGCCGGCTGAAACCACGCATTCCGCTGTCGACCACGAACAAGGTGATACCCTCCGATCCGACGGCGGGTCCGACACTGGCCGCGACTACGAACAGGTCGGCGTGCACTCCATTGACGACACACGAATCCACACCGTCGAGAACCCAGTCCTCGCCGTCACGCACAGCGGAGATTCGCCGCGCCGACGTGCGCGAGCCATGCGTTGGCTGGGCGGCGACCATGCTCCAGATCTTCTCCCCAGCGGCGATATCCGGCAGCCATCGCCTCTTCTGTCCCTCCGTGCCGAGTTGGGCGATATGGAACGCGCACACATCGGAGTGCACGCTCAGGAAGGAGGCCACGCTATGGCTGTGCTGGGATACTTCCTCTGCGACAATCGCATTGAACCGAAAGTCGCTCATTCCGGCGCCGCCGTACTCCACAGGGACCTGCACCCCGAGCAGACCGTGCGCGCCGGCCTCCTTCCAGACCGCACGCGGCACCGAGGTGTCGGCGAGGATCTGCTCGTATGTGGGCGCGAGCACATTCCGGACGAATTCGCGCACAGATTCTCGGAAGGTGCCGTGATCGTTGATCGTGATGGGGCGCTGCATGCTGTCCTACCTGGTCGTTGTCGCTGGCGGAGAGGAAAACCTTCGCCACTGACGCCCGGTTGACACCGGTGTGACCGCCGCACAGTATGACCGTGACATTCGGAGGCCAGACCCGAGGATAGAAGTCACGCCGACAGGTGGCTCGTTGCAGAACGGCAACATTTCCCCGACTTCTTGTCGCCGGGTAACAAAGCCGGCAGCGTCAGCCACTGCTTTCCGGGCTCGACTCGGCTCCTTACGACAGCTCATCCGCTGTCGCAGCGAAGGTGACCTCATGCCGGTCGAACGACATCACCCCTGGGTGATTGGCGGCGATGGCGTGCACTATCTGTTGCGCGACGGTGTGTGCGGCCTCCCGGGACGCCAGACCGTCGGCCAGCACTCTCGACGTCCTGGTGTGGGCGAAGACACTCGCGCTGATTTGAAACGTCTCGCCGGTACCCTCCTGCACCCTGGTGATCGCGAGCGCGATGACTTGGTCGGCGCGGATCCATTCCTCGTCGCCTCGATCGATGATGCGAATCCACAATGCGCTGGACATCTGCACGCTTCCCTTCGAACCGGATCGATGTGGCCGAAGTGTCGCACACGCTCGGCCCGGTGCGGGGTATCCCGAGATATCGGCTGGCATGTCTTCGCGACCCGCCGGCGCGGGTGGTCAGCGACGGTCGCGCACGACGGCTAGCGGCCCAGCCGCGCCTGGAAAGCGATGCGGTCGCCCCGATACAGCGCGCGCACCCGCTCTATCGGGGCATCGTGATCATCGACGCTGCGGCGATTCAACAACAGCAACGGCAACGCAGTGGTGCACTCCAGCAGCGCCGCTTCGCGCGGCGAGGCCAGTACCGTCTCGATGCGCTCCGTAGCTGCGGCGAACTCCACGCCGGATGCCCGCACCGCGGTATACAACGACGTGGTCGGATCGTAGTGTTCGCGCAGCCCGGCGAAGCGCGGCAGTGGAAGGTAGGTGCTCTCCAAACCGATGCGCTCACCGTCCGCGAGCAGCACCCGCTCGAGATGCATGACCACGGTGCCGACGGGGAGACCGAGATCACGGCCGGTATCGGCGTCAGCCGGGACGTCCTCCCAGGTGACCACGATGCGGCCGGGGACTCTGCCCAGGCTGAGCGCGCCTTCGGTGTAGGAGCGCAGCGACAACGGCTGCACCATCTTCGGCCGGGACACCACCGTGCCGCGTCCCTGCCGGCGAACCCGCCCTTCCACCATCAGGTCGCGCAGTGCCTGTCGGACGGTTTCGCGTGACACGGCGAAGCGGACGGCCAATTCACGCTCGGAGGGCACCGCGTCGCCCTCGTCGAGTTCATCGAGCATTGCCTCCAGCTTCGTCCGTACCAGATACGGCTTGCTCAGACGCTCTGGGAGTCGACGTTCTGGGAGTCCTGGTTCCACACGGCCACAATATGTTTCGGCACTACCGGTCTCCGAAGCCACTCCAGTCCGCGGCGCTTGCTCCATGTCGTCAGCCTACCCGCGATTGGTCTATACCAATTGTTTACCTGACGTTTTCACAGGAAACACCAATAGGTCTAGACCATTGATCACTATCGAGCCATGCGATTGGTCATCATTGGAGGCGGAATCCTCGGCACAGCACACGCTGTGGCCGCGGTCGACCGAGGACACGACGTCGTTCAGTTGGAGCGCGAGCCCGAAGCGCGCGGGGCGACGGTGCGCAACTTCGGCCTGGTCTGGGTGTCCGGGCGGTCGGAAGCCGAGCTGGACCACGCCCTGCGCGCCCGAGCGCTGTGGGAGAAGATCGCCGCCGAGGTGCCCCGTATCGGATTCCGACCCGCTGGTTCACTGACCATGGTGCGCACACCGCAGGAGCTGGCCGTGGCCGAAGCCGCCGCAGCCGGCTCCAGCGCCGAAGCGCGCGGCTTCACGCTGCTCGAACCAGAACGCGTCCGTGCGCTCAACCCCGCGCTTCGCGGCACATTCCTTGCCGGACTGCACTGTTCACAAGACGCTGCCGTCGAGTCCCGGCAAGCCCTCCCCGCGCTGCGCGACCATCTCACCGCAACCGGACGCTATGCCTTCCACCCTGCCACCGAGGCCCGTTCGGTCACCGACACCGAATCGGGCGCGACGGTGCGCGACGACCACGGCCGCACATTCCATGCCGATGTGGTCCTGGTCTGTCCCGGCGATGCACACAACGGCCTGACCAGAGAGTTGGTCGGCGCCATCCCCGTACGGCGAGTCCGGCTGCAGATGATGCAGACCGCCGCGCTCGGTGAGCCGCTCACCACCGCTGTCGCCGACGGTGACAGCTTTCGCTACTACCCCGGATACGCCGGCTCCGCCCTGGACACGCTGAACCGCGACCAAGCGCAGACTCCGACCGCGGCCGAACACAAGATGCAGCTGCTGTGTGTACAGCGCCTGCACGGCGGGCTCACCATCGGCGACACCCACGAGTACGCCGAACCCTTCGCGTTCGACGTCGACGAAGCCCCCTACCAACACCTCGAGTCGGTCGCCGAGGAACTACTCGGCCGCAAGCTACCACCCATCGTGCGGCGGTGGGCGGGCACCTACAGCCAGAGCCTCGATCCGGACACCATCGCCACCCGCGCACAGGCCGACCGTCATGTCTGGGTGATCACCGGGCCCGGCGGCCGCGGCATGACACTCAGCACCGTCATCGGCGAGGACACCGCCGATCTGCTCGACCTCTGAGGGGAACGTCGTGTCGAAGACAATGATCGACCTCGCCGTCCTCGATATGGCCGGCACCACGGTCGCCGACGACGGCCTCGTCCTGCAGGCGTTCGACATCGCGGCCACCGAGGCCGGTATCGACGCCGAAGGCCCGCAACGCGACCACGCCCGCAAATACGTCCTCGACACCATGGGGCAATCGAAGATCACGGTGTTCCGGGCGCTACTCGGCGACGAGCACCGCGCGCAACTGGCGAACCAGACCTTCGAGCAGGCCTACGACCGCCTCATCGACGAGGTCGGCATAGCTCCGATTCCCGGTGCTGCCGAGGCGGTTTCGGCGCTGCGCGAGGCAAATGTCCGGGTCGCGCTGACCACCGGATTCAGTCGCGCCACTCAGGACCGGCTACTGGCCGCATTGGGCTGGACCGATATCGCCGACCTCACCGTGTCGCCGTCCGAGGCGGGCCGGGGACGCCCCTACCCCGACATGGTGCTGACCGCGGTATTGCGGCTACGCATCGACTCGGTCCATCGCGTCGCCGTGCTCGGTGACACCACCAGCGACATCGCCACCGGCCATGCCGCCGGCGCCCGCATCGTCGCCGGCACACTCACCGGTGCGCACGACGCCGACCGCCTGCGGGCCGCCGGCGCGACCCATGTCCTCGCCTCGGTGGCGGAATTCGCCACCGTGATCCTCGAGGAATGCAGCTGAAACCCGTCCCGAACCGCGTCCCTGCGGCATCCATCCCTTCGACAACGACATCGACGACGTGAAAGTTGCTCCTACCGTGCGCAATCTGCCCAAGAGCCTGTCCCGTGCCCTGACCACGACAACGTTGCTGGTCGCGGCCGCCACCACAGTGAGTTTCACCGCGGCATGCGGCGGCACCGGCTCCGGAGACACCGACCAACCGACGGTCACCGTCTACTCCGCAGACGGTCTGGAAGACTGGTACGAGACCCAGTTCGACGCATTCGAATCCGAGACCGGTATCGCCGTGAACCTGGTGACCGCCGGCTCCGGCGAAGTCGTCAACCGGGTGCAGAAAGAACAGTCCAATCCGCAGGCCGACATCGTGGTGACCCTGCCACCATTCATTCAGAAAGCCGACGGCGCCGGACTGCTGCAGCCACTGGGCGTGGACACCGCCGCCTACCCGGCGTCGGAGAAGGACCCTGATGGCAAATTCATCAGCCTGGCCGGCAACTATCTGAATTTCATCGCCAACTCCTCGATGGACCCGTCCGGTCTCACCTGGGACGATTTACTGAAGCCCGAATTCGAAGGCAAATTGCAGTATTCCACCCCGGGCCAGGCCGGGGACGGGACCGCCGTGCTGATCCTGCTGCAGGCATTGCGCGGCAAGGACGGAGCGCTGGAGTATCTGAAGCAGTTGCAGGTCAACAATGTCGGCCCCTCGGCCTCCACCGGGAAGCTGCAACCCAAGGTGAGCAAGGGCGAATTGCTGATCGCCAATGGTGACATTCAAATGAATATGGGCTCGATCACCGGCAAGGGCTCGAATTTCGAAATCTTCTTCCCGGCTTCGGCCGACGGCACGCGGCACACCGTGGCCCTGCCGTACTCCATGGGCCTGGCCACCGGCGCTCCGCAGGCCGACGCCGCGCGCACTCTGATCGAATTCTTGCTCAGCAAAGAGGTTCAGCAAACGCTGGGTCCCGACGCCTTCGCCGTCTCCGGCCGGACCGATCTGGCCGACGCACCGACGACCGGCTCCACACCCACTCCGGCCTCGTTGCTGCACGGCGTCGAAGTCGTGTACCCGGACTGGAACACGGTTGTCGCCGATCTCAGCAGCGATATCGCCGCATACGAGAAGGCAATAGGAGGCTGAGATGGCCCGCGGCGTCTCGCTCACATCGTCCACGGCTTCCGCATCTCTCGCCCACGCATCGAGTGCGACCGAACCCGCTATCGTCTTCGACCGGGTCGGGGTGAGCTACGCCGCTGGTCGCAAGACCACCGTCGCCCTGGCCGACTTCACTCTACGAGTCGCCGCGGGAGAAACGGTCGCGCTGCTCGGTCCGAGCGGCTCGGGGAAGTCGACCGCACTCAAGGCATTGGCCGGCTTCGTCCGCCCCACATCCGGCACGGTTCGCTTGGCCGGGCGCGATGTCACCGGCCTGTCCCCGGCCAAACGCGGTATCGGCGTCGTCGTGCAATCTTATGCACTGTTCCCGCACTTGACCGTGCACGGCAATGTCGCTTTCGGTCTGAAGGCACGCAAAGTGGCGCGCAGGGCCATCGATGAACGGGTACGGGAAGTGCTCGCCATGGTGGGCATGGCCGACTACGCCACCCGACTGCCACGCGAACTGTCCGGTGGCCAACAACAGCGCGTGGCCATCGCTCGCGCCCTTGCCATTCGGCCCAAGGTGCTGCTGCTCGACGAACCGCTCGCCGCACTCGACGCACAGCTGCGCCACTCCATGGTGGGTGAGCTTCAACAACTGCGCGGCGCATTGCCGGACACCGCCATGGTCTATGTCACCCACGATCAAGCCGAGGCGCTGGCCCTCGCCGACCGCATCGCAGTCATGCGCGATGCCCGGCTGGTCGACGTCGATACCGCCGAGAATCTCTGGCAGCGCCCGCCCAGCGAGTTCACCGCCGCGTTCCTCGGCGGCGCGAATCTGCTGGGGTGCACGGTGAACCGCGTATCCGGCGGTGCCGCACTGGTCACCGTCGGGGGGCACACCGTGCGCGCCGTCGCCCCGACGCCAGGGGTGGGTCACGCCGGCTGGGAGCCGGACTCACCGGCACTGCTGTGCGTTCGGCCGCACACCGTCACCACGACGGCAGCCGACGAACGCGACACTCTGCGTGCCACGGTACGGTCGGTGGCCTGGCGCGGACCGACGACCCGCGTCGAGCTCGAGGTTGACGATCTACCCGACCCGCTGCTGGTCGATGTGCCCGGTCATGCCGATACCCCGGTCCATGCCGCGGTCGGCGTTCGCCTCCCCGATCCGGCAGGCGTGCTCATCCCCCGCCCCGTCGGCAATGGCCGCCCGACCGATGGTTCACCACTCGATCCGGGCCGTGACCGGTCCGCCACCTCCGGTGACGACAGTCGACCGGCGCACCACCAGAGGGCGATGTGAGAACGGCGCTGCTCGAACGCCCCACCGAACACCGACCGGCGCCGACCCGCGTGCAGCAACGTGCCTGGCGCCCGGTGCTCTGGGTGGCGCCGCCGGTGGCGGCGGTCCTCGTCATCGCGGTCTACCCGATCCTGCGTGTACTCACCGAGTCCACGGTCACTCCGACCGGGCGCGGCACCGCAGTGTGGTCGTCGGTATTCGGATCCGAACAGTTTTGGCATGCGTTGCGTCGCACCATCACCATCGCGACGATGTCCACCGTCGGGTGTCTGCTGCTCGGTACCTTCGTCGCGGTGGTGCTGGCGTTCGTACCCTTTCCCGGATCCGTGGTCGTCGGCAGGCTCATCGACACCGTCCTCACTCTGCCGTCGTTCCTGGTGACCCTCGCGTTCACCTTTCTCTACGGCACGGCCGGGGCGGTCAACGCGCTGATCACCGAACTCACCGGTAGGCAGACGCCGATGCTCGACTTCATCACCACCCCCTTCGGGGTCGTTGCCGCGGAGATCACCTTCTTCACTCCCTTCGTGGTGCGTCCGTTGCTCGCCGCGTTCGCACGGCTGCCGCGCGAGCAACTCGATGTCGCCGCCAGTCTCGGCGCCCCGCCGTGGCGAGTGTTGTGGCGAGTGGTGCTACCACAGGTGTGGCCGGCGCTGGCCGCGGGCGGCAGCCTGGTGCTGTTGCTGACACTCAACGAATTCGGCATCGTGCTGTTCACCGGCGCGAAGGGCGTACTCACCCTGCCCGCGCTGATCTACACCCGCGGCATCGTCACGTTCGACCTGCCCCAGGCCGCGGTACTGGCCTCGGTGCAGGTGGCGCTGTCGCTCACGCTGTATACCGGCTACCGCCTGCTCTTCGCGCGCCTGTCCGGACCGAAAGGACGCTGACCGATGCTGGTATGGACCAAGACCGGCCGGGCACTGGTACTGACGGCATTCGCGCTGGTGGTCGCGATCGTGTTCATCGCGCCGATCGCGACCGTGGCCGCCGCGGCACTGGCGGGCAGTTGGACCGGCCCGTTGCCCACGGACCTCGGTCTGGCCAATGTGCGTCGAGCACTGTCCGAGCAGGACGCGGCCAGCCTCATGGTCAGTCTGCAAACGGCGATTCTGGCCAGCGGTTTTGCTCTCGTTCTGGGTACCTGGGCGGCACTGGCGGCGGCCCAGGCGCCGAAGTGGTGCCGTACGTTCGCCGATGCCGTGTTCCATCTGCCGGTCGCGGTACCGTCGGTAGCGATCGGGCTCGGGGTGCTGATCACCTTCAACGAACGGCCTCTGCTGTTGGGCGGTACCAAGTGGATCGTCATCCTCGCGCACACGGTGCTGGTGCTCGCCTACGTCTTCAGCGCCGTTTCCGCCGCGCTCGGACAGCTCGATCCCGCCTATCATCACGTCGCACAATCGTTGGGCGCCGGCCCGATCCGGATCTTGTTCCAGGTGACGCTGCCGCTGTTGCTTCCGGCGCTCGGCGCCGCGGCAGGACTGGCGATCGCACTGTCGATGGGCGAACTCGGTGCGACGATCATGGTGTATCCAGCCACGTGGCGAACCCTGCCGATCACGATCTTCGGTCAGACCGATCGTGGGGAAGTCTTCCACGCAGCCGCGTCCACGTCCCTGCTCGTGTTGTTGACGTTGGCGTCCCTGGTTCTGCTCGGCCGGATTCGCGGTCGTGCCGCTCTGCGGTGAACGACGCGTCCGACACGCCACCGCGACCGGGCAGGACGCAGATTCCGCCGGCCTCCACAGCCGGGATCGGCGCCACAGCGACGAGCGAGGCAGGCCAATCAATGCCCACGGCGGTGACGAACCTCCTGTAAGAGCGTCCGAGTAGGGGTGAGCATATGCCGGTCACAGTCGGAATATCTGCGGAGCAGACCGTGGTGCGTGGGGTGATGCTCTCGTTCCCGGCGCAACCGAACGAAGGACCGACGGTGCTACGGGAGGTCGAGCAGCCGGTGGGAGAGTCGGTGGCCGCATCGGTCGCCGCAACCTTCGACGCATTGGCCTCCGCGGCGGCGGGCACCCCGATCGACGACGTGGCGATCGCCTACCGCACGGCGGCCGAACGCCGCGCGGTCGTATCGCAACTTCCCGCGCAATCGGGGCAATCGCCGACCCTGGTGTCGACGAAGGCCGCATTGCTGGCGCTGCTCGGCGATCTGCCCGAACCAGCGAAGTACGGCACCGTGCTGATGCTGGAAGTAGCCCCCGCGAACACCTCCTACCTCGTGGTCGGTCCGCGGCGAGACGAGATCCTCGCCTCGGACTCGTGGTCGTTGAGCGTCCTGGATGCCGGTACCGCGGACCAAGCGGCCAAGCGAATCCGACCGGCCCTGGACGCAGCCGGTATGGACCCGTCCGCGGTGGTCCTGTGCGGCTCTTCGGCGGGAGATCCGGACATTGCGGCCGCACTGCGACGTGCGCTCGACAAGCCGGTGATCGCAGGGCCCGACTTCGTGTATGCCGCCGCCTACGGCACGGCATTGGTGGCTGCCTCCCGGTTCCGGAACGCCACGGTGGTGGAGGCGCCCGCGGCCCCTCGTCGGCGAACCAGACGAGCACTCGCGATCGCGGCCGCAGTCGCTACGGTGCTCGGCGGAGTCGCGATCGCGATCCTGGCGATGCGCGAAGACCGACCGTTGTCGACCTCACCGACGCCGGCGTCGGCAGCGGCGGTGCCCTGGAAAGCATCCACCACCTCCGCGAACCCCGAGCCCGTACCGCCCCCGGTCGAGGTTCCGGACCCGCCACCTGCGCCAGCGCATGCGCCTCCCGTTGCCGTGCCCGAGGAAACTGCCGCACCGCAAACCGCTGCGCCGCCTCGGCCCGCGCCGCCGGCGACCGTCGCGACCCCCACCGACACGTATCTGTTTCCCGGCGAGGCTCCGCCTCCACCGTGGAACGCCCCGCCCGAGGTCGTCCATGCCTGGTGGGACAACCACGCGAAACTGGTGAGACACTGGCTGCACGGGCGCTGACCTCGCCCCGCCGAGCCGAAACCAGGAGTAGGGCATTCCGACTCGCATCCTCCAGCACAGGGGTTTGCATCCGCCGCAAAGCGGGCGAATGCGGACCGATCGATCGAACCCCCACGCGTGCAGGCGGTTCGATCCTCCGGCAGCGAACCCGCGCCGAGGGAATGTGCGTGACTCGATCATGATGTCGGGTCGAGGATGAGACGACATCGAGACCCGGTGGTTCGGGGTATTCGTGCGGATTTGCCGGTATCGGTTTGCGTAGTGTGCCTGCTTTGGGATGCGCTGTGTCGAATTTGTTTCCGAGACGAACGGTTCGACAGTTGTTCGAATAGCAAGATCTAAAATAACGAGACGCTCACAAAGAAAACTGCGGCAGCCATTTCGATATATTTCTCGCTGCCGATTTTATGCATTGCAATATGACCCCTCCGTGGTAGATTGCCCATCAGCGCCGAGCGACCGAATTGTCGTGTCGCTCCGACCTAATCTGACGGAAGTACCCAATCTGACGGAAGCCCGCGTCTAAAGATCCGCCGCCGCGGCCGATCGAGGACACGTGGGCAGAGTAAATTCGTGTCGGCCAGGAGTCATGATGTCTGATATCGCTATCGTTGGAATCGGATGCCGCTATGCGGGTGGTATCGAATCTCCTGAATCGTTCTGGGATCTCGTGCTCAACAAGCGCGACGGGGTTCGTGAAGTCCCGTTCGAGCGGTGGGATTGGCGGCGTTTCTACGATCCGGAGAAGCGGGCGCCTGGGAAGATGTATACGAAGCGGGCGGCGTTCATGACTTCTGATCCGTGGGCGTTCGATCCGGACTTCTTCGGTATCTCGCCGCGGGAGGGAGCGGCGATGGAGCCCCAACAACGGTTGGTGTTGGAGGTGGCGTGGGAGGCGTTCGACGACGCCGGGATCGCGGGCCGGATCGGGGGTGCACCGTTGGGGGTGTATGTGGGGGCGTTCACCCTGGACCAGTTGGGCATCCTGGGCACCCAGCACGCGATCGTGCATGCGGACATGCACACCTCCTCGGGTGCGTCCTACACGATGATCTCCAACCGGTTGGCGTATGCG
>NZ_AXVD01000021.1 GCF_000482385.1 Nocardia sp. CNY236
CGAAGAACACTGTCCGGCCCCGTTGCCAGCCGACCCGCTCCATGATCACCGTCGTCGGCATATCGGGAAACTCCGCCAGCAACTCCCGGATCGCCGGCTCGAACTCATCGACCACCGAACCCTTCGGCTTGCGCCGATATCGCGGCGGCTCATGCGCCGCCAGCGCCTTCTTCACCGTGTTCTTCGAGATCTTCAACCGGCGAGCTATCGCCCGGATCGCCATACCCTCCGAGCGATGCAACCGGCGGATCTCCGCCCAGTCCTCCACGTTCAACACCTCATGATCGTTCACGGGTGGGTCAATATTCACCCGGAACCAGAGGGTCAGTATTCAGCCGGATGCGACACAGAGCACAGATGCTGTCAGCGATAGCCTGCGCGACGTCGGCGTTCGTGCTGGGCCAGGCGCAGACGTTGTCGACCAACGGTGTCGACACCCTGCAGTGGGTAGTGCTGACGTGGCTGCTGCTGCGCTGGGTTCGAACCTGTAATGATGCGCTGCTGTTGACAGCCGGCCTGGTGACAGCAGTGGCTGTACAGGTCAAGTGGCTGGTCCCCGGTGTTCTGGATCGCGGTGATCGTCGCCGCTGGATGGCTGGGGCCAAGGGCGTTGCTGCGGCGTCCAGGCGCTGTGGTGGAGCGGGGGCATTGTGCTGCTGGCGGCGGCACCGGGGCTGATCTGGCAGGCCCGACATGGGTGGCCGCGTGGGTATGGGGTCAGTGGTTCGCGGCCAGACCGGCGGTTTCGCCGGCTCATTGTGGTTCGTCCCGCTGACGCTGTACTGGTGGGGTCTGTTGGGCGGGGTGCTGGTGGTGTGCGGTGTGTGGCAGTTGTGCCGGTCACCGCGCCTTCGCCCCTTCCGATTTCTGGGCGTGGCTTTTGTGCTGGTGGTAGCAGCCTTTGCGATCTGCGGCGGTCGCAGCACCTACGGTGCCGGCTTCCACCCTGTGGTGATGGCGGCCGCAGCCGTGGGATCGACCGCAACGCCCAGGCGCTGGCTGACGATCGCTGCGGTCCCGACTGTGGTGCTGTCAGTGGTGGCGGCCGTGGGTGTACGCGACCCCGTGGCGCTCCGTGGCGCAGTACATCCCCGCCCCCGATCGCGCTGCCGCACTGTCACCTTCGGCCTATAGCGAACTCGGCTGGTCGGAGTTGAGGGATGTGACCGCAGATGCCTACCGCACGTTGCCGCCGCACCAGCAGCGCATCGCCGCAATCGTGACAGAGTGGTACGTGCAGGCGGCTGCGCTGGATTAGGGCCGCTCAACTGCGGGCCTGCCACCGGTTTTCAGCCCGAACCGAGGCTTCGGCTAATTCGGTGCCCCGCCGGACACGGCCGAGACCGTCATCTACGTCGGCAGCGATGAACCCGAGCTGAGCCGCTGGTTCACTTCCGTTGTCCCCGTGGGCCGAATGGATAACCCGCTCGGAATTCCTGGCATCACCAGAGACATCATGATCTGTGAATGCAGCGGCCCGAAACAGCCGTGGTCGCTCATGTGGTCGGACATGCGCAGACTGTGAACGGCATCGAGGGGCACGGTGACGTGCAGGTATCCGAATGACGCTTTCTCAGAGGACTGGGTGAAGACGCTCGGACACGACGATTCGCAAGCTGAACGGAACCCCGGCTCGACAATGCCCCCGTTCCAATACGGCAGCCGCGGTTCGGGATCATGGCGGCCGGGCGTCGGCGGGATATCCGCCAGCCCTGGCACGAGGCTGGCCAGCGGCCCGGATGTCCGCTGGTGGTGCGGAGATCTCCCGGCGGCACGGGCCGGCGTTCAGACGGTGGCCAAGCCCAGGACGAGCGAGGCGGCCGAGGCCACGGTGAATACGGCCGGTATGGGGGCGTTCTTGGCGTCGTTCACCCGCAGGTGGGCGATAACCGCACCGAGGAAGAACAGCACGACACCGGCTGCCGCGACGACGCCGAGCGGGCGGAAGAAGATCCCGATCAGCAGACCGGCGGCTCCGAGCAGTTGCAGAGCCGCAAGCACCGGGAACATCCGTTCCGGAACCCCGACCCGGACCAGGGCCTCGACGACATCCTTCTGCCGGATCAGCTTGTTGCGTGCGGTGAACACCAGCAAGGCGGATACCAGGACCGCTGTGACGATATAGGCAATATTCATGGTTCTCCACTAACGAGGATTTTCGATCATTGAAACACATGGATAGTTTGTTGATGTGGGTAGTACGGCTCCTGTTACCGTGCTCGATGTGGAACGATCCGGCCGAGGCGACGCGACGAGCCGACTCAGCCTGTTGCTGGCCCAACGCGGCTCACTCGCCGACGCCCGGCTGCGTCGGGCCCTCGGCGCGAACCGGTTGACCCCCCGACACGCGATGGTGCTGACCTATCTGAGGTTCGAGCCGGCGTGTCAGCAGGTCCTGGTCGACGTGCTGGCGGTCGACCCGAGTGTGCTCGTGACGATCCTCAACGAACTCGAGAGCGCCGAGCTGATCCACCGGCGCCGTGACCCGTCCGACAGGCGCCGGCACATTGTCGAGATCACGCCCAGTGGCGGTCGTACCCTGAAGGCCCTCGACACCACGTTCACCGAGGTCGAGGTCGAACTCTTCGCCGACCTGTCCGAGGCCGAGCGAAACACGCTGCGCGAACTGCTCAGCCGGGTCGCCGCCGGCCCCGACGAGTGCGCCGGCAAGGGACTCGAGGGCAAGTAGCGTGCAGCGCGCTGACCCGATCGTGGCGTCGGGCGGCCAGCCCGGCAAGCGCACGGGTCCGACGTCGGGGTGGCAGGCGTTGAAGCTGGAAGACCGGGGATCGCGCACCATTGACAGGTGGCCGCTGCCGAAGCCATTCTCGGGCGCGGACCGTACGTGCTCCCTGGGTCGGTTGATTGGTTCTACGTGGTTGTCTCGTCGGCGAGGCGTTGCAGGTAGGCGGCGAACTGGCGGCGGTCGCGTCCGGACCAGGACGCGGTCAGCTGGTCGAAGCACTGTCGCTGCCAGCCGCGAGCGGTGGCGAGCAGATGCTGCCCATTGTCGGTGAGGTGTAGGACCGCTCGTCGTCGATCGTGGGCGGATTCGCTGCGAGTGAGGTAGCCGGCCACGACAGCGCCGCGGACCATGCGGCTGGCGCCGGAGTGATCGAGGCCGAGTTCGGTGGCGACGGTCGTGACACTGGCTTCGTCCGTGGTTTGCAGCCTTGCTGCTACGGCTTCGACGACCTGGATGTGCTGGACTTGCCGCAGGTCGCCGTCCGGTTCGACAGAGACCTGGGCAAGGGCACGGCCGGTCCAGCGGCGCGACCAGAATCGCACCAGCCGAAACAATGCCGGCCCGCCGTCCGGGGTGGTTACGCCGGGCCTGGATCGGCGACTTCGCATAGCCTTGGCATCCACCTCGACATTGTATGCGATACACACATAATATTTGTGTGCGCTTCGCATATAAATGGGCCGTGTCGGTCCACATCGCAGGAGGTTGGCAGTGTCTATCGTTCTCGATCACACAATCGTGCCGGCGACCGACAAACAGGCATCGGCAACGTTTTTCGCCGAGCTACTGGGCTTGTCGGTGTCCGCCCCGACCGGGCCGTTCGTGCCGGTGGCCGTCAACGACGATTTGACCTTCGACTTCGACGACCGCGGACGCGTCGAACCCGGTCATTACGCGTTTCTCATCGATGAGGAAACGTTCGATGCAGTACTGCACCGGTTGTTGCAGTGGCCCGCGGTCGCCTATGGCTCCAGCCCAGACAACGGCTGGGACCGAGAAGTCAACCACCTTGCTGGAGGACGGGGCGTCTATGTTCGTGATCCCGACGGCCACAGCTACGAACTGTTCACCGCCATCGCCTGAACTCGACCCAAAGCCCGAACCTCCCGCCACTCGACGCAGAGCAGGCACCAACCGGAATCCGACATCGGTCGATGTCCGGGTCGTACGGCGCACGGACATGGTCGGTAGCGCGCACGACGGATCATCCCTTCGTGTCGATGTCGCCATCCAGGGGCGGTGTCTCATCGATCGATGAGTCGTCTTTGTGCGCAATGATCGCGACGGCGAGTAGGTTGTCGCGGTGTCGACCGAAGGTGCGGCGCATACTCCGGACTCGGCGCCGCGCGGTAGGGCGGGTCAGTACGTTCACCGCGAAGCGCAGCGCCCTGAGAACCCCTTCGTCAGCGATTTGGGCGTGCAGAGCCCTTGGGCTCACCAGGCGGCGCAGGCAAAGTGGGCGCGGCAGGGGTGGACACGGAGTTGGTGACCGGGCTACCGCCCAGAGAAGCCTGTGGGGCGACTCAGCGCAACGCACCACAAGGCCCCACCCGGAAAGGACCTCACAGATGGACAAAACGTCGGCGACCACCTCGCAATCCCGCTTTGTATCGTATTACATAGCGTTTTATAACGAAACGAAATGCCGACGAAATCGGTTTCCGAACGCTCTATCAACACAATCGTATCGACGACACCGTGCCGCTGACACCGCCCGATTGCCCCTCGCTGGGCGCAGCGATGCCCCCACCATGCCCTGATCACCCGCTACCCTCGTGACATCACTCCCGAGTGAGAAGATGTACCCCTTTTCCCGGCACCGGACCGACCCGCGGCGTCGGTCGAGCACCCGCGTCGGTCGGCCCGACACAGCCGACACGACCCCAGCCGACACGACCACGAACCTGACGGCTTTCGGCATTCCGGTAGATGAGAAATTCCTGGACGATCTCTCTGTCCGGTCATACCGTGAGGTAACGCGGCCTCGAAGGAGAACGACTCGTGACAACCTCCAGCAATCAATTCCCCGAACAGGTCATCATCAGTTCGCGTTCGCTCGATGAGTACCGAGCGCAGTTCTCCCTGACCGACGACGACCTTCGCCGCAAGATTCTGGACTGCCCGGGTGGCGCCGCCGAACTCACCGCGGTGGTTTCCAACCGCGGCGGCGACGCCACGGCGTGCGATGTCGCCTATTTCGGCGACGGCCTTCAGCGTCTGGCCGAGAACGTGGCGACACAAAGCGACGTCGGGACCGACTACATCCGCTCCCACCAGGATCTCTACGAATGGACGCTCTTCGCCGATCCGGACAGTGTCCAGCGAGTCAGACACCAGGCGGGTGCTCAATTCGCCGCTCACAGCCGCGAACATCCAGAACGCTACATCGCTGGAAAGCTACCCGACCTGCCTTTCGCCGACAACAGCTTCGATCTGGTGCTGAGTTCAACCCTGTTGTTCTGCTATGCGCACGATTTCGACTACGACTTCCATGTCGCCGCGATTACCGAACTGATGCGGGTCACTCGGGACGAGCTACGCATCTACCCGCTCGTGCCGGTCGGAACCACGACGCTATATCCCCAGATGGATCGCCTCCTGGCCGACTTGACCACCCGTGACATCGCCGGACAGATCGTCGATGTCGACTTCCGGTTCCAAAGAGGGGCTCACCACATGTTGGTCTGCCGCCCTACCCGGAGCTGACTTGGCGACCACATCGTTCCCAGAAAGCCAAGAGTCGTTGGCCGATGGAAGCGGTCCAGCTACGACACGAATGCACCGCGATCGGCGGAGATCCGGAATTCGAGAAGGCACCGTTGATCGGTCAGGTCGATCACTGCCTCCAAGGTCAGGCCGTGCGGCGAAGCGAGCGCACGGAACTCGTCGATTCGACGCTCACGGCCGCCGAAGGTCACGAGCATCGCCAGGTTGAATTCGGAATGGGCCCGTATGCCGCCAACCGGTTCGACGACCAACACACATCCGGCGGGTGCGACAGCTTCGACGCACCGACTCAGGATGCGATGGGCGTGCTCGTCGTCCCAATCGTGCAGGACATCCACCAGTAGGTAGGCATCTGCTCCCGCCGGGAGAGTGTCGAAGAAGCTACTCGACGTGACCTGCGTGCGCCCATCGAGTCCGTGTACACCGAAGGTACGCCGGGCGGCCTCTGCGGTCGGTTCGAGATCGACCACATGTCCGTGAATCGTCGGGTGAGCGGCCAGGATCCCGGCGAGTACGCTGCCTTGGCCCCCGCCGACGTCGACAATGGTGGAAAACCGTGACCACTCGAAACCTGCGACAATCTGCGGAATCTCCTCACGCAACCGACGAGTCATCTGCCGATCGAACGACTCACGCAAATGGGAATATGTCTCCAGGTCGGCCCAGAAGTTCTGGCCGTAGCGACGCGGGTAGGCCGCTTCGCCGCTGGTGACACTGTGGACGAGTTCGACGAACGCCAACTCGGCGCGACCACCTGCTGCGTCCAGATGCAGCAGATCGGTCAGCCCATTGTCGGCATCGGTACACAGGTTCGCGCCGAATGCTGTCGTTCGGTAGCCAGTCGATATCCGTTCGACGATTCCGAGGGTCTCGAGGTGGCCCAGCAACAGATCGAGTGCAACCGAGGCGACGTCGAGTTCGGCGGCGAGTTCATCGACGCGCGCGCCGTCTCCGACAAGTCGGTCGGGCAATCCCAAGGTCACCGCAACCCGGAGCGCCATCGGCGTGGCCAGCCCAGCCATGCGACGAATCGAGTCCGCTTCGTGTCCGAATTCCACGAAAGTCCAGTATGCCCTGGTCGAGTCGGCCCTGCTGTCCGCCACACCATCGAACCTGCAGAACTCCGCGCCGCGGAGACGACAGTCGCGACCGACACCAGGTGTGTCGGTCGCGACGTCCCGTTCGACGTATCAGCTGGACAAACGAGATTCGATGGCTTCGATGATACGTGGACGCATTTCCGCCGTGCGGATGATCGCATCGACCGAACCGACCTCGACTGCACGTTGAATATCGTGCACCCGGTCGAATTCGGCAGCGACATCACCCAACTTCTCCGCACGAACCGACGACCGCACCTCGTCGAGTTCGGTGATCAGCGCCGCGCGGTCGGCGCCCGCCGCGGTCGCCGCGTGCGCCTCCAGATTCCGCACCCGCGGATCGGCCGCAGTACGGGTATCGACCTCACCGGCGAACACAACCGCCGCGGCCGGTGCGCCGCCGAGCACCGAAGCAAACGAACCCTCCAACGCCAACACAGTCATATTCGGGTTCAGTGTCTTCGAAAACACCACGAACGCGCCGCCGTGATACCGCGAGATCACGCAGAACACAATGGGTCCACGGAAGTTCACGATCGCCCGACCGATCTCGGCGCCGTACTCCAACTGCAGCTTCCGCATCGACTCGGGCGAGCCGTCGAAACCCGACAGGTTCGCCAACACGACCAGTGGCCGATTGGCGCTGGCTGCGTTGATCGCCCGCGCGGCCTTCTTCGACGACTGCGGGAACAATGTGCCCGCAGTATAGGTGTCCGGGCCGTCGGTGGACGGAAACCCGCGCCGCGGCACCCCTTGTGACTCGATGCCGAGCAGACACACCGGTATACCGCCCAAATGTGCATCTTGTACGACCGCAGTCTCCGCGTCGGCCATCCCCGCCCAACGTTCCAGTACCGGGTGGTCCTGGTCGGACAGTGCGCGCATCACGGTCCTGATGTCGAACGGCTTCTTACGGTCCGGGTTACCCGCAGCGGAGAAGATCTCGCCAACGGTACTGAACTGGCTGCCCTCCACCACATGTGGGAAGCCGGAGACGTCACGATCGACCGGGTCGCTGGTGTGTGCGCGCCGCGGCCCCTGCTCACCGGGCGCAACGTAGGTGTGGTCGTAGTGCGACATCAGCACATCCCGCGCGCCGTTCACATTCGGCGCCCAGTACTGGGCCTGCCCATTCGGCCCCATCACCCGGTCGTAGCCGCCGATACCGAAATTGTCCTCGGCCGAGACGCCACCGGAAAAGTCCAGTGCTTGTTTGCCGGTGAGTACCATCGCCGAATCGGGGGTCATCACCAAGATGCCCTTGGTATGCATGAGCATGGTCGCCTCGGCGTTCCAGTACGGCTGTGCACCGACATTGATGCCCGTGACCACGATATTGATTTCACCGCCGGCCTGAGTGAACTCGATGATGCGTTTGAGCGCGGCCGCCACCCAGTCCATGTTCTCGGTACCCGACCGCATGGAAATCCGTGCGCCGGCGGACAATGCATACCACTCCAACGGCACCCGCATGCGTTCGGCCAAGTCCAAAGCGGCGATCACGCGGCGGCACTCCGGCTCCGACAGCGCTCCCAACGACTTCGTCGGATCGCCGAGCAATACCACCCTGGTGACGCCCTGCGGGTGCCGCTGGGTCGGCGTGGTGACCACACCTGCGACGATCGCCGCGGTATTCGTACCCTTGGGGCGATCGACCGGCACCAGGGTGTGATCGGTGTCGAGATCGTACTCCGCGAACTCACCGAGCAGCCCGGTCAATTCGTAGGGATAGATGGTATTGCGGCTGCTGGCCCGCAACACTTTCTGCCGGTAGGCATCGAGCGGCTCGACCGGATCGTCGGACGGCTGGCCGACACCGACCTGGGTGTCGCCCGCGGCGTCGAACGAGATGCGCATGGCGATCTTGGTCAACTCCCCCGTTTCCGGGTCGCTCTGCCGCCCGATGAACAGGATCTCCTCCAGCCCCGCACCCGCAGTCGTCGGCAACACGTGTCCGCGGATCGTCTGCAACTCCGCGCGGCTGACATCGATCGGCGGCCAGATGTACATCACGATGCGATTGGTGTTGAAACGCTTGGTCGACGGCCGCCGCGACTGCGCCCGACGAATCGACTCGAGACACGCGGCGATGGTGTTCTCGGCCGTCGGCAACGCGAGCAGTCGGTCATCCTGGTCACGGATCGCGGTCAGGTCGCGCACCTGAGCAAATGCAATCAGGCGGTCGTCGGCCGGATTCTCCTTCGCGACACATCGGAACAGGTAGACCTCTTCGTCCGAGGACAGCAGCCTGGTGAGGTCGAACTTGCGCAACCGCTCCATCTGCATACGCTGCGCGATGTAGGGATGCAGGCCGCGGATCAGTCGTTCCTCGGTCATGCCGGTGGCAGAGGGCCGGAAGGTGAAGTGGTGGTGCATCACCGCACCGCCACTGCCCGCGACCGCCACGGTGATGCGATGCACCTGGTTCGGCAACGGATACGCACCGAGCACTCCATGCAACACCGACGCCATCGCGTCGAGGTCCTCTGGTTGTTTTTCCCAGCTGAGGTAGATATCGGCATCGGTCGACGCGGCCTCGGCCGCCAACGCGGTGAGCCCGCGCAGCGCACTATCGAGCGCGTCGAACTTCACCGCCGCGGACATCAGGCTCGATCCGCCACGCTCGGCGATGACGAATGCGCAGCCGCCCACCTCACGGGTGTGTACGTCGGTGACACCGGCATAGCCGTAGTACCGCCTGGTCAGCACTTCCAACATGACCGTGTTGTCCTGTTTGCCGCGAACCAATCGCTGGCCCAGCAGCCTGACCAATGGCTCGGTGCTGCGCACCATGTCCGAAACCCGCTCGGCACGATCGGGTGCGTCCGGATAAGCGTCCAGATGGCGCAGATGTCTGCGCACATTCGTGTACACCCGGGCGCGACTACGCAACAGCAATGGCTGGGCATACCAGCTGTACACCACGCCACGGGCGAGATCGGCGACCACCGGGAAACGTACCTGTGTCGCGGCGACCAACCGCTCCAAAGCCAGCCCGACCGGCTCGCGCTGCTCCCGGTCGGGTACCGGCTCCTCGAGCCACTGGCGCAGCAAGGTGGTGATCACCGCGGCGGTGTCGGCCGAGCGTTGCTGTGCGAGGTAGATCCGGAACACTGCGGCTTCGAGTTCGGGCGTCCGCTCCAGATCGGTGACGCCATAGTGTCCGAGCGCTTTGGCGAGTTTGGCCTGGAACGACTCCGGGGACCCGGCTCGTTCGACATCGAGACTCTGCAAATACGTGTGGAAGTACTCATGAGCGCTGTGCACATGACCACGGCTACCGTCCTCACCGGAGGGTCGGTTGTGGCTGAGTTCGGCCAGGTCGGCGAAGACCTCGACGAGTTCGACCTCCTCGGCGAGCGGTCGGCGACCGTTGTCGATCGTTGCCCGACGCGCGGCGAGGTAGTCCTCGAGCACTCGACGATCGTCGTGCGGGTCCACGTCGAAGCCCAGCAGCAGGCTACGCAGGTCCTCCTGACCCCGAGCGACGAGCTCATACGGGTGAACCTGCAGCGGCCCGGCCGGCAAGTCCAGCTGGACCGAACCCACCGTGGCGTCTTCGACCTCGGCACCTTCGGCCAATGGCTCCAGCCGCAGTAGCGGGGCCCCGGTCTCCACCTGAGTGCCAACCGAAACGACACATTCCTTGAGCCGCGCCTTGAACGGCGCGCGCAGCACCGTTTCCATCTTCATGCTCTCCAACACGAGCACCGGCGAGCCCGCGTCGACCTCGGCGCCGATCTCGACCGGCGTGGCCACGACCAACGCGGGAGCGGGTGAACGCAACACACCACCCTCGTCGCGGCTGACCCGATGCGTGACCCCATCGACATCGACCACGTGAATCGGGCCGTGGGTGCCGGCGACCAGCCGGTATCGAGTCCCGTTGACCACGATCTGTCCGGTGTGCCGATCGAAACGCTCGACATCGACGTCAGCGGTACGGATATCGCCACCGGCTTCGACGCCCACCCGGAACCTATGCGCCCCGATACGCGCGACACGCAACCGATAGCCAACCCCGCGTAGCTTGAGATCGAGCGGTCGACCGCTCTCGTGCTGCACCTGCGGACGTCCACCGGACGCTGTGGACAGCAACCGATGCCGGGCGACGTCTTCCTCTTCCTCGTAGGTATCGATCGCGGCCGCCGCCAGCGCAACGGCCGAATGCCGGTGCGAAACGAGCCGACCCTCACCACGGACCCGGTCGATCCAACCGGTGTCGGCGCTGGCATCGATCACCTCGGGCTGGTTCAGCAAGTCGAGTACAAAGCTCTTGTTCGTCGCACCACCCTCGATGATCACCCGGGTCTGCGCTACTGCCCGGCGCAAGCGGCCCAATGCCTCCCCACGGTCGCGACCATAGGCGATGATCTTGGCGATCATCGAGTCGAAATCGGCGGGAATGGTGTCGCCTTCGCTGACCCCGGTGTCGACCCGAATGCCCGGCCCCGCTGGCAGGTCCAGCCGAGCGATTCGACCCGGGGCCGGCGCGAAATCGCGGTCGGGATCTTCGGCGTTGAGCCGAGCCTCGATGGCATGCCCACGCTCGGCCGGTGGTTCCCCTTCGAGCCGACCACCGGATGCCACCAGCAGCTGCGCTCGCACGAGATCGAAACCAGTGGTGTATTCGGTGATCGGATGCTCGACCTGAAGGCGAGTATTGACCTCGAGGAACGCGAACAGTTGGTCGCCCGGGTGATAGAGGAACTCCACGGTCGCCGCGCCGCGGTAGTCGACCGCGATCGCCAGTCGCTCGGCAGCTGCCTTCAACTCGGCCGCCTGCTCGGGACCCAACACTGGTGATGCCGACTCCTCGATGACCTTCTGATTGCGCCGCTGTACCGAGCAGTCACGCACGCCCAGCGCCCACGCGGTTCCTTGGCCGTCCGCGATCACCTGGACCTCGACGTGTCGAGCACCGGTGACCAGCCGCTCCAGGAACACCACTCCGCTGCCGAATGCCCGTGCGGCCTCCTGCGAGGTGCGCTCGAATGCATCGACCAGCTCCGAATCGGAGGTGATCACCCGGATGCCGCGACCGCCGCCCCCGGCGGTCGCCTTCAACATCAGCGGATAGCCGATCTCGGCCGCAGCGGTCAATGCGGCATCCACGCTCTCCACTGCGCCTCGACTCCACGGCGCGACCGGCACACCCACCTCCTCTGCGATCAGCTTCGCGCCGATCTTGTCGCCGAGCTTGCGCATGGCCTCGGGGCCAGGGCCGATGAAGGTGACCCCGATCTGTTCGCACAATTCCGCGAACGCCGGGTCTTCTGCGACGAAACCCCAGCCCACCCACGCGGCATCGGCTCCGGTCGTCACCAGCGCGTTTTCGAGCGCCTTCAGGTCCAGGTACGGGCGTTCGGATGCTGGACCGAGGTCGAAGGCGATGTCGGCCTCACGCACGAACGTCGCGCTCCGGTCGACATCGGTGTGCAGGGCTACGGATTCGATGGGCTGCGCGGTCTGCGCAGCCAAGTCTCGGACAGCGTGGATGAGGCGCATAGCAGCCTCTCCCCGATTCACGATGGCGATGCGGCTGAACACTCGCCAGCTCCTTCCTCTCCAATACGCTGGCCCGGTCGACGGGCGAGGGGTTGTGAATCTCGGCTCCGCGTAGTCTGCACCCTTGTCCGAGCATGTGCATAGTGCACACGGTGCTACTCGCCCGTATTTCCGAGACAGCAGGCGCCTGCCGTGCCGGTAGGCCGGTGAGTACTGCGACGTCACCCGCATCGAAGATGGCGCCACACCGCGCCACGGCGTCTCCGACCGGGTAGCACACGGCGCGCAGTCCGGCTGTTGCGCAACGTGCAATGCATACTGTTGTGCACGCGACAATTCACCTATACACCATCATGCTCACCTTCACACCCCGATGCACGATCACTCGCGCCATCGCCGCCCTCCAATCGAACGTGAGCACACGTCGACGTAGCCACGAACGGCGCCGCAATACACCGCGAAACAGATGGCCGAGACGTGTACCCGCCGCGGCAAGGACCTACCGCTCCGGGCAGCGCCGGGTCGACCGGGCGAGTGCAGCGCTGCGATCACGACCTTCCGCCAAGGGTGGCGCACATGCGGCGTACACAGCCCACGGCCGACACTCATGGCCACCGTTCGACCGCTAAGGTGATCGTGCACGAGCGGGCCCGGACCAGCTGGCCCACCGGAACTGGAGTGAGTGCATGCAGATGCGACGGTTGGGAATTGCGGTCGTCGCGGCGGTAGTGGTATTGGCGTGTTCACTGTCCTCGGGTCTTGCGGCAGCCGCCCCGGATCACGCTGTGCTGCAGCGGGTGATGGACAAGCTCGTCGACGCGGGTGCGGCAGGGGTTCAGGTGCGGGTGCGTGACGGGCAGGAGGTGTGGACCGGTTCGGCGGGGGTCGCCGAGGTGGGTCGAGCGGATCCGGTGCCGGTGAATGGGCGTTTTCGGGCTGGGAGCGTCACCAAGACGTTCGTCGCCACGGTGGTGTTGCAGTTGGTGGACGAGGGCCGCCTGCGACTCGAGGATTCGGTCGCTGCGCACATGCCACGGTTCGGGCTGGATCCGCGCATCACGGTGCGCATGATCCTGCAACACACCAGCGGCCTGTTCGACTACACCGGCGAGCTCGATACGGATGGGTCGATCGAACTCGGCCTGCTGCCGACGTCCGGCCCGGAGGTGCTCGAGGCGGCCGAGCGTCCGTATCCCCCCGATGAGCTGGTGCGGTTTGCCTTGTCCAAGCCGGCGCGCTTCGCGCCCGGCGCGGGGTGGTCGTATTCGAACACCAACTATATTCTGGCCGGGCTGCTGATCGAGAAGCTGACCGGCTTGCCGTATGCCGTACAGATCTACAGCCGGATCGTGGTGCCCCTCGGGTTGTGGGGCACGGTCGTCCCGGGCCCGCTGCGCAAGATTCCCGGCCCGCACGCGCATGGATACGTCGATTTCGCCGCTACCGGTGACCCTCGCGCCGCCGACGTGACCGACCTGCCGGTGACGTGGGTGTGGTCCGCCGGTGAAATCATCTCCACCACCGAAGACCTCGACACCTTCCTCACCGCCCTGCTCACCGGCCGGCTCCTGCCGCCACCACTGCTGGCCGAAATGCTCGACGGCTATTCCCCCGAGCCGACGACTCACGCCTACGGCCTCGGTCTGGAGAAACGAGAACTCACTTCCGGCTGTCGCGGGATCGGCCACAGCGGCGATGTCCCCGGCTACTACGGGGAAATGATCGCCACCGCCGACGGCAGCAGGTCCGTGGTCGTGTCCATCACGACCGGACCGACCACAGATGGGTTCGATCCACGTGCTGTCGCCGAGCTACACGCCTTCACCACGGTGCTGGTCACCAAGGGCTTGTGTCATAGCGTCGCATCTTTCGGGGTTGCGCGCGACGAAAAACGCCTCCATGACCATTCCCATCAGCACTAGCGCCAGCGGCGGCGTGGTGACATCGACGTCCTCTTGCCGTGAAACGAGCGATCCGGCAGCCGCATAGAGGACGGCGAAGAACGCGTAGCCGAGCACGAACCACGCCAGCGCGCTCGAAACGGTGATGATCGCGGTTCCCGTAATGGTCAGCGACCCGGTGGCCACGCCAGCAGCTGTGCTCCGGCCAAAGCCGCGTAACCGATGATCGCGCCGACGAGCTGGTCGCCGACTTTCATCTTCGGATACAACCCTCGTTCCTCGGGCATGTAACCGATACTGCGCCGCAGCGTCGAACTCGCCGCACCACGTGCGCCACTCTCGGTGCGCCGCCACGACCCACACCGACTCGACAACCCTCGTAGAGTATTGCGCGCCGAAACCCTGTGATGCGGCCAGCCAGTCGCCGACGTGAACCTGGAGCCCAATTGTGGACAATCGATCCGAAGTCCAATCCGCTGTCGCCGTGGTTCCCGAGTTGGTCCGCACGCATCTGCACCGCGGGGTGCACAGCGTGCTGGTGGATACCGCCGCCCTCCGGCAGATACGCGACCGCTTCGACGACGATCAAGCGGGATCTCTGCGCGGGTACCTGGAAGCATCGCAGTCCGCGAACACCGTCCGCGCCTATCGCACGGACTGGGTTGCCTGGTCTGCATGGTGCGCCGCCGAGGGGCGGCAAGCGCTACCCGCCGATGCGCTCGACGTCGCGGTCTATCTGGCCGCCGCCGCGGACGCGCGCCGCGACACCGGTGAATGGGCTTTCAGCCCAGCCACTCTGGAGCGCAAGTCGGCGGCCATTGCGGCAGTACATGCTGCGAACGGATTGCCCGCGCCGACGCGCTCGGATATCGTGCGGCTGACCCTGCGCGGTGTCCGACGCATTCGCCGCAGCCGACCCACACGCAAGCGCCCCATCATGCGACACACGCTCGACCAACTCCTGGCTGGCCTTCCCGAGTCGGGCTGGCCTACCGAACCAGCACGCCGTAGGGACGCGCTCGTACTACTCGTCGGCTTCGCTGGAGCTCTCCGGCGCAGCGAACTCGCTTCACTGCGCATCGGCGACGTGCAGGTGGGTTCGGATCCCACCACGGGCGAACCGATATTGCTGATCAGACTTCCCGCCACCAAGACCGATCCCACCGGTGCGGGGGAGCAATCGGTGGCCCTACCGCGCGGACGTCACTCGCTCACCTGCCCGGTCTGTGCATACGCCGACTGGATCCGACTACGCGAAATCCATCTCGCGACAGGCACATCCGGCATCCGCGACTGGCTGGCCGATCGATCCGCTGGTACGCCCCACATCCACCGCTGCCATGGATTCGGCGGCACCACCCTCGATGCAACGGATCTTCCGCTCTTCCCCGCGATCACCCGCCACGGCGCGATTGCCGACCGCGCGGTGTCCGGCCGCGCGGTGGCAGACTTGGTCAAACGTTATGCAGCTCGGGCAGGGCTCGACCCGGCCTTGTTCTCTGGACATTCGCTGCGTGCCGGGTTCGCCACGCAGGCCGCCCTCGGCGGTGCCACCGACCGCGAAATCATGCGTCAAGGCCGATGGTCCAGCCCGCGCACCGTCCACAGGTATATCCGTACTGCCAACCCCTTGGACGACAACGCGGTCACAAAACTCGGTCTATGACGGTGCCGCAGGTCAGGACCTGGTGGATTTGGGATCTCGTGGCAGCAACGTCGATGGGTTACCTCTGGCACGATGCACCGGCCGACTTCCGGATCCATTGCGCACCAAGGTATTTGCAACCGCCGACAAATACGAGCAGAAATTTCTTTCGGTGGCCACAGTAGACAGTAATTGCCCGATGGAGCGGTTCACAGATAGCGAATTGCACTCGGCTCCATGGTGGCGGTATCGGATTCCAGACCGGGAGCCCGCGTTCGCGGAATCGGCAAAATGGTGGAACACCCGACTCGGCTTCCGGTCCGCCGCCTGACCTCGAGCCAAGCGTGGACAGCACTCCCCTTGAATAGCCCAGGGCTGCAATACCGTTACATCACCATCGAGAAAGTTTTTGCTCACGAGCCGAGCGAAACCAAAGTATATTCGCGGGAAAGTTCACAGCCGACGGAAATGAACCAACCATGCGCCGATATCCACGTATCCCGACCCGGGAGGCAGAACTGTGCGCATCACAGTCTTTTCCAGCGATTCCAACTCCCATCCTTCAGCGAACCCGTCACGCAATTCGTCGGCGCGCTTCCTCGGGATCGCGGAAGTCCACTCCTCCGCCGCCGCATCTTCCCGACCGGCTCGCAGCATTGCCTCCCGGAAACGTTCGATCATCACGTCCCGGCCCTCGTCACTGATTGCCAGCAAATACACAGTCGCTCGGGGACGACAGGCCACATGCAGCGATGCCGCGTACCGTCGCAGCGTCGGCACATCGAAAATGTGGGCCAGCGCGGAGTCGACAACCGTATCGAACCGTTGCGCATAGCGATCCAATGCCAGGGCGTCGGCAACCTCGAACGTGGCCTCGACTCCACGCTCCACAGCCTTCTGGCGGGCTCGCTCGACAGCGGTCGGCGCCGCGTCGAGTCCGGTCACCGACAAGCCCCGACCGGCCAGATATATCGCATTTTCGCCGGTACCACACCCTGAATCCAATACCGCACCAACAATCCCACCCGCCTGTTCGACAGCGACGAATGCAGGCTGGGGATCAGCGATATCCCACGGAGCCTGGAATGGCCCTTCACCGCGATATACCGCATCAAAATCCATCTCAGGAAAATATGTCGATGTATTGCCCATGACTCCACTATCCGTCCAGGTGCGGGAGCCCGCAAGGAGAAGTGGCAGCCATCGCACTGAATTAACGAAAGCCTATCGAAGGACGGCCGTCGGCGAGCGATCGAGTGGGCACGACACAGGTGCTCGACAACGAATTGGCGCAGAGGTAAGCGCCGTGTCGACGGAGTTGAGACGTCCGCCGGTGCACACCATTTCCCCCGAACCGAATTCTGGCCGGTTGCCTCACGTCCTCGGCCAGGCTTGCCGGCACTGGTACGTCTGCGTACCATCAGCGGCGATACGAAAATGTACCACTCGAGGAGGTGGGCGCATGCCGGCTATACGGCTGCCCGACGGTCCATCCACCCCGCCGATCGTCCAAAGCCTGGAAATGCTGGTCGCACGCACCCGGACGGTGCGGCGTCTGTACGACCGGTTCGGCTCGGCGTTCACCATGCACATGCCCAGGTTCGGGCGGTCGATCGTTCTGGCCGACCCCGACGAGATCAAGGCGGTGTTCACAGCAGGGACAGGTGTCGTGGCGAACCCCGATGCCAGTCTCGGCGACTTCTTCGGGCCGGGGTCGTTGTTCGCGGTCGAGGGTGACGAACACCGTCGGCAACGAAAGCTGCTCACGCCACCGTTCCATGGTCGACGCCTCAGCGCCTACGAGGCATTGGTCGAAGAGGAAACACTCCGCGAGGTGGCGACCTGGCCGGTAGGCACCGAGTTCGCCACAATGGACTCGATGATGCGGATCACACTGAATGTGATCCTGCGAGCGGTGTTCGGCGCCGAAGGCGCCGAACTCGAACAGTTGCGCAAGCTGCTGCCGAAGTTGGTATGGATTGCCTCCGCACTCGCCGCGACGTCCGTCCCCGAGGGGATGTTCGGCCGGATCGGTCCCTGGGCCCGGTTCCGGTCCTACCGCCAGACCTACGACGAGATCGTCGGTCGGCTCATCGATCGCACCATCGACGACGAGCGGATCTCGGACCGTGACGACGTGTTGGCGATGTTGCTGCAGGCCCGTCACGACGACGGTTCCACCCTGAGTCGCAGCGAGATCGCCGACGAACTGCTGACCCTGCTCACCGCCGGGCACGAGACCACGGCTACGACCCTGGCGTGGACGATCGAACGACTGCGCAGGCACCCGGACGTGTTGCGCCGATTGGTTGCCGAAGTCGATGCCGGTGGTTCGGAGCTGCGTTCGGCCACACTGTTGGAGGTACAGCGGGTCCGACCCGTCCTCGACCTGGCGGTACGCCAAGTACGTGCAGAGTCGATGCAGGTCGGTCGTTGGACCCTCCCACGGGGACAGAAAATCATGATCAGTATCCAATTGATGCACGACAACGAGAAGCTGTTTCCCAATGCCCGTGCGTTCGACCCCGATCGATTCCTCGGGTCGCGGCCGGGAACATTCAGCGGGATCCCGTTCGGCGGCGGCTACCGTCGGTGCATCGGCGCTGCGTTTGCGACCATGGAAATGAATATCGTACTACGTACGCTGCTGCGCGAATTCGAACTGGTACCAACGACTGCCCCAGACGAACGCAGGCACTTTCGCGGCGTCGCTCTGGCTCCCGCGAAGAAGGGGCGAGCGGTGGTGTACCCTCGTTCCGCTCGCCACGTCGTACCCGAATCAGATCGTGCTGCCGAGGCGACAGCATAACCGAGCAACACCCACGAAGATCACCTCGCCTGTTCCGTCGTTCCGTGATCGTGGGGGATGGTGGTACCCGGCAGCCTGCGGGTATACCGTTGCTGGATAGGTGCTGTGCCGTATTGACCACCACGGCCGGCGACAGTCGGCCGTGGCCGCGATCGAGTCCACACCCGCCAGGAGCATCGATGTCCCGCACCCGTCGGCCGCTCTACGGCCACCCAGTCGTGATCAGCGGCGCGGCCTCCGGAATCGGCCGTAGCCTTGCCCAACTCCTGTCGTGCAGGGGCTCGCCCGCGGCGATTACCGATATAGACGAGGACGGCTTGAACCAGACAGCGATGTCGCTGACCGGCCCAACCCTCACCCGCGTCCTCGATGTGCGCAATGCCGCCGACCAGATCGCCTTCGCCGGCGAGGTGCGTGACTGGTTGACCGCACCTCTGGCGGCGGTCTTCAACAATGCCGGTGTAGCAGTGACGTCATCGGTGCTCGAAGCCGATCCCGAAGACGACGAATGGTTACGACAGATCGATTTCGACGGAGTCGTCAACGGCACACGAGCTTTCCTTCCTCTTCTCGTAGACCAGGATTACGGTGTCGTCGTCAACACGTCGAGCGTATACGGTCTGATCGGCATTCCGAACCAAAGCGCCTACTGTGCAGCCAAATTCGCTGTGCGTGGGTTCACCGACTCCTTGCGGCAGGAACTCCGGGGCACCGGAGTGTCCGCGGTGACCGTCCACCCTGGCGGCATCAAGACCAACATTGTTCGCAATGCCCGAATCCACAAGGATCCCGAAGGTTGGGGACGCACGCGCCAACAAATTACGTCCGACTTCGATGCCATGACCCTGACCACCCCGAACAAGGCTGCTGCGATCATTTGCCGGGGAATCGAACGTGGAAAGTCGCGAATCTTGGTAGGCCCGGACGCCTACCTGTTCGACATCCTGGCGCGAGCGACACCCACCCACTGTTATACCGTGCTCGATTTCGGGCAGCGTCGGCTTTTTCCGCCGACCGGGACGAAGACCCCGGAGTGAACCGAAGCGCCGAGCATCGTCGAGTACGTCGCGACCGAAGGATCGGACTACCACCCTGGGCAGACCGGTGTCCGACAGCGAGCCGACACAGCATGTCGTGGCTGGGGTGACCTCGAACAACGCCGGGATGACCACGAACTACACAGACAGCAGCGACGAGTAGCTAGCCTGATTGCGTGACAGGTGCCGATGCCTTTGGTCATGGTTCTGCCGAGCCCTGCCCGGAATCGGCATTTCGACGGCGATTGCTCGACGGCATGGCCCTCGCTATTCGCACGCGAGGATATCAGGACTCGACTGTCGCCGATGTGGTCCGGTATGCCGGCACCTCTCGGCGGACATTCTATGAACATTTCGCCAGCAAACAAGATTGCTTCGTCACGCTGTTGGCCGAACGGAACGCCGAAACGATCCGTTGGATCGATAGCGCGGTCGATCCCCATGCGTCCTGGCGCACTCAGATCCACCAGGCCGTCGAAACATGGGTCCGGTCTCTCCAACGAGATCCATCGGTCACGCTCAGCTGGATCCGGGTCGTCCCTGCACTCGATGAAGACACGTGGCAACTCGAACGCGATGCCCGAGAATCGTTCATCCGCCTGATCCAGAAGCTGGCCAGTACACCGGAATTCACCACGGCCGGCATTCGCCCGCCCACGCGACGAATGGCCACGATGCTACTCGGCGGCTTTCGTGAACTCGTCGCCACAACCATCGAAGACGGCGAGGAGATCGCGGATATCATCGACGTCGCCGTCGAATCCGCTATTGCTCTCGTGGGTCCACACCAATAGCATCGGCCGTCGCCGTCGCCGTCGCCGTCGCCCTGTGGCCAGCGGTTGGGTCGAGCACTCCGACACCCATCGACCGTGCGGTACCGGCCACTATTCGCATTGCAGCACGGACATCGCTGGTATTCAGATCCGGCAATTTTCGCACCGCGATCGCTCGCAACTGATCCTCGGTGAGCGAAGCAATGATCTCGTGACCCGGTTGGTGTGCACCCTGCATCCGGCCCAGTGCCGCACGGATCAGCCAGGACGTCGGCGGAGTCTTCAGGCGCAGCGACCACGTCCGATCGGGCGAAATGGTGACGACGACCGGGATCACCTCACCCCGGTGTGCCGCCGTCAGGCGATCGTATTCCTTCTTCACCTCGAACGGTGGGACACCGGTCGCACCCAGCATCTTTCCCAGGTCTGCGATCGCTGCATCACCTGCTTGGAGCTGCACAGTGATCGAACGGTTCTGTTTCGTCGAATTACGTACCACTCGTCACACGCTAAAAGTTGACGCTCGGTAAAGGTCAACCCATTTCGCCGCTGATCATGAGCAGATCACCGCATCCGGTCGCTATTGGCCCGCCCGCAACCATGCGGCCGTCACGTGGTGAGGCGACGCAACTCGAAAATACGGAACACTCGACCACCGGACAGTTCGTGCTCCATCTCGTAGCCGGGCCAGAATTCTACAGCCAAATCCCACACCTGCTTGCGTTCGATGCCGGTGATCTCGCGAACCGCGACACGGAACCTCTCTCCTTGGTGCTGGACCGAAGCAGTGTCCACCGCACGCAGGTTCGCCGACCATGCCGGATGTTCTGGCCTACCCCAATTCGAACCGACCACAATGAAGAGCTCGTCATGAGGGACGTACAGCAGGGATGTACTGCGGGGAAGACCTGTCTTGCGTCCCGCTACCGTGATCTCGATCGAAGGCAACCCGGCCACATCGAGTACCCCTTTTCGCCCGCCGCTGATCCGTCGAAGCACCCGTTCCGTCGGCAGCACGATCGGCGCACACCGCATGATCCACTCCCTTCGGGAGAGCCAGTATGCCAACTGCCGCAATGGATTTGGTGCCATGGTCGAATCATGGCATGAATCTTGCGCGAAGGCAGGCTGAGGACCGATCAGCAATATGTTTGAATGCGCATATCTAAATACCCATATGCGTAACCGACGGAAGGTCGTCATGTCTAGAACGGTGGCGTGCTCGGCCGGCAGGACCCATGAGCCACAAACCGTGACGTACCCGGCGAGTAGTGTCGTACGAGTCACTGGCGACATGATCGAGGAGTTCCACATGGAGCAACGGGCGACGGATTTCGATGTATTGATCGTCGGTTCGGGGTTCGGCGGCAGCGTTACCGCGCTTCGGCTGGTAGAGAAGGGATACAAGGTCGGCGTCCTGGAGGCGGGCCGACGTTTCGCCGACGACGAGCTGCCCAAAACGAGTTGGGAACTCAAGAAATTCCTTTGGGCGCCCGCACTCGGCTTCTATGGGATCCAGCGGATCCATCCCTTGCGAGACGTCTTGATTCTCGGTGGCGCCGGAGTCGGCGGCGGTTCGTTGAACTATGCGAACACTCTCTATGTCCCGCCGGGGCCATTCTTCGATGATCCACAATGGCGCGACATCACCGACTGGCGCGCAGAGCTGACGCCGTACTATGAGCAAGCGCAACGCATGCTCGGCGTCGTGCGCAACCCGCATATGACACCGGCCGACGAGATCTTCAAGGCTGTCGCCGACGACATGGGCGTGGGTGACACGTTCGTGCAGACACCGGTCGGCGTCTTCTTCGGCGCGCCTGGGAAGACTGTGTCGGATCCCTACTTCGGTGGCGCCGGACCGGACCGGACCGGATGTATCGAATGTGGCGATTGCATGGTCGGCTGCAAATACGGCGCGAAGAACACCTTGGTGAAGAACTACTTGTACCTCGCCGAACATGCAGGCGCCGAGGTGTATCCGATGACGACGGTCCGCGCGATCAGACCACACCCCGACGGGACCTGGAATGTCACCACGGTGCGCACCGGCGCCCGAGTGCGCACACGCCGTCGAACGCTCACCGCAGGTCAGGTCATCTTGGCCGCGGGAACGCGCGGCACCCAGAAGTTGCTGTTCGACATGCGCGACAAGGGCGTGCTGCCGAATCTGTCGGATCGGCTGGGGGTGCTGACGCGTACCAACTCGGAATCGATCGTCGGTGCGTCGACCAGGAAGGTGTCTCGGGATGTCGACTTCACCCGTGGGGTCGCGATCACCTCATCGATTCACCCCACCTCCGACACACACATCGAGCCCGTGCGCTATGGCAAAGGCTCGAATTCGATGAGCCTGCTGCAGACGATCATGGTCGACGGCGGCGGCCGTATCCCCCGCTGGCTACGCTTTCTCGGCCTCGCGTTGCGGTATCCAGCAGACTTGGTCAACTCACTGAGCATCAAGAACTGGAGCGAGCGGTCGATCATCTCCTTGGTGATGCAACACCTGGACAATTCGATCACCACCTACACCAAGCGCGGGGTGTTCGGCCGCAAGCTCACCAGCAAACAGGGGCACGGCGAACCCAATCCCTCCTGGATCCCGGTGGGCAACGAAGTGACCCGACGCGTCGCCGAGAAGATCGGCGGCACCGCGGGCGGCAGTTGGGGCGAAATCTTCAACATCCCGCTCACGGCGCACTTTCTCGGCGGCGCGGTGATCGGGACCGATGCCGAACATGGCGTGATCGACGGCTATCACCGCGTATACGGCTATCCGACCCTCAGTGTCGTCGACGGCGCGGCGGTGTCGGCCAATCTCGGTGTGAACCCTTCGCTGACCATCACCGCGCAGGCCGAGCGTGCAGCAGCGTACTGGCCGAACAAGGGAGAGGCCGACACTAGGCCGCCAATCGGGAGTGGCTATCGGCGGATCGCACCGATCGCACCGATCGCACCGGTTGTGCCGGCGAGTTCGCCTGCGGCATTGGCGCTTCCGATCGTGGACATCCAGCAGACGCCAGCAACCGGATAGCGCCACAACGCCTCAGGGAACCAACACCTCGACTCAGGGAGCCGGTGCGCCCTGCCCTGCTCGTACGCCCGCCTCGACGCGGTCGCCCAGATTCTTGTCGATATTGCGCCAGTACTCGAAAGCCCGGCTCAGCACCGGCTCGGTGACGCCGTGCAGCAGGTGGCCGACGATGTTGCCGACCAGCCGTCGACGTGCGGCGTCGTCGAGGACCTCGCGGACCAAGGTGCCGGCCTGCCCCCAGTCGTCGTCGTCCCGACGCAGCGTGTAGGCCTGGCGGACCATCTCGCCGTCGGTGTACCAACTCGCGAGTGGGCCTGCAGCGGATGCGTCGGCGTGCGGACCTCCCTTCGAGTTCGGAACGTACACCGGGTCACCGGGGTTGTGATGTCGCATCGCCCCATCTTTGCTGTACGAGTGCACTGTGGTGGCATGTGCCGTATTGACCGGCAATTCCTTGTAGTTGGCGCCGATGCGATAGCGATGCGCATCGGGGTAGGAGAACCATCTGGCCAGCAGCATCTTGTCCGGGCTCGGACCGGTCCCGGGCACGGCACTACTCGGCTCGAACGCTGCCTGCTCGATCTCGGTGTGATAGTCCGCCGGATTGCGATTCAACGTCATACGTCCGACCTCGACCAGCGGGTAGTCACCATGTGGCCATACCTTGGTCAGATCGAAGGGGTTGAACCGGTAGGTCTTGGCCTCCTCGAATGGCATGATCTGCATCTTCAGCGTCCAACTCGGGTAGCTTCCGCCTTCGATCGCCTCCCACAGGTCGCGCAAGTGGAAGTCGGTGTCCGTGGCGGCTACCTGGTCGGCGTCGGCTTGGGTCAAGAATCCGATACCTTGGTCGGTCTTGAAATGATACTTGACCCAGAATCGCTGTCCGGAGGCGTTGAACCACATGTAGGTATGGCTGGAATAGCCGTTCATGTGCCGCCAGCTGCGAGGGATCCCGCGATCACCCATCAGCCAGGTCACCTGGTGGGCCGACTCCGGCGACAGCGTCCAAAAGTCCCACTGCATGTCGTGGTCGCGCAGGTTGTTGTCCGCGCGCCGCTTCTGGGAGCGGATGAAGTCCTGGAATTTCATCGGGTCACGGACGAAGAAGACCGGCGTGTTGTTGCCGACCAAATCGAAATTGCCCTGCTCGGTGTAGAACTTCAAGGCAAACCCCCGCGGGTCCCGCCAGGTGTCCGGGCTGCCGCGCTCGCCGGCGACAGTGGAGAAACGTGCCACCATCTCCGTCTTTCGGCCCGGCTGGAAGACGTCGGCCATCGTGTAGGCGCTCACATCGTTGGTGACCTCGAACGTGCCGAAGGCGCCGCCGCCTTTGGCGTGTGGCTGGCGTTCGGGTACCCGCTCCCGATTGAACGCCGCCATCTTTTCGATCAAGTAGGCGTCGTTCAACAGGATCGGGCCATCGGGCCCGACCGTCAGCGAATGCTCGTCGCTGGGGACCGGAATACCTGCGTCATCGGTGGTGTAGTTCGGAACAGACATCTCTCTCCTCTCCTCCGTGCTGCGGGCGGAAGACCCGCGGCGAACCGCCAGGACGAGCAGTACCGAGGACCGAACCCCGCGACGCGCCACGCGTAGGACCCACTTCGGCGAATGCGCGACGACGCCGGGCTCCCGGTCGACGGCTGCCACACATCGGATCTATCGGAGACCTGTGGCCGCGGCCGCTCCGGGCGACTCCCTCCGAGCCGAGCCGCCGGTCGAGCAGCGCGATTCACGATCACTGGTTGCCGATACCCTTCTGCCGGCTCTGTCGCTCGACTTCCCAGGTGCCCACACCTCAAACTACCGCTGAGCAGTGCATTCGGCGAGAAAAATTATCCGGAGATCCGAGGACCGATCCCGAATGTTCAGACCTCGAAGGTGTCACGATCGCGACGTGATGTCAGGTGAGTCTGGCCAGCAGTTCGTCGGCCACTCCAGCCGAAGACGCCGGGTTCTGGCCGGTGATCAGATTGCGGTCGACCACCACGTTCGGTGCCCATGGGTCGGACTCACGAAAGTCCGTGCCGATCTCGACCAGGCGGTCCTGCAGCAGCCATGCGGCCTTGTCCGCGAAACCAGCCTGCGCCTCTTCGATATTGGTGAAACCGGTGAGGGTGTAGCCGGTGAAACTGTTGGTGCCGTCGTCCTTGGTGGCGGCCAGCATCGCGGCCGGTGCGTGGCACACCACGGCCAGCGGCTTACCGGACTCGAGGCTGGTGGTCAGTAGTTGCCCGGAATCGTCATTGACCGCGAGATCCTCCATCGGCCCGTGACCGCCGGGGTAGAACACCGCCGCGTAGTCGGCGAGCTCGACCTCTTCCAGTCGGATGGGCTTGCTCAGCTCGGTGTTCGTGGCGATCACCTGTGCCCGGTAATCGGCGGTGTCCTGACCGTCGTTGAACCCAGGGTCGAGACTGGTCTTGTCCACCGTCGGCACCACGCCGCCGGGTGTGGCGACTACGATCTCGTGGCCTGCAGCCTTCAGCTTCTCGAACGGCACGACGAATTCTTCGGCCCAGAAGCCGGTCGGGTGTCGACTGCCATCGGCCAGCGTCCAGTAGTCGACGCCGGTCATCACGAATAGGACTTTCGCCATGTCTGCTGCCTCCGTCGTTCAGAACCTGTGCTCAGGTTCGCTCGTTACATCGAATTGCGGCGGGTGGAAGTCGTCCGTCGACGGCTCCACTGCGCTGCCGAATCATCAGCGATGACACGCTCGCAGGTATTCCCGTGCACCGCCCACTCTCGGCCGTACCGGGCCGAGGCGATGGGCTGAACGCACGACAGGCGCTGCTCCAGTTGATTGATCACCATCAAGCAAATTCTCAGCTACTCTTTTTCTGATTTCCCCCCTCCGGAATGCCGCTGCCCTATCGTCCAGAAGGCGTCGCATCCCGACAGCAATGGTTCCGATTGTGTCCTCAGGTGCGAAGGAGAAGTCGTCGATGACCGATTCCAGGGTGTCGCGTAGCACTCTCACGGGTGTCGGGGCTGTGGCAGTTCTTGTTGCCACGGCTGCCCCTGCTGTTGCTCATGTCACCGTGTCCGCACCGAATGCGACTCGCACCGGCTCGGCGGTATTGGTCTACCGAGTGCCGAACGAGTCGGCAGTGGATAGTCCGACGGTCGAATTTCGGGTGCAGATCCCCGGAATCAGCACCACCGATGCCGAGGCCGTGCCCGGCTGGACGAGCCTGGTGCGCCACGACACCGCCGACGACGTCACGGTGGTCACGTGGACTGCAGACCCGGACGGCGGGATCGGGCCCGACCAGTTCGGCGAGTTCTCGGTACTGGCCAACGGACTTCCCGACGCCGACGAGGTAGTGACGCCTGCAGTGCAGACCTACGCCGACGGGCAAGTGATGCGGTGGGATCAGGAACTGGCCGCTGACGGCGACGAACCGGAATTCCCAGCCCCCGTGCTCACCTTGGGCGCCGCGCGCTCGGGTGGCACCGACGACCATGGGGACATCCAGTCCGCGCCCTCCGGTGACCAGGCGGAGGATTCCACCGCCCGATGGCTCGGTGGCATCGGGATCGCGGTCGGGGCCACCGCCTTGATCGCCGCGGTCGGCGCCGCGGCTCGCCGCGGTCGCTGACCGCGGCGACGTGTGCCTCAGGAACAATCGTCCGCCGAATCCCACAGCAGCACTACAACAAACTGAGCGATTTCAGGTCGGTCGCGTACTTCTCGATGAGTTCGTGCGACACATGCGGAATGTCGTGTTCGGCATTGATATCCGCAGCTTGGACGGCGGAACGGAACTTCTCGGCCGAAATCACGGACCCACACAACGCCGGGGCCGGGTGGCGGTAGGCCTGCAGGACCGGCAACGCTGATGCTCGCCGTTGTCGCTCCGGCAGCGCCCGCAACGCGGTTTCCAAGCGCGAGACCCACTCGTCGTAGTCGGCGATCCGCTCGATTCGGTAGCCGGCGGCGATCAGCCAGTCGACGAACTCATCGAGCGAACGACCATCGTCGTATGGGTTCAGTGCGTCGAAACTCTGGAACCCCGTCGTCGCGGTGGCGCCCAAAGCGCTGATCGCTGCGGCGGTGAAATCCACTGGTAGGCCGTCGTAGTGGGCACGGGGACGGTGGCCGTCTGCCGGGATCCGATAGAAAGACGCCGGTGCGATCCCGGTTGCGAGCACGCTCAACAGCAACCGAGTGAATATGTCTTGCACGTTGAGCTGACCGGTATATCGGGGGTCGGCAAGCAGCATATCCAATCGGAACACCGTCACGGGCAGGTTGCACATGTCGTGCGCTTCGCGCAGCAACACTTCCCCGGCCCACTTGCTGTTGCTATATCCATTGGCGTAGCTGTCATCGACAAGACGTACCGGACTGATCCGACGAATGTCTCCGTCTTCGACGAAAACCGCTGGATCGACCCCGTCGGCCACCCCAACCGTGGAGATATAGGTAAACGGCTTCAACCGGGTCGTCATCGCCAGGCGAATCAACTCCGCGGTACCGGCGACATTCGGCCCGAACAATTGCTCGTAGGGCAGCACATGGTTCACCAACGCCGCCGGGTGCACGATCACATCCACGCTGGCGGACAACCGTTGCCAAGTCTGCTGGTCCAAGCCCAGCTGCGGCTCCCCGATGTCGCCGCAGATCACTTCGAGATGCGCTGCGAGTTCGTCGAAATGTCGCACCAACGTCGGATCACCGGAATCGAAGGCCGCCTCGATGCGCCGACGCGCATCGCCTGGATCCGTGCCCCGGACCAAACAGATGACCGTGCCGCCGCTGTCGTGCATTCGCTCCAACCACTCCAGGCACAGGAACCGACCGAGGTAGCCGTTCGCGCCAGTGAGCAGCACCGTACGTGCCGGCGCCGATGCACGCGGCAGAGTGGGCGCCACGGCCAAAGTATGCTCGTCGATGAATTTGTCCAAGGTCAGATCCGCGGCGCGCAATTGTGTTCCGCGCTCGCGCAGGCCGACAGTCGCAGCCCGACGATCCTCCGAAACCCGCGAGGCCTCGATGTACTCCGCGATCTCCCGCAAGCTGTTGGACGGGCCGATCACCACCGATACCGGGACTTCGACACCGAACAGCTCGCGGAGCAAGGTGGAGAACGACAATGCCGACAGCGAATCTCCACCGAGGTCGGTGAAATGCGCGTCCGGGTGCAGATCGGCGCCGGCGCACCCCAGCAGGGCCTTGGTCGCCTGGCTCACCGTCTCGAGCACGGACCGATCGCCGACGCCGGTGCGCAGCTCGAGCAACTCCTGCTCTTGCCCATCCGCCAATTCGGCGTACAGCTGCTGCAGGCGCGGTCCATATCGTTCCTTCAGCTTCGGTCGCAGTAGCTTGCCGATACCACTGAGCAATCCGTTTCCAGTGGTGAACGGCTCGGTCTCGATCAGGAAATCTCGTGGTATCTCGTAGGACTGTAGGTCGGCATCTTTCGCCAGCGCTCGCAGCGAGTCCGCCAGCGCGGTCTTGAGTTCGGCCAGCTTCCCGGTGTCGGAGTCCGCGCGCGCGACCGCGTCCGCGGTGGGCACGACAACAGCGAGTAGGTAGGCGCGCTCGCTGCTGCCGTAGACGAAGATCTGCCGGACCAGTGGACTGGTCGCGTAGATGGCCTCCAGGTTCGAGATCGCGACGAATTCGCCCTGGGAAAGTTTCAGCACGTTGTTCCGCCGATCGACGAAGGCCAGTCGGTCTGGTCCGAGTTCGGCGACGATGTCCCCGGTTCGGTAGTACCCGTCGGCACCGAAGACCTCGGCGGTAGCCTCCGGCCGCTTGTAATAGCCGGGGATCATCGTGATGGACTTCAGGAGCAACTCACCGCGCGGATACGGTTGGTCGGTCCCGAAATAGCCCAGGTCGGGGACGTCGACCAGCTTGTAGTCGATCACCGGTGGGCGGCGGACCTGGTTGTCGACCACGATTCCCCCGCCCGACTCGGTGGTCCCGTATCCGTCGTGCAGGGGCATGTCGAGGATCGATTCGACGAACGACCGCATCTCTGCCGACAACGGGGCGCTCCCGCAGGTTGCCGCGAGAACCCGTCCGCCGAAGAAACGCTCACGCATGTCCGCTTCGACTTCGGCTTCCAATTCGCCCCGGCGGCCATCGCGCCCTGCGCGCCGGTTCAGCTCGCTCTGGAAGTGTTGGAAGACCATGTCACACACCCGGGGAACCATGAACAGCTCGGTGGGCCGGATCAGCGCGATGTCCTCGAACAGCGTCGACATATCGCTCTTGGCTGCGAAATACGCGGTACCGCCGCGCGCGAGCACGGTCGTCTGGAACGAACGGCCGGCGATATGGCTCATCGGCATGTAGTTGACATTGATCGCGGGAATGTCCGGCTCACCCAACCATTCCGCAGGCGAGAACTGCCACCACGCGGTGATCAGATCCCGCGGGTACATCGCCCCTTTGGGCGTGCCCGTGCTTCCGGAGGTGTAGATCAACAGCGCCAGCGGGTTCTCGCCGGGTTCGGGTTCGTATGCTGGTGCAGGCGGCAATCGCCGGCCTCGCGAGATCACGTCGGTGAGCAACTCGACCTGTGCCGGGTTGCCCTCCGAAGCCAGCCGCGCACGTGCTGCTTCGACCGCTGCGCGCTGGTCGTCGTCGTCCGGGTGGTAGTCGAACACCACCAACCGCAGCACCGGGGCCGACAGGACACACTGTACGGCCACGTCGAGCAGTTCCGGTGTGGCGGCCAGCACACGAGGCGCGGCCTCTTCGGCGATCGCGGTCAACTGCGCGACCGATGCACTCGACTGCAATGGCACAGCGACCAGACCGAGATGCAGACACGCAAGATCGAGCGTGGTGTAGTCGCTGCTGGTGAACCCGAGCATGGCAACGAAATCACCCGCCTGCATCGGATTCTCCACGTCACGGTGCCACGCGGCGGCCAGTGCGCACGCCCGCTCCCACAGCGCCGCATAGGTAATGGTCTCGTACCACGGCAACAGCGTCAGCGCCGCGCGGCCAGTGGACTCCTCGACCCGCACCTCGGTTGCGCGTTGCCCCAGAGCGGGCCGGTCGGCGTACTTCGTCATGACCGTTTCGATGATCTGCGCAAGGCCCAGCCCTGGCGTGCGGATTTCCTCCAGGATCTCCTTGTCCGGCTGTACCGCGCGGATGTCGTCGTATTTCGCGTTCAGCTCCGCAAGGCGCCGCTCCAGCTGTTCGCTCTGTGTCTCCAACAACGGGCCTCCTCAATGCGAGAACACGCATCTGGACTGGATGCGTCGACTTCCACGAGCACTCCAGGCCGATGATAGGCGCGAATTATGTCTGTGACACCTAGTACCATCCAATTGGTCCAGTATGACCGATACGTCCGAGCCAAGGGACCGTGCACAGCGGGAGCCATCGAAGGACCATGCATAGCGGAAGAGACGGTCGCCGATCGACCCGGGCACCGCGAACAGCGCAGTCCGTGCTCCCTCGAGCAGCTGGCATGCTGTCCGGCGGTGCCCACCGATGCGGACGCCGTGATCAGGCGGCCACGGGAAAACGGTCGAGATCGAATTCGTGCCGGCCGATGCCGTCGATGAAGGCAGCGAACTCCCCGGCATCGAAATACAGGGTCACCTCGACCGCCCGCGCGTCCGAATCGACCATGGTGAATTCGTAGCGCTCACCCTGTGATCGCTCGGTGACCAGCAGCCCCCCGCCCTGGAGACCTCCGCTGCGCAGGGCCGCCTGAAAGGCGTCGAATTGCTCGTGACTCACGATCAGCAGCTGGTTCGCGGCGAGCGGCTCGTCGCCAGCCGTGTCGGAGGTCGCGAGCTTGTCGTCCCACAGGGCGGTCCAGCCGTGCTTCCGGCCGACACGGACGCAGTTTCCGCCAGCTGAACTTCGCGCCGCCTTGATGCAGTCGTCGGGGGTGAAGCTCGGCAGCATTGTGGTGAATCCTTTCTAGCAGTGCACAATATCCGCGATTCCCGGTCCTCCCAGGTTTCGCCGACTAGAGCTTGCGGCCCACAGCCGCGAAATTGCACCGTCGCGCCGGCTCGTCGAGATCGACGGGTTGGTCCGGGAGCCAATCGGTGGCATAAGTGACCCCCGGCGGATCCTGGATGGTGAATCCGTCGAAGAACCGCACGAATGTCGCCCGATCTCGTAGTTGAACCGGATCTGCGGTGTCCTTGTAGAGAGAGGCGGCTATCGTCCCTTGTTGTTTGGTGTGATCGTCCGCATCTTCCAGCGACACATGGGTCGCGGCGAATTGGCTACCTGTAGGCAAGCAATCGCGAAGCTGCCCGACCAGCCGGTGCGGGTCGCTGTCATCGGGTACGAACGGCAATACCGAAACGATCAACAATCCGATCGGTTCGTCGAAGTCCAACAGCCGCTGCGACTCGGGATGCCCGATGATCTGCTCCGTATCGCGCAGGTCACCCTCGATGATGGCGGTGGTTTTCGTCGACCCTTCGTGCTGCAGCAACTGATGGGCCCGTGCCACCGCATCGAGGTCCTTGTCGACGTACACCACGCGGGCACTCGGATCGATCTCCCGCGCGACCTCGTGCGTATTGCCACCGGTCGGCAGACCGGACCCGATGTCCAGGAACTGGCGGATGCCCTGGGACACCATGAAGCGCACCGCACGCACGAGGAAGGCACGGTTGTGCATGGTCCAGGTGTGCAGGAAAGGAAGTTCGTCGTAGACCTTGTCGCCGAAGATCTGATCGCTACGGAAAACCGGCTCACCGGTGAGGAAGTAGTGGTACAGACGCGCAGATGTCGGCTTACCCGCATCGACGTCCCTGGCCTGAAAATCGTTGGCGGCCATGGCTTTCCCCGTTTCTTGGGTCGTATTATGCAATTCTGAACTGGATGGTACGGGCTACATGGTTGATGAACTCCCTCGAGTCCTGGACGCTCAATGCGGTGGTGCTGAGCCGAGCGAACAGCTTCTCGCACATGCCGACAGGTGGCTTGTCGACGATGTAGCGGATCTCACCGAGAGCTTCGACAACGGCAAGTTCCAGGTCTCCGGCCGCCCCGGGCGACGGAACCCGAACAAGGGTGTAGCGATCCTCCATTCCACCGCTGGGCACTGGGGTGTTGAACGGCAGGACCTGGATCAAGATGTTCGGTCGTCGGGAGAGCTCCACCAAGTGCGCGAGTTGATCGAGCATGACCTCCCCCTTGGCATCGCCGTATCGGCGGCGCAGGCACGACTCGGACAAGACCGCGTGGAACTCGGGAGCGCCGCTGGATTCGACCAGGTTCTCCTGACGCGCCAATCTCGCCTGCACCCAGTCCTCGACCGTCACGCCGTTGGCATCATCCGACATGTGCGCGTGGAGTGCGCGCACATAGGATTCGCTCTGCAACAGCCCAGGGATGATCTCGGATTCGGCGACGCGTAGCCGGTTCGCCTGCTCCTCGAGGTCGACGAGTAGTCGCAACTCCTCGAAGTACACCCGTCGGTGCCCGCTGGTCCAGTACCCCCGCTGATGCTTGTCGCGCCGCAATTCCAGCAAGCGCTGTATGTAGACCTCATCGGTGAATCCGAGTCCCCGTGCCAACACCTGGAGGTCGCCCGCCGAGATCCTGCCGGTTCCGGCAATCAGGCTATTGATCCGAGACTGCCCGACTTCGATGATTCTGCCTGCCTCTGCCTGGCTCGCGCCGGAAGCACGGATCATGTAGTTGATCTCGCGCCCGAGCAGTAGCCCCCGAGCTGTCCGCGTCGCCATGTCTCATAGCGTAGCGGTTGAATCGGTGATCGTGTTTAGGTTTCCGAATCCTGTTTATCAGGTTATGTTTACTGAGGCGGAGACATCGCCAGAGCGACTCGGCAGACCGACTCGGGTGACAGAGGAGGCTCAATGACCGTGGCCAGCAACCAAATCCACTATGCATGCACGAAAACAGGCTGGTCACCGGCAAAGCCGCGCACTGCCCCATCGCAACAAACCACCCAGCGCGAGGCGTTCTGTCGCTCGATCGCGGGAATGCCGATGTCGCACTGGATGTTCGATAGCTGCACGCGGGTAGACACCGGCTGGCATCTCCGACGTAGACCCAACCACCACCCGCAGGCTGTTCGAAGACCTTCGATCACCACCTAGCCGAAACCAACCGAAACCATGGGACCACAACAGATTTACCGCACGGCCACGCACACTCGGCCGCTGCACAGAGCAAGGCAGAATCGAATGAGCAACTTCGGACGCGGCGAACCGAGCACCAGCGCGACGCTGGATCCCTCTCGTGCGCATAGTGGCCGCATCCACGACGTCCTCCTCGGCGCTGGCAAAGACGCCTACCTGGTGGACCTCGCAGTAGGACGCAAGGTGGTCGCCGAGGCCGCCGCCTTCCGATCCGCCGCCCGCACGGCCCGAATGTTCCTGCTGCGCGCAGTGCACCATTTGGCCGCCACCGGCGTGCGGCAATTCGTCGAACTGGGCAGCGGCTACCCCTGCGCACCCAACCTCCACGAAGTCGCCCGCGACACCACACCCGACGCCCACACCCTCTACGTCGACCACGACCCGGTCGTCGCCGCACACGGGCGAGTGTTCCTTACCGACGACCACACCGACTTCGTCCACGCAGACCTCACCGACACCGCCACGATCGCCACCGAGATCCGCGCCGCCATGGACCCGGGCGCCCCGATCGCGGTATGCCTGAGCTTCGTCGCGGAATTCATCACCGACCCGCGCGCGGTCGTCGAGGCGGTCACCGCCGCACTGCCGTCGGGATCGTTCGTGGTGTTCAGCCACGTCACCAGCGACATCGACACCGCCATGGTCGATCACGCCGCAGACATCTACCGCGCCCACGACATCGCACTGCGACCACGCACCCGCGAAGAGATCGCCACGATCCTGTCCGGCTGCGACCTGCTCGAACCCGGACTGGTCGCACCACACCAGTGGCGACCGTCCGAGGACCTCGACCGACGCCATGCACAACGCCTCGGATGGGAACCACCGCGCGGGACACGCATGTGCTACGCGGCGGTCGGCCGGATACGGTGAAACTGCGGTGATAGGGCAGCGACGCAACTCCGGATGATGCAACTCCTGATCAAAACTGCGACATTGTCACCGCGAGGGAACTCTGGCGAATCCCAGCGGCGGCGTCGGAGCGGCCTCGCCGGACGAAATCGGGCGGAAATCGGGGAGCAGTGGCAGGGTGTCCACATTGCGAGCGGCAAAGCATCGGACCTCTGGCAGCGAGCGGGCCACCTCGGCCCGCTCGACCGGCTCGTCGTCGATGAAGCCGATGACCTCTGGACCGATAGCGAGTTGCCGTGCAATACGGCTTATCGCTGACGATTTCGGTCCCCAACCTATTTCGATCGGCGAGAACATATCGCACACACCGTGCCGCAACAGCTCGCCGAACGTCCACTCGTGCGCACCCCGGCTCGCGACCGCGTGCCGTATTCCACGTTCACCGAGCACATTCAGGGTGTGCAAAGCCGCGGGCCGAAGCGCGCCGCTGGTGCCGTCGCATACGGCTCCGTCCCACACGGTGTTGTCCAGTTCCCAGACCAGGCATCTCAGAGCCGGTCGCATCGCCCTGCTCCCATCGAATCGGTCACCAACGCCACTGTGCCGTGTCGTGCCGTCGACAGCAGGTGAATCTCTGGCCACCCTGTGCGGGACGCGGCCCACCGGGCAGACACTCGATCCTGCCCGGAACCGGCGCCGGTGATCCTACCGGGACGTCCACCGGTCGTCGCGCTCGTTGTGGACAGTTCCGCGCTCATCTCGACATCACGCCTTCCTACGGTAGCGCGAGTTCCCGGAGGTGCTCGGAACTGTTCACCGGCGAGGGGTCAGGCAAGGGCCAGGAACAGTCTTTCCAGTTCGTCGAGGGTCATCGAGTCCGCACCGTCTCCTTCGGTAAGGCAGTCGCGCAATCCGGTGGCAACGATCTTGAAACCGGCTCGGTCCAACGCTCGGGACACCGCGGCGAGCTGGGTGACCACGTCTTTGCAGTCACGGCCCTGTTCGATCATGGCGATCACACCCGCGAGCTGGCCATGGGCGCGACGCAACCGGTTGAGTACCGAGGTGATGCTGTCCTTGTCACCGACCATGAGACTGTTCCTTCCTCGAACTTCGTATCTCAGTATACCCACCCGGGTATACCTCGACGTCCGCGGTGTCCGCTGCCGAGCACTCGACAGTTGCCTGGCTTCAGGCTGTGAGTTGCCTCATGAGATATGGAGAACACCTGTGCAGCCGCTGGGTCGGCCGATAGCATCGGGCGCCGCGTTTCCGCCTGGCAACGCGATGAGTTTCAAAGGACACCAAATATGAGCGGTACGCGAGACAAGCTGGACGAGCTGCGAGAAATCCTCGAGCTAGCCGAGGAACCAGCCGGCGAATCCGGCATCGCGAAGCGCAAGAGCAAGGGAATCCCCAGCGCGCGCGAACGCGTGCGTGCTCTGCTCGACCCGGGCAGTTTTGTGGAAATCGGCGCCTTGGTGCGACAGTCCGGTGCGCCCGACGCCATGTACGGCGACGGGGTGGTCACCGGTCGCGGCCGGATCGACGGTCGCCCCGTCGTGGTGGTCGCACACGATCAGACCGTCTTCGGCGGGTCGGTGGGCGAGATGTTCGGCCGCAAAGTTGCCGCAGCATTGGACTTCGCCACCACCAATGCTTGCCCGGTGGTGGCGATCAACGACTCCGGCGGCGCCCGAATTCAGGATGCGGTGACCTCGCTGGCGTGGTACGCGCTGATGAGTCGTCGACAAGAACGACTGTCGGGCTTCGTTCCGCAGGTGTCGATCATGCTCGGCAAATGCGCGGCAGGCTCGGTCTACGCTCCGGTCAACACCGACGTCCTGATAGCAACCGACGCATCGTACATGTTCGTGACCGGGCCCGAAGTGATCAAAGAGGTCACCGGCGAAGAAGTTACCATGGAGGAACTCGGTGGAGCGCAGGTCCAGGCGGCCAACGGCACCATCCACCACGTGGCCACGACCGAGCAGGACGCATTCGACTGGGCCAGAACATATCTGAGTTATCTGCCGTCGAGTTGCCTCGAGCGCGCACCGATCGTCAATCCGGGACTGGAACCTACGCAGACCTCACACGATCGCGAGTTGGACTCGATCATCCCGAATTCCGATCGGGAAGGCTATGACATGCACGATGTTCTCCTGCGTCTGTTCGACGACGGAGACTTCCATGAGATCAGCGCGGCCACCGCGCAGAATCTGATCGTCGGCTTCGCCCGGGTGGATGGGCGCAGCGTCGGAGTGATCGCGAATCAACCCTTGGTCCTGGGCGGCGCAATCGATGCCAAATGCTCTGACAAAGCGACGCATTTCATCCGACTGTGCAATGTCTACGGGCTGCCGTTGATCTTCGTCGTGGACACACCTGGCGTGTTGCCCGGCGTCGAGGAAGAACGCAGTGGGGTGATCAAACGTGGCGGGCGATTCTTCCGCTCGGTGATCGAAGCTACCGTCCCGATCGTGACGGTCGTCGTGCGTAAGGCCTACGGCGGCGGCTATGCGGTGATGGGTTGCAAGCAACTCGGCGCCGATATCAGCTTGGCGTGGCCGACCGCACGTATCGCTGTGATGGGTGCGGAAAGTGCGGTGAGCATCGTCGGCAAGCGGCAGCTCGCCCATGTACCGTCCGCGCAGCAGGCGGCCATGCGCGAGGCCATGATCGATCACTACAACGCCACGGTCGCCACTCCGTGGATTGCAGCCGAGCGTGGCTACATCGACGCGGTGATCGAACCCTCGAGTACCCGACTGGAGATTCGTCGCGCCTTGCGCCTATTGCGCGAAAAGGAAGTGAGCACCACCCCCAACCCGCGCAAACACAGCCTCTTCCCGGTCTGATGAACCGATAGCTGGACCACGTCGCGACGGCCGCAGAGCACAGCTCGACAGACACCGGGTGTGCACGCTCAGACGGCCTCGGATGGCCGATTCATGATCTCCGGTTGGCGCTCACGCAACGCGAGCACCAGTTCTCTGGTGTACTCCGGCGGCGCGGCGTGTACGGACAGCAGATTGGCCACGGTGCGGTAGGCAGCAAGGTCGGTGTGCTTGTCCAGATACAACGCGCCGGTGAGTTGCTGGAGATAGACGATGTCGGGCAGGTCCGGCTCGGCGAAGCGCAGCATGGTGAATGCACCGTCGGCGAGCGCGGGCCCGCCGACATGATCGGCGAGTACCTGCACGGTGATATTCGGCGCATCGGAAACTCGGATCAGGTGCTCCAACTGGTCGAACCAGACCTGCGATCCACCGATGCGGCGCCGGAGAACCGCTTCTTCCATGATCAACCACAATTGCGGCGGGTCCGACCGCGTCAAGATCTCTTGCCGACGCATGCGCAAGGAGACCCGCCGCTCGATCGCATCCGCGTCCTCACCGGGATGAGCGAGAACGAGGAGCGCGCGGGCGTAGTCGGGCGTCTGCAGCAGCTCCGGTATCACACGCGGCTCGTAACAGCGGATCAGCGCTGCTGCCTGCTCCAGTCCGAGATAGGTATCGAACCATTTCGGTAGCCAGTCCGAATCCCGATGCCACCAGCCAGAGGTATTCGCCTGCCTCGCCAACTGCTTGAACTCGGCGCACTCGTCTTCGTCGGTCATTCCGTACAAGGCGAGCAAGTCGATCAAGTCTCGTTCCCGGAAACTGGTGCGTCCCAGTTCCAGTCGGCTGATCTTCGAATGCGATCCACGGATGGCGGCCCCCGCCGCCTCAAGCGAAATACCTCGAGCCTCGCGCAGCCGTCGCATCCGTCCCCCGAGGATCATCCGCAGCGCAGTCGGACCGCCCTCCGTGACTGGAGTCGTTCCGGGAGTATCTGATTCGTTTTGAAGCCGCACTACCGAAGCTCGCATGCACCGAGTCTCGCATGTGCGTTGCCGACACTCCAGCGCTGAATCCTACCGGACAGAAAAGGATTCACAGGTGTGAGCACATCTGTACGATCGCCGCATCGCGCTGTCGGTGGACGCGCTGTCGACATCCACGAGATCCCACGTGCGAACAACAACCACTGCAGCCCGGCAGGGTAGCCGCACCGCTCCCCCACTCAAAGACGCATCAGCGCAGCAACAATTCCGCAGTAGCCCGCCCGAACAGTTTGCGCCCAGCGCAGGTCGCGCTGAGCGCGACCGTGGCAGCACGCCGGTCCGGATCCATATCCTTCACACGACCACGAAATTCGATCGTACTCGCCTTCGTCGCAGGAATCGGAGCCAATCCAGCGAACCGAACTGCGTACTTCGCCACCGCGACCGGGTCGCCCGACCACGCGGTGAGGTACCTCGCACCGAGACCCATCGTGAGTAGCCCATGGGAAACCACATCGGGCAATCCCGCGCTGCGCGCCACGGCATCGCTGAAGTGGATGGGATTGGAATCACCCGATACTCCGGCATAATTCACCAGATCACCTCGAGACAGCAGCGCGGTCCGGGGCGCGAGCTCCATGCCGACGAACAATTCGTCGAAAGCCGGCACGGTTCGCGGCGTTCGAGGCGCATCGCCGGGGCAGGGCTGTGCTGGTTCATCGAAGCATTCGACCAGGCCGGTATCCACGTCCGCGCCTCGAACCGCCGCCGCGTCCGATCGATCGGCGGCCGACTGCCCGGTCATGATAACTCCGCCGGCAATGGCACGCAGTTCAGTGGCCAGGTCGCTCTCGGTCTGCGCTACCGCAGTGCTGTGCGCGGTCTGCAGGACATCCTTGTGCTGATTGGTGAGCACGGTCTTGATGACCAAGAAGTCCTTGTCACCGAATTGCCGAAACGACTCGAAATAGGAGTCGCACTGGACGTGGTCACCCGCGACGATCGGGCGGTGTACCTGGATGGACTGCTCGGTCTGCAACACCTGCCCGAGGTCGTAGCCGGTGAGCACGGACTCGAACATCGCGCGCTGCACCACCATGAGCACGATCGAGGAGAAGGTCAGCGGCGCGATCAACCCGTCGAAGCCGAACTCGGCTGCGGCGCTCTCGTTCCGGTGCGCCGGATGGTCGTCCTGCAGTGCTCGGGCGAACTCTCGGATCTTCTCTCGGCCCACCTCGTAGTGGTCGGTGAGGCGAAATTGCCTTCCCACCAAAGACCTGGCCTGGTCGGACGCAGTGTGCGTGATGCTGTTCATAGACCTCTTTCACAAGTTCGACTTCACCCCACCCGGACCCGTCCGATTCCGACCCTCCCCAGGTGCGTGCCGCAGGGCGTCGTATTCGGGCATTCGAACAACGGACCGAAGAAGAACACCAGCCGCGGTCATGATCACCAACCAGGGCACACCGCGTCACCGGATATCTCCCGGCAGTACCACAACGACCAGCACTCACCGAATGTGAGCCGATGTGGTTGCGCTACCGGCCGTATGTCGTCACCAGGCGAATCACCGCCATGATGACGGGCTCACCGTGCACAATACGCTATTGCTCGAGCGCACGCGGCGACTTCGTTGTCCGGGTGGAGTCCGCAGGTTGCGCCGCCCACGGTCCGGCGGTACTGCACACCCGCTACGCTCGAGTCGGCACCTCGAACGACGGTGCCGAGCGCCAGACGCAGGAGGTTCGACCGTGGCACAGCGGTACCCGAATCTTCGAGCTGGTGTACGCACCGCCGCGCTTCTTCCACTCGTCCTACTGCTGACAGTGTCTTGCAGCGGTGTCGAACCCACAACCACGGCCAGCTCCGACCAGACCACGACCAGCCGCCCCGTACCCCCGAGTTCGATCTCGCCGAGCACCCCGACCATCGATCCGCATGCGGGCCAGCCGTTGATCGACCATGTCGAGTGGGTCGATACAATCGATGGCCCGAGGCTGTTGGTGTTCCCAACTCGGGCAGGACGACAGACCACCTTTGCCGATGCCGACGACCGGGCGTGGCGGGAGATTCTCGCTCACTCCCCCGAAGCCGACAGCCCCGGCATGCGCGATCAGTTCCGCTGTCACTGGGTCTGGGCACGGCTGGTGCAACCGGACAAACCGAGTTGGAATCTCGAGCCCTGGCGTCCTGCTGTCGGCTACCCAGCGACCGTAGATGCGCAGTGCAACCCCGGCGGACCCGAGCGCTGAGCCCGAGCACCGCCCCTACCGAGAGGAATCGCCCATGCGGATCGTCATCGCCGGCGGACACGGAAAGATTGCACTGCTACTCGCGCCATTGCTCACCGCGCGCGGGCACGAGGTCGCCGCACTCGTCCGCAATCCCGATCACGCCGCGGACGTGCGCCGTGCAGGTGCCGTGCCGCTGGTGTGCGACCTGACCGAAGTCGGCGGCAACGAGCTGTTGGATGCCGTGAAGGGCTGCGAAGCAGCCGTGTTCGCCGCCGGGGCCGGGCCGGGCAGTACCGCCGAACGCAAATACACCGTGGATCTCGGCGGCTGCGTCCGGCTTGCCGAAGCCGCCGAGGAAACCGGAATGCGCCGCTTTCTGCAAATCTCCACAGTAGGCGCGGGCCATCCGCCCAGGCCAAGATCGGGCGAGGTGTGGGCGGCCTACATCGACGCCAAGACCCGAGCCGAAAACGATCTACGAGAGCGTGCACTGGACTGGACGATTGTGCGGCCGGGGCCGCTGATCGACTCCCCAGCGACTGGACTGGTCACGCTCACTCGGTCACCGATCGGTCGCCGGGAGGTCACTCGCGCGGACGTCGCAGCGGTCTTGGCCGCAATCCTGCCCGCCAGACACACCTTCGGTACGACACTCGAATTGGCGTCGGGAAACACTCCGATCGACCAAGCCGTCGTGCAGCTGGCCGACCAAGCGCAGTGAACCTCTGGTCGTTCTAGGCCACAACGCGTTTCGTTCGCAGTGGCGGTCCACACCCCTCGACCAGTACGGTCGCGGCGTCAGTAGCGACCAGCTCGATTCCAACTGCCACCGCGACCACCCGATCGGCATCAGCACCCCGCGGCGTACTTCTCCATGATCTCGATCGAAACGTCCGGGCGCTCCGCTTGCACACACAACCGATCCATAACCGACAGGTACAACGCCAAGTCTTGCCGCCGATCGAGATACAGCGCACTGGTCAGCTGTTCCAGATAGACGATGTCGGGCAGTTCCCGCTCGCTGAAGCGCAGAATGCTGAAGGAACTCCCCGCCGCGGCATGACCGCCCGCCGCGTATGGCAACACCTGGATCGTCACGTTCGGCAATTTGGCGAGCGACACCAAGTGCAGTATCTGCTCGCGGTGCACCTGCGCACCACCGACCGGGCGATGAAGAACGGCTTCGTCGATCACCGCCCAGATCACCGGCGGGTCCGATCGAAACAGGATCTCCTGCCTACGCTGACGCACCGCCACACGGCGTTCCGTGTCGGCGTCCTCGTAGCCGAGCGCTACTACCGCCCGGGCATACTCGGGCGTCTGCAGCAGTCCTGGAACAAGGTGGGCTTCGTAGGTACGGATCTTGCCCGCCGCCTGTTCCAGACCGAGGTAGGTACCGAACCACTGCGGCAGCAGATCGTTGTAGCGATACCACCACCCGGGTTCGTTGGCCTTCCTGGCCAGCTCGAGGAACGATTCACGCTCCTCGGGGTCGTGAACCCCGTAGAGAGTGAGAAGATCGCGAATGTCGCGTTCCTTGAATCCGGTACGGCCCAACTCCAAACGACTGATCTTGGCATGCGAGCCTCGGATTGCATCACCCGCCGCTTCGCGGGTAATGCCCTTCTCTTCTCGAAGCCTCCGCAACTGACCGCCCAGGGCGATGCGTAGCACGGTTGGACCACGTTCCGCGACAAGAGATTGCAGGTGACCATCATCATCGGGTTCAGCGATCATCGAGTTCGTCTCCGATACTCCGGGGGTTGCCCACAGTGTGTCACAACCATTTATCACAAGACACACCGCGCCGACCGCTCATGCTACCGCTCAACTCGTCAAATAGTCGAACTCTCCAGCCTTTGCTCCACGCACGAAGGCATCGATCTCCGGCCGAGTGTAGAACAGGGTCCCACCTTCCGGATCACGCGAATTACGCACTGCCACCTGGTCATTCGTCGCTTCGGCCACTTCGACGCAGTTGCCGCTCGGATTGCTGAACGAACTCTTGCGCCACGTTCCGACGATCTTGTTGGCGGATGTGTCCGACATCTTCCGACTCCTTGTTTGCCATGGTTCGGCGAATCATCTTGTGCATATGCACGTTCAAACGTTCTTGCATTTGCACCAACACGTGACGATAGCACGTCGTTCGCCCTCTCCGCGGGGTCGTTGCGAGGAAACAATGCGCCAGCAACGGTCTACCGGGACACGACGAGCAGGGAAACAGCACCTGGTCAGCTCACTGATCGGCACCACTCGCGGAACGTCAATCTTGTACTGTCACAGGGGAACTATCGAATACACAAGGCATTCGCGGCCCTCGCAGCGCCCATCGGACGCCACCACCGCGGAGAAGTTTCGCCAAGGAGTTCAAGGAGTCCACCCATGCCCGATGACAACAGCCCGCTCATCCGAACGGATATTCCACACTCGGCACGCATCTGGAACTACTGGATGGGCGGCAAGGATTACTACGAGGTCGATCGCCTTGCCGGCGATGCCGCCATCGAAATCGACCCCGACATCACCACCATGGCAGTCCAATCGCGCCAGTTTCTCATTCGCGCCGTACGCCACCTCGCCGGCGAGCAGGGTATTCGCCAATTCCTGGATATCGGGACGGGCCTGCCCACCATGCAGAACACCCACGAGGTCGCCCAGACCGTCGCGCCGGAGTGCAAGATCGTCTACGTCGACAACGACCCGCTGGTCCTCACGCACGCACAGGCACTGCTCACCAGCACGACGCCGAACGGGACCACCACCTACATCGACGCCGACTACCACGATCCCGAGCAAATCATCGAGGACGCTCGCAAGATCCTGAACTTCGATGAACCGATCGGCGTGATGTTCATGGGAGTGCTGGGACACGCCAAGACCTATGACGACCTGTTGCGGATCGTACGAACGGTGATGGACTCGGTCCCGTCGGGCAGCTTCCTGGTGATGTGGGACAGCACCGACGACAACCCGGCGCACGTCGCAATGTGTGAGAACTACACCGGGACCGGCGGCACGCCGTACCTGCCTCGCCCCCAAGCACAGATCGAAGCCGTTTTCGACGGCCTGGAAATGGTAGAGCCGGGGTTCGTCTCCATCACGCAGTGGCGGCCGGCCCATGCCGAAGTCGGTGAGGTCCGACCGATCAACGCTTACGGCGCAGTCGCGCGCAAATCATGACGTCCTGAGACCGAAAGGGAAGCAGCACAACGCTGGTCGCCCGAGTCGGCAACGACGCCTCGGGCGACTCCCCTTTCAGGTGATCGCGCAAATGCACTTGCATCTGCAAGCGACACGCGCATAGACTTGCCCTCGAAATCGGGAGGTACGCAAGGCGTTCGAGCCAGCACCACGATCGCGCCAGCGTCTCCGCGACACGCTAGATATTGAGGGGCAGTCGAATGATCCATCCATTCCGAACTCCCCACCGGGTTGCCGTCGTCGGTGGCATCGGTGCGGGGTACCCCTCATCCGACTTTTCCAGGTCGGATTGTGGTGTAGAACCCCATGGCCTCACCTACAGACAGGCCCGCGACATTCTGTGCGCTCATGAAGTACACGGCCCCCAATGCAGGCAGTGGCTGGCCGCGGCTGCCTATCTTTCGGCCGGACTGGACGACGAATAGGTCCAACCCATGCCATGGCTGCCGACCGGAGTCGGCCGATTCATGCCCGTGTGCTGGAGTGCGTCGGCCGCCCTCCACGGCGGCGACTCAGGTCACGGACGATTCGGCACACACCGCGGCGCGCCCGTCGTGGATCTTTTCGATCCCACCTCCCGCGGCCATCTGTTCCGTATAGTCTTCCGATCGACTCGGGCGCCACTCTCGCACGCCTGATGTGGCATTGGAGCGAATTCGTCATGACCCACTCCGCCCCGGATCAGTCTGCCGGCGCGCCCGGCTCGATGCTGAAAATCTGCGGCCAGCCTGCTTCGGCCCTGCTACAGAGCTCCGAACGCATCGCCGAACGAATGGAGCGTCATTTCGAGAACGCCTGGCCGCCCGGGAACCGATTTCGCTCGGACATCCCCAGCCTCACCCGGACCTTTCTCGACCTCGCCGCCCAGACGTTCGACCGACGCGGTATTCCAGGTGGCGATCAATTCGGCGTGGTACGCGCCGCGGCAACCCGATGGGCACGCGAGCACATTCCACTGACCACCATCCTGCGCACCTATCACGAGGGCTTGCGCGTAGCCTTCGAGCTGATCACCGCGCCAGCCGATGCACTCGACCTCGATGACGTGCTGTGCGCTGCCGATCTCGTTCTCCAATTGCTGGAAGCGATCACAGCGGCAGTGACGGACGCCTATGTCGACGAACAACATCTGATAACCAAGGAGCATCAGACTGCGACCCACACTCTTGCCTCGGCTCTGCTGAGCGGTCGGGGCAGCTCGGCCCTGGCGCGGCAGACGGGCATTCCGATCGCGACGTCCTATCAAGTGGTCGCACTATCGATTCCAGAGCACCCGGACGAACGCGGCCCGTACGTCGACGGAATCATCGTTGCCCGACGAAAGCTGCATCGGTTGCAGGCGGAACTGGCGACCACATTCGCCTCCCGGGCACTCGCTTTGCTCAGCGTCAAGGGCGGCACACTCCTCATTCCCCTCGGAGATGAGGAAACCTCTCTCAACGACGCCACCCTCGAGTTACTGGCCGACGCCGCTGCGGTACCGCTCACCGCGACAGTGGTACCCAGCGAGACCGATCGGATACCCGAGTCGGCCGATCAAGCCCACGAATTGCTCAACTTGGTTCGCGCCGGCGCCCGTCCACCCGGCCTCTATCGCATGTGGGATCTCGCCGTCGAGTATCAGCTCACCCGTAGTGGTCCGGCTACCCAGCGAATCGCCACCATTCTCGATCCACTGGACTCCCATCCCGAACTCTTCGACACCATGCGGGCCTACCTCCGCAACGATATGAACCGGCAGCTCACCGCACGGCAGCTCTACGTCCACCCGAACACCGTCGACTATCGGTTGCGGCGCATCTCCCAGCTGGCCTCGATCGACCTGACGACCTCGGCCGGCATCTCGCAAGCCGCGGTCGCCCTGCTCGCACGTGACCTCGACCGCAGTGTCGCCCGCCTGCTGTGAGGTTTCCCCACCGTGACGTAATCGTAGCCTGTAATGGATTTGTGCTGGTCACCAGACCGCGAACTTGCGATCCTGGTAGTGCAGCGACGTCTGGACGGTGAAACATGCGAATTTCGGAGATTTTGCGCAGAAAAGGCAGCGACGTCGTCACGGTGGCGCCCGGTGCGACTGTACGCACGCTACTCGCCGCGCTGGCCGTGCGAAACATCGGCGCTGTGGTCGTCTCACCCGACGGCAACGCGATCTCGGGTATCGTCTCCGAGCGCGACGTGGTGCGCTGGCTTCATATCCGCGGGGCGGACCTACTGGATACACCCGTCTCGGAGATCATGACCTCCGACGTGCGCACCTGCACCCTCGATGACCGGATCGACGGCTTGCGCCGCACGATGACCGAGCATCGCGTACGGCATCTGCCGGTGGTATACGAAGGCAGACTGGTCGGTATCGTCAGCATCGGCGACGTGGTGAAGAGCGCGATCTCCGAACTCACCACCGAACGCCAACACCTCGTGGAGTACCTGCAAGGCCAGTATTGAGATCGCGGGGCCGACTTTCGATCATCGGCGCCGTCGAAACAGTGGGAGGTTCTGCGCGAACGAGCGGCACGGTGTCGGAGCTGGTTCCGAAAGGCGTTGTCCACGAAAAACTCCCGAGCCCGGCGCATCACGACGTATCGTGGTGGCATCCGAGCGGCTGACGAAGGGAGCGCACGGTGCGGTCCCCTGCCTCGAGTCCACTGGGTAGCCCGGCGGCTGAGGCCGTGCCAGCAACCGATGTGCGCGCACTGTTCCCCGCTCTCGCAGACACCGCTCAGGTATATCTCGACAGTGCCGCGACCACACAGAAACCCCTACCGGTCATCGAGACCATCCACCGCTACCACAACAGCGGTACAGCCAATCCTGGACGCGGCACCTACCCGTGGGCCACCGGCCTCGCGACCCGCATCGCTCGCATCCGGGAGCACACCAGTAGCTTCATCGGCGCGGAGTATCCCGACGAGGTGGTCTTCACCGGTGGGGCGACCGCCGCGCTCAACGCGGTCACACTGTCCTGGGGACTGACCACACTCGGCGACGGCGACGAAATCCTCTACAGCCCCACCGATCATGCTTCCAACGTCTATCCCTGGTTGCATCTGCGTGGACTTCTGGCCGGATTCGGGCGCCGCATCGGATTGATTCCCTACCGGACCAGCGAAACCGGGGAGGCGGATACCGAGGACATTCTGACGAAGATCACGCCGAGAACGCGCCTGATCACGGCCAGTCATCTGCATCATGTCTTCGGCGGTCTCAGCACGTTGGAAGAACTGCGTGGACACATCGACCCGGCCATCCTTTTGTGCTTCGACTGCTCGCAGAGCGGCGGGCACCTCCCGATCGACGTGACCACGCTCGAGGCGGATTTCGCGATCTTTGCCGCACACAAGATGTTCGGCGCACCCGGAACCGGCATCCTCTATTGTCGCCGACGCGTGCACGATCGCCTGGTGCCGTTCCTACCCGGCGGCAATTCCGGGACGCGGCCGCACGCGCGAGGGCTGCTCGCCGGCACGATGCCCGAACTGTTGGAAGGCGGCACGCCCAACATCCCCGGGATTCTCGCACTCGGCAGCGCCCTGGAGGTGCTCGAGTCGCTGGATGTGGACGGCATCGCGGTACACAATCGGGTCCTCACAGTGCGCTTGATCGACGGCCTGCGGTCGGTGCCGGGTGTCGAATTCCTGCCCGGGCCCGCGTATGCGACCTGCGCGGTCGGCTACGGCATCGTATCGTTCACGATGGACGGAATCACCGCGACCGACCTCGGCTTCGTATTGAGCGAATTGGGTTTCCTGGTGCGCACCGGCGCGCACTGCACTCCCGGCACGGCCCACGAACCGGATTCTGTGCGGGTCAGTACACACATCTACAACACCCTCGACGAAGTGGATCGTTTCATCGCATGCGTGCGCTCGGTCGCCGAGGAAGTGGGGTGAGCGAGCATGCGACACCCAGCGACTCTGCATATCGCGCGTCCAACGGCACACGAAGTGGCACAGCGGAAAGGTCGGGCGGTGAGCATCGACGACACCGAGCACTACACCATCGATGACCACGACACTGCCTATTACGACCGGCGGGTCGCATCCCAGGTGTTGGCGCACCTGGCGCAGCCCGGATCGTTCACCAGACCCATACCCATTGCACCGACACGCCGCATCGAATTCACCTGCACCGCTGTTCTTCTCGAGCCCGGCAGTCATCTCACCTGTTCACAACGGTTGTATCTGGAGCGCTTCATGCGACCGTGCCGTGCGGACCAGGTGACCAGCGCGACGCATCGGCTCACCTGGACCGATAGCGACGGTATCCGCAATACCGGCTATTGTCGTGCCGACGGTCTGGGGCCGGTCGTGCCGATCGCGGCACGAGAAACCGTTCTTGCCCTATGGCACGCATTGGATGCGGATCCGGCTTTCGCCGAGCGTGTCTCGGCACTGTCGCCTGCAGCGCGCGCAGCGCTGACAGGGACGACCACCGATCATGAGCCACGAGACATCTTCCGGGTCGGGATCGAAGCCGCCGGACGTACCCTTGTCCAGCATGCCCTGGTGGCTGCGCAGACCCCCTATCGCAGTGCTGCCGGATTCGCCCGGGGTATGCATGCTTCCGGTGTGTTCGCCGCCGTGGCGACCCGCTGGTTCTGGGAGCTGCAGGCCTCGACCTACCGGCGGGGCATGATTCCGGTACGCCTCGTCCCCCAGCTCGATGGCACGGTGAGGTATTCGGCGGAGACTGTGCAGACGCTGCGGGCGATGAAAGACGCGACGATTGCCGACGCCGCGGCTGTGATGCACCGCGCCACCGAGACCGAGGGACTCACCCGCACTCAGGCCATCGCCAAGTACCACGAGGATCTCGATCTGATCTCCCGGCAGTACGCTTTGCTGCCCACGGGCACTCGACCTGCGTGCCTGGCAGCCATGGCACACCGGATCGACAACCGGCATTTCAGTATTCTCCCGGTGCTGGTCGATCGGTTCGTCACGACCTTCGTCGAGCTCGTCGATCGCTGTGTGCTCGTCGAGGTCGACAGGGACCTCGACGAGACCAGCGGCGACGACCAGGTGTTCTATGTACCGGACATGACATGCAAACATTGCGTTCGTACCATCGGCGGGGTGCTGGAGTCGATGGGCATTCGTGTGGTCGACATCGATCTGGACAGCAAGCGAGTCGTTGCCGAATTCCGCAGCCCGCGCAACCGGGCCCGGGCATTCGATGCTATCCGGGACGGCGGCTACAACCCGGTCACCGAGCAGGCCGCTACCGGGACACGGCTCGACACACCACCGGAATCCGCGATATGACCAGACCGCCTCCGGCGCTGCCTGCAAAGCTGCATCCGTTGGTGCGCGACTTCCTCGACCAACCCGGTGGTGTGTCGGATACCCTTGCGCGGTTCGGCTCTCCGGTGCACGTAGTTTTCCCGCAGGTGTTCTCCGACAACCTCGCAGGTCTACGCGATGTGTTGGACCGGAGGCTACCGCAGTATCGAATATGCTATGCGCACAAAGTGAACCAGTCCCGCGCGCTGGTCCGCACCGCGGAGCGTGCAGGAATCGCCATCGATGTCGCCTCGCAGCACGAACTTGCCAGCGCCCTCGAGGCCGGATTCGACCCACCGCGGATCGAGGCCACCGGGCCGAAGGGGGAGCCATTCCTGCGCGACCTCGTCGCGCACGGCGTGGCAGTCAATGTGGACAATCTGTGGGAGCTGGGGCGCCTCGCCGAACTCGCCGAACCGGGAACGCCGGTACCGGTGTTGCTTCGCCTCTGTGGATTCGACTCCGGACAGGTGAGCCGGTTCGGAATGCCCCTCACTCATCTCGAACAGGCATTGGACCACCTGTGGACCCATCGCGAATGCATGCTGTTCCTCGGCATCGGATTTCATCTGGACTCCGGGGACCTCGGCGAGCGGGTTCGAGCGATCGACGCCTGCCTACCGGCAATCGAGCGAGCCTACACCTGGGGCCTGGCGCCGTCGGTGCTCGACATCGGCGGTGGACTCCGGCAAGTATTCACCGCCGACGTCGAGCGCTTCGACACCTACCTACGAGCGCTGCAAGCGTCGCTGCTCGGCCAAGGGGAACCGATGACCTGGGGAAATACTTCTTTCGGCTACCACATCGCCAACGGGGTCGTGCGTGGTACGCCGGTGTTCCACAAATATGCCAATACCGTATCTGCGACCACGATGCTCGACGACTTGCTGGTCGCCCCGCTGGAGCGCCAAGGTGGACGTACGGTCGCGCAGGTGCTTCGCGACAACGTCGTGGAGCTGTGGTTGGAGCCGGGTAAGGCGCTGGTAGACCACGTGGGCATCACATTGGCCACGGTCGAGTTCGTCAAAGAGTCCGCCGACGGGAGTGTGCTGGTGCACATCGACCTCAGCCGCGACTCGGTGACCCCGGCCGACCAGGAGGTGATGGTCGATCCGATCTTCCTGCCCGGCACACCCGAGCGGTCCCCGCTCGGCAGGAGCGCCAGGACACGCGGCGGCGCCGAAAACGAAACCGGTCCGATCGGAGTGTATTTCGCCGGGCGCCTGTGCCTGGAACGCGATCTGATCACCAACCACAAGGTGTGGCTGCCGGTCCGACCGCAACCAGGGGATACGGTCGCTGTCCCGAACACCGCCGCCTACCACATGGACTTGTCCGCCGCGATGGCCTCGATGCATCCGCTGCCCGCGAAACTGGCTGCTACGCGGGGAAGAAACGGGTTCCGGATCGTGCGCGACGCCGAGTACGAACCGGAGGTCACCATCGATCCCGCGTCCCGTGGCGACGGCGACGGGAGCGGTGCCGGTCGAGCAGTTTCGAGGCGCAGAAGCTGACCGATGCGCTACGACCACATCACCGAACTCATCGGCAATACGCCCTTGCTGCGACTCGACCCCCGTGTGCATGGGCTGGACAATGTCGCGCTGTTTGCAAAACTGGAGTCGCACAACCCGTTCGGCTCGGTCAAGGATCGGCTGGCGTGGGGCCTGATCCGCGACGAACTCGACGAAATCCGGTCGACCGGACGGACTCTCATCGAGGCATCGAGCGGGAACACCGCCAAGGCGCTGCGAGTTCTGGGCGAGGTATACGGCATCGGTTTACGCGCGGTGACAAACCGAATCAAAGTGGCCGAGGTCCGCGAATTGCTGCACCTGCTCGGAACCGAGATCATCGAGCTGCCCGGTCTATCCGAATGTCCGGACCCGACCACGCCGAACGACGTCTACACGGTGATCGAGGCGAGTATGGCGCAGCAACCCAACAGGTTTCATCACCTGTCGCAGTACACCAACAGCAAGAACATCGAAACGCACTATCACGGCACCGGCCGCGAAATCCATGACGACCTCGCCACCGATGGCATCACAACGGTCGACTATTTGATCGGCGGGCTCGGCACCAGCGGCGCCACCCGCGGCGCAGCCACCTACCTGCGTCGACACAACTCTGAATTACACACCATCGCAGTGGTATCCGAACGATCGGATTTCATACCAGGTATTCGATCCGAGGCAGAGATGTGGGAGGTCGGACTGTTCCAGCCCGACTTCTACGACCAGATCGTCACCGTCACCGCCAGCGAAGCCGTGGATGCAACCCTCCGACTGGCGGCCGGCTATGGCATTCTCGCCGGGCCGACGAGCGGCGCGAGCTATTCCGCGGCTCTCAAAGCCCTGGGATCTCTCCCCGCGGCGGCCCGCCGCCGCAACGATCCGGTCGTCGCGGTGTTCATCGTCTGCGACCGCCTCGAGCCGTACGTATCGTATGTCAAAAAGCGCCGGCCGGACCTGTCCGGCCACACCGGCGGCGACCTCGGGTCGGGGGCCGACGAGTTGTCCGAGGTCCCGACCGTGACCCCGGAGCAACTCGCCGATCTGGACCGAACCGATCGGCCCACCATCGTGGACACCCGAGGCGCGATGGCCTATCGGATCGGGCACGTGCCCGGCGCGGTGAACATCCCGGACGAACTGCTCGATGATATGTTCGACCACGGTGTGCCGTTTCCTCGGTCGCGGCCGGTGGTCTTCGTCTGTCCGGTGGGCGAGTTGTCGTCGCGGTTCGCTGCGCGTGCACGACGTGCGGGATACGATGCCACCAGCTTGGCCGGGGGCATCGTCGCCTGGCGCGACGCAGGATTGTCTCTGGAACGCGGCTGACCTCCGGTGCAGCTGCGGCGCCGTTTTCGATCCGTGGCAAACGGCGCTTCCTCCGACACCGGGGAAACCGGCGGCTAGAGTGGCCGAGTAGCCACGGCGATGAGGAGCGGGTGTTGGTGTCCATCGGTAAATTGGTGTCTTTCGACAGTTCCAGGGGATTTGGATTCATTCGTCCGGAGGACGGTGGACCGGATGTGTTCGTCCACGTCAACGACGTCGGACTGGACGAGGACGAGTTGCGTCAGGGCCGGGTGTTCGAATTCGATGTCACCGAAGGTGACCGCGGACCCAAGGCCGTCAATCTCGGTATCGTCGGCGGACAGTCCGTACCGCCTGTCCGCCACAAGGGCAAAGACAAATCGAGTTCGGGACCGCTCACCGTCGCCGAGCACAAGCGATTGATCACCGAACTGCTGCTGGATGCGAGCCCCGCCCTGACCGCGGGCGAGATCATTACCATCCGCGACCGACTCACGACGTTCGCCGACCAGCACGGCTGGCTGGAGAACTGACCGGCGACGTCCACGACATCATCGAGGGCGCAGCGCCTACGATCGAGCTGAAGCCACGCTCGCGGGGCATCCGCGCGTCGGTCTGCATACGGATCGAACTCGAGGAGGTCATGTGGACTTGCCCGTGATGCCGCCAGTCCGGCCCATGCTGGCCAAGTCGGCCCGCACGGTACCGCGCGGGCCGAGACTGAGTTATGAGCCGAAATGGGACGGGTTTCGGTGCGTCGTGTTTCGCGATGGCGCCGAGGTTCAACTCGGCTCCCGCAATGACCGCCCGCTGACCAGATACTTTCCCGAAGTTGCCGAGCGGCTGTTACCGGCACTGCCGCGGCGCTGCGTGCTCGACGGCGAGATCGTGGTGGTCACCGAGCGCGGCCTGGACTTCGATGTCCTGCAGCACCGCCTGCACCCGGCTGCGTCTCGGATCGCCAAGCTCTCGGTGCAGACACCGGCGAGTTTCGTCGCCTTCGACGTGCTGGCGCTCGGCGACCGGGATCTGACCGCCGAGCCGTTCACCACGCGCCGGCACGTGCTGGAAACGACGCTCGATACTGCGCTTGCGCGCGTCCATCTCACCCCGATCACCCGCGACCCAGCGGTCGCACAGGACTGGTTCACTCGGTTCGAAGGCGCGGGGTTCGACGGCATCATGGTCAAGTCCGACGACCTGGCCTACTGCCAAGGCAAGCGAGTCATGCTCAAAGTCAAACACGAACGCACCGCCGACTGTGTGGTGGCAGGCTTCCGATGGCACAAGGATGGCGCAGGTGTCGGATCGCTGCTGCTCGGGCTGTTCGACGACGCGGGCCACCTGCACCATGTCGGGGTGGCCAGTAGTTTCACGGCTGCGCGCCGTGCGGAACTCGTGCAAACCTTGGCGCCACTGCGGGACAACGCGCTCGACAACCATCCGTGGCGGGACTGGGCCGACGCCGCCGGGACCGCGACGGACGGCGGCGCCATGCCCGGTGCAGTGAGCCGCTGGACCGGCGGAAAAGATCTGTCCTGGCAGGCACTGCGACCGGAACTGGTGGCCGAAATCCGCTACGAGCACGTGCAGTCGGGCAGATTACGCCACGGCGGGCGCCTGGTGCGTTTCCGGTCCGACCGCACCCCGGCGTCGTGCACGTTCGGTCAACTCGACGTCGTGGCACCGGCAGAACTGAGCACGGTGTTCGGCCGAGGTTCGACACGATGAGCGCGCCGGTCGAGATCGAGGTCGATGGCACCACGACCATGACGATCAGCAATCCGGACAAGGTGTATTTCGCCGAACGTGGCGAGACGAAGCTCGATCTGGTGCGGTACTACCAGACGATCGCACAACCGTTGTTGAACGTAGTCGGTGGGCGGCCACTGCTGCTGGAACGCCATCCCGACGGCGCAACAGGGAAATCATGGTTTCAAAAGCGCATACCGAAGTCCGCTCCGGGCTGGCTGCGCACGGTGGAGGTTCGCACGCCCAACGGCACGACGAGCGCCGCGCTCGTCGCCCACGATCTCGCTCACATTCTGTGGGCGGTGAACCAAGGGTGCCTCGGATTCCACGTGTGGCCCAATCGTGCAGACGACCTCGATATCACCGATGAACTACGCATCGACCTCGATCCTTCCCCCGGCACGACGTTCACCGATGTCGCACGCACCGCAGTGCGTACCAGAGATCTGTGCGCCGAACTCGGCATCGAATCGCACATCAAGACTTCGGGCTCGCGCGGGTTGCACCTCTACGCCACGCTGGCGCCGCGGTGGGACGGCTATCAGGTCCGTGCTGCCGCCGTGGCGCTGGCTCGTGAATTGGAGCGCAGGTATCCGAACGACATCACCGCTCAATGGTGGAAAGAGCAACGCGGCAGCCGGGTATTCGTCGACTTCAATCAGAACGCACCGCACAAGACGGTTTTCGGCGCTTGGTGTGTCCGCCCGACGCCGAGTGCGCGGGTGTCGACACCGATCACCTGGTCCGATCTGGATTCGATCGTCCCAGAGGAGTTGACCATCGCTACGGTGCCCACCCGGTACGCCGCATTCGGTGATCCGTGGGCCGGACGCACGCCACAATCGATCACGCCGTTGCTGGAGATGTCGCAGCAAGATCTGGCGGCGGGCCTCATGGATGCCCCATGGCCACCGCAGTACCCGAAGATGCCCGGCGAGCCGAAACGAGTACAGCCGTCTCGCGATACCGATCAGACGCGACGAGCCGCGACCCGCACACGGCGAGGGGTCCAGCCCTAGGGGCAGGATTCACCAGCAACACACCTGCCCGGTCACGGTGTTTTCTCGACCCGGAGATCGGCGTTCGGTCGCTGGTGGGGCGACTTCGCCACGCGGGCCTCGGATCACAGACGGTCGGCGGGTACATCCAGGGGCAGCCCCCGAGTGCGCTGACCACGGTCCACTGTCGGCAGTGACCGAGTGACCAAAGTCAACAGCATGTCGCACAACAATGTGTGCACCTGCGCGCGGGTGAGTGTGCCACGGGTGATCCACTCGCGGCCCGCGACTTTGACCAGCCCGCCGTAGGCACGCACCATGGCACGCAGTTCTGCGCTGTGCGCCGAATCGGCGAGACCTACCATCAACAACAGACGGTCGGCGGCGGCATCGTCGGCCGCGTCGAGGATCTGCTGCACCTCCGGATCGTCACCGACGCCCTCGTGGCTGGTCACTTTCACCCACGTACTGCCGTGCTCGGCGATGGTATCGAGCAACCACCGCACGCTGGCATCGACACGTTCACGCTCGGTTCCGGTCGGAACCATCATCTCGTCTGCCCTGGGCAGGGTCACCATCCTGCGCACTACGGCCAGGTAGAGGTCACGCTTGTTGCCGAAGTAGTGGTTGATCAGTCCGCGGGCCACACCTGCCCGCTGCGCCAATTCGGCGGTGGAGACCGCCGCATAGGGCCGCTCACCGAACATATCGATCGCGCAGCCGAGTATCTGCGCTCGCCGCTCGTCGGGTTCGAGCCGACGACGGCGTGGCGCGGCGGCGTCCGCACCTGCGGCCGTCCGGTCGACATCAGAGAGACCGGGCAATGAGATCCTTCATCACCTCGTTGCTGCCGGCGAGGATTCGCAGAACGCGCGCGCCGGTATAGATCTGAGAAATCGGGTACTCCGTCATGTAGCCGTAGCCGCCGAACAATTGCAGGCAGCGGTCGACCACGATACCCAACTGATCTGTCAACCAGTATTTCGACATCGCGGCCGTGGGAACATCCAGTGCGCCCCGCAAGTGCCCGCTGATGCACTCGTCGAGAAAAGTGCGGGAAACGCGCGCGATGGTCGCACACTCCGCGAGTTCGAACTTGGTGTTCTGCATGGCGAACAGCGGTTTGCCGAATGCCATTCGGCCTTTCGTGTAGTCGACGGTGAGCTGCACCGCCTTCTCCATCATGGCGACCGCGACGATCGCGGTCACCAGCCGCTCCTGCGCAAGCAGCTGCATCATCTGCACGAAACCCTGCCCCTCGGCTTCCCCGAGCAGGTTCGACGCCGGCACCCGCAGACCGTCGAAGAACAGTTCGGCGGTGTCCCCGGCTTTGCCACCGATCTTGTTCAAGATGCGACCACGGGCGAAGCCCGGGGTGTCGTCGTTCACGTCGGCATAGATCAGCGAGATGCCCGCTGCCCCTTTGGACGAGTCGGTCTTGGCGGCAATGATGATGCCGTCGCACAACCACCCGTTGGTGATGAAGATTTTCGACCCGGTGATCAGATACTCGTCACCCTCACGGACCGCTCGGGTGCTGATGTTCTGCAGGTCCGATCCCGTGCTCGGTTCGGTCATGCCGATCGACAAGACGATCTCACCGCTGACAACCCGCGGCAGCACGCGCCGCTTGAGCTCCTCGGAGCCGAACCGAGCGAGATACGGGGCGACGATCGAGCTGTGCACGGCGATACCCAGCGATGCATCGCCGGCGCGCACCTGCTCCTCGATGATCGCCGCCTCGTGCGCGAAGGTGCCTCCGCCGCCCCCGTATTCTGTTGCGATCGCCGGACACAGCAATCCGAGTTCGCCCGCGCGACAGTAGAGCGCCCGATCGGGGTGGCCCTGGGCGACGAACTTTTCCTCGTAGGGAACCACGTCGTGGTCGAAGAATGTCCGAGCCAAGTCACGCACCGCTTCGACCTCGGTGTCACTCCATGCTGCGTGCGCCGTTGCACTGTCCGCCATTGCCCTGTCCTCTACCTGCGTCACGCCGAAGTCCTGCGGCTCCATTGTCGAATTTCTATTGGCGAACTGTCAACAAGTCCGAACTCTCGACCTCGTCCACACCGCACCGCGGTTCGGGTCACGACCTGCACTCCGCTAGTCGTGAGCTGCGTCATATTCGATGCTTCACCTCTCCCTTCGGTGGCGGATTCTTCGTACTGTCCGTACCGACACAGTGTTGCCGTTGTGCGCGACGTTGCCGTTGTGCGCGACGCGACGTCCCGTCGAACCCGAACGCACGCAACGAACGAGGCGGGGACATGACCGAAAAGCTCGATACCACCGACACCCCCCGACCCGACCGCACCTGGACGGTGCAAAGGAAGGGTGCCGACATCGCTGTTCTCGAATGGGGCGACCCCGGCGCGGAGCCTCTGGTGCTGGTACACGGCCTCACCGACACCCACCGCGTGTGGACCACGGTCGCGGCCTTGCTGGCCGACGGTTTTCGAGTCATCGCCTACGACGTGCGCGGGCATGGCGGCTCGGCGCCCGCACGCGAGCTGCTCGGATATCGGCTCGACCAGTTGGCCGAGGACTTCTTCACGGTGATCGATGCCGCCAGCCCGGAGCGTCCGGTACACACGTGCGGCCACGGCTGGGGCGCGGTGCAGCTGTGGGAGGCGGTCTGCGATCCCCGGGCCACGACCCGATTCGCGTCGTTCACTGCGCTGTCCGGACCGAACCTCGACCACTTCGGCCTGTGGCTACGCGCGCTCACCCCACGAGCTCGCCGCGGATTCGCCGGTCTGGATCGGTGGTGGAGTGCGGCCCATGGCGTCCTCGCGCTCGGTCCGATGGCCCGCAGGTTCTACTCACCACGTCTGCGCAGCCTGCTGGCGCTGCGGCCCGGCAACGTCGTGCCGGTACCGGCGCGAATTGCGCGGACGTGGCGCACCGATCTCATCGCAGGCGCACGTATCGTCCAGGCCAACCTGGTGCACCATCTCGGCAAACCACGTGTTCGGCGTACTGCGGTCCCGGTGCAACTGCTGGTGGACACCACCGACCCGTTCGTCCCGGCCGCGGTCTACACCGTCTCGGCCCGGTGGGTCGACCAGGTGTGGCGGCATGCGGTTCCAGCCGACCACTGGCTACCGGTCACCGAACCTCTGCTGGTCGCCGAGACGATCGCCAATTTCATCGACGATCTGCGCGCCGACCACGCGGCGATCACACCACGCAGCGGGTGAACCGAGCCGCTACCCGGTCATCGGTGACCGCAGGGTTGCTCACCGTGCGGGTCTGCGACAATGGGTCGGCCGATTGTCCAGCTCAGAAGGATGCCCCCCGTCGCGATGGCCGAAAGCATGATCGATCCCGAGGACCTCGAGACCTGTCTGCGGGTCTTGGAGCAGGCCGGCACGCTGGACAAAGATCATCCCGACTCGGTCACCGTACAACGTGCGGTCGGGCACATGTTCAAGCAGCTCAAACGGCGGCGCCGATCGGCCGCCCGATCAGCAGTCGCAGCCGCCGACCGGGCAGTGGTGGCGGCCACCGCAACCGGTTCGCCGAAACGGATCGACGACGAGACCGCGGGCATCCCGATCAGTTCGACAGCGACCGGCGCGAGCGCGGGCACGTTGTTGCGTGCACGTCCCTGCTATATCTGCAAACAACGCTATACCCGAGTCGACGCCTTCTACCATCAGTTGTGCCCGGACTGCGCGGCGCGCAACCACGTCAAACGGGACGCTGGGACAGACCTGACCGGCCGCCGAGCGCTGCTCACCGGTGGCCGCGCCAAGATCGGCATGTACATCGCTGTGCGACTGCTCAGGGATGGCGCGCACACCACGATCACAACCCGTTTTCCCAATGACGCCATCCGGCGATTCACCGCGATGGACGACAGCGCCCAGTGGCTGCACCGGTTGCGCATCGTCGGCATCGACCTGCGCGATCCCGCTCGAGTAGTCGCGCTGGCCGACGACGTCGCAGCCCAGGGCCCTTTGGACATCCTGATCAACAATGCCGCCCAGACGGTGCGCCGCTCCCCGGACGCCTACAGTGCACTGGTCGAGGCCGAAGCCGGGCCGCTGCCCGCCGGCACCTTGCCTCGGGTCGTGCGCTTCGGCAAGACCACCCAGGCGCACCCCACTGCGCTGACCGCCTCGCTCTCCCCTGGGCTGTCGGCCGCCGAAGTCGCCGAACTGGCTCTCGTCGCCGGATCCGCGACGCCGGATCGTGTGTCGCGCGGCATGGCGATCGACGCCGGCGGTTTGATACCCGATCTCGCGCATACCAACAGCTGGGTCCAGACCGTGGCGGAGGTGGATCCCACCGAACTGCTCGAAGTGCAGTTGTGCAACTCGGTCGCGCCGTTCATCCTGATATCGCGGCTACGCCCGGCGCTGGCAGCTTCGGCCGCTCGCCGGACCTACATCGTGAACGTGTCCGCCATGGAAGGGCAGTTCGCTCGTGGCTACAAGGGTCCTGGCCATCCGCACACCAACATGGCCAAGGCGGCGCTGAACATGTTGACTCGCACCAGCGCCCGAGAAATGTTCGATCGCGATCACATCCTGATGACCGCAGTCGACACCGGATGGATCACCGACGAACGCCCCCATTACACCAAGGTCCGTCTCGCCGAGGAGGGCTTTCACGCGCCACTGGACCTGGTCGACGGGGCCGCGCGAGTATACGACCCGATCGTGCAAGGTGAGAGCGGTATCGATCTTTTCGGCTGCTTCCTCAAGGACTACCAGCCCGCCCCGTGGTAGGCGGCTGCCACACGTACGACGAGATATCACCCGGCGCCGCGCGCTACCCTGGTGACGTGCTCTACCGGCTGCTGGCCGACGCGGTCGCCGCCACGCATTTCGCCTTCGTGGGCTACGTCGTGGTCGGCGGGTTCGTGTCGTGGCGCCTGCCCCGCACGATCTGGCTGCACGTCCTGGCGGTCTGCTGGGGATCGGCCAGCATCGTGGTCGGGTTGGATTGCCCGCTCACACATCTGGAGAACTGGGCACACGATCGCGCGGGCGAGGCGCCGCTACCGTCGAGCGGGTTCATCGACCACTACATCACCGGTGTGCTCTACCCCGAGCACGCCCTCGGGCTGGCCCGTGCGCTGGCCGCCGCACTGGTGGTGATCTCGTGGATCGGCTGGGCCCGGCTGCGGCGGCGCGACCGGGTCTGCGGTGCCCAACTCGACGTACCGTCCTGACCGCACTCGAAGTCGCCAGCCACTGTCGAGTGCGACACCACACGGTATGCGGCAGTTCACATGTCATCACCATCATGTGTGACACAGTCGCGCAGACAGATCGGTCACACGACGCGACTTCTTCGGTGTAGCAAGTACGCTGAAGCGAGTGAACACGCATGCACGGCTCGTCCACGACTACGAGGCCGGTATCGGTGTCACCGCCTCGACTGTGGCGCCTGGGCCCGATCCTGGTGGCAATCTCGCTGCGACACTACCGGTTTGGTCGTTGGCTGCCGGGTCGGTTGCGGCGTTGTCGGCCGCGGCGAACCGGATGCGGGCGGTGCGGGGCCTGGACCCGGTGGCCCATCGTATCGACCCGAGGCGCATCACCGCGGCGTTCACCAGCGACCGCTTGATCCGCATCGACGGCCAGACGCCCAAGGCCTTCGCCGACCTGTCCGGATTCTTCCCCACGTTCGATGGATGGGTACGCACCCATGCCAACTATCCGCATCACCGCACCCGGCTGTTCGCCGCCCTCGGCATGCCGGAGTCTGCGCCCGTGGATCTCGCCGTAACGCAGATGGCCATGCTTCGCGCCGAGGATCTGGAAAGTCGCGCCGCCGCACACGGCGCTATCGCCGTGCGCGTCCGCACCGAGGCCGAATGGGCCGCCAGCCCGCAAGGACGCGCGGCCGCGGAAGGCCCCCCGGTGGCGATCACGCCGCGCTCCGATCGTTGTGAGCCCGGATTGCCCTGGGGTGCGGCGCCACTGCAACCACTGGCCGGCTACCGCGTGCTGGACCTGACGCGAGTGATCGCAGGACCTGTCGCGACGCGGACGCTGGCGCTGCTCGGCGCCGATGTGTTGCGGCTCGATCCGCCGCAGTTGCCCGAGATTTCGTGGCAGTATGCCGACACCTGTCAGGGCAAACGGTCCACGCTCGTGGATCTGCGTACCCATCGGATCGATGAATTGATCTCCACGGCCGATGTTCTGATCACTGGATACCGCCCAGGCGCGCTGGAACGGGCAGGCGTACACGGCGCGAGTCGTCCTGGCCTGGTTCACGGGCGAGTGTCTGCGTGGGGAGACACCGGTCCCTGGGGCGGGCGGCGCGGTTTCGACAGCATCGTGCAAGCCGCGTCGGGGATCGCGATCCTGGAAGGTGCACCCGCTGTCCCCGGGGCCTTGCCGGCACAAGCACTCGACCACGCGTCGGGGTATCTGCTGGCTGCCGGGGTGATCGATGCCCTCGTCGCACGCAGCGACGACGGCGTGGGGCGGGACGTGCGCGTCGCGCTGGCGCGTACCGCGTCGTGGCTGCTCGACGCGCCGCACCGTACCCCGCAGCACCCCGAGGCCACGATGCCGAGCTCGGCGGAGGTGGTCCGGCACGGACGAGTCGTCACCGCCGCGCCGGTCCTGGCGGAGTATCCGGACTACGCGTGGCCGGCGCCGGACTACGGCGCGGATCGACCTGCTTGGCCACTGTCCACACACTGACACACTCCCGCTGGCAACACCCGAGCGCAGTGGGCCTACTCCGGCTCGCTAGTCTCACGCTATGCGGCAGCGGATCATCATGGATATCGATACCGGTATCGACGATTCCTTCGCTCTGCTGTATGTACTCGCCAGCCCGGAAGCCGAACTCACGGGGATCGCCGCCACGGCGGGAAACGTGCCGGCAGCGCAAGTGGCGGCGAACAATCTCGGGTGGTTGGAAATCTGCCATGCACCGGAGATCGAGGTTGCGATCGGTGCGGCCGAGCCACTCGCGGTCCCGCTGCGTACCACCGAAGACACACACGGACCACGAGGCATCGGATACGCCGAACTGCCCACGACCACCCGCCGGCCTTCGCAGCGCTCGGCGGCGCAGATGTGGGTCGAGCGAGCGCGTGCGCACCCGGGCGAGATCATCGGTCTGTGTACCGGCCCATTGACCAACCTCGCGCTCGCTGTGCGGACCGAACCCGAACTGCCCCGCCTACTGCAGCGTTTGGTGATCATGGGTGGCGCATTCAACCACCCGGGCAATACGACGCCGACCAACGAGTGGAACATACACGTCGACCCGGAGGCCGCCAAAGAAGTCTTCGACGCGTTCAGCACGACACCTGCGCACCTCCGGCCGATCGTGTGCGCGCTGGACATCACCGAGACCGTCGAGATGCGGCCGGAGCATGTGGCGCGCCTGGCCGTGCGCGCACAGAGTTCTCCGGTGGAACTCGTCTCGTCGGCTATACCGCCCGAAACTCGCTCGACCACCAGCAACCCGATCGTGCGGTCGCTCACCGATGCCGTGCGGTTCTACTTCGACTTCCACCACAGCTGTAACCAGGGCTATCTCGCACACATGCACGATCCGTTCGCGGCCGCTGTGGCGCTGGATCCGTCGCTGGCTCGCACCCGCCCTGCCACAGTGGACGTGGAGTTGACCGGCGCGATCACCCGCGCGACCACAGTCGCCGACTGGACGGGCATGTGGGGTCGTGAACCCAACGCCGACATCGTCGTCGGCACCGACCCGGAGCTGGTCCTCGACCGGCTGGTGGCTCGAGTCGGCGATTTTGCGCGCGCAGCTCACCCGCCCGCGCTCGAGGAGGTCTTGTGAGCCGTATCGACGACACCGGCTACTTGTCGGCATTCCGCGCCCGGCTGGGGCTGCCTGGAATCATCGACGTGCATACGCATTTCATGCCCGAACGGGTACTGCGGAAAGTATGGGCCTACTTCGACGCGGCCGGGCCATTGGTCCGCCCTATGTCGATCACCTATCGCAACGATGAGCAGGTCCGCTTGGACACTGTGCGCGGCTTCGGCGTTCGTGCATTCACTGCACTCGCGTATCCGCACAAGCCGGACATGGCGGCGTGGCTCAACGAATGGACCGCCGATTTCGCTGCACGCACACCGGATTGCCTCCACACCGCGACGTTCTTCCCCGAGGGACGCGCCGCCGATGATGTCGCGACGGCCATCGAACGCGGCGCCCGTGTCTTCAAGGCGCATGTTCAGGTCGGCGACTACGACCCGGGTGACCCACTGCTGGACCCGGTCTGGGGCCTGCTCGAGGACGCGCAGATTCCTGTAGTGATCCACTGCGGTTCGGGTCCTGCACCCGGGACCTATACCGGACCGGAACCGATTGCCCGACTATTGCGGCGTTTCCCGCGACTGTCGCTGATCATCGCGCACATGGGTGTGCCCGAATACAGCGCATTCCTCGATCTGGCCGAAAAATCCGCCGAAGTGCGGCTCGATACCACGATGGTGTGGACCGACTTCACCGAGGCCTACGCCCCCTTCCCGGTGCACGAGCGCAGCAGGCTCCGAGCCCTCGCCGATCGCATCGTGTTCGGCAGCGACTTCCCCAATATTCCTTACCCGTACGAACATTCGATCCAGGTACTCGAGCACCTCGATCTCGGCGAGGATTGGCTGCGCCAGGTGTGCTATCGCAATGCGGCGACCCTGTTCGGTGTCGCTGATCCCGCAAGCTCGCTGGGTCGCAGCTCAACGACCGTCGAAGGCTCGTAGCAGTTCGTCGGCGGCGAGCGAGGCGGTCAGCGTTCCCTCGCGCACTCGCTGTTCCACGTGCGCGCGAACAGCCTTCACCTCGGGGTTGTTCGCGAGCCGCCGCAGCAATCGATCATGCACCATGGCCCACGTCCATTCGACCTGCTGCCGCCGACGCCGATCGGTGAACTCCCCGGCGTCGGTGAGCACGCGACGGTGCTCGAGCACGGTGTCCCAAAACCGTTCCAGGCCGATCCCATGCAAACCGCTCATGGTCAGCACCGGCGGACGCCACCGGGCGTCGGGCGGTGTGATCAGGCGCAAAGCGCCGGCGAGATCTCGGGCCGCGGCCTTGGCTTCGACCTCGTGCTCACCGTCGGCCTTGTTCACCGCCACCACATCGGCGAGTTCCAGCACGCCCTTCTTGATGCCCTGCAGCTGATCACCGGTGCGGGCCAAGGTGAGAAAGCAGAACACGTCGACCATGTTCGCCACCGTGACCTCGGACTGTCCCACGCCGACCGTCTCCACCAGAATGACGTCGTAGCCGGCTGCTTCGAGCAATACGATCGTCTCTCGTGTCGCCGTGGCGACGCCGCCGAGCGTGCCCGCAGTGGGTGACGGGCGAATGTAGGCGTTGCGCTCGATCGCAAGGCGCGCCATTCGGGTCTTGTCACCGAGGATGGAACCGCCGGTCCGAGTCGATGACGGATCGACGGCCAGCACCGCGACCCGGTGGCCTTTGCCGATCAAATACATACCGAGCGCATCGATGAAGGTCGACTTGCCTACGCCGGGAACACCGGTGATTCCGACCCGATTCGACGGTGGCTCGGCCGGGGAACCGCTCGGCTGCGCCGCCAACCGCAGCAACAACTGCTGCGCCAGCGCCCGATGGTCGACCCGGGTCGACTCCACCAGTGTGATCGCACGAGCCAGCGCAGCTCGATCATCGGCCCGGACCGCCGCGGCGAGCGCATCGACGTCGATGATTCGACGCGCCGACGCCTGCGCGGCGTCTCGCGCCGCCGAGTTCGCCCCGCTCATTCCGCTACGGTTCGTTCCACGGCGCCAGAACCGAGTTCGTGCCCGAGTTCGGCGCCGAGCTTGGTCAACAGGTCGATTGCGGCCTCGGCGATGACGGTTCCGGGCGGGAAGATCGCCGCCGCACCCGCACGGTAGAGCTCGTCGAAGTCGCCCGGCGGAACGACGCCACCCACGACCACCATGATGTCGGGACGCCCGACGTCGGCCAGCGCCTGACGCAGGGCCGGAACCAGCGTGAGATGACCGGCCGCCAGTGAGGACACGCCCACGACATGGACGTCGTTGTCGGCAGCTTGCCGCGCCACCTCTTCGGGTGTCTGGAACAACGGACCCACATCGACGTCGAAACCGAGGTCCGCGAACGCCGTGGCGATCACCTTTTGCCCTCGATCATGACCATCCTGCCCCATCTTCGCAACGAGGATACGTGGCCGGCGGCCTTCCAGCTCGGCGAATTCGTCGACCAGTGCACTCGCTTCGGTGATACTGGTGACTTTGCCTGCCTCGTCACGGTACACACCGGACAGAGTACGGATTTCGGCCTGATGGCGGCCGAACGCCCGCTCCAGGGCGTCGGAGATCTCACCGACGGTGGCCTTGGCCCGCGCGGCGTCGATGGCAAGCGCCAGCAGGTTGGTGGCCATGCCACCACCAGACGACTCGGCCGACGCGGTCAACGCGCGCAAGGCACGCTCCACGGCCGCGGCATCTCGACCGGCCCGCAGCCGACGCAGTTTCTCGATCTGCTCTGCGCGCACTCGAGAATTGTCCACCTTGAGGACCTCGACCTGTTGGTCCTCGTCGACTCGATACTTGTTGACACCGATCATCGGCTGCTGACCGGTGTCGATTCGCGCCTGAGCACGCGCAGCGGCCTCTTCGATGCGCAGCTTCGGAATGCCCTCGCCGATCGCCTGCGCCATACCGCCGTGTGCTTCGACTTCGGCAATGTGCGCGCGAGCGCGGTCGGCCAGCCGATGGGTCAGCCACTCGACGTAGTACGAACCGCCCCAGGGATCGATCGGGCGGGTGGTGCCCGACTCCTGCTGGATCAGCAGCTGCGTATTGCGGGCGATACGCGCGGAGAAATCGGTCGGCAACGCCAAGGCTTCGTCGAGGGCGTTGGTGTGCAACGACTGGGTGTGCCCCTGCGTAGCAGCCATGGCCTCGACGCAGGTACGCGCGACATTGTTGTAGACGTCCTGGGCGGTGAGCGACCACCCCGAGGTCTGCGAATGCGTCCGCAAGGACAATGATTTGGCACTGTTCGGGTTGAAGTTTGCGACCAACTCGCTCCACAGCAGACGCCCAGCACGCAGCTTGGCCACCTCCATGAAGAAGTTCATGCCGATTCCCCAGAAGAACGACAATCGGGGTGCGAAATCGTCCACCCCCATGCCGGCGTCGAGGCCGGCGCGGATGTATTCGACGCCGTCGGCGAGGGTGTAGGCCAACTCCAAGTCGGCTGTCGCGCCCGCCTCCTGAATGTGGTATCCGGAGATGGAGATCGAGTTGAACTTCGGCATCTTCGCACTGGTGTAGGCGAAGATATCCGAGATGATCCGCATCGACGGCTCAGGTGGGTAGATGTAGGTGTTACGGACCATGAACTCTTTCAGAATATCGTTCTGAATGGTTCCGGCCAGCTGTTCGGGCTTCACCCCCTGCTCTTCGGCGGCGACGACGTACAGGGCCAGGATGGGCAGTACCGCACCGTTCATCGTCATCGATACGCTGACCTGATCCAGTGGAATATGGTCGAACAACTGACGCATGTCCAAGATCGAGTCGATGGCTACACCGGCCATACCGACGTCGCCCCGCACGCGGGGGTGGTCGGAGTCATAGCCGCGGTGGGTCGCAAGATCGAATGCCACCGACAGGCCCTTCTGACCTGCCTGCAGATTGCGCCGGTAGAACGCGTTGGAGTCGGCGGCGGTGGAGAAGCCGGCGTATTGACGAATGGTCCAGGGCTGGTTGACATACATCGTCGGGTACGGCCCGCGCACGAACGGCGCGACACCTGGCACACTGTCGAGCGGATACCCCTCGGCCGCAATGGCATCTCGGTCGGCCTTGGTGAAAACCGGCGCAACGTCGATGCCTTCGGGCGTCGACCACACCAACTGCTCGGGGGCATACCCATTGGCAGTCGCGACCGCCCGGGTATACGTGGCGGCGTCGCCGGCAGCGGGCTCCGGAGTGGGACCCGCGAGCGGCACCTCGGCGAAACTGCCGATCACCTGGTTGCTCTGCCGCGTCGTCATCAGGCTCCCACCTTCTCCAGCAAGTCCGACAACATGGCGACCGCGTCGATGCGCGCAGCGAGGAACCCGTCGGGACGCTGCGGCTCGTCGAGGTCTGCGACGTCGTTCGCGGCGCCGACCAACAGCACCGTCGACACGCCGGCGGCGCGCAGCTGCTGCACGGCCGCGCCGGCTTCATCCTGGTAACGCGCCTGCGCCCCGCACAACACGGCGATGGGCGCGCCGGCGTCCGTGGCTGCCTCGGCAATCGCGCTCACCTCCAGCGGACCGGGATCGACCGATTCGATCCCCCCCGAGGCCAGAAGATTCGCCGCAAACGTCACCCGAGTATTGTGTTCGGCGACTGGACCCAGCGGCACCAGCAGCGCCCGTGGCCGCGCGCCGTGTTCGCCGAGATAGGCATCGGAGCGATTTCGCAGCTGCTCGAAAGCCGCGCCGTAGCGCGATCCGCGACTCGCCTGCCACGCGGCCGCCGACAGCGGCTGCTCGGCCAAGTTCGGGAATTCGGTCACCCCGGTCACAGCGGTCTTGCGGTGTGCGATGTCGGCCTGCCGCGCAGTGTGGGTGGCGGCGATGCGCTCGGCGAGCAATCCGGACTCGAGCGCCGCGAGGTAGCCGCCAGCCGCTTCGATTTCCTGCAGGAACTCCCAGGCCTTCGCCGCCAGCGCTGCGGTGAGCTGCTCGACGTGCCACGAGCCGGCGCCAGGATCCCGCACGTGGCCCACGTGCGACTCCTCGAGCAGCAGCAGTTGGACGTTGCGGGCAATCCGTTCCGAAAACGACGTCGAGACGCCGAGCTCGCCGGCGGGCAATGCGGTGTCGAACGGCAATACCGTCACCGTGTCGGCGCCGCCGACACCGGCGCCGAACGCGGCGAGCGTCGTCCGCAGCATGTTCACCCACGGATCGCGTTGGCTCATCATGGCGGCCGAGGTGACCGCGTGTTGCGGTGCACCACCGGATTCCGGAACGCCGCACACCTGCGCGACGCGCGCCCAGAGTTGCCTGGCAGCGCGAAACTTCGCGACGGTGGCGAACTGGTCGTCGGTAGCGGCGAATCGGAATTCCAATTGCTCGAACGCATCGGTGATGGTCAGGTTCTCGGTCAACGAACGGAGATAGGCCAACCCGGCCGCCACGGTCGCGCCCAACTCTTGCGCATCGGCGGCGCCCGCATTGTGGAACACGGTCCCGTCCACGGTGATCGAGCGGACCGTCTCGGACCGGCGCGCCGACCGCTCGGCGAGCGTGACCGTCTCGGCCAGACCGACGTCGGCCAGACCCGTGAATCGGCTGGTCAACGGCGCGGCACCGAGACCTATCCGAATGTCGGCGCGAGTAGGAACCGAGTAGCCGTCGAGCACATCGAACACTTGCGAGGCCGCATCGACCACGACCGTGCCCGCCTCCAGAGTCAGCGGAGCCAGCTCGAACAGCAGGCCGGTGAGCGCCGCCGGCAGATCCACGACCGATACGCCATCGGCTCCAACCGTGAGCCGGATAGCGCTGGCGCCATTCTCCAGACCATCCAGTATCTGCTGGTTGGCCACAGCAGCCTCGTGTTCAGCGATCGAGGCGCCCACGAGCCACCCTCGATGGACGTCCCGGGTGGCGTCACGCCCGCGGACGAAGGGAAATGTCCCGGGCAGCGGCTGCTCGGGCAGTTCGTCCCGCCGGGTGTAGAGCGCAGCGATCGTCAATCCGTCGTAGGTTGTCTGCTCGAGCAGTCGTTCCGGCTGTGCCGGAGGGTCGGCGGCGTCGATCCGGTGCGCCTTGGCCAGCACCCCCACAATGCCCTTACGCCATGCGGCGAGGTCGGGCACCGGATCCGTCCCGGGATCTGAAGCAATCGGCATAGCCTGCTGTACCTCTTCCTCGACCCGGGCACACCGCCTTTGTGCACCCGACAGCCCACGCGTTCACCCAGCTCGGCAATTGCCTCGGTCGGTGGGTATTCGTCCCGCTTGCACCGATGGTATCCGGCGAATTCCAGGCTGCCTGCCCCTCCCCGCCGCTACCGACGAGTAACCTGTCGCGGTGACCACGCTGATCCGCACCCTGCGAATCGTCGCGCTGCTCGCCGGCGCGGCCGCACTGGTGGGCGCCGCACTACTGCTTCCGCTGCCCGGCCCACAGCTGATCCAACAGTGGGCAACGACGGTCGGCTCGCTGTTGCCACTGCTGTTCTTCCTGGTCCACGCGCTGGCAACGGTTGCACCCGTACCCCGCACCGTGTTCACGGTCAGCGCGGGTCTACTGTTCGGGCCGTCGCTGGGCATCATGCTCGCAGTGAGCGCAACAACCGTGAGCGCGGCATTGGCGATCCTACTGGTCCGCGTGCTCGACCGCGACCGAGTCGCCGCTCGGCTCACCCATCCCATGGTGCAGGCCATCGATGCGCGCCTCGCACGCAGAGGTTGGTTGGCGGTCGGCTCGCTACGGCTGATCGCGCCGGTACCGTTCTCGGTGATCAACTACTGCGCCGGATTGTCCTCGATCCGGTTCTGGCCGTATCTGATCTCCACCCTGCTCGGCGTCCTTCCCGGCACGATCGGCACAGTCGTTCTCGGCGATGCCCTCACCGGGGCGACGCATCCTGCGATGCTGGTCCTGTCGGGTGTGTGTCTCGTGGTGGGCCTCATCGGATTGGTCGTCGATGCTCGCTGGCGGACGGCACCGTTTGCGCTCACTCGCCCCCAGCCGTTGACGTGTGCCGATGGACAGCACGGGATCGGGCATCCGCTGAGTCCCGCCGGGTGAGACCCTCGACACCCAGGTTGCCGAGGCAGACCACTCCGGTTGTGAGACATCCGACATGAGGCTCAACCGGCGCTGCCCCTCAGTCGCGCGCAGCGACGATTCGGTGCCGCCGCTTCCACTGGAGGTAGACCGCTGGGATCGCCCCCACTGCCAGGGTCATCAGAGCGGTCGCCAGGGATCGATGCTGCCACGACGATTCGGGTATCCACGCCCACGTGGCCCAGTGGCACGCAATGACCACTGTCAGCGGGAGGATGGTCGCGACGACGACGGTGACCAGCTCCACGACCCGGCTCTGCGTGGCAGCCAGCTCGGTGATCACGGATTGCTGCAGGTAGCAGATCGTGCCGTGCTCGAGAACGGCACGCTGTCGCACCTCTTCGATCTCGGCGACGAGTGTCCCGATCAGGTCGTGGAGTTCGCCTCGCGCGCCCAGCGCCGCCTGTAGGTGGCGCGCCCCGCGCGCCAGGTGGAGTTGGGTCTGTTGGGTGCGTGCGGCTATGTGTTCCAGGGCGTTCATCCGGGATACCACGGAGTGCAGGTCGGCGACGGCGATCCGGCCGCCCGGCCGATCGCGGGTACGGCTTCGCGTCTCGATCGTGTGGCGTATCGCGTCCAACTCTGTGCTGGCGTGGTGAACCACTCGGCTCGACGCCTCGTTCAGCGCCCAGAACAGTGCATACATCACGCCATGGGCCGAGCGAGCGAGTGTGGTGTTGCCACTCATCTTCTCGATCGCGCGGTCGAATGGAAGGAAGTGCTCCGACGGTTGCAGTGTCACCAAAAATTCGCTGCTCAAGGCGAAAACGATCGTTTCGCGTTCCACGGTCTCGGCGCGCTCGTAGATGGCTGCCACCGGGAGATACCGGAAGCCGTCGCTGTCGTCGACCTGGCCGCGCGCGGCGGCGAAATCGATTCCGAGCCGTTCTCGCAGCACGGCAGCGGTATCGACGTCGTCCCTGGCAACGGGAATCCAATATTGCTGCAGCACTTCGGTGTCGAAATGATCGACCGGGGCGGTGTCGAGGAAGGTGGTCATCGACTACTGCTCGGAGGAAGAACCGCGCGAGATCGACGAAAATGCCGCCGATCGCCACCTACCTGCCGGTCCGTGCACCGACCGGTGACCGACGTCGCATCGACTCGCCGAAATCGGCTCGATACAAGGCATGTGGACTGGCCCGACCTCTGTGGCCATAGCAGTGGCTCCAATACTTGCTGTTCGTTCGGACTGAGGACCTCGCCCCACCGCACACGAGCGCGGGGAACGAGCCGGTCACGACACGACCAGTACGAGTCGAGTCGCGGGCGCAAAGCGACGCACTCGAGGTGACCCGAGATCACCCGGCGACATCGATCGATGGCGGACGTGAAGATCCGTGCCCGGTCCGGGGCCCGGCCGAATACACCGAACCTCTGATCATCGGCGAACCTCAACGACGTACCGACACACACCGTTGCGTGCGAACGGCTCGGCCGGTGATACCGATACTGTCATCCGGCATCTGCCGCTCACCTCGCTTCGCTGGTCGGCCGGCGCACATATTGCGCCATCCACCATTGGTAACTCGCCGATCGGAGCGGGTCAATCGCTTGCCCAAGTGTTCGACGGCACGCCATCCAGTGGCAACCTCACGATACACAAGAATCGGATTATGCTGTATAGCAATGTTTTTCGAAAGTATCGAGCCTGCTACAGCCCCGCTCGAACCTTGTCCCTCGAAGCAGAGGTGCGCACTCCCGTTGCCAGCTACCCTCGCCTATTGTCCGTCGCCATTCGAGGAACCGGCCGTGCTGTATACCGCCGGAGGGCTATACGGCGATGGGAAAGCAGCCGGTGTCAGAACAGGAAGTAACGCTGGGCCATAGGAAGTTCCGTGGCAGGTTGTTCGCGCCAGATCTCGCCGTCGATGCGGACGGTGAAGGTATCCGGTTCGACTTCGATGCGTGGCATCGCGTCGTTGTGCGGCATATCGGCCTTTCCGATGCGCCGAACATTGCGGACCGGTATCAGGTCGCGGTGCACCCGCAACCGGTCGGCGAGCCCCGCTTCGATCGCGTGCTCGGAGACGAAGTGCACAGAAGTCGCGGCAGCGCTCGTGGGGGCGGCGCCGAACATCGGGCGTGGTAGCACTGGCTGTGGGGTCGGAATGGAGGCGTTGGCGTCACCCATCGCGGCCCACGCGATCGCACCGCCTTTGAGTACGGCATGCGGACGGACGCCGAAGAAGGCGGGCTCCCACAACACCAGGTCGGCGAGCTTGCCGACCTCGACCGAACCGATCTCGCGGTCGAGCCCGTGCGCAATGGCCGGGCAGATCGTGTATTTCGAGACGTAGCGGCGGACTCGGGCATTGTCGGCGGCACCGTCGCCCTGCAGCGCGCCGCGACGACGTTTCATGACGTGCGCGGTCTGCCATGTGCGCAAGACGACCTCCCCGATACGCCCCATCGCCTGAGAATCACTGCCGATCATCGAGATCGCGCCGAGATCGTGGAGAAGATCTTCCGCGGCGATGGTGGACGGACGAATGCGACTCTCGGCGAACGCGAGGTCTTCTGGGATGGAGGGGCTCAGATGGTGACACACCATGAGCATGTCCAGATGCTCGTCCAGGGTGTTGATCGTGTGCGGACGGGTCGGGTTGGTCGAACTGGGCAGCACATTGGGGTGCGCAGCGACGGTGATGATGTCGGGTGCGTGTCCGCCTCCGGCTCCTTCGGTGTGGTAGGCGTGGATGCTACGCCCCGCGATCGCCGCGAGAGTGTCCTCGACGAAGCCGGCCTCGTTCAAGGTGTCCGAATGCAGCGCCACCTGCACGCCCGCGGCGTCGGCGACCGTGAGGCAGGCATCGATCGCCGCCGGAGTCGAACCCCAGTCCTCGTGCAATTTGAAACCCGAGGCACCGCTGCGCAATTGCTCCCACATGGCCTCGGCGCTGACGGTATTGCCTTTGCCGAGCAAGACGATGTTCAGCGGCCAACCATCGGTGGCTTCCAACATCCGCGCCAGATGCCACGCACCGGGCGTCACCGTAGTCGCTTTGCTGCCCTCGGCCGGACCGGTTCCACCGCCGATCAATGTCGTGATACCGGAACCGAGCGCCTCGTCCATCAGCTGCGGACAGATGAAGTGGACGTGGCAATCGATCGCACCCGCGGTGAGGATTCGGCCGTTGCCCGCGATGATCTCGGTGGATGGTCCGATGACCAGATTCGCGTCCACCCCGGACATGGTGTCCGGGTTGCCCGCCTTCCCGATCGCGCTGATCCGCCCGTCGCGGATTCCGACATCCGCCTTGATGATTCCCCAGTGATCGATGATCACCACGCCGGTGATCACGGTATCGGGAGCGCCTTCGGCCCGCGTTGCGCGGGACTGGCCCATGGACTCGCGCAGCACTTTACCGCCACCGAATACGGCCTCGTCACCGGCGCGCCCCGGGCCACCACTGCGGTCCTCGGTGATCTCGATCAGCAGATCGGTGTCGGCGAGCCGGATGCGATCACCTGTGGTCGGTCCGAACAGTTCCGCGTAGCGAGTACGACTCAGGTCGGTCATGCTGCATCCTTTCCGACACGAGCGGACCTCTGCATGATCACGCTGCGCTGCCGCTCGTGTACCCGACCGCTCACGCCGGTCGGTCCAGTCGGCCGGGAGGAGGGGAGCTGATGCCGTGCACTTCTCGACGGCCCCCCAGAGGTACCAGTGAAACTCGCTGACCGAGACCGGGTTCGAACCGCACCGCGGTACCTGCCGGAATATCCAAGCGGCGTCCGTGCGCAGCCGCACGGTCGAATTCCAGCGCGGCGTTCGCCTGGGGGAAATGCACGTGGCTGCCGACTTGCACCGGCCGGTCACCGGTGTTCAGCACATCCAACTCGATCCGGTCGGCCCCGACGTTCAGTTCGATCCGGCCCTCGGCACAGAGAAATTCGCCCGGAATCACACAACGCTCCTAGCCGATCGGGTGGTGTACGGTGACCAATTTCGTACCATCCGGGAATGTTGCCTCGACCTGGATGTCGTGGAGCATTTCCGGCACACCGTCCATGACGTCGGCACGGGTGAGAATCGTTCGCCCCGAAGACATCAGCTCTGCGACAGTGCGCCCGTCGCGCGCCCCCTCGAGTACATGGTCGGTGATCATCGCGACCGCCTCCGGGTGATTCAGCTTCAATCCGCGCGCTTGCCGTCGTCGAGCAAGTTCGGCGGCGTAGCTGAGCAGCAGGCGCTCCTGCTCGTGCGGCGACAGTCGCATCCGGGCTCCTCACCGGGTCGCAGTGGCGGGGTGATGGATATTGTGGCACGCCTGTTCACTCGGGCGTCGCGCGAGCGCCCTCAGCCACGGTGGGGCAGGTTCTGTATTCGTACTTGTCCCCGAGCGACAACCCGCTGCTGCTCATCGGTGATGATTACCTGCCACAACTGCTGCAGCCGGCCCCGGTGCACGGGAGTCGCCACACCGAGCAACGTGCCGTCGCGGACAGCGCGCAGGAAGTCGGTGTTGTTGTTCACGCCGACCACCGTGCCCCGATCACCGAGCCAGACACCGGCCCCGACGCTGGCGAGCGATTCGATGACCGTGCAGTACACACCTCCGTTCTGGATACCAGCCGGCTGGTAGAGGTGGGGTTTGACTATCCACTCGCCGCACACCCGGTCAGCGGTGACCTCGGTATAGCGCAAACCGATCACATCGGTGAACACGCCTTCGCTGAAGGCGTTCATCTGCTCCGGCGTAATGTCCGCCGGCGAACCGATCTGCGGCGTTTCCTGCTGTGTCATGCAGCCACTGTCGCACAGGTCACAGAGGCCGCCATCATGGGCCGGTGGACGAGGGAAGAGCGGCGGGCTCCAGCGATGAACGGAGCCCGCCGCGGCAGGGGATCGGGGTCGCCGCAGCCCTCGGGACACACTCGATCCGAACGCCGGTACCATAGTAGGCCAGGCTTACCTAAGTAAGCAACCGATTCCGATCGACCTGAAAACTAGGTTAGGCTTACCACGCTTGTCCGTACTCGTGAACAGGAGTCGTCTGTCGCCGTGACCACCCTCGCCACCGTGCGGCGGCGTCGCCTGTCCGGACTCTTCACCGTGGCCGTCCTGCTGTCGCTCACCGTGGTAGCCGGTGTCGCGATCGGCGCCCGTTCCCTCGCTCCGGGAACCGTATTCGACGCCCTGCACCATGCGGTGACCTGCTCCGGGGGACCGTTCACCTGCGCAGCACGCTCGACCGAGGAACAGATCGTGCGCGGTCTGCGCCTCCCACGCACCGCCCTCGCGCTGGCGTGCGGTTCCGCGCTGGGCATTGCCGGGGCGCTCATTCAGGGCTACACCCGAAACTCCCTCGCCGACGCCGGAATACTCGGACTCAACGCCGGCGCGGCGTTCGTCGCTGCGCTGAGCGTGTACCTGTTCTCCTTCGGCACCCCGGTACAGTACATCTGGTTCGCACTGGCCGGAGCGCTCGTGGCCGGAGTCGCGGTGTTCGGTGCTTCGACCATCCGCGGCGGCAGGGCAAGTCCGCTGAGCCTGGTGCTCGCAGGCGTAGCGGTGACCGCATTCCTGCAAGCGCTGACCAACGCCGTGGTGCTGTCGGACTCCACGGCATCGAATACCTACCGGTTCTGGGTTGTCGGAACGGTCGCAGGTCGCGACGGCGCAGTGTTCTGGCAGGTACTGCCGTTCCTCACGGCGGGCGTCGTGCTGGCGCTGCTGGCCGCGCCGCGGCTGAACCTGCTCGACCTCGGCGACGAGGTCGCCCGTGGGCTCGGCGTGCACGTCGGGCGAAGCCGAGCACTCGGACTGGCCGCTGTGGTGCTGCTCGCCGGCGCCGCAACGACGGCGGTGGGGCCGATCGCCTTCCTCGGACTCGTCGTTCCACACCTCGCTCGAGTGATGACCGGGCCGGACTACCGTTGGCTGATTCCGTACTCCGGCCTGCTGGGCGGGTTGCTGTTGTTGGTCGCCGACATCGTGTGCCGTGTAGTGGTCCGTCCTGGCGAGTTGGAAGTCGGGGTGATGCTCGCCGTGCTCGGCGCGCCGTACTTCATCGCAGTAGTTCGGCGCCGGAAGCTGGTGAGTCCGTGACGTCGACACCACCGAAGGACGCCGTGCCCACCCGACCGGCGCTGCGCATCGGACCGCTGTCGACGGTGTGGCGACCACGGTTGGCACTGACCGTCGCCGTGCTCACGACGCTGGCCTTCGCGTTGCTGTGCCTCGATATCGCGGTCGGCGAGTCGGGCCTACCGCTCGGGCACGTGCTGGACGTGCTGACCGGCGGTGGCACCAGAGCCCAGCGCTTCATCGTGCTGGAGTCTCGGCTACCTCGCGCCCTCACCGCCCTTGTGGTCGGAGTCGCGCTCGGTATCGCCGGCGCGCTGACCCAATCCATCCTGCACAATCCCCTGGCCGCGCCGGATCTGCTGGGCATAACCTCCGGTGCGAGTCTGGGCGCGGTGGCCGCGGTGGTCACCACCGGTGGCGCGAGCGCCTCGGCGGCCGCATCGATCGGCACACCGCTGGCCGCGCTCGCGGGCGGACTGCTCACTGCGGTAGTGATCTATGGGCTCTCGTGGAGTCGTGCCACCCCCGGCGGGCACGGCACCACCGGACTGCGATTGGTGCTGATCGGCGTGGGCCTCAACGCACTGCTGATGTCGGGCGTCAGTTGGCTGCTCACCCGCGCCAGCCTGGCCGACGCGCACCGGGCACAGCTGTGGCTGAGCGGATCACTCGATGCCGCAGACGCCGCGCACCTGGCGCCGGCCGCGATCGCCACCGGCTTCGTCGCCCTGGTCGCCACCGGCTCCATGCGTACAGTCGCCGCGCTACGACTCGGCCTGGAGACCACGCGCGCACTCGGAGTGCGGATTCAGACCCAGCAGGCACTACTACTCGGCGCGGCCGTGGTCGCCGCATCGGTCGCAACCGCTGCAGCGGGGCCGATCGGCTTCGTCGCTCTCGCCGCACCGCAGGTCGCCCGGCGCCTGTTGCGCACCCCCGGCGAACCTCTTGTCGGCGCCGCGCTGATCGGAGCCGTCATGGTGATCGGCGCGGATGTGGTGTCACGCACGCTGTTCCCGGTCGAGCTCCCCGTCGGCATAGTGACCGCCATGTTCGGCGGCCCTTTCCTGCTGTATCTGCTCGTGCGCGTGAACAGAAAGGCGACGCTGTCATGACCCACACCGATACCCGACTGACCGCCGATCGCGTCACTCTCGGCTATGGCAAACACACGATCGTCGACCGACTGAGTGTGACCATCCAGGCCGGCGTGATCACCACGGTCATCGGACCGAACGGCTGCGGAAAATCCACTCTGCTGCGCTCCCTGGGCCGCCTACTGCATCCACGCGCCGGCCGAATCCTGTTGGATGGTAAAGCGATCTCGACCCTGCGAACCAAAGACGTGGCCCGGATCATCGGTATGCTCCCCCAGTCGCCGCTCGCCCCAGAAGGACTCACCGTCGGCGACCTCGTCGCACGCGGTCGCCACCCGCACCAGTCATGGTTGCGGCAGTGGTCTGCCGCGGACGAATCCGAAGTGGCGGCTGCGCTCGAGCAGACCGGAGTCGCCGATCTGGCCGATCGCCCACTGGACGAATTGTCCGGCGGGCAGCGCCAGCGCGCGTGGATCTCCATGGCCTTGGCCCAGGGCACCGACATCCTGCTACTCGACGAGCCCACCACCTACCTCGATCTGGCGCATTCGATCGAGGTCCTCGATCTGGTCGACCGATTGCATGCCGATCTGGGACGCACGGTGGTCCTGGTGCTGCACGACCTGAACCTCGCCATCCGATACAGCGACCAACTCGTCGTCATGCACCGGGGTCGCGTCGTCGCCACGGGCACCCCGACCGAGGTGGTGTCGGTGGAGTTGTTGCGGGAGGTTTTCGATCTCGATGCGACGGTGCTCGAAGACCCGATCTCCGGCAGACCGATGATCGTGCCGATCGGTGCCAGACACGTGCGGGGCGCAGCAGGCGGACCGACAGCCCCCGGTCCCATCGCGTGACACGCGGCACACGCCACGCACATCGTTACGACACCGTGTAGTACGCATCGAAAATTTTGCGTAAGATTATGGGATGACAGGTCTTGGTGAACTCGAGAAAGCGGTCATGGGCCAATTGTGGTCGGCTGACGAACCACAAACGGTCCGGCAAGTGCACGAGGCCCTCGCCGCACGCCGTGAGCTCGCGTACACCACGGTGATGACCGTGCTGCAGCGCCTTGCGAAAAAGAACCTCGTGGTCCAGCGACGCGACGACCGAGCACACCGCTACGCGCCGGTGCACACTCGGGACGAACTCGTGGCGAGTTTGATGGTGGACGCCCTACAGCAAGCAGAGGAGGCGGGGAGTCGAGCCGCCGCGCTGGTGCACTTCGTCGAGCAAGTCGGAAAGAACGAGACCGACGCACTTCGGGAGGCACTCGCTAAGCTCGAAGCAACCGAGGACTCGGCTCCACCACAGTAGCCCCTCGGCCACCCTGGCCCCACGATGCAGTGAGCTGAGTCGATGAACGCAACCGCGCCGGTCTTCGCCGGACTCGCATTGCTTCTCGCGGGGCCTGTCCCGGCCGCGCTCAGCCGGGCGACCTGGACTCTCCGGACTCCCCGCGCAGCGTTGGTGCTCTGGCAGGCCATCGCGCTGGCCGCGGTGCTCAGCGCGTTCGGGTCCGGGCTGGCAATCGCAGCCGAACTCTTGGTACCCGGCCCGGACGGACGGCCGACGACATCCCCGACGCGCGAAATCGACGCGCTCGGCCTCCCCCTGTGGTCGGCCTACGTACTGGTGTTCGGACTCACGCTCCTGGTCGGCGCCCGCCTGAGCTACGCGATCATCCGGGTCGCGGTACACACCCGCAGGCGGCGCGCGCGCCACCGTATGCTCGTGGACCTACTCGACCAGAGTGGCCCCTATCGACCTGCCGCCGACATCCGAGTGTTGGCCGCCCCCGAACCGATCGCCTACTGCCTGCCCGGATTGCGCCAACGCGTCGTCCTCAGCGAAGGCACCTTCGCCAATCTCGCCGAGGCCGAGGTCACCGCGATCGTCACCCACGAGCGCTCCCATCTGCGGGCACGGCATGATCTGGTCCTGGAGGCGTTCACCGCGGTGCACGAAGCATTTCCCCGGATAGTGCGCAGCAGAGCAGCACTGGGTTCGGTGAAGCTGCTCGTCGAATTGCTCGCCGACGATTCCGCGGTCAAAGTGACCGGGCCGAAACCTCTGGCGCGTGCCCTGGTCGCGTGCGCGAAGTCCACTGCCCCGCAGGGAGCCCTCGCCGCGGGCGGCCCCACCACACTCATTCGCATCCAACGACTGAGCAACCAGATCGGCGACGTACGGATCGCTACGGCCGCCTACCTCGGATCGGTTGCCATTCTGGTGGTACCGACACACGCTGTGGCCGTGCCCTGGCTCGTGGAAATCAGTCGGCTGTTCCAGAGTTGACCCGGCAACACGTATCCTGGGCGCTGGTCCGTCCCATGATCGACCGTGTCGGCTGCACGCGCCCGGCGAACCGCGCCACAGCCACACAGCGACCGCGTCGAGACCACACAGCGGTACACAACCGCATTCACTCTCACCGAGCAACGCATTCCCCATCGAACGCGTTGTGCAACGAAAGGCACTCCCACCCCGTGATCCCCTCGACTACCGCCGCCACGACACCTGGCGTGATCTCCTTCGCCGGGCTGGGCCTACCCGCCGTGCTCGTCCAGGCGCTGCGACGCGAGGGCATCGAGACCCCTTTTCCGATCCAAGCCGCCACGGTGGCCGACGCCCTGGCCGGCAAAGACGTGCTCGGTCGGGCATCGACCGGGTCCGGCAAGACCTTGGCCTTCGGCCTGCCGATGCTCACCCGCCTGGCGGGGAAACCGGCCCGGCCGGGCCGTCCACGGGGCCTCGTCGTGGTTCCGACACGGGAACTGGCCGCACAGGTCGAGCGAGCGCTCGACGGCCCGGCGCTCGCGCTCGGGCTACGCATCGCCGCGGTGGTCGGCGGCTTGCCGATCAAGCGCCACGCGGCCCGACTCGGCCACGGCGTCGACCTGCTCATCGCCACGCCGGGGCGGCTCGCCGATCTGCTCCAGCACGGATACGCCGACCTGTCCGATGTGGCCATCACCACGTTGGACGAGGCCGACCACCTGGCCGACCTGGGTTTTCTACCGCAGGTCAGCAGGCTGCTCGACCGCACGCCCCGAGACGGCCAACGCCTGCTGTTCTCGGCCACCTTGGACAGCGAGATCGACACGCTGGTTCATCGGTATCTCCGCGAGCCGGTGTTGCATGCCACCACGCCGGCCGTGGCGTCGGTCACGACCATGGCGCACCATGTGTTGTATGTGCCGGACAAACCCACCAAGCGTGCGGTCGTCGCGGAGATCGCCGCCAGGGACGGCCGAACCATCATGTTCGTTCGCACCAAGCACGGCGCCGACCGGCTCGCCAAGCAACTGCGCACTGCGGGCGTGACCGCCGGCGCACTCCATGGCGGCAAGGCGCAGAACAATCGTGCCCGCACTCTCGCGGCCTTCGGCGATGGCTCCGTGCCGGTGCTGGTCACCACCGACGTTGCAGCACGCGGCATACACATCGACGACGTGTCCCTGGTCGTCCATGTCGATCCGCCTGCCGAACCGAAGGCCTACCTACATCGCGCTGGTCGTACTGCGCGCGCTGGAGCGGACGGCGTGGTGGTCACCCTGGCGTTGACCGACCAACGCCACGATGTCCAGGCGATGATGCGCAAAGCCGGTATCGAGGTCGATGGCGTCGAGGTCGGCCCGGGTGAGCAGAGGCTGATCGAGATCACCGGAGCACGGCAGCCGTCCGGTCGCCCCGTTCCGATAGCCGACCCGACCTCGCCGACCCCGACACCCGAGGTACGAAGCGCCGCACGCCGAGCGTCGACCCGCAGACACAGCCCGGCCGACGGGCCCGACGCCGGCCGGGGGAAGAAGTCGCGCCGCCGACCGAACCCGACATCGGGTCGGGCCGGTGCATCCAGCAAAACCCGCTGACCACCCCGGACGACCTCGGTCGGGCTATCATCGCTCGAGTGCGCTTTCTCCCTGGTCACCAGCCGCCCTATGACCTCACCTACGACGACGTCTTTCTCGTTCCGAACCGGACGGACATCGCCTCGCGCTTCGACGTCGACCTGTCGACCGACGACGAATCGGGCACCACCATCCCGATCGTCGTGGCCAATATGACCGCTGTCGCCGGTCGCAGAATGGCAGAGACCGTGGCCCGCCGCGGCGGGTTGGTCGTACTCCCCCAGGACCTGCCGATCACCGCCGCGGCCGACACCATCGCGTTCGTCAAGAGCCGATCGCTCACGATCGACACACCCGTCACCCTCGGACCCGATCGCTCGGTCTCCGAAGCCGTCGCACTCATGCACAAACGCGCCCACGGCGCCGTCGTCGTGATCGACGATGGCCGGCCGGTGGGTGTGGTCACCGAAACCGCTTGCGCCGACGTCGACCGTTTTGCCCGGCTGCGCGAGATCGCCCTCACCGATTTCGTACACGCACCGGCGAATACCAGCCCCCGTGACCTGTTCGACCTGCTGCACGCCGAACACGCAGACTTCGCAGTGCTGACCGGCGAGGACGGTTCCTTGGCCGGAGCGCTCACCAGCACCGGCGCCCTTCGTGCAGGCATCTACCAGCCCGCGGTCGACGCGTCCGGTGAGCTGCGCATAGCAGCGGCGATCGGAATCAACGGCGACGTGGCCGCCAAAGCCAAGTCCCTGGTCGACGCGGGCGCCGACCTCCTCGTGGTCGACACCGCCCACGGTCATCAGACCAAGATGCTCGAAACTCTGACTCTCCTCGGTGACCTCGGGCTCGGCGTGCCGCTGGTGGCAGGCAACGTGGTCTCTGCCGAGGGCACCAAAGAGCTCGCCGCGGCAGGTGCGGACATCGTCAAAGTCGGTGTGGGCCCGGGGGCGATGTGCACCACCCGGATGATGACCGGTGTCGGCCGGCCGCAGTTCTCCGCGGTCGCCGAATGCGCGCAGGCTGCACGAGAAGTCGGCGCGTGTGTGTGGGCCGACGGCGGCGTACGCCATCCCCGCGATGTAGCACTCGCTCTGGCCGCAGGAGCGTCCAACGTGATGATCGGGTCCTGGTTCGCCGGCACCTACGAGTCTCCGGGCGACCTTCGTGTCGACCGGGACGGCAATATGTACAAAGAGAGCTTCGGCATGGCGTCCAAACGCGCCGTCGCTGCCCGCACCGCCTCCGACAGTGAATTCGACCGCGCACGAAAAGCACTGTTCGAAGAAGGCATCTCCAGTTCTCGAATGCGACTGGACCCCGAACGCCCCGGCGTCGAGGATCTCATCGACCACATCTGCTCCGGTGTCCGCAGCGCCTGCACCTACGCTGGCGCTCGCAACCTGAGCGAGTTCTACGACAAGGCGGTGATCGGTGTGCAGTCGGCGGCCGGTTTCGCCGAGGGACGCCCGCTGCCGAGCGGGTGGTGAAGGTCGACACAACGTTCGACAGCGCACCGGCGCCCGCGTGCGACCACGCGGGCCGGTAGCATGGTGATTGCCGGACACCGGCGCAACCCTACTTTTCGCGAAAGGAACCAGTTGTCACCCGCGTCCGAGGGCGCCGCACAGGAGGGCTCCTCTACCGAGCCGGGTGACAAACCCGGCGTCCCCTTCCGCACGGCAGCTCTATTCTGCACAGACCGTTTCCCGGCATCAGTCAGGTGGTGTTGACGATGTCCGTCGCGCTCACTGTGCTCAGTCTGATCGGGTTCATCGCGCTCACCGCCGGCACCGCTCTGTTCGTTGCCGCCGAATTCTCCCTCACCGCGCTGGAACGCAGCTCCGTCGAGGCGCACGCCCGCACCGGTGACGTGCGCGCGCGCATGGTGCGCAAGGCGCACCGAACCTTGTCGTTCCAACTGTCCGGCGCCCAGCTCGGCATCACCATCACCACCCTGTGCACCGGCTATATCGCCGAACCGGTCCTGGCCAGGCTGCTGCACCCGCTACTCGGCGCGATCGGGCTGAACGACGCCGTCGCCGGGGGCCTCGCGCTCACCGTGGCATTGATCGCAGCCACCTCGCTCTCGATGATCTACGGCGAGTTGGTACCCAAGAACATTGCCATCGCCGAGCCGCTGGCCACCGCTCGTGCGACGGCCGGCCCGATGATCGCCTTCTCGATGGTGTTCAAGTGGATGATCCGCTTCCTCAATGGCACAGCCAATGGCGTCGTCCGCGGCCTGGGCGTGGAACCGGCGGAGGAGTTGCGCTCCGCGCGTTCGCCCCAGGAGCTCGGATCCTTGGTGCGCACCTCGGCCCTGCGCGGCGCGCTCGACCAGCGCACCGCGCAGGTGATGGACCGCTCGCTACAGTTCGGTGCGCGCAGCGCCGAAGAACTGATGACACCGCGGGTGAAGATCGAATCCTTGGACAAGGACGACACCATCGCCGATCTCCTCGCCGCGGCCGGTCACACCGGCTACTCCCGGTTCCCGGTGATCGACGGCGATCTCGACAACACTCTCGGCGTCGTACACGTCAAACAGGCCTTCACGCACCATCCGAGCGCGCGCGGGACCGTTCCGGTGGCGCTGCTGGCCCGCCCCGTTCCGATCGTGCCCGACAGCCTCGACGGTGACGCAGTGCTCGAACGCATCCGCGCCGACGGCATGCAGGTTGCATTGGTGGTGGACGAATACGGCGGCACCGCAGGAATGGTCACCATGGAGGACATCATCGAGGAGATCCTCGGCGATGTCCGCGACGAACACGACGAGGAAGAGCGTGATGTGCGGCGTGTCTCCGACGGCTGGGACTGCTCGGGCCTGCTACGGGTCGATGAAGTGTCCCGCGCGACCGGATACGACGCCCCGGGCGGCGAATACGAGACGCTGGGTGGTCTGGTATTGACCAGGTTGGGTCGCATCCCGGTGGCAGGTGATGAAGTCGCACTGCCGACTCCACGCTCGCAATGGGCTACGACCGAGGGCGAAAGCGACGGCGACGGTAGCTGGATTGCCCGTGTCGACCGGATGGATGGCAGACGCATCGACCGTGTGCGCCTGATCCCGGTCGCCGCCGGCGCCGTCGCAACGGAGGAACACAGCAATGGGTGACGTGTTCGGTGTGGTACTCACCATCCTGTTGCTCGGCGGCAACGCCTTCTTCGTCGCTGCGGAATTCGCCCTCATCTCCGCCCGACGCGACCGACTGGAGGCGTTGGCCGAGCAGGGAAAACGGAACGCGAACACCGTGATTCGGGCTGGTGAGAATCTATCGATGATGCTCGCGGCCGCCCAGTTGGGCATTACGATCTGCTCGATTCTGCTCGGGCGCGTGGGCGAGCCGGCCGTTGCACACCTGCTCGAACGTCCATTCGAGGTACTCGGTTTGCCGGACCAGCTGCTGCACCCAGTGGCCTTCGCCGTTGCGCTGGCCATCGTCGTGGTCCTCCATATCCTGTTCGGTGAGATGATCCCGAAGAACATCGCATTGGCCGGACCGGAACGCAGTGCCCTGCTGCTGGTTCCGGTCCACCTGATCTGGCTGCGGCTGGCGCGCCCACCGATCGCGCTGTACAACTGGGCGGCCAACCTGTCACTGCGTCTGTTGCGGATCGAACCCAAGGACGAGCTCGAGGCCACAGTGTCCTCGGTCGAACTGGCCGAGATGATCGGGGAGTCGCGCTCGGAGGGCCTGCTCGACGAAGAGGAGCACCGGCGCCTCACCCAAGCACTCGGTACCAGTGACCGGGTGGTCGGCGACGTGATGGTGCGGTTGGCGGCGACACGCTCGGTTCCGCTGCACGGCAACGGGACCACACTCGGCGATATCGAATCCGCTGTGGCCGAGACCGGGTTCTCCCGCTACCCGGTGCAGGCGAACGACGGTTCGCTGGTCGGTTACCTACACGTCAAGGACGTCCTCGACAAGGTAGCCGACGACACCGCCGGACCCACGACCACGATCCCGCGTACCGACATCCGACCACTGCCCACGGTGGGCATGGGCACCACCCTCTACGAGGCCTTGGCACGTCTGCGCCGCACCAGCAGCCACCTCGGCCGAGTGGTCGATGAGCGGGGGAACACCACCGGTATCGTGGCTCTCGAGGATCTGGTGGAAGAATTCGTGGGCACCGTCCGGGACGGAACGCACCGGGTGATCGAATGATGGACCACCGGGCGACCACCCCAGCCTGCTGTCGTCACGAGGTGACCACGTGACCGTCCGAATACTGACCGGTCCGCGCTGGCGGTCGGCCGCTGCCGCACACCACGCCCGACTCGACCAGGTGGCCGGCGCCTACTTCGCACGACGAGCCCGGGGCCTACCGCACCCGGTGATCGACTTCCTGTTCACCTATTACGGTCACAAGCCTGCCCGATTACGGCGTTGGCACCCGGGCTATGGGATCGGGCTAGCGGACGCCGCCGAATACGAGGGGGTGCGCGGATATCGCCGCGTCGGTGCAAACGACATCGCGCGCGAGTACGTGGGCGCGGCGAGCGAGTCGAGGCCCGGGGCCGTCTTCGCGGTCGACTCCGCCTTTCTGGCCAAGCGCCACGACACTCTCGTCTTCATCGCGGATCTATTGCGCGCTACCGTGTCCCGACCTGCGCATTTGTCCTGCTTCGGTTTACACGAGTGGGCGATGGTGTATCGCACCGAGGCCATCCGCCACCAGCAGGTGCCCTTGCGACTGGGGCGTGCGGCCACCGATGCTGTGGTCGAATCGATGTCGCTGCGCTGTACACATTTCGATGCCTACCGCTTCTTCACCCCGGCAGCCGTCGGCCGCAACAGTGAACCACTGACTCGCGCCGACCAGATCCAGCGGGAACAACCCGGCTGCCTCCATGCGAACATGGACTTGTACAAGTGGGGGGTCAAGCTGGTTCCGCTGATTTCCTCGGAACTGCTGATGGATTGCTTCGAGTTGGCTTGCGCCGCCCGCGAACTCGATATGCGTGCCAGCCCGTATGATCTGTCCGAATACGGCTACCTGCCGATCCCGATCGAAACACCGGCAGGACGGGCAGATTACGTCCGGCAACAGTCGACACTCTCCGGCCGCGGGAACATCCTTCGACTGCGTCTGCTGGAGAACATAGAAGCGCTGCGGGCACAGACTCGGGAAGCGGCACAGACTCGGGAAGCCTCACGATCGTAGCGCCGGCTCCGCCGCCGTGCTGGCAGCGGTACGCGACCCGGCGTGATTCGGTGTCTGTGACGAACCGTTGGTTCCGGCCGAAGACAGCGCCACTTCCGGTGTATCACGATCGTCGCTGCAGGCACGCGTCATGGAGCAGGCGCACGGGAGAACCGGGTGTGTGAACTGGGAATTCGCCGAAACCAACCCCGGAGTCGGTGAGCCCCATTACCATTCGACATGTGCCATGGACTGTCCCAGTCACTGCGCACCTGCACTCCGATGACGAAGTTGGGGGGGACGCAACGATGCTCCCAATGACTCGATTCTGCCGCGCAAAACTAGTGACCACGTTCACCATCGGCATCCTGACGGCGATGCTATTGCCCTCGAGCGTATCGGCCGCACCCCAGCCCGACCTCCAGAACAACGTCCGAGAGTTCCTCGATGTCGGGCGCAGCTCGGTCCCCCGGGCGGACTGCGGCCCGGGCTCGGCTCCGGAAAGCGGATTGCAGGGCGACGTCCCCGCTGCCGACCGCGACAGCGGGCGTAGCACACAGGGCTACCGCTGCAACATGTCCTTCGTCGGCGGATTCCCTGGTCGTGGCGGTGGCATCACATCCACAAGTTTCGAGCACTGCGCCTACCTCGGTTCCGTTCTTCCCGGTAGCCTGATGAACGAGCAGCGCGGCGTTCAAGTGATCGACGTGTCCGATCCGGCCAACCCACGCCCGACGGTCACCCTGGCCGAACCTGCGATGCTCGCCGGCACCTGGGAAAGCCTGAAGGTGAACCCCAGGCGAAAGCTCTTGGTAGGCACCGGTGTCCCGACGTTGGTAGGCGCGGGATATCTATCGGTGTACGACATTTCCGATTGTGCCTACCCGCGGCTGCTCAACCCGGGTCCAGGGACGAATCTGCTCATGCCGTTGCCGATCACAACCCACGAGGGAGGCTTCTCTCCTGACGGAAACACCTACTGGGCGTCGGGACTCGTCCCGGGCTTCCTCAGCGCGGTGGACCTCACCGATCCGACGAACCCGCGCGTGATCTGGCAGGGAATGACCGGCATCGAGGCGCACGGGTTCGGCATCAGCCCCGACGGCAATCGAATGTACCTCTCTGCACTGGGCGGATTCACCGTGCTCGACATCAGCGCAGTGCAGCGACGCGACCCGAATCCTCTGGTACCCCAGATGGGCCGGGTGTTCTGGACCGACGGCTGGGCGACGCAACACAGCGTTCCGGTCACCTATGCCGGCAAGCCCTACCTCTACACCGTCGACGAGGGCGGTTCCGGTGGTGTCAAACTCATCGATCTCTCCGACGAAACCGCCCCGCGGGTGGCCAACAAGATCAAGCTGGAGATCAATCTACCGCAACACATCGACAGCAATGTCGGCTCGTCCATGGGTGGTGCGGCCTTCGCGTACGAATCGCACTACTGCGCCGCCGACCGAGAGTACAACCCCACCGCGCTGGCTTGTGGCTGGATCTCCTCGGGAATACGGGTCTTCGACATCCGTGATCCCTATGCCATTCGTGAAATTGCCTATTACAACCCCCCAGCACGCACCGGCCAGAACCCGAACCTATGGAATTCACCCCACGCGCTGGCTTCCAACATCGGAATTCCGTTGATGAGTACACCGTCGGTCCTGCGATCGGTGTTGGAAGGGCAGTTCGACCCGCTCGACGCCACCACCTCGCGTACCGGAAATCTCGTAGGCGGCGACCTGTCCACCGACTGGTGCTTCTCACCGCCCGAGTGGCGCGGCTCGCAACTCTACGTCTCGTGCTCGGACAACGGATTCATGGTGCTGCAATTGGACAACAACGTGTACTCGCCACCGTCGGATCAGCGGTCGGTGGTCGGGTCGTAGCGATGTCGCCGCGAATGCTCACCGCAGCCACAGCTTCAGTGATCCTCATGCTGCTCGTGCTCGGCGCCGCACTACGACCGCTGGTTCTTCCGGAAAGCGGTTCGACACCACCGATTCTCACCACTACGGAAATCGGCTTCGTGCAGGATATGACCGTGCACCATCAACAAGCACTGATCATGGTGCAGCGACTCGACAGCGCCGTCGATCCGACGATCCGCCGGCTGGCCGAACAGATCGACCACACTCAGCATGTGGAGATCGGCACGATGCTCGGGTGGCTGCGTCTCGCCGACGCGGCCCCGGTCTCCACGCATCCAATGGCGTGGATGCATACCACCGAACCCGTGGCTCATGGACATCGGAAGGCGGTCTCGGCGAACCCGGGGACGGCCGATGCCGCAGCAAGCATGCCGGGTATGGCGAGCACCGCGGAACTCGACGCATTGGCCGCAGCACGCGGGCTGGAGGCCGAAATCCTGTTCCTACAGTTGATGATGCGCCATCACGAGGGCGGCATCGTCATGGCGCAGGCCATCGACGAGCTCGTGGAATCCGGCCCGGTCAAGCAGATCGCCCGCTCCATGATCCATGCGCAGAGTCAGGAGGTGGGGCTGATGGGCATACTGCTGATGCAACGCGGCGCGGAGCCGATGCAGTGATCGGTCGCCGAGGTCGACGCTCACCGATGCCCCGCAACGTACGAATCCCCCGGTCTCGGACCGGGGGATTCGTACTACACACAGATCAGACGGTGGCCCTAGCCTTCGCCTCCCGGCGTCGCCGATGCAGAATCGGCTCGGTATAGCCGTTGGGCTGCTCGGTACCTTCCAGGATCAGTTCCTTGGCCGCCTGGAAAGCGATACTCCCCTCGAAATCCGGCGCCATGGCGCGATAGCTGGAGTCGCCGGCATTCTGCCGGTCCACCACGGGGGCCATCCGTTCCAGACTCGCCACCACCTCGTCACGTGTGACGACGCCATGGCGCAGCCAGTTCGCCATCAGCTGACTCGAAATGCGCAGGGTCGCACGGTCTTCCATCAGTGCGACATCCTTGATGTCGGGCACCTTGGAACAGCCGACGCCTTGGTCGATCCACCGCACCACGTAGCCGAGGATCGACTGCGAGTTGTTGTCCAGCTCCTGCTGCTTGTGCTCGTCGGTCCAGTTCGGTTCCACCGCCAACGGAACCTGCAGTATCTGGTCCACTGTGGCGCGTCGACCGCCCTTGGCGATCTCCCGCTGCCGCTGGAAGACGTCGACCAGGTGGTAATGGGTTGCGTGCAGCGTCGCGGCGGTCGGCGAAGGAACCCACGCGGTGTTCGCCGCGGCGCGCGGGTGACCGATCTTCTGCGCGAGCATGTCGGCCATCAGGTCCGGCATGGCCCACATGCCCTTGCCGATCTGCGCCTTGCCGGGTAGTCCCGCGGCCAGGCCGGTGTCGACATTCCAGTCCTCGTAGGACAGGATCCACTGTTGCGACTTCATATCCGCCTTGCGCACCATCGGCCCGGCCTCCATCGAGGTGTGGATCTCGTCGCCGGTGCGATCGAGGAAGCCGGTGTTGATGAACACGACACGCTCCGCAGCGGCCTGGATGCACGCTGCGAGGTTCACTGTGGTCCTGCGTTCTTCGTCCATGATGCCGACCTTGAGCGTGTTGCGGTCCAGCCCGAGCACATCCTCGATTCGGCCGAACAACTCGGTGGTGAACGCGACTTCGTCCGGGCCGTGCATCTTCGGTTTCACGATGTAGACCGATCCGGTGCGGCTGTTGGCCAAGGCCGCATCACCGAGAAGGCTGTGCTTGGCGATCAGCGAGGTGATCAGCCCATCCATGATACCTTCTGGCACCTCGTTACCCGCGGGGTCGAGAATTGCATCGGAGGTCATCAGATGACCGACATTGCGCACGAACAACAGCGACCGTCCGTGCAGCGCCAGTTCACCGCCCTTCACCGCGGTATAGACCCGATCGGGGTTCATGGTGCGAGTGAAGGTCTGCTCACCTTTGGTGACCTTCTCGGCGAGGTCACCCCGCATCAGGCCGAGCCAGTTGTGGTAACACAACACCTTGTCCTCGGCATCCACGGCGGCCACGGAGTCCTCGAAATCCATGATCGTCGTGACGGCCGACTCCAGCACGACATCCTCGACGCCCGCGGTATCGGTGGCGCCGACGGCCGAATCCGCATCGATCCGAATCTCGATGTGCAGGCCATTGTGCTTCAGCAACACAGCGCTCGGCGCCTGCGGCTCGCCGCGGTATCCGACCAACTGCGTCGCGTCGGCCAGCCCGATACTGGTGCCGTCCTCCAGGCCGACCTCCAGCTCACCGTCGACGATCTTGTAGTACCTCGATCCAATATGTGAACCGGTGATCAAGGTGACCGCGTCGTCGAGGAAGTTGCGCGCCCACTCGATGACCTTGTCGCCACGCACCCTGTTGTAGCCGCCGGCGCGCGTCGCGCCGTTGTCCTCACCGATGACATCGGTGCCATACAACGCGTCGTACAGCGATCCCCACCGTGCATTGGCCGCATTGATCGCGAACCGCGCGTTCATCACCGGCACCACGAGTTGCGGGCCCGCGGTGGCGGCGATTTCGTCATCCACGTTCTGAGTGGAGATCTGGAAGTCGGTGGGCTCGGGACGGAGGTAACCGATCTCGGTCAGAAAATTCTTGTACGCGGCCCTGTCGTAGTCCGCTCCAGGGTGATCGGCGTGCCACGCGTCGATTCTGCGCTGGATTTCATCACGTTCGGCCAGCAAAGCGCGGTTGCGCGGGGCGAGATCGGTGATGACCTGCTCGGCGCCAGCCCAGAATGTGGCGGAATCCACGCCGGAACCGGGGAGCGCCTCGTTCTCGATGAACTCGTGGAGAACGGTGGCCACCTGCAGCCCGCCGACCTGAGTCCGCTGTGTCATCTACTGCCTCACTTCCGAGAAAGCCGAGTGGGAAAACACCGCCATGTTACCCGCGGGTAGTGGCGTCGCGGGGTATGGGTCGTCGTGCACACCGTCCGCCCTCTTCCGCCGCAGTAACCGGGCCGGCACGCCGGCACTGGACGAACGCTTCCTCGGCAGGACTACCACGATCGGCCGGACGGCCCCTTGATCATAGCGCGCACACCATCTAATGTACCGTCCAGAACATTTCATCTGGATCGGGAGTTCGGTACCACGCCCATGACCACCCCGGCGCGCAGACGAGGCCGCCCGCCCTCCGCCGAATCGAGCGCGCGCGACACGAAGGAACGCATCGTGCGGGCGGCCATCGAACTGTTCGCCGAGCAGGGCTTCCACGCCACCAGCGTGGCCGAGATCGGTGCGCGCGCCGATGTGCAACGGGGAGCGCTGTATTACCACATCGGCTCCAAAGAGGAGCTGCTCTGGCAGATCCTGCGCGACTACACCCAGGTGATGCTCGTCGACGCCGAACGGATCGCCAACGGTCACGAGGATCCGATCACCATGTTGGACGAACTGATCCACAGTCATATCCGACTGATCGTTCGCCACCGGCGGGAAGTGGCTGTTCAGCTTCGTGATCTCGGTGCGTTGACCGGCACACGCGCCGCAGAACTCCAAGATCTGCGCGACCGCATCCAGCACTGCTGGCAGCGGGTCATCGATGCCGGCTACACCGAGAAGAAGCTCCACACGAACGACCACGTGGTGGCCAACAGTGTGCTCGGCATGCTCAACATGGTGGCGCTCTGGTACCGACCGCACGGTGATCACTCGCCCGACGAGATCGCCGGGATCGTGGCCACCACGCTGCTCGACGGCGTGGCTACCGACTCCGCCCGCAACACGAAAGGCTGACCATGGCGTGGGATTTCGAAACCGAACCGGAATACCGAGACAAACTGGAATGGGCGGCCGAGTTCGTCCGCACCCAAGTGGAACCACTCGACCTGCTCTATCCCAACCCGTACGACCGCACCGACCGTGAGGCAATGTCGCTCATGGGTCCACTCAAGGATGCGGTCAAACAGCAGGGTCTGTGGGCCTGTCATCTCGGGCCGGAATTGGGTGGTCCGGGCTACGGGCAGTTGAAGCTGGCGTTGCTCAACGAGGTGCTGGGTACGTCGGTATGGGCGCCGTCGGTCTTCGGTTGCCAGGCACCGGATTCCGGAAATGCGGAGATTCTCGCCCACTACGGCACCCCCGAGCAGAAGAAGACCTACCTCGACCCGCTCTTGGCCGGTGAGGTCGGCTCCTGCTACGTGATGACCGAGCCGACAGGGGGATCGGATCCGACTCTCTTCCGCACCCGCGCGGTACGCGACGGCGATCACTGGGTGATCAACGGCGAGAAGTGGTTCAATTCGAACGCACAGTTCGCCAGCTTCCACATCGTGATGGTGGTGACCAACCCGGATGTCAGCCCATATCGCGGCATGTCCATGTTCATCGTGCCGGCCGACGCTCCCGGACTGGAAATCGTCAAGAACTTTCACGTGCCCGGATTCAGCGAACACGAGGGCCACCTGCGCTTCACCGACGTGCGCGTCCCCGCAGACCACCTGTTGGGGACCGAAGGAGAAGGCTTCGCGGTCGCCCAGACTCGGCTCGGTGGCGGCCGTGTGCATCACGCAATGCGCACAGTCGCCTTGGTGCGCAAAGCGTTCGACATGATGGCCGAACGAGCGGTGTCACGTCCGATGCGCGGCGGCCCGCTGGCGGGGCTACAGATGACCCAGGAGCGGATCGCGGACAGCTGGATCGAGATGGAACAGTTCCGATTACTCGTACTGCGCACGGCATGGCGTATCGACAAAGAGCAAGACTATCGGAAGGTGCGCAAGGACATCGCTGCCATCAAGGTCGCGATGCCCACGGTGATGCACAATGTCGCCCAACGCGCACTGCACCTGCACGGCGCGATCGGGGTCAGCCGAGACCTACCATTCATGGACATGCTCGGCTACGCCGAGGTCATGGCCATCGCCGATGGGCCGACCGAGGTACACAAGATCACCCTCGCGAAGGAATTGCTGCGCGACTATTCGCCGGCCGACCCGGTATATCCGAGCGGCTACCGACCCGCCCTGCGCAACAAGGCGCGTGAGCTCGTGGCCCAGCGCCTCGAACACGTCGTCGGGAACCTCTGAACAGCCGAACACATTTCACAGCGGGTCCGGTCCACCCACCCGGCGACCCACCGAGCCGTCGTCGTCGACGGAAAATTCACCCGACAGCGGCGAAACTCTGTGCCACCATGGTTTCCCGGGCCACCATGATTCCGGGTCACCCTGGACTTCGGATCGATGAGAAAGATCCGAGCCAGACCACCACATCGCGAGAGCTCACCGAGCAATGGGAGGAGGAGCGGCAGTGATTCAGGATTCGATACGACGAATGCACGCAGAACCGACACGATCGACGAGCACGGGCGACGCATTCGGAATGTCGATGAATGCTCGAAGCAACGAACCGGACGACTGCCGCCGCCAGGAACTCGGCTGAGCGCCGATTCCACCCAACGCCAACCCGGAGAAATGCGCGATGACTCGCCCTGCGAATGCCGCTGTGCCGACGACCCTGATCGGTCTGCTGCCACTCTCGGACTCCCGGGGGTGGCAGCATGCCTCGTGTCGCGCCGACCCCGACCACGAGGCCTGGTTTCCTCACCCGTCTCAGGACTTCGACCATGCCAGGACAATCTGCGCGCAGTGCCCGATCTTCGATGCGTGCGGTGATTTCGCGTCCCGCACAGGACAATCCGGCGTCTGGGGCGGGCGCGAATTCGACCGGGGGCGCGTGGTTCGCCGATGAGGCATGCACCGACGAGACGTCCACCACAGATCTCGGGCTCGCGATCGTGGTCTGCCGCGACTCGTCGGGCCGCGCAGCGCGCGGGAACCTCGCCGACCGAGCTCGACACGGGTGACCATACACTGAAACCGTGGGTAGTCATCGCAGCGGAACCCGGTCCCGGGGGGTCAGCAAAGGTCCGGTTATCGCAGTGGTGGCCATCACATTGCTGGTCGCGACCGTCATTGGCTGGTTGCAGCTGCGCGATCGCGCGGCCGATCAAGTGGGCGCGGCAGCCGCCGAGTGTGTGGCAGGTGTCTCGACGCTGCACGTGACCGCGGACCCGGGCATCGCAGCCCCGGTACAAGCCGTTGCCGAACGCTACAACGCAACCCGTCCGCAGGTCCGTGACCATTGCGCACGGGTCGTGGTGACGGCGCAACCGTCCGCAGCGATCGTCTCGGCGTTCGGCAGCGGCGACCCGTGGGATGACGCGCTGGGTCCGCAGCCGGCGCTGTGGATCGCCGATTCGACCCGCTCGATCGAGTCCATGCGAGTCCCGGGCCTGATCGAAGGGACACCCGTCTCGGTGGCCGCAAGCCCGATCGTGCTCGCCGTACCTGCAGAGTTGGGTCGTGCGATGGAGCAGGCCGAGACGTCCTGGGCCGATCTGCCACGCCTCCAAAACGATGGTCTCGCAGAACTCGGCTTGTCCGGCTGGGGCGGTCTACGCCTGGCCCTTCCGGATGGTGACTCCACGCTGGCGGTCGCGGCAGCTGTCGGCGGGGTCGTGTCCGGTGTCGATCCGATCAGCGTGCAGGCGGCGCAGTCCGGTCAGGTGGTATCGGCCATTTCCACGCTGGCCGCTCACGCGCCGGAGGCGTCCGACACAGCGGCCACGCTGTCATCGGTCGCGCCACGGGAGGCGTCGGTGCACGCGGTCGCCACCAGCGAACAGCAATTGGCCGATCACTCGGGGCTGGTCGGATATCGTCCGCCGGGCTCGTCGCCGATAGCGGACCATCCGGCCGCGGTGATGTCCGGGACTTGGGTGGACGATACGCAGAATCTTCTCGCCGGACTGTTCACCGACTACCTGCGGCAACCGCAATGGGTGCAGACTTTCCGAGAGGCCGGTTTCAGTGACTCCCCGCAGGCCGAGGTCGCCGTCCCGTCACGAGCTGCGCTGGACGCGCTGCGCGCTACCATGGCGAACCCGGTTCTGGGGTTGCGCTCCACCGTGTTGGTCGATGCATCCGCATCGATGAGGACCGCAGAGGGCGCGACCACTCGACTGTCGAACGTTCTGACCGCGTTGACGTCCACAATGACGGTGATGCCGCCAGAATTCGGCCTCGGCGTGTGGACTTTCGGCGAGAACCTCGACAGCGCCGCCCCCTTTCGGATGGCGGCTCCGACCGCCTTGCTCACCGCCGACCAGCGAACGACTCTCGGTAGCGAACTCGGTGCCATACGTCCTGGAACCAACCACGTCGACCAGGCATATCTGTCACTGATCGCCGCCTACGACACCGCCGTCGCCGACTACGCCCCCGGCCGCACCAATTCGATACTGGTGATCACCGATGGACCCGACGACGGTTCGGCGGTGACCGACGATCAGTTGGTCGCCCGCATCGCCGCGGCGACCGACGAATCGCGTCCGGTCCGTATCGATGTGATCGTGGTCGGCGGCACGGGCAGCCAGACCCTCCAGACCCTGACCGAGCAGACCGGCGGCAGCTACGACCACCTCGCCACGTCCGACGACATCGACTTCGGCTCCGCTGTCGTCCGTGCACTCACCACTCCATAACATCGGCGCCGCGCTCGCTCGCGACGCCTGCAAGAGCGAAGCGCGCCACACCACCTACTGTGCGAACTCTGCCACCGGCGGACACGAGCACATCAGGTTTCGGTCACCGTATGCGCCGTCGATGCGGCGTACCGGCGGCCACACCTTCGCCCGGGCATGCCCGAGACCGCGTGGAAAGACCGCAACCTCGCGGCTATAAGGGTGGTCCCACGCCCCGACCAGGGACGCCGCAGTGTGTGGCGCCCCGCGCAAGGGATTGTCGGTCACCGGCCACACGCCGGCGGCAACCTGATCGATCTCTGCGCGAATGGCGATCATCGCCTCGATGAAATCATCGAGTTCGGCACGGTTTTCACTCTCGGTCGGCTCCACCATCAGGGTGCCCGCAACCGGGAAGCTCATCGTCGGAGCGTGGAATCCATAGTCCATCAAACGTTTTGCCACATCATCGACAGTGACGCCGGTTTGCCTGGTGATCTCGCGCAGATCCAAGATGCACTCGTGTGCCACCATGCCGTGCTCACCGGTATAGAGAACCGGGAAGTACCCTTCGAGACGACGCGCGATGTAGTTCGCCGAGGCGATCGCGGTCAGTGTCGCGCGACGTAATCCGTCGGCGCCCATCATGCGAATGTAGGCCCAGGTGATCGGCAGGATCGAAGCCGAACCGTAGTTCGCTGCCGATACCGCGTGCGACGACGCTTCCAGCGGGTCACCCGGCAGGTACGGCGCCAAATGAGCGCGGACCGCGACCGGACCGACACCCGGTCCGCCGCCGCCGTGTGGGATACAGAATGTCTTGTGGAGGTTCAAGTGGCTGACGTCGCCGCCGAACCGACCCGGGCGAGCCAGGCCGACCAGGGCATTGAGGTTCGCACCGTCGACATAGACCTGCCCGCCCGCATCGTGCACCAGCGAACACAACTCGGCGATCTCGTGTTCGTACACGCCGTGGGTCGAGGGGTAGGTGATCATGATGCAGGCCAATCGAGCCGCGTGGTCGGCAATCTTGGCACGAAGATCGTCCAGGTCCACGTCTCCGTTGTCCCGGCACTTCACCACCTCGACGCGTAGCCCGGCCATGACCGCCGACGCCGCGTTCGTACCGTGCGCACTGGATGGAATCAGACAGGTGTCGCGTTCGGAATCGCCACGGTCCAGATGATATCGCCGAATTGCCAATAATCCGGCGTACTCGCCTTGGCTGCCCGCGTTGGGCTGAAGGCTCACCGCGGCATACCCGGTGATGTCCGACAGCCAACGCTCCAGATCCGCAATCACCTGCAGCAGACCCGGCGCGTCCTGCGCGGGCGCATACGGGTGCACTCGGGCGAAACCAGGCCAGGTGATGGCCTCCATCTCCGCGGCAGCGTTGAGCTTCATCGTGCACGAGCCGAGTGGAATCATGCTGCGGTCCAATGCAATGTCCTTGTCGGACAGCGAACGCAGATAGCGCACCATGGCCGTCTCGGTGTGGTACTGCGTGAACGCCGGGTGGGCGAGGAACTCCGAGGTACGAGTCTCGATGGCGGCGATCGGTGCGGGCTGCGCCGACTCGGACACCGGCTGCGCCGACTCGGACACCGCCGCGGTGCCGAAGGATTCGAGTACGGCCGCGACGTGCGCCTGCGTCGTCGCCTCGTCACACGCGATACCGACATGGTCGGCATCGACCAATCGTAGGTTGATACCGCGCGATTTCGCCTTCGCCACGACGGCGTCCGCACTACCGGGCACATGCACGAGGACCGTGTCGAAGAACTGGTCGTGCACCACGGCCCCGTCCAACCCGGTGGCGATGGAAACAGCGTGCCCGTGCACCCTACGGGCAATGGCGCGCAAACCATCGGCGCCGTGGTAGGCGGCGTACATCGCGGCCACGATCGCCAGTAGCACCTGTGCGGTACAGATATTGGAGGTTGCCTTCTCTCGGCGAATGTGTTGCTCGCGCGTCTGGAGGGCGAGTCGGTAGGCGATATCGCCGTCCGCGTCCATCGAAACACCGACGAGACGACCGGGCAGCTGACGCGCGTGTGCGCGCCGCACCGCGAGGTACCCGGCATGGGGACCGCCGAAACCGAGCGGGACACCGAAACGCTGAGTGGCGCCGAAACAGACATCGGCGCCCTGTTCGCCTGGCGGCGTAATGAGCGTCAGAGCCAATAGATCCGCACCAACCGCGACCAACGCGCCACGCTCGTGCGCCGCCTGGACGACACCGGTCCAGTCCGAAACCCGGCCCGACGCCCCCGGTGTTTGCGCCAACACGCCGAAGAACTCTCCGCTGGGCAGCTCACCACCGGACAGGTCTGCCGGCACGATCTCGATGCCCGCCGATTCCGCCCTGGTCTGCAACACCGACCTGGTCTGCGGGAACACATCCGTGTCGACGACCAGGCGAAAGGACTCCGCTTTGCTGGCCCGGCGCAGCAACGTCATCGCCTCGGCGGCCGCGGTTGCTTCATCGAGCATCGAGGCGTTGGCGATGTCCATGCCGGTCAGCTCCGACACCATGGTTTGAAAGTTGAGCAGCGCCTCGAGCCTGCCTTGGCTGATCTCGGGCTGGTAGGGCGTATAGGCGGTGTACCACGCCGGGTTCTCCAACAGGTTGCGTACCAGCACCGGCGGAGTCAGTGTGTCGTAGTAGCCCAGCCCGATCATCGAGGTGGCCACGGTGTTGGCCTTCGCGAGCTCGGCCAGTTCGGCGAGCACCTCGTGCTCGGTAGCCGCAGCGGGAAGTCCTTCCAGACCCCCACCATCCATGATTCCCGCTGGCAGCGCCCTGGATGCCAGATCTTCGAGCGCTTGCACACCAAGGGTGACCAGCATCTGGTCCAGGTCGTCTCGGCCGGGGCCGATATGGCGGTCGGCGAATGAGCGAGTCACAGTGTCTCCCAGGGTCGGGGAGTCGACCGCGCGGCCGACAGTTCCAGCCCTCCCCCTCTGTCGTGGCGCCTGAGAGATTCGGGTACCACGACCGGTGGCCGAGACCCTTTCCCCGTGGGCGGGCGGCCACAAGCCACCGCTTTCCAGAGACGCCGAACACCGAACGGTCCTGTTTGCCTGAGAGATTGACGGGGAGGTGCTGCTCCTTCGGCGCCCGGACCCATTCGAGGCCGAGACTCTCCCGCACGGCGGCGACGCACCGCTAGTCTATGTCGACGCCGATCGATGAGTGTGCAGGGGGCTGTCGGCTCGCCGTGTCGTTCTCGTCACACCCAGCAGGTCGAACGCTGTCAAATCGGCAGACCATCACGCAGCCTCGTCGCTGCGAGCATCACCGACGCCGCTTGCAGGCGGACCATATGCTCCAACGGTAGCGCGACGCCGGGCGCGTTCTGCTCGATGTCGGCGCACCACTGGTCGAACAGCGCCGCGAAACGCGCGCGCTCGGACCGCACCGCCGGCGCGGCTGCTCGACGGCATTCGTCTTCGAGCAGCTGCAAAAGCATGCCCCCCAACCTGAGGCGAAGCATTGCCACCCAGTGATAGCGCTCGAGGAAGATCTCCGCCCGAGTCGCGACCCGCGTGCGGTCCAGCACCGCTCGCCTGGTCTGCGCCAGCCCGGGCAGCGCCGCGACGAGTGCCCGCACCGACCTCTCGAACGGGCTGTGCCCGCTCAACCCGTCACCGAGGCGGTGCAGCACATTGGCAGCGACACCCGCCAGTGCGCGCACCTCGGCTGCCGTGGCGTCGAGCAGGTCACCCAGCATCGTGTCGCCGGCCGAGTCGTCCACGACGCGAGGATCGATCCACAGCGGCACTTCACAGACCAGGACTGCGCTACCGTAGCGCGCCGCATAGTCGTGGCACCCGCCCCCGCCCAAGGCCCCGACCGCGTCGACCCCTCGACTGGCCAACACATCGGCCATCGGCGCGAACAGCGGCAACTCGAAGACCCCCGGCGCCAAGACGCGCGCGCTGGGCACGTCGGGTTTGCCGGTGTAGAGCGGAACGTTCTCGGCCGCGAGCCGATCGGTCAACGCGAACCAATAGTCGGGATCGCCACCAGTGGTGTAGAAGAACCCACCACCGAACTCTGCATTGTGCAGCGATGCGATCAGCGCGGGGCGAGTCCGGTCGATCAGCGTCATCATGGCCAACGTTTCCGGCAACGGAACCCCGACGCGCCGCTCGCGCCATACCGTTGGAAAGCACCACTCTGGCTGTTCGGTCGCAGGTGGTCGGTACAGCCGGCGCGCGACACCCGTCCTGGTGTGCGGGCCGGCGAACCACCGCTCGTTCAACCGAGTTCCATCCGGGTCGACACACAGGAGGAAATGCCAGGTGGCTCCCGCAGTGGCTGCGTCATCGACCACCATCCGTCCGAGCAGATGACGGATCGTCGCCATACCTACCGGTTCGTTGGGATGTGGATTTCCGAACACCAGAATGTGCTGCCCACCCGATCCGATCCGCACCTCGCGAATCGGGTCTCCGGCGCGCGATCTCCCCAGTTCGGTGACCGCCAGCCGGTGCGGGTGTTCGGCGGTCAGTGTGTCGGCGAACTCGTTCAACTCGTCAACCGTCGGAAACGCCCCGACCCGAGCAACCTGCCCGACCAGCCCAGAGACTTCGTCCTGCGGCACGGCCACCACCTTCCACCGGCACCGCCTGCCCGCAACGCCGCTACCCTCCGACTGCACGCCGGCCGGACGCGTATCGCAACGGCGTCCGAATCCCGCGGAGAGAACCGACCGCTAGCCCGTCTTTCGATTCATGCGCGCCTTGCGGCGGAACGACAGCTCGTCTTCCGGACGTTCGGTGACCGCTGAGGCACGCTCGGCAGGGAAATTCGCGATGGCACCGGTCAGTTCCCGCATGGCGCCGCTCACGGCGATGCCGAAGACGCCCTGCCCACCCTGCAGCAGGTCGACGACCTCCTCGGCGGAGGTGCACTCATAGACCGAGGTGCCGTCGGAGAACAGCGTGATCCCTGCAAGATCCTGCACGCCACGGTTGCGCAGATGATCCACGGCGATGCGAATGTTCTGCAGTGAAATGCCTGCGTCGAGCAGGCGCTTGACGATCTTGAGGACCAGGATGTCCTTGAACGAATACAGCCGCTGACTTCCCGAGCCGGCGGCCCCCCTGATCGATGGCGCCACCAATCCCGTGCGCGCCCAATAGTCGAGTTGCCGATAGGTGATTCCCGCCACCTGACATGCACTTGGGACGCGATAACCCACTAGGTCGTCAGGTACCGAATCGTCCGGGAACAGGCCTGGCTGTACGACATCCTGCGATTGCTCTGCCACTGACCACTCCCTTGCTCGCCGACGCATTCCCGCCTCATCGATGACCCGGCTCCATTGCCGACCGAACCAGCATGGATCCGGCCGAAATGGACGCGGCCCAACCGCCGAGATTACTCTCTCCGATTGTCCAGGGAGCGGCCTCGTCGAACCAAACGCGACGCGCGGGAAAAGTCTCGACCTCTTCTTCAGCTATCCGTCGCTTTGAAATCGTCCGGCGACACCGATTCGAGAAACTCCTTGAACTTCTCCACCTCGTCTTCTCGTTCGTCCGGCATCACGAGTCCGGCTTCCTCGAGTACGGATTCTTCGGCGTGAATCGGGCATCCGACCCGCAAAGCAATCGCAACCGAGTCGGACGGTCGCGCGGAAATCCTCATATCATTATCGAAGACCAGATCCGCATAGAAGGTACCCTCCTGCAGATCGACGATCCGGACCTCTTCGAGAGTGTGTCCGAGTTCGGTGATCAAAATCTTGATCAGATCGTGTGTCAACGGCCGAATCGGCGTCACTCCCTCTTGTTCCAGCACGATCGCGGTCGCCTCTGCTTGCCCGATCCAGATCGGAAGATACCGGTCGCCTGCCACCTCACGGAGTAACAGCACGGGCTGGTTCTGTGGCTGCTCGACCCGGATGCCGATCACGCGCATTTCGCTCATCCCACTGCCTCCCATACTCGCCGCCCGCCCGGCATGACTGCTGCAGAGCCCGCCGTACCACGAGTCTAGGCGAACCCACATCCGTACAGCGATCCGTCTCCACTGTCGGCATCGGTCTGCCGAACCCGGCGAATCCACCGGCCCGACACCGGGACGATCAGCCCTCCAGCGAACTCCGGACCGAAGATTTCACCAGGCAGGTGTGCAGCGTCAACGACAGCGCGGCCAGTTCGCGCACGGTCTCCTCCGCCCGCGCCCGCGCCCCAGCGTCTCGGCTCTTCGCGATGGGCGCGGCGATCTGCGCCACCAACGCGGCCTCGCGGTCCGCGGCAAGTTTGAACGCTCGCAAATGGCGTGCCTCCAAACCGAATTCAGCCAGTGCACGTGCGGTTCGGGCCAAGGTGACCGCGTCGTCGCCGAAGTAACCCGCGGCGCTCGGCGCCAGCAGGTTTGCCCGCAGGAGATTGTCGAGGAACTCCTCGTCGATCTCTGCGCGGGCCAGCAGATCCGCTCGGGTGAGCCGAATTTCATGATCGAACCGCAGGTCGTCCGGCGATACCTCGTTCGGAACGACACCCAGTCGCCGTGGCGCCGCGACGGAGAGCGAATCGCGGTCCGAACCCGCTGCGGGCAGACCGGAATCGACCCGCGCACGAGCCTCCCGCACACCGAGCGTCGCCGCGCCGCTGTCGATCGCCTCCAACTGCTCCTTGATCACCTTCAAAGGCAGGTACTGGTCGCGCTGCGCGGTCAGGACGAATCGCAGCCGCTCGATATCTGCGATCGAGAACCTGCGATAGCCCGACGGCGTGCGCTCCGGACGAATCAGGCCCTCTGCTTCCAAGAATCGGATCTTGGAGATCGTGACATCGGGAAAATCGGGACGCAGCAGGTCCAGCACGGAGCCGATCGACATGCCGCCGCGCGCCCACTGCGCCGCACCGGTCACAACTCCAGGCCCTCGATACCCCAGGGCACCGCACGAGCTGTGCGAAGACCCGGCCTCGATGTCGTCATAGACTGCCCGCGCCCGCCGACGAGTCGGTCACCTGCGCGCGCGGCCCGGTGAGAAATACCAGGCGGAACTTACCGATCTGAACCTCGTCACCGTTCTGCAACTCCGAGGAGTCCACCGGCTCCCGGTTGACATACGTGCCGTTCAGGCTGCCGACATCGACGACCTGAAACGAGTCGTCGTCCTGACGAAACTCCGCGTGCCGACGGCTGACGGTGACGTCGTCGAGAAAAATGTCGCTGTCGGGGTGGCGCCCCGCCGATGTCGTCGGCTGATCCAGCAGGAATCGCGAACCCGCGTTCGGGCCACGCTTGACGACCAACAGGGCCGCGCCCACCGGCAGACCCTCCACACCCTGGACCGGCTGCTCGCCGGTCTGTTCTCCGGCGCGCGACGTGTCGACCTCGTTCAGGAAATCCGCGCGGAAGACCGACGTCGTCTCGGCCGCGGTCTCCCCGTAACCCGGGTCTTTGTTCTCGCTCACCGTTTCTCTCCTCCTCGAACTGATTATCCATGCAAGCAGGTAATACCTCTGGCGCCACGACCTGCCGTCGAGCCCATGGATTCCCAGCGCAACCGCCAGGTGCATCCGTTGGCATTGACCGTACCCTGCCGGGCCGCACCCGTGCAGGTAGAACTGGGAAGGCTGCTTCAGCCCCCGATAACTCCTTGGTAACCTGCGGCATCCAGTAGTTCATCGAGTGTCACGTCGAGACTGGCGGCCTCGTTCACCTCCAACTCGAACAGCCATCCCTCACCGTAGGGGTCGGTGTTCAAAGTTTCCGGCTCCGAGGTCAATCTCTCGTTCACCGCAACAACTTTCGCGCTCAGCGGCGCGTAGATGTCCGACACGCTCTTGGTCGACTCCACCTCTGCGATACTGTCGGCCGCGGCCACATCGGCGTGCTTCTCGGGCAGCTGCACGAACACAACGTCACCGAGTTGAGACTGGGCGTAGTCGGTGATACCCACCCGCACCCGAGTGGGAGCGATCCGGCGTATCCATTCGTGTTCCACGGTGTAGCGCAGGTCCTCGGGGGTCTGAGTCACAAGCCGTCCTTTCGTTCGAACGTCGCACGCAAACTCTATCGGCTGAGCGGTATGGCGCTTCACCGCCGGTAGCGCTCTTGCCACAGCGACGGCTTTTCCGGTATAGAGCACGCCGGTCCACAGATAGACCGCCGTACCCCAGATGAGCAACGCCCCGCCGAAGGCCCGCGCGAAACCGTCGGCCGCCCAATCCATCTGTCCCGCCAGCAGCCACGGAAACGCGGACATGAGCGCGAAGGTGGCCGCTTTGCCCAAATAGATCACCTCGGGCGGGGGCAGGTCACGGCGCTTGTACACCGACAGGGTCACAGTCAGCACGACGTCCCGAGCGATCAGGAGCACCGCCACCCACCACGGGACCAGGTCACGGATCACGAAGGCCACCAGGGTCGTCACCAGATACAGCCGGTCGACGAATGGATCCAGCAACGCACCGAGCCGTGACGATTGATCCAACAGCCGGGCCAACTTGCCGTCCAGGAAGTCGGTAACGGCGCTGGCGACCAACAAGGCCAAAGCCCAGCCATCGGCCCGCTCGACCAACAGCAACCACAAAAACAGCGGAACACTGAAAAGACGCGCGACGCTCAGCACATTCGGCACGGTCACGATACGGTCGGCGAGCACACCCGCCACCGCGCCCTCGGCGGTGCGGCGCGGCGGCTGCGCGGCGCCCGATTCGGTTGTCACGACCCGTGCATACCCCATCCACCTCGCCAGCGCCATCTCCAAGCCCCGTTTCGTGCCCCAGCGCATTGTCGGCAGCGCACCGATTGCGGGATCGTACTTGTCGCGTACCCGGCCGGAACCCATGCCGAGCCGGAATCCGCGGTGATCACCCCCACTCCGCGGGTTCTCGCCACTAGCCAGATGACACAATGAGTGACAATTCCTCTCATCGTGTGGCAGTGCATCTGGTGGTGTATCCCCACACATCGGTCGCGCCGCATACCTCACGTTCCCGAACGGACGCCTCGCCTCGGACCGCCACACGAACCGGGCCCACCACTCCGGCATGGACCACCCACGGTGTGATGGCCGGCCTCCGACCAGACCGCTGGCGCGCCCGGTGAATCGAGGCCGATGTCACACCACTGCCCACGCCACGACAACTAACGTGTTCCGCTGTGTCGGACAGTGGTATAGATTTGCGTTCCTTCGTGCCCGCGCAGGAGATTCGCGCTCGAGGACGAGCCCTGCGTCAGCGTGCTCCGATCCCCGCCAGGGATCGTACGGCAACCGGCGTGGGCCGGCCGGCGGTGCTCGACTACCTCGCGACCAGCACCGCAAATCGCTTGCCGCATCTGGTACCGCTGCGCACAGGGCGGATGATCGGTTCGCCGTTCGCGTTCTATCGCGGAGCCGCCGGCTTGATGGCGGCAGATCTGGCGGGCAGCCCGGACAGCGGGCTCACCGCCCAGCTGTGCGGCGATGCCCATGCGGCGAACTTCGGTCTCTATGGCACGCCGCGCGGCAAAATCATCATGGACATCAACGATTTCGACGAAACCATCCCTGGGCCGTGGGAATGGGACCTGGAACGCCTCGCTGCCAGCCTGGTACTGGCCGGGCGTGAAGCCGGCACGAGCGAGCACGACTGTCGCACCGCAGCGCGCGACGCCGTGCGTTCGTACCGACTGACCATGGACACCCTTGCAGCAATGCCGTTCATGGAGGCCTGGAGAGCGCTTCCGGACGAGTCCGTCATCGGCGAGACGCAGGCCCACGGACTGCTCGAATCCTTCAAGAAAGCCGCGGCGAAGGCACGAAAGAACACCAGTGCCAAAGTGGTGGCCAAATGGACAGAACACCTCGAAGATCACGAAACCGGGATCCGCAAGCACCGCTTCGTGGACGACCCACCGATTCTCACAGCGGTGGACGAGCACACGGCCCGTCGCGTGATCATCGGACTGGAACGCTATGCCACGACACTGGGCGAGTCCCGGCGCACTCTCCTGACTCGATTCGCAGTTTCCGACATAGCGTTCCGCATTGCCGGCACCGGGAGCATCGGACTGCACAGTTACCTGGCACTACTACACGGCAACCACGGTGAGGCGCTGGTTCTGCAAGTCAAGCAAGCCCAGCCCGCCGCGCTGGCGCCATACCTTCCCACGTCCGGCGCCTACCACGAAGGCGAACGCATCGTGCGCGGCGCCAGACTGGTGCAATCCGAATCCGACGTCTTGTTGGGCTGGACCTCACTGCAACCGTCCGCAGACGGCATCGAATTACCGTTCATTGTTCGGCAATTCCGCAATTTCAAGGGCAGTATCGACCCCGCCGAACTGCCGGCGAGCACCCTCGACGACTACGGAAGGCTGGCCGGGGCGCTTTTGGCGAGAGGCCATTCACGCTCGCTGGACCCGCGCTTGGTGTCCGGATATCTCGACGGCGACGAGCGTTTCGACGATGCGGTGGCCAGTTTTGCGGTGCGCTACGCCGATCGCACCGAGGCCGATCACGCCGAACTGGCGGCAGCGGCCCGGGCCGGCCGTATCGCGGCCGAGTACTCGTAACACTGCCGAGACGCATCACACCGCCGTGGCACGGTGACCGGCGTAGGCCCGGCAGCGGCACACCACCTCGTATCCTGTCCATGTCGAGAGTCGACATGAAGGGCGGTCGCCAATGCTCGTGCGAGTTCAGAACGCCACCGGCGCCAATGCCGAGCGCGCGCTGATCGATTGGCTGCGCACGTGGAAGGGCCCGGGAAGCCCACACGGTGTCGCGTCGATCAACTGCGGCTTGTTCCACAAGGATCGACTTCATCAGTTCGATGCGGTGCTCTGGACACCGACCAGCTGTGTGGTCGTCGAGGCCGATGCGCTCGTCGGGCACCAGAACGGTGTTTTCGAGGTACCCCTGAACGGCGAGTGGACCATCGACGGCGAGCCGATCACCACCGAGAGCCACGACCGCCGCACGGCACTGGAGAAATCTCGAGAACATACCTTTGCGCTACAGGATTGGCTGGCTACCCGCGGGCTCGGGCAGCGTGTCGTGCACGGCGTCGCGCTGTTCGTCCCGTCACCCGACGCGCAACTGCAGCTCCAGCAGAGCTGGACCGATCCGAGTTTCGACGTGATCATCGGCCACGACGCCACCGCACTCCGGCACTACGTGGACACCCTCGCCGCGGAGGAGAAGTTCCTCTGGACGGCCAACGACATCGCCATCGCCTTCCGCGGTTTGGGCATCCTGCCCTATCTACCTGCTCCGCAAGATTTGCTGAACGAGGGGTTCTTGGGTCCGATCGACATCACGCTCTGGCATGGGGGTCCCAACCAGGCACAGGCCGAAGCCTACGCCGACGAACTCGCGCAGACCGCGCAAAAAGCCCGGTCCTCGGTCTTTGCGATGCACGCGCCCTGGTACAGCCCGTGGAAACTGTATCCTCGCGAACCGGGCAACCTGGATCTCGGCCGCGCCGCGCTCCGCACGATCCTGACGATCGGCATGGTGGTCGCAGTCGCCTGGGTCTTGTGGTTCGTCCTCGCCGTGGTCTCGACCTTCGGGTCCGGCTGATCTCACGGGTGCCGTCGAGCCGACACCACATCCAGCGCTATCGTCGAACCGTGCTCGCAGTTCGAGCGATCGGCCCACGGATATCGCCGACGACGACCATCCGGATCGGTGTCACTGCTGCGACGGCCCTCGGCGCGGCCGCACTGCCGGCCACCCTCCCCACGGACGGCGGACCGTCGGCACTGGATCGCGCGCTCGCCGATCCTGTCCGTGGGATGCTCGACACTCGACCGGGCCTCGCCGCGGCGCTCGTCGTACCCAGCAACGCATATATCCTGCTGCCGCTGCTGTTTCTGGCGTGCGGATGGTTCGCATACCGCGGCGACCGACGCAGTGCGATCACGATGCTCGTCGTGCCGGAGTTGGCCGTCGCGACCAACACCTGGCTGTTGAAGCCATTGTGGGGCCGACAGTTCCACGACTATCTCGCCTATCCCAGTGGGCATACGGTCCATATGGTCGCCATCGCGGCCACTTTCGTGCTTCTCGCCGAGACGACACGCGCGCGGTGCGTCGTGTGCGCGGCAGCAAGCGCAGCCCTGCTGGTCGCAGCCACAGGCATGATCGGGCTCGACTACCACCACCCGACGGACATCCTCGGCGGCGTGGCCGCGGCTCTCACTCTGGTCATCGTGTCGTGTTGGGCGGCGCAGTTGGTGTGGACTTGGCAGGACCGGCGCTTACAGGGTCGTCGTTCGTCGGGTCCGGACCGATACCACGCCCCGGACCGGACGGATCCACCACGATCACGAGGCGTCACCCGCTCCGGGCGAGTCCCAGCTTCTCGGCCAACCGCACCACGTAGGCCTGCACGTCCTCCGCTGCGCGATCGGGCAATCCGAACACCGCCTCGGTGACTCCGAGTTCGGCCCAGCGGGCCAACCGACGGGCGTCAGGGCGACCAGCGAGCGCAAATATCTCGGGTGTACCCGCCCGACCGTTGTCACGCCAGATTCGACGCAGCGCGGTGATCTTCTCCTCGAGGTCTTCCTCTCCTGGAGTGGTGATCCATCCCTCGGCGTGCTTCGCCAGCCACCCGAAGTTCTTCTCCGTACCCGCTGCGCCGAGTGACACCGGAATCCGCTTCTGCTGCGGCTTCGGCCACGACCAACTCGCGCCGAACGACACGAACTCACCGTCGAAACTGGCTTCCTCGTCGCTCCAGAGGGCGCGCATGGCATCCACGTGTTCGCGCAGTACGGTTCGGCGCCGACTCGGAGGTACACCGTGGTGGGCCAACTCGTCGGTGTTCCATCCGAATCCGACACCGAGTCGCACTCGACCACCGGACAGATGATCCAGCGACGCGATGGTCTTGGCCAATGCGATCGGGTGATGTTCGGCGGGAAGCGCCACCGCGGTGGACAAGCCGATGTGACTCGTCGCCACTGCCGCAGTGCTCAGCGCCACCCACGGATCGAGAGTGCGGGTATACCGATCGTCGGGCAGACCGCCATCACGGGTCCGTGGGTGCGCCGCTGCACGGATCACTGGAATGTGCGTGTGCTCGGGGACGTGGAAGGTGGCGAATCCAGCCCGCTCGGCGGCTGCCGCCGCATCCGCCGGAGTTATGCCCCGATCACTGGTGAACAACACGATCCCGTACCGCATCGTCGCGCTCCCGTCACTGAAACTGGAACAAGTTCTACCATGTGCTCCTGGTCGGACCCAAAGATTCGGCCCGAGGAGGGCGCGCCACGGGCGCCGTGGCTGCGATCAGGCTCGAGCGTCGCGATCGGACATCGACCGGCGGGACGGTGCACGCGGCGGGTCCGGGAAGACAGTCGACGCGGTGAGCAGCGCGATGAATTCCTCGGCATGGGCGAGTTGGTGACGCAGCCGCTCGGCGCTGTCGTGCGTCCTGCTCCGGTAGCCGAGCAAGAACTCTTTCGCGCGGTCACGCTGCTGATCGCTCGCAGTATCGCTGTCGAGGAGGTCGAAAGCATCGAGCAGCTGCTTCGTCTCCGCCAAGCTGAAGCCCAACGGCTTCAGCCGGCGAACCAGCAGTAGCCTCGACACATCGGTTTCGGTGTAGAGCCTGAACCCGCCTGCCGACCGCGCGGAAGGCACGACCAGACCGACATCGTCGTAGTGGCGGATCGTCTTGACCGACAGTTCACTCCGCTCGGCAACCTGTCCGATCTGCAGGTATCTCCCATGGGCGCCGATCGTCATATCAGTGCGCGGCGGCCACATGGCCGGACAACCGCTCTCGGCGAGCCTCCGAGGCCGGGTTGAGCCCGATGATCTCCACGTTCTTGCCCTTGGCGGCGTATTTCGTGGTGATCGCATCGAAGGTTGCGACCGTGGAGACATCCCAGATGTGAGCCTCGGACATGTCGATCACGATATTGTGGGGATCGCCCCGGTAGTCGAACTGATACACCAGGTCGTTGCTGGAGGCGAAGAACAATTCACCACGCACTTTGTACACCCGAGTGTCGATGTCTCCGTCGTGGTCGGTGTCGGATTCGAGTACCGCGACGACCTCGGTGAAGTGAGCGACCCGGTGCGCGAACGCGACCATCGCGATCAACACTCCGACGATCACCCCGTAGGCGAGATTGTGGCTGACCACGGTGACCGCGACCGTCACCACCATCACGGTGGTCTCGGCAATCGGCATACGCCGTATCGTCGCGGGAGCGACGGAATGCCAGTCCATGGTACTCACCGACACCATGATCATGACCGCGACCAGCGCCGCCATCGGGATCTCGGCGACCAGATCTCCCAGACCGACGACCAGGAACAATAGGAAGACTCCGGCGAGGAATGTGGACAGGCGGGTACGGGCGCCCGACACTTTCACATTGATCATGGTCTGGCCGATCATCGCGCAGCCGCCCATCCCACCGAAGAATCCGGTGACGATATTGGCGATTCCCTGCCCCCACCCCTCCCGGGTCTTGTCGGAGTGACTGTCGGTGAGGTCGTCCACGAGCTTGGCCGTCATCAGCGATTCGAGTAGGCCGACCAGGGCCATCGCCAGCGCGTATGGTGCCACGATCCGAACGGTGTCCATGGTCAGGGGCACGCTCGGGAGAAACGGACTCGGCAGACTGGACGGCAGCTCACCCTCGTCACCCACATTCGGCAGATCCAGCGCGAACGCCATGGTGACCCCGGTCAGTGCCACGATCGCGACCAGCGGAGCCGGGACCGCCGCGGTGAGCTTCGGCAGCAACACCATGACCGCCAGCCCGACCGCGACCATCGGGTAGACCAGCCAAGGCACACCGAGCAGATGAGGGACCTGCGCCAGGAAGATCAGAACCGCCAAGGCATTGACGAAGCCGATCATGACGCTACGCGGGATGAAGCGCATCAGCTTGGCCACCCCCACAACGCTCAGCAGGATCTGCAACAGACCCGCGAGCAGCACCGCCGCGATCAGATAGTCCATTCCATGCGTCTTCACCAACGGTGCGACCACCAGTGCAATCGCGCCGGTCGCGGCGGAGATCATCGCGCGCCGACCACCGGTCACGGCGATGGTGACCGCCATGGTGAACGATGCGAACAACCCCACCCGCGGGTCGACTCCGGCGATGATCGAAAACGAGATCGCTTCCGGTATCAGCGCCAGGGCCACTACCAGCCCCGCCAGCACCTCGACCCGCAACCGGCGCGGATTGCGTAAGGCCGCCCACACCGAATCCTCGGCATCGTCCGTCCCCCGAGTCGTCGGGACCATCGGTACTCCGTTCACTGAATCCGCGCGCACGCGCACGTGACCGACAGACGGTGGCCCGCCGGCACAAGGTCGAAGAGGAGCCGAGCAGGGCCTCGATTCGAGTTCGAGAAGGGCAGCAGTCAGCCGGCCACACTGCCGGGCTTCGACGGCCAGCAACCGCTCAGCGACAGAAACTCTACCCTCACGGGAGGGTAGAGTGACAACTCCGGCTGGCGCGCAGTGGCCGACGTCTTGCCCCATCGTGTTCGCGCTCGAAACAACCACCGCCACGCGATCGGGTCTGCCGATAGCCGGAAGTTTGTGTAACACATACCAGTTGACCTGCACCGATGGTGACCGGACGCACATTTCGAGCAGACACGATTCGCTTGCCGACAGCGTCGGCGGTCGATTACCGTTCGGTAGGAGATCACAACCACGATGTTCCTTCCGGCCCGGCGGGTTGCCGCACGGGCCGGGAGCTTTTCCGCATTCACTGCCGCATGCCGGATGACTTGTGCGACAACACGGTTTCGAGTGAACAGCAGGAGAATGGCGATGGCTATCTACATCGTGACGGGTGGAACCGGGTTCTTGGGCAGGCGAGTCGTCCAGGATCTCCTCGATTACGACCCCGAGGCGATCATCCATGTGCTGATACGCGAATCATCACAGGCGAAACTCGCCGAGCTCGTGGCGAGCTGGCGTGGCGGCACCCAGGTCCACTCAATGATCGGCGACCTCACCGCCGACGGGCTCGGCCTGACCGGCAGCGCTCCGCGGGCCGACCACGTCGTCCATGTGGGCGCGGTCTACGACATGACCGTCGACGAAGACACCGCGTACGCGGCGAACGTCACAGGAACCCGCTCCGTCCTGGCTTTGGCCGCCGACCTGGGGGCGGTGCTGCACCATGTCTCCTCGGTCGTCGTAGCCGGCGACCACAAAGGCAAGTTCTTCGAAGAGGATTTCGATCTCGGACAGCGGCTGACCTCGCCCTATCACCGCACCACGTTCGCGGCTGAGAAGCTCGTGCGGCAATCGCGCGGTGTGCGCTGGCGTGTGTACCGACCCGCGATCATCGTCGGCGACTCCCGCACCGGTGAAATGGACAAGATCGACGGCCCGTATTTCTTCTTCGCCGCGATCGCCAAGCTCGCTGCGCTGCCGTCCAACCTCCCGGTACCGCTCCCCGATCTCGGCGCAACCAATATCGTTCCAGTCGACTATGTTTCTGCTGCGATGGTCGAATTGATCTGCCGCCCAGGGCTGAACGGACGCACCTTCCACCTGGTCAACCCACAGCCACAGCCGTTCGGCGACGTCTACCGGGCACTCGCCGCGGCCGCAGGCGCTCCACTCGGAGCAGGCACGCTACCGGGCAGCAGGCTGGCGCTGAACGGGCTTGCCCAGTTGCCCGGCGTACCCGCGATCCGTGACGCCGTGGTGGAGCAGTTGGGTATTCCCGCCGAGGTCGCCCAACACATCTCGTTCTCCGCCGAGTTCATCAGCGACACCACCCGCGCGCTCCTGCGCGGCACGCACTCCACTGTGCCGCGGTTCGACAGCTACGCCGCGCGCCTGTGGCACTACTGGCGTGACCATCTCGATCCGCGGCGTCGCTGCGGCTCCGGCAGCGACGATCCGCTCGCTGGCCGCATCGTTCTGATCACCGGCGCCTCGTCCGGAATCGGATTGGCTACCGCGCATGCGGCCGCCAACCGTGGCGCCACGGTGCTCATGGTAGCTCGCGGACACGATGATCTGACTGCCGCGATGGCGGCCATTCGCGCGGAAGGGCATACGGCACACGCCTATCCCTGTGACGTAACCGACTCCTCGGCGGTCGAAGAGCTCGTGCGCCGCGTCCTGGATGATCACGGACACGTGGACTATTTGGTGAACAACGCAGGCCGTTCGATCCGCCGCTCCGTGCTCAACTCCACCGATCGAATGCACGATTTCGAGCGCACGATGGCGGTGAACTACTTCGGAGCCGTGCGGCTGATCCTCGGCCTACTACCGTCGATGCGGGCGCGCCGGTTCGGGCACGTGATCAATATTTCCTCGATCGCGGTGCAGACCAAGGTACCGCGCTTCTCTGCGTACGTCGCCAGTAAATCGGCACTGGACAACTTCAGCGACATTGCCGCAGTGGAAAACCGTGATGTCGGAATAACCTTCACCTCGGTACGGATGCCACTGGTACGTACGCCGATGATCGCATCGACCGACCTATATCGCTCACTTCCGGTCCCTGCCCCCGAACACGCCGCCGCCCTGGTGCTTCGTGCCATGGAGGACCGTCCGCACCGGATCGATACGCCGGTCGGCACCTTGGCCCAAGCGGTCGAGGCGCTCATGCCGTCGGTCAAACGTCAGATCATGCACCAGGGATTTCGGCTGTTCGGAGAATCTCGCGCCGCACACAGGAACCGCACTGCTGCGCAATCGGGGGTCACGACTGCCACCGCTGCACCGGACCACAGTGCATTGTCGGTGTTGGCACCGGTGATCATCCCGCTCATGGCCATGCCCGGTCCCGCAGCACGCATCGCGCGCGTCGTTCCCGGCCTCCAGTGGTAGTTGTCCGCGTCTACATTCGGTGCGCGGCGAACTGCGCAGCAGGCAGTATGGCCCATCCATAGTCGGAGTGCGCGGCGGGAACAATTCCCGCACCGCAGACCGGATCGCCGCCGGCACAGTAATTTCCGGTGCGCCACTGATACGGTCCCGGAACGTTCCAACCCACCAACCGAATGGGATCACCGAACAGCAACACCACGGCTACTCGGGACTCCAACTCCGGTGGCATCGAGTGGATACCACCCAACGCGGTGACAATGCCGGTGCCGAGCACCCCGTGCGTGACCACCGCGCCTTGCGAAAAGCCGACCAGGATGTAGCGCTGCTGTGGGCACCTCGCTGCTTGCCCGAGCAGATGGTTGGTCATGTCCTGGGTACCGCGGCTGATCGACAGCGGATCGAACAGGTCCGCAGGGTAGTTCACGCGGTACGCTTGCGAGCTCACCGGAAGTGTCCGCCGCAGTGCGTCGTAGAGCGGGTCGCCCACAACCGAACCGAGGTGGCCGGGCTCCTGCGTGCCTCGCGCCACGACCACCTCGACTGCAGCACACTCCGTTGCCCAGGCCTGAAGTCCCGTTGCCGCCCCGAAGCCCACAACCAGCAGTAGCACGGCGCATGCCCGGACCACCCGCCGCCACTTCTCCACGTGCGGTACCCACGGGCCGGTCATCGTGCTCACCCACTCACGCCATTGTGAGACAGCCGACTCGACGCTGGTCTGCGCCGATTACTCGGCTATATCCGCGAAAGTAGGTACAGCCACGAAAGCCGTCAAGCAAGTCGTCTGGACCGATACGTTCTCAGTACCGAACCGTGTTGCACCTGCTACGGAACGAGAACCGCTGCACCGGTGAATCGCCCATACGCCAGGTCCGTCAATGCCCGGTCCGCAGCATCCAAGGCGTACCGGTGCGTGGTCAGATGGATCGGGTGTTCGGCAGTGAAGGCAAGGAATTCGCGGGCGTCCACGCGGGTATTGGCCGTCACCGATCGAATTTCCCTTTCTTGGAACAAGTGCCGCTGATAGTGCAGTGTCGGAATATCGCTGATATGGATACTGGCGATAGCCAGAGTCCCGCCACGATCGAGCGCTGCGAGGGCCGGTGGGACCAGATTGCCGACCGGCACGAACATGATCGCCGAGTCCAACCGGACGGGAGGCGGATCGTCCACCCCCTGCACCGACGCAGCCCCTAGGGCAATCGCGAGTTCGCGAGCAGCAGGATCACGTGTCATCACGTGCACCTCGATCCCGCGCACCATGGCGACTTGAGCGGTGATGTGGGCGCTGGCGCCGAATCCGTAGATTCCGAGTCGCCCCCCGGTCGGCACTCCGGCTCGCAACAGTGCCCGGTATCCAATGATGCCAGCGCACAACAACGGCGCGGTATCGACATCGGAATAGCCGGCCGGCAGCGGCAGCGCGTACGCCGCTGGCACGCACGCGTATTCGGCGTATCCGCCGTCGGCGTCCCACCCTGTGTAGACCGAATGCGAACAGAGGTTCTCGGCTCCGCGGGTGCAGAACTTGCACGCGCCGCAGGTGTGCCGCAGCCACGCAATACCGACCCGATCTCCGACAACGAACCCCGCCCCCTCCGATGCCGGCCCGAGCGCCACCACCTCGCCGACGACCTCGTGCCCTGGCACCACGCCCGCACGGTGCACCCGAAGGTCCCCCTCCGCAACGTGTAGATCGGTGCGACACACGCCGCTGGCCAAAACACGGACCAGCAGTTCTCCGACTGCCGGCTGCGGGATCGGTTCACGCTCGGCAACGAGTGCCTTATCGGTGATCCGGCCGGGTGTGTGCACCCGCCAGCTACGCATCGTCGTCGTATCGCCACTGACCTTGCTCATGTCGGATCTCCTCGCACCGATTAGCTCGATACAGACCGGACCCCAGACCGAGTCGGGCATACAAGACTCACTGTACTCGGCGAATCCGGAGCCAACCCGGCCGATTTCTGATACATTTCTGTATCGAATACGTTCCTGTATTCGATCGGCGGATCCGAGACGATCCGAGGAGGTACCCATGATGTCCGACACCGTGTCGACCAGGGTCACCCGCCGCCGCGCCGAGACCAGGAACCGCTTGCTGGCCGCCGCCTACGCAGCGTTCACAGAGGAGGGATTCGGCCGGGCCACCGTGGAACGAGTGTGTGAGCGCGCCGGATTCAGCCGCGGCGCGTTCTACTCGAACTTCAGTTCGCTCGATGAGCTGTTCCTGGCCATGTGGGAGCAGCGCTCGACTGCAATGCTCGCGCAAGCCAGAGCCGTCCTCGACGAATTCGACGCGCACGGCACCGAGGATCTGCGCACTACGGTCGAACGACTCGTGCAGGCCATCCCGATCGACGACGGCTGGTATCGGATCACTGCCGAGTTCACCGCACACGCATTGCGCACCCCGGTCTTGCGCCGGGTCATGGTCGCACGCGAAGAGGCTATCGTCGCGGCGCTCACTCCCACCATCGTCGCCGCTCTCGAGCGCGCTGGCCGCAGCGTGCCCGAGCCGCTTGCGCTGGGCCAAGCGCTGATCGCTGTTCACGACGGCACCAGCGTGCAAGTCCTGATGGAACCGGACAACCCCGTTGTCCGCGCCCGGCGCACCGAACTCTTCCACCATGTTGTACAGGCCTACAGCACTGCAATCGAAGGATGACCATGCCCAACAACAGATCGACAGGGCCCGACGACACCGGCGGGAACTCGCCAGAGGCCGATGTTCTCGTGATCGGCACTGGTCTGGCCGGCTTGGTCACCGCATACGAATTGGTGCAGGCCGGTCGTACGGTGCATCTGCTCGACCAGGAGAACCGCAACAACCTCGGTGGACAGGCGTTCTGGTCGCTGGGCGGCCTCTTCTTGGTGGACAGCCCTGAGCAGCGCCGCCTCGGCATCAAGGACTCCTACGATCTCGCGCTACAAGACTGGCTCGGCTCGGCAGGGTTCGACCGCGAGGACGAGGACCGGTGGTCCCAGCAGTGGGCACGCGCGTATGTGCGGTTCGCCGCCACCGAGAAGCGCGACTACCTACGACATCTCGGACTGCGCATACTTCCGATGGTCGGCTGGGCCGAACGCGGCGGTGGCTTCGCCGATGGGCACGGCAACTCCGTCCCGCGTTTCCACATCACCTGGGGCACAGGACCCGAGGTGGTCCGGGTATTCGCCGATCCAGTACTCGTGGGCGAACGACAGGGGTTGGTGCGCTTCAGCTTCCGCCACCGGGTCGACGAACTGGTGGTGATAGACGGCAGAGTAGTCGGTGTGCGCGGTGCCGTCCTCGAGAACTCCGACCTCGACCGCGGACAGGCCTCTTCGCGCACAGAAGTAAGCGAATTCGAATTCCGCGCCAAGGCCGTCGTTGTCACCTCCGGCGGGATCGGACACAATCACGATCTGGTCCGACATAACTGGCCCACCGAACGCCTCGGCCGATGCCCGCAGACGCTGATCTCCGGGGTACCTGCGTACGTCGATGGTCGAATGCTCGGCATTGCCGAGGCGGCGGGCGGCGCCATCGTCAACCGCGACCGCATGTGGCACTACACCGAGGGCATCACGAACTGGGATCCGATCTGGCCGGACCATGCGATCCGCATCATCCCGGGTCCCTCGTCGATGTGGTTCGACGCGAACGGAAAACGGCTGCCTGCTCCGTACTTCCCGGGATTCGACACCATCGGGGCGATGACAGAGATCCTGAAGACCGGCTACGACTATTCCTGGTTCGTTCTCACGCAGGCGATCATCGAAAAGGAGTTCGCGCTCTCGGGATCGGAGCAGAACCCCGATATCACGAGCAAGAACCTCGCACTCACGGTGAAGAGCCGATTCAGCGGTGGAGCTCCTGGACCGGTGGAAGCGTTCAAGCAGCACGGCGTCGACTTCGTCGTCGCCGATACGCTGCGCGAATTGGTCGATGGTATGAACAAGATCGCCCGTGGTCCTCAACTGGACTACGACAATCTGGAGCATCAAATCGTCACACGCGATCGGGAACTGACCAACAAGTACACCAAAGATAGCCAGCTGATGGCGATCGCCAACGCGCGCCAGTTCTTGAGCGACAAGATGAGTCGAGTAGCCAAACCTCACCGGATCCTCGATCCCTCCGCCGGCCCATTGATCGCGGTCCGACTCAGCATCCTCACCAGGAAAACATTGGGCGGCTTGCAGACCAATCTGGACTCGCAAGTGATCCGGCCCGACGGTACGCCCTTCCCCGGTCTCTACGCAGCCGGTGAGGTTGCGGGGTTCGGTGGCGGTGGCGTGCACGGCTACAACGCGTTGGAGGGCACCTTCCTGGGCGGGTGCATCTTTTCCGGTCGCGCCGCCGGTCGTGCGTTGGCCGCGAAGCTGGCTTGACCACTACAGGTCACACTCCGACGTCGGGGCCGCAGCGTTGGTCCTCAGCGTTGCCGCGCCTGCCGGGGAAACAGACAGCGGCCCGCCTCGTGGGCTACGTCGACCAGTCCCTGGACGAGCCGAGAGGTATCCGCCATCGCTCGATCACTGCCGATCCGCCCCGACAACGACACTGCCGCCGTGGCGGCGCCACGACCGCGAATCGGCACCGCCACGCAGGCGATGCCGGCAATCGATTCCTCGGTATCGATCGCGACACCCTGTCGGTTGCGGATACGGCAGAGCTCGCGGTGGAGTTCGGCACGATCTGTCAGGGTCCGCGCGGTCAACTGCGGCAACCGCTCCCGGAAGGACGCTTCGACGATGTTGGGTTCCAGCGCCGCCAGCAGTGTCTTTCCGAGGGCTGTGCTGTGCGCGGGCATCCGGCCACCCAACCGAGTCGGCACGATTGCGGCCAACCGACCTCGGACCTTGTCCAGATAGACCACGTCGCGTCCATCGAGGACACCGAGGTGGCCGACCATCCCGGTCCGCTGGCACAGATCGTGCAGCAATGGACTCACCACATCCCGAATCTTGTTGTGGTCGGCGGCAAGTCCGCCCAATTCCAGCGTCCGCAGGCCCAGCCGGTAGCCGCCCGGGGCGTGGGTGAGCCAGCGCAATCGGATCATTTCGTCCAGGATACGATGCACCGTCGACCTGGGTAGCCCGGTTCTCTCGGCAAGTCGCACCAGAGTGAGCGTCGGCGCAGCCTCGTCGAAAGCCTCCATTATCAGCGTCATTCGCTCGATCATCGACACCGGCGGCGCTACGGACCGAATCGGTGCCGGTCCCGACCGGGTCCTTGTCGTCCCTGCCGGTGGTGCACCGGACTCGGGATCGGTGGTCGGTTCGACCGCCATAACCAACCTCCACACATACTCGCGTAGAGCTTAGGAGCAATCGTCCGGCCCGGGGGCGGATTCGCGGCGGATCCAAGCGGATCCAAGCGCCACTCGTAGGAGGACGGAGAACCTGTCCACTCACGCCCTGCTCGGTATCCAACAGCGAAACGCAGCATTTCGTTGTCCCGCGGCTGCGCACATGCCAGGCTCAGTGCATGGATCTCGCTGCCATCGAAGCCATCCGCCAGTTGAAGTATCGCTATTTTCGAGCTCTCGACCTGAAACAGTGGGACGTATTCGCCGACACTCTCGCAGCCGACGCGATCGGACATTACGGCACACATGCCATGGGGGAACCGTTGCATCTCAACGGCCGTGACGCCATCACCACCTTCATGCGAGAAAGCCTCGGTCCGTCGATCGTCACCGTACACCTGGCCAATCACCCGGACATTCGCGTAGACGGTGAAATAGCAATGGGATCGTGGGCTTTCGAAGATACGGTGATCGCAACGGAGTACCGTATGTTGATTCGCGGAGCGGGCTACTACGACGACTCCTACCGCCGGGAGGCGGATGGTCGATGGCGTATCGCCTCCACCGGGTATCAACGTATCTACGAGTCGATGCAAGCGCTGTCGGATACGCCCAGCTTTCAACTGCTGACAAATATGTGGGCATCCGAGAAATAGATGCGGCCACCCCTGGGGCCGACGGATCGGTGGGGTGGTGTCCGGTGGTGGAAATGGTGATAGGGGACCCGGTTGTGGGTCCCCTATCGGTGGTGTGTTTCGGCGGTGTCCTACTCTCCCACACTCTGTCGGGTGCAGTACCATCGGCGCTGGTAGGCTTAGCTTCCGGGTTCGGGATGGGTCCGGGCGTTTCCCTGCCGCTATGGCCGCCGTAACGTTGTGAAACTGTGCACACGGTTGTGTGTTGTGTGTTGTTTCAGATGCTGCACAGTGGACGCGGGGTGTGTTTTTGTGGGTAAGTTTTCGGCCGGTTAGTACCGGTCACCTTCACACGTTGCCGTGCTTCCAGTTCCGGCCTATCAACCCCATG
>NZ_AXVD01000022.1 GCF_000482385.1 Nocardia sp. CNY236
AACAGCAGCACATGCGCGACATACAACCGGGGGATGATGATCTCGCCGGGGAAATCACCACCGAACATCAACCAATGCATCCATGTACCGATGATCGGGATGCCGATCGTGATGCCGGAGAACGCGGCCCGCAGGCCGGTGCCCGACAGCAGGTCGTCGGGCAGCGAATAGCCGAAGAATCCCTCGAACATCGCCAAGATCAGCAACAGCGAACCGATCACCCAGTTCGCTTCCCGTGGTTTGCGGAAGGCGCCGGTGAAGAAGATCCGCAGCAAGTGCACGATGATCGACGCCGCGAACAGCAACGCCGCCCAGTGATGCACCTGACGCACGAACAGCCCGCCACGCACCTCGAAGGAAATGTTCAACGTCGTCTCGTACGCCCGTGACATCGTCACGCCACGCAACGGTTGGTATGCCCCGTCGTAGACGACCTCACTCATCGACGGATCGAAGAACAACGTCAGATACACACCCGACAACAACAAGATCACAAAGCTGTACAACGCGATCTCGCCCAGCAGGAACGACCAATGCGTCGGAAACACCTTGTTGATCGACCGATTCACGAACGCAGCGGCACGATACCGCTCATCCGCCTCGTCGGCTTGCGCAGCGATTTTCGGGGCCAGGTCCACCATGGTCGATATTCCGCTCTCGTGAGAGTGGTATGCCTTGCAACTACTACAGACTGTAGCAGCGGTGGATTGTGGACGCGATGGGCTGTTCGGCGCGCCTACGCTCGAGAACACGCCTGTCCAATATGTCCGATACACAGCAGGCTCGGTATCGTGCTGATTGTGAGCGTGATGGCAGCGCAGGACGCCACCCTGTATTGGTTGTCCAAACGCATCCGTAACGACGTGTTCGTGTTGTACTGCTTCACCGACCTCGGCCGCCCGACCGAGGAACTGCGTGCCATGGTTGCGCAGCGCAGCGCCGGTATCGCCGACCTAAGGGTCCGGCTTCGTGAGTTGCCCTGGGACCTCGACTATCCGCAATGGCGCCCATGCGAATTCATTGCCGAGCAATTCCTGGAACATCGGTTGGCCGAACCCACGTGGTTGCGGGTGCTGGATGCGCTGGGTGGACTGCTCGGTAGCGGCGTCGACGCCACCGTGCGCCCCTGGCGTGTGCACGTGTTCCGCGGAATCGTCGACGCACCGGGACCAGGAAGTGGGGCCGCCGTCGTTGCGGTGCTCCAACTGTCGCATGCATTGGCCGATGGGCAGCGAGCCTCGCAGATCGGGCGTGCCTTGTTCTCCACCGAATCGACCGACAGTGCGACGACGCCACCGCCGGCGCGGGCCGGAGTGGCATCCAATGGGGTCCTGATCGGCTCGGTGACGGGACTGCTGGGTATGCCGATTCGGCTGGTGTCGACCGTGGCGCGCGGGTATCGAGCTTTTCGGGCGCGCCAGCGGCTGATGTCGCTGACCGAGTCGGGCCGGGTGCCCCCCGCTGGACCCGGTTTTGTGCCCTCTTGTGTCAATAGACAAGTAGAGAAACGCATCTCGCGACGAGAGGTGCGGATGCTGGTATTCGAAGCCGAACAGTTGCGGGTGCCCGACCGTACCGTCACAGTGGTGCTCCTGACCGCAGTGTCATCGGCGCTGTCGCGCTATACGGCCGGCCGGGGTGAGCCGGTCGAGCGCCTCGGCGCCCAAGTGCCCATGGCCTTGCCCGAACCGCCCACCACGCGTGGGACCGGTCCACGCAACAACTATCGAAGCCTGAGTATCGATTTGTTCGTCGCGGAACCAGATCTGCGACGACGAGCCGGGAAGATCGCCGCAGAACTCGCCGCTCGCCGCTCCCGCGCGCGCCACCCCCTACTGTCGATGGAGGATCGCGTCACAGCGGCCATCCCCGCTGTCATCCTGCGCCGTGACGTCGAACGCTATCCGATCGATAGTGTTCCCGACTCGATTGCGGGCCATACCGTCGTCTCCAGTGTCGACCGCGGCCGCGCCGACCTTGCTTTCGGCGGCGGCTCTGTCCGGTTCTCCAGTGGTTTCCCCGCGCTCGGCGCGGTCATGCACCTCACCCACGGCGTACACGGCCTCGGCGATACCATCGTCGTGTCGCTGCATGCCGACCAGGCGGTCGTTCCCGACCTCGATGAATACGCGCAGCACCTGCGCGATGCGATTGCCGACACCATCGAAGCTCTCACCTCGGCAGGCATGTGACGTGGGCGCCGTTCGGCCTATGTGACGGCCGTGGCGTGCGACGGGGCCGGTTGGGCCGTGGAGCGTTGAAGTTCCTGGGTGATCTTGATATCCAATTCGGCTCGGGCCGCGGTGACCACCGTGCGTTCTTCCTCGACGGTGTTCTCGATCGCCCTGGCCCACAGAGCCTGAATATCGGTGATCTCTTCCACCGTTGCCTCACCGTCGAGTTCGATCCCCCGTCGCTGCACCGTGATGTTCAGCGCCGCGGTGAGTGTGCGCATCAGGTCCTCGCACCGGTTGGGAATCTTGCGGTGGGATACGACCCGCAGGCTGCTGATCGAGTCTTGTGATCGTGTGATGGTTCGGCGTATCTCTTCGGCAATGTGGTCCACCTCGTCGGCATGCCATCGCTCACAGTGCAACAACTGCTGTCGGACTGTGCCGGAGATCGCCAACACGGCAGACACCGCGGCGAGCACGGACTCGCGGCGCCACTGCTCGTGCTCGTGGCGCTGTGTCGCCGCTAAGGCCAACTCCGTGGTGTGCCGTGCAGCATCGAGAGTTACGCGATTCCGCTCGTCCGCTGCGTCGACCGCGGCGCGATTCGTTCGGTTGTTGATCAGTATGCCGATCAATGCCACAACGCCAACGACGAAGGAACCGAGGAGTGGAAGCCACTGAGTCACCGGGAGATCATCGCATCGCCGGCGGAGGCGGCACACCCTTCGAGAGGCACTCGACGAATAGTGACTCACAGGCGAATAGCTTCTACTGTCGCAGCTGCGATGGATTCCCCGTTCGGCGGAACGAGCGGGCCACCCGATACGTCCAAACGGGCATGAACATTGCCGACTTCATCGTTGCCCGGCTCGAAGAAGACGAGAACGCCGCGCAGGCGATCGACCCCGACCACCGCGACTGGTCCTACGACCAGAACTCCCGGGCAATCCGCACGGCGGTCCCCGGCCTCGTCGCCGAAGTCGGCGACGACAACACCCACGCCGCGGGCCACCACGTCGCACGACACGACCCGGCCCGCATTCTGCGCGCCGCGTACGCCCGCCGTTACATGCTCGCCCTGGCCGAGGTGTGCGCCCGCGGCAACCCGAACGATCGCATGTTGCGCTGCCTCGCGGCGCCATGGAGTGACCACCCGGACTTCCAGCGGGAATGGGAGATCTAGTGCCTCAGGGCATGGCGCGTTGGGTACAGCGGCGCACACGCCCAGCTGCGGGGATGATCGGTACGTGCACCCTGTCCAGGTATAAGACGAGAAGGGCGCCCCTACCGTGCGGCGCCGGGCATCGGCCCTGTCCATCAGTCGCACGACCCATCGGCCGAACTCACAGCGCACGTCCTGGAATCCACAGCGCTTTGGACGTATAGCCACCTCGGGTGAAGGCACGGCAAGACCCCAACACATGCCAGGGACCTTTCACGCGCGCTGACCGGGCCGCGTATTCGGCGATTGACTTGTCGATCAGAGAACGGTTTCGCCTCCTCTGGTTTCGCTTCGCCAGGCCTCTGCGGCGACTGTGTCGACGACCGATAGCGGGGCCACGTCGATCGGGTCGCCTATCGTGCCGAGTGCGGCCTGCACATGGGCGTCGAGCTCAGCGAGTGTGGGTGTAGATGCCTTTACTGGCCAAGCGGTCCCGAACCCGTCGACCGCCCACCACGAGCCATCGTCGCGTTGCAGCCAGGCCACCACCACCACCCCGTCGTCGTGGCCGTCACCAGTCGTGGTGGTCACGGGAGGTTCTTCGAGTTGCGCGGGTCCGGCACGATGTGACCGGCCTCGACCAACACATCGTGCGCGGCCCGCTTACGGGCACAGATATCGATCGGACACGAGACATGTCGCTGCATGGCGCAATGCGCACCCTCCACGGTTGGCGGCCGGTCGGGACGCTCGTGCGGCCACGCGTACGGCAGTACCGATCGGTCGAGTAGTGCATCGTCGAGGTCGATGCGTGCGCGGTCTTCATCGGTCACAGCAACCCCCGACCTCGACTCTTGCCCGGCGACGTTCAGCAGTGATCCGGGTCTGGATTTCGGAGACACTGAGCTCGTGGCGATGCCTGCGGGTGGTGCCCGGAGACGCAGCTATGACCGCAACCAGCGTGAGAGCGGTAAGAAACAGGGAGAGAACAATTTCCATGTCGCGTTCCTCCTGCTGCATGGATGAGGAGTCCACCCGGAGCTGGGGGTGAGGGCCGCCCAACGCCGGAATACGGATGGTCGTCAGACCTGGCCGTTGATGAGCTCCGGATCTTCGCCGAACCTGTGGCGCAAAGCATCTATGCCGAGCGGATGCGCATTCCACCAGGCGGCATCGAAGTTCGCGCGCGGAATCGGACCGGTCTTCGTTGCCTCGGGTGTAAACGACCTCTCTGGCACCTCGTGCGGCGAATGGGTTTCTGGTGCGGGCATGGGCGACCCCCAGGGTGTATGTGCATGGATGTGGTGGGCACCTGAGGCGGAAACAGCGTCGGATGCAACATCGACGTTAAACCTGGTGGAACACTGGAATGTTCGAATAATGTTCGAAAATTCGATGCTACCGTTCTGGGGTGAAGAAGGACGACTCGGTCGGCGCCCGCATAGCCCGCTACCGCAAGATCAAGGGATTGACTGCCCAGCAGCTCGCCGCGGCAGCCCATGTCGGGCATTCCACCCTCCGACAAGTCGAGTCGGGCCATTCCAGCCCATCGACTTTCTGGGTCGGACGTATCGCCGATGCGCTCGGTATAGACGCTTCCAAACTGTACGCCGAGGACACCGAGGACGTGCAGACCTTGGATGTACTGCCGATAATCCGGCGCACACTCGCCGCAGTCGACCTCATGGACGACGACTTGGAGCCGACGGCCTTGACCGACCTCGCCCCCATGGTCGCCCGGGTCGGTGTATGGCGGCGCGGCGCCCGGTACCGCAAGATCGGCGAAGTGCTTCCCGGTCTGGTAGACCAACTACTCATAGCGGGACAAGAGCACGGCAAGCCCGCCTACGCACTGCTCACCGATGCCTACCGTGCTGCAAACTCGCTGGCGCACAAGTTCGGGTATTCCGATCTCAGCATGACCGCGACCGAAAGGATGCTGTGGGCAGCAGGAAAATCCGGTGATCCGCTTCGTGTGGCATCGGTTCACTATCTGAAAGCCGCGACCCTCGCTCGCATCGGCGCCGGACGGCAGGCGATGAAGCTTATCGACCGGACAGTCGCTGACCTTGCCCCGCTCGCCGACGCGGATCGGACTGCTGCCGCAGTACTGTCGACCCTCCATATGCGCGCCGGTACGATATCCGCCACACTCGGCCGATCCGATGTTTCTCGTGATCACTTGGCCGAAGCCGAACGGCTCGCGGCGAACATCCCGGACATGGTGGTACTCGACACCGTGGTCGGACCGGCAAACGTGAAGCTGCACCGAATCGCCGCCGAAGTCGAACTCGGCGAGGCAGGCACCGCGCTGGAAATCTCTCGAAACACTCGGCTCCCAGCTGATCTCGCAGCCGAGCGTCTCACCTACTTCTGGGTGGATACCGCACGCGCGCACCTTCTCGCTGGAGACCCGGACTCGGCTATCGAGGCGCTTTTGGAATCGCGGGTGGCCGCTCCAGAGCATTTCCGAGCGTCGGGCACCGTCAAGGCAACCGTACGTGCCACAGCCGACCAGCAGCGCCGAGTGTCGCAGTCACTGCGATCCCTGGCCAACTCCGCAGGTGTTACCGACTGATCGCGGCGACCCCGGCGGTGTCGAAGGTCTTTGCGATCGACCCCGACGCCGACATGCTCGGTGCGGTGGTGGTCGTCACGCGGAACTGTGCGACCACGCCGCGGTCGCGCCGTGGAACGACGTGGTTTCGTCCGTCCGAGCCGAGTACCTCGGTCCAGGTCGCCGCGCCGGTTCCGGCACCTACCGCCGATCCTCGGAGTCCCACTACGCGGTGCTGGCCCGGTTGCCGTTCCATGACGTCGATGTCCTTCGTTGGGAATGGACCTTCCAACGTGAGGTCGAGGCGATCGTCGGCCTGCAATTCTCTTTCTCGTATTCCAATCCAGGCCAGTTCGGTTCCGAGGAACGCTGCGTGGCGTTTGCCGCCGACCTGCGCGCACAGCTGGCTGCGCCGGTACCCCTCCGGTGTGGCGACCGAGCCGCTGGGAGTCGAAACGTTGATCGCCAGTCGTCCACGGTGACCCATCGAAGTGGCCTCCGACTGTCGGCACATGGAGTGACCGGCAGGGCACCCTCCTCGAGGAGCGAGGCATCGCGGCAGGTTCCGACGTCATTCCCACAAATCCATGCCTTCCGTTGTGGCAATTAGGGCAATTGGTCGAGTCATCGATAGCTGGTTCCGCCGGTGATGGCGGGGGCACCACAAGCTGAACCCGGTCGATGGTCGTTGAGTTTCGTGTGAGTCGACGTGCTTCTCGTTCATGTCCGGATGCGTTGTGACGCAGACATCGTGGCTCGCGACCGAGAGAGCTCAGGCCAGTGCACGACCGGATAGAAGTGCGCCGCGGCGGGGAGGGTGCCGATCAGTACACGCATGACGAACTCGAGCTCCTAAGGTGTCGTCTCGGGCGGGAACGTTGTCGCGGGTGGTGCCGGCTCGTGGTCGGCGCCGGCACGCTGGGGTGCTCGGTCGTTGTCTCGATGCGCCCCGCGCAGCAGGATGCTGACGGCGATCGCCAGGGCGATCAGCACCGCGCTGCTGATCGCCGATGTCACCGCCATCCCTGTGGTGAACGCCTCATGAGCAGAGGCGAGCAGAGTGTCTCGAACCCCGCCGGGCAGCTCGGCCGCCACGTTGACCGCCCCGCCCAACGTCTCCGTGGCGAGTTCCAACGACTCGGGCGGGGTTGCGACGGGCGCGGTCCCGGCCAGTTCCTGGCGATAGACGACTGCCCCGATGCTGCCCAGTACCGCGATGCCCAGGGCGAGGCCGAGCTCGCTTCCGGTCTCGGAGATGGCCGCCGCCGACCCGGCGCGTTCTTCGGGAGCCGACCCGACGGCCAGGTCTGTGCTCAGGGCCATTGCGCCGGAGATGCCGAGGGATGCGATGACCATGCCGACCACCAGCACGGTGAGCCCTGCGGTCGAGTCGATTCCTGCCAGAGCACCGAACCCCGCGGCGCCGAGCGCCAGGCCGCCCGCCATCACTGCCGACCGTGAGATGCGGCGGACGGCAAGCGGCGCCAGCATCGACCCGGTGATGCCCATGAGCGTCCATGGCAGGGACCAGAGTCCGGCTCGCAGCGGGGACATGCCGAGGACGAGCTGAAGGTACTGGCCCGCGAAGAACTGCACGCCCGCCATCGCAAAGACCGCCAGGGTCTGCATAGCGACGGCCACCCCGAATGTACGGCGGGTGAACAACGCCAGGTCGAGCAGGGGGTCCTGCAAAAACTTTTGCCGGCGAAAGAAGATCCAGCCGAGACCGGCGCCCAGGGCCATGCACGCCCATGGCAGCGGATCGCTGGACCCCTCGGCGAACTGCTTGAACCCGAACACTACGGCCAGAATGGTGACCAGCGAGAGAAGAGCGCTGAGCAGGTCCGGGCGACCGGCGACGGGATCCGCCACCTCCGGGAGCAGCATCGGGCCAATGATCAGCAATAGCACCATCACCGGCACGCCGAGGAGGAACACCGAACCCCACCAGTAGGATTCGAGGAGAACCCCACCGATCAGCGGTCCGATCGCGGTCCCGGTGACAAAGCTGGTCATCCAGACACCGATCGCCATCCCGCGCTGCGCCGGGCTCTGAAACATGCTGCGGATCAACGCCAGCGTCGAGGGCATCAGCGTGGCCCCGGCGACGCCGAGCAGCGCCCGGGTGAGAATAAGCATCTCCGGTGTGGTGGAGAACGACGCCAGCAACGACGCGACGCCGAACCCGAATGCACCGATCAACAACAGCCGACGTCGGCCGATCCGGTCGCCGAGCGACCCCATCGTGATCAGAAAGCCGGCGATGAGGAAGCCGTAGATGTCAGTGATCCAGAGCAGTTCCGAACTGCTCGGCTCGAGCGCTTCACTGAGCGCCGGCACCGCCAGGTGGAGCACCGTGAGGTCCATCGCCACCAACATCGTCGGCAGGGCCAGGGTAGCGAGACCCCACCACTCTCGCCGCCCCGCCCGCTTCGACTCTCGAGCCGCCATAGTGCACCTTCCATCGACGTCAGGGGATTTGTGGTCGATGTACGGCACCGCCGACCACTGCCAGCGAACCTAGAAGTTGAAGTCGTGTTCAAGTCAAGTCGTGGCCTGTCGAGGCAGGGGCGGCCGTGGGCAGCTCAGGAGGTGGACCGCCATGGCATCAGAAGCCCACCGGGCCGTGCTTCGGCCATGGAACATGCCCCGCGTCCTTGGCGCCGAGTTGATGAACATCAGGTGGGACGCCGGGACGCCGGGACGCCGGGACGCCCAGATGCGCGGCGAACTCTTCCTCGAACCCCTGATGCGAGAGCCGTGTCCCAGTTGTTGCTCTCGAAGACATCCGCCACGGCCTGGAGTTCGTCGGACCCGAGACCGGGCTGGAAGAGCTCGGTCGTGACCGCATCAACGTAGCCGGCGCGCGCCCGGACCCTCGCTGCCGAGAGCGTCATCTGGATTCGCCAGCGCACACCGCTCCAGGGATAGGCAACCGCAGCCGATGCAGTCCGTCAGCTCGTCGCGGAGATGCGCCAGCAGCTTCATCCGGGCGTCCAGATCCGCCCGCCAGCAGTCGCTGACCCGACGCCAGTCGTCCTTGGTGGGGGTGCGTCCATCGGGCAGCAGGGCCAGTACGTCCGCAATCATGGACAGCGGGATGCCAACCCGCTGGGAGGCTTTGATGAACGCGATACGGCGCAGGGCGTCGCGGCTGTAACGGCGCTGGTTGCCGGATGTGCGCCGGCTCTGGATGAGACCCTGGCGTTCGTAGAAACGCAGCGCTGAGGCCGGGACGCCGCTGCGCTGGGCCAAGTCGCCGACCGTCAGCCCCCGGATGGTGGTCGTGTCGCTCATGTCACCACGTTACTTGACTTGAACCTATGTATAAGTCGGACAGTATTGGGCACCGAAACCTGTTCGCCATCACGCCAAGGATCGTCGTGTATGAGCCCGGCGGGTGGTGGAGGAACGGAGATCCCCTCATGAACGAAAGGATGCACTATGCCGGCGTACCCACTGAAGATCGCTGTGCTGGTCGGTAGTACCCGTAAGGGCCGGTTCGGACCAGTGGTCGCCGACTGGTTCGTCGGGCAGGCTCGACAGCGCGGCGACATGGAGATCGATGTCATCGACCTGGCCGAGGTCAACCTACCGGACTTCGGCGACGAGGAGGAGCTGGAGGCAGTCCGGACGCTCGCACCGCGCCTCGCCGCCGCCGACGGCTTCGTCCTGGTGACGCCCGAGTACAACCACAGCTACCCGGCCTCCGTGAAGAACGCCATCGACTGGTACCTGAAGGAGTGGCAGGCAAAGCCGTTCGCCTTCGTCTCCTACGGCGGAGTCTCCGGAGGGCTGCGGGCGGTGGAGCACCTGAGGGTGGTCCTGAGTGAAGTGCACGCCATGAGCATCCGCGACACCGTGAGCTTCCACGGTGCATGGGACCGGTTCGACGACAACGGGCTGCCGCGAGAGCCGAAGGGGTGCAATACCGCTGCCAAAACGATGCTCGACCAGCTGGCCTGGTGGGGCGGCGCGCTGTATACGGCGAGGAACGAACGCCCCTACGGCACCTGACCCCGGCCCGCCATGCGACGGCTCAGATGTCCGTTTTGTTGACCACTGTTGTCGACGGCCCAGGCCGGGTGCGGTGAAAACCGCCCCCGACCTCGGCCGGTTCAGCGGAGGATAGGGGATTTGAACCCCTGAGGGCGTTAACCCAACCCGCGTTCCAGGCGAGCGCCATAGGCCACTAGGCGAATCCTCCGTGCAGCAGCATACCGGTAGCCCCCCTTCGGTTGCCAAACAGGGACCGGAGGCGAGGTGAAAGTGTCCGTACAGACCATGACGGACCCGGCGAATGAAGCTGGGGCGGAGCCGCTACACTAGCTGGCGGATCCCGCGCGGCGCGCATCCTGTGAACCCCCCCAGGGCCGGAAGGCAGCAAGGGTCAACGGGCTCTGCCGGGTGCGCGGGGTCCCCTTCAGAGGGCTCGCGTAGATCTGGTTCTTCACCGTCGGAGAGAGCCTCCAATTCGGGGCCGCACACGGGTAACGTGAGTGCCGTCCGCGGATGCGTACGCATCTGCATGGACCGATGTTCGGCCACCGTCGTGCAACGGTCCGGCCACCTCAACGTCCCTTCGCTGCTTGAAAGGCTGCCCAGGATGCCCCGGCAAACGCAGATCGGTTTGATGAGCCACGAGGAGCTCGCGCGCGAGCACGAGACCCAATCCGCGAACTACGCGAAGCTCGGAGCCGAGAAGCTGACGCTGGACCTGACCCGAGGAAAGCCTTCTCCGGAACAACTCGATTTGTCCGCCCCGTTACTCGGACTACCCGGCGAAGGGGACTTCCGCGACAGCGCCGGTACCGACTGTCGTAATTACGGTGGCCTTCGTGGGCTCCCGGAACTACGAGCCATCTTCGGTGAGCTGCTCGACATCCCGGTCGACAACCTGCTCGCAGGCAACAACGCCAGCCTGGAGCTGATGCATGACGTGATCATGTACGCGATGGTGTACGGCGCCAGCGACTCCGAGCGTCGCTGGGTCGCCGAGGACACCCCGAAGTTCCTGTGTCCTACCCCCGGCTACGACCGGCACTTCACGATCACCGAGGCGCTCGGCTTCGAGATGATCTCGATTCCGATGCGCCACAATGGCCCCGATACTCATGCCATCGCAGCACTGCTGGCCGATGACCCCCAGATCAAGGGCCTCTGGGCGGTACCCAACTACTCCAATCCCACGGGCATCGTCTATTCCGAAGACGTTGTCCGCGAATTGGTCTCGATGCCTGCCGCAGCTCCCGACTTCCGATTGTTCTGGGACAACGCCTACGCGGTGCATCCATTGACCGACACCGCTGCCCCGGTACTCGACGTTCTCGGTTGGGCCGCCGCGGCCGGTAATCCGAACCGTCCGTTGGTCTTCGCCTCGACATCGAAGATCACTTTCGCTGGCGCCGGCGTGAGTTTCTTCGGCGCTTCGACCGAAAATCTGGACTGGTACCTGCGCCATGTGGCACGAAAGAGCATCGGACCGGACAAGCTCAACCAGCTGCGTCACCTGCGCTTCTTCGGCAATGCCGAGGGAGTCCGGGCACATATGCAGAAGCATCGCGCCATCCTGGAGCCCAAGTTCGCCTTGGTGCGGAAGGTATTGGAGGACCGTCTCGGTCCGTCCAAAATAGCCTCGTGGACCGAGCCCAAGGGCGGCTACTTCATCAGCTTGGATGTCTTGGAGGGCACCGCTGCCCGGGTGATCGCGCTGGCAAAGGACGCAGGCATCGCACTGACGGCGGCAGGTTCGGCCTTTCCATACCGGAAAGATCCGGAGGACAAGAATATTCGGATCGCGCCGAGCTTTCCCACGCTTTCCGAGCTGGAAAAGGCGATGGACGGCGTAGCGACGTGTGTGTTGCTCGCGGCCACCGAGAAGTTGCTCGGCACCTAGGGTTTGCCGCGGTATGCGTCGCTGTGGGCGATGATCCGCCCACAGGCCGCGGCGTCGTGAAGTGCGCGGCCCGGTCGGCACGATCGCTGGCCGATCACCGAGGTTTGTGTGCGAGGACAGCGAACACAGTGACCGAGAGGTGAATGTCTCCGCTGGTCGCGCCGGCCTCGAGGTCGGCGAGCAGCTGCTCGCGCTGTGCCGGGCTGATCGTTCCGCGCGCTACTGCCATGGCCGAGATTCTGCTGACCAGTGAGCCGGCGCCGACGCTGCGGTCCTGTACCAACGCTTGCGAGCCGACATCGTCGACGACGAGGCCGGCTTCGCTGAGCAGGCCGGGGATGCGCCGTCCGGACAGCGGGTTCGTGGTCGCCGACACCAGCGTATCGATCACTTCGCGCGCCACTCGACGGTCACCGGGGTGCACGATTGCGGTGCCCCAGTCGCTGTCGGTCACCACTGCGCGTCCGCCGGGCCGTAGCACGCGTGCGATTTCGGTAGCAGCGCGGGCGGGCGCGGTCAGGTGCTGGAAGACCCGCTCGCACAGCACCGCGTCGAAGCTGTCCGGGCCGAACGGCATGCCGTATGCGTCGCCGGAGTGAAACGTGGCTGTGGAGCCGGCTTCGACAGCGCGCCGCTGCGCCGTGGCGAGGAGATGCGGGTCGGGCTCGATGCCGACCGCACTGCCGGTTGGACCGACCGCCTCGGCGAGAGCGAGGACTTCGGCGCCGGTACCCGAGCCGACTTCCGCGGCCTGCTCGCCCGAACGTAGCGCGAGCGCCTCACGCGCCCAGCTGCGCAATCGACGGATGCCGGGTAGCGCTGCCTGCAGGTCGCGGACATCGACGAGCTGATCTCGCCCCGATCGGTCGAACCGATCAGGGCGCACGGTGTAGGCGTTCATGGCCCTGTATCCATCCCTGGCCGTTGTCTCATCCCTGGCCGTTGTCGTCGCACTCCCGGGTGTCGCCGTTGGTGGCATGGCCTGGAGCCTACGCGGCAATCTCACTACCCGCGCGTAGCAAATATGATGTAGATCACGAAGCATCCGGCCGGGGACTCGCCTGGTCGGGCCGGCCGATCAGGTCGTCCGTTCGTGTGCGAGCTCGCGAGCCAGATGAGTTTCACCGTGCCGGCGTGGCGCGTGTCCGTGTACCCCCTCGGCGTAGGCCGTTTCCGCATGGAGCGCGAAGTCGATTCCCGCCGCCTCGTCTTCTTTGCTCACGCGGAAGCCGATGATCTTGTCGATACCCTTGCCGAGCGCAAACGAGATCCCGAACGCATACGCGGCGACCACGAGGACGGCGACCACTTGCTTACCGAGTTGAGCGAACCCTCCGCCGAACAACAGCCCTTCGACGCCACCTGTCATCACCTCGGTGGCCAGCAGGCCGATCGAGACGGTGCCGACGACCCCGCCGACGAAATGCACGCCCACCACGTCGAGTGAATCGTCGTAGCCTGCCTTGAACTTCCAGCCGACCGCAAATGCACAGACCACGCCGGCCGCCAACCCGACCAGAAGGGCACCGAGGGTGTCGATCGATCCGCAGGATGGGGTGATGGCGACCAGCCCGGCCACGACACCGGAGGCCGCACCGAACGTCGTGGGCCTGCCATCGCGGATCTGCTCCACTGCTAGCCAGCCGAGCATGCCCAGGCAGCCAGCGACCAATGTGTTCGAGAAGACCGCCGCGGCAATGCCATCCGCGGCCAGAGCCGAACCGGCGTTGAATCCGAACCAGCCGAACCAGAGCAGGCCAGCACCGAGTAGCACGAAGGGCAGATTGTGCGGCCGCATAGCGTCGATCTTGAACCCGATACGTGGCCCCAGAACGATCGCGAGAGCCAATGCCGAGGCGCCGGAGGCGATCTCGACGACCAAGCCGCCGGCGTAGTCCAGTGCGCCGAACGAGGCCAGCCAGCCTTCCGGGCCCCAGACCCAGTGGGCGATCGGCGCATACACCGCCAGGACCCACAGGGGCACGAAGGTCATCCACGCGACGAACTTGGCCCGATCCGCAATGGCGCCGCTGATCAGCGCTGCGGTCAGGATGGCGAAGGTCAACTGAAACGTGGCGAACAACATTTCGGGGACCGAGCCGTGTACCGAGTCGGGGTCGATGCCCCTCATGGCGAAGTGACTCAGGTCGCCGATCAGGCCGCCGCCTGCGTCGTCACCGAATGCGATCGTGTAGCCGACGAGAAGCCAGGCCACTGTGACGAGCGGAATTGTGACGAAACTCATCATCAGCATGTTGAGTACGCCGGTAGTGCGCACCATCCCGCCGTAGAAGATGGCCAGCCCTGGGGTCATCAATAGGACCAGGGCCGTGCTGACGAGCAGCCAGGCAGTGGCCGCAGGGTCGATGGTCGAAGACACGGGTTCACTCCTTTCACGCAACACGCGCTGCGAGAAAGTTACCGAATGGTCACTCCCGGATTGCCAGCTGTGCCGAGTCAGCGGTGGAGTCGGCCGAGCCGGGGGCGGATGGTGTCGCACGCTTGCCAGCCGCGGCTGTCGACCTGGGCGGTCGCAATATTCAGCGGTCGGAGCGCAGCGAATGCCCGAGAGCTGGTGTGGCCGGACTCTCCGACTGCTTCGAACATCGTGCCTCGCTCGAGCTGAGCGAACGCGGGTGTAGCCGTCGGCATCGCCCTACCCCCGAATTCTGGATGTGAAGGGCCGCATAGGCCCTTGCCCTACCGACGCCGAGGGAGGCCGAGAGTGTTCATCTGGGATCCGTTCCGCGCTCGGTGGGAATGCGCTCGCCACAGAATGGCCGGTGGAATGCTCGCCGCGCGACATGACAGCTACTACGGCTTCGACCTCGGCCGCGCTGTTGGCGTCGGCTCAGGTGCGGTGTATCCACCGTTGGCTCAGTGAAAGTTGGAATGGATCGTTGGAGTGCGGTTGGCAGAACATCTCTGACCCGAGAGCAACACCGATACGGCCTCGCCCGCCACGGCATCTGCCACGCCGATGGTCGAACCGGTGGTTGGGTCCGCAGATGTAGGCTGCATGTCCACCCCCCATACAGCCATGCCCCCCGTTGATGCGGTTGCTCCTTTCTTTGCTCACTGATTCCTCCGGCGGTGGTTGGGACACTGCAAACAGAACCGTGTCGAGGTTTGTCCGACCCATCAGCTGTCGGTGCGTTCGTATCCAGGGATTTACGTGGATCAGCCGCGGGACCTTCGGATGGCCTTCGAGCCCCTGCGCCCGGGAATGGGCAGGCCCTCGCGCATGGTCACCCACCCGGCGGTGGTCAGCCAGAGCTGCTGGGCGCGGGCGTCGGCCGTGTTGTGGAAGATTCGTCGACCGCGGTCGTCGCGTAACTCCTGTGCGACGACCGACCAGCGTGGCGGATGGCCGTGCTCGTTCAGATAGTCCGTGAGGTAGGTCGCGATCACCGTGCCGATGGTGTTCACCGGGCGCAGCGACACCCGGTTGCCGTACTGCGCGGCATGGAAGCGTCGTGCGGCGCACAGGGAACGCGGGTTGGCGTTCGAGGCGATCCATCCGGCGCGCTGCGCGCGTTCGATCAACCAGAGATGTTTGACCGCCGCTGGCGGGACGTCGCCTACGCGCGTGCGGATGAGTGTCATGATCTGCTCGGTGCACAGGACGTCGCGTCGAGTGGGACCGAAGCCGTGCGCAGTCCAGTGAGCATCGGCGAGTTTGGCCAGCACCCGGCCGAAGTCGTCGATGCTGCGTTGAGCTCGCCGCCCGAGGCGCTCGATTCGTTCGGCTTGCCGCCGGATTTCGTTCTGCGTGTTCAGGGTGCGGATCGCGGCCATGGTCGGTACCTGGCCCCGCTCGAGGAGTTCCAGGATAGCGGTGGCGGTGGCCGGGTCGGCGGCCGCGGCGACCGGCAGCGAGTCCCGCTTGATCGCGAAGTCCGCCGGACTGATGGCCCGGCTCAACAGAGCAACAGCGGCGCGATCGTCCGCGAAGTCGGTACCGGACAGCCATGCGGCGGCGATGTTGTCACACGACGTCACTGTGGAGGTTCCTCCGACGGATGTGGGAATGGTCGCGCTTGTACCCCTGGACCGAACTCGTTGGTTGTGCCCCGGCCGGGATGAGGGACCGGCCGGGGTCACCAACCTGATGAAGGTTTGGCTACCGAAGTTGCCGCTTGTCACGTTAGCTAGCAGATTGCATCGCTGTCACTCATGGTGACGGTTTCGTTATGTCACCAAAGCCTCCACTATTCGGGTTTCGAGTCGCTTTCTCGAGCTATTAGCGGTGATTCGACATTGTTTTTCCGATTTACCCGAGTCGATGAAAGTGATTGCCCAATTGTTGCTAAAGTGTGCGCGGGGAATTCGACGCAAAGAAGGCGACCTGAATGTTGTGACTTGAATCACAAAACGGTGCGCCGTCGACGCTGGATCGCTGCGCTGGGTGGGGCAATGTTCGTCGGTGGCTCCCGGTAGCCTCGGACCGTGGCTCTGTACCGGAAGTACCGACCGTCGATGTTCGCTGAGGTGGTGGGTCAGGAGCACGTCACGGACCCGCTGAGCATTGCACTCGACACGGGCCGGATCAATCATGCCTATTTGTTCTCCGGCCCGCGTGGATGCGGAAAGACGTCGTCTGCCCGCATTCTCGCCAGATCGCTCAACTGTGTCCAAGGCCCGACATCCACGCCATGCGGCAACTGCCCATCGTGCGTGGCGCTCGGCCCGGGCGGACACGGCAACCTAGATGTCATCGAGCTCGACGCCGCGAGTCACGGCGGTGTCGACGACACCCGGGAACTGCGCGACCGCGCTTTCTACGCCCCGGCCGAGTCCCGATATCGCGTATTCATCATCGATGAGGCGCACATGGTCACCACCGCGGGATTCAACGCGTTGCTGAAAATCGTGGAGGAGCCGCCTGCACATCTGATCTTCATTTTCGCGACCACCGAACCGGACAAAGTATTACCCACTATCCGTTCGCGTACCCATCACTACCCGTTCCGATTGCTGCCGCCCTCGATCATGCGCGATCTCCTCGGCCGAGTATGTGAGCAGGAGGGGATTTCGGTCGACGAAGCGGTGTATCCCTTGGTGATTCGCGCGGGTGGCGGATCACCAAGGGATAGCCTGAGCGTGCTCGACCAGCTATTGGCAGGCGCCGGCCCCGAGGGCGTGACCTACGCCCGCGCGGTTGCACTGCTCGGAGTCACCGATGTGGTGTTGATCGACGATGCGGTCGAAGCGCTGGCCACCGACGATGGGGCAGCACTGTTCGGCACGGTCGACCGGGTGATGCAGGCAGGTCACGACCCACGCCGTTTCGCCGTCGACCTGCTCGACCGCTTTCGTGATCTGATCCTGCTTCGGGCGGTACCCGAAGCCACCGAACGCGGCCTGGTCACCGGTCCGGGTGACGTGCTCGACCGGATGCGCGAGCAAGCCGAGCGATCGGGTTCGGCGACCCTGACGCGGTATGCCGAGCTCCTGCACGAAGCTCTCGGCGAGATGCGCGGCGCCACCGCACCCCGATTGTTGCTCGAGGTGGTCTGTGCCCGCATGTTGCTGCCGTCGGTCACCGATGCCGAATCGGCTACCCTGCAGCGCTTGGAACGACTCGAGCGAGGGCTGGGGGGCAGGTCGTCGGATGCCTTACCCGGGGGTTCGTCACCGCCGGTGACGCCGTCGGAGTCGCCTGCGCCGAGAGCACCGGAATCGGCGCCGTCGCGGCGACGAGGTGCGGAGGCGTTGGCCGCGATGCGTAGAGAAAGCCGCGAGCAGGGTAGTGCCCGTGGCGACGCGACCGCGGGACGGGCGCGGCAGGACGCGGTGGACGTGCCCGACGTCGATGCTGCTGGTCCGTCGCGGACTGCAGGTGCGGGCGCCTCGCCCGGGGGTGCGACTGCCCAGGGCGCGCTGTCCGATCATCCGAGTGGATCCTCACAAGTCGTGTCCGCAGAATCCGTCGCGCACGACGAGAGCACAGGTGCGCTGCGCGGAGATGATCTGTTGCGTGTGGTGGAGGGCTCGTGGGCCGAGATCCGCGCCAAGGTCCGGGAATTCGGTGCGGCCGTGCAAGCGATGTTGGCCGGCGCAGCCGTCGCGCGGGTCGAGGACACGGTCATCGTGTTCGCGCATCAGCACGCGCCGCTGGCGCAGCGATTGTCGGATCCGCGGAACCTGGAGGCGGTGCGGGCGGCGACGCGGGCGGTGCTCGGGCACGACTATGACGTGCGGTGGGAAGTGGCTGCGCCCGCGCCGCGCGGTGTGCCGGCTCGATCCGCCGCTGCGGGGAATCGCACACACGAGTCGGCGGGTAGTCGAGTGGCGGGGCGCGGAGAATCCGGTCATCCGGCTGGACCTGCCGGCGCCGATACCACCACTCCACGTTTTTCCCGTCCGAGCCAGGCGAAGAACAGGGCGCAACCGATCGAGCCCGTCGACGAAGACCGGGTGGGGTCGCCCAACCCCTATGCCGATGACGATATCCCCCCACCGGATTATCCCGACCTGCCCGACGATCCCCGGCCGGTGGACTCTGCGCCCCACTACGCGCCGCCGCCCGACGGCGGGTCCACGACGCGTTCCGGCTGGGGTGAGCCGGGATTTATCCCGGCCTCGACACCGGAGGAAGAGCAGGAAATGCTGGCCGCCGCGGCCGAGCCGGTCGCTTCCAGCGATCGGCGTGACCCGGACGAAGTAGCGCTCGAACTGTTGAAGAGTGAACTCGGTGCTACACCACTGGATGGTTGAGCCCCTGGATGGTTGACAAGCGCTGTCGCGTCGACGTTAAGTTAACCGGAGTTCGCGCAGCGCGGTAACATCGGTGGGTAGTCGTCGACGTCGGTACGACCTCGCTCTATGGTATGCCCGGGTACACCTGGGTGGCCGAGGCGTACGTCCGATGTTGTTCGACCGGTTTGTACAGCGTTAGGAACGGTCGGTCGCAAGGCCGATCGGCGAGGTCAGCCGCAGCTGCGCCGCACCAACGGCGTGGCTGCACACCGAGGACGGACGAGGGTCCGGCCGTCGCACCTCTAGGAAGGAACACTCCGATATGACCACAGAGGCCTACATTTACGAGGCCATCCGCACTCCGCGCGGCCGTGGCAAGAAAACCGGCTCGCTGCACTCGGTCAAGCCGATCGACCTGACCGTTGGTCTGATCCAGGAGATGCGCCGTCGCTTCCCGAACCTCGACGAAGACCAGATCTCGGATGTGATCCTCGGCGTGGTCACCCCGATCGGCGATCAGGGCGCTGATATCGCGCGCACCGCGGCGATCGTGGCCGGCCTGCCCGATACCGTCGGCGGTGTCCAGATCAACCGCTTCTGTGCCTCCGGGCTCGAGGCGGTCAATATGGCCGCTCAGAAGGTCCGCTCCGGTTTCGACGATCTGGTTCTGGCCGGCGGCGTCGAATCCATGTCCCGCGTGCCGATGGGCAGCGACGGAGGCGCTTGGGGAATGGACCCGGCGACCAACTACGACACCTACCTCGTGCCGCAGGGCATCTCCGCGGATCTGATCGCTACCGTCGAAGGCTTCAGCCGCGACGATGTCGATGCCTATGCGGTGCGCTCGCAGGAACGGGCCGCCGCGGCAACCACCGGCGGCTACTTCGCCAAGTCGATCGTTCCGGTCAAGGACCTGAACGGCTTGGTCGTGCTGGACAACGACGAGCACATGCGCCCGGGCACGACCGCGGAGGCGTTGGCCAAGCTGCAGCCGTCGTTCGCCATGATCGGCGAAATGGGCGGCTTCGACGCGGTGGCGCTGCAGAAGTACCACTATGTCGAGAAGATCGATCACGTCCACCATGGCGGCAACAGCTCCGGCATCGTCGATGGCGCCGCGCTGCTGCTCGTCGGCTCCGAAGAGGCTGGAAAAGCCTCCGGTCTGACCCCGCGTGCGCGCGTCGTCGCGACCGCCACCAGCGGCGCCGACTCCACCATCATGCTCACCGGTCCGACCCCCGCAGCGAAGAAGGTGCTGGCCAGGGCTGGCCTGACCCTCGATGACATCGACTTGGTCGAGATCAACGAAGCGTTCGCCTCGGTGGTGCTGAAGTTCCAGAAGGACCTGGACATCCCGGACGAGAAGCTCAATGTCAACGGTGGCGCGATCGCCATGGGCCATCCCTTGGGCGCGACCGGTGCGATGATCACCGGCACCATGGTCGACGAGCTGGAGCGTCGCAACGGCCGCTACGCGCTGATCACGCTGTGCATCGGCGGCGGCATGGGTGTGGCCACCATCATCGAGCGGGTCTGACGCCCAACCGACAGCTGATAATTCAAGGAGACACAGAGCTGTGAGCGAAACCAACATGATCGGTTGGGAGCAGGATGCGGACGGCATCGTCGTGCTGACGATGGATGATCCGAACCAGGGCGCCAACACGATGAACGAGCTGTACCGCACCTCGATGGCCGCCACGGTCGACCGACTCGAGGCCGAGAAGGACAGCATCGCCGGCGTCGTGCTGACCTCGGCGAAGAAGACCTTCTTCGCCGGCGGTGACCTGAAGAACATGATGCAGGTGGGCCCGAACGACGCCCAGGCCCTGATGGACGAGCTGGCAGCGGTCAAGAGTCCGCTGCGTCGCCTCGAGCAGTTGGGTAAGCCGGTCGTCGCCGCCATCAACGGCGCCGCGCTCGGCGGCGGTCTGGAGATCGCGCTGGCCACGCACCACCGCATCGTGGCCGACGTCCCGGGTTGCCAGATCGGACTGCCCGAAGCAACGCTCGGACTGTTGCCCGCCGGCGGCGGCGTTACGCGCACGGTCCGCATGCTGGGCCTACAGACCGCCCTGATGCAGGTGCTGCTGCAGGGTCAGCGCAACAAGCCGGCGAAGGCCAAGCAGATCGGTCTGGTCGACGAGCTGGTGGGTTCCATCGAGGAGCTGGTTCCGGCCGCGAAGGCATGGATCAAGGCCAACCCGGACGCGGGCGTGCAGCCGTGGGACAAGAAGGGCTTCAAGATCCCCGGTGGCACCCCTTCGTCGCCGGCATTCGCGGCGAACCTGCCCGCCTTCCCGGCCAACCTGCGCAAGCAGCTCAAGGGTACGAACATGCCGGCGCCGCGCGCCATCATGTCGGCCGCAGTCGAGGGTGCGCAGGTCGACTTCGACAACGCGTCGCTGATCGAGTCGCGGTACTTCACGCACCTGCTCACCGGCCCGGTCGCGAAGAACATGATCCAGGCGTTCTTCTTCGATTTGCAGCACATCAACGGCGGGGGCTCGCGGCCGAAGGACGTGCCGAAGAAGGAGATCCGCAAGGTCGGCGTGCTCGGCGCGGGCATGATGGGCGCAGGCATCGCCTACGTCTCCGCGAAGGCCGGCTACGAGGTCGTGCTGAAGGATGTCTCGATCGAAGCAGCCGAGCGCGGCAAGGGCTACTCGGTGAAGCTGGAGGAGAAGGCTCTCTCCCGCGGCAAGACCACCGAGGAGAAGTCCAAGGCGCTGCTCGATCGGATCACGCCCTCGGCCGACCCGGCCGATTTCGCGGGTGTGGACTTCGTCATCGAGGCGGTCTTCGAGAACACCGAGCTCAAGCACAAGGTGTTCCACGAGATCGAAGACATCGTCACCGCCGACGCACTCCTGGGCTCCAATACCTCCACTCTGCCGATCACCGGGCTTGCGACCGGGGTGAAGCGCCAGGAAGACTTCATCGGAATCCACTTCTTCTCGCCGGTCGACAAGATGCCGCTGGTCGAGATCATCAAGGGTGAGAAGACCTCGGATGAGGCCTTGGCTCGAGTGTTCGACTACACCCTGGCGATCAAGAAGACTCCGATCGTGGTCAACGACAGCCGCGGCTTCTTCACCTCGCGCGTGATCGGCACCTTCGTCAACGAGGCGATCGCCATGCTCAGCGAGGGCATCGAGCCTGCGACCATCGAACAGGCCGGGCTGCAGGCGGGCTACCCGGCCGCGCCGCTGCAGTTGTCGGACGAGCTGAACCTCAAGCTCATGCAGAAGATCGCCAACGAAACCCGCGAGGCCGCGAGCCAGGGCGACGTCGCGATGGGGAGCAGACGGCACCCTGCGACGGACGTCGTCGACTACATGGTGTCCGAAGGGCGTCCGGGCCGGCTGGAGAAGGCAGGCTTCTACGAGTACGACGAGAACGGCACGCGGACCGGTCTGTGGCCCGGCCTGCGCGAACACTTCAAGACCACGACGGACTCGGTCCCGTTCCAGGATCTGATCGACCGCATGCTGTTCGTGGAGGCGATCGAGACCCAGAAGTGCTTCGACGAAGGTGTGTTGACCTCGACCGCCGATGCCAACATCGGCTCGATCTTCGGCATCGGATTCCCGGCATGGACCGGTGGTGTGCACCAGTTCATCGTCGGCTACCCGGGTGGCCAGGAGGCTTTCGTGGCCCGTGCCGACTATCTCGCCAAGCACTACGGTGAGCGCTTCGAGGTCCCGGCCTCGCTGCGCAAGTAGCCATCGCGTAGAAGGCAGCGGTAAGCCCGCCACCACGCCTGTGGTGGCGGGCTTTGTCGTGTCCCGCCCCATGCTGTCGACCTGCGCAGAGACGGCCCGGTCCCGTCCTCGAAGGAAAGAACTCCCCAGCGCTCTCGCGCCGCGCTAGGTTGGAGTATGTGTAGTCCCGGCCGGCGCCGTGACGTTCGGTTCGGGCTCGCAGCTGGTCTCTGGTTGGGTGCGAGGACGAGGTGATCCCGTGAATCCACAGGCGCATATGGGGCGGGACGAAGCCGAATCGACTGCGGCCGAATCGGTTACGCGCCTGATGGAGTCCGCTGATATCACCGATGAACTCGAGGCGATGGGCCTGTCCGGCGCGGTCGAAATCGGCCACGGTGGGTTCGGGGTGGTCTATCGCTGTATCCAGACCACCTTGGACCGGGTGGTTGCGGTCAAGGTGCTGTCCTCGGAGATCGATCCGGAGAGCAGGGGACGTTTCCTTCGCGAAGAGCAAGCGATGGGGAGGCTGTCGGGCCATCCGAACATCGTCGACATTCTGCAGGTGGCCGTCACCTCCACCGGCCTGCCGCTGATCGTGATGCCGTACTGCATGCGCGGGTCGTTGGAAAAGCTGATTCGGGATCAAGGTCCGTTGACGTGGTCGGACTCGTTGCGGGCGGGGGTGAAACTGGCCGGTGCGATCGAGAGCGCGCATCGTGCGCGCATCCTTCACCGGGACGTGAAGCCGGCCAATGTCCTGCTCACCGGTTATGGCGAGCCCCAGCTGTCCGACTTCGGTATTTCTCGGATTCCCGGCGCGTTCCGTACCTCCAGCAGTCTGATCACCGGGTCGCCGGCGTTCACTGCGCCCGAGGTGCTCAAAGGTGACGAACCGACCGTTCGATCGGATATCTATGGCCTGGGCGCAACATTGTTCGCCCTGCTCACCGGACATGCTGCTTTCGAGCGGCAGGTGGGGGAGCGGGTGGTTGCGCAGTTTCTGCGGATCACGACGCAGCCGGTACCCGACCTTCGGGAACAAGACATTCCCTCCGACGTGGCCGCCGCTATCGAAGAAGCCATGGCCCAGGACGTGGCGGCCCGTCCATCCAGTGCCTACGAGTTCGGTGAAATGCTGCGTGCGGCGCAGCGTGCGCACGGTGAGGTGCCCGACGAGATGGCGCTGCTGGATGCCGTGGCGCCCGAACCGGAACCGAAGCTCACAACGTCGGTGGGCGAATCGACGGTGGCGTGGTCGGGCTCCCAACCCGCGGTCACTGCGCGCCACAGTTGGCCGTTGACCCTGCGGCCGGTCAGGCCGCACCAACCTCCGCCCATGGCTACCTCGACGATGCCGCCGACTGCCGCGACCAAGTTTCGTCCGCCGAAACCCACGCACGAGCCGGTGCCGCGCCCGCAGTTGCTGGACATTCTGCGTGCGGGCGGTCGGCGCAGACTAGCTGTGATCCATGCTCCGGCCGGCTTCGGCAAGAGTACGCTGGCCGCGCAGTGGCGCGCCGAACTCGCCGAGCGGGGGGTCGCGGTCGCCTGGATCGGAATCGACCGCTACGACGACAACGAGATCTGGTTCTTGGCCCATCTGCTCCAAGCGATCCGGCGGGTACGTCCGGACGTCGGCAACGGATTGGACCGCGTCCTCGAGGAACGGCCAGCCGATGCCGCCGCCTTCGTCATCCCCACCCTCATCGACGAGATCCACAGCGCGGGCCAGACCATCGTGGTGATCGTCGACGATTGGCATCGCATTACCGACGCCGGGGCGCATCACGCGATGGAGGCCCTCTTGGACAGCGGTTGTCACCACCTGCGTTTCGTGGTGACCAGTCGAGAGCAGTCCGGCCTTCCGACGAGTCGGATGCGGGTGGAAGACGAGCTCGTCGAAATCGGTTCGGCCGCGCTTCGCTTGACCGAGGAACAGACCAGAGAGATCTTGGTGGAGCGAAATGGTTTTGCGCTCACCCCCGAGCAGGTCACCGAAATCCACACGGCCACAGACGGCTGGCCGGCCGCCATCCAGCTCATGAGCTTGTCGTTGCGCGGTCAGGCCGACCCCGTGGAGCTGATCGCCACCTTGTCCGAGGGCGATCATGGGATCCGCGAGTATCTGGCCGAGAACGTCCTGGACACGCTGGAACCGAGAATGCTCGAGTTCCTGATGTCGATCGCGGTGACCGAGCGGGTGTGTGGTTCGCTCGCCGCTGCGCTATCCGGCGAGAAGGACGCAGAGCAGCTGCTCGAACAGGCAGAGCAGCGCGAGTTGTTTCTCCGGCGCATCGATCACGACCCGGAATGGTTCCGGATGCAGCCGCTGTTCGCCGAGTACCTGCGCAGCCGGCTCGATCGCGTCGACCCGGAGAGATTGAAGTCGTTGCACCGCAAGGCTTCGCATTGGTACTCGCAGAACAAACTATTGCGCAAATCGGTCGATCACGCGCTGGCGGCGCAGGACCCGGAGATGGCCCTGGACCTGCTCGAGGGCGGCGGTATGGATCTGATCGACGGCTCGCAGCTGGCCACCCTGATGAACAGCGTGTCCAAGCTGCCTATGCAACAAGTCGCTTCACGCTCGAAGTTGCTCATGGCAGTGGCCCGAGCCAATATCACCCTGCAGGAGTCCGACGCAGCCCGCAATGCACTGAACCGGTTGTCGAATATCCTGGCCGGTGGCTCATCCAGCGATATCGACATGCGGATGCAGCGTTGCCAAGCGGCGGTGCTCGCCGCCTCGGACCAAGTTGCCCGTGACCATACCGATGGCGTGCTGGACCAGGTCGGCCACTGCTTGGAACATCCGAACGAATTGCCGGCGTGGACGGTTTCGGCGGCGGCGAATCTGGCCACATTCGTGCGGTTGTGCGAGTTCGATTTCGACGGTGCGATACAGACCCAGGTATGGGTCGAGCAATACCACCAGCGGTCGAAAGACCCGCTCGGCATCGTCTTCGGCCGATGCGGCCAGGGGGCCGCCGCGTACGAGCAGCTGGACATCGCCACCGCGGATCGGTGTCTGCGGGAGGCGTGCGAGGCTGCGCGGGAGCGGGCGGGGCCCCATTCGCACACCGTCCACATCGCCGGTGCGCTCCTGGGTGAGCTGAGCTATCGCAGCGGCGACCTGGACGCCGCCGATCGCTTGCTCGACGAGAGCCAGGACTTGGCCACTCGGATGGGATCGGTGGACTTTCTGATCTCGAGTTTTGTCATCGGAGCCCGCGTGAAGGCGATTCGTGGTGACCTGTTCACCGCAGCCGCTCGGTTGGACAAGGGCGCCCGCTTGGCCGCGGACAACCTGTTGTTCCGATTGAGCGCACGCATCGAATCCGAACGGCTGCGGCTGGGCTTGCCGCTGGACGCCACCCAACGCCGAAGCATCGACTTCGGCGAGCCCACGCCGTTGCAGGCGGGTCACCGCCTGACCGGGGCGGCGTTACTCACCGCAGAGGCCGAAGAGCTGGCGGCGATCCGTTTGCTACTCGCCGAGCGTGAGCAAGGCTCGAGAGATCGGGCGGTGCGCCGCGCCCGTGCACTGTACGACCATGTGCTCGAGCGGCGTCGTCCACGCGCGCAACTGGATGCCTCGCTATTGCTCGCGGAATGTCTGGCGGATGCCGGGTGGGTCGGCGAGGCTACCAAGCTGTTGCTACCTGCAGTGGCGACCTGTGCCGGCCTCGGTTGGACGAGGCCACTGTTGGACGCCGGCCCGGGCGTGGTCGGCATTCTGCGTGTCCTGCGCGTCGACCTTCCGGCGTCGACCCAGTTGGGCGACACGCACGTGCCTGCCGCGTTTCTGGACGAACTCCTGGACGACGCCGGAAGTCGGGCCGTGTGAGGCCGTCGAACCGGAACCTAGCGGACTACGGCTGCCACCAGTGCCGCAGCGGAACCGTCCAGCTACCGTCGTCGGGCAATTTGACACCGAGTACCTGGTGCAGTTGCACCACATTGCGCTGGAAGCCGAGTCGACAGCCGGCCATGTACAGGCCCCATACCTTTGCGGTTCCCTCTCCGGCCTCCGCGACGCAGGCATCCCAGTTCGCAACCAGGTTCTTGCACCATTCGTGCAGCGTCAGTGCGTAGTGCTCGCGCAGGTTCTCCTCGTGTAACACCTCGAGGCCGACGTTCTGGATCTCGGAGATGATGCGGCCCGAGCCGACCAATTCGCCGTCGGGGAACACGTAGCGGTCGATGAAATCTCCGGCCTTGGTGGTGCGGGTGTTACCCGGCCGGGTGATGCAGTGATTCAGGAACAAGCCGCCCTCGCGCAGCTTGCTCTTGATATAGGTGAAGTAGAACGGGTAGTTCTGCACGCCGATATGCTCGGTGAGGCCGATCGAGGACACCGCGTCGAAATTGTCCTCCGGGACGTCGCGGTAGTCGCAGTGGCGTACCTCGGCCAGATCGGCCAAACCCTCCTCGGCGATCTTCTTCTGAGCCCAGTCCGCCTGCTCCGTAGACAGGGTTGCGCCGATGACCTCGACACCGCGCTTCGCGGCATAGCGCACCATGCCGCCCCACCCGCAACCGATGTCCAGCAGTCGGTCGCCTTCCTTCAGCCGCAGCTTCTCGAATACCAAGCGGTACTTGTTCTCCTGCGCCTGTTCCAGTGACCACTCTTCATCGCCGTAGACCGCGCAGGTATAGGTCATCGACGGGCCGAGTACATGTTCGTAGAACGTATTCGACACGTCGTAGTGGTGGTGGATCGCTTCGGCATCGCGAGTCTTGGAGTGGCGCAGGCCCTCGAAAGCGATGCGCCGCCAGCGCGGAAGAGCTTCTTGCGGCGGCGGGGCGATCGGCTTGAGTCGCTCCCAGCCCAGCGAGCGCGCGATGGTGAGGAGGGCCAGTGCGGAAAGTCGGCGAAACTTCAGCCCCTCCATTGCCTTCAGGATGGCGTACGGATCGCCGGAGTGTACCCCGCTGGCGACCAGATCCCCGGAAATGTAGGCGCGGGCCATTCCCAGATCGCCTGGGGCCGTCACCAAGTAGTTGATCCCGCGCGGTGACCTGATGTCCAGCCCGAACGCGGAATCCTCCGGTCCGGTCGCACTGCCGTCATAAGCCGTCAATCGGATAGGAACCTCGCCCTCGATGAGGGTTTCGAAGATCTCGGCAATGCTGAGCTTGGTTCCGAGGTCGGCGAGGACATCGGAACGGTCCTTGAATGTCGTCATTTGCGTTGCACCGCCTTCGAATACAAATCCAGCAAACGCTGGTCGGGGTCGTAGCGTTTCTTCAGCTCGGCGAAATGTTTTCCGCCGTAGAGCGCTGCAAACTCATCCTTGTCGTAGAAGGAATCCGAGTACAGCGATTTATGTCCTTCGAAGTCGGTAACCGTGCGTTCGATGGCACGATTGGCGGCTCCTTCCTGTGCTCCGGGGACAATGGGAACCGACGACCAGAAGCCGACATTCACATAGGCCCGGCGCGGTTTCAGGGGATACAGCGGCCAGACCCGGTCGGTTGCCCGATCGTCGGGACCGGAATCACGTAAACGCAGCGGACACAGCCAGATCGGCTCGATGGGAATCTCGCGCAGAAACCATTCGACGAAGTCGGCGGTACGCTGCACCGGGACCTCGATGTCCTGAACCACCCGCTCCCGCGGCGGATTGCCTTTTCGAGCTTCGATCTTGTTTCCGATGTCGTATTTGTGGTCGAGTGCGACGAGCTTCCAGTAGAAGCTGCTGCGCCGGTAGGGTTTCGGCCAGAATCGGCGGATCTTCGGATTCTGTGCGCCGAACGCGCGTGAGCACCAGAACCAGTCGGTGTCCCACCGCCACAAGTAGTCGTGGATGGTCAGTCGATCGCGTTTGGGCGGCTGGGACGGGCCGTCGGCCTCGGCGCCGCGGTGCCGAATCGATTGGTAGTAGACGTCCATCCCGGTGTAGTCGCTGACCGGGCCCGGCTCGTCGGTTCGGCGGCCGAGCGTGAGATAGCTCTCTTCGGCGGAGAACACGACACCGTCGAGGTAGTCGACTGGTTCGCCGGCGTAGGCCTGGTCGGTGACGATGGTGGCGAGGGTCTCCTGCAGTGCGCGCAACGTGTGGAAACGCACATGGCGCAGGGCAACGTACGGTTGCACCGTCTCCAGTTCGATCTTCAGCCGGACGGCGTAGCCCAGGGTCCCGTAGGAGTTGGGGAACCCACGGAACAGATCGGCGTGCTCGTTGTCCCGGGTCGCCGTGACGATCTCACCCGCGCCGGTGAGCACGTCCATCTCGAGCACCGATTCGTGCGGTAGGCCGTTGCGGAAGGACGTGGACTCGATCCCGAGTCCGGTGACGGCGCCGCCGAGCGTGATGGTTTTGAGCTGCGGAACGACGAGCGGGGCCAGTCCATGTGGGAGGGTCGCAGCGACCAACTCTTCGTAGGTCGTCATGCCGGCGACCTCGGCGGTCTTGGTGACCGGGTCCACCGCGATGACCTTGTCCAGCCCGGAGACGTCGAGCCCGGCTGCGGTGTTCTGCGCCCTGGCTCGGAAAAGGTTCGACGTCTTTTTCGCCAACCGGACGGTGGCGCCGTCGGGTATTGCGCGGTAGCTCGCCAGAAGCCGATCCACACCCGCCCGATGCGCGGCAAATCCTGATTCCCGTGTGGCCGGCGCGCGTCCGGCCTTCCCTGACAGTCTCATTGCCACCCCTCGACGCTAGTACGGACCATTCTGCAGGGCCACCGCCAGGGTATGATCCGGGACAAGTGTCACGTATATGTTGCGAACGTCGGATGCGGAATTCTGCGAGAAGTTCGCCACACGCTCTGGCTCTACCCGCTTTTATTCGGTATATACAGGGGAACATGGCGACCCGTCGAGACGCCGCCCCGGACAAGGAGTTCATGGTGGGACTGGTCAGTGCCAGTAGTTCGATCACCGTGTCGGCGCAACCACAGCAGACGCTCGAAGCGATTGCCGACTACAGCAGCATCCGGCCGCGTATTCTCTCGTCGCACTACCGTGACTACGCGGTGATCGAAGGCGGCACAGGCGAAGGCACTGTCGCGCAGTGGACGTTGCAGGCCACTCAGAAGCGTTCCCGCAATGTCCGTGCCGTCGTCACGGTGTCGAATTCGGTTGTCACCGAGCGCGATGCGAATTCGACGTTGGTGACCACATGGACGGTCACCCCGGCCGGCTCCGGCTCGGAGGTCACCCAGCGTACGAGCTGGCAGGGTGCTGGCGGCGTCACCGGGATCTTCGAGGGTATCTTCGCGCCCCTGGGTCTGAAGAAGATCCAGGCCGAGGTACTCGAGAACCTGCGGCGTGAGTTGGCCTGACCACGGCCCGGACACCGACCGAGTTCCGGAGGACAACGTTCGGGATCGATCCGGCCGCGTCGAAACCCGGCGGGGTTAGGCTGGCCGATGACACCTTCTTCAGAGAGGATTTTCCCGTGCAGCCAGGCGGCGAATTCGATATGCAACAGATGCTCGCCCAAGCGCAGCAGATGCAGCAGGCGGTGATGCAGGCTCAAGCGGAGATCGCGGCGACCGAGGTGCAGGGCGTGGCGGGCGGCGGGCTGGTCGAAGTCACGCTCAAAGCCACGGGGGAGGTGGTCTCGCTGACCATCGACCCGAAGGCCGTCGATCCCGAGGATGTCGAGACCCTGCAAGACCTGGTGATCGGCGCGGTCAACGACGCGATGGCCAATGCACAGCGCCTTGCCGCAGAGCGGCTCGGGCCACTGTCGGCCGGGCTCGGCGGCGGTTCGCTGCCCGGTTTGTGAGCTGGGGCGCAGGTGTACGAAGGGCCCGTCCAGGATCTGATCGACGAATTGGGCAAGCTGCCCGGCATCGGTCCGAAGAGCGCGCAGCGCATTGCCTTCCACCTGCTGCATGTCGAGCCGCCGGACATGGATCGGTTGCAGGCAGCTCTGCAGAAAGTGCGTGATGGTGTGCGCTTCTGCGTGTTGTGCGGGACCGTTTCCGATGGCGAGCTGTGCCGTATCTGTGCCGATCCCAGACGGGACCGATCGATGATCTGTGTGGTCGAGGAACCCAAGGATGTGCAGGCGATCGAGCGCACGCGGGAGTTCGTCGGTCGCTACCATGTCCTCGGGGGCGCCCTCGATCCGCTCAGCGGCATCGGCCCCGACCAGTTGCGGATTCGAGAGTTGCTGGCTCGCATCGGAAACCAGGAGGACGGCGTCGACGTCGCCGAGGTGATCATCGCAACCGATCCGAACACCGAAGGTGAAGCCACCGCTACGTACTTGGTTCGGATGTTGCGAGACGTGCCTGGGCTGCGTGTGACCAGGCTGGCTTCTGGTCTGCCGATGGGCGGCGACCTGGAATTCGCGGATGAGCTCACACTCGGTCGGGCACTGGCGGGGCGACGCGCCCTATAGTCGGCCTCGCGCGAGCGTCACGTGCGCGGGGCGACCGTGCAGCTGGGTTCAGATTTCCACGCGGGACCAGGTCAGGCGGGGAAATCGGGTGCGGTTGTCATTGACCCATTCCCAGATGAGGGCTGCGACGATGGCAGGGTCGGGTACTGTCGTCGCGAAGTGCTTACCGGCAGAACCGTCCCGGTACTCGAGCAGATAGGTACCGGAGTCGTCACGGTAGGTCTGAATGTAGAACTGTTCGCTGCGCTCGACGACCAAATATGGATTCGGCGGACTCAATGCCGGAACCCATTGTTCGGCCAGCGTTTTGGTCACATACGGGAATGTGCCGGCACCGCCGTGGGTGACCGTGGCCCGGACGTGCCCGGCAGGATCGATCAGCCAGTCCAGTTGCGGGTCGTAGACGGCGTAGTCCAGTGGTGTGGCGAGCTCGAACAGCAGCTGGCGGACGAAGCCGATCGCGTCGTGGGGGCAGGGCACATACAGCATCGTGCCCGTGGCGGCGCCGCCGACCGGGACGGCGAGAAAGCTGTCTTCAGCCGGAAACTCCGTGTTGCGCCGGTTCAACTCGGCCGCGATCTGCGCGACTGTCACCGATTCGGGGCTGCCATTCTGCGTGCCCAGGTAGGCATCGACCTGTGCGCTCGACGACGCAACGCCGGACGGCAGCAAGATGTGCTCATAGCTCACCTGGGCCAGGGTACGGAATCGCATACGCGCGACGACGGACCGTGCCGCCTTCGGTGCACCGGCAGCCGCCCGCGAGGTCTCGGCAGTCGATGACGAAAGCGTGCCGCGCATGGGCGGAGTCGAAGCACTGCTCGGTGCACTCGGCGATCCGGCCCGCATGCACGATGAGGGTTCCATGGCAGTGGTCTGACGCGGATTCGCAGGATGAGCAACCTGGTGTACGCATGTGACCTCCTGGCGAGATCGGAGTCGTGGTGTGGTGATCCCACTCACGGCGAGGTGCACTGGGATCGAGTTCCGGGGTGTCACCGCTATCTCTGGCCAATTCGCAATCATGCCGCAACCTATCGATTTCGTCAGTATGGCATACCGTGATCTAACGAAACAATGTACTTCTACGTGTGAAAATGGCGGAGAAGCTAGCGGGGCTCAAGCGCTTGTCTCGCGAGGTCAGCTGGGTGCTACTCGGTTCAGCCAACTTATAGCGACTATTTGGCAACATTTGGTCGTGGCGGACAGTGCTCGGTTGGCGCCGGCCCTGGAACAGCATTCGAGAACAGTCCCGGCGGCGATCCCCGGGGCGAGGGCGCACTGCACGGCATCGACCGTGCCCATGCGACAGGCCGCACGATCACCGGTCGGTCGATGTTCGTGCGGCTCGATGTTCGTGCGGCTGGGGTGTGCTCAGGCGCGCAGGCGCTCGCGGCGAAGTCGCTCGACTTCGGGGAGGTCGAGCGGGGTCAACTGCGCAACGCCCAGCGTCCGCATCAGCAGCAGATCGGCGAGTTCGGGATTGCGGGCCAGCGCGGGGCCGTGCATGTAGGTCCCGATCACCGAACCCTGGACCACACCCTCCAATCCGTCGTCCACGCCGTTGCCGACCCCGCGGGTGACCCGGGCGAGACCCGTTGCTTCACCGCCGAGTTTGGTCCCACCACGGTGGTTTTCGAATCCGGTGAGCCTTGCGCTGAGCCCAGTCAGAAGCGGCGTGCTGGTCACTTCGCCGATCGCGCGCTCGGGCTGCGGTGAGGTGGTGACGTCGATCAAACCGACGCCGTCCACTCGTTCGCCCGCCGAGGTTTCATACCACTGGCCGAGGACTTGGATCGCCGCGCAGATCGCCAAGACCGGGGCGCCGTTGGCGGCCGCCCGTTGCAACCCGGGGTGTCGCTGCAGGTGCCGGGTGGCCAGGCGCTGCGCGGAGTCCTCGGCGCCACCGAGAGTGTAGATGTCCAGTGAATCGGGCACCGGCTCCGACAACGTGATGTCGATGATTTCGGCGGCGTAGCCGCGCAGCCGTAGCCGCTGGCGCAAGACGACCGCATTGCCGCCGTCGCCGTAGGTGCCCATGACATCCGGCAGGACCACGCCGATCCGAATGGTCGACTCGCTCATGCTGCCCGCTCCTCCAGCTGCGCGGTGAGATCCCGAAACGCGGTGTAGTTCGCCAGCACCTCGACATGGCCCTGCGGGCACGACGCGATCGCGGCCAGCGGGTCCGGCACCATGGTGTGCTCGACACCCGCGTAGGTGAGTCGCACCGCGAGGTCGGTGGCACGTTCGCCGGCCGCGACCACCTGGAGGCCTTCGAAGTGCTCGAACCGCACGTCCCACAGCCAGGACAGATCCTCCCCGTCGGGCACTTGGCCGTTCACCGCGATCACCAGTCCGGCCGAGGTCGGCTCGATCATCGACAGCGCTTCCTGCCACCCTGCCGGGTTCTTTGCCAACAACAGCCGCGCGTCGTGCTCGTCGAGTCGCACCGTCCGGTACCGGCCCGCGATCTCGCGCACTGTACCGGCCGCCGACGCCGCCTGCTCGGCGTCGGCGCCCAGCGCGACGGCGGCGGCCACCGCCTGCGCGGCATTGCCACGATTGGCACGGCCGGGCAAGGCGAGCCGCAACGGGATGCGCAGGGCTTCTGGACCGACCAACTCGTCTCCGTCGAGCCACCACTGCGGTTCGGGCCGTTGGAAATCCGCACCGGTGCTGCGCCAGTGCGTGCCCTCCCAGACGATCGGTTCGCCGCTGCGTGGGCAACTGGTGGCGTCCATTGCCCAGCCGCTGCCCGCGGACACCCATACCACTGTGGGATGGTCGTAGGCTATCGAGGTGACCAGCACGTCGTCGCAGTTCGCGACGACCACCGTCGTCGGGTGCTTCGCCAAGCCCGCGCGCAGCTTGCGCTCGATCATGTTGATCTCACCGACGCGGTCGAGTTGGTCGCGGCTGAGGTTGAGCAATACCACTGCGGAGGGGTTCAAGGAGTCCGCGACGTGCGGTAAGTGCAGTTCGTCCACTTCGATCGCGGCCAGCGGCGCCCCGCGGTGCGCATCGAGCGCGGCGACGATGCCGGCGTCCATGTTGGCGCCGTCGGCTTGGGTCGCGACCGCACCCAACCTGCCGAGCGCCGCGGCGGTCATTCGGGTGGTGGTGGACTTGCCGTTCGTTCCGGTCACCAATACCGTGCGCCGTCCTCGCCCGAGCTGGTCCATGACCGTCGGATCGATCTTCAACGCGATCAGGCCGCCGATCATCGAACCTCTGCCGCGACCCGCTTTCTGCGAGGCCCACGCCGCCGCGGCCGCCGCTGCCAGCGCGAGCCGTCCGCGCACCGATATGTCTGCCACGTCGCGAGTCTATGTTCGTCCGGCGACCGGGCGCGCGGTGGCGTCGGCGACGCGCACCGGACGCTGCTCAGTCGCGATAGAGCTTGGCCTGATAGTTCGCCGGCGAGTAGTAGCGTTCCAACTCTTCTACCGTCTCGGTGACATTCGTGTTTAGGTCTTTGACCAGCCGGGCATGGCTGGGCAAGGTGTCCTGCGGCCACTTCTCCGGTTCCCACAGATGGCTGCGAATGAACGCTTTGGCGCAGTGCAAGTAGACCTCTTCGACGTCTACTTCGACCGCCAGAATGGGCCGGTGGCCTCGCACCACCATGTCGTCGAAATACGGCGCGTCGCGGATCAGCCGGGCCCGGCCGTTGATGCGTAGCGTCTCACCGCGGCCTGGGATCATGAACAGCAGGCCGATGTGTGGGTTGGTCAGGATGTTGAAATACCCGTCGGCGAGCCGGTTTCCCGGACGTTCCGGGATTGCAAGGGTGGTGTCGTCGAGTACCCGCACGAAACCCACGGGATCGCCCTTCGGGGAGGCGTCACAGGTGCCGTCTTTGCTGCTGGTGCTCATCACCACGAATGGAGTGTTCGCGATCCACTCCCGATCTCTGGCGTGCAGACTGCTGCGCTTCTTCGTGGCCACCCGGGGCGTGACGTCCCCGAGTAGCCGCCGCAGTGCTGCTGGGTCGCTGATCTCGTTCGGGAGGGCGTTGTCAGGCATGCTCACGATTCAAACACCGTTGGGGTTGTGGTCGCGAGAACCTGCCGTCACAGGTGGATATCCATTCCTGGCGGCGGATCAGATCGGGACGTCGAATTGGTTCGATTGTCCGGCCGCGTAGCGGTCGGCGTCGATCCTGCGCAAGGGTTCCAGTTCCGGCGCGCGATACAAGGTGAACGTCCGGCAGCGCTGCGCGTTCGACCCTGCGACGTCCAGCAAAGCGTTCACCGCCATGCGTGCCGACTCGTTGGCCCCCTCCATGGTGGCCAAGTCGACGTTCGTGCGCACATAGTCACCTGCCAGAAACAGGTTCTCGAATTCACCGTGCGGCTGTGGCCGGCACTCCCACGAACCGGCTGTGTTGATCAGCAGCTGGTCGGCGTTGGTATTACGTGCGAGACCCGCCTGCCAGGTGATGGCTGGATCGAGGAACCAGGAGTGCAGGTCGGCATCGCGCAGCAGCTCGCCGTGATCATTCAGGTGCGCGGTGATCTGCGCCCAGACCTCACGCGCGATTTCTTCGTGGGTGCATTCCACGGCTGGTTTGCCGAACACCATGCCAGGAGTGTTCCAGTCGGAGATGTCGACCGACAGACAATCCTGCACGGTACCGTCGCCGAACCCCGTGAACTCGTCTCGCCACAGCTGATTCTGGCTGATCGACGTGAGCGACCACGGGGCGTCGATATAGGCGGTATGGCCGCGTGAGATGTCGATCGGTCTGCGCAGATAGAACTGGATGCCGTTCATCCAGTCGGTGAAGAGCCGGTCCATCGCAGCCAATTCGGGCGCGACGGCCAGGATCTGCGGCGACCACAATGCGCGTGCTCGTTCGGCCGGCAGCGCCACCACGAAGTAGTCGGCTTCGACAATGTGCGTGGTGTCGGTTCGGTCCACGATCCGCGCCGCGGTGATCCTGCGACCGCGCACCCGAAGCCCCCGCACTTGGGCGCCGAGCACGAATTCCGCCCCTAGTTCACGTATTCGTCGTATCCATGGATCGATCCATGTCGCGTTGGTCGGGCCGTTCAACACACGATCCAAGTCGCCGTCGCTGCCGATGCCGAGGGGGTTGAGCAGGAACTGTTCGCCCATGGTGCCGATCGTGCGGACACTCGCCACATCGGCTTTGGCGGCGACCATGATGCTGGTCAGAGTATGTGACAGCAGTGCCCGGAATTCGTGTGAGCGCGCGTGGCCACCGACGAAGTCGAGCCAGGACGTGCGTTCCCATTGACCGAGGCGTCGGGCATCGCAGCTGGTACCGAAGACCAGCATGCGCTCGGCAAAGTAGAGCCCTTCCTCGACAGGCATTTTCAGCGCGGTTGCCACTACTGCCCCGAGTGTTTCGCGTACCCGGTCCGGGGTGACGACCACACCGTCGCGCGCACGGAGCGGGATACGGAAATCGTCGCCATTGCGACGTGCGAATCGCGCCTCTGGCACGGCGACGAGATTGTCCCAGACACCATTCGGATTTCCTGGGAACGGGATGCGACGCATGGTGTCCGGCACGTGCCGATAGAAACCCGGAAAGAAACGGAAACCATGTTCACCGGGCAGATCCGGACGCCCGCCCACGCCAGTACCCGGGACTGCGACACTACGAGACTTCCCGCCCCATGCTCGACTCTCGTAGACGGTGACCTGAAAGCCTCGTTCGGCCAGCTCGTGCGCGGCGGTGAGTCCTGCGACACCACCCCCTAGTACCGCAACGCGATTGCCGGTCGGTCGCGCTGCTGCGGGCGCGGGGCTGTGCCCACTTGGCCCACTTGCGGTGAGTACCCCTGCTGCGAAGGTATTTCGAAGCAGCGTTCTACGCGAGACGGTCCAGTGCTTCACTACCACGCCGATCTACTGTCTTGCTCGGGTCCATCGCTCACGCCGCGAGAGTGCCGAGACTGTCCGCAGTGGAACCACCGGTCCTCGTCCGCCGAGTCGATCACATGCCAGGGGGCCCGGGGGGATTGTAGGGATGCTGGGCCAGTGAACTGATGTAGCCGAAATCGTCGGCCACCATCGCGGCCAACTCCAACAGCGCTTGCCGGGTGGGCTTGCTCACCAGTTCCAGATCGATCTCCGCGCCTTCGGCGAGGTGGTCGTCGAAGGGGACCACCTGGACTGCGCGGGTACGGTCGAGGAACAGTTTGCGCAGTTGGTCGAGGTCGACGGTGGACGCTCCCCGGCGAGAAGCATTGACCACGACGACCGTGCGCTCCACCAGCTTGCTGTAGCCGTGGTGATCGAGCCAATCCAAAGTGGCCGACGCGCTACGCGCACCGTCGATGGCCGGCGAGGTGACCAGCACCAAGGAACTGGCCATGTCCAGCACACCCGCCATCGCAGAGTGCATCAAGCCGGTACCGCAGTCGGTCAGAATGATGTTGTAGAACGACTGCAGGATGCTGAGCGCCTTGCGATAGTCCGCTTCGCTGAATGCCTCCGAGACCGCCGGATCCTGTTCACTGGCGAGCACTTCGAGGCGGCTCGGCGCTTGCGAGGTATGTGCCCGCACATCCGAGTACCTCGTGATGTGATGGTCTTCGAGCAAGTTGCGCACCGTGGAACGAGTCTGGCGTGGTACCCGGTGCGCGAGTGTTCCCAGATCGGGGTTGGCATCGATCGCGATCACCCGATCACCGCGCAGCGACGCGAAGGTGGAGCCGAGCCCGACGGTGGTGGTGGTCTTTCCCACACCGCCTTTGAGAGACAGGATCGCGATCCGGTAATCGCCGCGGACCGGCTGATTCACCCGCTCGACGAGGTCACGGTAGACGACGTCGGCTGCTGATTCACCCGGGTTGATCAGACCGCCGGAGGCCTTGTGCACTGCGCGGCGCCAGCCGCCGCGCGGCGCCCGCCGCACCCGCTTGAGCAAGTTGAGTTCGTTCACCGACTGCCCTGGTGGGCCCGGTTGTTGCCCATGGTGGGGTTGCAACGATTGGGGCTGCATCGGATTCGGTTCGCCCGCCCAGCCCGGTCCCTGCTGCATACCCCCTGCGGGCGGACCCGCCGGCGAGGGCGTCGTGGGTGGTGGCGGGGGTTGATAGCCGAGGGGTTGTTGCGGCGGCGTCGGCGGGGGTGGCGGCGCCCAACTGTAGATCGGTCCACCGGGAGGGTGATCCGGCTGCGGTGCAGTCGGTTCCGGGTGTACGGGCTCTACCGGCACGCGCCGTACCATGCCGTCGCTACCGATTTCTTGGCGGTATTCGGCGTAACCGGCGGGCGCTCCCGGGTTGTCCGGTGACGGTGGTGGATAGGTCCCCGGATTCTGCGGGCCATACGCTCCGTACGGTTCGGTCGGGCTGTACGGAGCGGGATTGTAAGGGGGCTGTGGGAATCCGACGCTCGGTGGGTATACCGTGGTTTGATCAGGCGGACCCTGCAGGTCCGGTTGAGCGGCCCGCGGTTCTGGGTGCGTCGGCTCGATCGCCCCGGGGTCGTTCGCCTCCACAGCGCCGCCTTGCTGCTCGATTGCCGGTTCGGTCATGGCGGAGGGCGCCGACCCCGCCTCGGTGATATCGGCCGTGTCCACTGGATGATTCGGCAGCCAGGGCGGCGAGGCCAGGTTGTGATCGTTCGTTGTCACGGTTCCCCCATCTGCTCGGGAGTTCGAGCAGAGAGCTCGGCGCTTGGAGTGCGAATCAACGCTAGCATGGGGTCCGCAGCGTCGTGTCGTGGTAGGCGCGCCAACCCCAGTGCGACACGCCGATCTGGGGGAGCGGCTGCGAGATCGGCAACCGTGATCCCCACAGGCACCTCCAGCGAGATGCCCGTTCAGTGCGCGCGATTCACCGCGGACACTACAGCCCGCAGCGATGCGGTCGTGATCGAGGTGGCAATTCCCACTCCCCACACCACTGTTCCGCCGACCGCGCATTCGACGTACGCCGCCGCCTGTGCATCGTCACCTGCGGACAGAGCGTGTTCGGAATAGTCCAGCACCTGGACGTCGAAGCCGACGGTGGCGATCGCGTCGATGAATGCCGCGAGCGGTCCGTTGCCCTTGCCGGTGATCTCCTGTTCGACGTCGTCCACTTTCACCACCGCGGTGATCGAGTCGACCCCGCCGTCGGTCTCCGATGCGGTGACCTTCTGGCGGATGCGCTCCAGCGGATGGATCGGACTCAGGTACTCCTGATGGAAGACGTCCCACATCTGCTTGGGCGTCACTTCGCCGCCCTCGCCATCGGTGATCTTCTGAATCGCCTGAGAGAACTCGATCTGCAGCCGCCGAGGCAACGCCATTCGATGGTCGGCCTTCATGATGTAGGCGACGCCGCCCTTGCCGGATTGGGAATTGACTCGAATGACCGCCTCGTAGGTGCGGCCGACGTCCTTGGGGTCGATGGGCAGGTAGGGCACTTCCCACACGATGTCGTCGACGTCGGCTCGGGTGGCGTCGGCGCTGGCCTTCATCGCGTCCAAACCCTTGTTGATGGCGTCCTGATGGCTGCCGGAGAACGCGGTATAGACCAGGTCACCGCCGTACGGATGGCGCTCGTGGACCGGCAATTGGTTGCAGTACTCGACAGTGCGCCGGATCTCGTCGATATTGGCGAAGTTGATCTGTGGGTCGACGCCGCGGGAGAACAGGTTCATTCCCAGCGTGACCAGGCAGACATTGCCGGTGCGCTCGCCATTTCCGAACAAGCAGCCCTCGATGCGGTCGGCGCCGGCCTGGAACCCGAGCTCCGCGGCAGCCACCGCGGTCCCGCGGTCATTGTGTGGATGCAGCGACAGCACGATCGCATCTCGGCGCGCCAGATTGCGGCTCATCCACTCGATCGAGTCGGCATACACGTTCGGAGTAGCCATCTCGACAGTTGCGGGAAGATTGATGATCAGTGGCTTGTCCGGTGTCGGCGCGATGATTTCCGAGACCGCGTCGCAGACCTCCTTGGCGTAGGCCAGCTCCGTGCCGGTGTAGGACTCCGGGCTGTATTCGTAGCGCCAGGTGGTATCCGGGTAGCGCTTCTCGATCTCCAGGCACAGTGCGGCGGCATCGGTGGCGATCTTCTTGACCGCCGCGCGGTCTGCGCGGAACACCACCTTGCGCTGGAGCACCGAGGTGGAGTTGTAGAAGTGCACGATCACGTTCTGCGCGCCGGCGCAGGCGGCGAAGGTGCGCTCGATCAGTTCGGGGCGGCACTGGGTCAGTACCTGGATGGTCACGTCATCGGGGATGGCGCCGTCCTCGATGATTTCACGCACGAAATCGAAGTCGGTCTGGCTCGCCGAGGGAAAGCCGACCTCGATCTCCTTGTAGCCCATCCGCACAAGCAAATCGAACATGCGCCGTTTGCGGGCCGGGCTCATCGGGTCGATGAGCGCCTGGTTGCCGTCGCGCAGATCGACCGCGCACCAACCTGGCGCCTGGTCGATGACCCTTTCCGGCCAGGTGCGATCGGGCAGAGTGATCGGCTCGACCTCCTCGGCGAACGGCCGGTAACGGAACGTCGGCATCGAGGAATTCTTTTGCCTGTTCCAGAGAGGTTGGTCGATGGGGGCAGGTTTGCTCGGCGCCGTGATCGCGCGTGTGCCGGATACGTGGGCGTCTGCAGAAAACATGGGGGCTTTCTCCGAGGGTGTGGTTGTTCCCAATGGTCTGGGTCGACCGGCGTGGCAGATCCCCGCGGCAGGAGCCGGTCCGATCAGACCCCGCCGCGGCGGCCGAGAAGAAGTACCCGCTGCATGATGCTGGCGAGTTTACCGTGCCGCCGCAACACCGGGAAGGGCGGTCCTGTCCAGAGGCGACGCGCGACCCGATACCGTTCGGTCGGTAGCGGACCACGCAGGATGGACCCGGGTTGTCACGGGATCTCGAAGGATGGGATATGACCTGGCTGGAGCAACTGGCTGTCTTCGGCGCGGGCATTGCCGCGGGTGGAATCAACACGATCGTCGGTTCGGGAACGTTGGTCACCTTCCCCGTTCTGCTCGCGATCGGGCTGCCTCCGGTCACCGCGAACGTCTCCAATACCGTCGGTCTGGTCCCCGGTGCACTCAGCGCAGTACACGGGTATCGGCGCGAACTCGCCGGTCGGCGAGACCGGTTGCTGCGACTGGGTGCTGCGTCGCTGTTCGGCGGCGTCACCGGCGGGACGCTGTTGCTGGTGCTCGACCCGAATGCGTTCACCGCCATCGTTCCGGTACTCATCATTGCAGCGTTGGGGCTGGTCCTGGTGCAGCCGCGGCTGGCGAGTCGGATCAAGCGGCGGCGGGAGAACGACGGCGCCGCGGTTCCGGAGCACGGTGGCCCCGTCCTTGCCGCTGCGGTCTACGCAACCGGCGTCTACGGCGGATATTTCGGCGCCGCGCAAGGAGTGCTGTTGATCGGGTTGCTCGGCGTCTTCGTGCCCGAGGACATCCAGCGGCTCAATGGAATGAAGAACGCGCTCACACTGATCGTCAATGGGGTCGCTGCGCTGATCTTCATCGTCGTCGCGGAGGTGAACTGGCAGGCCGCGGCATGGATCGCCCTCGGGTCGATCCTCGGGGGGCAGCTCGGTGCGCGGATGGGCAGGCGGATGTCACCGACCATATTACGGGCTGTGATCGTCGGTGTGGGTCTGCTCGCGGTGATTCGACTGGTGACCGGGTGAAGTGTGATGTGACTCTCAGAAGTCACTTTCGATACTTACGGGTGACGACGCCTACGCACGCACGACAGAGGATGAGTTCCGTGCGTAGCTGCAAGCTCCTCCTCGTTGTCGTACTCGCCGGAATGCTACCCGCGGTGAGCGGGTGTGCTGGAGCGCCGCGCCACCACGAGTCCATGATCGCGGACTTGGTCGCACAGGCCGACGCCGTGCCGGCGCCGCGACTGGATTGGGCGCCATGTGGTCGACCGGAGCTGAGCGGTTTGCAGTGTGCGACCGCGGTCGTGCCGGTGGACTACAGCCGTCCTACCGGGGCGACCCTCGATCTGGCGGTCGTTCGGCAGCAGGCCGCCGATGCGCAACGCAGGATCGGTACGGTATTCGCCGCGGCCGCAGGACCGGGCGGCTCCGGCTTGCGTTGGGCCGCCGGCGGCGGTGAGTTGCTCGGCGGCGAGATCGCGCGCCGCTTCGACGTGGTCACGTTCGACCGGCGCGGTATGGGCCGCAGCGGACCGGTCCGTTGTTTTGCGGACGCCGACCAGCAGCGGCAGTTCTGGACCACTGTGCCACTGCCGCCGGTGAATACGCGACAGGAGCGCGCCGCAGCCGACGCGAGTCGTGCACTGGCGGCTGGGTGTGCGGCACACAGCGGCGCACTACTCGGGCACGTGACCACCGTCGACGCCGCCCGCGACCTCGATCTGCTGCGCCGCGCGTTCGGTGAGTCGCAGCTGACCTTTGTGGGTGACTCCGATGCCAGTTATCTGGGCCAGGTGTACGGCGCGCTGTTCGGCGATCGAGTACGCGCCTTGCATCTGAGGTCGATGACGGACCCCGACGCACACACCACCGATACGCGCCGCGCGATCGAGACCACAGCAAGGGCGACCGAGGAGGCGCTCGACGAATTCCTTCGCCTGTGTGCGCAGGCCGGTCGACCGCGGTGCGCCTTCGCCGCCACAGATGCCCAATACGTCGCCGACCTGCAGACACCTGGCGTCGAGGCCGACCCTGCGGTCGATCTGCGTGTGCGCAACGACGCTGTGCTGCGGCGTCTTCAGCAGGCGCCCATCGCCGTCGGAACGCAGGAGCGAACCCGAACGGTCACCTATTCGGAGGCACTGTCGACACATCTGCGCTTGCTGTCCGACGCGCAGGAGGGCTGGCCCGCGTTGGCCGAACTACTCGCTGAACTGGAGCGTGGTCCGGCCGGTAACCCGGACGTCGTGGACGAGATCTTGGCGGCTACGACACAGTCGCTCGATTTCCTCGACTCTTTCATCGCGATCTCCTGCGCGGACAATACGTTCCCCCGTGACCCCGACCAGTGGCCGTCGTTGGCCGGCGATCTCGCAGCCGTCGGTCCGACCTACGGCCCGCTGTGGCTGTACGTACGGCACGCCTGTGCGTCCTGGCCGTCTCCGGCCGAGGGATATCCGCAGCGCTACTCGGGACCCTGGATTCTGCGTTCGGACACGCCTGCGCTGCTGGTCAACAACCAGTTCGATCCGGTGGCTCCGGTGGTCGCCGCGCGGCGCGCACAGCACGAACTGGTGAACGTCAGGCTTGTCGTCGTGGAGGGTGGCTACGGGCACACCGTGCTCGACGACTGCACGCGCAAGCTGCGTGAGCGCTATCTGATCGACCTGCATTTGCCGGCTCCAGGGGCCACCTGCGACGCCGATGCACAGCCTTTCGAGCGGTGAGCACCCCGAAGTCTGTTCACCGAAGGCGAATTCGGTAGTCTGCGCATGCTGGGCAGGATGTTGGAGGATGGTCGGGTTGCGTAGACGCGCCTTGTTTCAGGCGGCGGGCACGGCCGCGCTGCTCGGGGTCATGGGAGCAGGGACCGTTACGAGTCTCGCCGCGACCGACCCGATCTGGGAGGTGTTGTTCCGCGCCTGGGTGCCGGAGATCTTCGCACCGCTTCCCGATCCACCCGAGCACTCACCCGCGATCGTCATCGGTTCCGGCTTCGGCGCTGCGGTGGCTTCGTTGCGGCTGGCGGAGGCGGGGATCGCCACCACCGTGTTGGAACGCGGCTCGCGGTGGCCGAACGATCCGTGGCGAGAGATCTTCACCGGCGACGACCTCCCCGATGGTCGCGGTTTCTGGCACCGCACCACGTTCACCGGCATCACCAAGGTCCCGATGCGGTTCACCACCTTCGGCGGCGTGCTGGATTGCACCCGATACCCGGGTATCGACGTCTGGAGAGCTGCGGCGGTGGGCGGCGGCTCGGTGATCTTCTCCGGTGTCATGGTTGCACCCGAGCGCCGATTCTTCGACCATGTCTTCGCCGGAACCGTCGACTACGACGAGATGGAGCGGGTGTACTACCCGCGGGTGCGGCAGATGCTGCGGTTGAGCCCGATGCCGGCAGACATCTATCACTCCACCCCCTTCGCGCATTCGCGGGTCTGGGACGAGCAGGTGCGTGCGGCCGGCTACCGACCACGGTCGAACGACTCGATCTTCACCTGGGATGTCCTGCGCGCCGAACTGGACGGGACGATGCGGTCCTCGGCCACGGCGGCCAGGAGTAACCTCGGCAACTCCAATGGCGCAAAGTTCGACCTGCTCCAGAACTACTTGAAGTATGCGGAGAACACCGGCCGGTGCGCGATCCATCCCGGTCACCGGGTGGACGCCATCGCCCAGGAGCCGGGCGGGCGCTATACGGTTACAGTGGCGAAGCTGTCGCCAACCGGTGAGGTGTTGGCAACTCGAACTCTCACCTGTGACCGACTCTTTCTCGGCGCCGGTTCGGTGGGCACCTCCGAATTGCTGGTTCGTGCCCAGGCCACCGGGGCGCTTCCGCGGCTGAACGAGCACATCGGCGACGGATGGGGCACCAACGGTGATGTGGTGCTCGCTCGCGGGGCCAGCGCGTTGGCCGGTTACGGCCAAGGGGTGCCCAGTGCCAGTCGGATCTTCGACGAGTCCGGCGCGCCGTTGACTTTGGAGAACTGGTATATCCCGGGCATTCCGTTCGAGACCGGCGCCATTGCGTCGCTCGGCATGGTTCTCGATCCGACCCGAGCCCGGTTCGCCTACGACCGGGCCACGGACAAGGCTGGACTCAGCTGGTCGGTACAGACTCAGAACCGGGTCGTGGCCGCGGCCCGCGATGTGGATCGACGGATCGCCGAACGCGCCGGCGCGCTCATCGATTACGGCGTCCTCGGCTACGACGCCAACGCGTTCTTCACCGCGCATCCCCTCGGGGGAGCAGTACTGGGACGAGCCACCGACAACTACGGGCGGGTACACGGATACCCCGGGCTCTATGTGGTCGATGGTGCGGCGGTGCCCGGCAGCACCGGAACGGTCAATCCATCGCTCACCATCGCCGCGTTGGCGGAACGCAACGTCGAGGCGATCATCCGCACCGGTCGCTGACCGGGCCGGACGGGCGGCGATTCGCGACCTGCGGCGCGCACCGCGCGCAGGCTACTGTCGGCGACACCGTTCGGCGTCGAAGGGATCCGCAGTGTCTTCTCCCATCTCCGGTTCGGGGCTCGACCATGCTCCGCGAGGACTCCGGTCACAGGACTATCCCCGGAAACCGCCCAGGCTGTGGACCGATTTCTTGATGTTGGCATTGGCCATCGTTTCGGTGGGGCTCGTCGTCTGGATCACGCTGTTCCCGGTCGCCGGGCCCACCCGTCATGCAGTCGTCGTCGTCGACTGGTCGCTGTGCGCGGTTTTCGCGGCCGAGTTCCTGTGGCGCTGGCGGCGAGCAGGGTGGCCGTGGACCTTTCCATTCGTCTATTGGTACGAGGTCATCGGCATGATTCCGGTCACCAGCCCACTGTTTCGCGGCTTCCGATTGTTGCGCATCGTGGTGATCGTGGTGCGGCTGGCTCGAGTGGCCGATCGGGCGTTCGGCGACCGGGTGACCGCTGCGGTGGTGAATCGTTTCGTCACGACCATCGTCGACGCCATTCGTCGGCCGATGACCATCGCAGTGATGGACGAGGTGGCGCAGGTACTGCGCACTGGCCACTACACCCGAAACATTGCGGCTGCACTGGAGGTGAACCGTGCCGAGTTGGACGAGATGATCCTCGAACTGATCAAAAGGGACCCCCGTGCAGGGCGGATACGTTACGTTCCGTTCCACGACGAGATCATCCGGTTGATCGCCGACACCACGTTCCGCATCGTGTTCCAGGTTCTGGACGACCCTCGGACCGATGAGCTCGTTTCGGATATCCTGCGCGAAAATATCGACCAGATGCGGGACGCGGTCCGCGACGGTGTACGGATATCGTCGCCTGCGGAAGGATCCGCCACCGCAGACGGAGCCCAGCGCTATCAGCTCGGTGGAGTATCGCGGGCATGACCTCACGGCGTCGCAAATGGCGCACGATATGCTGCCGCGCCGCCGACAATATCACCGCGAAACCGGCGTGACCTTTGTTTATCTGCTATTGCTATAGTGTTTGGAAAGTTTCCGACTCCGGGAATCGCTCGGCGAAATCGATGAAGTTCTCGACCAATTCCTCGTTCGCCTTGCGGAGTGAGCGTTTGAGCAGAAACCCGGGAATCGGGACGGGCAGATAGAAGTCGTGGTGATACCAGACGTCGGCGCCATGGTCGCTGTCGGAAACATCGAACCAGCCGCCGCCCCGGATCCCTCGAGTGCTGTCGGTGACGGTCCAGGAGGATCGTAGATCTGTCCAATCGTATTCCAGCACTTGCAGATCCAAACCACCGAGTAGTTCGGCCTTGATGAAGATTCGTCGGGGTCTGCGCCGGGCATCGCGCGTTGCGACCCGAACATCGCGATAGGTCGGTGACCATTCCGGGATCAATTCGACGGCAGTCAGGGCATTCATGACGTGTTCCGGATCGGCATCGACGAAGAATCGGATGTCTGTTTTTGTGCGCATGGCATACCTCCGACCCCCGTGTGGACACGTCGGCCGATTGTCTCCGCCATTTGTGTGTCCCGTCAACCGACGGGCTGCCACTCGATTGTTGGCTAACCGTATATCGTGTCGTTATCAGCCCGAAATCGGGGATCGGCAACCGAAACAGCCATTTTCGAATGAAGACTTCTTCCATGCGGTATTCGCGCATCCGACGGCTCGATCACCCGGTGACCGGGTGTGCTCCGGGGTGGTCGAGGGTGGCGCTGGGGCACCGCCACAGCGTGTCCAGCGCGATCCGACAAGGCGCCTCAATCCGATGTGGCGGGTTCGACGATTGCGTCGGGCCCGGGATACACCAGCGACTCGTGACCGTCGGAGAAGCGCACCACATACGGCGGCGTCCCGTCCGGTCCGCGGACCTCGATGATCTCCGCCAGGTGATCCACTTCTCCCACAACGTGTCCGTGCACGCAGAGTCGATCTCCTACATGTGCCATCATCCCGCCATTATCGAACGGAGTGCTGTGCGTCACAACTATCCCGGCCGGGCATATGGTCACGGATTCGGTTCGCCTCGCCGAGGCCACGCGTGCGATCGGGAAATGTGGGCAATCGCACAAGCGGGTAGGTACCGCTGAAGCGGTTGTTTCCGGCCGGTAGTCTGAGTGACTGTTATCGGTTTGTTGTCGATCGTGGAGGACCCTGTCGTGGCTCTCGTGGTTCAGAAGTACGGAGGATCCTCGGTGGCGACCGCCGAGCGGATCCGGCGCGTCGCTGAACGGATCGTGGAGACCAAGAAGCAGGGCCACGACGTCGTGGTGGTCTGCTCCGCCATGGGCGATACCACCGACGAGTTGCTCGACCTCGCCCAGCAGGTGGCGCCGGCGCCACCCGCACGAGAGATGGACATGCTGCTCACCTCCGGTGAGCGGATCTCCAATGCGCTGGTCGCCATGGCGATCCATTCCCTGGGCGCGGAGGCGCGCTCGTTCACCGGCTCACAAGCAGGCGTGATCACCACGGGGGCGCACGGCAAAGCAAAGATCATCGACGTCACCCCCGGTCGGGTTCGGGACGCGCTGGACGAAGGCCTCGTCGTGCTGGTCGCCGGATTTCAAGGGGTGAGCCAGGACAACAAGGACGTCACGACTCTGGGGCGCGGGGGCTCCGACACCACGGCGGTCGCGCTGGCTGCAGCGTTGAACGCGGATGTGTGCGAGATCTACACCGATGTGGATGGCGTCTTCACTGCCGACCCCCGAATCGTGCCCGATGCGCAACGGCTCGAGCAGGTCTCCCACGAGGAGATGCTGGAACTGGCGGCATGCGGCGCCAAGGTGCTGATGCTGCGCTGTGTCGAATACGCTCGCCGCTACAACGTGCCCGTGCATGTGCGCTCGTCCTATACCGACAAACGGGGCACCTACGTTTACGGATCGATGGAGGACATCCCCTTGGAGCAAGCAATCCTCACTGGCGTCGCGCACGACCGCAGCGAGGCCAAGGTGACTGTGGTCGGGCTGCCGGACGAACCCGGGTATGCGGCCAAGATGTTCCGCGCCGTCGCCGACGCGGAGATCAATATCGACATGGTCCTGCAGAACATCTCGAAGGTCGAGACCGGAAAGACCGATATAACCTTCACGTTGCCGAAGACGGACGGCGCTCGCGCGGTCGAGATGTTGACCACCCGCCAAGCCGAGATCGGCTTCTCCGAGGTGCTCTACGACGATCACATCGGGAAGGTCTCGTTGGTCGGTGCGGGGATGAAGAGCCACCCCGGTGTCACTGCCACGTTTTGTGAGGCCCTGGCCAACGCGGGGGTGAACATCGACCTCATCTCCACGTCCGAGATTCGGATCTCGGTGTTGGTCAAGGACTCGGAACTGGACGAGGCGGTCAAGGTACTACACAACGCCTTCGACTTGGGCGGAGACGAGGTCGCGGTGGTCCACGCGGGAACGGGGCGTTAGGTCGTGGGTATGCGTGTAGGAGTAGTCGGGGCGACCGGTCAGGTCGGCGCCGTGATGCGCGAGTTGCTGGAACAGCGCGAGTTCCCCGCCGACGCAGTGCGTTTTTTCGCGTCACCGCGCTCGGCCGGCACGACCCTGCCCTGGCGTGGTATCGACATCGTGGTCGAGGATGCCGCCACCGCTGATCCCTCCGGGCTCGACATCGCACTGTTTTCTGCGGGCGCAACCATGTCGCGCGTGCAGGCTCCGCGTTTCGCCGATGCAGGCGTCACGGTGATCGACAACTCATCGGCATGGCGCAAGGACCCGACGGTGCCGTTGGTGGTCAGCGAGGTCAACCTCGAGCAGGCTCGCAATCCGGCCAAGGGCATCATCGCGAATCCGAACTGCACCACCATGGCCGCTATGCCCGTGCTCAAGCCGTTGCACGACATCGCCGGGCTGCGTCGCCTCATCGTCTCCAGCTACCAAGCAGTCTCCGGTAGTGGTTTGGCCGGTGTCGCAGAGCTGGCAGGTCAGGCGCGCGCGGTGATCGACGATGCCGAAAAGCTCACGCATGACGGCCGCGCTGTCACGTTTCCCTCGCCCAACAAGTACGTTGCGCCGATCGCGTTCAATGTGCTGCCACTGGCAGGCTCCCTGGTCGATGACGACTCCGGTGAGACCGACGAGGATCAGAAGCTGCGCAACGAGAGCCGCAAGATTCTCGGCATTCCGGATCTCGCGGTGAGCGGGACCTGCGTGCGGGTGCCGGTCTTCACCGGCCACTCACTGTCGGTGAACGCCGAATTCGCGCAACCGCTTTCGGTCGAGCAGGCCACCGAGCTGTTGATCGAAGCTCCTGGCGTGCAGGTGGTGGATGTGCCGACTCCGCTGGCGGCAGCGGGCATCGATGATTCGCTTGTCGGTCGCATCCGTCGAGACCCCGGTGTCCCCGACGGCCGCGGTCTCGCACTGTTCATCTCTGGGGACAATCTGCGGAAAGGCGCAGCTCTCAATGCCATTCAGATCGCTGAAGGCCTACTCGGCAGCAACTGATATCGCTCCGACTGGAGCGATATCCCCGTCGGCGAGCTGCTAGCCTACGCCGATGGCGAACCCGCATCCCTACGTGTATTTCGGCGATCAGATCGTGGCAGCCGAGGCAGCTACGCTCGGTGTCGCATCGTCGGCTGTGCTGTACGGGCTGAGCGTCTACACCGTGTTCCCCGTGCACGTGGATGCGGGGGCTGCGTCTCCCGCGCCCACTGCGTTCCGGCTGGACGACCACTACCGGCGGCTCGAGGAATCCTGCAAGATCATTGGGATCGATCAGTTCACGCAGGAGTGGGATTTCGGTCGGTTCCGTACTGCGGTATCGACATTGATCGCCCAGAATGCCCCGCGGACGGATGTCTTCGTGCGCGCCACCGTGCACGTGGTGGAGTCCATTCCCGGCACCCGAGTGCGGGGATGTGCGATCGCGGTGAGCATGTTCGTCTACGACGCGGTGCCGATCGTGCCGCAGGACGGCATGCGTTTGAAGTCGAGCCCGTGGAGAAGGATCCCGGACAATGCGATTCCTTCTCGTGCCAAGGTCAATGGCGCCTACGTGAATTCGGTGCTGGCGAAGCAGGACGCCATCGACAGTGGCTACGACGACTGTGTATTCCTCGACGGCAACGGGCACGTCTGTGAACTGAGCGCCGCCAATATCTTCCTGGTGCGCAACGGTACGCTCATCACTCCCGACGTGTCCTGTGACATTCTCGATGGCATCAACCGCAGGACCGTGCTGACCTTGGCGACCGAGGACGGAATTCCGGTCGTCGAACGCACCGTGGATCTCACCGAGCTGTATATTGCCGACGAAGTGTTCGTCACCGGCACCTCGTCCGGCGCGGCGCCGGTCGTCGAGGTGGACGGCCGTCTGGTCGCCGACGGTATCCCGGGCCCGATCTCACAGTCGCTGCGCAAGCGCCACCACGCCGCGTTGCGCACCGACGACGTGCATGGCTGGGTCACCGAGTTGACCGCATAGCCCCACGACACAGTGCATTCCGGATGGGGTTGTGCACCGCGGCCGTGCGGTGCGCTCCGTGCCCCTCAGCGGATGCCCGGGGTGCGCGGGTCGGATCCCAGGCAGCCGACGACGACGCAACCGGGCGGAATATCCCGAAACGGGGGGGCCAGAGGGTAGTTCAGGCATGCGAACACGGTGCAGTCAGGATAGGCGGCCGGGCCGATGCCGAATGCTGCCGCCAGGATATCCAGGTCGACGTATGCGCGTGCGTCCAGTCGTGCGGGCTGCTCGACGTACGGGCCGGGGTCGGGCATCGGTGGTGTGTCGAACGCGTCGAACACTTTGCGGAAGAACTCGTGGGGCAATTCCCGGGTGTTGGTTGCGACGCCCGCCGGGCCTTGACTGCTGACATTGCCGAAGACGCCCGTCCATATCACCGTGAGGTCCAGACTCGGGATGACGAAGACGTTCTGCAGCCCGAGTCCGGACATGGAGTAGGCGTCGGCGGGCAAGAAGTCGGCGTTCTGGCCGCAACCCGGTCCGATCCAGAACAGGTATCCGTAGCACGGGTTGCTGGTCGAGGGCGTGCGAGCCTGTCGCAGGTAGTTGTCGGAGACGATCTGCCGCGCACCCCACTGCCCCTCGTTGCTCACCAGCAGCCCCAGCTTGGCGAAGTCTTTCGGCGGAATCATGAGATGTGCATAGCCGTAGGTGTTCCCGGCGCGGTCGCGAGCCCAGTAGTAGTCGCTGCGCATAATTCCGAGCGGCGCGAACAGTTCACGGTGCGCGAACTGCTGTAGCGGTTCCGCGACGGCGAGTTCGACGACGTAGGCCAGCAGATCGACCGCCCGCTGGCTGTAGCCGAACACAGTGCCCGGCGGATCGATCAGCGGCATGCCGAGCGCTTGTACCGCACTGTGCGGGTCGATCGGGATGACGCCGGTGATGCCTTCGGTCAAGACGCCGACTTGCAAACCCGAACTCTCGGTGAGCAGGTTCGCCACCGTGATCGAGCGGTGCTCGTTGCTGCCGAGTCCGGCGGGTAGATACCGTCCGATCGGTGCATCGAGATCAAGGTTCCCTTGGTCCCAAGCGATTCCGGCGAGCAGGGAGACGATACTTTTCGTCGCACTCCAGATGTTCCACGCGACATCGTCGGTCCGATCGTTCGTCAAACCCTCGGCGATCAAGCAATTGTGCCGAAAGACTTGCACATTGCGGCGATTGCGTTCGGCTGCGAAGGCCATCGCCTCGTGGAGCAGGTCGGAATCCAGTCCTACCTGTTCCGGTTGTGCCCGCTGCGGTTCTCGGCCCGAGGTGACCGCGCACCGCGGAGATTCGACGGGTCCGGCATCCGCACTGGTGACGAAGAGGTTGCCGAGCACGAGCGAGGCTGCGATCACTCCCACGACGAACCCACCGAATCGCCCCATGTCTGCGAGGTTAGCGCTGCCGGGCGTCGAATTCTCGGGAACGGGCGAGCGCGTTGCGGTTCATCGTGGCCGTACCGTTCCCGTGCTCGGCCGCTACGTCGGTGTCGACGTGTCGGCTGCGAGTACGTCTCGAGCCAATCGGTCGGCCACCCTCGTGGTCTCCGGCAGCCGATAGCGGGGCGCAGCTGCCAGTACTCGCTGGCACGCCGTATCCAGATCGATTCGGTGGCCCACGGATACGAAAACCGGCTTGATCCCGGTCTGCGTACGCAACGCCCGCCCTACGTGCTCACCCTCGAATTGCAGTGGCGCACTGTCGCCTCGATTCCGACCCGGTGGATCGAAGGTGCCGACGAATGCTGTTTTACCGACACCTATGCTGGGCAGTCCGGTCAGCACCCCGATGTGGCACGCGAGCCCGAACCGGCGCGGGTGGGCGATGCCGTATCCATCGCACATCACCAGATCTGGGGTGACCGACAGCTGCTCCAGCGCGTGCACCAGTGTCGGGAGCTCTCGAAATGCGAGCAAACCCGGGATATACGGAAACGCCACCGTCCCGGTGGCCGTGGCCTGGTCGACCACGGTCGACGTCCTCGCATCCAGCACGACCACGGCGGCAGCGACACGGTCGGATTCGGTCGCATAGGCCACATCCATTCCCGCGATCGTCTCGGGTTGTGTTGGGGGACCCGTGTCCTGGTTCACCAGCGGCCGGAGCTGGTTCTGGATCTGCAACGCCTCGTGCTCGTCGGCAGGCCATGAGTGTGGGACCGATATTCGCATAGCCACCGCCTTCAGGCGCCGAATTGTCGCTCGATCGTATGTTCGTCGTTCGTCGCCATCGTATGCGCTCCGCTCGGATTCGGAGGAATCGGTGGATCGGCGAGCGCGAACGCCGCACCGACCCCGGGGTCGGCCCTGCCTCACCGGTCAGTGCGTGGGCAACGGTCCCGGTTCGCCCCGGTGTCGGACGTCGTCGGGGACGGTGATGCCGGCCGCGAGATCGTCGGCGTCGATCGGCGGGTCCCACACCTGGCGTATCGGAAGCACACCAGCCCACACACCCCCTGTTGCGACGTCCATGTCGTCGTCTTTGGGACCCCCGGTTCGAACCTTGACCGACGCTTCGGTGAGCTCGAGGGCCAGCACCTTGGTGGCAGCCAGTTCCTTCGTGGTCGGTGGTCGGACTCGAGACCAGGAGCCGGGCGCTGCGTGTTCGGTGACGATGCGTAGTCCATGCAGTTGCTCGGCGTGGTCGGTTACCTCCACAGCGCGTCCGAGAACAACGGCGCAACGATAGTTCATCGACAGATGTGCCGCAGCCCGCGCGTACACCACGCCATCGACCAGCGTCACTGCCACCGAGATGTCGTGCGCGAGCGCCGCACGCAGGTTTCCGGCTCCGGTCGAGCCGTGCAAGTAGAGCGTGTCGCCGTCGCGTCCGTACACGGTCGGCAGCACCACCGGTGTGTCGCCCAGCAACACGCCCATGTGGCAGACCAGTCCGGCGTCGAGTACCGCGTCCAAGTCGGCGCGGTCGGTTCGTGCCCGTTCCCGTAGCCGGGTCGGCGTACTGCGGGGCGTCGGGGACAGGGGAACTCGTGAGCTGGCCGATGTGGTCATATGCTCAGACTCGGCCCACAATTGGTATTGTCCAAGTGCCACTTCAGTTGTTTATCAGTAGTCCACATGTGAAGAGTGAGTCCACTTGTGAAGAGTGAGTCCACTTGTGAAGGAGTCGAGCTGGACGATCTTCCGTTCGTGCTGGATCGTGATGGGTCGACACTGCTGTCGGTACAGATCGCCGATCAACTTCGCCAGGCCGCCACCGGTGGATTGCTGCGTACTGGGGACCGGTTGCCGTCCACCCGCGGGTTGGCTCGACGGCTCGGCGTGAGTCGCACGGTGGTAGCCGTCGCCTACGACCAGTTGCACGCCGAAGGCTGGATCGAGGGGCACCAGGGATCCGGGACCTACCTCACCACTGCCCCGGCCGCCACACCGGTACACGGTGCAGTATTGCCAGGAGCGGACAGCGCGCCACACCTGTTCGACCTCGCGCCCGGCGCCCCGTGCACCCAGGCCATCGATCCGGCCGCGTGGCGCCGTGCCTGGAGAGCGGCCGCCGACCATTCCCCTTTGGTGCGCAAGCACCGTGCCGGTGAACCGGAGTTCCGCCAGGCCGTGCTGCACCACCTTCTGCGCCATCGGGGTATCGGCACGGACACCGGCGCCGTGCTGCTCGCCACTGCCGGAGCGAGTTCGGCCGTCGGCGAATTGGCGGTGGCGGCGCTGCGTCCCGGAGATGTCGTGGCCATGGAGGACCCTGGATACCAGCGGGCCGCAGGAGCTTTCGAGGCAGCCGGGGTCGAGGTCCTACCTGTTCCGGTGGATGAGAACGGGCTGCGTGTCGACTGCCTTCCGACCGGTATCCACGCGGTGTACTGCACTCCTGCCCATCAGTTTCCGCTCGGCGCCCGGTTGCCGGCAGTGCGGAGGGTCGCGTTGATCGAACATGCTCGCCGTTGTGGGATCTTGGTCATCGAAGACGACTACGATGGCGAATTACGTTACGACACCGCGCCGCTGCCGCTACTGGCCACCATGGCTCCGGATGTCGTGGTGCACCTCGGGACGACGAGCAAGATCCTGTCACCGAGCCTCGGCATCGGCTGGTTGCTTGCCCCGCCGGACATTGCCGAGGCGGTGCTCGCGCTGCGAGAGCGTACCGGTACCGGTCCGAGCCCGGCCGGCCAGCGGGTGTTGGTGGCTCTTGCCGACCATGGCGACCTGGCCAGACACTTGCGCCGATTGCGCCGTCGGCTACCGCCGCGTCGCGCCTTGGTCGTTGCCCAGTTGCGTCGCCATGGACTCGGTGTGGTGGGCGACGATGCCGGCTCGCATGTCGTCGCATTGCTGGACTCCGCCGAGACCGAACAGCGCGTGATCGCGAACGGACAGAAGCGCGGCGTGGCCCTGGATGGTTTGGCCAGGCATCATCGGCACGACGTGCGCGATCACTTCGGAGTAGCGCTGGGATATGCGGCACTGCCATGGTCGGACTTGGTCGCCGCGGTTCCCATCGCCGCCGAGTGCCTCGCCGATTTCTGACACATGTGTGAACCACATCACTACACTCATCTCGTAGGCGGGGTTCGCGGGTCATTCTCTTGACTGATTCCAGTTATTTTTCTTGACTAATTCCAGAAAAGGGGCACAATCGAGGTATGCACACCAACGGTGTCGACCCTCGCGAGTGGTTGCGATCCGCGGGCCTACGGGTTACCGCTCCGCGGATTGCGGTACTGAATGCGGTAGCGACACAGCCGCATTCGGACGCCGACGCGGTGGCCGCCTCGGTTCGCGATGTTCTGGGCTCGGTCTCCACGCAGGCCGTCTACGACGTCCTGCATGCGTGCGTACGCGCCGGGATTCTGCGTCGGATCGAGCCCGCGGGCTCGGCCGCACTGTATGAAACCCGGATCGGAGACAACCACCATCACTTGGTGTGCCGCGGTTGCGGTGCGGTCGTCGACGTCGACTGCGCCGTGGGTGCAGCCCCTTGTTTGGAGCCATCCGATGATCATGGGTTCGTCGTCGACGAAGCCGAGGTCGTCTTCTGGGGCGTGTGCCCGATATGCCGTTCTACAGAGCGGTAGATGCCCTGAACCCGGGTCAGCCCATCCCGGGCCACTGTTGACCAGCCAAGGAGGCTTCGATGACCAAGCCGACAACCACGAACACCGGAACCCCGGTCGAGAGCGACAACGAATCGCTCACCGCGGGCACCCAAGGCCCGATCTTGCTGCACGACCACTATCTCGTCGAAAAGCTGGCGCAGTTCAACCGCGAACGAGTGCCGGAGCGAATCGTGCATGCGAAAGGCGCGGGCGCATACGGTGAGCTGGTTGTCACCAACGACGTCAGCAAATACACCAAGGCGAAGCTGTTCCAGCCAGGTGCGCGCTCGGAGTCGCTGGTTCGGTTCTCCACCGTGGCCGGTGAGCAAGGCAGCCCGGACACCTGGCGCGACCCGCGGGGTTTCGCGGTGAAGTTCTACACCGAGGACGGCAATTACGACCTCGTCGGCAACAACACGCCGATCTTCTTCATCAAGGACCCGATCAAGTTCCCCGACTTCATTCGGTCGCAGAAGCGCCTGCCCGGCAATGGTCTGCGTGACCACAACATGCAGTGGGACTTCTGGACCCTGCGTCCGGAGACTGCGCATCAAGTGACGTGGCTGATGGGCGATCGCGGGATCCCGAAGACCTACCGGCACATGAACGGCTATGGTTCGCACACCTACCAGTGGATCAATGCTGCAGGCGAGCGATTCTGGGTGAAATACCATTTCAAGACCAACCAGGGCAACCAGTTCTTGACCCAGGCCGAGGCCGATCGCCTGGCTGGTTCCGATCCCGACTACCACCGCGCGGACCTGTGGGAGGCGATCGAGCGCGGCGACTACCCGAGTTGGACGCTGTATGTGCAGGTCATGCCGGGCGCCGACGCCGAGGGATACCGGTTCAATCCGTTCGATCTGACCAAAGTGTGGTCGCACAAGGACTACCCGCTGGTCGAGGTGGGCACCTGGACACTGAACCGCAACCCGGGCAACTACTTCGTCGACATCGAGCAGGCCGCATTCGAGCCCTCGAATGTCGTGCCCGGCATCGGATTCTCGCCGGACAAGATGCTGCTGGGCCGAGTCTTCTCCTACGCGGACGCGCACCGGTACCGTATCGGCACCAACTATGCGCAACTTCCGCCGAATCAGGCCAGGGCAGCGGAGGTGAACTCCTACTCCAAGGAGGGCGCCATGCGCTACCACTACAACGACGCGAGTGTCCCGGTGTACGCGCCGAATTCGTTCGGGGGACCGCATGCGGACCCCGAGCGGGCGCCCGATGGTGGCATCTGGGAGTTCGACCCGACCATAGTGCGGGCCGGCTATGTTCAGCACGCCGAGGACGGGGATTTCACCCAAGCCGGCACCATGGTGCGCGAAGTCCTGGACGACGCACAACGTGATCGACTGGTGAGCAATATTGTCGGCCACGTGCTCGGTGGTGTTCGGGAGCCGGTACTCACCCGGGTCTTCGAATACTGGAAGAACGTGGACCCCGAACTCGGCAAGCGGGTCGAGGAGGGTGTTCGCGCAGGACTCAACGGCTCGGCGTCGTCGTAGCGTCACCCGGGATGCCGAGGAAGGCAGGTGCGCAGACCCGGCACACCTGCCTTCTCGTGTCCAGCTACCCCGCATGGTCTGGTCGTTGCGCCGATGGCACAGTGATGGGATGTTTCACCTGACGCGTAGCCAGAAAGTAGCCTTCGTCGCGGCACTCACCCTTCCCCTGGTAGCCGCCTGTGGCACGGAAGCCCCCGCGCACCAGCCGAGTTCCGCGCCGTCGAGCATACCGTCGCGTCCTGCTGCGAGTGCCCAGCTGGCAGATCTGGAGCGTCGCTACGACGCTCGGGTCGGACTGTTCGCGGTGGACACCGGCACCGGTCGGATTCTTACCCACCGCGCCGACGAGCGTTTTCCGCTGTTGTCCACGTTCAAGCCGCTCGCGGCGGCGGCGTTGCTCCAAGCGCATCCGCTCGATACGGGGTACTTCGACGAGGTCGTCCGGTACGCCGAGTCCGATCTGCTCCCGTACTCGCCGGTGACCGAGACCAAGGTTGCCGAGGGGGGAATGACCGTTGCCCAGTTGGCGGAAGCCGCCATCACCCGAAGCGACAACACTGCAGGTAACTTGCTATTGCGTGAACTCGGTGGCCCGGAGGGACTGACCGCGTTCCTGCGCACGATCGGTGACTCCACGAGCAGGCTGGACCGCTGGGAAATCGAGCTCAACACCGCGATTCCTGGCGACGAGCGCGATACCACCACCCCGGCCGCTCTGGCAGCGGACTACCGCGCGGTGGCTCTCGGCGACGCGCTCGGCGCGCCGGAACGCGACCGATTGAACTCCTGGCTGCAGGCGAACACCACCGGCGACACTCGCATCCGTGCCGGGCTGCCCACGGGTTGGATCGTCGGTGACAAAACCGGGACCGGTTCCTACGGCACGGCCAACGACGTCGCGATCATCCGACCCGAGGGTGGCGCAGCGCCGATCGTGATCGCGATCCTCACTCGTCGGTCCGATGCAGATGCCGCAGCGAACAACGACCTTCTGGTCGACGTAACCCGGGTGGTCGTCGACGAGCTGGCATGATCGCGATGGCCCAGGGGCCGCGCTGGCTGCGGGCAGTCCGGCCACCTCGCGGTATGCCGAGTCGGTCCGTTCGCCGACCGGCTTCGGCTTCACCTGGCTACAGCAGTCCCCACCAGTAGAACAAGCTGGCCAGTATCCAGACCACTACGGTTTCCATCGTCGCTCCCACTCGTGCCGCGCTCGTGTCTCCATCATCGCGCGATCCGCGGCCCGGTGGAGCACCTTGCCGCACCATCACAGCGGAGCGCACGTCTACCTCTGATTTCGATCTCGCAACACCGTCACGAGCTGCCTCGTGGCGCACCCCGAGGAGCCTCCGAAGTCCGGTTCTAGACAGTTTTCGCAATTTGTCTTACCGTCGATACATGGAGAGAGTTTCGTATCGGGAGACTCCGGTATTCGAACTTCGCTCCGGCGCTACCTGGGCTTCTCCCTGGCAGATGTACGCCGCGCTGCGCAAGTGGGATCCGGTGCACCACGTTGTCCCGGCCGCACAACACGACAACGACTATTGGGTGCTCACTCGGCACGAGCATGTGTACAACGCGGCGCGCGACAGTGCCACGTTCTCCTCACGTGATGGACTGACCGTGGAATACGGCGAGCTCGACGAACTCGGCTTGGCCGACAATCCACCATTGGTGATGCAAGATCCTCCGCAGCACACCGACTTTCGCAAGCTGGTCGCCCACGGCTTCACGCCGCGTCAGGTCGAGGAGGTAGAGCCGGTGGTGCGCAGGTTCGTCCGAGATCGGTTGGACGCCCTCGCGGCTCAGGGCGGCGGCGACATCGTCGAACAGTTGTTCAAGCCGCTGCCGAGTATGGTGGTAGCCCACTATCTCGGCGTGCCTGCCCAGGATCGAGACAGGTTCGACAGCTGGACCGACGCCGTGGTCGCGGGCAGTATCGACCGGTCGAACACGCGGGCTCACGCCGCATCCGCTGAGATGATGGGGTACTTCGCCGAGTTGATCAAACGTCGCCGCGCCGACCCTGGCACCGACACCGTGTCACTGCTGGTGCAGGCGGGCATGGCCGCAGACGACGCGGATGAGCGCGGAATGATCCAAATCCTTGCCTACACATGGACCATGGTCGCGGGCGGAAACGACACCACCACCGGACTACTGGGTGGCGCTGTGCAATTGCTGCAGCAACACCCGGACCAGCGCGCCGCACTCGTGGCCGACCGGGGGCGAATCCGGGATGCCGTGACGGAGTTCGCTCGACTGACTTCGCCGGTACAGGGGCTGGCACGCACAGTGACTCGTGATGTCGAACTGGCCGGGAAGACGGTGCCCGCTGGCCGTAAGGTGCTGTTGGTATTCGGTTCCGCCAATCGAGACGAGCAAGCGTTCGGCACGGATGCCGCCACCCTCGATATCGGTCGGAATCCGCAGCGCATCCTTACGTTCGGGCACGGCCCGCACCACTGTCTCGGTGCGGCCGCTGCGCGGATGCAGGCACGGGTCGCGCTCGAGGAACTACTCGGTCGTTTTCCCGACTACGTGGTCGATATCGATGCAGTCGAATACGCGACCGGTCCATACGTGCGGCGGCCGATTCGCGTGCCGTTCCGGTGCGCGGCGTGAACAGTGATTGGCTGGCCGGCGGCCGCGCCGAACTGGCCGCAGAGCGCATCCTCGATGCGGTCCGCACAGTGTTCATCGACCACGGTGTCAGTGGCGTCGGAATGACCGAGGTCGCAGAGGCCGCAGGCTGTTCCAGGGCCACACTGTACCGATACTTCGAGAATCGGCAGGCGCTGTACGTGGCTTTCGCCGGGCGTGAGACGCGTGCCCTGATCGAGCGGATATGGCGCGATCGCGAGGTCTCGGTGGACCGCTCCCCGGCGCAACAGTTGCTCGACCAGCTGACCGCGGTCCTCGCCGAAGTGCGCAAGACGCCGCACCTGGCTGTCTGGTTCGAGCCGGCCAATGCGGGAATCGTCGCCCAACTGGCGAATTCGCCGGGTGTGGTCGACGCGCTGGCAGCGAACTTCGTTGCGAGATTCCGTCCCGGTTTGTCCGCTCCCGCGGCGGGACGTGTCGGCCGGTGGGTTGTGCGCGCGGTGGTGTCTCTGCTGACTCTGCCCGGCTCGAACGAAGACGAGGAACGGGCGATGCTGCGCACCTTCGTGCTGCCGTTCGTCCTCGACGAGCACACCGTGATCGATTGACCGACTGTCTCAGCGTCGGCTGCGCAGCCGCAGATAGGTGTTCCAGCTGCGGTAGGCCGTGATGTCCGTGGCGGTGCGTACAGCGTCGTAGGTGCACGTGAAGCCGACGACGGCGCGTCCATCGTCCAGTTCGACACTGGTCATTGCCATGGGAGCCCGGAGGTCGGCAAGGAGGCCGCCCAGCCCGGCCACACCGAGACGGAACAACTCGCCGATGATGGGTGCGCCCTGGCCAGGGCCGTGGCGCACCAAACCGGGTTCGGGCGGTGTGGTGTCCAGTGCAGTGAGGCGGTAGGCATCGGTCGTTCGGATCTCGCCGACGAACCGTCCGCCGAACTGCTCGAGTTGCCAATGCAGCGGTTGTCCGCGCAGGTGGGCACCGAAGACGGCGAGGTCGATGCCGCTGTCGACCAGCAACGGCGCGTGTTCGATGCCGAGCAGGCGTGCGGCCAGGTCGACAGCCACCTGATCGGCGAAAGCCGGCGTGACCAGCATGACTCCGAATGGCGCACCCTCGGCGGTGCGGGCGCCCGGAACTGCGATGGCGGCCATGTCCAGAAGGTTGCAGAAGTTGGTGTAGGTACCCATCCGTCGATTGATCACGACCGGGTCTTCGTGCACCGCGGCAATGCTGGGATGCTCGGTCGTCGTCGGTAGCAGAAGGGCGTCGAATCCCTGCAGTAGACCGGTTGCGGTCGCCTTGGCCCGAGCCACGGCGTCGAGGTCGGCGGCGAACTCTGGACCACTGCGATCACATGCCGCGCGGATGATGGCGGCAACCGTGGGGTCGGCGCCTGCAGGCGCGGTATCGAGGAACGCGCCGACCGACGCGAAACGTTCTGCGACGATCGCGCCGTCATAGAGAAGTAGCGCGGCGTTCAGCAAGACGGAGATATCGATCTCTTCGAGCTTGACTCCGGTATCTGCGGCGTGGGCGACCGTCTGGGCGAACGCTTCGCGATACGTCGCATCGAGCGCGGCCAGATCTTCGACGCGTGGCACGGCGACCCGGGGGGTGTGCGGGGCTGCCAGTCGGACGTTCGTGGGCCACGTTCGGCTGCGCGGGTCCCGTGATTCCGGTCCCGCCATCACTGCAGCGGCTGCCACGGCCACCTCCAGTCGGGCGGCGAGAACCGTCACCGTATCGTAGTCGGCGCATGCGGGCACGGTGCCGTGCACCGGAACGATGCCGAGCGTTGCTTTGATGCCGACGATCCCGTGCAGCGCGGCGGGTACCCGGCCCGACCCCGCTGTGTCGGTGCCGATGCCGATGTCGGCGATCTCGAGCGCTACCGCCACCGCCGAACCGGAACTGGAGCCGCCGGACACCAGCCGCGGGTCGAAGGCGTGGCGTACCACGCCATACGGGCTTCGGGTACCGACCAGACCCGTGGCGAATTGGTCGAGGTTGGTCTTGCCCAGCACGAGCGCACCTGCTGCGATCAGGCGTCCTACTGCGGCCGCCGTCTCGGTCGGGTGGTAAGAGAACTCCGGGCACGCCGCCGTTGTCGGAAGACCGGCGACGTCGATGTTGTCTTTCACCGCCACCAATTGCCCCGCCAGGGGGAGGCGCTCGCCGGCTTCGAGTCGGCGGGCCAGCGCACCAGCCTCGGCGGTGACCTCCGCCTCCGACCGTAGTGCGATCCACACTTCGGGGCGATCCACCTCGGCGATTCGCCGGTACGCGGCCGCAACCCGTTCGATGGGGTCGCTACCGGCCGCGCTGCCAGGGACGCGATGCGCCATTCAGTCGACTCCGATCACTGCCAGGGGCGTACCCGGTTCCACTTTGGCTCCGGAAGCAGTAACCACCTTCAATACAGTGCCCCGCGTGGGGCTCGGTATCGGCAATTCGAGCTTCATCGCCTCCAGGACCGCGACGGGATCGCCGGCGGTGATTCGCTGTCCAACCGTGACTTCCATCCGCCATACGTTGCCCACCATGGGCGCGCGCACCACGGTCGCACCGGTGGGCAGATCGGACAGCGGATCGTCGGTCGGCGTCGCGACCGGTGCGGCAGCGATGTGCTCGAATTCGCCGGCTGCCCGCCAGGCGGCTTTTTCGGTCTCGAAGGCCGCGGCTTGGGTGGACTCGAACTCGGCGATGGAGCCGGCTTCGGCCTGCAACAGCTGCATGTGATCGGCCAGCGCGAAGCGTCCCTCCACTATCGCAGCGTCGAATCGGCCGGCTTCGGCGGCGGCCCGATGGTCGAGCAGTTGCTCCGCGCTGACCGGCTCCCACACGATGCGATCGAAAAATCGGAACAACCACGGTTTCCCGGGTTCGAATGGGGCGGACTGCCGGTAGCTCGACCAGATCGGCACCGTGCGGCCGATCAACTGGTAGCCGCCCGGTGAGGCCATTCCGTAGACGCACAGGTACTTGCCGCCGATGCCGACGGCGTCGGCGGGGGTCCACGTGCGCGCAGGGTTGTATTTGGTGGTGATCAGGCGATGTCGTGGATCCAGCGGAATCGCCAGCGGTGCACCGAGATACACGTCACCGAGGCCCAGCACCAGATATTCTGCATCGAAGACGGTGGAACGTACGTCCTCGATACTGGCGAGCCCGTTGACCCGACGAATGAACTCGATATTCGACGGCAGCCAGGGAGCGGTGTCGCGTACGCCACTGCGGTAGCGATCGATCGCTCTCCCGATCGAAGGGTCGTCGAACGACAGGGGTAGCCGGATGACGCGGCTGGGCACGACCAAGTCGGTGGTGGCGGGCAGTTCGAGTTCCAGGTCGGTCAGCGTACCGAGCAACCGGTCTTGCGGCAGAATCTCGGGATCGAAGTGGATGTGCAGGGATCGGACGCCCGGTGTCACGTCGATCACGCCGGGAAGCATCGCGTCGGCGAGCGCTTCGGCCAAGGTGTGCACTCGCATTCGCAATCCGAGGTCGAGGACCATCTCGCCGTATTCGACCAAGATGTTGTCGTCTCCGCCACGGAGGTAGCGCACCTGTGGCCGGTCGGTCGACGTCGCGATCTCGGCGAGGATGCCGCGATCGCGCAGGGCCGCCTGCCGATCGAGCACCAGATCGGGTGTGTCGTGCCATGTCCTCGCGCGCAGCTTTCGTGCTTGTTCGTCGTCCACTGGCACGAACGTCACGGTGTCACCGGGGCGGATCTGACCGAGACGCCAGCGGTGTGCGGACACCACGGTGAGTGGGCAGGCGAAGCCGCCCAGACTCGGACCGTCCGGACCCAGCAGAATGGGCGTGTCGCCAGAGAGATTCAGGGCGCCGACACTGTAGGGATTGTCGTGCAGGTTGGACGGGTGCAGCCCGGCCTCTCCGCCGTCGCTGCGTGACCAGGTCGGCTTCGGCCCTTCCAGTCGAATGCCGGTGCGGTTGGCGTGGCTGCCGACGCGCCAGTGATGGGTGAAGAACTCGACCATGTCGGCGTCGGTGAAATACGCCGGTGAAGTCTGCGGTCCAACCCCGGCCGCCAGTTGCCAGCGATGCGTGAATTCCGGTCGGTCGCTCGGTGGTATCGCTGTGGGAGGGCCGAGCGTGTCCTCGGTGCCCGAGGTGATGCCCAGTACGTCGCCGGTCGCGACTGCTTTGCCGGTGATACCGCCGAAACCGCCGAGGGTGAAGGTTGCCGCGCTGCCGTGAAACAGCGGTGCGTCGATGCCGCCGCGTATCGCGAGATAGGTGCGCAGCCCGGTGTCGACCGGTGCGCCGATATCCAATACGGCGTCCGCCGGTACGGTGATCGGCTCCCACATGACCACCGCGTCGCCGTCGAGGGTCACCGGCGCCGACGCACCGGTGAGGCAAACGATTGTGTCGTCGGAGAAACGTAGTTGTGGGCCCAACAGGGTGCATTCGAGCGCAGCCAGGCCGGCCGGATTGCCCACCGCGGTGTTGGCGAGAGCGAACGACCGGTCGTCCATCGGACCAGAGGGCGGGATACCGACGCTCCACAGACCGATTCGGCCGGGATGGTCCTGCACCGTGGTCATCGTCCCACCACGCAGAACGTCGATGCGCCCTCCCTCTGGGCGAATTTCGGCGAGTGTGGTGGTCGTATGTTCGGTGCGCAGCACACGGGCCTCGCTCGCCGCCCGACGCAATTGCGGGAGGTTCGTCTGCAGGCCGTAGATCCGGGTGCCGACGAGTGCGGTGTGTAAGGCCGCGAACGCATCTGCGCGACTGGCCCCGGAACAGACCACCTTGGCCAGCAGCGGGTCGTAGTACGAACTCACGTCCGTACCAGTGTCGATCCAGGTGTCGACTCGGGCGCCGGCCGCAAACCGCGCGGTGGTGACCAGACCTGCACTGGGGCGGTAGTCGTGGCCGGGATCCTCCGCATAGACGCGAGCTTCGACAGCGTGGCCGGTGACCGGTGGGCCGTCCTCGGGCTGTCCATCCAGCATCGACCTATCGCCGCCGGCCAGCCGCAGCATCCATTCGACCAAGTCGACGCCAGTGATCGCCTCGGTGACAGGGTGTTCGACCTGCAGGCGAGTGTTCATCTCCAGAAAGGAGGCCTCGCCGGTGTCGAGGTCGTAGAGGAATTCGGCCGTCCCCACGGAACGATAGTCGACCGACCGAGCGAGTCTTCGGGACGCGGTGAGCATGTTCTGCATCAGGTTCGGGGCAAGGCTCGGGGCGGGCGCCTCTTCGATCACTTTCTGGTTCCGGCGTTGCAGCGAGCAGTCTCGGGTGCCGAGGCTGACGACTCGGCCGCAACCATCGCCGAACACCTGCACCTCGATATGCCTCGCGCGCGTGACGAAGCGCTCGACGAACACTCCGGTCGAACCGAAACTCGCAACCGCCATACGCTGCACCCGCTGATAGGCGGTCCGGACTTCGTCCGGCCCGAAGCACGCCTGCATCCCGATGCCGCCGCCACCGCCGACCGCCTTCACCATGACCGGAAAACCGATCTGCTCCGCCTGCGCCACCGCGTGTTCGACCGAGTCGAGCAGGCCGCTTCCCGACATCAGCGGAACGTCGGCAGCCTGCGCTGCTGCCCGTGCAGTGTGTTTGTCTCCGAAGACGCGAAGCTGGTGCGGAGTGGGGCCGACGAAGGCAATCCCTTCGGCCATCGCCGCCTCGGCGAATTCGGGATTTTCGGAGAGAAATCCATAGCCGGGATGAATGGCTCCTGCACCGGTTGCCAACGCCGCCTCCAGCAACCGGTCGATGCGCAGGTACGACTCCATTGCAGGGCTCGGTCCCAGATAGACCGCCGTGTGTGCGTTTTCGACATGCGCCGCACCGACATCGGCATCGGAGTAGACGGCGACCGTCTCGAGGCCGAGGGCTTCGGCTGTGCGTATGATGCGACAGGCGATCTCGCCACGATTGGCGACGAGCACGGTATCGAATTCCATCCCGGCTGCGACTTCCTGCTGGTCCGTGGCCGAGGTCAGTCCGTGGCCAGCGACATGGCGGTGATTGCGCGAGTGACCCGTTCGAGCACGACGTCCAATGATTCGCCGATATGAGTGTGGAGGAGCCGATAGGCCAGGGACAGGTCGTCGGACAATACTGCGTCGAGAATGCCGAGGTGTTCGGCGATCGTGGTCTCGATCCGATTGTTGACCATGAAGTCGTACATCCGCACATGGCGAATACGAGAATTGACCGCACGCAAGGCGCGTACCATTTCGGTGTTGCCCGCCGCGCTGAGCAGCGCGACATGGAACTCTTCGTCGCGCACCACGAAACCGGGTTCTTGTTCGGGGGGATCGGCGCGCAATTCGAGCCATGCGTCGCGTTCGGCCGCCAGCGACTCCAGGTCGTGGGTGACGTCGGGATTGGTCATCACCCGCTGTAAGCCGCCCAATTCCAAAGTGATTCGGACCTCGTACAGGTCACGGATCAGTGGAATGCTCGGCCGCACCGGGCTGAATCCGTAATCCTCGCGCCGCAGCAGACCGTCGGAACACAAGACTGTCAGTGCTTCGCGGATCGGCGTGCGTGAAATGCCGAAGCGCGCTGAGAGCTTCGGCTCGGTCAGCCGCTCGCCGAACTTGATGCTCCCGTTCATGAGTTCGCTGCGCAGGGCTGCATACACCACGTCGCGCAGGGGTTTTCCTGCCGCATCCGCCAGAGTGGACACCCGGGTCGACATGTTTGTATACGCTATTGACCTCGCGTGTCGGTGGTATGTCCGTACGTAATGGCTGTGTAAGCGTCTGCTCACCGACCTGCTCGAGGCGACATGCTTCGACCAGGTCGGCCGGGTATGCGATGGTGTGAAGCAGAATCCGATGGCGGCTCGGCAGAGCCGGCGTTCGGCAGTCCATACAGCTCACCAAGGAGATGATATGAAGCGCAGCACAAAGTTCGCCGGAGCACTCGCCGCCGCGGCCGCGGCGCCGGTCGTCGCGATCGGAACGGCTGAGGCGGCAACGGATACCGTCTTTTTCTCAGTGGGCAGTACACACTGCGCAATCTTCGGGAACGGGGCGGTCGGATGTAACTTCGCCAGTCCGGTGCAGTTGAGTTACTACGTCGGCAACGTCTATGTCCCCATGCCGATGGCAGTGAGCGAAATGGTGATCGATCAACCTTGGTTGCCCGCACATCCCACGTTCGACCCGGTGCGGCGATACACCCTGGCCGGTGGGAATCCCAGCATCTATCACGTGCAGACCGGTTCGAGCCAGTGGGGTCCGATCATCGAGCATGCGGGGGCGTCCTGCCAAATCGGCTACCGAGGTAGTTTCAGCTGCGGGACGATGGGCCAGGGCTTCGCTTCCTACGGTGGCATTATCGTCGCATAGCGGCCGCTCGTGCGGGTCGGAGCGCCGACCCGCACGAAAGGCAACCGCGTGAGTCTGCACGCAGGTCCGGTCTACTCACCGCCGTCCACGCGGATGGTTCGAGCGGTGATCGTTGCGGCGGAGCTCTCGGAAAGATAGGTGAGTATTGCCAGAAGTCCGGCGGATTTCAGCGCTGCCAGGGTCGCATCGTGTTCGATGTTCTCGGTCGGTCCTCTTCCACGGCTGACCGTGTTGACCGTGATTCGCCGGGTGGCGAAATGTGGTGCCAGCACGCGTCCCAGATGTTCGACGGCGCCGCGAGTGGTCTCGTAGAGCACATCGTTGGATGCGGTGGAGTGGCACAGAGTGACGATCCGGCCGTCGTCGGCCAGGTGTCGCCCGGCCAGTTGCATCCCGTGGAAGACGCCCTTGACCGTCGCGCCGAAAGCCAGATCGACCTCGTCCGAGGTGATCTGGGCGAATGGTTCGGTATCGGTGATCGAGACAGTGTTGATCAACAGGTCCCAGCCACCACAGTCGTCGAGCAGCACGCGCACCAGCTCGTCGTATTCGGCGCGGTCGTCGATGTCCGCGGCGAGCCCGACCGCAGTGCCGCCGGCGGCTTCGATGTCCTCGATCACGTCCGCCGCCGGCTCCGGGAAGTGTGGATGGTGAACCACGACCTGCGCCCCTTGCGCGGCCAAAGCCTTCGCGGCCGATTTTCCGATTCCGGTATAGGCCATGGTGACCAGCGCGGTTTTTCCGGACAGTGGTTTGTGGACGTGGTTGTCGGCGTTAGGTTCCCCCATGTGTCGACCTTTCGTCGATTGTGGTCGTGTTCTTCGGTGATGGTATGCCCGTCTACCGGAAGACGCCTGTCGCTGGAATGGTTTGTTGGCACCGACCAGCGAGCGCCGGCGTTTGTCACCACGATCGGGTCGGGAATTGCCGATTGCAGCCTCGGGCGCTTGGCAGACGAAAAGTTCTCGTCGACCGTCGAACTGGGGAAGCTGCTAGTAGGTTGGTTCGCATGGCGCAGCTTCCCCATCAGATCAACGGGATAACCGACGACTCCTGTGTACTCGGCATCGTCGATCCGCACACCTACACGTCGTTCGTGGACGATGCCTGGTCGTGGAAAGCGATTTCCGACCATTTCCGATCCGAGATGGGTCGCCGCACCCTGCTGCTGTGGGGAACCGGTGCCGAACATTCCTGGCGGATAGACCTATCGGCCTCTCCGGTAGATCCTCGGTGGCCCATCACCCGGCAGACATCGGGTCCTATTTCCGTGAGCGGCGGAGAACTGGTCGTGGTCAGCTGGGAAGTGTTGGCCGCGGCTGCCATACACAAGGACGAACCCGTCGACGTCGACAAAGAGACGTGCGGCACCGGCATCGATCTGCCCAATGGAAACTACGTCTGTACCATTACCCAACACAATCGACCCGAACGTGGCGAGCGGCACGGTGGGCCGGACTTTCACCTCCAACTCGTTCCCGGCGAAGCTCGGGCGTGGACCGGCCGAGCCTGGCGCGATGAACAATCCGATGCGCATTGTTTGGAATACGAAATGTAGCAGGGTTTTCGCTGGTGGATCGGCGCGACATCGATCATGAGATCGAAAATGCCTTGGATTCGCCGAATCTCGGGTCCTGCTCGAGAAGTGTGTGCATGTGATGCGGCACGATGTGACTCCAGAATTAGGGGGCGATTCTGTTTAGAACTAGAGGATTCAGTGGTGGCCGAGTCGTGAGCCGGTCGCATCGTGTTCGTGGATCGTCGCGATTGCGGTGAGGTCCCAGTTGTCGTGCCCGGCAGCTGAGGTCTGGTGATATCCGGCCAGTGCAGCGCGGGTCATCGGTGCGTGGCCAGAACAATCTTCGGCGATGGCGGTGAGATAGCCCAGGTCCTTTGTGACGAGGCGGACCGGAAAGTTCGGCGAAAAATCACTCGCAGCGATGAGGTCGATCGCTCGTGCGGCGGCTGGGCTCGTCACCGGAAGTGATGCGAGCACTGCCGTTGTCGAGGCACTGTCGAGCCCAACCCGGCCGGCGAGAGCGAGCAGTTCGGCAATTGTGGCGACCTGACTTGCCATAAGTGCATTGACGATCAATTTGAGGGTTGCCGCGCTGCCGTGCTCGGCGCCGATGTGATGGAGGCGAGTGGCGCTGGCGGTCAAGATCGGGCGTGCGTCGGCGTGGACCTCCGGCGAGCCGGCTGTGAGGTGGATCAGGGCCCGAGCCTCGACTTGCGGACGGGAACCGATCATGGGTGCTTCCAGGAAACGAAGCCCGTGCCGATGGGCTCGCGCGGCGAGGTCTCGGATGCAGGCAGGCGAGAGCGTGCTCGCCTCGATGGACAGCAGATTCCGGCGCGCGCCGGCGAAGATTCCGTTAGCGGGGTGATGCCATACCTCCCGGGCTGCGATGTCGTCGGAGACCGTGACCATGAGTGCATCGGCGTGGGCGGCAGCCTCGGCGGGAGTCTGCGCTGCGCGTGCCCCCTCGGCTGTGAGTCGCTCGACTGGGCCGGGCGAACGGTTGGTCACGATGACCGGATAGCCGGCGGCGAGGAGATTCGCCGCGATGCGGCTGCCCATCGCGCCGACACCGATTACAGCGACCCGCGGGTGGGCCATGGTTGTCGGGGTCGTCGGGGTCACTGAGCTTCTCCAGAGAACGCGAGTTCGAAGGACTTGGGGTCGGTCCGCCACACCATGGACATCTCGCGCGCAGTGGGGTCGGGGAAGATGTCGTCGTGGTCGGCGATGATGCCATCGAGAATTTCTTCGGCCACCATGCGCGGGACGGCTTTCGGTACGTCGTAGCCGGCGAGCATGTCGGTGTCGATCCCGCCTGGGTACACCCCGTGTACCGCGATGCCCCGCCTGCGCAGCTCAGGGCGAATGGCCTGTGTGTAGGAGTGCAGGGCAGCTTTGGACGCGGAGTAGCCCGCCATGGATGGGGAGCTTGCCAGTGCCAGGAGAGACAGCACGTTCACGATTGCGCCGCCGCCGACTGAGTCGATCACTGGAGTGAATGCGCGGATCAGGTCGACTGTTCCGAGGTAGTTCGTCGCGATCTCCTCGGCGAGCGATTCGCGGTCGGCGGCCAGGGGGCCGGCAAACCGGGAGGTACCGGCGTTGTTCACCAAGAGATCTACGTCCGGTGCCTGTACCGGCGCGCCGGCGATGTCGCCGGCCGCGGTCAGATTCAACCGGATCGGAACGACGCGCTCGTCGAGGCCGGTCACCGTGAGGGGGTCTCGGGCCACTGCGTACACCCGCTGTGCGCCACGGTCGAGCAGTGCGTCGAGCAGGGCACGGCCGAGACCGCGGTTGGCGCCGGTGAGCAGGACTACGGAGTTGGTGATGTTCATGCTTCGCAACGCTACGAACCGCAGCTGTTATCCGTCCAATACAAGTTTCGAGTTCTGTGATCGGTCTGGCCGATAAGCCGAGGTAACCTCCAGGATTATCTGGCGGAGCAGGTCGGCGCCGGGGTGGTTGCTTCCGGAGAGTCGAGCCGGGCCGGTCACCAACCGTGGCGCCGGGTTCGACAAGGGGCGGAAAGCGACTCCGGCGCGGGAGAGGTTGTCGGCTACGGAGTGGGCCACGAACGCCACTCCGAGGCCGGCGGCCACCAGCGCGAGAATGGTTTGCAGGCCAGTAGCTTCGTGGACGATCCGCGGGGCGAACCCGGCCGCGACACAGGCATCGGTATATCGGTCGTAGGTCTGCGGCTCGAGTTCGCGGGGGAACAGCACGAAAGCCTCGCCGGCGAGGTCTGCCAACGAGACCGGTCCGGTGGTCTGGGCCAGCGGATGCACGGCCGGTACCGCGATCCCGACCGGGTCGTCGAGCACTGGGATGGTGTCCACTCCCGCGCCCGGATCGACTGGAAGGTGCACCAAGCCGAGGTCCAGTCGACCGAGTTGCAGCAGCCGTACCTGGTCGGTGGTCTTGTGTTCGGCCACGCTGACCTGCAGTTCCGGAAACCGGTGTTTCGTTGCGCGCAGCACGGCAGGAAGCAGACCGTACAAGGCCGAGCCGACGAACCCGACTCGCACCGTGGCAAGTTCACCTCGAGCGACTCGGCCACCATCGTCGACCACCCGGTGTGCCTCGCCGAGTAGTCGCCTGGCTCCCGCCAGGAGAACCTCCCCAGCGGGAGTCAACCGCACGCCGCGCCGATTGCGTGCCAGCACCTGATACCCCAGAGCATCCTCCAGGGCTTTGACTCGGTAGCTCAGGCCGGGCTGGCTCAGATGTAGCCGGGCTGCTGCGCGGCCGAAGTGCAACTCTTCGGCCAGCACTGTGAACAGTCGAAGATCACCGAGGTCCACCGGCGGTACTTCCGGGTCGGTCGTCGACTGCGGCGCCACCGATATCCACCCACTTCCAACCGCAGAATTCTCCCGCGTCACCGTTTGTCGAGTCTACCGAGTTCGCCCCGAGGGTGATCCAGGTCCGCGGTCCATCGGACAATATGCCCCCTGGGGTATAGTCGACCTCGAACGGCTATATACCCCAGGGGGTATATGAGGAGGATCGGTGAAGACGAATACGGCGCTGACCGAACTCGAACCTGTAGGCGACGACACCGTGCACTCGTTTCCGCGATGCGCTCACCCGCGCCGGCGATTCCCGTGCCGCGGTGGCCGAAGCCATGGACACTGCCGGCAAGGCGGTGCTGTTGTCGGGGTTGACCGTGGTGGTCAGCCTGTCGGCAGTGCTGGTCGTGCCGGCGCCCGCAGTCGGAACGATGGCGGTCGGGATCATGCTCGCGGTGGTGTTCGTCCTGGCCGCTACTCTCACCTTGCTACCGGCCACGCTCGGCGCCCTCGGCGGCAGAGTCGACGCCGCCGCGCTGCCTTTCGCGTGTCGTCAGCAGCATCGCTCCCTGTGGTTCGCACGCTGGGGACAGGTACTGCACGCACATCCCTGGCCGTTCGCTGCGGCCTCGCTCGCGGTCCTGGTCGGGCTGGCGGTACCGGTGTTCTTCACCTTCGCACTCGCCGACCCGCTGCCCCCGAGGAAATGGGCATCATCCTCGGCGTCGCGGTCGTGCTGGATGCGGTCCTGGTCCGGCTGGTCCTGCTGCCGGTCATTCTGCGCTCGACCGGACACGCGGCGTGGTGGACGCCGGCGTGGCTTCGCCGAGCGCTCCCCACCATCAGCTTTGCTCACCACTGAGTCCACCCGCACGAACCTTCCACTCGGCATCACCGACTGCCCTACCTGCCCAGCATCGACAACCGACCCGGATTGGAGCACACAATGGACCTGGCTGTCTCGACAACTCTGCACACCACCTTCGACGATGCGATCGAACGCACCCGCACCGCACTGGCAGACCAAGGCTTCGGGATCCTCACCGACATCGACCTGCGCGCCACCCTCCAAGCCAAGCTCGGCCACGAGATGGAGGACTACCGCATCCTGGGCGCCTGCAACCCGTTCCTGGCCCACCGCGCTGTCGACCTCGACCGCCAGATCGGTCTGCTGCTGCCCTGCAATGTCGTGGTCCGCCGTGATCCCGCCGATCCCGAGACCATCGTCGTCGAAGCCATGAACCCACAACTCATGGTCGAAGTCACCGGCCAGCCCGCGTTCGACTCGGTCGCCGACGACGCCACTGCCCGGCTACGCGCCGCACTGGCAAATCTGGAGTCGACCCGAGCCTGAGGCCACCGCGGATACCGTTCTCGAATACAAGACCGGCGAGCGTTGCTGCCTTGTCGTCGCCCACGATGCGCGTGGTCGACCGGCGAATCGAGGTATCCGACGAGAAAAGCCCCTGACCATACCCAATGGTCAGGGGCCTCATCGTGTCTCAACCACACGAGTCGGGGTGGCGGGATTTGAACCCACGACCTCTTCGTCCCGAACGAAGCGCGCTACCAAGCTGCGCCACACCCCGTCAATCGGACCTGCAGTAGCTTACAACAGGGTCGGGCAAGTCGCTAAACCGGCAGTTCAGTGCTGGTCTGCAGCCGTGTGGCGGGATCTCACGGAGCAACGGCCGTCGACTTCGAAGCACCGTGGCCTTCATCGGCTCCGGGACGCTTCGGTGGAGCAGCGACCAGGGTCAACAGGGTTGCTTCCGGTCGGCAACAGAATCGGTATGGCGCCCACGGTGACGTGCCCAGCCCCGCGGAGACGTGCAATCGGGTGTGCTCGCCCCATTTCGATGAACCCTTCACTCGGGACCGATCGATTCCGCAATTGGTGACGAGTGCTCCGTAGCCGGGTAGACATACCTGTCCACCGTGCGTGTGGCCGGCAAGCACCAGGTCGTAGCCGTCGGTCGCAAAGCGGTCCAGTACTCGTGGTTCGGGTGAATGCGTGAGACCGATTCGCAGGTCGGCCGCTGGATTCGGGAGACCTGCGATCGTGTCGTAGCGGTCTCGCCGAAGATGCGCGTCATCGACCCCGGCAGTGGCGATTCGGATGCCGGCTACTTCGAGGTCGCGGCGTACATGGGTCAAGTCGAGCCAACCACGCTCGGTGAACACAGCGCGCAGATCCTTCCACGGTAGTGGTGCGCCGTGGGTGCGGCGGTGGTTGCTCTTGAAGTACTTCATCGGGTTCTTCGCCACCGGCGCGAAGTAGTCGTTGCTACCGAACACGAACAGCCCGGGACGGGAAAGCAACCCGCCCAGGGCTTGCACGACTGCGGGGACCGACTTCTGGTGTGACAGATTGTCGCCGGTATCGATCACCAGGTCCGGCTCGAGGCGATCGAGCTCCCGCAACCACTGTTGTTTGAGCTTTTGGCCGGGCATCATGTGCAGGTCGCTGAGGTGGAGCACCCGCAGCGACGACGATCCCGGGGCCAGCACCGGCATGGTCGTCTCTCGTAGAACGAAGGCGTTGCGTTCGACCAGCGAGGCGTAGCCGATTCCGGCTGCGGCGGCCCCTAGCGCGGCCGTGCGTACGACAGAGGTCGAGATGACTGGCATTTGCCCAGCATAGGTGACCTCGCCTAGGAGTGCCGAGTGTGAATGCGCACACAGCGCGTGGGCCGGGAATCGGGCGGCACCGAAAGAATGTAGTGGGGCCGTCGTACCCGACCGGCTACCGTGGCGCCATGTCGGAACTCAAATCGCAGTTGCGCTCGGACCTGACCGCCGCGATGAAAGCCAAGGACTCGCAGCGCTTGTCCACGTTGCGGATGTTGTTGTCGGCCATCCAGACCGCCGAAGTTGCCGGCTCCCAGGCCCGAGAGCTCACCGATGACGAGGTCGTCGCGGTGTTGCAGAAGGAATCGAAGAAGCGCGCCGAATCGGCCGAAGTTTATGCGCAGGCCGGACGCGGCGAATTAGCGGCGAACGAACGCGCCGAGGCACGGGTCATCGAGGAGTATCTGCCGACCCCATTGACCGATGCCGAGGTCGCCGATCTTGCGGAGACTGCGATCGCTCGTGTTGCCGAGGAAACCGGTGAGCCGCCGAGTATGCGGCAGATGGGTCGGGTCATGAAGATCGCGACCGGGCTGGCGGCAGGCAAGGCCGATGGTTCGCGCATTTCGGCTGCGGTGAAAGCGCGCTTGTAGTGCAAGATCGCGCTGGAGGCGGTCGAACGCGCTCGTTCGGCCGCCCCCAGCGCTGCTCAGCGGGGTAGTGGGATCGGGATCGGGATCGGTGGTAGCCGCGGCAGGGGCGGTGGCGACGGCGACGGCGTGGGCGGTGCAGCCGGGTCGGGAGTGGTGCGCACCGTGCCGTCGCTGACGTAGAGCGTGATCACCGAACCGGGCACTGCCGAGCCGTTCGGTGTGGTGCCCATCACGGTGCCCTTGGGCTGTGAGCCGGGGCCGGTGATCGATGACACGCGAAAGCCTGCAGCGGTCAACGCGGCAGTGGCTTTGGACCGGGTCATTCCCGCGACCTCGGGCACCTGGGCATTGTGTGCGCCACGGACATACTTGTCGTTCGGCGGCGGTAGCGCCGGCGGCGGAAACAGCGAGATCACCGGTTTGATCGCACTGAACCAGGTCCGCGCCGGTTCGTTGCCGCCGAACAGGTTGCCGCTACCACAGTTGCGCAGCGGGAACGAGCAGATCTCACCGGGCGTCCGGGTGTCTCCGTAGACGTAGGACGCCGCGGCCAAGGAATCGGTGAAGCCGAGGAAGGCCGAAGAGCGGTGACTTTCGGTGGTGCCGGTTTTGCCGGACATCGGGAAGTTCCACCCCTGTGATCGGGCGGCTCCCGCCGCCGTGCCCGCGGTGTCGTCCTTGCTCATCGCATTGGCGAGGGTGTTCGCCAAACCGGGCTCGACGACTTGTTCGCACGCCTGCTGAGTCAGCGGGACCGGTTTGCCGTGGCGGTCGATGACCTCGGCGATCGGATTCGGCGGGCACCACTTGCCGTCGGAAGCCAGCGTCGCGGCGACGTTGGACAATTCGAGCGGGTTGATCGCGACGGGACCCAGGGTGAACGAGCCGAGGTTCTGCTCCTTGATCATGTCGGCCAGGCTCTGGTTGCCGTGGCCAGAGGTGCCCGGTTCGGTATACGAGCGCATCCCGAGCCGAACCGCCATGTCCACGGTCGGCGTGACTCCGACGTCTTGGATGAGTTTGACGAACGCTGTGTTCGGTGACGTGGCCAAAGCTTCGGTCACCGACATCGGTGACTTGTAGCTGCCCGCGTTCTCGACGCAGTAGGTCGCCGGCGGACACCCGCGGGCGCCGCCGTTTCCCATTCCTTTGGCTTCGAACCGGCCCGGTACATCGAGTTGGGCACTGATGCCGAGGCCCTTTTCCATGGCCGCCGCGGTGGTGAAGAGCTTGAAGACGGAGCCGGCGCCGTCACCGACGATGGAGTACGGCTGCGGCTGGACGGTCTCGTCGGCGTCTTGGTTCAAGCCGTAGGTGCGACTGCTGGCCATCGCAACCACCGGATGCGAATCCTGTCCCGGCGCGATCACCGACATGACCTCGGCGATGTTGTTCAGGTTGGAGTCGGCCGCCTCGGTCACTGCTCGCTTGACCGAGTCCTGCACCGCGGGATCGAGGGTGGTCTTGATCAAATATCCGCCCTTGTCGATCTGCTCCCGACCGATACCGGCATTGGCGAGATACTGCAGGGCATAGTCGCAGAAGAAGCCACGATCATCGGCCGCGATACACCCGCGCGGCAACCCCTTGGGCTCCGGTAGCACGCCGAGTGGCTCGTTCTTGGCCGCGCGGAACTCGTCGGCGCGGCTGGGGATGTTTTCGATCATGGTGTCCAGGACCGTGTTGCGCCTGGTCAGCACGCCGTCGGGATTGGTGTACGGATTCAGTTTCGACTGGCTCTGCACGATTCCCGCCAGCATGGCCGACTGCGTGACGTCGAGGTCGGCTGCGTCGACACCGAAGTAGGTCTGCGCGGCGTCCTGGATGCCATAGGAGGAGTTACCGTAGGGGACCAAGTTGAGGTAGCGGGTGAGTATCTCGTCTTTGGTCAACTCACGGTCCAGCGTGAGTGCCATCCGAATCTCGCGGATCTTGCGTGCGTTGGTGACCTCTGTGGCAGCACGGCGCTCGGCATCCGTTTTGGCGATCACGAGCAGCTGGTAGTTCTTCACATACTGCTGATTGATCGTCGACGCGCCTTGTTGGACTTCGCCACTCGAGGTATTGGTCAGGAACGCGCGCAGCGTGCCCTGCCAGTCGACACCCACGTGCTCGGCGAAGCGCCGGTCCTCGATGGAGACGATCGCCAGTTTCATGTCGTTGGAGATCTTGTCGCTGGGGACCTCGAAGCGGCGCTGCTCGTATAGCCAAGCGATCGGATTGCCCGCGGCGTCGACCATGGTCGAGACCGCGGGAGTCGTTCCCTCGACAAGTTCCGCGGCGACATTGTCGACGGCGTCCGCGGCACGGTTGGAGACGAACCCGAAACCGCCGGCGAGCGGGAACAGCAGCCCGGCGACGAGCACCGCGGCCAGCGCGCAGCTGCCGGCCAGCCGAGCGAGCGAATGTGTGATCGGCACCGATCAAGACTAAGGGGTGGGATCGGAGTCTCGTCGGCGGCATTTGTCCGAACCTGCAAACGGTCGGTCGCGGCGGCGCGCGTTTCGCGGGATGGCCTGGGGAGATCCCGTTGGCCCAGCGGGTTGCGCAGGGACGGACGTACCAAAAAATTTCCGGACGGTCTTGCGCAAGCGCCATACCTTTACCTAGATTGAGAACCCAGTGTGATAGAGCTAACACTCAAAGTGGAATGTGGTGCACTTCGCAGCGGGGAACAGGTGCTGCGTGGTGGCAACGCGATTCTGGAGCGCCGTCGACTCGGTGTTCGGACTGCAAAGGGGCACACCAAATGCACATGACAACCCCCATCGCTCGATTGGACGTGGAGCAGGCCGAAGCAAGGATCGCCTGGGTAGCCCAGGCTCGATGCAAGGAAGTAGATCCCGATCAGTTGTTCGTTCGTGGCGCCGCGCAGCGCAAGGCGGCGACGATCTGTCGGCACTGCCCGGTCCTCATGCAGTGCGGCGCCGATGCGCTGGACAATCGCGTCGAGTTCGGTGTGTGGGGCGGCATGACGGAACGGCAACGACGCGCACTGTTGAAGCAGCACCCGGAAGTCACCTCGTGGGCCGATTTCTTCCAGGCCCAGCGCCAGCACCAAGTGGCGATGTAGTCCGGTCGACATGAGACAGAGCTCGCACCCGCGGGCTCGGTTTCATGTTGGGCAGGTGGTTCGCCCATTACGGCGGCCGAAGGGCCGTGGTCGACCTCGGGGGCCGCAGCGGAAAGCCCGAGACGGGCCCTTACCTGCCAGGTCAGGCGATCACGTGTGGGGTGGAAGTGAGTTGTTCACCGACGGCTCGCAGCGCCTCCAGATCGGATACTTCGAAAGGAAGCGCGGTGACCGAGATGACCGGGACGCGTGGGTGCGCTCCCGAGAATCGATGCAGCAGATGCTGCTCTCGCTTGTGCGTTGCGACGCGCTGAGCGTGCACCCGCAAGACCGCCGCGGTGAGTGGATCCGATGTCGTGAGATGGTCGGCCGCCGTGAGTGCGTGATCTGCAGACAGCGAGCTGAGCACCGGATGCGTCCGGTTCAGGACGAGCCCCGCCAGCGGCATGCGCTCGGTGGACAGTCGATCGACGAAGAAAGAGGCCTCCCGTAGCGCGTCTGGTTCGGGTACCGCTACGACCAGGAAGTGCGTGCCCGGTCGCGACAGCATCGCGTAGGTGCGATCTGCCCGCTCTTGAAAGCCACCGAACAGCGACTCCAACGACTGCAGGAAGTTCGACGCATCCTTGAGCATTTGCCCGCCGACCACGGTGGACACCCCGCGCAGTGCCAGGCTCATCGCACCGGTCACGAATCGGGTCACGCCCCGGCCCGGCGTCATGATCAATCGGATCATACGGCCATTGAGGAAGTTGCCCAGACGCTTGGGCGCGTCCAAGAAGTCGAGGGCGTTTCGGGAGGGCGGTGTGTCGACCACGATCAGGTCCCACTCGCCTCGCGCAGCGAGTTGGCCCAGCTTCTCCATCGCCATGTATTCCTGTGTACCGCTGAAGGACGAGGCGACAGCTTGATAGAAAGGGTTGGCGAAGATCTGTTCGGCCTTCTGCGCGCTGGTGTGTTCGAGCACCATGTCGTCGAACGTACGACGCATATTGAGCATCATCGCGTACAACTCGCCCTTGGCCTCGACTTCCAGGGCCACCCGTTGCGGGTTGTTGTCGAGATCGGCAACACCGAGGGATTGAGCAAGTCTGCGCGCGGGATCGATGGTGAGCACCACCACCTTGCGCCCGTGTTCGGCTGCGCGCAGCGCGATGGCGGCGGCGGTCGTCGTCTTGCCGACGCCGCCCGAGCCGCAGCAGACCACGACGCGGGCAGAAGGGTCGGCAATGATTCGCGAGACTTCCAGCGAGGTGGCCGGGGGACGACTGCGAGTGCTCATCGGACTCCCTGCACGCTGAGATATTCGGCTAGTTCGTAGAGACCACCCAGGTCCATTCCGTCCGGCAGAGAGGGCAGATACAACCGAGAGACATCGACCTCGGCCAATTCTTCGGCACTGAGTTCTTGTGCCTGCAGTGTGGCCGAGTGTTCGATGGTTTCGGTGAGCAGGCCCTGGAAATCGCTCTCGGACACTACGATGCCTGCGGTGCCCAGGCCAGCGCGAATGGCATCGGTATCCAGGTCACCTCGAGCCGCCCGGGCACGCAGCGCGGGTGGCAGCATGCTTTCGGTCGCCCGGTTCACGATTACCGTGCCGATGCGCAGGTCGGCGGCATCGAGTTCGGCGATCGCGTCGGCCGTCTCCTGCACGGGCAGCGCTTCCAGCAGCGTAACCAGGTGAATCATGGTCTGGTCGGAATGCAACAGCTTCGACACACCCTCGGCCTGGGAGGCGATCGGCCCGCCCTTGGCCACCTCGGCCATGGCCTTGGTGACATCGAGGAAGCTGGTTATCCGTCCGGTCGGCGGGGCATCGACCACGACCTCGTCGTAGACCCGCTTGCCGAACTTGTCCACACGGACTACGCACTCTTTGATCTTGCCGGTCAGGATGACATCGCGCAGACCGGGGGCGATCGTGGTGACGAACTCGATGGCTCCCATCCTGCGCATGGCTCGGCCGGCGAAGCCCAAGTTGTAGAACATATCCAGGTACTCGAGGAAAGCGTGCTCGATATCCAGCGCCAGCGCGACCACCTCGCCGCCACCGTCGGCGGTGGCGATACGGGTCTCGGTCGGCGGCAAGGGAGGTAGGTCGAACAACTGTGCGATCGACTGTCGACTCTCCACTTCGACCAACAGCACTCGCCGCCCACCTGCCGCGAGCGTCAGTGCCAGTGCCGCCGCGACTGTCGACTTGCCCGTGCCCCCCTTGCCGGAGATGTAGTGCAAGCGGGCCTGTTCAGCGCGATTCGGCCATCCGGTGTCCGGCCCCGATGCTGTCGAAAGCGGCACTGCAGTTGGTACTCCCACGATCGCGAGCCTATAGCCTGCTCGATGATCGTGTTCGAGGTCTCTCGGTAGTCGTCTGCCCGATCTCGCTGCCGTCCAGGCCAAATCATCTCCAGCGATTCGACGCGGATCCCAGTGGATCACTGTTGACGCGGATCCCAGTGGATCACTGTTGCAGCACGCGTGCTATTCGCATGGCGCTCCCTCCGCGCGGACACCGGACGTGCGCTACCTCGATCCGGACCGAACACAGCTACGCTCTCGCACATGAGTGATACGACCCTGTGGGAATACGCGACCGTGCCATTGCTGACTCACGCGACGAAGCAGATTCTCGATCAGTGGGGAGCCGATGGTTGGGAGTTGGTGACCGTGCTTCCCGGCCCGACCGGTGAACAACACGTCGCCTACCTCAAGCGACCCAAGTAGTAGCCGATCAGGAGCGATCCACAGCGAAGGAGAGACAGCACAGTGATCCACTGGGAGAAGAATCTCGCCGAGCTCGGGCTCACTCTGCCGCCGGTGGCGGCCCCGGTCGCGGCATATATTCCTGCGGTCCGAACCGGATCCCTCGTCTACACCTCTGGCCAGTTGCCATTTGTGAACGGTCGACTGTCCGCGACGGGCAAGGTCGGCGCCGAGGTTGCGGTCGAGGCGGCCACCGAAGCCGCACGGTGGTGTGCACTGAACGCACTGGCCGCAGTGCACGACCTGGTCGGGCTGGATGCGGTGGCGCGGGTGGTGAAAGTCGTTGGATTCGTTGCTTCCGCGCCAGGGTTCGGTGACCAGCCCATGGTGATCAACGGCGCATCGGAACTGCTGGGCCGGGTTTTCGGTGACGCTGGAGCACACGCACGTTCGGCCGTTGGTGTGAGCGAGCTTCCCAAGAACACTCCGGTAGAGGTTGAATTGATCGTCGAGGTGCGGTAGTTGGCGTTGGGCCGCTTGCGGCACCGACCCGATCGAGACGATCATTCGAGGTTCGAGATGGCATTGACACATCCCGCCTATGGGAGGCTTCGGCAGGTCACCGAGACCGCGGCGGTACTGCTGGCCGACAATCCGGGACAGATGACTCTGGAAGGCACCAATACCTGGGTCCTGCGTGCTCCCGGTCGGTCGGATTGCGTGGTCGTGGACCCGGGGCCTGTGGACGACAGGCACAGCCAGGCGATTGCCGATGCAGTTGGCGGCGAAATCGCCCTGACGCTGGTCACACATCGGCATTTCGACCACACCGGTGGGATCGACCGGCTGGCCGAACTGACCGGAACCGTCGTTCGCGCCAAGGACCCGGCGTTCTTGCGCGGCTCGGACGCACCGTTGGTCGACAGCGAAGTAGTCGAAGCAGCGGGCTTGCGTATCACCGTGATGGACACACCGGGCCACACTGCGGACTCGGTTTGCTTCGCACTCGAGGACGCGGTGTTGACCGGAGACACCATCCTCGGTTCGGGTACCACGGTGCTGGATGCCAGTGACGGCACGCTCGTCGACTACATGTCGTCATTGAACAGGCTGGTCGAGGCAGGGCAGGGCAAAGCACTTCTCCCTGCGCACGGACCGGACCACGCGAATCTGGAACCCGTCGCACGCTACTACATCGCGCACCGCCACGAACGGCTCGACCAAGTGCGTGCGGCCTTGCACGTACTGGGTCCCGACGCCGACTCAATGGACGTGGTGCGTCGGGTGTACGTCGACGTGGACAAGCGATTGTGGCCGGCGGCGCACAGTTCCGTGCAGGCGCAACTGGACTACCTGCGCGTGCACGGCTAGTCGACCACTCGCGACCATGCCGGGTCTCGCGCTTGCCGCGAACCCGGCATGGCAGAATCCGATCGGCGCTAGCGTGCGCGCCGCGCCAAGCGCTCGGAGTCGGAGATCAGTACGCTCTTGCCCTCGAGCCGCAGCCATCCGCGATGTGCGAAATCGGCGAGCGCCTTGTTGACGGTTTCGCGGGAGGCGCCCACCAACTGTGCAATCTCTTCCTGGGTCAGATCGTGGGTGACGCGCAGCGCGCCTGCCTCCTGGGTGCCGAAGCGTTGCGCGAGCTGGAGCAGTGCCTTGGCCACTCGGCCGGGGACGTCGGTGAAGATCAGGTCGGCCAGGTTGTTGTTGGTCCGTCGCAGACGGCGGGCGAGGACCCGGAGCAATTGTTCGGCGATCTCGGGTCGCTGATCGATCCACGCTTTGAGAGCGTCGCGGTCCATCGTCACCGCACGCACTTCGGTCACGGTGGTGGCGGTGGATGTCCGGGGACCGGGATCGAAGATCGACAGCTCACCGAACATGTCGGACGGGCCCATGATGGTCAGCAGGTTCTCTCGACCGTCGGGGGAACGTCGACCGATCTTCACCTTGCCCGATGTGATGATGAACAGCCTATCGCCCGGCTCACCCTCGTTGAAGATGACATGGCCGCGCGGGAAATCCACCGGCTGCAGCTGCTTGGCGAGGGCGGCCACCGCAGTGGGCTCGACGCCCTGGAAGATGCCTGCTCTGGCGAGGGCCTCGTCCACGAATGTGCTCCTTATGGGAAATGGCTCTGTACTGGACCGAAGCGACTCGGCCAACAGCGGAGTCTACGCGGCGGGGTGGCCACGTAGTGACGGACGCCACGTAACGAGTGGATTGCGTGGCGCAGCGGAAAACGGTACCAGTACGCGAACGACGGGATGCGCCGGTCCCCCTTCAGCCCCTGCGAACCGGTGCCTCCCGAACCGATGCCTCCCGGATTGGCGCGTGCCTGTTCAGCTCGCCCGCGCGACATTCAGCTCGTCGCCACGGGAGCGACGCTTGCGCATGCGTGCCACAGCGGCGGGCAGCCCGAGCTTCGTCAACTCCTTCACCTCGGCATTGCTTGCCTTGTCCAGGTACTGCTGAACCTCTTCGTCGGGCTCGAGAAGCTTGCGGAGCCGATTCTCGACCCGCTCCATGCCCAGTGCGAACAGCATCAGCAACACTGGGAAGAGCACCACAGCGAGAACTTGCATGACGAGCAGTAAACACTGTCGAGGTCTCGGATGGAACACGGCAACCGAACTGGACGGGCACCGTTGGTCGGCAGTTCCGTATGGTGGACGCGTGCGCGTCACTTCTTCCATCGCCGCCGACAGCGAACTCTCATCATCGGCCTCCGGGCCGGCGCCGGCGCAGGAAGTCGCCGCTGCGCCGAAACGGAAGAATAGGGCGCGACAGGCGGAAACACGGCTCGGATTGGTCCGTCGCGCGCGGCGGATGAACCGCCGATTGGCGGTTGCCTTTCCAGATGCGCACTGTGAGCTCGACTTCACCACTGCACTCGAATTGGCTGTCGCGACAATACTTTCCGCACAGTGCACCGACGAGCGTGTGAATCTCACCACGCCGGCGTTGTTCGCGCGGTATCGGAGCGCTCGTTCCTACGCCGAAGCGAACCGCTCCGAGCTGGAGGAACACATCCGTCCCACGGGGTTCTATCGCAACAAAGCCGCTTCGCTGATCGGCCTCGGGCAGGAGCTACTCGAACGACACGACGGTGAAATACCCCACACCCTGGCCGAGCTCGTTCGATTGCCCGGCATCGGGCGCAAGACCGCCAATGTCATTCTCGGAAACGCGTTCGATGTGCCCGGCATCACCGTCGACACGCATTTCGGTCGGTTGGTACGACGGTGGGAGTGGACCCGCGAGGAAGACCCGGTGAAGGTCGAGCGCATCGTCGGCGACCTGATCGAGCGCAAGGAGTGGACGATGCTCTCGCACCGGGTGATCTTCCACGGCAGGCGTGTCTGCCACGCGCGCAAGCCTGCGTGCGGAGCGTGCGTGCTGGCCAAAGACTGCCCGTCGTTCGGGATCGGGCCAACCGACCGGCATACCGCGGCCCAACTGGTGAAAGGGCCGGAGCGGGAGCACCTGCTCGAGCTGGTGGCCCGGTGAGCTCGAAGCTCCCAGTCGGACGAGGTTCGAAGAACGCGTGGCGGTGGGCGCTGGTCGGTGTGATCGCAATGGTGGCTCTGGTCGTCGCAGTCGTGCCGCGTACCGACGACGCCGGAGAATCGGGGCGCGAAAACGGCCGCGTCCATTCCACGATTTCCCAGCAATCGCGCGCTGCCGCCGGCTTGGCCGATTGCCCCCCGGAGTCCGCGCCCGGCGCCGGCCCCCTGGCCGGACTGGTCCTGGAATGCTTGGCGGACGGCGAACCGGTCGATGTGGCCGCTGTACTGGCAGGCAAGCCAGCCTTGGTGAACCTATGGGCCCACTGGTGCGCACCGTGCGCGCGCGAGCTGCCGTATTTGCAGCAATACGCCCGCCGGGCCGGGAACGCGATTACGGTGCTGACCGTGCACAGCGACCCTGATGGGGCCAAAGCGTTGTCCCGACTGCGTGGATTGCAGGTGACCTTGCCAGGCCTCCTCGATGCCGAGGCGAGTGTGCGCACCGCGGTCGGAGCGCAGGCGGTGCTCCCGCTGTCGGTGCTCCTGCGGTCCGACGGTTCGGTCGCAGAGGTCGTCGTGCGCGCGTTCGACAGTGTCGAGGACATCGCCGACACGGTTGCCGTCGAACTCGGGGTGACCATATGATTCTGCGGATGAGCGCCGTGATCGCGGCAGCGGCGCGGCCGGTTACCCGACTCGTCCGGTGTCGGGGAGGGTTCCAATGACCATCGAGCTGCCGCCGGGACTTCCCCCGTGGCTGGCCGTGGCGGCCGATCCGCCCGAGGAGACCATAGAGACCTCGGGGAAGGCTCGCGCGCTACGCCGGATCATGGCTCGCACCGCGACGCTACGGCAAGCGGCAGTGCTCGTATTGTTCGGCGGCTCACCCGAAGCGGACCAGCGGGCACCGGGCGGACTGCCCGCCGATGCGGAGGTCTTGCTCACACAGCGCGCCGCCACCATGCGTCAGCATCGAGGCCAGGTCGCGTTTCCCGGTGGCGAGGTGGACGCTGCCGATTCCGGCCCGATCGCCACTGCGCTGCGCGAGGCGAACGAGGAGACCGGCCTGGACCCTTCGAGTGTGGAGCCGTTCGCAGTGCTTCCGACATTGTTCGTGTCACCGTCTCGATTCGATGTCACGCCCGTCGTGGCGTACTGGCGCCATCCCGGCGGCGTCCGAGTGGTGGACGAAAGCGAGACCGAACGCGTCGCCCGGGTTCCACTCGCTCGACTGCTCGACCCGGCGAACCGATTCGTGGTCGAAAGCCCGTTAGGGTATCGCAGTCCGGCTTTCCAGGTGGACGGGATGCTGGTCTGGGGCCTCACCGGCGGAATCCTCTCGGGGATCAGCAAATTCGCAGGCTGGGATCAGGAGTGGGACCAACAGGACATTCGTGACCTGGAAGCCGCGCTCGCCGCGGTCGGGATGACTCTATGACCTCATCGGCGTGGCTGGACATTGCTGTCATATTGCTCGCTTTGCTTGCAGCATCCTCTGGTTGGCGACAGGGCGCAGTGGCCTCCGCACTGGCTTTTCTCGGGGTGGTCCTGGGTGCGGTCGCGGGCATCCTGATCGCGCCGCACCTGCTCGTGCACATCGACGAGGGGCGTGCCAGGGTGCTCACCGGGGTGCTGCTCATCGTCGCGTTGGTGATCGTCGGCGAGGTTGCGGGCATGGTGCTCGGGCGCGCCGCGCGCAGCGGTATGCGCCATCCGTTCACCCGCGGAGTGGACAGTGTGGTCGGCGCCGGGCTGCCGGCGGTTGCTGTGTTGGTCACCGCGTGGCTGTTGGCGCTCCCCTTGGCCACCTCGTCCCAACCGGCTATTGCCACCGCGATCAACGGATCGCGGGTGTTGGCAGAAGTCAACGATGTGGCGCCGAACTGGATACGCCGCCTGCCGAACGAATTCTCCAAGCTCCTCAACACCTCGGGACTGCCCGATGTGATCGGGCCGTTCGGCCGCGCGCCGATCGCGGCCGTCGAGCCGCCCGATCCGGGTGTGCTGGCCAGCCCGGTCGCCGCATCGCTGCAACAGAGCGTGCTACGCATCCGTGGTGCCGCGCCGAGTTGTCAGCGTGCGCTGGAGGGTTCGGGCTTCGTGGTGGCGCCCGAGCGTGTGATGACCAATGCCCATGTCGTTGCCGGAACCACCAGCATCGGGGTCGACACCGCGGCAGGGCCGCTCGAAGCGACCGTGGTGTTGTTCGATCCGGCTACCGACATTGCGGTACTGGCGGTCCCTGGTCTCACGGCTCCGGCGATTCCGTGGACCTCGGCCCCGGCTCGGGCGGGTGAGAGCGCTATCGTCCTGGGGTATCCCGGTGGTGGCCGGTACACCGCGAGTGCGGCCCGCATCCGCGAGACCCTGGATCTGACCGGACCGAATATCTATCGCGACGGCACCGTCGAGCGTGAGGTGTACACGGTGCGAGGACTTGTTCAGGCCGGAAACTCCGGAGGGCCACTTGTGGATACACAGGGACAGGCGCTCGGTGTCGTCTTCGGTGCGGCGGTAACGGACGACGACACCGGCTATGTACTCACTCTCGACGAAGTTCGCTCGCATCTGAACGCCGCTTCGAGTTCCGAGGTGCCAGTGGGTACCGGGGCATGTGTGCTGAGTTGACGTTCGAGCGTGCGACTGCCCTGTCGGCGAGGCGCGGCCGCCGCTGTCGCCCAGGCGAGGGGCAGGTCGGATCGACGGTCAGGCGAGGAACTTCGCGAGTTCGGTGGTGACCACGTCCGGGTTCTCCTGGTGTGCGAAATGAGCCGCACCGGGAACCGTCACCAGTCGGCGATGGGGAGACCACTGCTGTCCACGATGGACTGTGGAACGCAGTACATAGGTGTCCAACTCGCCGTGTAGCGACAACACCGGGATCCGGATGGGCTCTCGTATGGTCGCCATGAATCTACGGCCGTCCGGCCGCCATTGGCTGCGGAATGCCCAGCGCTGGTACTCCAGCGCGCAGTGCGCGGCGCCAGGGATCTGGATCGCCGCACGCATCCGGCTGGCGGTGTCACGGAATTCGATGCCGCCCGCCCAGTCCGTACTCACCCGCTGGTGCAACAGCCTCACCACCTCGCGACCGTCGGAGGCGGTGAGCAGGCGCTCGCCGTAGCGGGGTAGTTGATAGCGTAGGAAGTTCGGCAGCCATGCCGTGCGCTGGCGGCGGTCGCACAGCACCGCACGCTTCAGCGCCGCTGGATGCGGCGAGCCGACCACAGCGATCGACCGGACCAGCCGAGGATGCAACACGGCGGTCGTCCAGCAGATCAGTCCGCCATCGGCGTGCCCGACCAGCGTGGCTTCGGTACAGCCCAATGCTCGAACCAGGCCCGCGATGTCGCCGGCCCCGGTCCAGCCGTCATAGCCGCGAGGTGGTTTGTCGCTGTCGCCGTAGCCACGCAAGTCGACCGCGACGGCACGATAGCCGATTTCCGCGAGGGCAGTCAGCTGATGGCGCCATGACCACCAGAAATCCGAGAACCCGTGCAACAGCAGCACCAACGGAGCATCCGAGCGTGGTGCAGCTTCGACAATGTGGAAACGAATGCCGTTGGCATGCACGTCCCGATGTGTCCAGGGTCCGCTGTAACGAACACTGGACGGATCCGGATGCAGGTTGGCCGACACGCCGATCGAGCCTAGTGGTCGTGGTACCGGTCTCGACGTGCGCCTAGGAAGTCGACTTGTCGAGCGTGGCTCGATTCTCGGACATCGTCACCCCGCCAGCGCGGGGAAACACTGTCGTGGCCTGCTTGAGCGAGTCGATCGTCTTCTCCGGCGCGCGGAGATTCTTCACCCGGAGGAAACCGAGGAATCCCGATACTGCCGCTGCCGCCACCATCATGATGAAGACGATGAAGAAGGCCAGCCAGCGCCACAGCCACACGTCGAGCAACTCAGCGAGGGCGAAGAACAGAAAGAACGTGCTGAACAACAACACGGTCCCGGCCGCGATGAACAGAACGCTGCCCTGTAGGCCCTTCCTGATCTGTCCGGAGACTTCGGTCTTGGCCAGCTCGATCTCCGCACGGACCAGCGTCGACACCTGCTCGGCGGCATCGCTGACCAACGCCCCGAAGCTTGCGGAGGCCAGAGGGTCGGTGTCGGTCAAGGGGATGGAGGTCACCGTGCGACCACGCTCGGCATCGTCCCTGGTACCGCGGTGATTGAAACTCACTTGGTTGAACCCTTCTCCCTGTCCGGCACTGCATCGACCTCACTCTTCACGTTGTAGCGCACCCGCGTCGCGACGTGCTTGATGGACACGCCCGCGCCGCAACAGTAGCGCCGAACCAGCGATCGAGGCTGCCATGGACGTGGCCAACACCGCGGCTTTCGCCAATTCGACGGCGGACCCGTCCCCGACACCTGCAAGCGCGAGTTCTGCGATGAGAAGGCTAACGGTGAACCCGATCGCGCCGAGAACCGACAGGGCGAAGATGTCTCGCCAGCCGAGATCCTTGGGCCGGGTCGCGATACCCAACCGGATTGCCACCCAGCTCATTCCGACGATACCCAGGGTCTTTCCCACCAGCAGGCCGAGTATTACCGAAAGAGCCAGCCGGTCGGTGAACAGTTCGCCGAAAATCTTCAGGTTCAACGGAACTCCGGAGGCGAACAATGCGAACAGTGGAACACACAGTCCGGCGGAGATCGGCTGGAAAAGATGCTCGAGCCGGGTGGCGGGAGCCTCTCGTTCACCGGGATCGGTGTGCACTCTGGTGAGCAGACCGAGTGCGATACCGGCCATTGTGGGGTGAATACCCGCCTCGTGCAGTGTGTACCAGGCTGTCAGGGCAACCGGGATGTACAGAAACGGCGTGTGGATCCGCTTGTGTTGCGCCAGTGCCCAGATGGCGAAGGACCCGCACGCGGCAAGCAACCACAACAGTGACAATGCGGTCGTGAACAGGACTGCGATCAGGATGATCGCGATCAGGTCGTCCACCACTGCGAGGCTGAGCAGGAACACCCGAGCGCCGGGGGGAATCCGTGAGCCGGTCATGGCGAGCACGGCCAGCGCGAAGGCGATGTCGGTCGCCACCGGGATGGCCCAGCCTCGGTCCATGCCCGGGACGCCGAACCCGACGACTGCCGCGATCAGCGCTGGGGTCACCACCCCGCCGATCGCGGCGAAGACCGGCAATGCGGCATGCCTGCGGTCGGCGAGTTCGCCGACCACGAGCTCACGTTTGAGCTCCAGCCCAGCAACGAAGAAGAACACTGCCAGCAGGCCGTCTTTCGTCCAATCGGCCAGAGTCAATTCCAGGTGCAGGGGTGGGATCGAGACCACCGTCCCGGTCATGGTCTCGTAGCCCCCACCCCATGGTGAGTTCACCCACAGCAACGCAATAGCAGCCGCGATCAGAAGCAGTGCGCCACCGACAGTCTCGGTACGGAGGTACCGAGATAGCTCCGAGCGCACTTGTGTGATCACGGGGAACCTTTCGGGCAGCGGTCGAATCGAGCGGGCACGGCTCCACCTGGAGTCGGTTTCAGGGTGTGCGACCGCTCGCCGACCAGACTTCCCGGCACTCCTCGCGCAATTCTAACGGGTGTAGTGGCTGGCTTTGCCGACCGTAGGTGCATACCGCGCTCGATCCTGGTTCGACGGTCAATCCCGCTCGGACCGGATGGCCTTGAAGACGCTCGGGTCCACCAGGGTGGAGGTATCGCCGAGTTCGCGTCCTTCGGCGATATCGCGCAACAGCCGGCGCATGATCTTTCCGCTGCGCGTCTTCGGCAGTTCCGGCACGACATGGATTTCCCGGGGGCGGGCGATGCGACTGATCTCGCGGGCCACCTCTGCCTCGAGTTCGCCGATGAGCGCGGCACCGGTATCGGAGGCTTCGGCGGTGAGTATGACGAAGGCGACGATGCCTTGGCCGGTGGTGGGGTCATCGGCGCCGACGACCGCGGCTTCGGCGACGCTGGGATGCGCGACGAGTGCGGATTCGACTTCGGCGGTGGAGATTCGGTGGCCGGAGACGTTCATCACGTCGTCGACGCGGCCGAGGACCCACAGATCGCCGTCGGTGTCGAGTTTGGCGCCGTCCCCGGCGAAGTACCAGCCTTGCTCGGCGAACCGCTCCCAGTAGGTGGCTGCGTAGCGTTCCATGTCGCCCCAGATGCCGCGCAACATCGACGGCCAGGGCTGGTCGAGCACGAGGAACCCGTTGGCTTCGGTGTCACCGTGGGTCACAGGTGCACCGCTGCTGTCGACCACCTGTGCCGAAATTCCGGGGAGAGGAGTCATGGCGGCGCCGGGTTTGGCGGCGGCGACGCCCGGCAGGGGAGAGATCATGATGGCGCCGGTTTCGGTCTGCCACCACGTGTCCACGATGGGAGCGCGATTGCCGCCGATGACTTCGCGATACCAGCGCCAGGCTTCGGGGTTGATGGGCTCGCCGACCGAGCCGAGCAGTCGAATACTCGACAGATCGTGGGCGCCCGGGATTTCCTTACCCCATTTCATGAAGGTACGTACCAGGGTAGGGGCGGTGTAGTAGATGGTGACACCGTATTTTTCGACGATCTGCCAGTGGCGGTGTTCGTCGGGGAAATTGGGCGTGCCCTCGTAGACCACTTGGGTGGCGCGGTTGGCCAGGGGGCCGTAGACGATGTAGCTGTGCCCGGTGACCCAGCCGATGTCGGCAGTGCACCAGTAGACGTCGCGGCCGGGCTTGTGGTCGAAGACATTGTGATGGGTGTATGCGGTTTGTGTCAGATACCCGCCGGTCGTGTGCAGGATGCCCTTGGGTTTTCCGGTCGTGCCGGAGGTATAGAGGATGAAAAGGGGGTGTTCGGCATCCAGGGGCTGAGCTCGATGCTCGGGCGAGGCCGCAGCGACCGTGTCGTGCCACCAGAAATCGCGGCCCTCGGTCCAGGGAACCTCGATGCCCGTCCGCCGCACCACGAGTACGTGTTCCACGCTCGACGGCGTTCCGCCGTGGGCGTAGAGGGCTTCGTCCACAGCGTCCTTCAATGGCGCCACCTTGCCGCGACGCCACTGTCCATCGGTGGTGATCACCAGCCGAGCCCGGGCATCGTCCACGCGCTGGCGCAGAGCGGCAGGGGAGAAACCGGCGAACACCACCGAGTGGGGCAGGCCGAGGCGAGCGCAGGCGAGCATGGACACGATCGCCTCGGGGACCATGGGCATGTAGATGGCCACTCGGTCGCCTGCAACGAGACCGAGTTCGGTGAGATAGTTCGCCGCGCGACAGACCTCGGCCAGCAGTTCGCGGTAGGTGATGGCACGGGAGTCGCCGGGCTCGCCTTCCCAGTGAACAGCGACTTGGTCTCCGTGCCCGGCGAGCACATGCCGGTCCACGCAGTTGTATGCGACATTGAGCTCGCCGCCGACGAACCACTGCGCCACCGGGGCCGAACTCCAGTCCAGCACCTGCTCGAACGGTCGATGCCAGTGCAGCCGTCCAGCCTGCTCGGCCCAGAACGCCTCCCGATCGGCCGCCGCTTGGTCGTACAGCGCCGGGCCCGCGTTCGCTGCCGCGGCGAAGGCCGCCGTAGGCGGGTACGCGTCCCTGTGTTCAGCGGTTTCAGTCATCTCGTCTCTTCTTTCCCGTAGCCTGAGCGCGCGGTTCGACGCGGCCGAGATCCGACAGTAGCCAACTGTGACCTACGTCGCCTGCAGTGTGTCAACAGGGGCTCGTCGATGGTGACTGGGCTGATGCACACAGTGTGTGCGGTGGGGAGGCGGCTGGGTCGGCAGTTCTCGGAGTCGAGCGAGGCAACGTCTGCGCCCGGACCATCGCTCCGCACATTCGCGAAGGTCTGGTCATGTTCCGACTGCTAGAGCGTAACCACGGAAAATTTGTTCTGTTTCGGCAATATTTCCGCATTGACAATTAAAGTGGCGAATCAGGGATTCCTGTGACATTGCGCGTTGCGGTGGCTAGTCTGCCAACCACACAGGTGGCTGGTTCTGCAGGGGCTCGTAGATCATGAGTGAGCGTTGTCCAGCCCCTCACTTCTTGTATCGGGAGTACGCGTTGAAATTCCATAGAGCGATGGCGCTGATGGCAGCAGCATTGATCACGAGTCTGGGACTGGCTGCCTGTTCCTCGAGCGATGGCGCCGATGCCGACATCGTCACCGTCAACGGTGGCGAGCCGCAGAATCCGTTGGTGCCCACCAACACCAACGAGGTCATGGGCGGCCGGGTGGTCGATCGGCTGTTCGCAGGCTTGAAATACTACGACGCCGACGGCGAAGCCCACAACGAGATGGCGGAGTCGATCGACACCACGGATCGCAAGAACTATCGGGTGACCATCGAGCCGAACTGGACGTTTAGCGACGGTACCCCGGTCACGGCCGAGTCGTTCGTCGACGCGTGGAACTACGGGGCGCTCAGCACCAATGCGCAATTGCAGAGCTACGTATTCGGCCCCATAGTCGGTTTCGATGAGGTGTCCGCGGAAAACCCGACCGCACAGACGATGTCGGGACTGCAGGTGATCGATGAGAGAACCTTCACCATCGAGTTGAAAGCGCCCTCGATCGACTTCGAGACCGCGCTCGGGTACACGCCGTTCTACCCCCTACCGGAGGCCGCGTTCAAGGATATGCAGGCCTTCGGCGAAAGCCCGATCGGCAATGGCCCCTACATGCTCGCGCATGCCGGAGCATGGGAGCACAACCATCAGATCGACTTGGTACCCAATCCGGACTATCCAGGTGCTCGCCCGGCGAAGAACAAAGGGCTGCGGTTCAAGATGTACCAGCAGCTCGATACCGCCTACGCGGATCTGCAGGCCGGCAACCTCGACGCGCTCGACACCGTGCCCGACAGTGCGCTCGCCTCCTACCAGGAGGACCTCGGCGACCGCGCGATCACCAAGCCGACTGCGGCGAACCAACTGATCGGCATCCAGCCGAACGTCGCGCACTTCTCTGGTGAGGAAGGAGTGTTGCGGCGCAAGGCGATTTCGATGGCGATCAACCGGGAACAGATCGGCGAGAACATCTTCCGTGGTACCCGGATCCCGGCGCGTGACTTCACAGCGAGCACCTTGCCGGGATTCGAACCGAACCTTCCGGGTTCGGAGGTACTCGAGTACAACCCGGACGAAGCCAAAAAGCTGTGGGCACAGGCCAATGCGATATCACCGTGGTCGGGCAGCTATGAGATCGCCTACAACGCCGACGGTATTCACCAGGGATGGATAGAGGCCGTCGCGAACAGTGTGAAGAACACTCTCGGAATCGACGCCATCGCCACCCCGTACACGACGTTCAAAAATCTTCGCGACGAGGTGACCGCGGGTACCATCGGCAAGGCGTTCCGCCACGGCTGGCGGGGTGACTACCCAACAATGCTGCAGTTCCTCACCTCGCAGTACTACAGCTACTCCGATGTCAACGACGTCGGCTACCACAACCCCGAGTTGGACCGCCTCTTCGACGCCGCACTGGCCGCACCGACTCAGACGGAGTCCTATGAGATCATCGCCCAGGCCCAGGCCCTGATGATCAGGGACATGGTCGACATCCCGATATTCAACACCGTGGCCGTGGCGGGATACTCCGACCGGGTGCGTCACATCGAATTGGCCTGGAACGGCCACTTCGACTACGAGAACATCGAGAAGTAGGTAGCCGCTCGCCGTCCCGCATCACTCCGGTGGTGTGGCGCGGGACGGCGCTGAGCCAGGAGGCAGCATGGCCTGGTATATCGTGCGGCGTCTGCTTCAGATGATCCCGGTTTTCCTCGGGGCGACGCTGCTCATCTATGCCTTGGTATTCCTGATACCAGGGGACCCGATCCAAGCGTTGGCCGGTGACAAGGCCATGACGCCCGCGGTGGAGGCGCAACTGCGGGCGCGCTACCACCTCGACCAGCCCTTCCTCGTGCAATACCTGCACTACCTGCAGGGCATAGTCACGTTGGACTTCGGAACGGCGTTTTCCGGCAGGCCGGTGCGAGAAGAACTGGCCCGCGCCTTTCCGATCACCCTCCAGCTCGCGGTGCTCGCGGTGCTCGTCGAAACCGTCTTCGGTATCGCGTTCGGCCTGGTCGCCGGGTTGCGCAAGGGAAAGCTATTCGATTCGACCCTGTTGGTGATCAGCCTGATCGTCATTGCCGTTCCGGTCTTCGTGGTCGGCTTTCTCGCGCAGTTCTTGCTCGGAGTGACATGGGGTATCGCGCCGGTGACGGTCTCTGGGCAGGCGACGATCGGCGAATTGCTGGTTCCGGCGTTCGTGCTCGGGTCGCTTTCGTTCGCCTATGTCCTACGGTTGACGCGGAACTCTGTGGCGGAGAGCATGTCTACCGACTATGTGCGCACCGCGACCGCGAAGGGCCTCGGCCGACGTCGCGTGGTGACCGTGCACATTCTGCGCAACTCGATGATTCCGGTGGTCACCTTCCTCGGTGCCGACCTCGGCTCCCTGATGGGCGGCGCGATCGTCACCGAGGGCATCTTCAATATCCCCGGCGTGGGTGGCACTCTGTATCAGGCGATCACCCGGGGTGAGCCGCCGACCGTGGTCTCGTTCGTCACCGTGCTGATCGTCGTCTTCTTGGTCAGCAGCCTGGTCGTCGATCTGCTCTACGCCGCACTCGACCCGAGGATTCGCTATGCCTGACCTGACCACGGGCCCGGAGCGCCGCGGCCAAGAGCACTTCGTCTCGCCCTCCGACGAGGTCGAGGTGCTCGACACCGATATCGTGCGAGATTCCGGTGCCCCGACCAGTGTGTGGCGCGATGCATGGCGGCAGCTGCGACGCAATCCGATCTTCGTTGTCGCGGCGGTGCTGATCGTGTTCGTGCTGATCGTTGTGATCTGGCCGGAATTGTTCACCAGCCAGGACCCACGCTACTGCAACGGCGATTTCAGTATGGACCCGCGTAGCCCCGGTCACCCGTTCGGTTTCGACAAGCAGGGATGCGACATCTACGCCCGAACCGTGTACGGCGCGCGTGCTTCGGTGCTGACCGGAATCGGTGCGACGGCAGTGTTCGTGTTGATCGGCGGAACGCTCGGGGCACTCTCGGGTTTCTATGGCGGGCTCCTGGACTCGGTCGTCTCTCGAGTCGCCGAGATCTTCTTCGCTATCCCACTGATGTTGGCGGCCATCGTGATCATGCAGTTGCTCAGCACTCGCACGATCTGGACCGTGATCCTCATCCTCGCTTCCTTCACCTGGCCCCAGGCGGCCCGGATCGCCCGTGGTGCGGTGATCCAAGCGAAGAACAGCGACTACGTCATGGCGGCAAAGGCATTGGGCGTCTCTCGAATGCGGACATTGCTGCGGCACGTGCTGCCGAACGCGGCGGGACCATTGATCGTGATAACCACGCTGTGGCTGGGCGTCTTCATCGTCACCGAGGCAACACTGTCCTACCTCGGTGTCGGGCTGCCACGTACCGAGGTGTCCTGGGGTTCGGACATCGCCACCGGACAGAAGGAGATCCGCACTTCGGCAATCCTGTTCTATCCCGCAACTGCTTTGGCGCTGACCGTTTTGAGCTTTATGATGCTGGGCGATGCGGTGCGCGACGCCCTCGATCCGAAGGCGAGGAGACGATGAAGGCCCACGCGCAGAACACAGCCGCGCAGGACCCCTCACCGCTGCTCGAAATCATCGACCTCACCGTCAGTTTCGCCGCCGACGGCGATCAGGCCCCCGCGGTTCAGGAGGCTAGCCTGACGGTGTATCCGGGCCAGACCGTCGCCATCGTGGGCGAATCGGGCTCGGGCAAGTCGACGACTGCACATGCCATCATCGACCTGCTGCCCGGAACGGGACGTGTCACCTCCGGCGCTGTCATGTTCGAGGGCAAGGACCTGACCGCGGTTTCGAAGCAGGACATCGTCGCGGTCCGGGGCAGCGGCATCGGTCTGGTGCCGCAAGACCCGATGTCGAATCTGAACCCGGTGTGGAAGATCGGGTTCCAGATCCGCGAGACCCTGATGGCCAATGGCATCGCGAAAGGTAAGGCAGCAAGACAGCGCGCGGTGGAACTGCTCGAGGAAGCAGGTATGCCCGATGCGCGCCGCCGAGCCGACCAGTATCCGCACGAATTCTCCGGCGGTATGCGCCAGCGGGCTTTGATCGCGATCGGCCTTGCCTGCCGCCCCAAACTACTGATCGCCGATGAGCCGACCTCGGCGCTGGACGTGACGGTGCAGCGGCAGATTCTCGACCATCTCGGTAGGCTCACTGCCGAACTCGGTACGGCGGTTCTGCTGATCACTCATGATCTCGGCCTCGCTGCGGAGCGCGCTGATCATTTGGTGGTGATGTATCGCGGACGTGTCGTGGAATCGGGTCCTGCTCTGCAGATTCTGCGCGATCCCCAGCATCTGTATACCAGGAGGTTGGTGAGTTCGGCGCCATCGTTGGCTGCGCGACGGTCGCCGTCGGTGCGACTTCGTGCCGAGGTCCGCACGCCGGGCGACCAGGTGTCGGGGACAGACGAGCGGCCCGCGGTGGTCGGGGACGTGGTGGTCGAGGCGGATCGCCTGACCAGGAAGTTTCGCATGCGCGGTCGTGTGCCGTGGAAGTCGACCGAGTTCGTCGCGGTCGACGATGTTTCCTTTCGGCTGCGGCGCGGTTGCACCATGGCGATCGTCGGCGAGTCCGGATCGGGCAAAACGACTGTGGCGCAGATGGTTCTCGGGTTGCTCATACCCACCTCGGGGTCGGTCACCTTCGATGGAAACGATGTGGCGACGCTCGATCGCAAGGGCGCTTTCGCGTTTCGGCGCCGGGTACAACCGATCTTCCAGGACCCCTATGGCTCCCTCGACCCGATGTACACGATCTACCGCACCATCGAGGAGCCATTGCGTACCCACCGCATCGGCACTGCTGCACAGCGGGAGGCGACCGTTCGAGAATTGCTCGACAAGGTTGCTCTGCCGTCCGGTGTGCTGCGACGCTATCCCAACGAGTTGTCCGGTGGCCAGCGCCAGCGCGTGGCGATTGCGCGCGCCCTCGCACTCCAGCCGGAGGTGGTGGTGTGCGACGAGGCGGTGTCCGCACTCGATGTCCTGGTGCAAGCTCAGATCCTGGGGCTGCTCAACGAGCTACAGGTCGAGTTGGGGCTGACCTACCTGTTCATCACCCACGATTTGGCCGTAGTCCGGCAGATCGCGGACGATGTGCTGGTCATGCAGCGCGGCAAGGTTGTCGAGGCGGCGACTACGGACGCGGTGTTCGACAACCCCCAGCAGGAGTACACGCGCGCGCTGCTCGACGCGATCCCTGGGCGTGGTCTGCTGGGGGGATAGCGTATGCCGGGTGTGTGGATCGGTCGGAGCAGGCGCACGTAGCCTCGTATACCGTGACCGATCCGCTGCAGCCCCTCATCGACCTGCCCGGTGTCCGGGAAGCGGCCGACCGTGCTCGCGCCGCGCTCGCCGAGGTACATCGGCACAAGGCGAACCGTCGCGGCTGGCCGACCACGGCGGCCGAGGCCGCGGTGCGTGCGGCCAGGTCCTCTGCCGCCATTGCGGGTGGCAGCACGGAAATTCCCAGCGATGGGCGCGTGGCCGATCCGGTTCTCGCCGGTGCGTTGCGGGTCGGACAGGCGTTGGATGGCGACGCGCTGGGGAATCTGGTGACCACCTGGCAGCGTGCGCCGCTGCAGGCACTGGCGCGACTGCACGTACTTGCTGGCGCGGACCTGGTGTCGGAAAGCGAGTCGCTCGGCAGGCCGCGCGCCGAGGCGGGTGTGGCGCAGCGGTTGGATCTGCTTGCACAGACCGTGCTCTGCTCGCGAGCGCCCGCTCCCGTGATCGCCGCCGTAGTCCATGGTGAATTGCTGACGCTGCGACCGTTCGGAACAGCCGACGGGGTGGTCGCTCGGGCTACGTCGCGCCTGGTCGCGGTGTCGAGTGGGCTGGATCCACACTGTCTGGGTGTACCGGAGGTGTTCTGGCTACGCAGACGCCCGATGTATCTGGACGCAGCCACCGAGTTCGGGACCGGAAAGCCGGGCGCGGTGGGCAGTTGGTTGATCTTCTGCTGTGGCGCCTTCGAGGACGGTGCGCGTGAAGCCACCTCGATTGCCGACGCCGCGACCGGAGCCGGATAGGTAGGGTGCTCGCACCTGGAGACGTCGAAGCGGGCGGCGCTGCCTGTCGACCTCACCGCCCGCTAGCACGGATCACCCGGTTACCAAGCGTGCTCAGTGGGTTGTGTTCCGCGGCCTCGGCGACAAACGGACATCGTCGGATCATCCCCGCAACCTGTGCGAGGCCCTCACCGTCGAATACCCGTGCGTCGCAGGCCCACAACGCTTCTGCCCTTGTCGCGGCGCGCTCCGCGTGGGTGCCTGGCGTCCGTGCTGGGAAAGATGGCTGGGAGGCAGGCCCTTCTCCTCCGGGCTTGCCTTGGCCTTCCGCCCTTCCGTAGTTACCTTTCTACACTGTGGTAGCGCTCACATCAAGGGTGTCGAGAACATCGAATTATCGGTGTTCTATCGGCGTTTCGCGGTCGAACACGCCGTGAGATCGGCGTGCATTCCCTATTGGTCGTCGCTGTGTTCGGACACGATCTCAGCGGTCCAGGGTTTAGCGGCCCAGGGTCTCAGCGGCCCACAGCCTCAGCGGCCACGGCGACGGCGAAGAACCGAAAAGCTGATCACACCCGTCAGCGCGGCGCTCAATCCGACCACAGCTGTGGCCGCCACCATGGTGAACGGAGGTGGCTGGACACGCGCCCATAGCGGCCCAGGGTTGGAGAATGTCACGATCGGCCAGCCGCGCCCCTGTGCCTCCCGGCGCAGACTTCTGTCCGGATTGACCGCAGTCGGATGCCCGACCGCTGTGAGTAGCGGCACGTCGGTATTCGAATCGGAGTACGCGTAGCAGTCCGCCAGGTCGTAGCCTTCGCGGGCGGCGATCTCCTCGATCGCGGTGACTTTACCCTTACCGTAGCAGTAGAATTCGACCGCTCCGGTGTACTTCCCGTCGGCGACAACCATCCGGGTGGCGGCCGTATGCGCTGCGCCGAGTGCACGGGCGATGGGGGCGACGATCTCTTCGCCGGATGCCGACACGATCACCACGTCGTGGCCTCGGATCTTGTGGTCGGCGATGAGATCGATGGCTTCTGCATAGATCAGCGGGTCGACCAGTTCGTGAAGTTTCTCGGCAACAATGGATTTCACCTGCTCGACATTCCAGCCGGCGCACACGCTGGTCAGCTGGGCGCGCATTCGCTCCATTCGGTCGTGGTCGGCGCCAGAGAGCAGGAAAAGGAAGTGGACGTAGTTGCTTTTCAGAACGGCGCGCCGTTTCAACAACCCTTGCGTGTAGAAGGGCCTGCTGAATACGAACATGCTGGACGTGGCGATGACCGTCTTGTCCAGATCGAAGAAAGCAGCGACACGTCTGCCCGCCGTGCTCGGTTCGTCCACGGGACCAGGATAGGGAGTAGGCGGATCGGTTGCGATGCGGCTGGAGACATACCGGCCGCAAGGCGGCTGGAGCCATAGCGGCAGGGATGGCTCCAGCGCACCAGATTTTGCCCGATGGACGTCGGAGTTTCGCGCTGCGTGAAGTCCCCCCGTGAAGTCCCCCGCAGTCGGGCTTGCGTTTTCGCTGGGACTTAGGTGTATCATTGCTTACACCTGGACTTGGTCCAGGCGCGTTCAGCCCGACCCCCCGGGGCTGAACCCCGACGGCCCCAGCCTCCTCCCCCCCCGGCTGGGGCCGTCCTCTATTCGAAAGGTGCCACGAACTCGGACCCGCGCTGGTAGCCGCGACAAGTTGTCCTCAGTTCGCGAGTTGTCCACATTCGACGCAGCACACTTTCTTCTCATCCAGTCGACGGCGACGCTGAACTGCATGAATCTCGAAGCGTCAGCGTCAAGCGGTCCGCTGCCCGCCCTCGTATCGATCCACGACGACCGGCTGCGCGACGAGGTCCGCCGCGTCGCTGCCGCTGCTGGTCGAGAGCTCGACGAACAACCACACCCTGTCGGCAGGCATGCCTGGACGAGTGCTCCGCTGGTGATCGTGGACCTGGTCGCCGCGCAAGGTGCGGCCGACGGCCGCTACCCTCGCCGGCCGGGTGTCGTTCTGGTCAGCGACGGTGAGCCGGACCTGCCAGCGTGGCGAGCCGCGGCATCGGTCGGTGCCGAGCAGGTTGTCACCTTGCCCGGCGCCGCCGTTGGGCTCATCGAGATGTTCGCCGAGTACGACGAGCAGCGTGCGGGTGACGGTGTGGTCGTGGCCGTGGTCGGAGCCGGTGGTGGAGCGGGCGCATCCACCTTGGCCGTGGCGCTTGCGCTGCGTGGTGCTGCAGCGGAGTTCCGCCCGGGGACCTTGTTGGTCGACGGCGCCCCCTTCGGCGGTGGCCTCGACCTGATGCTCGGAATCGAGCAGACTGCAGGTCTACGTTGGCCCGACTTGGTCGTCGAGGAAGGGCGGGTATCCGCGGCGGCCTTGCACAGCGCGCTGCCGGGCGCGGCCCCTGGACTCGCGGTCTTGGCGTGTAGCCGATGTGCCGCCGGGCAATTGCCGTGCGAACTCGGCCCGGTCGGCGTCCGTGCGGTGATCGAAGCCGGGCGCGTCGCAGGCGATTTCGTCGTCTGTGATGTTTCGGGCGAGCGAGGTCCCCATGCCGACCAGATGCTCGACTCGGCCGATCTCGTTGTGCTGGTCGTCCCGGCGGTACTGCGCGCAGTCGCTGCGGCCGCCGCGGTGTCGTCACACATTGCGCGCCGAAATCCGAATCAAGGCTTGATCGTTCGCGGACCAGCTCCCGGAGGGCTCCGTGGGGACGAAGTCGCAGAGGTGCTCGATCTTCCTTTGCTCGCCGCTGTGCGCGCTCAATCGGGGTTGACTCACCGCGTGGAACGTCGGGGGGTCCCCGTGCCCCGCCGCGGACCGTTGCGCGATGCCGCTGACGCGGTACTCGACGTGCTCGCAGCTCCGGCCGAGCATCGGTGGTGACGTGGCGATGAGCGCACTGCTGACGCGTGAACTATTGGATCGAGTGCGAGACCGGCTGGCTGCGAAGACGGGTGACCCTGATCCGGCGCAAGTTGCCGCCGCAATTCGGGCAGAGGCCGGCGGAGTGCTGGGCGATACCGACTTGCTGCGCGCGCTGCGACTGTTGCAGACAGAAATGACCGGTGCGGGCGTGCTGGAACCATTGCTGCACGATCCACACGTCGCGGACGTTCTGGTCACCGGGCCGGACTCTGTGTGGATCGATCGTGGCCGGGGACTCGAGAAGACCTCCGTCACCTTTCCCGACGAGACCGCGGTCCGTCGGCTGGCACAGCGTTTGGCGCTGTCGGCGGGGCGGCGACTCGACGACGCGCAACCGTGGGTGGATGGTCGACTGTCCGGAACGGGCGCGGCGTTGGGTGAATCGTTCGGAGTCCGCGTCCATGCGATATTGGCGCCGATCGCTCACGACGGCACGTGCCTATCGCTTCGAGTACTTCGGCCGGCCACTCAGGGGTTGGACGCGTTGGCCGAGGCGGGAGCGGTGCCCGCAGACGCGAAGCTTCTGCTGGAACGGATTGTCCGCGCGCGGTTGGCCTTTCTCGTGGTCGGCGGTACAGGAGCAGGAAAAACGACACTGTTGTCCGGCCTGTTGGCCACCGCGGATCCCGCGGAGCGGATCGTTTGCGTGGAGGATGCAGCCGAGTTGGCGCCGCCGCACCCGCATGTGGTCCGATTGGTCGCCAGGACCGCCAATGTAGAAGGTGTCGGTGCAGTCACCGTACGCGACCTGGTTCGTCAGGCGCTTCGTATGCGGCCGGACCGCATTGTGATCGGTGAGGTCAGAGGTGCCGAGGTAGTCGACCTGCTGACCGCATTGAACACCGGCCACGACGGCGGCGCGGGCACGGTACACGCGAACTCTCCGACGGAGGTGCCAGCACGCCTGGAGGCGCTTGCCGCGTTGGGCGGTATGGACCGAGCGGCGTTGCACAGCCAACTTGCCGCCGCGGTTCACGTTGTTCTCCACGTACATCGCCGATCCGATGGCAGCCGCAGACTCTGCGAGGTCGGCTTGGTAGACCGTACGGTGGATGGTCGTGTGCGGATAGCGCCTGCGTGGCATACGACCGACAAGGCCCCCGCAGCCGCGGACCTGTCCAGCCTCCTCGCCGAGCGGCTCGACCGATGAGCGCGGCAGCACTGGTATGCGTTTCGTTGGCGCTGGTGATGGTCCCGGCTCCCACGGCGCGACGTCGGCTGTCGCGAGTGTTGTTTCGGACCGACAGCCCGCGAACAATCGCCGCACCGAGACTGGCACTACGAATCGGCTCGATTGTTGCCGCTTCGGCGGTGCTCGTCACCTTGGGGCCTGGGCCGTTCCTCACAGCGGTGATGGTTGCCGCGACCACCGGGCTCCGCGTACGTTCCGGCATACGAGCACGGCGCAGGACTGTCGAGCGGAGTCACCTGCTCGAAGCGTTGGAAGCGGTGATAGCTGAGTTGCGGGTGGGATCCCATCCTGGTGTGGCTGCCGCAATCGTGGCGACAGACACGCACGGTGACCCAGCACGCGCTTTCGCTGTTGGCGCAGCGCGTAGCAGACTCGGCGGTTCCGTGGCAGAGGGGTTGCTCCGTCCGGATTCCTCGGTTGCGACAGAGCTCGCGCGTGTTGCTGGGGCCTGGAAAGTCGCCGAGCGACATGGCTTGGCGCTCGCCGAGCTGTTGGCGGCAGCTCGCATCGATCTCGCCGGACGCATTCGATTACACAATCGCGCCACTGCTGCGCTTGCCGGCGCCCGCGCCACAGGTACGGTCCTGGCTTGCCTGCCATGCGTCGGTATAGCACTCGGCCACCTGATGGGTGCTGCCCCTCTCTACGTGCTGTTCGGTTCAGCGGTGGGAACAGTGCTGTTGCCGCTCGGTGCGGGGTTGGCATGCGCCGGTCTGCTGTGGACCGATGCCATCACCCGAAAGGCGTCGATATGAGGGCACTGCTTTGGATCACCCCGCCATACACCGTGACTCTTCACCGGCGTTGTGGACCGATGGTGCAGGTCGACGGACACTCCGTGCACCGGCCACGCTCGACCTCGAATGGTTGGTCGAAATGATCCCATCCACGGCAATGGTTGTGCCGATGCTGCTACTGGCGACTGGTGTGCTGGTGTTGCCGGACCGGGTCGCGGTGACTCGGCGATTGCACACCCTGCGCTTCAGGTCCGACGACGGGCAGGTCGAATCATCGAGCAGAGGCAAGCAGGGCGCCGATCCATTGGCCTCCGCATCGATTTTCGACCTGTTGGCCGCGTGTGTGCGGGCCGGGCTCCCTTTGGCGGGTGCAGCCCGAGCTGTAGCGCCGGAGGCGCCGGAACCGCTCGGCGAGGCGTTGCGGCGGGCGGCCGATCTCCTCGCTCTGGGTGCCGACCCGGCCGTGGCGTGGGATCACGCGGCCCAGGAAGGCGCGGGAGGTTCGGGACCCGCCGAGATCACGTCACTCACCCGGATTGCCCGGCGTTCGGCACGGTCCGGAGCCTCTCTGGCGGTCGCAATCGGAGAGCTGGCCGAACAACAGAGAGCCGCTGTCGAGGATCTGGCCGCGGCGCGGTCCGAACGCGCGACTGTGATGATCGGCGGGCCGTTGGGTCTGTGTTTTCTGCCCGCATTCGTGTGCTTGGGCATTGTGCCCGTTGTGATCGGACTGGCTGGTCGGGTGCTCAGTGGAGACCTGCTGTGACGCATCCATGCGCCGCGTGCACAACTGGGCATTCGCCAGACTCGGCCAGTCTGTTCGGTATTTCTCGGCGATGCGTAGCCGCGGCGCTGCGTCCGCCGACAGCGTTCGCGTGCGGAGAAGCCGCACGGGTTGTAATGAGAGGGGAATCCGGTGGGAATAGAGCAAGCGAGCAGGGCTGCCGGTCGGAGGCTGGAGGTGGCGTATGCACACCTACGCGGTCGACTGGCCGAGGTAGTGGTCGCAGACGATGGCATGAGCACGGCAGAATATGCGATCGGCACCGTGGCGGCGGCGGCGTTCGGTGCCGTGCTCTATGCGGTGGTAACCGGCGACAGTATCGTCGACGCGCTGACGAAGATCATCGATCGCGCGCTGAGCACTGCCGTGTAGCCGTCGATGCGATCGGGGGCGATCGCATCGACACGGTGCGGTTGCGTGATGATCGTGGTGCGGTAACAGTCGAAGCCGCCCTCGCGCTCAGCGCAGTCGTCGTTGCCGTCGTGTTGTGCCTCGGTGCTTTGTTGGCGGCGTCGACCCAGGTGCGCTGTGTCGACGCCGCCAGGGAGGCGGCACGCCTGGCCGCGCGTGGAGACTATTCTAATGCCGTTCCCGCTGCCGAACGAGTTGCTCCGCCGTCGGCCGACATCGCTGTCCGAGCTGAAGGAGCACACATCGTCGCAGTGGTATCGGCTCCGGCTCCGCTGTTACCGCTGCTCGTACTTCGTGCTGAAGTCGTGGCCACAGTTGAGCCGGGAGCCACTCCGTGAGCGCGGACTCTGTTCGCTGCCGACCATCGGTATTCGGATTGCGATCGGGTAGGCACGACGACATCGGGCTGGACCCACCGGCTTCGCACGAGGGTCTAGAAAGCAGCGCAGGTTCAGCAGGTATTGCCACCGTTTTCGCCTGTTCGTCCCTGGTCGCGCTGATCGCTGTGACATTGTTGATATCTCACGTGGGTGTCACAGTTGTGGCACGCCATCACGCGCAGGCTGCCGCGGATTTGGCGGCATTGGCTGCTGCAGCCGTTGTGGTGGATGGAACGGAGGCCGCATGTGCGGAGGCGGAAGATTTGGCTGAGCGGATGCAGGTGCGGATCCAGAGCTGCACTGTCACAGGGTGGGATGTCACGATCAGCACCGAGAGAAACCTACCAATAAGTCTGTATGGGGATCGGGTGGTTCGCGCGGTCGCCCGAGCCGGTCCCGCCGACGAGTGTGTGAATCCCTGCGCGCCGATCTCTTCGTCCGATGTTGGCGGGGACCGGTAATTCAGCGGCTGTCCACCGCTGTAGTGTGCATTTCCTGATACGGGCGTTATATGAAATCAATGAATACGTTATTGCTCGATTTGTATTGAAGCAATAGGGTAGTTAACTTACATCCATTATTCGCCATTGTCGGCGGGTAATGGTTCATAGGCACATGACGGGACCATTGTGGGCTTCCAGATGAACTCTCTGGCAAAGCGGAAGAACTGTGAGGCGGCATGCGCATCGCGGTTTACCGGTCGCGCGCTTGGTCGACGGTCTCCACTGAAAGTTCGGCAAGCACAGCCGTGAGCAGGCGCGCCGCACCCGGTTTGTCCAGCGGGTGGTTCCCATTGCCGCACGTCGGTGACTGGACACAGGATGGGCAGCCGGTCGCACATGCACACGATTCGACGACTGCCAAGGTGGCCGAAAGCCACTGCCGCAGTCGAGTGAACCCGCGTTCGGCGAAACCGGCCCCACCGGCCTGGCCGTCGTAGACGAATACCGTGGGGAGACCGGTGTCTGGGTGCTCGGCACTGGAGACTCCGCCGATATCCCAGCGATCGCACGTCGCGACCAGCGGCAACAGACCGATCGCTGCGTGCTCGGCGGCGTGTAGAACTCCGAGGACGTCGCGGGATTCGACTCCCGCCGATGCCAGTATCCGCGGAGTCACGGCGCACATCACGGCTGTGGTGTCCAGCGTCTGTGGGGGTAGGTCGAGTTCGACCAGGTCGAGCACTTCGCCGGTAGGCAGGGTTCGCAAGTAGCCGACCACTTGGTTGGTAACGCGTACGTGTGCCAGCCCGACCGTCACGTGATCGTGATCGTGATCGCTGCGCGCCACCACTTCATCGATGGTGATCGTTGTGACTTGTCGCGCGCTCGTGGTCCATCCGGGTTCGGTGGGGTGCACCACAGCGACACCGGCGCCGAGGTCCAGTTCGTCGACGACGTAGGTTTCGCCCTGGTGTAGATGCACGGCCCCCGGGTGCAGGGTTGCCAGCGCGCGCCCGGCGTCTGCAGTACCTAGTAACCTGCCTGTTTCGCCGTCCACGATGGCTACGGGTGCATCGATTCCTCCCCGGACGTCGACCATGTCGTGTGGCAGTGTTCGTGTGGTCACATGCCATCGCGCGCGATCCTGCAATCCGCGTCGTCTGAGCAATCCTCGTGCTGCCAGATCGCGCACGATCTCTCGCGCACCGAACTCGTCCACTTCGAAATCGGTGAGTGGCGACTCGACCGCGGCGCACAGAAGTTGCGGTCCGAGCACATACGGATTGCGCGGATCGGTGACGGTGGCCTCGACCGGCATGTCCAGCAGCGCTTCGGGATGTCGGACCAGGTATGTGTCGAGCGGATCATCTCGCGCCACCAGCACCACCAGAGATCCTTGGAGGCGCCGTCCGGCCCGTCCGGCCTGCTGCCAGAACGACGCGACCGTTCCGGGAAAGCCCGAGACGATCACCGCATCCAAGCCTGCGATATCGACGCCGAGTTCCAGGGCATTGGTGGTCGCCACACCCAACAGCGACCCGTCGGACAGTTTCGATTCCAGATCGCGCCGGTCTTCGGCCAGGTATCCCGCTCGATAGGACGCTACCCGTGCCGCCAGGTCCGGATCGACCTCGGCCAGCAGACTCCTGGCAGCAATCGCCGTCGATTCGGCGCCCCGACGTGAGCGGACGAATGTCAAGGTTCGAGCGCCTTCGCTCACCAGGTCGGCCATGATTCGCGCGGCTTCGATCGTGGCTGCTCGCCGGACCGGTGCGCCGTTTTCACCGGTCAGGGTGCCGAGCAGGGGCGGCTCCCACAATGCGACCATCCGTGGGCCTCTGGGAGAGCCGTCGGCGGTGACTGCGACACAGGGGGCGCCGATCAGCCGGGATGCCGCTACCTCCGGCTCGGCCGTGGTCGCCGAGCACAGCACGAACACCGGATCTGCCCCGTATCTCTGCGCGACCCGGCGTAGCCTTCGCAGCACCAGCGCGACGTGCGAACCGAAGATTCCCCGATAGGCATGGCACTCGTCGACGACCACGTAGCGCAATCCGCGCAGTACGCGCGCCCAGCGTTGGTGCGACCTCAGGATTCCGGCGTGCAGCATGTCGGGGTTGGTGAACATCCAACGTGCATTGGTGCGCACCCATTGCCGAATCTCGGCGGAGGTATCGCCATCGTAGGCGGCTGGATGGATATGGCGCAGCGGGCTTTCGTGGGTCAGTGCGCCGACCGTGCGCAGTTGGTCGGCAGCGAGGGCTTTGGTCGGTGCGAGATACAACGCGGTGCCCTGTCCATCCGCCTGCAGCGTCGTGAGCACCGGAAGCTGATAGCCGAGCGATTTCCCTGACGCGGTTCCGGTGCTCACGATCACATGTTCGCCACCGAACGCCGAATTTGCTGTCTCGACCTGGTGACGCCATGGAGTCTGCACACCGGTCTCCTGTAATGCCGCTCGCACTTCTGGCGATGACCATGTGGGCCACGGGGAATGTTCCGCTGGACGCGCTGGCAGTTCGATTGCGTGCGTCAGGCGGGTGTCGCTGGTGCCTGTCAAAACACGATTCAGCAACGCTGCCCCATAGCTGAGATCTCTTCGAGGCCGCGCGCGGCTCGGTGACTCCGCCGGATTCACTGGACGCCCTCCCGGACACGCTCGGATAGTGCGAAACATGTGTAGCTGGTAAGTCGCACCCACCAATTCGATACCAAATAGCGACCCGGGTCACAGCTTCTTTGCTGAACGTCTACTCGGTTATCAGGAAGCAAACGTACCTCGAGTCCAGATTCTGACATTGTGATCCTCACCTACGCATTCGCAAGATCGACTTTTTTGCAAATTGTCGGTAACTCGACTGTTGAATTGCTCGAAGACATGGTTCACTAGTTCGTGGTCGCAAGCTTCTGTGTTCGAGGGACGGATCCAAAGTCCAAACCGTCAGCAGGATCGACGTTGCGAACGATGTGCTCGATGCTTTCCCATAGGGGAGCCAACAGTACAACGGTCGGAACGGACCCGGTGGACGAACCCAGTTGTCCGCCGTTCCGGTAAGAAAAGAGAAGGAACAGAATGGCACAGGGAACTGTGAAGTGGTTCAATGCGGAGAAGGGGTTCGGCTTCATTGCGCCGGAGGACGGCTCCGCTGACGTCTTCGTCCACTACTCCGAGATCCAGGGGACGGGTTTCCGCACCCTCGAGGAGAACCAGAAGGTCGAGTTCGAGGTCGGCCAGGGTACCAAGGGCCCTCAGGCCACCGGAGTACGCGCGCTCAGCTGAGCGCGCCACACTACCGCTCGTCCCTCACCGCCGGTTACCGGAGGTGAGGGACGAGCTGTATTCGGGGTAGACACGACCCGAGGGAACGGCACGATACCCGCCGGCGACGGGACAAGGCATACTGAGTCGAGTTGGCGCCCGTGCGTGGTGTGGTTCGAGTCGGAGCGCTCGACCGGATGCGGCGTCACGGTATAAACGTGTCTGGTGGCGATGCTCAGCCGTCGCAGCCGTTACCCCAGCCGCGCGCACCCGAACAACGCAGCGCGGGTCGATCAGGAAAGGTGTATTCCCCGGTGGCAACACGAGACCGCGGTACAGCCGACCAGGGTGAACCCCTGCGTCGTCTCGTGATCGTCGAGTCCCCGACCAAGGCCCGCAAGATCGCGCCCTATCTCGGCCGCAACTACACGGTGGAGGCGTCGGTCGGCCACATTCGAGATCTGCCCAGGGGTGCAGCGGACGTCCCGGCCAAGTACAAGGGGCAGTCGTGGGCTCGACTCGGCGTGGACGTGGACAACGACTTCGAACCCATCTACGTGGTGAGCGCCAACAAGAAGGCCAAGGTCACCGAGCTCAAGGGCTTGCTGAAGGACGCCGACGAGCTCTACCTGGCCACCGACCCGGACCGCGAGGGCGAGGCAATCGCCTGGCACCTGCTCGAGACGCTCAAGCCGAAGGTGCCCGTTCGGCGGATGGTCTTTCACGAGATCACCGAGCCGGCCATCCGAGCGGCCGCGGCGGACACTCGCGACCTCGACAGCGATTTGGTCGACGCGCAAGAGACTCGTCGTATCCTGGATCGGCTCTATGGGTACGAGGTCAGCCCGGTGTTGTGGAAGAAGGTCATGCCGCGCTTGTCGGCAGGCCGTGTCCAGTCCGTGGCGACTCGGGTGATCGTGCAGCGTGAGCGGGACCGGATGTCGTTCCGTTCGGCAGAATATTGGGACATTGTCGCCCGGCTGAATGCGGGTGGTGGCAAGCAAGACGACGCTTCCGATCCGCAGATTTTCAGCGCCCGCTTGGTCGCCGTGGCAGGCGCGAGGGTCGCCTCTGGACGAGACTTCGGGTCGGACGGCCGTCTCAAGGCCACAACCAACTCGGCGCAGACCACTGGCACCGTAGTGCTGAACGAAGCAGACGCGCGACGTCTGTCGGCGGGGCTGGCCGGTGCCGACCTGGTGGTGTCCTCGGCAGAGGCCAAGCCCTACAGTCGCAAACCCTATCCGCCCTTCATGACCTCGACGCTGCAGCAGGAGGCGGGACGCAAGCTGCGTTTCACTTCCGAGCGGACGATGCGGGTAGCGCAGCGGCTGTACGAAAACGGCTACATCACCTATATGCGCACCGACTCGACAGCCCTGTCGGAGCCCGCGATCGCCGCGGCCCGGGCGCAGGCGACTCAGCTCTACGGCGCGCAGTATCTACACTCGACTGCGCGGCAGTACACCCGCAAGGTGAAGAACGCACAAGAGGCCCACGAAGCGATCCGTCCGGCGGGCGACACGTTCGCGACACCTGGTCAGCTACACACCCGATTGGACAACGACGAGTTCCGGCTGTACGAACTCATCTGGCAGCGCACGATCGCCTCACAGATGGCCAATGCCGCGGGCACCACGTTGACCTTGCGCATCACTGGTGTTGCCAGCAGCGGCGAAGAGTGTGTGTTCTCCGCGTCGGGCCGTACCCTCACATTCCCCGGGTTCTTGAAAGCCTATGTCGAGAGTGTCGATGAAGAGGCCGGCGGACAGTCCGACGACGCCGAATCCCGGTTGCCCGCATTGGAGAAAGGTCACGCGGTCACTGCGGTCGAGTTGAATCCCGATGGGCACAGCACGAATCCGCCAGCACGCTTCACCGAGGCGTCGTTGATCAAGACCCTCGAGGAACTCGGCATCGGGCGTCCGTCGACGTATTCGTCGATCATCAATACGATCCTCGACCGAGGGTATGTCTACAAGCGCGGCAGCGCGCTCGTTCCGTCCTGGGTGGCTTTTGCTGTCATCGGTCTGTTGGAAGAGCATTTCGGCCGATTGGTCGACTTCGATTTCACCGCCGCGATGGAGGACGATCTGGATGCGATCGCGGGCGGACGCCAGCAGCGCGGTAACTGGTTGTCCAGCTTCTATTTCGGCGGTGAGCACGGCGTAGAGGGTTCGGTGGCGAGGTCGGGCGGACTGAAGAAGATGGTCGGGGATCGACTCGACGATATCGATGCGCGGGAGATCAACTCCATCAAGCTGTTCAGCGATTCCGACGGGCGTGACATCGTGGTCCGGGTCGGCAGGTATGGGCCATATCTGGAACGGATGGTCGCTGATCCCGAACATCCGGAAGGTGATTCGGTATCCCAGCGCGCCAATCTGCCCGACGATCTTCCACCGGACGAACTGACTCCTGAGGTCGCCGAGAAGTTGTTCGCGACGCCTCAGGAGGGACGTTCTCTCGGAGTCGACCCGGAGTCCGGCCACGAAATTGTTGCCAAGGAGGGGCGTTTCGGCCCCTATGTCACCGAGGTGCTACCGAGCCCGCAGCCGGCGCAAGGGCAGGAGTCTGCCAAGAAGACCACCAAGAAGGCTGTGGCGCCCAAGCCTCGGACCGGATCACTGTTCAGATCCATGGACCTTGCGACGATCACGCTGGAGGATGCGCTCGAGCTGCTGTCGCTACCGCGGGTGGTCGGTACGGATCCGGCTACGGGCGAGGAGATCACCGCGCAGAACGGGCGCTACGGGCCGTATTTGAAGAAGGGAACCGATTCCCGATCGCTCGATACCGAGGGCCAGATTTTCGCTGTGACGCTGGAGGAGGCGCTGAAGATCTATTCGGAGCCGAAGCGTCGCGGCCGGCGGGCTTCGACCGCGGCTCCGCTGCGTGAGCTTGGCGCTGACTCGGCAACTGGTAAACCAATGGTGATCAAGGATGGTCGCTTCGGACCGTATGTGACCGATGGGGAGACCAACGCGACATTGCGCAAGGGCGACGAGGTCGAGTCGATGACACCGGAGCGGGGCATGGAGTTGCTCGCTGACCGGCGAGCACGCGGACCAGTGAAGCGAGCGACGAAGAAGACCGCCGCCAAGAAGACCGCCGCCAAGAAGACCGCTGCCAAGAAGGCTGCCCCGAAGAAGAGCGCGGCCAAGAAGACCGCCGCGAAGAAAACCGCCGCGAAGAAAACCGCCGCGAAAAAAACCGGGGCTACAACGGCGGCCACGAAGACTGGGGCGGCCACGAAGACCACGGCCTCAGCGGCAGCGAGGAACACCGCCGCCAAGGCCTGACCGACCAGGGTGACCCTGCGGTCGGGTCAGCTCATTTCCCGATTCCGCCCGGTCGCCGGAGTACCGGGGTCGATGATCGTGAAAATATCGGCCCACTGTTCGGCGGAGAGATCACGCGGTAGCGATGTGCTCCGCAAGCGCTGCGCGGCGACCCAGTTCCGCGTCGCCGCTTTCGCTCGGGCTGTGGCCACCCGTGGCAATATCTGGGGCAAGCCTCGGCCTTTGGCAGTGAAGACGGCGTGGACGAACGCGGTGTATCGGCCACGTTGCGTCGGGTCCAGGAGTGGGATGGTTCGTCGTGTCATCGTCATCAGCCCGCCGTCGACGCCCGGACGAGGATCGAACACCGAAGCGGGTGCTCGGCTGACCAGGGAGAAGTCATACCAGGGCCACGACTGGGCAGTCATCATGGTTGCTCCACCCACCGCCGCTCTCCGGCGTGCCACTTCCCATTGCACCATCAACACGGCTGTCGTCCAGTGTTCGGTATGCAGCATTCGCCGAAGCATGGCCGTCGTTTGATGAAACGGCAGATTTCCCACGATCGTGTGTGGCGTTCGAGGCAGGCGATAGTGCAGAAAGTCGTCGTGCACGATCGACGTGAGCGGGCCGACACGTTTGCGAAGCGATCGCACATGTCGCCCGTCGATTTCGATTGCGGTGATCGGCCGACAAAGGTCTTGCAACGGTAGCGTCAGCGCGCCGTCGCCGGGGCCGATCTCGATGATCGGCCCGTCCGTTCGAGACACGAGGCCAACGATGGTATCGATCGTCTTTCGGTCGGTGAGGAAGTTCTGGCCGAGTTCGTGGCGGCCGGCACGATAGGTAGGCATGGGTTTCGACTCCGGGCGTTTCGGGATGGCCCGGGCGGCATCGCATTGCCGCCCAGCAACTGACGTGCTGAAAGCGGCGGAGCGTATTGGAAAAGGTCGCTATCCGCCGCTAGAAGCGGCGGATCCGGATTGCCCAAGTCGAGATGAACACGGCGCCCATGCTACAACAGACAACCTCGGACCCACCGGCGGCTGCGGCAGAAAGCGTCGGCGTGCACAGCTAGGGTGGTTGGCGTGGTGGGTGTCTTCGATCGGTTGATCGGCCAAGAGGTGATCGAGTCCGACTTGACGGCTGCCGCCATTGCGGCTCGAGCGGGCACGGTGGGGGGAGCGATGACGCATTCGTGGTTGTTCACCGGTCCGCCGGGCTCCGGGAGGTCTGTTGCGGCGATGTGCTTCGCGGCCGCGTTGCAGTGCACGGCCCCGACCACCCCGGGGTGCGGCACGTGTCATGCGTGCGCGACGACACTGGCCGGTACGCACGGCGATGTTCGCCGGGTGATACCCGAAGGGTTGAGCATCGGCACCCGGGAGATGCGCGACATCGTGCAGGTCGCTTCGCGCCGGCCGAGTACCGGGCGGTGGCAGGTGGTGGTCGTCGAGGACGCCGACCGGTTGACCGAAGCGGCAGGAAATGTGCTGCTCAAGGTGGTGGAAGAGCCGCCGGCCCGGACTGTTTTCCTGTTGTGCGCTCCCTCGGTGGCCCCCGAGGACATTTCGGTTACCTTGCGTTCCCGCTGTAGGCAGGTGCACTTGGCGCCGCCGTCGGTGTCCGATATCGCAGGCGTACTGCGCAGCCGTGACGATCTGGACGAGAAGACCGCGATGTGGGCAGCTTCGGTGTGCGGCGGGCACGTCGGGCGCGCCCGCAGGCTTGCTACCGATGAACAGGCACGTGCACGTCGCCGGAGTGCCTTGGCGCTGGTCGCTGCGGTCGGTGAGCCGGCAGCCGCCTACGCCGCCGCCGACGATCTGGTGCGCGCTGCCGACGACGACGCCAAACAGATGAGCGCCGCCCGCGACGAACTCGAACGCGAGGAACTTGCGACGGCGCTGGGAGCTGGCGGAGTCGGCAAAGGCACTGCGGGCGCCACTCGCGGTTCCGCGGGCGCATTGAAGGACTTGGAACGACGACAGAAATCTCGAGCCACCCGTACCGGCCGCGATGCCCTCGATCTGGCCCTCATCGATGTGGCAGGCGTCTATCGTGACGCATTGGCTGTCCGGTTCGGCGCTGCCGGCCGAGGTTCCGGGGTTGCCCTCACGCACCCGGATCTTTCCGACCAGATCCACGATTTGGCCGCTCGAATACGACCGGAGGGCTTGCTTTCGTCCGTCGAGGCAGTTCTCGCCTGCCGCGAAGCTCTCGACCAGAACGTCAAACCCCGCTTCGCACTCGCAGCGATGGCAGCGGCGCTGCTCGCAGCCCGCGCGCAATGGTCGTGACCACCGGTTTTCGCGATAGGTCCGCAAGACGCTAGACTCGCTTAGCCGAAAGGTACGCCGCCTTAGCTCAGTCGGTAGAGCGCTTCACTCGTAATGAAAAGGTCAGGAGTTCGATTCTCCTAGGCGGCTCCACGTTTTCCTGGGATCCCGGGGCCGATGACGACAGTTTTTGACGACAGTCACCCTCGGTCCCGGAACAGCCCGTCCATTCCCGCCACCGCCTCGCGCTGCACCCGTTCGATCACATCCATGTAGATGCTCGTGGTCGTCGAGATCGAGCTATGACGCAAGATCCGCTGCACAGTCGCGGCCTCCACGCCCTGAGCGAACAGCAGCGTCGCGCACGAGTGGCGAAGGTCATGCAGGCGGATCGGTCGTACACCAGCCTTCTTCACCAGCTCGGTAAACGCCCGATTGACGTTGCGCGGTTCCAGCGGCGTGCCCTTGGTCGTCGTGAACACCAGGCCCAACCGGTTCGCCGCCGATACCACCACGTCCTGAAGCTGGTCCCGCTGATGTTGCCGAAGGAGCTCGAGCAGCCTGGGCGGAAGCGGCACCGTCGCCTCCGAACCTTCGGTCTTGACGTCGAACAGATCCAGCCGGCCACCGACTCGATACAACGCCTGCGAAATATCGATCGTCCCACCGGTCAGGTCCACATCAGTCCACCGCAGGCCGAGTGCCTCACCGCGGCGTAGCCCAATCGCCAGAGCCACCGACCACAGCGCGTACAGCGGGTGATCCTTCGCCGTATCCAGAAAGCGCAACGCCTCATCCTCGGACCAGGGCTTCTCCTTGCGCACGCGGCCGGCGGGCATCTTGACCTGCTTCGTCACATTGCGGGCCAGTAGATCGTCCTCCACCGCATCTTGCACCGCAGCACGCAGAACCCGGAGGATCGTCCGGAGCGTCCCGGTGCTGGGAAATTGTTCACAGCACGCCGCCGGAGTCCGAGCGCAGCAGCGAGCCTTGCCCTTCTCGGCCCGTTTGGCATCCTTCTTCTGGGCGCAGCACTGGCATTGCCGAGAGACCTTGGTCAGCCAGTCACGAACGTGCTTGGCCTGCAACGACCGAAGCTTGTACCGACCGAGCCCCGGAACCATGTACAGCCGAACCAGTGCTTCCCAGGTGACATAGGTGGTTGGCCGGACAGTCGGCTCAACCATGTTCTCCAACCAGTACTGGAGGTACTGCCGAACGGTCATAGTCGTCACGTCAACGGGAATCGCCCGACGCTGCAACTCCTTGAGCCGGGTTCGCTCGGCATCGGCCTCTTCCCACGTGGCTGTGTAAACGCTGATCCGTTTCCGGGTCCCGTCCGGTGCGTCCGCAAACAATTTCAGCTCGTACCGGCCGTCTTTCCGAACGCTGATATTGCCTGAGCCGTTCGGGTTCCTCTTTCGAGCGGGTTTCTTCGCTGTCATTATGCAACCTGGTCGATCAGGTCGGACACGTACAAATCAAACGATTGCCGGATGATCCGGCGGGACCGGCCGATGGTGACCGACTGAACCTGTCCCGACCAGATCAGCTGATAGATGCTGTATCTGGAGACCAGCAACACGTCTGCCGCCTGCTGCACGGTCATAAACTTCTCACTCATACCTTGCCTGTTTCTCTTATGCCGCCACCGGGATTGCCGAACACTCTTCGGGTGCTGGCGGTCCTTGCGCGGTGGCGAGGCGGGCGTTGGTGCATTGGGCGCGTTGGGTGATCCGGGCCGCGACGAGCGCCATCACCAGATGCGAGCGTGGAGGCACGTCCCGGTCACCAGGACCGACCGGGGTGATCCGCAGGTGGGAGGTATCGGGTGGGATGATGCCGATCGCGGCGAGTTCGTTGCGAACGAATTCCAGGCGTTCGGCCTTGTGATCAGGGATGGTCTTACCGCTCCACTTCGTGGACGACACGCACCGTTTACCGGGGACACCGAGCAGGTCCCGGCGATGGTTACGGCCCCGGCAGCGACCCGGCTGGGTCTTGTCGCTGGCACCTTTGGGCACGATGCCGTAGCGCAGCCACACCGCACACGTCGGTGAACACGGGGTGCGCTGAAGCTCGGCGTGCAAACGCTCGTAGTGGCGGTTGACGCGGGGACTGTCGGAGTCGAGGACTTCAGCGACGGACTTGGTGAGGTATTTGGTCAGATACCCGACCTTGCGATCCATTTCCGGGGTGCCCGCGATGATCTGAATCGGCTTGGACTGACCACCGAACCGCAGCGTGTGCGCGGGCTCGATGTCATCGACGGAATCGATCACCTCCAGCGCGTCATCCCAGTAGGTCAGTGGCTGTCTGGTGTTCGGGTCCACGAACGTGGCGGCGCTGTGATCCCACACCGGCATCCGGTCGCCGGTGTAGACCTCCCGATCGAAGTGCGGCCACCAAATGTTGCGGTAGGTCGCCGCGGTCACCTGATACAGCAGTTTCGTCGGGATCGAACCCCGGATCGCGAGGTGGATGTGGGGGGCGCCGCGTTTCTGCGGTTCGACCGAACCCCAGTACTGCACATTCCAGCCCACCGCACGCCGCAGGTTCTGTATCCACCGGTCGAACAACGCTTTGACGTGCATGATGTCGCGGGCCGCTCGCGCGTAGTCGTAGGCGTCCGGGTCGCGTGGTGAACCATCCGACACCATCTGCCCGGTGTCCTCATCTCGGACCCGGTTGATCCCACCGTAGGAATCGACGGTCAGGGTGTGGAACGTCGAGGGCCGATACCTACCGTTGGCGTAGGCGGTGCCGATCGTGGTGCGCGCAACCTTCTTCCGCGGCAGGTCCGGTAGGTCGTCACGGCGCCGGGTCGACTTCGCCCCACGCTTGGGCTTCTGCTCGAGGGCCGGTAGACGGCCACGCACACCGAGTTCACGCAGCTCGACATCGAGATCAGCCACCAAATCTTTGATGCCGTCGGCCAGGTCGTGATCCCCGTCGCGGCGGGCATCGTGATACCGACTGAACTGATCGGCACGGGCCGCCAGCACCTGTTGCTGCGCGTCGGTGACGACCGGTTGCGGTTGTACCGGTTCGTGGTCGGCGCACCAACCCTCTTTGAGCTGGGTCACTCG
>NZ_KI519397.1:0-86980 GCF_000482385.1 Nocardia sp. CNY236
CATGGGGTTGATAGGCCGGAACTGGAAGCACGGCAACGTGTGAAGGTGACCGGTACTAACCGGCCGAAAACTTACCCACAAAAACACACCCCGCGTCCACTGTGCAGCATCTGAAACAACACACAACACACAACCGTGTGCACAGTTTCACAACGTTACGGCGGCCATAGCGGCAGGGAAACGCCCGGACCCATCCCGAACCCGGAAGCTAAGCCTACCAGCGCCGATGGTACTGCACCCGACAGAGTGTGGGAGAGTAGGACACCGCCGAAACACACCACCGATAGGGGACCCACAACCGGGTCCCCTATCACCATTTCCACCACCGGACACCACCCCACCGATCCGTCGGCCCCAGGAAGGCAATATCGTGCCGGAACCCGACAACGATCCGAAGCCCTTCCGGCGCGGTGCCCCCCAGCCGGGACGCGGGCAGCGGCCCGCCGCTGCAGGTGGTGCCTCCGGACGGGGAGGGTTCGACCGTCGTGCGGATCGGCCGCGCAAGGGATTTCGAGCCGGACGGCGTGATGAATCCGACTCCCGCCGTGGAGACGAGACCGGCGAGCATTCTGCTGCTCCGGGTCGGCGCGGTGCGCGTGCCGACCGCACGTTCCGAGACAGCGACTCGGCCTCGCGCCACCACGGTGGGCGGGGTGGACGCGCAGGTGGGGATCGGGCAGGTGACCGGCGTCCTCCCCGCCCGGACGAACCCGATATACCCGACGATGTCCAGGCCTCCGACCTGGACGCTGCGGTCTGGCGTGATCTCCTCAGCCTGGACCGACGCAATGCGGACACCGTTGCTCGGCATCTGGTGATGGCAGTTCGATTGGTCGAGGACGATCCGGCTCAGGCGCTCGCACATGCCCGTGCCGCCCGCCGGCGGGCCGGGCGGATTGCCGTGGTGCGGGAGACCTCCGGAGTCGTCGCGTATCACGCCGGTGAATGGGCAGAGGCGTTGTCGGAACTGCGAACTGCGCGGCGAATGTCCGGCGGCTCCGGTCTGCTGCCGGTGATGGCCGACTGTGAACGTGGTCTCGGCCGACCCGAACGTGCGATCGAACTCGGGCGCAGCACCGAGGCGCGGGCGCTGCGCGGTGATGACGCGACGGAATTGCGTATCGTCGTCGCGGGCGCGCGCATGGACCTGGGTCAGTACGACCAAGCGATCGTGACCCTGCAGAGCCCGGAGCTCGACCCGTCCCGAAGCGGTTCCGCCGCCGCGCGCCTCTTCTATGCCTATGCCGACGCTCTGGTGGCGGCTGGCCGCACCGACGAGGGCTTGACCTGGTTCCTGAATGCCGCATCGGCGGATCTGGATGGCGAGACGGATGCCGAAGAACGTGCCGCCGAGTTGACCGGGGACTTCGAGGTGTAGCCGATCCCACCGACGTGACCGGCGTACTGGACGACACCGAAGCCGGTCGGGTGACCCAGAGTGAGAGAGTGGTGTGAAGCGACTACGAGATCGCTACCGAGCCCTCCTGTTGGATCTGGATGGCACGCTGTATCGCGGCCACGAGGTGATCACGGGCGCTCCGGAAGCGTTGGTTTGCCGAGAGGCGCTTCAACGGCTGGTGTATGTCACCAACAACGCCAGCCGTGGTCCGGAGGTCGTGGCGCAGCACCTGGCCGAACTCGGCTTTCCGGCCACCACCGACGATGTGGTGACCAGTGCCCAAGCGGCAGCGCGCGTGCTCGCCGAGCGGCTCGACCGGAATGCGCGCGTGTTGGTCGTCGGCACCGACGATCTCGCAGCTGAGGTGGAGGCCGTCGGGTTGGCGCCGATCCGCCGTTTCGATGGCGTCGCGCCGGACGCAGTGGTGCAAGGGCACTCGCCGGACACGGCGTGGTCGGACCTGGCCGAAGCCGCCTATGCCCTGCGTTCGGGCGCGGTGTGGGTGGCGGCGAACACCGACAGGACGCTACCGAACGAGCGCGGCCTCGCGCCCGGCAACGGTGCAATGGTCGCTGCGTTGCGCGCGGCATCCGACCAGGAACCCATCGTGGCCGGCAAACCGTTCGCGCCACTGCTGGAAGACGCGCTACGTCGAGCGAATTCCCGCGATGCGCTGGTGGTCGGTGACCGTCTCGACACCGATATCGAAGGAGCCTCGCGGGTCGGCCTCGACGCATTGCTGGTGCTGACCGGAGTCAGCACCATGGACGAAGTGCGGCGGGCCCCGACCGAGCAGATCCCCACCTACGTATCCGATTCGTTGGCGGCGCTCAATCATCCGCCGTTGGATCCCGGACCCGGCGTCGATCTCGACGAAGCGCTGCGGCGTAACCCGGGGCGAGCAATAGTGGTACGCACGTTCGGTTCGAAAATCGGCTAGCGTTGGCGCTACGATGACTACCCCTATGCCTCATTCGAACGGTCCTCGAAACCCTGCCGGTACACAGGGATCCGCCCCGAAGATCCCGCTGCCCGGCCAGCATCTGACGGTGCAGCCGGCCGACCCGGATCGCATCCGGGGCGACGTGGACGATCTGCTCGCCGAATTGGACGGTGTCGCTGCGGACGAGGGAACCGAAACGGGTGTCGATCTCACCCGCCGAGCGCATATTCTCGAGCAGGCGCACGAAGTGCTCGTGCGGGCACTGGCCACGGTGGACAAGATCTGACGTGGCCAGACGCGCACGGGTGGACGCGGAACTGGTTCGCCGCGGATTGGCGAGATCGCGCGAGCATGCGGTCGAACTGATCGGCGCGGGCCGCGTCCTCATCGCCGGATCCGTCGCAGTGAAAGCCGCGACCGCCGTCGACGCAGGCACACCCCTGGTGGTCCGAGAGGCGGCCGACGAGGTCGCGTGGGCATCGCGCGGAGCACACAAATTGCTGGGGGCGTTGGATCGCTTCGAACCGGATGGACTGTCCATCTCGGGGAAGCGCTGCATGGACGCAGGCGCGTCCACCGGCGGATTCACCGATGTCCTGCTGGCGCGAGCCGCGCGGGAAGTGGTTGCCGTCGATGTCGGCTACGGCCAGTTGCTCTGGCGGCTGCGCACCGACGAGCGTGTGCGCGTGCTCGACCGCACCAATGTGCGCACTGTGACGCCCGAGATGATCGGCGGTCGGGTCGAGGTGGTCGTCGGTGACCTGTCGTTCATCTCGCTGGCTCTGGTGTTGCCAGCGCTGGCCGCGTGCGCAGCCCCCGGCGCGGATCTCTTGCCGATGGTGAAGCCACAGTTCGAGGTCGGCCGAGAGCGAGTAGGCTCCGGAGGAGTGGTGCGCGATCCGGCATTACGGGCCGAAGCAGTGCGTACGGTAGCGGCAGCGGCCGCGGAAGCGGGCCTGCGCACCCTCGGTGCGGTCGCGAGCCCGTTGCCGGGTCCCTCCGGCAATGTCGAATATTTCCTGTGGTTGCGCAACACTGGGCGATTCGACTACGACAGCGAGCGAGTGGCGGCACTGGTCGAGCGTGCGGTCGAGGAGGGTCCACGGTGAACGTGCCGGCTCAGTCCTGTGGTCGAGAGATCCTGCTGGTGTCTCATCCAGGCCGAGCAGAGATCACCGAGACCGCCCATCGGGCCGTGAAGATCTTTGCGAATGCCGGTATCGGTCTCAGAGTGCTCGCGGACGAAGTGGACAGCACCCGATTCGGGGCCGAGCCGGCCGGCTACCCGGTGCGCGTGGTCGAGCACAACGCACAGGCTGCACTCGGGTGCGAAATGGTACTGGTGCTCGGCGGTGACGGGACCTTTCTTCGGGCCGCCGAGATGGCGCGGCCGGCAGCGGTACCCGTGCTCGGGATCAACCTCGGCCGGGTCGGGTTCCTCACCGAGGCCGAGGCCGACCACTTGGACGAGGCGCTGGCCCAGGTGCTGCGTCGCGACTACCGGATCGAGCATCGGATGACGATCGATCTGACGGTGCGTGTCGATGACGAGGTGGTCGAACGTGGTTGGGCATTGAACGAGGCGAGTATCGAAAGCAACTCACGCACCGGTGTGTTGGAAGTGGTGCTGGAGGTCGATGGTCGGCCGGTTTCGGCGTTCGGTTGTGACGGTATCTTGATCGCCACACCGACCGGATCGACGGCGTATGCCTTTTCCGCCGGTGGGCCGGTGTTGTGGCCGCAACTCGAAGCACTGCTGGTGGTGCCGAGCAATGCACATGCCCTGTTCGCGCGGCCCCTGGTGACCGGTCCGGATTCGCGGATCGCGGTCGAAACTGTGGCGACCGGCCACGATGCGATAGTTTTCCTGGACGGCAGACGCATGCTCGCACTGCCCAAGGGTGGCCGCGTGGAAGCGGTGCGCAGTTCCGAACCGGTGTCGTGGGTGCGATTGGATTCCGCGCCGTTCGCCGATCGGTTGGTGCGCAAGTTCCAGTTGCCCGTGACCGGCTGGCGTGGCCGACGGCGAACGGAGAACACACGTGCTGACAGAGATCAGGATTGAAGGCCTCGGTGTCATTTCCACGGCGACCGCACAGTTCCATGCCGGATTGACCTGCCTGACCGGAGAGACGGGCGCGGGCAAGACCATGGTGGTGACCAGCCTGCACCTGCTCAGCGGCGCTCGTGCGGACACCGGACGAATTCGGCTCGGCGCCGCTCGCGCCGTGGTGGAGGGTCGCTTCGCCGTCGATGACGTCAATGTGGCGGCGCGTGCCGAGGTCACACAGGTCGTGGAGGCGGCGGCGGGTGCGCCGGACGATGACGGCAGCATCATTGCGATTCGTACCGTCGGCCGTGACGGCCGGTCGCGGGCGCATCTGGGCGGGCGCAGCGTCCCCGCCTCGGTGTTGGGCGATTTCGCCGCACCGTTGCTGACCGTGCACGGGCAGAACGATCAGCTGCGCTTGCGGCGCCCGGATCAGCAGCTGGCTGCGCTGGACCGCTTCGCTGCCGACGCGGTGGGTGCGCTGCTACGGAAGTACCAGACGCGGCGCCGATCGTGGCTCGCTGCGCGGACGCAGTTGCTCGAACGAAAAGCGCTGAGTCGGGAGTTGGCGCTCGAAGCCGATCGGCTCACCCACTCGTTGCACGAAATCGATGCCGTCGCGCCCGAACCTGGTGAGGATGCGCGCATCATCGACCGGGTTCGCCGACTCAGCGAGCTGGATTCGTTGCGTGCGGCCGCGGAAGCCGCGCACGCCGCCTTGGTCGGATCCGCGGAATCGCCCGAGAACGGGGTCGGTGTATTGGACTTGCTCGGTGGCGCTCGTACCCGGATCGAGGCGGCCGACGACCCCGCATTGCACACCCTCGCGCCGCGCTTGGCCGACGCGCTCGCCGTGGTTGTCGATGTGGCGGCGGAGTTGAGCGGCTATCTGTCGGATCTGCCGTCGGATCCCGCGGAGTTGGACGCGTTGCTCACGCGGCAGGCAGAACTGAAGACACTCACCCGCAAGTATGCGGCGGATGTCGATGGCGTATTGGCGTGGGCTCAGGCGGCCCGTGACCGGCTGGGCTCGGTCGATATCTCGGAGGATGCGCTGGCGGAGTTGGCCGCTGAAGTGGACATCGCCGCCGAACGGGTGCGGGCGGCGGCGACGAAACTGAGTGCGGCCCGCACGGCGGCGGCAGCCAAGTTGGCCACGGCCGTGAGCGCCGAGCTGGGCGGCTTGGCGATGGGCAAGGCTCGCTTCGAGGTCGCGGTGCGACAGCTGGTGCAAGGCGCCCAGGATTCCGCCCCGCTCACCGTCGGTGGACAGCAGGTGCATGCAGGTCCGTTGGGTGTGGACGAGGTCGAGTTCCGGCTGTCGGCACATTCGGGTGCACAGTCGTTGCCGCTGAGCAAGAGCGCTTCCGGAGGCGAGCTGTCGCGGGTGATGTTGGCGCTGGAAGTGGTGCTTGCCAGCTCCGATCACGGAGCGACATTGGTGTTCGACGAGGTCGATGCCGGCGTCGGCGGCCGAGCGGCGGTCGAGATCGGGCGCCGGCTGGCCCGGCTGGCGCGTACGCATCAGGTCATCGTGGTCACCCATTTGCCGCAGGTCGCCGCATTCGCCGATACACATCTCGTCGTCGACAGGTCCGATACCGCAAACAAAGCGGTCGACAGCGACGTGCGAGTACTCACCACGCAGGAGCGCGTCGTCGAACTGGCTCGGATGCTGGCCGGTCTGGACGACACCGAGACCGGTCGCGCACATGCGGAGGAACTGTTGGCTACCGCTCGTGCCGAGCAGTCCGATAGAGCTCGTGCCGAGCAGTCCGACACCGCTCGTGCCGAGCAATCCGACACCCAGCCGGCGGCGCGCTGAGAGCGCCGGTCAGCGCACGGCGTGTTGCGCCCCTTTGATCAGCTGGCCGATCAAGTTCCGCAGGACGAACTGCATGATCGCGGCGGGAACCGGCAGCGTGGGTTCGGCTTCGATGGTGTAGGAGACCTGGGTGGCGTTTCCGGCGTCGGCGAAGGTGATGGTGCCCATATGCCGTTTCACCGGTGCGCCCTTGACGATCGTGTACTCCATCCGCTCACCGGGGACCAATGCGGTGATCTCCTCGGTGATGGCCAGTGGACCTTTGCCGATCCGATGCTGAGCGCCGACGCCTTCCCGTTCGGTCGCGCCCGGCTTGGTCAGTGTGATCGGAACCCGCAGGTAGGGGTTCATGCTTTCGCGGTCGGCGAACAGCCGGTACACGACCTCCCGTGGGGCGGCGACAGTGGCGTTGACGGTGGCGCTGGCCATGGGTCTCCTCTTCGATGTGCTGTGCGGTGAATCATATCCGGCCGCGGCGACCGCCCTGGGTAACTGGGCGTGTGCGTCAGTACATCGCGACGCAGACAGGTGCACCGCCGGCGCCGGGTATTCGGTGACGAATGTCATGGAAGCCACGGCGCGCCTCCACCCCTGGTCGGGAGTTTGCCGCGATGATCGGCGCCATGAAGATGCCGGCGTTGTTGTCGAGGACTGTCGAAACGCTGCCCGGCCTGACGGGAACCGCCCGGGTCGATCGCAACACTCGGCGGCTGCTCGGGCGGATCGGCCCTGGCGATGTCGTGGTCCTCGATGAGATGGACCTCGATCGGATGACCGCCGATCGGCTGGTCGAGGCCCGCGTGGGTGCTGTGGTCAATACGTCGCCGTCCATTTCCGGCCGCTACCCGAATCTGGGACCGGAAGCGCTTGTGGCCAATGGAATTCTGTTGTTGGACACGGTGAGTTCGGATGCGTTCAGCAGGATCAAAGACGGCGTCAAGGTCCGCATCGCCGGGGGTGTGGTGTATGCGGACAAACGAATCAAGAAGGAACCCGACGTTCTGGTCGAAGGCATCGAGCTCACCAGAAGTGCCGTGCACGAGCGCATGATCGAGGCGCGCAACGGGCTGGCCGATCATCTGGAGGCGTTCGCAGGCAACACCATCGAGTTCATCCGCACGGAAAGCGCACTGCTCATCGATGGCTTCGGGGTGCCCGAGCTGGAGCTGGATCTGGATCGCCGGCATGTCGTCGTCGTCGCCGACGGGCCGGATCATGTCGAGGATCTGCAGCGAATCAAACCGTTCATCAAGGAATACACCCCGATTCTGATCGGCGTGGGTCGTGGCGCGGATACCCTGCGCAGGCGGGGCTATCGACCCGACATCATCGTCGGTGACCCGGAAGAGATCACTTCGGCGACCATGAAGTGCGGCGCCGAGGTGATTCTGCCCGCTGATATCGACGGTCACGCCAAAGGGCTCGAGCGTATCCAGGACCTCGGTATCGGCGCGACCACCTTTCCCTCCTCGTGTTCGGCCGCCGATTTGGCGCTGCTGCTGGCCGATCACCACGGCGCGGCTCTGATCGTCACCGTGGGCGCGCCAGCCTCGCTCGACGACTTCTTCGATCGCGGCCGGCGCGACAGCAATCCGGCGACCTTCCTCACTCGACTCGAGGTCGGCACCAAGCTGGTGGATGCGAAGGCCGTGGCCACGTTGTACCGCAACCGCGTATCGGGGATCGCGGTAGCCCTGGTCGTACTCGCCGCACTGGTCGCGGTGGTCGTCGTCCTGGTGGCCTCCGATCGTGGCGGGGATGTCATGGATTGGTCCGTCGAACTGTTCGATCAGCTCGCACGCTGGTCGCGGGAGCAGTTCGGCGCGTAGCGGAATGCGGGGACCACGATGATTTCGCTGCGTCAGCACGCCGTCTCGATTGCCGCGATCTTTCTCGCGCTCGCGATCGGAGTGCTGCTCGGATCACAGACGCTCGCGGCCGACCTGCTCTCGGGCCTGCGGTCGGACAGGACCGATCTGCAGCGGCGCGTCGACCAGCTCACCGAACACAACGACCAGCTCGGCGCGCAGCTCACGGCCGCCGATCGATTCATCGAGCAGACTTCGAGCCGGATTCTCGGCGGTACCCTCAGCGATCGCAGTGTGGTGGTGTTCACCACCGCCGACGCCGACGCCGACGATGTCGCGGCGGTAGCCCACGCGCTCGAGGTATCCGGAGCGACCCTCGCCGGTCGGATCACGCTCACCGACGCATTCAGCGACGCTGCCGAGGGTGACCGCGTACGGACCGCGATCACGAACGTGCTCCCAGCGGGTGCGCGCTTGGCCACCAGCGCCGTCGATCAAGGCAGTCTGGCGGGCGACCTGCTGGGCCAGGTCCTGCTGCTGGACCCGATCAATGGGCGAACTCGCAGCACACCGCAGGAGCTGGGACTGGTCCTGGAGACGCTGCGCGCGGGCGGCTTTCTGGTCGTCGGTGGCCTGGTCGACGGTGACCTCGTCGACGGTGGCCAAACGGTACATCCAGCGCAGTTCGCCGTGGTCGTTACCGGGAACGGCGCCGATGCGGACACCGACGTGGGGGTGGACGCAGATTTCATGGGCTCGACCATCGCCCACTTCACGGGTGCGCTGAGCAGTCACGGCTCCGGCGTGGTGCTCGCAGGCCGCCCTGGCGCCGCACAGGGTTCCGGCCCGATCGCCGTCGTCCGGGCCGACGATGCCCTCGCCGCCCGGATCGCCATCGTCGACAATGTGGAACGAGACATCGGCCGGGTCCGGACCGTTCTGGCGCTCGGCGAATGAGCTGCCGCTCGCTGGCAACGGTGCCCGGCATGCGAGTAGGCGAATGGATTCGTGTTACCGTGAAGACCCGTGGGTCAAACACGGATTCAGACGCGAACGGCCACGAAGCACATTTTCGTCAGCGGCGGCGTCGCCTCCTCATTGGGTAAGGGTCTTACTGCCTCCAGCCTCGGACAGCTGCTCACTGCGCGTGGGCTGCGGGTGACGATGCAGAAACTCGACCCGTATCTGAACGTCGATCCCGGGACCATGAACCCCTTCCAGCACGGCGAGGTGTTCGTGACCGAGGACGGCGCGGAGACCGACCTGGACGTCGGTCACTACGAGCGGTTTCTCGACCGGGACTTGTCGCGCGATGCGAACGTGACGACCGGGCAGGTCTACTCGTCGGTCATCGCCAAGGAACGTCGGGGCGAATATCTCGGTGACACCGTGCAGGTGATTCCGCACATCACCGACGAGATCAAGAGCCGGATCCTCGCGATGCGCGGCGCCGATCTGCAGGGGCAGACTCCTGACGTGGTGATCACCGAGATCGGTGGCACGGTCGGCGACATCGAGTCCCAGCCGTTCCTCGAGGCTGCCCGACAGATTCGCCACGATGTCGGCCGTGACAATGTGTTCTTCCTGCATGTGTCGTTGGTGCCGTATCTCGCCCCCTCTGGTGAGTTGAAGACCAAACCGACCCAGCATTCCGTGGCGGCGTTGCGCAATATCGGCATCCAGCCCGACGCGCTGATCCTGCGGTGCGACCGGGAAGTCCCGCAGCCGCTGAAGGGCAAGATCGCCCTGATGTGCGATGTCGAGGTCGACGCGTGCATTTCCACTCCGGACGCGCCGTCCATCTACGACATTCCCAAGGTTCTACACAGCGAAGGCCTGGACGCCTATGTGGTGCGCCGACTCGGCCTGCCGTTCCGGGACGTCGATTGGACCGTGTGGGGAGACCTGCTCGACCGGGTGCACTCGCCGCGCGAGACCGTCGAGGTCGCGTTGGTCGGCAAGTACGTCGACCTGCCCGATGCCTACCTCTCGGTCACCGAGGCGTTGCGTGCGGGCGGATTCGCCTCGCGCGCCAAGGTGCGTGTGCGGTGGGTTCCCTCCGATGAATGCGAAACGACCGCGGGCGCTCAGCAGGCCTTGCGCGACGTCGACGCGGTGCTGGTTCCCGGTGGTTTCGGTATCCGCGGCATCGAAGGGAAGGTCGGTGCAGTGCACTACGCACGCACGCGGGGGATTCCGCTGCTCGGCCTGTGCCTGGGATTGCAATGCGTGGTGATCGAGGCCGCGCGTTCGGTGGGCCTGGTCGAGGCCAACTCCACCGAATTCGAGCCCACCACGCCGCATCCCGTCATCTCGACGATGGTCGACCAGGAGCAAGCCGTGGCCGGTGAGGCCGATCTCGGCGGCACCATGCGCCTGGGTGCCTATCCGGCGAGGCTGGCGAACGATTCGGTGGTGGCCCGGGCCTACGGCAGCGCGTTCGTCTCCGAGCGGCATCGACACCGGTACGAGGTGAACAACGCCTACCGAGACAAGATCGCCGAGAGTGGTTTGACCTTCAGCGGTACCTCACCGGACGGCAATCTGGTCGAGTTCGTCGAGTTGCCCGCCGATGTACATCCCTTCTTCGTCGCCACCCAAGCGCACCCAGAGCTGAAGAGCCGCCCCACCCGCCCGCATCCGCTGTTCGCAGCACTGATATCGGCGGCGTTGCGGGGAAAAGCGTCCGAACGACTCCCGGTCGACATCCCGGGGGACGAATTCGCAGGTGCGGCCGAACAGGTGTATTGACATGACCGACGCGGACGTGACCGAGCCGGGCAGGCACGAGTTCACCGTCGAATCCAGTGAGACCGTCTACAGCGGAGCCATTGTGGCGCTGCGCCTCGACCAGGTGTCGATGCCCGGCGGCCGAGTGGTCGAGCGTGAGGTGATCGAGCACCACGGGGCCGTCGCCGTCGCCGCGATCGATGACGAGGACAATGTGGTGTTGGTCGACCAATACCGTCATCCCATCGGTAAACGGCTACTCGAATTGCCCGCGGGCCTGCTCGATCTGCCCGACGAAGACCCGCTTCTGGCCGCCCAGCGTGAGCTGGCCGAGGAAACCGGCCTCGCCGCGCGCGAGTGGGCGGTGTTGGTGGATGTGGTGTTGTCGCCCGGGTTCACCGACGAGGCGCTGCGGGTCTATCTGGCGCGTGGCCTGACCGAGGTCCACCGGCCCGAACCGGAGCATGAGGAGGCCGACCTCGAAGTGATTCGGATGCCGGTCGACGAGGCTGTTCGGGCTGCGCTGAGCGGGCGGATCGTCAATGCCACCGCGGTAGCGGGTGTGCTCGCGGTGGCGGCCGCCCGGTCGGGCGGAGTCGAGCTGCGCCTTGCGCAGGCCGCATGGTCGCAGCAGCCATTCGCTCTGTTGCGTCGCCAGCAGGCCCGGCGGACCGAGGGCCGCCGCTAGGTGCTCGCCCGCGAACTCGACGCCTACCTCGACCACATTGCGGTCGAGCGCGGGGTCGCGATCAATACCCTCGCTGCCTATCGGCGTGATCTCGGCCGCTACCTCGACTTCGCGATGGCGCGTGGGATCGGTTCGCTCGACGAGGTCGCCGAATCCGATGTGGTGGATTTCGTCATGGCGCTGCGTTCGGGAGACGACGGGCATCCGTCGTTGGGAGCGAGTTCGGTGGCCCGCGCCCTGATCGCGGTGCGTGGCTGGCATCGTTTCGCCGCCGCGGAGGGGCAGGTCACAGCCGATGTTGCGCACGCGGTCAAGCCGCCGGCGCCGGGTCGCCGATTGCCCAAAGCTCTGCCCTATGACCAGGTAGTGAAGTTGCTGGAGGCTGCGGGCGCCGACTCGGCTGCCGGTGCGGATGGGCCCTCGCGTGCGCTGCGCGATCGGGCGCTGTTGGAGTTGTTGTATTCCACAGGCGCCCGCATCTCGGAGATGGTGGCGCTGGATGTCGATGATCTCGATACTGCGCAACGGTCGGTGGTGCTGTGTGGAAAGGGTGGCCAGCAGCGGGTCGTACCGATAGGCCGGCCGGCCCTCGCCGCAGTGGACGCCTACCTCGTGCGGGGGCGACCGCTGCTTGCCGCCCGCACGGCGGGCGACACCGCGGCGCTGTTCGTGAACGTTCGCGGCACGCGGTTGTCCCGGCAGAGTGCATGGCAGATTCTGCGCACCGCCGCTGCTCGGGCGGGCATCGGCGCCGCAGTGTCGCCGCACACACTGCGGCACTGTTTCGCGACCCATTTGCTCGATGGTGGCGCCGATATTCGCGTGGTCCAAGAATTGCTCGGTCACTCGTCGGTGACCACGACACAGATCTATACGCTGGTCACGATCACCACGATGCGTGAAGTTTGGGCCGGTGCCCATCCTCGAGCGCTGTGATCCGTGCCAGGCTGCGACGGTGGTGGCGCAGGGGATTGTGCTCGGCGCCGATCCACGGGTGGCGAACACGCCGCGCGGCGGCGCGCCGCTCCAGCGCCGTCAGGCGGTAGCGTCTATCCAGAGTTGGACCGCATGACAGCGAGGTCGGACGCGGATCGACCTCGCTACGCTCGGCGAGGCAACGGGTAGGAACATATAAGGAGCGGATCGTGACGACAGCCGGCGCGGCAGAGCCACCGACGGGTGCTGGGGCACAGCCGCAGACGAGCCGGTACTCGGACACCCCGGCGGAAACACTGTGGGGCAATGTAGAGCCGGTACCGGAGGACGCGACGCTCGGCCCGACCGGGCGGCCGTTGCGGTTGGTGCCCGACCCGCCGCCGTTGCAGCGGCACGGCGATGCCTTGGTCATTGCCATGTGCAACCAGAAGGGTGGGGTCGGCAAGACCACCTCCACGATCAATCTGGGCGCCGCGCTGGCCGAATACGGGCGGCGGGTGCTGCTGGTCGATCTGGATCCGCAGGGTGCGTTGTCGGCGGGTCTCGGTGTGGCGCATCACGACCTCGAGCTGACCGTGCACAACCTGCTCATCGGCTCCAAGGTCGTCGTCGACGACGTGCTGCTCCAGACCCGCATCGAGAATCTGGACCTGTTACCGAGCAACATCGACCTGTCGGCGGCGGAGATCCAGCTCGTCAACGAAGTGGGTCGAGAGCAGAGCCTCGGTCGCGCGCTCGAGCCGTTGCGCAGCCAGTACGACTACATCCTCATCGACTGCCAGCCTTCGCTGGGCTTGCTCACCGTCAACGCCTTGGCCTGCTCCGACGGTGTGATCATTCCGATGGAGTGCGAGTACTTCTCGTTGCGTGGACTCGCACTGCTCAACGACACCTTGGACAAGGTGCGCGACCGGCTCAACCCCAGGTTGCGACTGTACGGAATAGTGGTCACCATGTTCGATGCTCGGCTGTTGCACTCCCGCCAGGTCATGGCGCGAGTGGTCGAGGTGTTCGGTGACCTGGTCTACGACACCGCGATCGCACGCACTGTCCGATTCCCGGACGCCAGCGTCGCGGGTGAACCCATTACGACCTGGGCGCCGAAGTCCGGCGGTGCCGAGGCGTATCGATCGATGGCACGGGAAGTCATCCACCGGTCGAACCTGTGAGCGGTAGCGACGACCAGTCGTCTGCGGCCAGCGACCCGACCGACCACGGGCCTTTCCCAACGAATGCGATCTCCGTGCCGGACGATCGGGCGTGCGCGGCCGACTCGGCCGAAGTCACCGATGTTCGAGGCGAGCATGCTCGCCTCCCCGCGCCGCCCACACTCGGTGACGCAGCAGCTGCGTACGTTGCCGCGGGCCGTACGGCGCCGGCACGCCGGTCGGGCGGCGCGCACGCCCAGGACCCGGCTCGGGCACGTCGACGCGCGACCACCACTCGCAGGGGTCGCGCGGGTGCGGTGGAGGACCCATCGCCCCGCCCGTCCGCGCAGCGTGCCGCGACGACTGCTGGGGATACCAACCGACCAGCTGGTCCCCCGCACACCGTCGAGGCCGCAGCGAGCGCTTTGCCATCAGAACACGCGCGGGCAGCCGAGCAGGAACCGACCGGATTCCGACTGCGCCTGAGCAATTTCGAGGGGCCGTTCGACCTGCTGCTCACCTTGATCAGTTCACGCAAATTGGATGTCACCGAGGTGGCCTTGGCCAAGGTCACCGATGAGTTCATCGCGTACACGAAGGCGCTGACCGCGACCCTGCCGACCCGGCCGGACACCGTGCGTGCGGACAGAATCCTCGACCAGAGCACCGAATTCCTGGTCGTCGCTGCCACCTTGCTCGACCTGAAGGCCGCGCGGCTGTTGCCGTCCGGGGAGATGACCGACGCCGAGGACCTCGAACTGCTCGAGGCGCGTGACCTGCTGTTCGCGCGATTGCTGCAGTACCGCGCGTTCAAGCAAGTCGCCGAGCTGCTCGGCGAGTTGGAGGCCGCCGCGCTACGACGCTATCCGCGTGCGGTCGGATTGGAGCAGCGCTACGTCGAGCTGCTGCCCGAGGTTACGCTGGGTGTCGAGGCGGCCGAGTTCGCCGAGATCGCGGCGGCAGCCTTCCGACCTCGCCCGACCCCGCAGGTGGGTCTCGACCACTTGCATGTCCCGGCGATTTCGGTGGCCGAGCAGGCAGCGCTGATATTGGACCGGCTCGAACAGCGCGGTGCCGGTGAGTGGGTCTGTTTCGCCGATCTGGTCGCGGACTGCGAGGTTCCGATCCAGATCGTCGCGCGGTTCCTCGCTTTGCTCGAGCTGTATCGCGGCAAAGCGGTCGAGTTCGAGCAACCGGACCCACTCGGTCCGCTGTTGGTCAGCTGGATCGGTGACGAGACTGCCGACCGGACGGGCACGATGACGATCGAGGAGGACTACGGGTGAGCCAGCACAGCGCCGTGCACAGAGGCCGATCAGGACAGAGCCGATCAGGACAGCGCCGATCAGGACAGAGCCGACACGCGATGAGCTCGGGTCCGAATACGCCGAGCTCCGAGGTGTCGTCATGAGCGAGGCGGTGGTGGACCTGGTCTCGCCGCCGCTCGAGGATGCGGAATTCCGTTCCGCGTTGGAGGCCATGCTGCTCGTCGTCGACACCCCGGCGCCGGCCGACCACCTCGCCGCCGCACTCGGCGATACGACCGCGCGGGTGGAACGTGCGCTGCATGCGATGTCGGCCGAACTCTCCGCCCGCTCCAGCGGCATCGAGCTTCGGTTCGTCGGTGATGGCTGGCGTTTCTATACTCGCACCGAGTACGCGCCGTACGTAGAGCGCATGCTGCTCGATGGTTCGCGATCGAAACTGACGCGGGCGGCGTTGGAAACTCTGGCGGTCGTGGCCTACCGTCAGCCGGTGACCAGAACCAGAGTCGGCGCGGTCCGCGGTGTCAATGTCGACGGGGTCATGCGCACTCTGCTCGCCCGAGGATTGATCGCCGAGGCAGGCGTCGATCGGGAGACCAACGCGACGTTGTACCGTACAACCGAACTCTTCCTGGAACGGATCGGACTCGCCTCGTTGAGCGATCTGCCGCCGCTGGCGCCCCTGCTGCCGGGTGTCGACCTGATCGACGAGATCAGCGAGAGTCTGGAGACGGACCCTCGGTACACCAGGATGAAGAAGACCACCGAGAGCCACCTGGACCTCGGTGCCGACGTATGACAGGAAACGATGAGTACGCCCGCTCGCCGAGATGGCACACCGGATCGTAGGAAACCCGCCCGAGGCGGAAGCGTGGACCGCGCGGTTCGCGCGCGCGCGGCGCAGTCGGCCGAACGCGGGAACACGTCGCGGGGCGTGCGAATCGGTAAGAAGTCTCCCGGTGCACAGAAGGCCACGCCGCCGCGGCAGGTTGCCCAACCTCCGGTGGTGAGCAATGCGAAACCCGCACGACGGCAGAATGTGGCATCCGCCGAGTCCGGAAACCATCCCAAACTCCCGTGGGGCGAGGGTGAACGCCTGCAGAAGGTCCTCGCTCGAGCAGGGGTCGCTTCGCGCCGGGCTGCGGAGGAATTGATCGCGCAGGGGCGCGTCGAGGTCGACGGCCTGGTGGTGCGTGGCCAGGGCCTGCGAATCGACCCTCGGCACGCGGTGGTACGGGTCGATGGCACTCGCGTCGTGGTGCGCGAGGAGTTGGTGCACCTCGCGCTGAACAAACCCAAGGGATGGCAGTCCACCATGTCCGACGATCTCGGCCGTCCGTGTGTCGGCGACATCGTGGCCGAGCGGGTCGCTGCCGGTCAGCGTTTGTTTCATGTGGGACGACTCGACGCGGACACCGAGGGTCTGCTGTTGCTCACCAACGACGGAGAGGTCGCCCACCGGCTCACGCATCCGTCCTACGAGGTCGCCAAGACCTATCTGGCGACGGTACGCGGAGTGGTCGACCGCGCGGTCGGCAAACGCTTGCGAGAAGGCGTCGAGTTGGACGATGGTCCGGCCGTGGTCGATCGCTTCCAAGTGCTCGAACTGGGGGAGGGGCGTTCGTTGGTGAAGATCGTGCTGCACGAGGGCCGCAAACACATCGTGCGTCGCCTGCTGAGCGCGGTAGGGCATCCGGTGGTTCGGCTGGTACGAACCGACATCGGTCCGGTCGCGCTGGGCAATCAGCGGCCCGGCACGCTGCGTGTGCTCGGCCGCGACGAAGTCGGCAAACTCTACGAGGCGGTGTCGTTGTGAGCGGTGTGGGGATCTCGGTGCCGGCGGCTGACCGGCTGACCGGTTCGAGTTCGCTGGTCGTGGCCATGGACGGACCGTCGGGCACCGGGAAGTCGAGCGTATCTCGACGTCTGGCCACGCGGTTGGGCGCGCGGTATCTCGATACCGGTGCGATGTATCGAGCTGCGACGCTGCGAGTGCTGCGCGCGGGTGTCGGGCTCACCGATATCGCGGCCATTGCTGCCGCGGTCAAAGAGCTGCCCTTGGTCATCGGCACCGAACCCAGTCGCGAGTTGATCGAACTCGATGGTGAGAACGTCGCCTCGGAGATCCGGGGCGACGCCGTCACCAAGGCGGTGTCCGCGGTCTCGGCGGTTCCGGAAGTCCGGGAACTGCTGGTCGCTATGCAGCGGGCCATTGCCATGGGTGCGCGCCGGATCGTGGTGGAGGGCCGCGACATCGGCACTGTGGTGCTACCGGCGGCGGACGTCAAGATCTATCTGACCGCGTCGCCGCAAGCGCGTGCATACCGGCGAAATCAGCAGAACATCGCCGAGGGGCGAGGCGACGACTACGCGGGCGTGCTCGCAGATGTCCAGCGGCGCGACTCCTTGGATTCCACGCGCACGGTGTCACCGCTGCGTCCTGCCGAGGATGCGACGCTGGTGGACACCAGCGAACTGGGCATGGACGAGGTCATCGACGCGCTGTACGGTGTCGTCGCGCAACAGGCCTCGGCCTCTTCGGCGGGGGGCGGCCGGTGAGCGGGGACGTGCTGGCCGGTGACGGGATCTCCGACGACCAGGTTTGGAGCGACGGGGTCTGGCGTGACGAGGCGGACTGGGAGGTCGCCGAGCACGGCGGCGCAGACGACGATCGCGCGCCCGTGCCGATGCCGACGGTTGCGGTTGTCGGCCGGCCGAATGTCGGCAAGTCGACCCTGGTGAACAGGATCCTGGGTCGCCGAGAGGCGGTCGTCGAGGACATCCCTGGTGTTACCCGTGATCGAGTGTCCTACGAGGCCCAGTGGGCGGGACGCCGATTCCTGGTCCAGGACACCGGCGGCTGGGAGCCGGATGCAAAGGGGTTGCAGCGAGCGGTGGCCGGGCAGGCGGAACTGGCGATGCATACCGCCGATGCGATCGTGCTCGTGGTCGACGCCGTGGTCGGAGCCACCGCTACCGACGAGGCCGCAGCGAAACGACTGCGTCGTTCCACGGTCCCCGTCATTCTGGTCGCCAACAAAGTCGACGACCAACGTGTCGAAGCCGAGGCGGCCGCGCTGTGGTCGCTGGGTCTGGGCGAACCGCGTATGGTCAGTGCTGCGCACGGTCGTGGAACCGGTGATCTGCTCGACGACGTGCTGGAAACGCTTCCCCAGACGCCGCGCGAGGGATCCGGTGGCCAGGGCCCGCGCCGCGTCGCTCTGGTGGGCAAACCCAACGTCGGTAAGTCGAGCCTGCTCAACAAGCTGTCCAGTGACGAACGGTCGGTGGTGCACGATGTCGCGGGCACCACGGTCGACCCGGTCGATTCTCTGGTCGAAGTGGGTGGCAAGGTCTGGAAATTCGTCGATACCGCCGGGCTGCGTCGCAAGGTCGCCCATGCCAGTGGCACCGAGTTCTACGCGTCGTTGCGCACGAAGTCCGCACTGGAGGCCTCGGAAGTGGCAATCATGCTGATCGACGCAGCCCAGCCGATCACCGAACAAGATCTCCGGGTGATCAGCATGGTCGCCGACTCCGGGCGTGCGCTGGTGTTGGCGTTCAACAAGTGGGATCTGGTCGACGAAGACCGCCGCGTGCAGTTGACTCGTGAGATCGACCGGGACCTCGTTCGGGTGCCGTGGGCGCAGCGAGTGAATATTTCCGCACACACCGGGCGCGCGGTGCAGAAACTGGTTCCGGCCATGGAGACCGCACTCGCCTCCTGGGACAAGCGCATCCCGACCGGCCGGCTGAACACGTGGCTGAAGGAGGTGGTCGCCGCTACTCCACCACCGATGCGGGGTGGCAGGTTGCCTCGTGTCCTGTTCGCCACGCAGGCGACCACGCGGCCACCGACCTTCGTTCTGTTCACCACCGGGTTCTTGGAGGCAGGCTACCGCCGATTCCTGGAGCGCAGGTTGCGCGAGGAGTTCGGCTTCGCCGGCTCGCCGGTCCGCATCTCGGTGCGGGTGCGAGAGAAGCGCGACCGCACGAGGTAGTCGGCCTTCTGGGAGGGCGGCATGGCGCCGCTCGGCCACAATTCGCCCTCCGCCCGCGCGCAGTCAGCAAATTCCTGGCATTATCCGGTAATGGTGATTCCCAGCGTGTTGCCGGAATGCCCTGCGCGGGTCACACCGTTCGAGACCGGATGGTTGGTGCGCCTCGCCGACACCGACGGCGACCAACGTCTGCGACTCGATGGCGTTGCCCGCTACCTCCAAGACGTCGGCTACGACCACCTCGAAGTTCTCGACGACGGTGATATCCACCGAGTGTGGGTGGTCCGCAGGACGGTGATCGACGTGCTGAAACCCATCCAGTTCGGAGAGCGGGTCGTCTTGCGACGCTGGCCGTCGGCGATGTCCACCCGATGGTGCACGATGCGCGTGCAGGTTTTCGGGAGCGGCGGTGGTTTGGTGGACACCGAGGGCTTCTTGATCCACTTCGACACCGAATCCGGCGTCCCGACCCGGATGAGCGACCGCTTCATGGAGCCGATGATGGCGTGCACCACCGAACACCGGATCCGCTGGAAAGCGGCACTGACCGATCCGATGCCGGTCGACCCCGATCCCGATGTGCGGACGAGGTCGTTCCCGCTGCGGGTAACGGATATCGACCTGCTCGATCACGTGAACAACGCGGTCTATCTGACCGCGCTCGAGGAGGTGCTCAGCGAGCACGCCGAATTGAAGTCCGGTCCGCATCGGGTCGTGATCGAGTACGGCAAGCCGGTGCGGTCCTGCGAGGATGTCTCATTGGTTGCCCGGCGCACCGATTCGAGCCTCGATGTCTGGTTTGCCGTCGCGGCGGATTCGCGTGCAGTCGCCCGGGTCACCGCGCGGTGACCCGCCGTCTCGCGACCGTGGCGCGTGGGTCGTCCTCGCCGAGTCGTCCGCGGCAGGTGCAGTGCAATCGAGGGGACCGTCAGTAGACCGCTTCTTCCAGATCGCCCAGTGCCCGCTCGAGGTGGTCGAGCACGGTGGCGACATTCGGCACGGTCCGGCGACAGGCGACGATGCCGATGTCGAGGCTCTCGGCGTTGCTGGTCATGGTGATGTTCATGGCTTGGCCGTCGAGTGGGATCGACAGCGGGTAGCTGGCGTCGAGTCGCGCCCCGTTCCAGAACTGCGGCTCCCGCGGTCCGGGAATCGTGGAGATGACGATATTGAACGGTGGGCTGGTCAGCGCAACGGTGGCAGGCACGAGCAGTGACAGGGCCAGTGGGCTCAGTGTCAGTGCCGACAACGACACCGCCTGCGCGGGAGAAAGCGCACGAACGACGTCCTTGCTGCGGCGCATCGAGGAACTGATCGCGGCCAGCCGTGCACTCGGGTCGGCCAGATCGGTCGCCAGAGTGCACAACAGCGCCGCGGTGGAATTGCCGCCCCCCTCGCCATCGTCGGAGTCCGAACGCAAGGACACCGGCACCATCGCGATGAGCGGTTTGTCCGGTAGCGCGCTGCGGGCGATCAGGTAGGAACGCAGTGCGCCCGCCGTCATGGCCAGCACCACGTCGTTGAATGTGGCGCCGGTCGTCTTCTTGATCTGGCGGATACGTTCCACTGGCCAGGAGCGTGCTGCGCACCGGCGCGCTCCGCCGATCGGAACATTGAACACGGTGCGGGGCGCGGCGAAGGGCAAGGTCAGCTGCTGCTCCAGCAGGACAGTACGGGCCAGGCGCAGGGTCGCCGGCGCAGAACCCGCCGCCGCGAATATCATGCGCGCGGCAGCCGGTAAACTGCGCGGCCGGCCAGGAACGATCGTGCGCGCCCCGCGGGGCGGCAGGTGCCAGGGAACCAGCGCCGGCGCGCCGGATTCCGGGTCGTTGGTGAGCATGCGCTGCAGCAGTCGCTGCGCGGCGACGCCATCGATCAGAGCGTGGTGAATTTTCGCGTACAAGCCGACACGATCGCCGGCCAGACCCTCGATCAGGTGCGCTTCCCACAGTGGCCGATGGCGGTCCAGAAGTGCGCCGTGTAGTCCGGAAGCGCGGTCCACCAGCGCGTCCAGCCCGCCGCATTCGGGGAGCGCATGCCGTTGAATGTGATAGTCGAGTTCGATGGAACTGTCGACCGTCCACGCCAGCTGCGGGGTACCGAACAGCCGCGCTGGACGTTTGCGGAAGGTGGGGTGGAAGTGCTGGTCGGAGGTCAGCGTCGCATGGGCGCGCCGGGCGAACTCGGCGCCGGCGCCGTCGACGGGGTCGAAGACTTGTAGCAGGCCGACGTGCATCGGGTGTTCGCGTGATTCCGCGATCAAGAACAATGCGTCCGCCGGCGCGATGAAGTCCATGGGCAGTTCCCTTCAGCGCTCGCGCTGCGCCTTCCGGTGGCGCTGCGCGTCGCCTCGATGTGGTTCGTACCGGGGAATGTCGGCGACGCAGGCGGGGACACCCACAGACGCAGTGGGGGAAACTGCGCCGGTCGACCAACAATCCACCAACCGAGAATTCGACGCCGAATGCCGGCTGGTTCGCCTCCGGGTGGCGGATTGTCCTCGAAGGGTCTCAGCACAGGCGGCTGACCGGCCAATCGTGTGGCAACCCGAGCTGTTGGCCGATCATGATGATCGCGGTGTGTAGCGCCTGGATCTCGTCCAGCCCGGTGGCTACCGAGGAGCCGCGCTCGCTGATGTGGAATCGACACAGGTGGCTGCGGTGGTCTGTTGCCAGATAGGGCCTGCCGATGATGATCGACAGCGAACTGTCGTCGCTGCGCAGCGTGCGCGCTGCGATGAGAGCCTGAGGCTCGAGTTCGGCTGTTCCGGCGGCCCGCGACGGTCGGCTGGCCGCGACGGGGAATCGGGCATCGGTCGGATCGACCACCTCGAACCGCGCGCCCTGGTCGTTGGCTTCGCGCAACACGGCGGCGATTTCTTGAAACGCGTGGTACAACGCGGCGATGGAATCGGCGCCGTGGGCCCAACCTTCGCCGACACCCTCGATACGGAACCCACAGACCACCCCGGTCGCACCGGGCGCCATCTGCGGTTTACCGACCTCGATCGACACCTGTCGCGTCGCGTCGGCAACGGTGCGGGTGGCGATCACCTCTCTGATCCGCAGCCATTTCGTGCCCGTGATCGCACCGCTGTGCTCGGGCTCGCGCACTGCCGGCGTGGTCGAGTCGTCAGTGACCGGCCCCGGTATCGCTGTCATAGCCACCGGGGTACCCAACTCCCGGGCCGCTCTACCCTGCGGCCGAGAGTGACCTGGGCCGCAAACTGCAGCGGACGATCATCACACTGTGATCGACGACACGCCGAATGCGTAATGAGGCTACTAGGAGGCAAACTCGCTTCGTGTTTGGCAGGCTGTCGCCCAGATGCGCTGCCGGGCAAGCAACGATGAGGAGGGGCGGAGCAAATGGTGACGATTGCGCAGTTGCGAGCGGTTCTATCGATTCTGCGGATCGATCCGAGCACGGTCGACATGTGGGCGAACGACCGAGTTCTGCACGGGCCGAACGTGGACCGGGTCCTATTGGCTGGTTTGCTGCATCGAGTAGCCAGCAGTGAACTACGGCAGGCCGTCACGTCGACGATGAACGACGAGCAGGCCGCTCGTGTCGCTGCGGTGAGCCTCCGGAAGGTCGATGGAGTCGATCCGATGGAGCAAGTACGTTTCGACGCGCGATGGTTGCACGACCAGATCGGTGCGTTGGCCGCGGGCCGCACCGTCGACCCGGTGCCCGCGTTGCTGGATGCTGCCGCTCGCGCCGCAGAGGCAGCCGAAGCGCTCCTGGTGCTGACCCGAAACCCGCGTGGCAACGACGCGGACACCCGATGGGTACAGGCGCTCGACGACCTGGGGCGTGCCTATCACCGAATCAATGACGAGCGGGTCGGTCACTCGAATTCGACGACCGCGCCGTTGTAGCGGCTGCGTGGCGTGTCCGGTGGATGTGTGCGGGGCGCGTCCGCTGTCGTTGGTCGATACCCCGGGTGTCGACCACTCGGTGACCATCGGCTGCTGCGCTCGAACGGCGCACAGGGTGCTGTAGGCGGGATGAATCGCGTCACCTCGGCGGCGGCGATGCGTCCGACGGTGGCATTGTGGAGATAGTTGGACATGTGATCGAAAAGTCTCGAGGAACGGATCCGTGCGAATGTGGACAGGGTGAGTAGTCTCGAATCGCAGACGAGAATCGCCGCCGTGACGACTTGTCGGTCCGAGGACGGATCGGGTCGCGCGGCAGCGCAGTAGTACGAGGAGTGGGTTGTCGCCGATGCCCGACCCGGCACCCAGAGCGTCAGTACGGCGTCACGAGATCGAACTGTCGTGGATGCGTTCGAAACTCAGTGGCGTGCCGCCCGAGTTCAGCGGGGGCGACGTTCCCGTGGCCGAATTCGACCCGAACAGTCGGCTCTACGATGCGGCGGCGAGTGTGCTCGACCGGATGGGCGACGAGCTGGCCGGCTCGTCGTTCAGCGTGGTGCTCGCCGATCGAGACTGCCGTCTGGTGTACCGGTGGTTCGATGACCCACGATTCGAATCCACGTTGGACGAGCTGGGCATTCGGGATGGCGCCGACCTGGCCGAGGGAACGGTCGGAACCAATGCGGTGGGCACGACGTTCGAGACCCGTAAGGGGATCATAATCCACGGCGCCGAACACTACATCGAGCCGTTCAAGACGTTCACCTGCTACGGACACCCGATTCGGCATCCGGTGACGCGACGCCTGGAGGGGGTGCTCGATATCACCGGTTCGTCCGATGTATCGAATCCGCTGCTGGCGCCGTTCCTCGCGCGGGCCGCGCAGGACATTCAACAGCGATTGCTCGACCAGGCAAAGACCTCCGAGCGAGTTCTGCTCGCCGCCTTCCAGTCCGTCGCACGACAGCGTCGTGCGATCGCCGCCGTCGGCGAGGACATCGTGTTGACCAACCGGACCGCGTTGGACCTGCTCGGTCCAGCCGACTACGCCGTGATGCGCATGCTGACCGAGGATCTGGACCGGGGCACGCGCAGCATCGACCTGACGCTCGACTCCGGGATCGCGGTGCGAGTGCACTTGACGCGTATCGCGGGAGCCGATGGCGGCACGCTGTTCCACTTCGACCCGATCGCCATGCCGTCGGCTCGTCCAGTACTGCCCTCCCGGCCGCACGAGGTCGAGACCACCTCATCGGCCGGGCCGGTCATGGTGGCCGGGGCACGCGGTACCGGACGGAGCGCCGAAGTACGCAGGCTCGCGCGCCCGAACACCGTGGAGTTCCGCAACTGTGCCGATGTTGCGGTCGAGGGGGAGAGCGCGTGGGGCAAGCGCCTCCGTGAGCGGCTCGAGCGACCCGGCGGGGCCGTTTGCGTGGAGCATATCGACCTCCTGCCGGCCGCGCTGATCGATGTGCTCGCCGAAGCGATTTCCAATGGCGGGGGTCCTCGGCTGTACCTCACCTCGCTGCCCTTGTCGGAATTGGACGGCGCGCACGCCGCATTGGCCGCGGTCTGCCTGCGCCGGGTAGAACTCCCGCCGCTGCGTGAGCGTGGACCCGAGCTGGCCACGATTGCGCAGCGGATGGTGCGAGAGTTGGATCCCACTGCCGGGATACGGTTGCTCCCGAGCGTGATCGAAGTCTTGGCCGCCCAACCGTGGCCCGGCAATCTGCACGAGCTGAAGGCTGTTGTGTCCTATGTCCTTCAGCGTCGGCGCGTGGGCGACGTGACCGTTGGCGACCTGCCCGCCGCCTATCGGCTGGTGTCGCGGGTGCGGCGCTTGTCGGGCCGTGAACGCGCCGAACGCGATGCCATCATCGAGGCCCTGCGCCGCCACGACGGCAACAAACTTCAGGCCGCTCGTGATCTCGGAATCAGCCGCACCACGCTGTACGCACGGTTGAAGGCGTTGCGCATCACCGATGGCGGGTTGTCCATTTCTTGAACACTTTGTGGTCACCGCCGGCACCTACCGTTGGCGTGGTCCATAGTAGGTACACGCGCACAGCGCGAGGTTCAGGAGGCATGACGATGACTGCGACAGCAGGAGTCCGGCTGCGATCCGAGGCGCGCACATTTCCCGGCGCCGTCATGACGCCGCGCCGCGCCAGCGATTGCACCGACATGCAGCCGGATCGCCGGTTCGCCTCTGTCGACACGGGGGGTCGATTTCGCCCGTCCGAGGAAATTGGATGACCAATACCCCTGGTGTCGAGAGTGTTTCGGATCATGGAGCGATCGGCTCCGCGTCCAATGGAGCCGATTGCTCCGCGTCTGACGGAGCAATCGGCTCCGTTTCGCCTCCGTCCCCGCGGACACCGCCATGTAGTCGGCGTCCGTCGAGACCTCGGAGCGTGTTCATGACCGCCGGTCCAGCGCGGCGAATCCGGCGAATCCGCATAGAGTCCGGCGCACTGAAAATGGGCTACCGGGCCTCGGCGGAACAAGCCGCGCATGTCGCCGAGGCGCTGGCCAATGGCCATGGGATGGCGGATCTCGTGGTCACGATCGATGACGATGTCGACGAGAACCTGCCGCCGTTACCGTGCGGAACATTGTGGGACTAGCCGGGCGGTACTCGCCGGCGTGTGCGCCGACCCCGCCGAGGATCGGCCTGATCGGCGCAGCAGCAACCCGTGCTCGTCAGTCCTTCGGCCCGCCCGCCACGTAGATCACCTGGCCCGATACGAAGCCTGCGCCATCACTGACCAGGTACGACGCCGTGTGCGCGATGTCGGCTGGGGTGCCGACGCGCCGCACCGGAATCTCGGCAGCGGCGGCCTTCTGGAAATCCTCGAACGAGACGCCGACGCGGGCGGCGGTAGCGGCGGTCATATCGGTCACGATGAATCCGGGCGCAATGGCATTGGCCGTAACGCCGTATTTGCCCAACTCGAGCGCAAGGGTTTTGGTGAAGCCTTGCAACCCGGCCTTGGCTGCCGAGTAGTTGACCTGTCCGCGATTGCCGACCGCCGATGTGCTCGACATCATGACCACGCGTCCCCACTTCTGCTCGACCATGTACTTCTGCGTTGCCCGGGTGAGCAGGAAGGCGCCGCGCAGGTGCACGTTCATGACCGTGTCCCAGTCATCGACACTCATCTTGAACAGCAGGTTGTCGCGCAGGACGCCGGCATTGTTCACGACCACGGTCGGCGCGCCCAGCGTGCTGTCGAGGTGGTGGATCGCCGCAGCAACCGACTCCTCGTTCGACACGTCGGCGCCCAAGGCGATGGCCTGCCCGCCCGCCTCGGTGATCGCCGCGACGGTGTCGGCGCAGGCGTCTGCATCGAGATCCAATACGCCGACTCGGAGTCCGTCCGATGCCAACCGCTTGGCGATAGCCGCACCGATCCCTCGTGCGGCGCCGGACACCACTGCAACTCGCTCGCCCATGAGCGCATCCCTTCGTCGGTCGAATGCATCAGTCATACCGCACCGGAGTCGGGGTCACAGCACTGGCTCGATGTGCCGATCACGGCGATGATCGCGCTGCGCTTCGAGCGGTTCCGGGTTTCCTCGATGCGGCGGCATCTCAGCCCGGTGTTATACGGCGGACGCGCAGACGAGGCGAATATCACAAAACGGTAACGGTTGACGCGCGAATTCCGACAAGCTATCGACGGTACGCGCAGTGACCGATCGAGAGTGCCACGGGGGCGCACGGGTGTCGCTGCTGCGCGATGGCGATTTCTCGATGAAAGGTGTCACAGATGCGGCGTTCCCGCGTCCGATCCCAGGCGTCCCTCGGCGGGATCATCCGCACAATGCTCGCACCGATCGTGGCGGTCGTAGTGACGGCGGGCAGTGTTGTCGTCGGTTTCGGCCCGGCGGCTTCGGCGGCGTTCGATCCCGCAGGTTTCGACTTCTGGGTCGATTCGAGTATGGGGCCGATCAAGTCGCGCGTGTTTCGCGCGGCAGACGGGAATACCAATCGCGTCGTCTACGCGCTGGACGGAATGCGCGCCCGGGAAGACTTGAACGGCTGGGAGTTGGAAACGGATGTCGCGCGGGAACTCACCAAGTGGAACATCAATGTGGTGATGCCGGTCGGCGGTCAGTCCAGTTTCTATGCCGATTGGAACAAGCCGTCGCGTTTCCTGGGTATCGAGCCCGGCTCTTCGTCCGGATCCTCCTCGGGCTCGGGTTCGGGCTCCGGTTCCGGTTCGGCTTCTGGCTCGGCATCCGGTTCATCGTCGGGCTCCGGCGGGCTTCAGGTCTTCTCTGCAGGCCCCGGGAAGTCCTACACATACATGTGGGAAACCTTCCTGACCCAGGATCTGCGCTACGCGCTGCGTGATCGTCTCGGTTTCAATCCGAACCGCAATGGAGTCTTCGGCCTGTCGATGGGTGGTAGCGCCGCACTCACCCTGGCCGCCTACCACCCCGATCAGTTCAGCTTTGCGGGATCGTTCTCCGGGTATCTGAACATCTCCGCCCCTGGGATGCGCGAGGCGATTCGCGTCGCGATGATCGACGCGGGAGGCTACAACGTGGACAGCATGGCCGCGCCATGGGATTCCAAGTGGCTGCGGATGGATCCGTTCGTCTTTGCGCCGAGGTTGATCGAGAACAACACTCGCGTGTGGGTGTCGGCTGCCAGTGGTCGCCCCACCGCTGCGGATCGGCCCAGCTTCAACACACTGACGGGGATGGGGTTGGAAGCTCTGGCGTTGGTGAACACTCGCGCCTTCCAGGTCAGCATGGCAGCGCGTCGCGCCGACAACATCACCTACGACTTCCCTGCCTACGGCATTCATGCCTGGACCACCTGGCAGGACCAGGTCTTTCGAATGCTTCCTGAGCTGTCGGCATCCATCGGCTGAGCGGGGCGGACCGAAACCGGCCGCTGTCTGCGCCCGCGGACGACGCACGCGCCGCGGACCACACCTCACCTGCCAATTTGATAATGAAAACTATTATCATTACTCTGCGAAGTCCCTGGCGACGAGTTCAGGGACGGTGACGGCAGGGAGTCTCGTCGTGGCGCTGTGACGATCCGTACTCGTCGACGGTGCCCGACACCGTTGCGACCTGCCCGACCGTGTCGATGTGTGTTACAGACAAGGGCAGATATGAACAGCATCATTCGCACCGTCGTTGCGACTGTGGCGGCTGCGAGTGCCATGAGCGTGGGGTCGGCGACAGCAGTGGCTTCGCCGCCCGAGCCAGAGGCGACCACGCTGAGCACCGAAATCCTGCCGGGGGTGCGCTATACCGCCGACACCGTGGATCGGTCGGTGGTCATCGAGACCGGCGTCGCGACTCTCATCGGTCGCGACGGGCAGTTTCAGGTGCGCGACGCGGCGGGCGATCCGGTCGCCGGCGTCACCGCTTTCGCGGTCGAACCGCTAGCATGGCAGGCCGTCCAGGCCCCGCAAGACGTGCAGGCCGACATCCGAGCCGCTACGCCGGCGTTGCGGCTCGACGAGATCGCCGGCGAACCCGGGACCGAGCAGTTCGACGCCGGAATCCAGGCCGCGATCAACGAATTCGACCTGGCGGTCGGGGTCGGAACCCTGGCTGGCGGAACCATCGGCGCCGCGGTCGGCTGCGGGGTCGGCGCCGTGGCCGGCGCGGTCTTCGGTGCGCCGATCCTCGATGCCGGTGGTCTGACCGTCATCGCCGGATGCCTGGCCGGAGCTGGAGTGCTCGGCGGATTGGGCGGCATCGTCGGCGCCGCCGTGCTCGGCATTCCGGTGGGAATTGCCGCCGCGGTCAAATTCCACAACACGATGAACCAGCCGCAGAGCGTGAGCGAACTCCCCAGCGCGTAGTGGATCGGCCGTCCGTCGGGGACCGTCGCCGGTAGTATCGTGCCAGATGGTCCTCGTCGGTCGGACATCGTTCCAGTGGGCAGTGTCCGGTTGGGAGTAGCCACGGGAGTGGGAAATGACCGCACGCGACGGTCCCGGCCTGGGGCGGTTGCATCGCAGCACTCGAGTACTGCTGATCGCCGCCACCGTATTCGTCGTGTCATTGCTGATCTTTCCCCGCGTGGTCGGCGCCTACATCGGTTGGCTGTGGTTCGGTGAGGTCGGATTCCGCAGGGTCTGGTTCACCGTGTTGGTCACCCGCTTGTCGCTGTTCACCGTGGTCGCGCTACTGCTGGGCGGCGTTGTCTTCGCTGCGATGTGGTTGGCGTTTCGGTTCCGCCCGCCCTTCGCGCCGGGTTTTGCACAAGACACTCTCCGGCAGTACAGCCAGATGGTGATTCGGCGGCCGCTGCGGTTCGCGGTGGGCATCGCCGCGTCCCTGGGACTCATCGGCGGCCTGATCGCCCAGTCGAGTTGGGTGACCATCCAACTGTTCGTGCACGGCGGGTCGTTCGGGGTGTCCGATCCCGAGTTCGGGCACGACGTCGGGTTTTTCGTCTTCGATCTACCGTTCTATCGGCTGGTGGTGAACCTGCTGTTCGCCGCGGTCGTCTGTGCGTTGGTGGCGAGCCTCGCAGCCCACTACCTCCTCGGCGGGCTACGGCTGTCCGGTTCGGTGATCGGCCCCACTCGCGCGGCTCGCGTCCAACTCGCGGTGTTCGCGGGCGCCTTCATCGTATTGAAGGCGGTGGCCTACTGGCTCGACCGCTACTCGCTGCTGTCGAGCCGAAGCAATGAACCCACCTTCGCCGGCGCGGGCTACACCGACATCAACGCCGTCCTGCCCGCCCGGCTCATTCTCTTCGCGATCGCAGTCATCTGCGCAGCAGCAGTGTTCGCCGCCGTCGTTGTTCGTGACCTGCGAATCCCGGCAATGGCCGCGGTGTTGCTGCTGTTGTCGTCGATCCTGGTGGGCGCAGTGTGGCCGCTGGCTGTCGAGCAGCTGTCGGTGCGTCCGAACGCCGCCGACATGGAGCGGGCCTACATCGAGCGCAATATTGCCGCGACGCGGCAGGCCTACGGAATCGGCAGCGATCGGGTCGACTACCAGACCTACCCGGGGGTCGGCACCACGCCGCCGACCGAGGTTCCCGCGGATGCCACCACCATTGCCAACGCCCGCTTGCTGGACCCGAACGTGCTGTCGCAGACGTTCACCCAGCAACAGCAATTGAAGAACTTCTACAGCTTTCCGGCGCAGTTGGACCTGGACCGCTACCGCATCGGCGGGCAGTTGCGCGACTATGTGGTCGCCGCCCGCGAACTGACCCCGACCGCGCTGAGCGGCAACCAGCGCCACTGGGTCAATCGGCACACCGTATACACCCATGGTGACGGGTTCGTGGCTGCACCAGCCAATCGGGTCAATGCCGCAGTGCGCGAATCGGTCGGTGACGTCGCCAGCAGCAACAGCGGATATCCGATCTATTCGGTCAGCGATATCGCCTCCCAGGCATCCGGCCGCCAGCTGATTCCGGTCGATCAGCCCCGCATCTACTTCGGTGAAGTGATCGCCCAGGCCACACCGGACTACGCCATTGTCGGCGGCGGCCAACAGCCGCGCGAGTACGACACCGATGCCACCACCTACACCTACACCGGTTCCGGAGGCGTCCCGATCGGGAACTGGATCGATCGCCTGGCCTTCGCGGCGAACTACACCGAGCGCAACATCATCTTCTCCAGAGCGATCGGCCCCGACTCGAAGATCATCTTCAATCGCGATCCGCGCCACCGGGTGGAACTCGTCGCACCGTGGTTGACCACCGACAACAACCCTTACCCAGCGGTTGTGTCCGGTCGGATCGTCTGGATCGTCGACGCATACACCACGGTCGACGGCTACCCGTACGCCAAGCGCAGTTCGCTCGAAGCGCTCGCACTCGGCAGGGACGTCCGGACGCGATCTCCGCGAGAGATCTCCTACGTGCGCAATTCGATCAAGGCAACGGTGGATGCCTACGACGGCACGGTCACCTTGTACCAAGTCGACCGCCACGACCCGGTCCTGGCCGCATGGATGAGCGTCTTCCCCGGCACCGTGGAGCCCGAGGAGTCGATCACCCCGGAACTGCGTGCCCACTTCCGCTATCCCGAAGACCTGTTCACGATCCAACGCGAGATGCTCGCCCGATACCATGTGAACGAGCCGCGAGAATTCTTCACCACCAATGCTTTCTGGTCGGTACCCAGTGATCCGACCGTCGACGTCAACCCACATCAGCCCCCGTTCTATGTTCTGCTCGGCGATGCGGGCACGGCGCAGCCGTCCTTCCGACTGGCCAGCGCAATGGTCGGATTCAACCGGGAATTTCTGTCCGCCTATGTCTCGGTGCACTCCGACCCGGAGAACTACGGCAAGATCAGCGTGTTGCAACTGCCGACCGATACCCTCACCCAGGGGCCGCAGCAGATTCAGAACTCCATGATCTCCGACACGAGAGTGGCGTCGGAGCGAACCCTGCTCGAGCGGTCGAATCGGATTCAGTACGGCAATCTGCTCACACTGCCGATCGCCTCGGGCGGTGTGCTGTATGTCGAGCCGCTGTTCACCGAGCGGATCTCCACGACACCGAACGGATCGACGTTTCCCCAGTTGGCCCGGGTCTTGGTCAGCTACCGGGAACCGCGTACGGGTGGCGTGCTGGTGGGCTACGCCCCGACCCTCGCCGAGGCGCTCGAACAGGTGTTCGGCGCCGAAACCGGCGCGCTCGCCACACCGCCCGGCGGTGGCCCCGGGGCGCCTCCGCCGCCAGGCCAAAGGCCGCCGCCGGGAACACCGTCGGCGCCGTCGGACAGCGCACCTGTGGTGGACAGTGCGACGATCGCCGAGCTCAACGCACAGATCGATGCCATCCGGTCGGCCCTCGACCGGATACAGGAGCGAGTGAACGACCTCGACCACGGCGGGCGATGAGCGACCGTCCAGCGGCAGGGGCGATTCGTTGCGGCCGTCGATGTGGCGGACGCATCATCCGGGACCGGTCATCGGTCGACCGGCAGACAGTCGGCTCTGCCGCAGCTGCCGGGAGTCGCCGACCGAAACGGACTAGTGTGCTGACACATGGCGACAATCGCACTGCTCGAAACCGTGGACGATCTCATGCTTCTTCTGACCGACTGTGCGGACGCATGGGATATGCCCGATCGCAGCGGTGACCCGGTCGACATTCTCGACCACGATCGCCAATGCGCCGAACTGCTGCGTCGCGGCTACCCGGACGACGAACAATTGCAGGTCGCCGGTTTGGTGCACGATATCGGTCACAAGCTCGTTCCCGGTGACGTCGCCGGACACGGCCGGCATGCTGCGGATGCGGTGCGTGCTCTGTTGGGACCGCGAGTTGCACGGCTGGTGGAACTGCACGTGACCGCGAAACGCTATCTGGCCGCAGCCGATCCGGCGCATGCGGCCGCTCTGTCCGCCGCCAGCCAACGCACCTTGGTAGCACAGGGCGGTCCCATGACACCCGCGGAAGCCATGGCATTCGAGGCAGATCCGGAGTTCGCTGCCGCCCTCGCCCTGCGTCGCGCCGACGATGCCGGCAAGATCCCGGGCCTCGACGTCGCCCCCATCGAATCCTGGCGGTCGGTGATCGTCCGGGTGGCCACCGACCACGGGTAGCAGCAGGTGCTCAATCGGGCACTTGAAGTCCCACTGCTGCCGCGAGCGCGGGCGCGAGCTCCATCAGCTGCACTCTGTTGATGATCGCGCCACGGAGTGCCTCGATACCCTCCGCTACGGTGAAGGTCGCGGCCTGTCGGAAGTCGACCTCGGTCATCGTGGTCCGGTGCACCGCCAAGCGATCGATCCGTGAGCCGGGGAACGCCACCGATCTCAACCGGGCTCCGCCGAAATCGGCCTCGCGGAGCACACAGTCGTGGAAGGTGACCTCGCGCAGTGCAGCTCCGCGGAAGTTCACCGCGTCGAACTTGCAGTCGTGGAACGTGACGCGGCGTAGGCCGGCGCCGGCCAGTTCGACCCCTGCCCAGGCACTGTCGATGATCTCCGCATCCATCCAGGAGGTGTCCGACAGCGAGGTACCGGTCATGGTGACGCGACGCAGCCATACGCTGGCGAAGCGGGTGTAGCTCAGCGTGCCGCCGGTGAAAGCGAGGTCGGACAACGCCGATTCGTTGAACCGGGAGCTTCGCGCGTCGAGTTCGGTGAACTCGAGATCTCGAATACGGGCGCAGTCGTAATCACCTTCGAGCTCCACCTCGCCGTCGAACGCTTCGAGGAAGCGGGCGTATGGCAGGTCGTCGAGTTCACGCGGCATCCTTGGCAGACCTCACAGACATCGGATTCGAATCGTGCACCACGGGATGGGATAGCACATGGCACCGACAGTAGCGCCGCCGCTGCGGTCACCCCACCATGACGTATCGGTCCCTGCGAAGCGCGCTTGCACCGCACGCACCGGTGAGAACAGGTAGTGTCCTGGACTGGTCGATGACATGGAGGGAGCCCACCAGTGCGAATTCATCACCTGGACGGTGGTGGGACGCGTCCGTTCGGCGGACGCTTGGTCGATGGGCGACCGGGCCTCTTTCGCCGGGGCGACACTGTGAACCACTGCGTGCTGATCGAGTTGGAAACCCGCCTGGTTCTTATAGACACGGGCTACGGAGAGCAGGCGCTGTTGCGCCCGAACGAGTGGGTGGGGCGCCAGGTCGTGCGGCGCACGAATCCGGTATTGGACAAGCCGATCGTTCGGCAGGTCGAGACACTCGGCTTCTCCCGCGCGGATGTGCGCGACATCGTTGTGACGCATCTGGATCTGGATCATGCAGGTGGCCTGGTGGATTTTCCCCACGCGACCGTGCACGTGCACCAGGCGGAGTTGGCGGCATTCACAGAAACGTATGGTTGGCGTGAGCGGTTTCGCTACCGTCCGGTTCAGCTCGCGCACGGACCGACGTGGAGCGTCTACGCCGAGTGCGACAGCAGCAAAGACTGGTTCGGTTTCCAGTCGGTGGAGCAGGTGCGCGGCCTGTCGTCGGAACTGCTGATCGTTCCTCTGGCCGGACATACGCGAGGCCACATCGGAGTCGCGGTGCGCACAGCGAGAGGTTGGTTTCTCCATGCTGGGGACGCGTACACCCATCATGGTCAAATGGCAGATCCACCGAGAATGCCTTTATTGGGTCGGGTTTTCGAGCAGACGATGGACACCCACCGCCGGCAGCGAGCCGAGAATCAGCACCGACTGCGGGACCTGGTGCGTGAGCCCGACACCCCGGTGAACGTATTCTCTGCACACTGCGCAACCGAATTCGCACGACTGTGCAACGCGCAGTCGGACGGCGACGCATAGGCTTTGCCGCTGGCATGGTCGCTGTGTACCTGCAATGCGCTATTTGCATATGGAAACCTAGATATGCGCATCTTACGACTTAATTCTCTGTATCGACAGGTGAACTGCGTCCTTTGCAACTCCGAAGACCCTTCACCTGCAGGTTCTCGGCTTCCTGTAGGGTCGCCCCGGGGAAGTTCACCGCGTCGAATCCGACATCAGCGTGGCAACGTGGCCCGGCACCGGCACAGCGAGGTTCGTTCATCGGAGTAGTTCTCCGGGAGGAACAGATGATCTGTCGCCCGCCGCTGATACGTTGCCCACTCGGTGGTCGACTCCAAGCGGCCCGCCCAACGGATGGAGATACCCATGGCCAGCGAAGAAAGTACCGAGTCAGCGGCAACGCACCGTGCCGACAGCCACGATCTGATCCGTGTGCACGGCGCGCGGGTGAACAATCTCGAAGATATCAGCATCGAAATCCCGAAGCGCCGGCTGACGGTATTCACCGGTGTCTCCGGCTCGGGCAAGAGCTCACTGGTGTTCGGCACGATCGCCGCTGAGTCACAGCGACTGATCAATGCAACCTACAGCGCCTTCGTGCAGGGCTTCATGCCCAGCATGGCGCGGCCCGATGTGGATGTCTTGGAAGGGCTGACCACCGCGATCGTGGTCGACCAGCGACGGATGGGCGCCGATCCGCGGTCCACGGTCGGTACCGCCACCGACGCGAATGCCATGTTGCGCATCCTGTTCAGCCGATTGGGTAAGCCGCACATCGGCTCGGCGCAGGCTTTTTCCTTCAATGTCGCCTCGGTCAGCGGCGGCGGCGTGGTCAACGTCGAGCGTGCCGGGCAGACCGTGCGGGAGCAGCGCAGCTTCAGCATCACAGGCGGCATGTGCCCACGCTGCGAGGGGCGCGGTTCGGTCAACGACGTCGACCTGACGCAGCTCTACGACGGCACGAAGTCGATCAACGAGGGTGCGCTCACGATCCCCGGGTACACCGTGAACGGTTGGTACACCAAGATCTTCAGTGGTAGCGGATTCTTCGACCCGGACAAGCCGATCGCGAAGTTCACCAAACGCGAGCTCGAGGATCTGCTGTACAAGGAGCCAACCAAGATCAAGATCGACGGTATCAACATTACCTACGAGGGGTTGATCCCGCGCATTCAGAAGTCGATGTTGTCCAAGGACGTCGACGCTCTGCAACCACATATCCGCGCCTTCGTGGAGCGGGCGGTGACGTTCACCGTCTGTCCCGACTGCGACGGCACTCGGCTCAACGAGACGGCCCGGTCGTCGAAGATCGAGAACATCAGCATCGCTGACGCCTGCGCGATGCAGATCAGCGACCTTGCCGAATGGGTACGAGGGCTGAACGAACCGTCTGTTGGGCCGTTGCTCGAATCACTGCAGAAGACTCTCGATTCCTTCGTGGAGATCGGGCTCGGCTACCTCGGTCTGGACCGCCCCTCGGGCACCCTGTCGGGCGGTGAAGCGCAGCGAACCAAGATGGTTCAGCATCTGGGCTCCTCGCTCACCGACATCACCTATGTATTCGATGAACCCACCGCGGGACTGCACCCGCACGACATCCGGCGAATGAACGATCTGCTGCTGCGGCTGCGGGACAAGGGCAACACGGTACTGGTGGTGGAGCACAAGCCGGAGACGATCGAGATTGCCGATCACCTGGTCGATCTCGGTCCCGGTGCCGGTTCCGATGGCGGCACGATCTGTTTCGAGGGCACTGTCGAGGGGCTGCGTACCAGCGACACCATCACCGGACGTCATTTCGACGACCGCTGCGCGATCAAGCGCACCGTACGAAAGCCCAACGGCAAGATGAGTATTCGTGGTGCGAATGCGAACAATCTGCGTGAGGTCGACGTGGACATCCCGCTCGGAGTGCTCGTGGCGATCACCGGTGTGGCCGGTTCCGGCAAGAGTTCGCTCGTGCACGGGTCGATCCCGCTCGGTGAGGATGTGGTCTCGATCGGTCAGGGGTCGACCAAGAGCTCCCGGCGCAGTAGCCCAGCGACCTACACCGGATTGCTCGATCATCTTCGCAAGGCGTTCGCGAAGGCCAACGGAGTGAAACCGGCGTTGTTCAGCTCGAACTCCGAGGGCGCGTGCCCCGAGTGCCGCGGCGCCGGTGTCGTCTACACCGATCTGGCGGTGATGGCCGGGGTGGCCACCGTGTGCGAGGTCTGCGAGGGCAAGCGGTTCGACTCCTCGGTCTTGGATTACCGACTGGGCGGGCGGGACATCAGTGAGGTGCTCGCGATGTCGGTCACCGAAATCGAGCAGTTCGTGGGCTCCGGTGAATCGAAGATCGCTGCGGCCCACAAGATTGTGAAGCGCCTGGTCGACGTCGGACTCGGCTATCTCACCATCGGTCAGCCACTCACCACGTTGTCCGGCGGCGAACGGCAGCGCCTCGAGTTGGCCACGTACATGGCCGAGAAGGCCAGCGTCTACATCCTCGATGAGCCCACCACCGGCATGCACCTGGCCGATGTCGAGAAGCTACTGGGTCTGCTCGACCGATTGGTCGACTCCGGCAAGTCGGTGATCGTCATCGAACATCACCAGGCGGTCATGGCACACGCCGATTGGATCATCGACCTCGGCCCCGGGGCGGGCCACGACGGCGGGCGGATCGTCTTCGAAGGCACACCCGCCGACCTGGTCGCCACCCGGTCGACTCTCACCGGCCAGCACCTCGCGGAATATGTCGCCGGCTGAGCGGGCGGGTCACGTGACCGTTTATGCTGGTTCACCTCGTCAGAAAGTCGTCAAGCAGAACGGGTGCCCGGACGGATCCAGGAGTACTCGCCAACGCTTCTCGTCGGGCTGATGGTCCGGTTTGGCCGCACCGAGTTCCAGCGCCGAGGCCTCCATCTCATCCAGGTCGTCTACCCGTAGGTCCAGGTGGAGCTGTTGCGGAATGTCCTGCCCCGGCCATTGCGGCGCCCGATATCCCTCGACCCGCTGGAATCCGAGGTCGCAACCGGAGTCGTCGGTCAGAGCGACGAACTCCTCCGAGCTGAACATTTCGCGCATCCCGGTCAGTGCCCCATAGAAGCCTGCGAGTGTGTGTGGGTCGGCGCAGTCCACAGTCACACCTCGAAGTCGTGCACCTGGCATTGTTCACTCCTCTGTCGTCGAACGCCGTAAGCCGCTGCTACACAAGACCAACGGCTGACGGTCACATCGCACCAGCGACGTCTGCTTGTGCTGTCGGTATGGATAACACGCGGTACCGACAACAGTTTCGTGGCGCAGGTGGCGTGATGCGCTGCGATGTTCTCTGGGCGTGCCGAGTTCAACGGCTTCGGTCGCTGCAGGCGTTGGAAGAAGGACCGACGACCTGCCACCCATAGGAGGAGATGATTCGAGGGGCGGTGAGATGCTACATGAGCAGATCGGACCTACCGACCTACAACCCGTTGGTGAAGGTGCTCGGCCTGATCGTGGCAGTCGGTTCGCGGGATCCGTCGACTCCGGCGTTGTTCATGGCTTCGGCGCTGGTCCTACTGCCTTTTGCTGATGCTGGTTGCCGGTAGGACCCGCGGGGGTCGATGACCGAACCGCTCATGGGACGTCCGCCTCGACAACGATACTTCCGCCGAACCGGTTGCGCTCGCGCCCAGTGGCGTAGTCCCGGAATTCGAGGTCGACGATTTCGAAGCCGGAACTTCGGACCAATCGGACCACTTCGGCTCGACTGAACAGGTGAACGGGAGTCTGCAACAGGGTGTCACCGTCGCGATATGCCGCCACAAAGTCTCCTCCGCCGGGTAGTAGGCCATCGCGCACCATGTTTCGCATCGTCTGGAAGACGCCGTATCTGACGGCGTTGTACCGGTTGTTGACATCGAAGACGAATGCGCCGCCGGGCTTCAGCATGTTCCTGATCTGGTTCAACCCCGGAACCAACTGCGTGCGCGGGACGTGTCCCAACACATTGGACAGACAGATCACCAGGTCGAACGTGCCAGGAATGGCCGCCGGAAGGTCGGGCGACCCGAGTGCCACTGCGTGTACCTCGGCGGTGGGACAGTTGCGTTGGGCGAGTGCGGCCATCTCCGGGCTCTCGTCGATGGCAACGACTCGATCGGGGCGGATTACGGATACCACGCGCTGCAGCCTCTCGCCGGTACCGGTACCCACGTCGAGCACAGCGATTCCTCGCCGGTCTGCCGCGGCAGCGAAGATCACTCTTTCGACGGCCTGGAAGTAGCCGCTGTGCTGCTCGAGATACGTGACGTAGCCATGCGAATACGCGTCGTAGAATCTTTGCGAGGTCACTGCGGTCGGCGCAGCTTTGGAACCCTTCGACATGCTCCTCCTACTGTCGGATGTATGTGAGGCAACTGTCGACATCGAAGCGTCCCCAGTCCGCTGCGTGCTCGAGGCCCGCGGCAACGCTCTGCTTCGGCAACTGCTCGGTGGCTCGCAACACGAATGTGCACACCTCGGTCAATCGATCGATCGGTACCCCGCTCGACCAGGCCAGGTAATAGAAGGCTCGAGCACCTCGACCGAGCGCGCGGAATTCCGTGGGCGCCGTCGACAACACGAGGTCCTCTACCGCCAGCGGTGCTCGCCACGGGTCGTCCAACACAGGCATTCGACCCGCGAGAGGGGACAGTTCCTCCCACAAGGCGGAGGTGAGCATGTCCCACGGGGAGAACTGCCGAGGCCGATATGTTGCGATCAGATCCGAATAGACGGTTGCGTAGTCGGCGGCGAGCGAGTGTGTCGACAATCGTTGGGACAGTTGGCGTGCTGTCGCGACGAGCGTGCCTCTGGCCTCGGGGTTCACCCACAGCGATCGGATCGCCTGCGCGATCATCGAGCCGTCCGGTGCGTCGATGAACATTGCGCCCGATTCGCCACCGAGGTATTCGCTGATCCCCCCGGCGCGCGTGGCGATGACGGGGCAACCGGCAGCCTGTGCCTCGACGTTCACCAGGCCCCCACCCTCGGATTTCGAGGCCACGACCGTGGTGAACGCGCCCTTCAACAAGGAAGCGGCCTCTTCGATCGGCACTTCGCCGAGGAAGTGCACTCGTGACGCCATGCCGAGTCGCTCGACTTGATTCACCAGGTTCGTGCGCTCGCTTCCATCGCCCGCGATGACCAGCCGTAGTTCCGGGATTTCTTCTCCGACCAGATGCACAGCGTCGATCGTCTTGTCGACGGACTTGGCAGGCTCGAGCCGCCGCAGCGACAGCACGTAGGGCCGCCACTCGGCTGCATTCGCATGGGGTTCTGCGGAGGTGAACAGTTCGTGGTCGATACCCACGTAGAGAGTCGATATCGGGGCCCGTTCGCCGACCAGCAGTTCGGTCTGCCTGGCCAGATCATCGGAGGCCGCATTCAGCAGATCCGCTCGCCGCATAGCGGGAAGGACGAGGTCGCGCCCGGTCAGCCACACGAGCCGGGGATCGGGGTCGGCCACGTCGGGAATGTCATAGCCGCCGACGGTCTGAACAACCGGCACCTGCCACAGGCAGCTCAGTATCTCCGCGACCATGGGCAGCGGTCGCCGCAGACCCATTACATGCACGACGTCCGGTTTTCGTATCCGTTGGACGGCATCCTTCAGCTGGTCGGACATGGCTTTGAAATCCGATGGCAGCACAGCGTTGACGAACCGGTGTATGCGAATCCCGTTGCGTACCTCTTCCTTCGGTGTGGTGTCCGGTACATGCCGGGTCACGACGTCTACGTTGTGCCCTCGGTTGGTGAGTTCGACTCCGAACTGATCGATCGGATCCTGGTTCCCGCCGGTAAGGGGCCAATAGTCGCTGCACATGTAAAGGATGTTCACCGCCTGCTGAATCCTTCCGGTCTAGGCGAGTAGCCGCCGCCGAGCCACTGCGGCATCGATCAGTCGGTCGGGCGTACCCACGTCGAACCACCCGGATTCTGCCGGGACCTTTACCGCCACCAGACCGCCATTGGCAATGTACGACTCGAGTAGAGAGGTGATTTCCAGTTCACCTCGACCCGACGGAACTATCGACCCCAGCCTGTCCCACATCGAATTGTCGAAAGAGTAGAGGCCGGTGCACACCTGTGCGGGCTCGGCTACATCGGGTTTTTCTCTGACAGTGACAACCGCTCCGCACGCGGAACATTCGACTATTCCGAAATCTTTCGGGTCGGGATGCTCGTAGACCGCGACGGCAGCGCCGCTGGCGGTGGCCTGCGGTTTTCGTATCATCTCACCCGACCACGGCGCGCCAGAAACGTATATCGTGTCTCCGAGAGAGACGACGACGCGATCGTACTGCTCGTGCTCGAGCAGCCCTCCAGCTGCGGCGATGGAACCAACAATGCCGTTCGGCCTCTTCTGAACCGCAGTTCGGATCTCCATTTCGGAGTATCCGAGCCATGCGTGGATCGTGTTGAATACTTCCTCGTCTGCCGCATTGCACACAAGGACGACGGATCCGATACCGCACTCTCTCATCACATCCATGGAAAACGCGATAGCCGGCTTGTCGTACACCGGCAGAAGATGTTTGTTGACGACGCGAGTGGTGGGAAAGAGGCGTGATCCGGTTCCTCCAGCGAGAACGATTCCAGCGATGTTTTCGTTCGCTGGGTTCGTCGTATCCATAGCGCACCGCCTCATGGCCTTCGTGGAGAATCACATTCATGCCATACATTCGATCAACCGGTCGCATATGTAGTCGATTTCATCGAGGTCGATCAGCGGGTGGACCGGGAGGCAGATGACATCCTGAGCGAAACGATCTGCGACAGGGGTTGGGCGGGTAGCGCCCAGCGGAAATGTGCCCAGTGGTTTGAAGTATATCTCGGACTCGATTCCCGCGGCGTCGAGTTCTTTTCTCACGCGTTCTCGGTTTCTGACCAGTACCGGCATTGCGAAACCTCCGGAACGATCGGTTGGGTCCGTTTCGCGCACGAGTTCGACCGGTGAATCGGCCAGACGTTCTCGGTAGCGGCACATGATCGACCGACGCTTGTCGAGTTTGTCCCGAAGCCCTTCGATCTGCGCCAATCCAACCGCCGCAGCGATATCGCCCATATTGTATTTGAAACCGATCTCGGGGATATCGTACGGATTCCCCCAGGTACGCGCTCTCGTATCGATTCCGAGCCGGCGTAGTCGTTTTGCCCGCTCCGCGGACACGGCATCGGGGAAGGTAGCGCAACCACCCTCACCGATAGCGAGGGCCTTCGTCGCGTGGAACGAGTAGGCCTGGATGTTCGGGGACTCGCTCATCGGCCGCCCACGCCACTGAGAACCAATGGCATGTGCGCAATCTTCGATGACGGTGACTCCATGCCTGTTCGCGATATCGCTCAGCGCCTCGATGTCGCACGGGATCCCCGAGTAGTGCACGGCGATGACGGCGCTCACATCCGGCTCGGTTGCCAGGATGTCACGCACCGAATTCAGATCGATGTTTCCCGTCGTGCGTTCGATGTCGGCGAGTATCACACGGCAGTGGTGTTGTAGTGCTACCGACGCTGTAGAGATGAATGTGTTGGCTGGGACCATGACGGTACTGCCTTGCGGTACGTCGGCGACGACCAACGCAAGATGCAGTGCCGCTGTGCCCGAATTGAGAGCAACCGGATATTTCCCTATGAGATCGGGTCGTGACAATTCCTGCTCGAATTGTTCCGTTACTGGCCCGAGTCCTATCCAACCGGATTCCAGCACCTGTCGTAGGCGTTCCATCGAAGACCGTTCCACCTGCGGTCTGTACATTCTCACAGCGTTCCTGTGAGGAACTGTCTTCATTCTTGTTCGCCCCCTCCAACACGCGTGTGGGGTAATAACGTTCGACATGGGTCTTTCATGCGCCGAACGGGGCGCAGGAGTGCTGACATACTTTATCTCGGAGGTGACCGAGCGTCGAGCGTCTCACCGAAGGTGGCCGCGAATGTGTGCCGCCGTGAGGTATCGCGTGTACGAGAGGAAATGATCTCGCAGTTCGTGCGGTCAGGCTTCCAACTCGTCGGCGAGGTTGCTCCAGAACTGTGCGTTGGCTCTGGCGAGTTTTGCCAGGTGGCAATGACAATGGCTGGGAGCATCGAGAAGCGTCTGCTCGGCTCCGGCGCGGCTGTTGACGATCCCCGACACCAGTCGCAGGACACTGCGCCCTCTGTCGCTGAATCTCAACGCCGGATCTCTTTGTAGCGAGCGAAGAATCGCCTGCTGGATGTGGGAGGAGGTTCCGTTGTCCGCGCCGATGGACGTGGCGGACGAGACCTTCGGACTACCGGGGGTATCCGCCGGGTCGGCATGACCGGGTACCGGATCCACACCACGGTTGAGCCGGTCACGAACATCTCTGACGGTTCCAGTCGAGATTCCCGCCATTCTGGATATTTCACGCAGTGACATGGTCGGGCTGTCTCGGATGAGTTTCGCGGCAATCCGTCTACCTTTGTCGGTGGCCATCGGTCGCACTTTGCCGTCCTTGCCGACCCTACTGTGCAACCGTCCAGCTCGGCCGGTTGCACGCTGACGCTCTGTGCTGACGGTCGTGTGCGAAACGCCTGTCGCGCTGGCGATCATCCGATCCGACCAGCACGGATGCTCGAGGATCAGCCGCAGGGCGGCGGCCTTGCGCTCGTTCAGCGACAACGGCAAGCCGTGCGCGACGTTCGCCCGGACGGCGAGCACGAATGCATCGGCCTCGGACCCATCGAAGTACCGTGCGGGTACGACGTCTTGCTTGCGTGCCATGGCTACTCGTAGTCGGTGGGCCCCGTCGATCAGCTTCAGGGTGGAGCGATGCACGATGATGGGTGGCAATTGGGCATCGGACTCCATGAGGAGCCTGGTGTGCTCGGTGCTCCGGCTGTGCGCTGTGCGCAGATCTGGGCCGGAGCGAATGGACCGTATCGCCACGGATTCTACGGGAACTGTCTGGATGGTCGACAACCAAGCCTGTACGAGGGATAGGTCGGGTTCTGTCTCTTCGGCTCGAGCCGCCCAAACGCGTGAGTAGTCATCCAAGTTCATTTCAACCGATCCAAGTGTCCGCGCTTGTATATCCGAAGCTGTTCATCGTTGGTTCACCGAATATCACTCGTGGCGTAGGAACTACATTGTGGATTCGATCTCCATATCATCCCTGCGGGTCGAGTCCGGCGGCGTGTTGTAGGTGCGGCGGCCACCGATGGTTCTGCTACGAGGTTGGGAACTGAACGCTGATGGGGTGTTCCTCCTATTGGTCGGTGTCGGATCTGGTTGCTGTACGGGATCGGTCCAGGACGTCGTGACCGAAGGAGCCGACAACCCGCCGACGAGGCATGCCGTCTCGCTCTATAACAAGCATACCGATCGAACAGTCCTACCTGGGTCCGGTAGGTCGGAACGCCAACTGCTCGAAATCGTCGGTATGTGCAAATCCTGTACCCGGCAGTGGTTCATCGACCGTGCACCGCCGACCGATCACTTCGTCCGAAATAGGCGAATACGGTAATTCCGCTGTGCCACAACAACGTCTTCGGTGGATCCCAATCCTGTGTTGGGACCACTGTTCGGAAATATCCTGGCGCCGTGCAGTTGACTTGGAGAACATTTTGTGTTTTCCCGCACTCTGCGGGGAGATCTCCGCAATTCTGCTACGGACGCACGGGTTTTCAATATTCCTCATTCGTCGGGGAATGCGGTGGTCGGCAGTACTCGATCGTGCTGCCGGTGTTCGTCTGATGTCCATGGAGAGGTTCGGTCGATGACTGCTTCAGGTGCTGTATCCGGTTCTGCACCGGTCGACTCACTGCCGGTAGATTTCGAGTTCACCGACGCCGAGCGCGAAGAGCTTGCGGCGACGCTGGCTGCGGTCAGTGTGAGCCCGTATCGCCTCTACGAGGCATTCATGTTCCAGGTCGCCACGCTCATCGATAGGGTACCGCCCCGCTTCTCCGAGTTCGTGGCCACACTGGCCGACCGTGATCGTAGGCGGCAGCCGTGGATTCTGGCCCGGAACGCGCCGATCGACCGGGATGTACCGGTTTTCGACCACGACGAGCCGGTGAGATCGAAGTACGAGACAAAGACAACGTTCATCGCCGAAGCGTTTCTTGCCTTGTTCGGAATCATGCGGGGCACGCCTGCGATCGGCTATATCAATGTCAATGACGGCGATGTGTTCCAGGATATCTACCCGAAGCGTGCGTTGGCAGCCTCGCAGTCACAGAAGGCGCTCAACGAGATCTATTTTCACAAGGATCTGGCCAACCATTTCGTCCGGCCGGATCATGTCTACATGCTGGGCATGCGCAACGATCCCATCAACGAGGTATACACCACGCTCGTTCGTAACATTGACATACTCGAAGCATTGGACGAGCCCGAGAAAAAATTGCTGCGCCGCAGTGACTTCTATACCCCATTCGATGATTTGACCGTCTCGAGTCGTAACTGCAAATTGGGTGATGCATGCACGCACCCTATACTCTCCGGAGACACTGACATACGCTTCTTCGAGAAGCGTACGATGGGGTTGACTCCGGCTGCCGAGCGAGTGGTGACGAGGCTGTGCGAGATCCTTCACCGTGTAAAGTTCCGGCAGTTCATTGCACCGGGAGATTTCGTATGCGTCTGTAACAACTACGCGGTGCATGCAAAGGAAGTCGTTGCGGTCCATGACGAGGAGTCTCTGCGTACCAGGTGGATCATCAAGACAGTCAACGTCGACGACCTCGAGCCACACCAGCAGTACATGATCGCCGGGACTCACCACCTGGTGAACGGATAGCGCTGCTGCCTTCTGCGACGCGACGCATATCGACATCTTCGAGAAAGACTCCCGCACATGACCATTTCGTCCCGGAATCGCGCTGCCGAAGGAGATTTCCTGAGCAGCCGCACTCCCGAGACCGTAGCCCGTGCCGCGAGTTCCGTGCTCGATCGACTCTGCAAGACGTGGCTGACTCGGGCTGCCGTACGCAATCCGAACTATGACGACGAATCAGCGGCCCGCTTCGTCCCCGAACTCCATGACTTCCCGCCGGAACTGCTGCCATTCAACGACCATCCGACCTACGTCGCGCTCGACGAGCCGATCCATCGGCGAGTGCAGGCGCTTGCCTGGGTCGCATGGAATAGGCGGGTGGTCGAGACCGAGGAGCTCGTCGTGTGTCGGGCGCTTCTGGCATTGATGAACGGGGAGACCGACATCGCGCGTTTGCGGCGGCCCGGACACAGCTATCGCAGCCTGCTCGCGGCGACCGCGGACAGTCGTGAGGCATGGGAGAGTGATATCGCCCGCCTCACCTGGGCGGTGGTAGGCGAGCTGAGCATCTACGAGTTCCTGACCATCGTCTCGAACGACGAGCGTATTCAGCCCGGCGCCCGAGTCCTGCTGGAGTTGCACGAACGTGACGAAGCCGCACACGCCAGCCTCATTGCGCAGGTGATGCGTGGGCACTTCCATGAGCTCGGCACACAGCAGCGTGCCCGCTTCGTGGACTTTCTGCCACACGCGATGACCAGCCTGTCCCAACAGGACTGGGTGGTCTGGAAGGACGTGCTCGAGCTCGCCGGAGTGGACCAGGCGGCAGCGATCGTCGCCGACGTCGAGAACGCCCCCGATGTAGCCGACCACGTGCCGCTTCTCCGGAGCTACCAGCGAATCGCGTCGCTCTGTCACGATGTCGACATCGATCTCCCATCCCTGAGCCGTTGGAAGCCGTGAGTCGTGAGAAACGAGGCCCGTCCGATGTTCGACGCATCCATTGCCCCCGAGAGACTGGACGACTGTCTTGCCGTGATAACCACTGGTCTCGACGTGGAGTTGAAAGACGTGTTTCGGATCGATCCACAGGACGGAGGGTTGTTCAACTATCTCCTGCGGATCGAGACCCGTCAGGGCAGCTACTTCTTCAAGCAGTACCTCGACGACGTCCCGAATCCGACCTACGATCCGCCCGCGATACCAGCGGCCAGACGCTGCGAACTCGCCTGCGAGGTGCAGCGTCTGGCGGTCCAGGCGATGCGAGGCACCAACTGGCCGGTGGTGCCCGAGATCATGTATGTCGACCGACAGCGCAGCGCGTTCGTCATGACCGAAGCGGCGGGCGACGAACCGTTGAACGACTATTTCAGCCGCGGCGAGCGGCCGGAGTCCTTCCTGAAGAAGCTGCCTCGTGTACTGGCCGAACTCCACCGGTCGACGTTCGGACGTTTCGAACCTGGTTCCCTATTCGGCAATACGCTGTTTCGGGATTTCAAGCTCGGGCTGCAATACGATGATATCGCCGTTCGGCTGAATTCCGTGGAGGCCGATCGAGTTCTCGCGTGCCGAGCGGCTTACCAGGACCGGACCGACTGCGTCACCCACGGTGACATCAATTCACGCAATATCATCGCTGCCGATGCCGCGCTCGGAGTCATCGACTTCGAGCAGTCTCACTTGGGTACCCCTGCCTACGACCTGTCGTACATTCTCTGTGAGCTGCTCATCTCCATGGAGACCTTCGGCGCCGGAAGCGAGGTGGCGCCGATATTCGGCGTGTTTCTCGATCACTACTTCGAGCACTTCGATGCCGCCAGCCGCGAGTCGGTAGAAACGGAAATGAGTCAGCACCTGGCCATTCAGACGTTGTATCGGTTCTGGGGTCCGAGCCGAGCTGCATGGACGTTCTACGTCGACGATCCGACCGCGCACCGGGTGATCGACAGTGCACGGACACTGCTCATGCGAGACGGCCCGGTGACCGCACTACTCGGGCAGCTCCGATGAACCTTTGGGACTGGAGGGTGACAGCAGCCCTCGGCGCGTTGGGGTGGGGGAGTTGGGCACTCGTCGTCAACTGGGAGGCGGGCTGGGCTTCGGCGACAGTGTCCGCCGTTGTCCAGGGCACCGTGAGCCTCTGCTCGATCAGCTTCTTGTTGCTACTGGCCAACCAGGTGCTCGGCAGGCCGTGGAGAAGCCCTGGAATACGGGTCGTCGCCGGCACGCTCGTGCCCTACGGTGTTCTGCTCACCGTGGTGGTCACCGCGCACATGATCGCGCACACACACAATATCTTTCTCACCATCGCGCCGTCCGCCACCATCGGAATCGTATACAGCGCCATATACGCCTACAAGAACCGCGAGAAGTACGCGCCCGAGGCCGGTGCACGTGGTGCGGTCGTCGGAACGGACAGAGCGACCGCTCCCGGGCTGCCTTCGGAGCGGGGTCCTAAGCGCAGGGTCTGAATGGCCTCCGCCACGTCGGTCGAGGCCATGTCGGTCGAGCTCGGGCCCCGCTGGCGCGCCCGACCGACGACCCGAGCAACCGACAGACCGCAGCGGATGTACCGCAGTATCCGCACTGCGGTACCAGCAGCGACAAATCCGAGTGGGGACCACCATGCCGTACGAACGCTTTACCGAGCCGACGCTTGCACACCTCCTTGTGGCGCGTGCCGCTGGTCATCCGGAAAAACGTGCGTATTCCTACTTGGCGAACGGCGAGACGGTGACGGAAAGTTGGACCTACGCAACGTTGTTGTCGCAGGCCAGTGCGGTCGCAGATTCGTTGCGAGAATGCGGTGCTGCTGGTGAGCGCGTGCTGCTGCTCCACGAAAACCCGTTGCATTTCATTGCCGGGCTGTTCGGATGTGCCTTCGCCGGAGCAGTCGCGGTGCCGGCCTACTCGCCGGTCGGACGCAAGCAGATCGCGCGAATCGGCAGGATCGTCGACGATTCGGCGCACAATGCGCGCTCATGTCCGCCGCGGAGCTGAATCGGACCCGTACCGCGATCGAGCCCGACAGGCCCGCCCGGCCCATGATCTGGATCGCCTCCGACAACCTGCCGGCCACGGCCACCATCCCGGCCACCGAGCAGATAGCTGCCGATCAGCTCGCGCTGCTCCAGTACACCTCCGGCTCGACGAGTGACCCCAAAGGGGTCATGGTCAGCCATCGCAACTTCCTCCACAACCTCGAAAGCATTCGAGGCGTTCTGGGTTCGCCCTACCCGGGTGACGATCTGAACTCTGTTTCTTGGCTGCCGCTGCACCACGACATGGGTCTGGTCGGAGTGGCGCTGGCCACCGTCTATTTCGGGGGTAGTGCGGACTTGATGTCGCCCGCATCGTTTGTGCTACAACCCATTCGGTGGTTGCAGCTCATCTCGAGCAGGCGCAACGTCTGCACTTCGGCGCCGAACTTCGCCTTCGATTTGTGCATCGATGCCACCACTGCCCAACAGCGCGCGGAGCTCGACCTATCGGGATGGCGCGCTGCGCTCTGCGGTGCGGAGTTCGTGCGTCCCGACACCATGAAACGGTTCGTCGAAGTGTTCGCGCCCAACGGTTTCGACCCCGACGCGCTTCGACCGGTGTATGGCCTGGCCGAAGCCACACTGCTGGTAACCGGATCTGCGAGATCGGGTGGACCGTTGTCGAAGTGGTTGCGCCGTCGCGACCTTCATGAACGCCGAGTGGTCGAGGTGAACCCGGACGACGACAGTGCTACGGCGATGGTCGCCTGCGGGCACGCACAGCCTGGTACCACGCTGATCATCGTGGACCCTGATACGCGACGGCCGTGCCCAGCCGGGGTCGTAGGCGAGATATGGATCACCAGTGATGCTGTAGCCCAAGGGTATTGGAACAATGACGTCGCGACGACCGCCGCCTTCGAGGCAACTATCGATGGTGGTACCGGCGCACAGTACCTACGGACCGGCGATCTCGGGTTTCTCGAAGGCGATGAGCTGTTCGTCGTTGCACGCCTCAAAGACCTCATCATCATTCGCGGGCGCAACCTCTACCCCGACGATATCGAAGCAACCGTCCAGGGCATCCATCGGGTGCTGCTGCGTGGGCGTGGCGCCGCGTTCTCCGTCGATGCCGCGGACGGCGAGCATCTTGTCATCGTGCAGGAAGTCGATCGAGACGTCCCACCGGACACCGACCTCATCTCGGTATGTGCAGAGGTCGCGACCACCGTTATGCAGGAGTACGAGGTCGCCGTCTCGGACGTGCTACTCGTGGGTGCCTACCGCCTGCCGAGCACATCCAGCGGCAAGGTGCAGCGTTTCGCCTGCCGGGAGAAGTTCGTCGCCGGCACACACGAGGTGGTCGCCGGCTGGTCGCGTCCACAATCGTGGGAGACGGGAACGGTGCCGCCTGCGAGTCGGCCGGCCGCTGCCCGGCCAACGGTCGGTGAGCTCGAGGCCTGGCTGATGTCGTACCTGGCCGGTGAGCTTCGGATCGCTGTCGGCGAGATCGACCCGGGCCAGCCGTTCGCCTATTACGGCGTGGATTCCATACGCGCCGTCGAACTCGCTGCCGCCCTCAGCGCCTTCGTCGGCACCGAGTTGCGGCCGACGATCGCCTACGAGTTCCCGAGCATCGCCGAACTTGCCACACACGTGGGTAGCGTGAAACTCCCTGCGCCCCAGAAGCTGACGAATGCGCGCATGATCGGGACCGACGAACCCATTGCAGTCGTCGGGATGGCGTGCCGGTTTCCGGGCGCGGACGGACTGCACGCGTTTTGGACGCTGCTGCGGGACGGCGGGGATGCCATCTCGGAGGTTCCGTCGGACCGGTGGGACGCCGACGCGCTCTACGATCCGGAAGGTCGGCGTCCAGGGGCGATGAATACGAAATGGGGTGGCTTCATCCCCGATGTCGATCGATTCGACCGCGAGTTCTTCGGTATCTCGCCGCGGGAAGCCGAGCAGATGGACCCCCAACAGCGTCTGCTCTTACAGACGAGCTGGGAGGCGCTGGACAACGCTGGAATCCCTCCGCGGTCACTGAGTCGGTCGGCCACAGGGGTCTTCGTGGGGATCTCGAGTTATGACTATGCGCTGCTGCTGTCGATGACGGGCGATGCCGACAGCCCCTATGTGGCCACTGGCAATGCCGGAAGCATTGCCGCCAACCGGCTGTCGTACTTCCTCGATTTCGTCGGACCGAGCGTGGCCGTCGACACCGCCTGCTCCTCGTCGTTGGTGGCGGTGCATCTCGCCTGTAAGAGCCTGCATCACGGCGAATCCGAGCTCGCACTCGCCGCGGGGGTCAATGTGATCCTCTCGCCGACGGTGAACACATCGTTCTCTCGTGCCGGTATCACTTCGCCCGACGGCCGCTGCAAGGCTTTCGACTCCCGAGCAAACGGCATTGTGCGTTCCGAGGGGGTCGGTGTCGTGGTGCTCGAACCACTCTCGCGCGCAATAGAACACGGCGACCATGTGTACGCACTTGTTCGTGGTGGGGCGACCAACCAAGACGGGCGGTCCAACGGATTGACCGCGCCACGCCTCGGTTCGCAGGTCGCGGTGCTCGAGGCCGCGTATCGTGATGCCGGCGTGTCTCCGGCGGATGTCAGCTACGTCGAGGCGCATGGCACGGGCACCCCCCTCGGCGATCCGATCGAATGCGAGGCGCTCGGTCGCGTGCTGTCGAAGGGGAGGCCGGCAGGTGACCGATGCCGGCTGGGCTCGGTGAAGACGAACCTCGGTCACTTGGAGGCTGCAGCCGGGGTGGCCGGCTTGATCAAGCTCGTCCTCGCGCTCGATCGGCACGAACTCCCGGCAAGCCTGCATTTCGAATCTCCCAACCCCCACATAGATTTCGAGGCACTCGGTTTGGTTGTGCAGGCGCAGCACGCCGACTGGGTGTCATCGGATCGACCTCGCATCGCCGGCGTGAGCTCGTTCGGATTCGGGGGCACCAACGCCCATCTCGTGGTGTCGGAGTACCCCATGTCCCGTGAGATCCGATCCCTCCCGAATGGTGTCAGCCCAGCCGCCACCGGGGTGTTGCCGCTGTCTGCACGCTCCAGAGAAGGCCTGCGCACGCTGGCTGGACGGTATCGCGAGTATCTGGAAGCGAACCCGGGCATCGCCACCGACGACCTCTGCTATACCGCCGGCGCGCGGCGAAGCCACCACGCCTGTCGGGTCGCCGTCCCGTTCAGCTCGAAGGCCGGCTTGCTCGATGCGCTTCACCGGTTGAACGATGATGCGACGCAGTGCGCGGCGGTCGATGTCGGCAGGTCGCCGCGAATCGCGTTCGTCTTCTCCGGACAGGGCTCCCAATGGGCGGGCATGGGGCGGCGACTCGCGGAATGTGTGCCGGGCTTCGGCCACCATCTGGAAGCGTGCGCGGCCGCAATCGAGCGCCATGCGGGCTGGTCGCTGTTCGATGAACTGTCGGTCGAGAGTGGAGTCCGACTAGAGCAGGTCACCTCGGTGGTGCAGCCGGTACTGTTCGCTTACCAGATCGCGTTGGCGAAGCTCATTCAGAGTTGGGGGATCGAGGCCGCAGCAGTCGTCGGCCACAGCATGGGCGAGATCGCAGCTGCGCATATTGCCGGAGCGCTCGAGTTGGACGACGCGGTGCGCATCATCTGCAGACGCAGTCAGCTCATCGACGCGACCAAGGGACTCGGGGGCATGGCATCTTTGGAGCTATCGGTCGCCGACGCCACCCGCCGGATCGCTCCCTACGGGTCGCGTCTATCGATCGCGGCTGTGAACGGCCCGAAGGAGACGATCGTGTCGGGCGACGTGTCGGCGCTCGACCGGCTCGGCGCCGACGTTCTGGCCGATGAGCTCTTCTTCAGGCGGCTGAAGGTCGACGTCGCCGGGCACTGTGCTCAGGTCGAACCCTATGCGCACGAGCTGGTCGACTTCCTCGAAGGACTCACTCCAGCTACCGGCTCGCTTCCCTTCTTCTCCACTGTGGATGCCGACGAGCTCGGTGGGCAGAGGCTCGATCCCGACTATTGGGGGCGCAATCTAAGGGAGCCGGTGCGTTTTCACCCGACCATCGAGCGGATGCTCGAGCTCGGATACCACACTTTCCTGGAGATCGCTCCTCATCCCGTGCTCACTGCGTCTATGCACCAGATCGTCGAACACCCCACGCGCGCGGGTCGGCGGGCGGTGATCACATCGATACGCCGGGGCGACGAGCTCCACGCGCTCCGCGACTGCCAAGCCGCGCTCTACGAAGCCGGAGCAGACCTGCACTGGGACACGGTCTTCCCGGAGGGGCGGCACCTCACCTCGCTCCCTTCCTATCCATGGGAGCAGCAGCGGTGTTGGTCGAGCCGCCCTCGTGGGCTGCGCACCTACGACCCGCGAGGTAGCGCCCCCACCGTGCACCCGTTGCTCGGTGTGGAACATTCGCTGGCAGCGGCGCCCGGCCGGGTCTGGGAGAACGTGATCTTCGCAGGTCGGCCGAGCTACCTGGCAGATCACCGCGTCGAGGGCGCACCGATCTTTCCGGCAGTCGGCTATGTGGAACTCGCCCTGCACGCGGCAAGCCTCGACGGGGACTCCGACGGCACCGAGCACGATGCGACAATCGCCCTCCGGGACATCCAGTTCGAGGCTCCGCTGGTCTTGACCGACGCGGTCGAAGTGCAGTCGACGCAATGCGGCGACGAACTGTTCGTCGGACGCCGCGACGCCGCAGACGAGCGTACGGCGTGGAGACGGCACGCTCGGATGCATGTGGATGTCGCGTCCGAAATCTCACCACCGATCGAGGGCCTGGAAGAACTCCGTGCGCGATGTAGCTGTGCAGTGGACGTCGAGGACTTCTACCGGGGTGCGCATGAACGAGGTCTGGAGTACGGTCCCGAGTTTCGCAGGATTCGCGAACTCTACCGGGGCGAGCGCGCTGCACTTGCCCGTATCGATACGCGAGGTGCGCCGGCGGGCCATGTTGTCTACCCGGGCGTGCTCGACTCGGCGCTGCAGGTCTTGGGTGCCGCCGTCGAGCCGTCGTCGATCGGCTCGCAGCTAGTGCTGCCGGTGCGCATCGGTGCAGTCGTGTGCCACGGATCCATTTCGGACGACGGGGACGTATGGTGCTTCGCGGAGCTCGAGCAGTCCGGTGACTCGTCCGAGATCCGAGGCACCCTCCGAGGTGGCGGCACGTACTACGGACACCCTCTCGCGTGCGCCACGGCAGTCGCTTCGATTCACGCCTTCGAGGACGAAGGGATCCTGGCGCATGTCCGTCGGCTCGGGGACGAGGTGATCGGACCCGGGTTACGGACACTCGGACAGCGCCACCCTTCGGTGGGCGACGTGCGCGGCATCGGCTGTTTCTGGGTACTGGAACTGGTCGAGGACCGCGTGAGCCGGACGCCGCTCGGACCTTCGTCCGCACCGAGCGGAAACGCGAACCCTATGCAGGAACTCGAGCGCCTGTGCCTCGATCGGGGGGTGGCAGTGCTCGTCGTAGGCAACCGGGTGCATGTCTGCCCGCCGCTGATCATCATCAGCGACGACGACGTCCGTCATGGCCTGAGTGTTCTCGACGAAGCTCTCGCGGTAGCCGACCGCTATTCTCGGTCGGGGGGTGCAAACGCACCGGACCTTGGTCGGGGACGAAACCCGTTGCGTCTCGGATAGTCCCAGGATGCGATGGTCACACCTGATTCTCTAGGTTCGCAATCATCCTTCCCATCACATCCATCATCGTGTCGAATTCATCGGCCCCATGAAAGCGAGATTCCGAATCCGACCCACTGCCTTCGTAGCAGCGAACTCGCGCGAGGGCTGCCGCCGAAGAGGCAATGGTCGCCGCTTTCTGGCGGCGTCGGCTGGATCGACCCTGCATTCACAACGGGCTACTCCGACGAATACTGATCGCAGTGCTGCGCCGCGTTGGTTCGATCCAGTTGCAGATCTCAGCTCTCGTCGTCGGCGTTCGACCGTACTGTCCCACAGACCAACTCGTGGTGACCAAGCTCGGCCGCTCTCGGCGGCTCGGAGAAGACCCGCCGGACTCGCCCGCTTGGCCGATATCTGTGTGGGACGCTATGCTCATGGCGATGTCAACTCATTCTGTTCAAAGATTGGGGGTTCGATTCGTGCAAGGTGAGTGCTGATGATCACTCACATCGCGAATCGGGACGACTCCCGCCTTTCCTTCTGGCTGCGTGTGCGTGAATTCGCCGTGCCGCCTTCCATGATCGAAACTGCTACCGCCCGCCGTCGCGCGGGGGACTGGGCAGGCGCGTGCGCCGCGGCAGGCTTCGACGTCGATTTCAGTATGCGGTCGGTGGCACGCAACCACGGGCACGAACTCGCGGCCCGAATCCGGGACGATCTCCGCTATCTGGCTCCTGACCTGCTGCGCTGGCATCTGCCTAGGGTTGCTCCCGACGGATTGTTGCGACCAGGGCTGACCATTGCCTTGGCGCGGTACGATGTGGCGCCGGACAAGCGTGGGGGCGCACGTCCTATGCACCTTGTCGTTCGGACCGCGCCTGCGTGGGCGGACGCTGGTCAGCGGGTCGGCCTCGCATTGTGGGACAGAGCCACCGCCGGAGCAGGCCCCCATCCGCATCCTCGCCCCAACCGACGTTTCCGCCTCGATCTGCATCGCCACTTGTGGGATGCACGCAGGGCCGATGAGCTTGGGATACGTTGTGGGGCTGAACAACACGCAGCGAGCCACTCGCGGCTGGACCCCGAGTTGCTCGCCACGGTGCCACAGGGTTGCGCTGTCGACCGATGGGCGGCCGAGGCGGAGATACTGTGCCATGCCGAGGCACGAGGTAGCAGTGCGTTTGTCGTGCGGCCGGGGGGAGGGCAACGGTTGGTTCTCGACCTGGACGGTAACGGTGCCGGTCCGCCCACGGTGCGGATCGCGTCCGGATACCCGGTCGGCGGCGTCTCCGCGCTGCCGATTCTGCCCGACGCGGCGACCTGGGTGCTGCCCGATCTGGAACTGATCCGCGCAGGCGCGATAACGGCCGATCGGCTACATCCCCTGGTTGCCTCGGCTCTGATACCCGGTCACCGGCCGACCGCCGCGTCTCGCATCCAGGACTCGGCGGGCCAACCGCATCTCGTGCAGTGCAGGGGAGAGCAACACCGGATCGGTGTGGTCGACGGGGTTCTGGTCGCGCTGGACCACGACCAGGCCGAGATCCGGCGGGAGGAACTGCTGGCCGCCCTGACCGGTACGCCGTTGCCTTGCCTGCAGGCTATCGATGAGGCGCACCGCCATCCGGACTGCCTCACCGGTGTCAGGGAACGTTTGAACCATGGTGACACCGCAGGCGCGATGGCAATCGTCAGTGATCTGCTCGGTCCTGACGCATTACTTCGAGACGGTGCTCTGCGCGACGAACTCATCGCGTCCACGCGACGGCGAATCATCTATGGACTGTTCCGAGCAGGCCTGTCCGATCCAGGAATCGGCCGCATCCCTCCGGTGCGGCGTTCCCGCGACCATCGCGCGCATCCACGCAACGCGACCGCACGCTGACCCGGCGATCTTCGTCGCCCATCCTAACCCCTCGAGGTGATCATCCATGCTTACTGCTGTCCGCACGTCCGCCGATCCAGCCCATCCGTCCCAACTCGACGTCGCAGGCGAGTTGCTGACTCTACTGCGCGAGGTAACCACCGAACCACGCCCCGATACCCAGCTGGAGGCCTTGGCGCTGGCCGTGGCCGCCGATCTGCCGGTGCTGCTGTGGGGTGAACCGGGAATCGGGAAAACCGCGGCTCTGACTCAGCTCGCCGCCGACCTCGACCTTCCACTGACCACGGTTATCGCGAGTGTGCATGAACCATCGGACTTCTCCGGCCTTCCCATCATCGGAGATGATCCCGCGGAACACGGAGTCCCGATGGCTCCGCCGGACTGGGCTGTACGACTCGTCCGGGCAGGGCGCGGACTGCTGTTCCTGGACGAGCTGTCCACCGCGCCACCCGCAGTACAAGCCGCCCTGCTCCGTCTGGTTCTGGAACGGCGGATCGGCGCCATCCAGCTGCCACCAGGTGTCCGGATCGTGGCCGCGGCCAACCCGCCGTCCTCGGCCGCCGATGGCTGGGAGCTGAGCCCGCCGCTGGCCAACCGGTTCGTGCATCTGCAATGGACCCACGATCACGATGTCGTGGTTCGTGGCCTCAGCGGGATCTGGCCGCACGCGACACTGCCGCGGTTGGCTCCGGAGAAGCTGAGCGAGGCAGTATCTTTCGCGCGTCGCGCGGTATGTGTGCTCCTCGCGGCTCGTCCCGCTCTTGTCCATCGACTGCCGAGCACGGAAACACGCCGAGGTGGTCCTTGGCCGTCGCCGCGAAGCTGGGAGATGGCACTGCGGCTGATCGCCTTCGCCACTGCGGCCGGTTCATCCCGAGATGTGCTTTCCCTACTGGTCCGGGGTGCTGTAGGTGATGGTCCCGGCTTCGAACTGCTCGCCAGTTTGGGTCGGATGGACCTCCCGGATCCGGAAGTGCTGCTCGCCGATCCGGAAGGCGCCGCCTTGCCCGAACGCGGGGATCTGCGCCAAGCCGTGCTCGACGGCGTTGTGGCGGCAGTCCGCAAAAACCCGGAGAAATCCCGCTGGGATGCGGCATGGGCACTTTTGGTCAAAGCTATGGAAACCGGAGCCCCGGATGTGGTCGTCGTTCCCGCAACAACTCTCGCCACACTGCGCCGGGAAGACTGGGACGTGCCGGTGGCGATCGAGGAACTCGCCGGGGTGATCTCGGTGTCCAAGGAAGCCGACCGGGTAGCCGATCGTGCCGCCGCGAAGGTAGGCCGATGAGCGCGTACACACCGGGGACCCTGGACCGCGACAAGCTCTTCGCCGCCCGACTACACGCAGTCAGGGTCCGGCCCTATCTGGCGAGCGCGCTGTTCGCCCTGTATGTCGTCGAATCGCGCCGAGTACCGACGATGGGTGTCGACCGGTACTGGCGGTGCTACGTGTCGCCTGCGTTCGTGGACCGGACCCCGGTGGAGGACCTGGCCGGAGTATGGGTGCACGAAGTATCACATCTGCTGCGCGACCATCACAGTCGCAGTGACCGATTCGCCCGGCGACACGGCCTGATCGACCCGGCGGAACGGTTGCGGATGAACATCGCCGCCGACTGCGAAATCAACGACGACATATTCGGTGCCGGCTTGGCTCGGCCCGACGGGGCTGTCACACCCGAGTCGCTGGGGTTGCCCGACGGCGAGCTCATGGAGGATTATCTGCGCCAGTTCCGGCTTGGCCCGCATACACAGGACATAGCCTGGCTCGACTGCGGCAGCGGGGCCGACGGATCGCACCGCGAATGGGAGCTGGGACCCGACCACGCGAACGGACTCAGCAAACAGGAACGCGACGCCGTCCGCTTCCGGGTGGCGCAAGGCATCATCGGCCGTCCTGGGGATACCCCCGAAGGGTGGAAGCGCTGGGCGGAAGAGGTATTCCACCCACCACAGCCATGGCGAAATCTACTGGGCGCCGCCATCCGCTCGGCGGTCTGCAGCGCCGGTGCGGGCGAGGACTACCGCTATGGCCGACCGGCCCGGCGCTCGGCCGGGGTGCCCGGTGTGGTGCTGGCGAGTCTGCGGCGAACGCCACCAAGGGTCGCGGTGCTCATCGACACATCCGGTTCGGTCAGTGACACCGAACTGGGCAGCGCGCTGCTCGAAATGGCCGCTATCGTCCGTGCCGTAGGCGGCCGCCGCGACCTGGTCACCGTAGTGTCCTGTGACGCGGCAGCCAGAATCGTGCACCCACTGTGCCGCGCCGAGGGAATACCATTGCTCGGCGGTGGGGGAACGGACCTGCGTACGGGCATAACCAAGGCGCTGCGAACCCAACCAGGTCCCGATGCCCTCGTCATCCTGACCGACGGCCAGACCCCCTGGCCCACCAGACGACCACCCTGCCGAACCGTGGTGGGACTGTTTCGTCGGCAGTGCACCACGTCATGGCGCGAATCCGATCCCGACTACACCCCGGACCCACCGCCCGCATGGGCCCGAGTAGTCGATATCGGGTAGGTGTCCGCCGCTCGATGGCTGCAAGCAGCCCCACCGCGATCACAACGACGGCGATCATGGCCGCAGCGACCAGCCAGAAGGTTTGGCCGTAGTCGACAGGCGAGTCCACCGTTGCCGTGAGAACCAAGGCCGCGCCGTACGCGATTCCCAACGTCCGTCACGTGTCGCGACGATCGGCAGTGGCGGTCCGTCGGGCCGAGGATTTCGCGGTGCGGGAATCCCACTATCCCGGCTGGCCTCGACCCCAACACCGCGCCCGCCGTAGCCACTACCAGCGACGATCCCAACTCGGACCATGACCTGGAAGTCCGGCTGCGGCGCTAGCCCTGATTCTCTAGGTTCGCAATCATCCTTCCCATCACATCCATCGTCGTGTCGAATTCATCGGCCCCGATCCCGGTGGAAGCGAGATTCCGAATCCGATCTACGGAGCTAGAGGCTTCGTTGTACACGTCGGATCCTGCAGGGGTCAGCGCGTAACGCTGGTCGGCGTGTTGCACTATCCACCCGCGGTTGCGCAGGTCGGAGACCACCGTCGCGGCATTTTCTCGATTGACCTCCCAGAATGGGCGCAGCGCGTCTACGAGTGCTGCATCGTCGATCGGTGCTGTCCGAACGACGTTCAGCGTCTGCCATTCCCTCCGGCTCAGCCCTGCCTTCGCGAGCAACCGGTCAAAGGTGGATTCGATGAGTTGATCGAGCCGCTTGAGCTGATATCCGATCAACCTCCCGTCGTCGGGTGTAGTCGAGGCTGCCGGACCGAGCTGGTCTGCATCCTGACTTGCGCATGCCGCCACCGGAGCAATGGCCATCGCAATGTAAAGGAGGAGCGCGGGGATACGCATGAGCATGGACATCCACACCTATCTATGACTGATTACAATTACTTGTTGCACTACATGTAGTTGTAGTCAAGCTACCATTGTGATATGAGCGATGTCGAGTGCATCGAACGCGCAATGCTCGCGATTCGTCGCCGTCAGACCAAACGCACGCTGCAGGGTGGAGAGGAGATCGTCGGTCAGGCTTTCGACGTCCTCGATGTCATCGAGTCGTCTACCGATACGACGGTCTCCATGGTGGCGACTGCACTTGCGGTGGACCAGCCGCGGGCAAGCAGGCTGGTCGCGACAGCTGTCGAGGCGAACCTGGTGCGGCGAGTTGCCGACCAGACGGATGGTCGCCGCTCGATACTGCTGTTGACCGATCAGGGTTATGACGTCGTCGCCGCGGCTCATCGCCACCGCCGGCAGGCATTCGAACGAGCCATGGATGGGTGGACCGATTCGGAGCGTATGGACTTTGCGCGACTGCTGACTCGTTTCGTCGACGCGATGCCGTGAGTTGACCGTCGGTGCGCATGGTCCGCGCGTTGTCGGTGCGGCATGGTCACCTGGTTCGGGTAGATCGTGCGCGCTCGAGCGAGGCAGTCCAGGTTCACACCCGAGGTCCGTCCGGCTGCAGCCTGCTTCCATTCCGCGGGCTCGGCTACGCCCCAAAAGCTCTCTGCAGCGGTACGAAGACAGTCAGCTGCTCGACCGCCACCGACCCCGCTGGGATGTCGGGATCTCGCATGAGCTGTCCGGCGAGGACGCCCGGCTCCGTCGTGATGCGGCGCCGAGTATTCGGCACGGGGACCGGCCGAGCATCAGGCGAGTGCCCGACCGGTTCGTCCCAGGGTGGAAGGTGTTATCGCAGGTTGTCGACGAAGGCGAGTAGGTCGTCGTTGAGCCGTTGCTTGTGGGTGTCGGTGAGGCCGTGGGGAGCGCCGGGGTAGACCACGAGCGTGGAGTCCTCGACGATTGCGTCGGCCTCGCGGGCGGAGTTGTCGATCGGCACGATCTGGTCGTCGTCGCCGTGGACGATCAGGGTGGGCACGTCGATCTTCTCGAGGTCGCTGGTGAGGTCGGTTTCGGAAAAGGCTTCGATGGAGTCGTAGGCGGCCTTGTGGCCGGACTGCATGCTCTGTAGCCAGAAGGTGTCCTTCATACCCTGGGAGACATTCGAGTCGGGGCGGTTGGCGCCGAAGAAGGGGCCTTCGGCGAGATCGCGGTAGAGCTGTGCGCGGTCGGCGTGGGACCCGGCGCGCAGGCCGTCGAACACCTCGATCGGCACACCGTTGGGGTTGTCCGCCGTCTCGACCATCTGTGGTGTGACCGCGGAGATGAGCGCGACCTGGGCAACCCTGTCGGTGCCGTGTCGGCCCACATAGCGGGCTACCTCGCCACCGCCGGTGGAGAACCCGACCAGGGTCGCTTCCCGCAGATCCAGCTTCTCGACGACCGCGGCCAGGTCGTCGGCGTAGTGGTCCATGTCGTTGCCGGTCCAGGTTTGGGAGGAACGGCCGTGCCCACGACGGTCGTGGGCGATGACCCGGTAGCCGTTGTCGGCCAAGTGCAGCATCTGCGCTTCCCAGGCGTCGGAGTTCAGGGGCCAGCCGTGGCTGAACAGCACCGGCCGCCCGGAGCGGGGACCCCAGTCCTTGTAGAAGATCTCTACGCCGTCGGTGGTCGTGACGTAGCCCTCGTTGAGTCGTTCGTTGTTCGCGGCCGTTGCGCTTGTCGGGGTGTCATCGGAGCCGGCCTCGTCGGTCGCGGTGCACCCGGCGACCAGGCCGATCGTGGCCACACCCGCCATGAGCGCGGTCCACACACCGCGGTGACTGCGACGGGCCGGGCGGGTGGAGTTGTCGTTGGTGTTCATGCTGTTACGTCCTCATCTCATGACAGTGGTCCCAAGAGACCGGTAGCGATCGATCCTCGGTACCCCGGTCTCCTTTCGGAGAATTAACGTTCTCGTTTGTCCGGGAGTACGTTAGAGAATGAATGTTCTCGGCGCTAGTTCTCCGGCAGGGATAGCGCTATGACTATCGCCACACGCCCGGGCAACAGGAGGGAACCATGCCGACGACAACCCGCAGCCGGTCCGCGTCGCAGTCGCAGACCGACGAGGAGATCCGCGAACACGTCTTGGCCACCGCCGGCCGGCTCTACTACAGCCAGGGCGTCCACGCCGTTTGCATGGGCGCCCTACGAACCGAGGCCGGCGTCTCCCTCAAACGCCTCTACCAGCTCTTTCCCTCCAAGGAGAACCTCGTAGAGGCCGTCTTGGAGCACCGACACCACACCTGGAACGAACTCGTCGAAGCCGCCATCGCCACTGGCGACACGCCACGCGACCGACTCCTCGCGATCTACGACATGCTGGTCCGCTGGACGGGCGAAGACGGCTTCCGTGGTTGTGTCTTCATCAACACCTTCGGCGAACTGGGCGGCACCGCACCCCGCATCGTCACCCTCATCCGCGAACACAAAGCCCAATTCCAAGCCCGCCTCGCCGAACTCGTCATCGAAACCGGCGCCCCCATCGAACTCGCCCACCAACTCGCCATACTCGCCGAAGGGGCGCAAACCACCGCCGCCATCGCCGGGACCAACGACGCCGCCTGTCACGCCCGCACCGCCGCAGCAACCCTCATCGACACCGCTTTGACCGCAATCCCGGCACCATGAACCGCAACGCCACGTGATGCCGGTTCGCCGGACACTTCCCTCGACGGCGCTACCCCTGCTGCGGACCTCGGCGCAGCGGCTACCCGGCAGTGAGCACGTCGAAGGAACGGCCGCGGTTCCATCGTTGGGCGCAATACCTTCAATTCTATTGACAGTGATTTCCGACACCGATAGCGTCTCGCTGGTTCGGCCAGGAGTCGGAGGTGGACCTGTGCGGCATGCGGTAGACACTCTCATCGACCGGTTCTTTCGGCGTCCGAGTGGGACGATCGCGCGAGGATGGTGGCGCGATCCGGTGGCACATCACCGGATCTTCGATGAGGTGCTGACCGCGCTGGACCCGGGACCCGATGATTACCTGCTGGAAATCGGTTGTGGTGGTGGAACATTCGTCGACCGCGCGCTGCGGTCGGGGTGCCGGGCAACGGCGGTCGATCACAGTGCGGACATGGTGGACCTGACGCGTACGCGCAACGCAGCTGCGATACAGGATGGGCGTTTGGAGGTGGTGCAAGCCTCCGCCGAGCACTTGCCGCTGGCGGATGGCCGGTACACCTGCGCGACGATGATGAACGCCTTCTTCTTCATGGACGGTCCGGCGGTGCTGACCCAGCTGCGGCGCGTGCTGGCTCCGGGCGGCCGGCTGGTCGTCCACACGGTGGCGCCGAATCCGCCTGCGACGGTCGCGCCGGGCGTACTGGTCCGGCGGATGCGCTGCTACGAGGAATCCGAGCTGGTGTCGATGCTGGCCGACGCCGGATTCGCCGAACCGCGGGTCGAAGCGCGAGGTCGCTCGGAGCAGCTGCTGACGGCGGTGGCGCCGGCATGAGCGAGTCGAAGTCCGGCGCTAGTCTCGATATAGGGATCCGATCCGACCGGCGTGGTATCCACGGTGAACGACGCATATCCGTGAGCATGGACCGATTGCCCGGGTCGACGTGGGTGAGGCGCGAGATTCGTCGGTCGCCGACGTCCGTCCTATAGCTTTTGCTCGCCGACCCTCAAATGGTGATCCCGAAGACGCTGGTGGGACAGGTCGCGACCACGGTGGGGGTAGTGTTTCGACGCTGCTGTCGAAAGTTGCGAGCTGAGCTGGTTGCGGTGAGCCAGTTGGAGCAGCAATCGTTCTGTGAAGAGGGGTTGGAATCCTCTGATTCCAGAACCTCGAGTGGGTCGGCCAGGAGTTCGCGGCCGACCCAACGGCGAACGTTGAACGCAGTCGCGCGGACGATCTGACGGGCGATCATGCCTTGGGTGCGTGATTCCACCGACTCGTTCATTCATGCCTCCGGAAATGCCTCCCTCGTAGCTGATTTCGGCTTGTCGGTCGCCGCAGTGCGGTGGTGGCTCACTAGCACAACGAAAGCGGTGCGAACCCCCAGGGTCCACAGCGCTTGTATCCCGTCGATTACGATGGATCAATATTGGCGGCAGGTCATCGACGATAAAACCGCAGGTCAGTAAGTGTCGTATCCATTTCCTACCCGCGCGAGGAGTCCTTGCCGTGACCGATCCCGCCGCCACCGCGGCATCATCCAGCACCACATTCGTCGTGGTGCCCGAGTACGTCTCCGACGCCGGTCGCTACGTGCAGCAGACCGCTCAGAACCTCGTCAGCGGGTTGCGTTCGGCATCAGCCGAAGTCGACGGACTGATGACGAGCTGGCGTGGCGTGGCGGCCGATGCCTACGCCGGGGCCTGGGACGAGACACACCGCGCCGCGCTGGAGGTGTTCGAGGCGTTGGCTGAAATGGCCGAACTGCTGGGCGTGGTGGTCAACCGTGCCGCGGCCGCGGACACCACCGCCGCGGACGGTTTCGGCTCGTTGAGCCTGCCGCCGATCTGATACATTGACCACCCGAACCGGGGGGACACCATGACCGAATTCCGCGTAGATCTCGAGCACCTGGACATCGTCACCGCCCGCATGGAGGGCTTGAATGGTTTTGTGGCGGAATCCCTGCGGGAAGTCGAGGAACGTATTGCCGCCGTGCAGGGCAACTGGAGTGGTGAGGCCGCCGATGCGCACGCTACCGCACACGCCGAATGGACCGCTGCCGCCATCAAGATCCGCGAGGGCCTGACAAGAATGCGGGCTGCGGCCACCGCCGCACGCAAGGAATACGAGTCCGCCGCAGCGGCCAATGTTGCCATGCTCGGCCGCGGTGGCTCCGGGGCCGCCGAGTGACTGTCATCGAGGTGGCGGTGCCGGTCTACTACGAAACCGCTACCAAGCTGGCTACCGCTGCGGCCGATTTCTGGGCTGCCGTGGATGGCGAATGGTCCGCCATGACCGAGGCAACGGATATGGCGGGGTCGTATTCGGACGCGAAAAAGTGGGGCGAATCCTACGACAGCCGGGCCGCGGAAATCTTGCGCATGGTCTCCAAGATCGCCAAGGCAGCTCACGGGTACGCCCTGATCTTGCAGGAAATCGGCTACAACCACGAATGCGCCGATCACGTGGCAACCATGGGGGCTGGTGCGCTGCCCGCCCCACCGACCGTGCTGTACCCCCCGGTGGTCATGTGTCGCTCTCCGCTACCTTCCGCGGGCGGCCCTGGTAACGGTTTGGTGGATGAGGGTATAGGGCTGGCCGAAATGATCGGCATCGTCGTGCCCGACGGCAACGCGACCACGATCAGCAACGCGGCCGACACATGGGAACGAGTAGCCCGCGCCGCCGACGTTGCTGGATTTCCGGCCGCGCTCGAGGCGGCCGCGGCTGCTTTCGAGTCGCAGACGGCACCCGAAGTAGCGTTCATCGACGAGGATATCCGCGCAGTGAAAGCGGCTGCGGAGGCCGTCATTGCGGCTATGGCCGATCTGGCTGCATCCTGCCGCGATCATCGCATTGCCCTGGACGAGCTGCGGGACGACCTGAAATCGCAGCTCGAGGACATCCGCGACGCGCTGTTGACGGAACTGGCCATCAACGCCGCTATCTCGATTGCCTCGAGCTGGATTACGTTCGGCGCCAGTGCCGCTGTCGGTGTGGCCGGTGCCGCAGCCATCTGCGCTCGCTACGCGCGCCCGATGCGGCGCATGATCGAGCGATGGCAGGCCGAACGCGGTATCGCCGCGGGGGTGAAGCTGGATGCCGATATCGCCCGGCATGTACGGGAAATGGAGCGGCTCGAAGACCTGAAACCAGGCGGGCGGCTCAAACCAAAACCCGACCCACCAGTGGCGCTGAGTGCCGATGACGTGGCAATACTGAGGCAGGGACCGAGCGACACCAATGCCCAATCGCTGACCGCCGCCCTGCGCGAAGGCAGAGTGACCCCCGAGCAGCAACGTCAGATAGACGCGCTCAACAACGCGCTGGGCAAGCTTCCCCCTCATGAGGGATTGGTGGTCCGGCACACCACCCTCACCGACGAACAGCTGGCCCGATACGTTGAGAAGAAGGCGACCACAGAACTTGGGTACACATCCGCGAGTACGAACCGTCAAGGCGTGAATGAGTTGACCGTCAACACTTCGAATGTTGAGTTCCAGATCGTCAGTAAAACCGGGCGTGACTATAGCCGGTACGGCACACCGGACGAAGTTCTGTTCGCATCGGGAACGGATTTCGTGGTGCACAGCAAGGTCTTTGATACAGCAAAGGGTCGTTGGGTGATCCAGATGGCGGAACGATAAGGAGCAAAATCATGCCGGAAAAAATCGGTGGCAAACTCTTCTACACCGACGAAGAAGCCGAGAAACTCGGGCTGGTATATACCCCGGAGGAATACGCACACAATCAGGCAATATTCGACCAGTTCGAAAAGGACCGCGCTGCGGCCGGTCCCGCACCCGAAGGGACCACGCCAGGGCTAGGCGGCCGCTTCTCCGACGACCTGGAAGGCACTGAATTCGAGGGCTGGACTCGAGACCAGTCAGGCCAATGGTTCGACAAACAGGGGCGGCCGGTCAACAACGAGAAGTAAGAACCTTTCCGCTCGCGCGGGGATCGTCACTGGTCTTCGGCTGGTTCTGTTGGAGCACGAAGACATCCAGCATGCACCGACCGCTATCCGGCTGGCTACGACTGCAACTGGCGTGATCGCGTATTCGGCGGGTACGCGTCTGCAGGAGGATCAATTCAGCCTGAATCTGAAAAGGCCCAGGTCATGGGTCAGGCGAGGATCAGGAAGACGAGAGTTGTAGCCGTTGAGGTGTCGAAACAGGTTGGCTGGCATCAAAACTCGAGACGATCTCAACGATTTCCCTGACACAGATCACCTCCACCGGGCGTCGGCTCGAATTCCACGGCGGGGGCTGCCTGCGATGGGTGCGATGTAGCCGACACGCCTGTTGTCACATACCGTGCACGTCGCCCGTCCTACCTGCGAGACAGACAGCGACGATCCGGATCGCCTCGGCGGCCTCGGGTCGATCAGCTGCAGAACTCGGATATTTCCGGTAGTTCGACGGGAGAGAATGATGGACTCGGCAAAGTATCGTCTGGCGGACGAACGACTATGGAGCAGTGCGGAAGTCACGCCGCAGGAGCTGTTCGTCCGACTGCCGCGTCTCGGCTCTGACGTGCGGGTCCAGATCGTGGGCGACGGGCCGCCCGTGCTTTTCGTGCACGGAGCCCCGAACGCCGGCTCTGCGTGGGCGCCCTTGATGGGTGCGCTCTCGAGCTATCGCTGCTTCCTGCTCGATCGGCCGGGCACCGGGCTCAGCGCGCCGCTGTCGGGCAAGTGGTCGACCGAACGGATGCTCACCTACGCCGACAGCCTGGTGGCGGACGCGCTCGACGCGCTCGATCTCGAGCACGCCGATGTCGTGGCGTCATCGTTCGGTGGGTATATCACCCTGCGGTCCGCGGCCGCGCACCCGGACCGCATCGACCGCATCGTGCAGATGGGTGCCCCAGCGCTGGTGCCGGGCATGACTGTGCCCCGGTTCATGCGGTTGCTGACCGCACCGGTCATCGGCAACATTGTTCGCCGGTTGCCCCCGACCGCTAGCGGCAACAACAGCGTGATGCGTGAGATGGGGCACCATACGAGTCTCGACAGCGGACGTTTTCCGGATGCGTTCCTCGACTGGTATCTGGCTCTGCAACGCCATACCGACACCATGCGTCATGACGGCGCCATGATCGCGGCCAGCGCGCGGCGCGGGCGGTTCGCGGATGAACTTCTGCTGACCGACGAGACCCTGCACAAGGTCGTCGCCCCGACTCTGCTTTTTTGGGGCGCCGACGATGGTTTCGGCGGCGCCGACGTCGGAACGGACCTGGCGACCCGGCTACCGCACGCCACCCTCGACATGCTCGAGGGCGGCGGCCACCTGCCGTGGCTCGACAATCCGTCGCGGGCCGCCGCCGCCGTGGCCTCGTGGTTGAGTGCGGATGCCACCGTGTGAGCATTCCGAAAGCGAGACGCCCGCCAAAGTGCTTGGCGGGCAGGATGTTTCAAGGGCCGATCGTGATTCCTGCAGCTGTCCAGGACGGCCATCGACAAATTTGCCGCTGAATCCCGCCAGCTCGCCGGTTTTGGTGATCAGCGGAATGTTCCTGATGTCGTTCGGCGAATCCATGGCGGTCGCGCATTGGATGACGCTGCTGCAAACCAAAGTCGGTATCGAGTTGCAAGGCCGTGTTTTTGCCTGCTTCTTGATGGTGATGTCGATGACCGAACCGCTGAGCTATCTGGTGGTCGGACCGCTCGCCGAACACTACCTGCAACCGCTGTTGGAGCCTGGGCGACCGCGCGCCGATCTCCTGGGACCACTACTGGGTGCGGGTCCGGCGCGCGGGTTGGCGCTGTTGCTGGTCATCAGTGGTTTGTTGCAATTCGGTTGGGCAGTGCGCGGATGGTTCTACCGGCCGGTTCGGTTCATCGAAGATGTTCTGCCCGACGCCTTCGCGCCGGACGAGATCGGCGATCGCGATTCTCTGCAGCGGTACGAAGACAGTCAGCCGCTCGACCGTCACTGCCCCTCAGGGGGTTTCGCGAACACAGACAGGTTCTTCCGGGGAGTAAGACCGCAAGGGATTTTATTGACACTGATTGTCATGACCGATAACGTCTTGCCTGTTCGGCGAGGAGTTGGAGGTGGACCTGTGGGGAATGCGGTAGACGCGCTCATCGACCGGTTCTTTCGGTGTCCGAGTGGGATGATCGCGCGAGGATGGTGGCGCGATCCGGTGGCGCATCACCGGATCTTCGACGAGGTGCTGACCGTTCTGGACCTGAGAACCGATGATCACTTGTTGGAAATCGGTTGTGGTGGAGGAACTTTTGTCGAACGTGCGTTGAGTTCGGGGTGCTGGGCGACGGCGGTCGATCACAGTGCGGACATGGTGAACCTGACGCGGGCGCGCAACGCAGCTGCGATACAGGATGGGCGTTTGGAGGTGGTCCAGGCCTCCGCCGAGCAATTGCCACTGGACGATGGCCGGTACACCTGCGCGACGATGATGAACGCCTTCTTCTTCATGGACGGTCCCGCGGCGCTGACGCAGCTGCGGCGCGTGCTGGCTCCGGGCGGCCGGCTGATCGTCCACACGGTGGCGCCGAATCCGCCTGCGACGGTCGCGCCAGGCGTACTGGTTCGGCGCATGCGCTGCTACGAGGAATCCGAGCTGGTGTCGATGCTGGCCGACGCCGGATTCGCCGAACCGCGGGTCGAGGCGCGGGATCGTTCGGAACAGCTGGTGACGGCCGTGGTGCCGGCATGAGCGATATAGCCGAAGAGGTGGGTCGGTGTCTGGTGTCGGTGCTGGGAGTGCCCGCGAGTGAGGTCCGGCCCGATCGTCGGCTGCACGAGCTGGGCTTGGAGTCGTTCACCGCGGTCGGTCTGCATCGCAGGCTTGCCGAACGCACCGGTGCTCGGGTGCCACTCCAGGCGTTCGTCGGGGCGACGGTGCAATCGTTGATCGACGAGGTCGGCGCCAGGCGTGGGGGCCGCGAACCGGAGCGAGAGCCGATTGCGCCACCGCCGGCCGACCTGCCGCTGTCTGTCGATACCGACGTCGACGAGATGCCGCTCACGCCGATCCAGGCTGCCTACTGGGTCGGCCGGGAGCCGGGCCTCCCGCTGGGCGGTGTTGCCACCTACTACTACTTCGAATTCGACCGTCGCAGTGCACAGTTCGTGGCCCACAACCCCGTGGACGAGGTCGAGGCACTCGAGGTGGCGTGGAACGAGGTGGTGCAGCGGCACGAAATGTTGCGGGCGGTCGTGACCGACGACGGGCACCAACGGGTGCTGCCGACGGTCGATCGCTACCGCATCGGCGTGACCGATCTACGTTCCCGACCCGCGCAGGCCGATGCCGCCCTGGAACGGTTGCGAGCGGCTCGCTCGCATCAGGTACACGACACCGGCATCTGGCCGCTGTTCGACATTCATGTGGCGATGTTGCCGGAGGGCGGCCTCCGAGTCTTCGTCGGCTTCGACATCATTGTGCTGGACATGGCGAGCTGGATCCTGTTGATGCGCCAGTGGGGTGACCTGGTAGCGGATCCCGGACGAACGGTGCCGACCACGGGTTCGTCTTTTCTGCAGATCCTTTCGGATCGAGACCGGCCGGCGTTGCGGGAGCGCTGGCAGCGCGATCGGCACTATTGGCTGGCCTCCGCGCAGGCACTGCCGGCAGGACCTGCCCTGCCCCACGTCCGCCCGATCGAAGAGTTGAGCGGGCACCGGTTCCATAGGCATGCAGCAGAATTGGATGTGCAGCGATGGACCGCGCTGGCGGACAAGTGCGCGGCGCGCGGGCTGAGCCCGACGGCGGTGCTGCTGGCTGCGTTCGCGGTGACGTTGCACCGCTGGGGCGCGACAGACGCTTTCTGTCTCAATGTCACCCTTTTCGACCGGCCGGACTCCGCGCACAGCGCCGGGGTGGTCGGAGATTTCAGCACGACCGCGCTGGTCGCGATACCTACTGCGGATCCGTTGTCGTGGACCGGGTTCGCCGAGTTCGCTCATCGGGTCAATACGCGGTTCTGGGCGGACCTCGAGCACAGGTCGTTCAGCGGTATCGAAGTTCAGCGCGCGCAGGCCCCGGATCCGCATCCGCGCTATCCCATCGTATTCACCAGTGGTGTGGGGCTTGGGCAGGGCGACTCCGCGGCGGCGGGGTGGATCGGAGACGAGGTGTACGGCGTCTCGCAGACGCCACAGGTACTGCTCGACCACATCGTGTGGGATGAGGCCGGACGGCTGCGACTTGCTTGGGACGCGGTGACCGAGGCATTCTCACCGGGATTCGTCGACGGCATGCTGGCCTCACACCTGCGCCTGCTGGAGACGCTAGCGGTCGAGAAAGATTCCTGGGAGCGTATCGATCTCGGGTGGAACCCGCATATGGAGATGCCGCAGCCCTTGCCCGATCGGGTGCGCCCGAACGCGGGCCCGGCGTTGGACGATCCGCAGCGGCAGATTGCGCACTCGAGGCCGGATACGGGCGCGGTATATGGGTCTTCGTCCACCGTCACGCACACTCAACTGTGCGATCGAGCCGCCGCACTGGGAGCACGGCTGGTGGCCGATGGAGTGCGACCGGGGGACCGGGTGGCTGTAGTGCTGCCGAAATCACCGATCCAGGTCGTTGCCGTGTACGGGGTATTGTGGGCCGGGGCGACATTCGTTCCGATCGAGCCTGATTGGCCCGCAGCACGGGTCGCATCGGTCTGTGCCCGGGCCGACATCCGGTGCGTGTTGGTTGGTTCGGACGACCATGTGCAAGTTCCGCCGACTGTGGGCGTGCATCGGCTCGGGGATGAGATCCCCCGCGGTGCCCCCGAGGTCGACAAGGTCGTGACCGAGCCGGGCGATCTGGCCTACATCATCTTCACATCGGGGTCGACTGGTGAGCCGAAGGGGGTGGCCGTCGAGCATCGGGCCGCGCGCACCACGATCGACGACGTCAACGACAGATTCGGAATCGGAGCGAGCGATCGGGTTCTTGCACTGTCGGCGTTGAGCTTCGACCTGTCGATCTATGACGTGTTCGGGGTGCTGGGCGCTGGCGGCGCGCTGGTGCTGCCCGACGTGGCCAGGCAGCGCGATCCGAGTCACTGGTGTGAATTGATCGCAGAACACCGGGTGACAGTATGGAACACCGCGCCGGCGGTCGCCGAGATGCTCATCGAATACGCCGAGGCCGATCCCGCGGCCGCTGCCCGGTTGGCGTCACTGCGGCTGATGCTGTTGTCCGGCGACTGGATTCCGGTGACCCTGCCGGATCGCCTACGGGCCGTGGTGCCGGGGCTGCGGGTGATCAGCCTCGGTGGCGCCACCGAGGCCGCCATCTGGTCGATCCACTACCCGATCGACCAGGTCGACCCGGCCTGGTCGAGCATCCCGTACGGCCGTGCACTGCGTGATCAGTACTTCCTCGTGCTCGACGACGACGGGCGGCCCTGCCCGGTGGGAACTGCGGGAGAGCTGCACATCGGTGGTGCCGGGCTGGCACGCGGATATGCCGGCGACGAGGAACAGACCGCCCGCCGTTTCGCCCGACACCCGCGTACAAACGAACGGCTCTATCGAACGGGCGATCTCGGTCGCTGGTGCACCGACGGGACGCTCGAGTTCCTCGGCCGCAGCGACCGGCAGGTGAAGGTCCGCGGGCACCGGATCGAGCTGGGCGAGATCGAGGCGGTGGTGGGGCGGCTGCCCGGGATCCGGGCCTGTGTGGCTGCGGCGCTTCCCGGCGCCGACGGGCGCGCGCGGCTGGTGGCCTATGTCGTCGGTCGCGGTGCGTCGCCGCCGGTTCCGGGCCAGCTGGCGGCACGAGCTCGAGCGACGCTGCCGCAGTACATGGTTCCGACACACTGGGTGGTTCTGGACGCGATCCCGCTGACCGCCAACGGAAAAGTGGATCAGACGAACCTGCCGAACCCGTTTCGCACCGATGACTCGAGTTCGGCGACACAGGCGCGACCGAGAGGCTCTGCGGCGACAGCGGATTCGGACGGCAGGGCGACGGAGTCGGGTCGCGCGACTGTCGAACGCGCCGACGCCGCGACCGCGAACTCCGCCGATCCGCGGATGCGTGCTGAACGCGATACAGGACAGCCGGATTCGAGTGACTGGCTAGCGCTGGCCTACCACCACGCCACGGCGGGAGGGCTTGGCCTCAGCCTGCGACTCACCCCGGGTTCCGCGGAAGGCAGCGCGGCTTTGCTGGCCGCCGTGGATTGTGTCGAAAAGCTGCGCGAAGACGCCGCCGAGCGGGGCGTGCGACTGATCGAAAAAGTCGGTGACGGAGCAGGAATCATCGAGCTCGTCATCGAACGCGACGATGCCGGGCCGGCGCCGTTTCGTAGGCCGAGTTCCGATCCTGGAGCCCTGATTCAGCCGGGTACAGCGACCCCAGAACGCGCGACGCCGGGCATCGCGTCGGATGGCGACGCCGCAGAGCCGGTAGCGGCGAGTGCACCGGGCGCCGTCGATGTCCTGCCCGTCCGAGGAGCGGACAACCCGGTGCACGCCGGCGCAGCTATCGAGCCGGTAGTGCGCCAGGTGTTCACCGAGATCCTGGGGTGTGAGGTGCCGGCCACCACACCGTTTCACGACCTGGGCGCGACGTCGATGACGCTCGTCGTCGCGCATCGGAAGCTGCGTTCGCACGCCCCGGCGCTCACCGTGCTCGACTTGTTCCAGCATGGATCGGCCCGCGACCTCGCGGACTGGATCGCCCGAACGTCGGGCCGGCCGAAGGCGGGGGAATCGCTTCGGCCCGGTGCCGGGCCGAGCATAGATCTGGCGGGTTCCATCGCCCGCGGGCAGCGCCGGCGTACCAACCATTCGAAAGTGAGGCAGACAACGCATGTCGTTGGCTGACACAGTCCGCGCGATCCATGCCGGCCTCCAGGGCACCGGCGATGGACGCCACCGCTTCGCCGCGCATACGACGCTGAAACCGGACACGGCCACGCAGGTGCGGGTGCGCTGCGATGGGCACGCCCTGACTGTCGACGAGCCGCGGTCGGCGGGCGGAGACAACGAGGGACCCAATCCGATCGGGCTGGCGCTCGCCGCGCTGGGCAGCTGCCAGATCATCACCTACCGCATGCATGCCGCCCGCCTGGGCATCACCATCGACGCACTGCACGTCGATGTGTCGGCCACCCTCGATATGAGCGGCGTATTCGGCCTCGAACCGACTGCAGCCCATTCCGGTGACGTCGTCATGGAAGTGCGTGTCGGTGGCCCGGACGACCCGTCTCGCTATCGGGAACTACAGCAGCTCGTCGATCGGTCGTGCCCGGTGTTGTCCATGGTGCGCGGTGAGGCCGCGGTCCGTACCGAGTTGAAGGTGGCCGACAGTGAGTGATGACTACGCGATTGCGGTGGTCGGTATGGCCTGCCGCTTTCCCGGGGCGCCGGATTTGGCCGCCTACTGGGACCTGCTCGACGAGGGCCGCGAGGGCCTGACGCGGTTCGACGACGCCGATCTGGCCGCCGCAGGCGTGGCCGCGAGCCTGCGCCGGGATCCGAATTACGTCCCGGTCGGCGGAGTCCTCACCGGGCAGGACGAGTTCGATCCCGGCCATTTCGGATTCACCGCCGCGGAGGCGTCCCTGCTGGACCCACAGTTGCGACTGCTGCTCGAAACCTGCTGGAACGCGCTCGGAGACGCCGGACACCCGGGTGGTCGCGACCTCGGCGCCGTGGGCGTGTTCACCTGCGCGTCCCGCAGTTCCTATCTCGAGCACAACCTCGCCGAACATCGGCGCGCCGCCGAACGAGACCCGATGGGCGCCCTGCAGGCGGAGATGGGCACGGTCACCGACTACTACCCGCAGCAGGTGGCATATCGGCTGGGCTTCACCGGACCGGCGATCGCCGTCCAGGCGACGTGCGCGAGTTCACTGGTCGCGGTGCACATCGCGGCACAGTCGTTACTCGTCGGCGAGTGTGACGCGGCACTGGCGGGTGGAGTGTCCCTGATCGTGCCCCAGGGAAGGGGCTACCTGCATGTGCCGGACTCGGTATTCTCGGCCGACGGCCACACCCGTACCTTCGCCGAGTCCGCATCCGGGATGGTCCATAGCCAGGGTGTCGGTGCGGTGGTGTTGCGCCGTCTCGATGATGCGCTGGCCGACGGCGATCCGATCTATGCGGTGCTGCGCGGCAGTGCGGTGAACAACGACGGCGCCGCGAAATCCGGGTTCAACGCCCCATCCATGGCCGCGCGCGCCCAGGTGATCGCCGAGGCACTCGCGGTCGCGGGAGTCGACGCGGACGCGGTGGGAATGCTCGAAGCCCACGGCACCGCCACAGTGCTGGGCGACCAGATCGAACTCGGTGCGCTCGCAGCGGTATTCGGCGCGGACCCGCGGAGTGCCGCACCCTGCGCATTGGGCTCGGTGAAAAGCAACATCGGCCACACCAATACCGCCGCCGGACTCGCCGGACTCATCAAAACCATACTTGCACTGCATCATCGGCGGATACCCGCGACATTGCACGCCGACCCGGTGCATCCCGCGCTCGTCGAACATGGCGAGCTGTTCGCCGTGACCACGCGGAGCCGGGAATGGCCCGACTACGAGGGAACCCGGATCGCGGGCGTCAGCTCGTTCGGCATCGGCGGTACCAACTGCCATGTGGTTGTCGAACAGGCCCCGCAGCTCACCGCCGGTGATGCCGATGAGCGTCCGCAGTTGCTGCTGGTGTCGGGCGCCGACGAAGCGACCTGTAGCGCCCAACTCGGGTCCGCGGCTGCCGAACCAGCCGCGGTGGACGACCTCGCCTACACGTTGCACAGCGGAATCGGGTCCGCCCGCCCGCACCGGGCATGGGCTGTGCTGCCCGCCGCGGACGGCGGTGCCGTGGAGCAAGGCCAGGGTTCGGTCCACGAGGCCCGGCCGAAAATCGTGTTCGCCTTTCCCGGCGGCGGGGAACAGTACTCGGCCATGGGCGCGGGTCTGTACCGTGACGAACCGGTATTCGCCGCCACCGTCGACGAATGCGCCGCCGCAATGCAACCGTTGCTGCGGTATGACATTCGCCGCATCGTCACCGGCGCCGCACCCCCCGAAGACGCCGGTGACACCCGGTACGGGCAGCCCGCGCTGTTTGCGGTATCGGTGGCGGCGGCGGCGACATTGCGGGCATTCGGTGTCGAACCCGACGCGGTTCTCGGCCACAGCCTCGGCGAGTACGCGGCCGCGGTGGCCGCCGGCATGGTCGAGGTGGCAGATGCCGCGCGGCTGGTGGCCATTCGATCGCTCGGGCTCGCCGAGCTGGCGCCCGGCGCAATGCTGGCAGTGCGGCTGGGCCACGCCGAGGTACAGGGCGCTCTCACAGCACACCCGCAGGTGCGAGTGGCGGCGATCAATGCCGACGACTCGTGCGTGATCTCCGGGCCGGCCGCGGCGATCGAGGCCCTGGCCGCTCGATTCGACCAGTCCGGCGTCCGCGTCGACCGGCTCCCCATCGATATCGCGGGGCACTCCGCGGCTGCCGCTGCGGTGGCACCTGCCCTGCGATCGGCGGCTGAGACCGTACGCTTTACGTCCGCCGAGATCGCGCTGTACAGCACCGCGACCGGCGGCCTGGTCGACACCGTCGACTCCGAGTATTGGGCCAGGCAGCTGCGCGAACCCGCGCGCTTCGCGACGGCGGTCCGAGCTGCGGCGTCCGAACACGCTGTGGTCGTGCAGGTCGGGCCCGGCAGCGCGTTGGCGACGTTGGCTCGCCGCAATGCGCCGACCGGGCTGCGGTCGACAGTGACGACCTTCCCCGATACCGGTGAGACCGCCGACGTGCGGGGAGAGCGGGCAGCGCTGCTGGCTGCGGTGGGCCGGTTGTGGTGCGCGGGGGTGCAGCCGGTCGCGTCGGCACTGCATCGCCGGCGCCGCCGGGTCCGACTGCCCGCCTATCCTTTTCACCGGCGCCGGTTGTGGGTGGATCCACCGCGAGAGCCGCAGGTGCAGGAGGTCGACCCGTCCATCGACTTCCAGCTCCCGGTCTGGCGCGAGCTGCCGCCGCTTCCCGCGGCGGGTGACCGGTTGCGGGGAACACGGTGGCTCGTCCTCGGTGACGACGAATCATCGCGAGAGCGGATGACCACGGGCCTCGCCGATTCCGGCGCCATACCCCTGACCGAATCGCCTTCTGCGGCAACGAAGGCCCTCGACGGCGTCATCGCACTGTTCGACTGCCGCGACGACGCGCCCTCCTCGACGGCCGCGGCCGCACTGCGACTCGCCGGAAAGACTGTCCGTGCCGTGAGCGACGCCGATGGGAATCGGCCGGTCGTGCTCGCGGTCGGATACGGAAGCATCGGGGTATCGCCAGCAGCGTCCGAGTCGGCCACGGCCACCGCGCTGACCGCGCTCGGCCGAGTACTCACCGACGAGTCGGAAACTCGTAGCCGCTGGGTGGACCTTCCGACCGGCACCACCGACCACGACAGTGCCGCCGTGACGGCCGAGGCCGCCGATCTGCTCGGCGCGGACACCGAGGCGCCCTACCTCGACGTGGTCTACCGGGACATGATCCGGTGGCACCGCCACTGGTCACGCTGGCCGATCCCGCCGGCGACGACCACCGTCGCGGACGCCGGCAGCGTCGTCGTGCTCGGCGGGCGCGGCCGACTCGGCGGACTGATCGCCGAACACCTCGGTGCTCGCGGCGCGACCGTGATACTGGCCGGACGCAGCCCCGGGCACAAGAAGGATCTCGTCGCGGATATCACCGACCCGCAGGCGATTCGGCGGCTTCTGGACGAGGTGACCGCTCGGCACGGCCGGATCGGTCTCGTCGTGCACGCGGCGGGCCGAGTCGGCACCGACAGCGTGGCGCCACTGAGCGAATACGGTCCCGATGCCGGCCCCGACACCAATCTGTTGGCCAAGATCGCGGGAACCGAGGCGCTGGCCACCGCGATCGACGCGCTCGACCCGGCGGTTCGACCTGGCACCGTGCTGCTCATGTCCAGCGTGGCCGGGGTGGTCGGCGGCGTCGGACTCGGCGCATACGCGGTGGGAAATCGGTTTCTCGACGCATACGCAACTCGGTGCCGTGCCGGCGATCACCCACGGTGGGTTTCGGTGGTGTGGGACGCCTGGTCCGGACAGCACGATGCGACACCCGAGCCGCTGGCCGCGGCGCACTCCTTTCCGGTCGAGGTCGAGCAGGCGCTGGCGGCGTTCGACCGGATCGTGATCTCGGCGCGCGACGGCCAGCTGCCGCCCGTCGTCGCGGTCACGCCACGTGCCCTGGAGCAGGCCGCTACCCGCCCCGCACGCATACGGCGGACCACGCAGGCCATCCCGAATACCGAAGCAGGCATCCACGAGTCACTGTCCGACTCCGGCGAAGCGCTGGTCGCCCACGTGTGGTCGCGATTGCTCGGCGAGCCGGTCACCTCGGCCGCCGACGACTTCTTCGCGCTGGGCGGCCACTCCGTTCTCGCCACCCGGATGCTGCAGGCGGTTCGTGACGAGACCGACACGGATGTCCGGTTACGCGACCTGATCGCGCACCCCACGGTGGGTGAGTTCGCCCGCCTGGTCGCGCAACGCGGCGCCGCCGCCGACGCGCGAATCGTCTCCGCGGTGAAATACGATCCAGGACAGCCGTTCCCGCTCACTCGCGTGCAGCATGCGTACTGGGTTGGTCGGACCGGTGCCTTCGGGCTCGGCGATACAGCGTGTCACTTCTACCTCGAATACGATTGCACCGGTATCGATATCGATCGATACGAACGAGCGTGGAATCGGGCGATCGACCGTCACGAGATGCTGCGGGCGATTGTCACCGATGACGGCAACAACCGCGTGCTCGACGAGGTCCCCGACTACCGCATCCGCCGCCACGGACTGGCCGACCTGCCGGAGTCCGAACAGCGCAGCCGGCTCGACGACCTCCGGCGGCAGCTGTCGCACCGCGTCCACCAACCCGACCGCTGGCCGTTGTTCGACGTCCGGGCAGCGGTGTTACCCGATGACCGGATTCGGCTGTTCATCGGAATCGACGCCTTGATCTGCGATTCCGCCTCCTACTTCGTCCTCGATCGGGACCTGCGCGCGTTCTACGACGACGAGACGGTCGATTCGGTCTGCGAGCTCGCGCCGCCACGGACCCGGTTCGCGGACTATGTGGCGCATACCGAAGCCCGGGTGGACACAGACCGATACCGGCGGGCGGCCGTGTACTGGCGTGATCGAATGGACGAGTTGCCGGGCCCGCCGTCGTTGCCGACCCGCACGCGTAGCCAGACCCGGCCGTGGTTCGGCCGCCGACGCGACCGGCTCGACGAGCAACGCTGGAAAATGTTGCGGGACCAGGCGTCCCGTATCGGGGTGACAGCATCCGCGGTGCTGCTGACCGCCTATTCGGATGTCCTTGCCGCCTGGTCGGGCGACGACCGGTTCGCGTTCATGGTGACCCTGGTGGATCGCCCGTCGACACTGCCCGATATCGACCAGGTGGTCGGCGACTTCACCACGCTGCTGGCGCACGAAGTCCAACACGATGGGGCACTGGCATTCGCCGACCGCGCCCGGGCGACCCAGCGCCGCCTATTCGACGACCTGGACCACCGCGACTACTCTGCCCTGGAACTGATGTCCGATATGGCCTCGCGTACCGGGCGCCGTCACTTTCTCCCGGTCGTGTTCACCAGCGCCCTCGACGTCGCCGAGCTGACCGGCGCCGAACCCGATCTGGAATGGCTCGGCAGCGTGGTCCACGGAGTGAGCCAGACGCCGCAGGTATGGCTGGACCACCAGGCGTTCACACAGGCCGGGTCGCTGCAGCTGCAGTGGGACGTGCTGGAGACGGTGCTCGATCCCGAGGCGGCAGACGCCGCATTCGTCTCCTACGTCGACTGGCTGCGATGCCTGGCCGACGATCCCGACACCTGGACCCTGGCCGGTGCGGCACCGAGGCCGACAGCCCAGACCGTGGACGACATCGCGGACGCACTGGCCGCCATCTGGGCCGAAGTCCTGGGCATACCCGTCGAATCCATCGCCCCGGAAGCGACATTCGTCGAGGCGGGCGGCGATTCGGTACTGGCCGTGCGGATGGCCGCGATCGTGCGCAACCAGCTCGGCATCACCGTTCCGGTCACCGACCTCATCGGCGACTTCCCGCTGTCGAAACTGGCGGGCCACATCGGTGAACAGCGCGCTGCGCCCGGAGTCCCCCGCACCACCGGTGCGGAGCTGGCGCGAGTCGCCGACCCACATGCCCCCTTCCCGCTGACCGCTCTGCAGCAAGCATACTGGGTGGGCCAGCACGAGGGATGGGCCCTGAGCTACCGCAGCGCCCATATGTACATCGATTTCCGGGTGAGCGGAATCGATCCCGCAGCCGTCGGCGTGGCCGTCCGGCGACTGATCGAACGACAGCCGATGCTGCGCGCGGTCTTCGAGCCCGACGGCACCCAACAGGTGCTCGCGGTCGACGACCCACGGCTGGCGCACCTGCCGGTCACCGACATCGACCTGCGGTCCGCGTCCGCCGGCGAAGTCGACGCCGCCGTCTCCCGGGTCCGTGCCGATATGCAAAGCGGTGGACCCCTGTTCGACCCCTGGCCGTTCGCGGTCACCGCGATTCGGCTGCCGGGCGAGTCACTGAGCCTGCACATCGTGGGTGGGCTCATCGTGGCCGACGGCTGGTCGTTTCAACTGCTGTACTCGGAGTTGTTCACCTACCTCGACGAGCCCAACACGGTCTTGCCGCCCCTGACCGCCCACTTCGGCGACTATGTGGAAACCGTGGCTCGCCAGCGCGCAGACGCCGAGTGGCAGGCGCAGCGACAGTGGTGGACCGACCGTCTCGACGACCTGCCCACGGCACCGGCACTACCGCTGCGAATCCCGCTCACCCAGGCCCGCCCCGACGATATGGAGCGGCGCGAGTTCCGTATCTCGGGCGCGCGGATGGCGATCCTGCGTCAACAGTGCGCCGACCACGGATCGACTCTGTCGACGGTATTCGCCGCGTTCTATGCCATCGCCCTGGCACGGCTGGCCGGGCATCGCCGATTCCTGCTCAACGTGCTGTACCTCAATCGGTTGCACCTGCCCTCCGAGCTGGATGACGCGATCGGCCCCTACGCCGGAACCATATTGGTGGATATCGGCCTGCCCCAGAGACTCACCTTCACCGACGTGTGCCGAGTGGTGCAGGACGCAATAGGCCGGACCCTCGACCACGCCCAGGTCAGCGGTGTCGAGATCGCGCGGGACCTCGGCCGCCGGCGTCAGGACACCAGCCCGCAGGCTCCCGTGGTGTTCCACAGCACCCTGGGACTGCACCCGCCGACGACGACCCCGGCCGCCGTTCGGGTGGAGGACTTCTACCAGCGAGTGCGCACACCACAGGTGGCACTGGATCTACAGGTCTACGAGTGGGATTGGGACGACGAGGTGATCGTGAACCTCGACGCGGTCGCAGAGCTGTTCGCACCCGGCACCCTCGACGATCTGTTCGCCGAGATCCACACCGGAATCGACGCGCTGATCGACACCCCGGACAGGTGGTCGGAGCAGGTCGAGCTTCCCGAAGTCGAGCGGGCCGCCGTCGAGGCGGCACCGCCCACGGTGACCGCGGCGGAACCGCCCGTAGGGCCGGTCGAAAGCGCGGTGGCCGTCTTGTGGACGCAGATGCTGGAGTCCGAACTGGGGCCACTCGCCGCGAGGGTGGACCGATCGACAGATTTCTTCGCGCTCGGCGGTGATTCCCTGATGGCAATCCGGATGCTGACTCGGCTGCGCAATGAACTCGGGCTGATCGTCGAACCCCGCGACTTCCTTCTCGATCCCACCCTGGCAGCCACCGCCGCGGCAGCCGAAAGTTCCTCGAAGCCGGGCGGCCCGATATCGGAGGACATCGCCGTGCCGTTGCGCGACGGAACCGGAGCACCGCTGTTCCTGGTGCATCCCACCGGCGGCGAGGTGTCGTGCTATCTCGGACTGGCGCGCGCCTTGGATACCGAGCGTCCCGTCGTCGGCATTCAGGACCCCGCCTTGATCGGGGAGATCGGGCCCGCCGGGATCGTCGCGTTGGCACAGCGTTACGCGGCGCTGATCCGGCAGCTGCAGCCCGCCGGCCCCTACCTGATCGGTGGCTGGTCGATGGGCGGCATCGTGGCGCACGAGCTGGCACGACGACTGCGTGCGGCCGGCGAGGACATCGCGCTGATGGCGCTGATCGACTCGAATGTCGCCGATCGAATCCACGACGCCGACGGCGCCGAATTCTGGTCACGCTACCTCGGTTCACTCGAGGCGTTCCTGGATATCGACTTCGGAATCCATTCGGGTAGCGCCGGGTTGGCGGAGCTCACCGAATCCGACCGGCGCACCGAGGTAGGGCGCATGCTGGCGGAAGCCGGACTGTTGCCGAAGGGCGACCGCACAGCGCTCGCCGTCCGGGAGGAGGTGTTCCGCCGCCACCTGCGGGCGCTCGGCCAGCACCGGACCGGTCGGCTCGACGCGGCATCCGCGCAGATCGTGCTGATCACCGCGGAGGAACCGTCACCACGAAACTCGGGTGTCGGGATGGGCGTCGACGACTGCGGCGACCTGCCGGATCTCGGCTGGGGCGCCCACACTCACGGAGAGATCAGCAGGCATTCCGTGCCGGCGCATCACTACGCCCTGCTGCGCGGCCCGGCGGTGCACACGGTCGCGGATCTGTTGTCGCGGGCGCTGTCGACGGTGGACGTCGACAGCGTACGCGGAAAGGAGCAGTCATGAGCGAGGCCGCCCCGAATCCGGCGGATACGTATTCGGTGACCGCCGAGTTCTACGACTTCATGGCGACACCCTATTGGGCGCAGGTGGATCCGCTGCTTCCCGCATTGCTGGCCGAGGTGGACACGATGGCCGGGCCGCTGCTGGATATCGGCGCCGGCACCGGGTTGTCCACCGTGGCGATCGCCGACGCACTCCCCGAAGCCGAGATCGTCGCGGTCGAGCCGTCGGCGGCGATGCGTGCGGTCCTGATGTCCCGGCTGGCCGCGCGCAAGGATCTGCGAGAGCGGATCACCGTGGAGTCCACCGGCTTCTTCGATGCGCAGCTGCCGAACTCGTGCGCGGCGGTCGTCGGGCTGGGCGTGCTGGGTCATTTCGACGCCGCGGCCCGCAGCCGGCTGTGGTCGAGGATCGTCGGGATTCTGGTCGACGCGGGGACAGCGGTCATCGAGGTACAACAGCCCTATCAGGTGGTCGCGATACCGGCCCGCCGGTACACACGGGCCGCTGCCGGGCGCCTGCGCTACGAGGGTTGGAGCGAGGCGATCCCGATCGACGACCGGTCGCTGACGTGGCGGATGAGCTATTACACGCTCCGCGACGAGATTCGGATCGCCGAACACGTCACCGAGCACCGAGTGTGGCCGGTCACCCCCGACGCCGTGGTGGCCGAGGCCGCATCGGTGGGCCTGGTGGCCGAACCCTCCACGGGCACTGGGCTGTTGCGATTCACGAAGAAGAGCAACCACCGATGAGCATCCCGACCACCTCGCCGAGTACGGCGCGTCGTGGCTTGGTCGTTGTCGTCCTGGCGACTGCGCTGATCGTCGTCGACACCACGGTCATGGGCGTAGCGGTCGACGCCATCGGCCGCGACTGGACGGTGGGACTGGACACCGTGCAATGGGTCGTCGTCGGGTATGCGGTGACCTTCGCAGCGGTCATTCTGCCCACCGGGAGTCTGTCCGATCGGCTGGGCCACCGGCGGCTGTTCTCGTCGGGTGTCCTGGTGTTCACGCTGGCATCTCTCGGTTGCGCGCTCGCCTGGGATATTCTGGCTCTCAATATTTTCCGGACTGTGCAGGGCGTGGGCGCGGGCATCATCTTCGCCACCGCGGTACCGCTCGTGGTCGCGACGAACACGCCCGAGAGCCGGCCGAAGGCGCTGGCCCTCTGGTCGGCCGCCGCGGGATCGGCCAGCGCACTCGGACCGGTTCTGGGTGGTGTGCTGGTGAGCGTGGCCGACTGGCACGCCATCTTCGCGATCAACCTGCCGTTCGGCGTCGCAACGCTGATCCTGGCCCGGCGTTGGCTGCCCCCCGACCCGCCGCGGGAGATCTCCGGTGTCACCGCCGCCGAACTCGTCACCACCGCAGCCCTCATAGCGGCGCTGCTGTGCGTGTTCTACGTCCTCGACACCGCCCGCCAGGAGTGGACGCCACTGAAGGTCACCCTCGGTGTCGGTGGTGCTGGCCTGCTGGCCGCCACCCTGGCCGTTCAGCGACGGCTCCCGCGCCCCTTGGTCGACATGACTCTCACCCGCAGCCGCCGCTACAGCGGGGCCGCAACACTGTCGATGCTCAGCCGGTTCACCACGATGGCCGCGCCGGTGTTTCTGGTGATCTACTTCCAACAGGGTCTCGGCGCCGGCCCGCTGGACGCCGGGTTGCGGCTGGCCCCGATGTTCCTCGCCGCGTTCTTCGGCGGACTGCTATCCGGTCGGCTGCAGTCGAGGATCGCTGTATCCCACATCGTCGCGGCCGGTTTCGCGATCGCGGCGGCTGGCGCGCTGTGGACCGCGGCGATCATCGGCCCGGCAACCGGCACCGCCGCGCTCACGGTGTCGCTGCTACCGGTCGGCCTCGGTTTCGGCCTGGCCTCCACACCCCTGATCGCGGTCGCCGTCTCGACGGTCACGCCGGACCGCGCCGGAATGGCTTCCGGGCTGGCCAACAGCGTGATTCCCCTCGGAACTGCTTCCGGTACAGCGATTCTCGGCCTTGTATTCAGCACCAACGACCCGCAAGCGCCGGCCGAATTGGCCGCCGCGGCGGGGGACGTCATGATCACCGCCGGTGCCGTCGGCATCGCCGCCACCGTATTGGCCGCGTGGTCACTGCGAACCCGGGCACCACACCAGGAGGCGGCGCCCGCCGCGGCAGGAGATCCCGGCGCTGCGAAGGGAGACACCCGATGAACGACGACCCGGTATCGGTGGCACTACGCCACCCGTGGGTCGGATCCGCCGACTGGGACGGTGCGTCCGTCGTCGTGCGGGCCACACCGGATGCGGTAGCGATACGGCCTGAGCCCGGCCCGCTGCTGGCGGAACATCTGCAGCAGTGGCAACAGGTGTACGAATACGTGTACTCCGCCGGTGGCGGCCACGCGGACGGCGATCTGGACTTGTCCGGGTGGAGCGCATCCGACACCGGACAGCCGTTTCGCCGCGAGCACATGCTCGAATGGATCGGCCACGCGGTGGACCTGGTGCTGCGGCGCCGACCGTCGGTGGTCCTCGAACTGGGCTGTGGCAGTGGGCTCATTGCGCACAGAGTGCACGACCATGTGCGGCGCTACGTGGGAGTCGACGTCGCGGCGCCGGTGATCGAGCGACTTCGGCAGCGCCACCTGCCCGGTGTGCGGGTACGCCAAGGGGCTGCCCATGACCTGAGATCGGAGACGGTAACAGCGGAATTGGGTGATGAGCGGCCGGACTGCATCGTCTTGAACAGCGTCACCGAGTGCTTCCCCAACCAGGGATACCTCACCGCCGTCGTCGAGGATGCCATCGACCTGGTCGCCGCCGGTGGTCAGATCGTCGTCGGGGATGTCCGAAACTGGGCCAGTGCCGCCCTGTTCGCGCACTGGCTGGAACGCGCCCTGGAGCCGTCCCTGCACGCCGCCGATCTGACGAGGCGGGTCACCGCACGGATCGAGGGCGAACGGGAACTGCTCGTCGACCCCAGAGTGTTCACCCGGATCGCCGGAAACCACCGCAGGGACGTGCGGGTCTCGCATGTGGCGAAACCCCTGCGCGAGAACACCGAACTGACCCGGTACCGCTACGACGTCGTCCTCACCGTCGACGGACCCATCGGCCCGCAACCGCGCGAGGTGAAGTGGAGCGAGCTTGCAGGCGTGACCCCTGGGAAGCGGTTGGCGGCCGCACGACGGGAGATCATGCGATCGCCCGTCGTGATCACCGGCATCCCCCATGCTCTGCTGACCGACTCGCCCGACGCGGCCACACCCTCGGATATCGCCGCCGCCGCGCCGCCCGGCTACACGGTGCTCCTGGACGATCCTCAGGGAACCCAGCTCGCGCTGGGACCGGTGGACCATGCCACCACGACCGAGGAGGTGGCACACGGCTGCAACGACCCGTTCGACCGATTCGTTCGCCGGCGGCTACCGCAGGTCTTGGCGGATCATCTGGAACACGAGGGCGCACGGCCCGTCCCCATTGTTGTCGCCCCCGAGCTGGTGGCTCGATGACCGCCCCGCAGCCCGGAGCAATTCCGGGAAGGGACCTCGAACGACTACGCGAAACACACCGCGGCGCTGTGCTGCTGCCGAGTGACAGCGGCTACCGGGACGCGCGCGCGATGTGGAATGCCGCCGTCGACCACCAGCCGTCGGTGATAGCGCGGTGCACCGACACCGACGATGTCCGCGCCGCAGTAGCTTTTGCCCGCAGGCACGACCTTCCGGTCGCGATCCGTGGCGGCGGGCACGGCATCGCGTTCCATCCCGCAGTCGACGGCGCGGTGATGGTCGACCTTTCGCTGCTGAACGGCGTATCCGTGAACCCGGTGACGCGCCGGGCGACCGTCGGCGCGGGCGTGACGTGGGGCCGGCTGGATCGAGCCACCTGCGCGCACGGGCTGGCAGTGACCGGCGCCGATGTGTCCAGTGTCGGCGTGATCGGCTCGGTGCTGGTCGGGGGCTCGGGCTGGCTGCAACGAACCATCGGGTTGACCTGTGACAACATCACAACCGCCGACGTCGTCCTCGCCGACAGCGAACTGGTGACCGCCGGACCACACAGCCACGAGGACCTGTGGTGGGCGCTGCGCGGCGGCGGCGGCAACTTCGGCATCGTCACCTCCCTCGAACTCGCCCTGCATCCGGTCACCGACGTCTACGGCGGCACACTGGTATACCGCTACGACCGCGCCCGCTCCGCCTTGCATGGCTTCCGAAGCGTGTGTGAAACCGCCCCCGAACCACTGGCCACCCAGATAGCGATACTGCACTGGCCGCCCGGAAACCCGCAGGGACCCCCGATGGTTGCGCTGAGCGCGGCCTATTTCGGTCCGGCCGAGCAGGCGCGCGAGACCATGAAAGCCTTGCGAGCCATAGCCGAACCGGAACTGGACCTCCTGCGACCCCTGCCGTACCTCGACCTGCAATCGCAGTCCGAGCACGCCTTCCTCGCCGGACACGCCACCAGTACCGGCACCGAATGGCTGCGCGGCCTGAGCGACGACACGATCGACCGGCTCATCGACGCCGGACGGCGCATGCCGACGAAATTCACCATGATCTCACTACACCAGCTCGGCGGGCACATGAGCCGAACCCCGCTCGACGACACCGCATTCGGATACCGCGACGCCGACTATCACCTGGCAGTGTTCTCGAGCCGGCCGGCCGACACCGACCCGGCGCCCACGCGGCGCTGGATACACGACGTCATGGCAGCGGCGTCCCCGAACACTGCGGGCGGTCCCTACCTGGCGCTACTGGACACAGACACGCCCCCAGCCCGGTTACGCAGCGCGTTCCTCCCCGCCTCCTATCAGCGACTGACCGAGATCAAGGCAGCCTATGATCCCCGGAACACCTTCCGATGCAACCACAACATCCCACCCGCCCACGGCGGGGAAAGCAGCGGCATCCACCCTGGCGGACTCGGCGCACCGAGCCGCGCATGAGGCGGTAGGACCGGTCGACGCCGACCGGTGTGCCTCAGCACGCGACGACCTCGACGTGTTCGGCCTACAGGCCATGGCCGAGACACTGCGCCCCGTGTTCGGCTCCGAGGAGGAGATCGCGACCCGTCTCGGCGTCGCCGCCAGGCACCGCTGGCTGTTGCACCGCTGGCTCGGCGTTCTCCGCGAAAACGGCTGGCTCATCGGAGAAGGCAAAGAATCCCGGCTCGAGGCCGCTGCCGATCCGGCTCGTGCCGACCTGACGCAGGTGTGCGCCGACCTCGGGTACCGCCCTGAGCTCGCCCACTTCTTCGACCAGGCCAATCGGCATGCGGGCCGGCTGCTCGCCGATCGAATCCTGCCGCAGGAGCTACTGTTCCCGGACGGCGACTTCCTCACGGCCGACGCCGCCTACCGGGACAACCTGATCAACCGCTACCTGAACACCGCCGCCCGGGAGCTCGTGGCCTGGGCGGTGGACCGATGCCATGACCGCAAACCCGTGCGGATCCTGGAACTGGGCGCGGGAATCGGCGGCACGACCACGGATGTCCTCCCCGCACTGGAGTCGTCGCCGGTCGACTATCACTTCACCGACGTCTCCCGCTTCTTCCTCGACGCCGCCCGCAACCAGTTCGCCGCTCTACCGTGGATGCGCTACGGCATCATCGACCTCAACAACGACCTCGCCGCACAACCGGACTACGACATCATCCTCGCCGCCAACGTGCTGCACAACGCTCACCACATAGGCACGAGCCTGCGACAACTGCACCGCATGTTGCGACCGGGCGGTGTGCTCATCTTCCTCGAAAGCTGCCGAGAGCACTATCAATCCCTGACCTCCATGCACTTTCTCATGTCACCCCGGCCGGGAGCACCGCTGCCCGGGACCACCGATGTCCGCGCCGGGACACGCCGGATATTCGCCCACGAGCACGAATGGCTGGAACAGCTGACGCACGCCGGATTCGAACTCGTTGCCGTCTTACCGGAATCCTGGTATCCACTGCACGTGCTCGGGCAGCGTGTCTTCGCCTCTGTGCGCGTGTGAATCACCCCGGGGCGCAAGTCGTCACCCCTCGTAGGGCCGATGAGGACCACCGCCAGGTCTTTTAGGGTGGCGAAACTGAGCGTTGCCAACCCTCGTAGGGCCGATGAGGACGTG
>NZ_KI519397.1:88501-97834 GCF_000482385.1 Nocardia sp. CNY236
CCTAGCGAAGCGGGGCTTTCGGGGTGTAGTTGCAGCAGAATGCCGGTAGTGTAGATCTCTTCGGCGTGTCGCTGCAATGATCTTGTTGTCAAATGATTGTCGATGGCGCGGACTGCGTAGTTCCCCAGGACTCGCGTTGTGGGTTCGCTCCGGGTGGGTAGGTGTAGACCAAGACGCTGTCGTAGGTGCGGTCGATCGCCGCCTCGATGGCTGCGCGGAAGCGTCGGTATTGCGCCGGGCTGAGAGCGCCTTCGAATACGCTGCGCTGTACATGGTGCAGATATCGCCGGCAGGTGCGTAGGACGACAGGATTTCGTTCGACAGCGGTGTCGTAGACGACGATGACATACATGTCTCACCACCAGATCCGAAATGGTGTGTACGGGGTTGCTTCGAGCGCGGTACGGGTCAGTTTGAGGGCGTCGAGGTAGATCAGTTCTTCATAGGCGACCTTGCGTTTGAGGGTGCGGTGAGTGATCGTGGTGGCAAGTTCGTCGCGGACGGCCGCCACGACGAGTTTGCGTCCTGTGTCGCTGAGTGCGGCATGCTCGACGCTGCTGTCGAAATGTTGCGAGCCGAGCTGGTTGCGGTGAGCCAGCCGGAGCAGCAATCGTTCTGCGAAGAGGGGTTTGAATACCTCGGCCAGGTCGAGCGCCAGAGAATGACGCTGGCGCTGCATGCTTGCGTGCAGAAACGCGATACCGCTGTGCAGGGGAGTCAGTCGAATGGCCGACAGCGTACGGGCGTAGACGATTCCGTTGATGTAGCTGATGATGGCATTGCCCGCGTTGCGCGGTGGGCGGCGGCTGCGTCCGCGTAGTTGTAGCCAGTCGGGTAGTTGCGTGTCGATCACTTCCCAGGCGCTACGCCGAAAGGTTCCTTCGGCGCCCATGAGTTGTTCACGAGTTCCGGCCTGTCGCACTGTTGATTCCAGAACTTCGAGTGGGTGGGCGAGGAGTTCGCGGCCGACTACGCGGCGAACGTTGAACGCGGTCGCGCGGACGATCTGGCGGGCGATGTCGAGTCCGGCGGTGGGATCGGTAGCGAGGCGGGCTTGCGCGAGGACCGTCTGACCGGAGGTGTTGGATTCGGCGGTGAGCAGGGATCCGGTGTAGTCGCCGTAGTGGCCGAGCAGATGCACGTCGATGCTGTGGGTGTTGAGCAGGCTGATCACCGCGGTGTTGATGTCGACCGGTTCGCAGGCGACGATGTCGGCGACGTCGGTGATCGGAATGTGGACGGGTTTTCCGTCGGCACGCTCTACGACGAGTGATTGAGCTTTGCGCCGGATCCGGCACGCGGAGGTCAGCCAGTAGGTGCGGGTAGCGGCAGGCATTCAATCCGTCCAGCAGTAGTCGAAGTAGCTGCAGCCGTGGCAGGCGCGCCGGGCCAGCCGGGGCGGAGACTGTGGGGCGTGAACTGTGTCGAGAGCGCGAGCGATTGCGGCTATAGCTGCGGCGCCCTCAGTGGATGTATAGGGGATGCGTTCGGTTTGTCGGACCTTGGGGTACTTAAGGATCGCACCCGCGACCTCGACGCCGAGGCGGTGCAACAGGTAGCAGTAGTGCATGGCTTGGGCGCGATCTGCTGCGGTCAGACGCGACGACGACTTCACCTCGTGAACCCAACGGCGACCGTCGAAGTGATCGAGCTTCGCCGCCCCCAGATCAACGGCCTGCTCGTGGCGGTAGCTGGTGTCGTGGACGGCTTCACCGAGCAGAACGCGCTGGCTCGTTGCCTCGGGCCGGAATCCGCGTGCGAACAGCCACAACTGGCGAGGACAGTGTTCGAGGTATTTGATGTGTACCCCGCCGATATCCTCTGCGTTGAGCATCGTGTCAGATGAGCTCGCCGAGTTGGTACGTATCGCGACCTTTGTGCTCGATCCGGGTCAGCCCGTGGTAAGGGTTGTAGACGCCGTCGATGACCAGGACATCGAGCTTGCGATCGTATCGGGCGAGTCGCTGTGCATAGTGGGGGAGTGGAATCAGGTATTGGCTGCCCAACAGACGCCCGGCTTGTCGGTTGGACACCGAATCGAGTGCTGCGCTATAAGCGTCTACGTCCTCGGCGAGAATGCCTTCGACTCCGTTGAACAGCTTGTCGAAGTCCTCGCGAAGTTCGTCGCGATCGCCGTCGAACACACCCTCGAACTCGAAAAAGGCGGCGAAACGCCTTGTGGAGTGCCTGACCTTGCCGACCCACGCCTCGCCCCACTCTGACCCGTAGAGTTCCTCGAGCCAAGTTCCGAACATCTGTTCGTCCAACACGGAGCCATTGTGCGATTGCAGGATTGCCGTGGTCAGTGCGGTGGGTTCGTGCTCGTAGACGCTGTCGGCCCATTCCTCGACACCACCCTTGCGCGGCCCGATGCGTGGTGGGTGTACCACGACATCGGCGGGGGGCCCGGCCGCGATTCGGTTGATCCGCCCGAACCGCTGGATCAGTGGTTCCAATGGCGCTCCGCTGGTATGCAAAGCGTCGAACGACACATCCAGCGAGACCTCGACGACTTGGGTGGCCACGAGAAGTCCTGGTTGGTGCCGTTTATCGGTGCCGAACCGGTCGCGAATTCGGGCCTCGATGTCAGCGCGATCCATCGCTTTGAATCTGGAATGGAGCAGCATCGAATCTTCGCCGTACAACTCTCGGCACAATGGGCTCAACCGCTCCGCCACGAACAGCGCATCGGCTACATTGTTGGCGACCACCAGCACCGACTGTCGTGAGCGCAAACGGTTTTCGATTTCGGCCAGCGATTTGTCGTCGGTGAGGTGATCGGCTCTGATTCGAAGGCAATGCCGTTGTGGCCATTGCGTCCCCTTTGCCGCTATCTGCTGGAAACGCTCACCTTCGACACACTCGTCGAGAAGTTCGATGAGCTTGCTCGGAATTGTCGCCGTGACGACCCCGATCCGCCCGCCCAAGCGAGCCCAGAACGCTATGGAGGCCAGAATCATGCCGAGACGCCGCGGCTCGTAGGAGTGCAGTTCGTCGAGTACGAACACGGAATTCGCCGCGTCGACAAGGATCGATGAGCATGTCGTCCCGGCGACAGCACCGCGCAACAGCTGATATGGCGTACCCACTCGCACGAGTTCCCGGAACAGTCGCGTGGCCGCGGAGCGCGATACCGCACGGGTGGCCGCGTTGGAGGCATCCTCATCACCGCACAGCGAGCGATGCAGGTGGTAGGCAGCGGCCTTGGAATGTAGTACGCCTACCACATCAGCGTCGCCCAGGATATGGCCGACACGATCGACCATCGCATTGATCGACGCCAGGTAGGGCAACAGGTAGAAGACCCGTGGCTGTCCACCGTACTGCGCTTGAAGTTCGCTGACCTGCCGTGCCACCCACAGGAGCGCGGCTTCGGTCTTCCCCGACCCGGTCGGTGTACGCAGCATGAGATGGCCTGCGATCGCAGCGGCTTCGTGTTGATGTCGACGCAGCGGCTTGCCCGAGGAAGCCATTGCGACGGTGAACCTCTCGGCGAATCCGGCATCGATTGGCTGGTCGGTGAGCAGCTGCCCATGCGCAGAGGACACGTGGTCGGCGAAGGTGACAGCCCCCTGGATCAGGACCGCGGTCAAGTTGTGGTCCGTGTCGATGTCATCGGGGTTTTCCCACCGCTGACGTAGTTGCTCGAGCAGATCGAATGCGGCTTCGGCGAGATCGCGCTCGGAGTCGAGCGACGGGTCGGCCAATTTCTCCTCGCGCAGGACTGATGCGAGCCACTGCCGCAGCTGCCGCTGCGCGATCGGGGAGACCGGACCGAATCGAGTCGCGAAAGCCGCAACATCGATGTCGTTATAGAGCGACAGGATCGACCGTCCCGCGACACCCGTCAACTGCCGGTGATGGGTCACGACTCCGATACCCACCCAGCGCCTGTCCAGCTCTGGCCAGGACGCGAGCAGATCAGCGACGAAACCGAGCGAATACACCTCGTGTCGTTGCCCCCACACCGCGCCGGCGCCATCAGCGACCATCGCCTGGAACCCATCCGGCACCTTACCCGCATCGTGGGTCAACGCCGCAGCCAACACCCAGCGCCAGAAGTCATCCGGCATCGCACGGATACGACCGACTCGCCGCTCGAGTCGTCGCGCGCCCTCCAGCGTCATGGACAGGTGATCCGTCAACGACTCACCGTGCGGAAATCCGGTACGCGGGCTCTTCGCTCGCAAGGTGGCGAGCTCATCCATCGCCGTGTCCGCTGTCGAACTGCGCCGGGTGAACGGACTCCAACAGCGCCAATGCCTGACGATCCGACTCGGCCGTGTTGTCGACAACAGACCGTTCGGTGTCGATCACTGTCTCACTTCCGCTGGGCGCGTATCGGTATCCATCCCAACGGTTCCGCGCCCGGTCGATACTCACCGCTGTGGGCAGCCGCAACCACTTACCTGCCCTGCTCAGCGTTTCCGGCACGATCGCGGTACCTTGCCGACCAGCGCCGGCGACCAGGTCCACTTCCGTGGTGCGTGCGGCTGCCAGATCCTGACTACGGCCCAGTCGCAGCGGCCATACCGGTCGGCGCAGCGCATCGGCCCAGAAGTCGATGTCGTCGACCAGCCACAAGGTCAGCATCACGTCGGCCAGGAATTCCCGATCCTTCGGTGTGGCCGCAGTAGGCCGCCCTCGTCCGTCGAGCGGATGGTAGGTCTCGAGATCGATCCCTGCCCCGGCCGCTGTGAATGCTGCACCGAATCGCAAACCCGTCGGAACGCGATCCCAACCACCTGCGGCGCCCGCCAACAATCCTGCGATGGTCGACGGTGGGGGACATGGCAACCCGACCTGCACCCCGGCATACAGAGGGTTGCGGAAAGAGGCCACGGCCGCGGTGACCGTCACCTGCAACGCCCGGTTCACCGCGGCGTGTCCTCGAACCACTCGTCGCGGGTTCCGGCCTCGACCTCCTTGGCCAGCCCCCGCAACACGACACGGGGATGATCGATCACCAGCGTGCCGTCCTCGATCAGATCATCGAGCTCCGAACGAGCCTGTTCGCGCTGCCCAGCGAGGAACCCTGGAGCCCACCCCACATGCACTGGTTTGCTCAGCACATCGGACCACGCCGCGATCTCCTCACGCAACACACCAGCTTCGAAAGCGGTTTCCAGGTGCGGATAGCCTTGATCCTCGCGCGTTGCCCGAGCCGTGAGTACCCGTGTGAACGGATTGTTGCCACCTTCGATCGGCGCCAGGACGGTCAGTGCGGGTGACCGATCCCCGTAATGCAGGGCCCGCTTCGCACCACCACAGACCTCGGCCAGGGTGTTCAACAACACCGCCAGTCGCCGTCGACGCTCGGCGAGCGGCAATCGCAGACTGTCCAGGCCGCGAAAGCTCACCCGCTCGGCGCCGGCTGCCTCGGCTTCCTTGGCCGCGGCGTCGGTGAGATTGCGCCGCAACCCGCTGCCCAGCACCTGGAAAACCCCGATCCGCGCGACATCGATCAGGATGTCACCGGCCACCTCGGCCGAGAAGTGCTCGTGTTCGTGGATCACCGGGTTCTCGTTGGGGCCGAACCCACGACTCATCGTCCCGAAATCTCTGGTCGGCCGCCTCGGAGTCACCGATACCAGCGTTCCGGTCGCCAGGACGGTGTCGCGCTGAAAATTCTCCTTTTTGATCGCCACCATGTAGCCGAACAAGTCGTCGTCGACATACAGGTCAGGGCGCCCAGCGGTGTAGGCCTGCTGGTTCTTACCTGTACCCGAACGAGTCACCGGCGACGGCGCGGTTTCGGAAGGGAAGCTGTCACGTACCCAGCGGCGAAACGCCTGCGCGGAGACATACGGGTGCGGATTCCGGCCGATGTACATCTTCTTGACCTCACCGATATTGCTTTCACCGCGACCGTTGTTCGGTGCGCCGGCGGTGATGTCCAAGGCTATCTTGCCCACGAGATAGGTCACTGATCCTCGTCCTCCGTCAGAATGTCGTCGTCACGGTCGTCGCGATCGTTGGGTGTACCGGCCAGCCACTGGTTCCGTGCCAGATGCTCGAGTACTGCGACGAACAGCAGATCACGGTGGAATCGAACACGGTCGCCGGGCTCGAACAACAACCGCCACTGTTCGGTTGTCACCAGCGGCTCGGTCACTTTCCGCTCGAGCGTCCACTTGGTTGCGCTGCGCTTCAGCCACGCCTGAAGTCGCATCGGGTCGGACTGGGCATGCTCGAACTGCTTGAGCATGCCCCTCTCTGGAGCCTCGAGCAACAGCGCTCCGATACTGTTGCCGAGCCGCGTGATTTGGTCGACATCACGTTGCGCCACGCCGAATACCTCCTCGATGAAAGAGCGATGCAACTGTGCGAGCGCCTCCGTCTCCGGCGGTGGCGCACCCTTCTCAGCCGTCAGCTGGGACAAATAGTCGACAGCGGTGATCGGGACCCGATGCGGGTGGCGGAAAATGTTGTAGGCCAGTCGGACCGCACCGGGGACCTTCGATGAATAGTGGGCCCGGATCAGATACTTGTACCCTGCCTTCAGGGCGGGGGAGTGAACTGTAGACCGCAGCCACTCCGCCAACGGTTGGTCGACTCCGTACACATCCAGGGTCTGCTGCTTGTTGGAGTTGCTGAATACATACAACTCCACTCCGTCGCGTAGACGATCGTCGTAGGACTTCAGCGCACGAAGTGCCTCTACTTCCCGCGAATACCTGAGCTCGTTAGCAGATGTCGACTTCAGGTTGATTCGACGTCGCGTCAGGCGCACCTGACGTGTAGTGAACATGGCCAGCGCAGAATCGTCCCAGCTGTGCAGTATCGATGCCTTACCGCCATTGATAGCACACCCGTACGGCATCGCGTAGAAGCTGCCAAGACAACCCTGGCACAATGCCAATCCTTCATGCCCGGGCACTGTCGAATTGCGATGTTCCACACTGGCCGCCAAGGGAACGTCGACCTTGCCGTAGAAGCCGCATGCCATCTGTCCACATAACGTGCAGGGCACACCCGATAGCTCGATGGGAGCGGCGGCCGGCAGCGTCCGCCATGTCTGGATCAGCTCTACCCGCTGCCGCTCGGTCAGCGTCCTACGATTGGTCGGGTTCACCTTCGAGTTCGGCCAGAACAAGTAGCTCGATGACAACCAGAACGCTCCCGGCGCCTTGGTGTCCTCGAGCCAAGCTGTGGCAACCACATCGTCGGTCATCGTGCCCCATGCGGCTTCGAATTCGGCGTCGGTCAGCGATTCGGGGTGCCGCCGAGTCGTGTTGAGTCCGGCCAGTCGGAGTAGTGCGTAGGCACCTACCCGTTGTAGCGGATGTGGCGTCAACCGCACACTCGTTTCGGCACGAGTCTCCGCGCTGCTCACGCTGCCACCCAACCGAATCCAGCCGCATTCGCTTGGCCCAGTCCCCAGTCACGGATCCCATTGAGCACCTTCGCGTCGCCTCGGAGTACCACCTCGACCGACGCGCCCGGCTTCGATCCATCGCCCACCGCAAAGGACCGCTTCGGCCCCACCCATGTGACTTCTTCCAACGCGACATCCGGTGTCAGCCCCAAGGTCTCGGCCTTGCGTCGCAGGTTGTTTTCGAAATAGGAATGAAACTCGGGCTCCATCGGCAACAGCCATGCCTGACGAGTGCTCCGGACGCCATTGTCGTCGTGTCCTGAGCCTTTCATCACCACCGGAGTTCGTGTGCGCCAACGTGCGGTCTGGGCATCGGACTCGGTCTCGATAAGAGAGATGCCCTCGACACGTAGCGACACACCGCCCCAATCGATCTTCTCGCACCTTGTCAACGTCACCGACCACGCGGCGACCACCTCCGGTAGGGGGCTTCCCAACTCCACATATCCCGCTCCGCCCGCCGAGTAGACGCCCTTCCGCCTCGGAGCTCGCGGGAACACCGGCCCCGAATACCCGAACGGCACCATTCTGTGATCCCCCCAGCCCCACTCATGCAGACGCTCGGCCAATGCAGGAGCACTCTCCGTCAGTAGCCGGTAACAAACCGCTCGGCCGGGTTCCAGAACCTTGGCCCACGGCACCTCGCTTGCAGACGTAGACACCCCGATACGCAGTCTCAATCGATTGCCTCCCCTCTTGTGAACTGAGCGAAACTGTAGTGCCAGCGGCCGACAGGTGGTTCAGATCCGGTGGAAGTCGAGGGCTTCAACCCAGTAATTGGACCAGCATTTACGATCTGCGCCAGTGGTGTCTGTCCGCTTCCTACGGGGCTTAGCACGTCAACCACAGCTATAGCACCACCAATACCAGTGTGGCGGCAGTAGTCACCGCCCCAACGATGATCAGCAAACGAGCAGTTCGTACCCAATCGAGCCGACCGTCGATGACGGCATCGATGACAGTGCCGACTATCCCGAGAGCGGTGGAGGGACGTTCGGGCAGGCCGGGGATGGGCCGTTCGAGGCTGGGCATAGCCTCCTCGATGTGTCGCGGCGGCGTCGTGCTGACGGGATCGATCCGGCAGCTCGACGCTTCGGTTCTTGATGCCACGATCCTCCCCTTCCTTGCTCTTCGGGCGCGCTGTGGCAACCCGCACCAGGGACGCGTGCACAGCACAGGCCCACGTCCACGATCGGACAGCGTGTATCCGCCGTAACTAGATACACGAACCCTCGGAGGGGTGATGAATGAAATCGCGCTCGAGCAAGTCGTCGCGTCAGTGTTGCAAACCTAGAAGGACAGCGAGTCCGGATCTGGACAGTACCAGGAAGTGAGGACCATTCAAAGTAGTCACATCAGTCGAGTACGTTCACCGGCATGCCCGTTCGGCGCCGGATATTTCCACGCATCAGCTGGCGGCTTGATCTACCAGATGTTGGAGGTGGCATGCGGTCCGGTCGCGAAGCCGGGAAACTGCCCGAGGCGACCGGCCACTTAGATCGGACGATCGGCTTGGCGACGAAGTACGCTGTATTGAACGCGCTGGACCAGTTCGGCCAAACGCAGAGCTGCTTCGCGTGGACCTGAGGAAGAGCGTTGAGCAGCTTGAGCAGGACGTGGCAGTGGATTGTTCCTAGGGTGCCGTGTGGTAGAGTCCGCGACTTTGAGATCTCCTGCCTGAGCGCTCACGTCGCTGCGGAAGTGCGGAGCCAACCTCGCCGTGACAGCAGAATCCGTTGCCGACTTCGAGGAACAGTTGATGCGGATTTCCAAGCGTCGGAACCGTCTTGCCAACCCTCGTAGGGCTGATGAGGACCCCGCCACTGTCGGCTCTGTCCCAAATCAGCTGACTCCGTTGCCAACCCTCGTAGGGCTGATGAGGACCCGGCCGATATCGAGGACCTTCCACCGGTGGTGCCTGCGTTGCCAACCCTCGTAGGGCTGATGAGGACGGG
>NZ_KI519397.1:98543-99246 GCF_000482385.1 Nocardia sp. CNY236
GTTGCCAACCCTCGTAGGGCTGATGAGGACATGCCGCTGGGCCGCTACGTCATCGAACGCTCGGCGTTGCCAACCCTCGTAGGGCTGATGAGGACTCATCGGTCGCCTCCAGGGATCACCGCGCGCATGCTCAGTTGCCAACCCTCGTAGGGCTGATGAGGACGCGGGTGGTGTCGGTTTGGCGGGGTGTGGTTTGCCGTTGCCAACCCTCGTAGGGCTGATGAGGACATGGGCCGCCGCCGCGGTGAACCGCTCGTGCGAATCGTGTTGCCAACCCTCGTAGGGCTGATGAGGACCGACACCGGCCGCGGCCGCGCTGGCCGAGGCACCATGTTGCCAACCCTCGTAGGGCTGATTGTCGCATCCGGCTGAATACTGACCCTCTGGTTCCGGGTGAATATTGACCCACCCGTGAACGATCATGAGGTGTTGAACGTGGAGGACTGGGCGGAGATCCGCCGGTTGCATCGCTCGGAGGGTATGGCGATCCGGGCGATAGCTCGCCGGTTGAAGATCTCGAAGAACACGGTGAAGAAGGCGCTGGCGGCGCATGAGCCGCCGCGATATCGGCGCAAGCCGAAGGGTTCGGTGGTCGATGAGTTCGAGCCGGCGATCCGGGAGTTGCTGGCGGAGTTTCCCGATATGCCGACGACGGTGATCATGGAGCGGGTCGGCTGGCAACGGGGCCGGACAGTGTTCTTCG